>CAVTXZ010000001.1:0-42300 GCA_963738755.1 uncultured beta proteobacterium
CCGCTCGCAACGCTTGCGAACCCGCTGGATCTGTCGGAAGAAGCAGGCCCGGAACACTACCGCGCGGCCGTCGCCGCCTGTGCCGGCGACACCCAGGTCGACGGCATACTGGTCATCTACTCCCCCCAAGCTGGACGTCGACCCGGCCGCGGTGGCAGAAGTGCTGGTTCTCGCAAGCGCCATCATCGGCAAACCGTTGCTGACCTGCTGGATGGGCGATAAAACGGTCGCCGGGGCACGGGAAATCATCAATAGCGCGGTGTCGCGACCTTCCGCTCACCCGAGGCGGCGGTCGATGCCTTCGGCAACATCGCTTCGTTCTACCAGATCCAGCAACTGCTGCAACAGACGCCCCCGCCGCTGTCGCAACTTGCCAATCCGGATCTGGCAGGTGCGCACATCCTGATCGAAAGCGTCCTGACCGAGCGGCGCAAAGTGCTGACAGAAATGGAATCGAAAGCCCTGTTGGCCGCTTTCAATATCCCGATTATGCAAACCATCCTGGCCCAACGCCAACGAAGCGATGCTGATTGCCGGCCAGCTCGGCTACCCGGTCGCGCTGAAAATAGATCCACCCAATATTCCGCACAAATCCGATGTTCGGGCGTCGTCCTCAACGTCCTGAACGCCACCGGCGTGCGCGATATCTACAACGACATGATGGCGAGCGTGCGCCGGCTCGGGCCAGAGGCACAGATCGACGGCGTGACCACTCATGGGATCGACAATGCACAACCCTTGTTGCATCGCTACGACCTCTGGCCATCCTGCCATACCCGTCGAACTACAAGCAGGAATGGCCGATGCCCAGTGGCGGGCTATACACGCTGCGCGAACTGTCGGTACCCATGCTGGCGCGCTACACGCTGATCGACTACGACCGCGAAATGGCGCTCGTCGCTGTCTACAAGGAGCGTACGCCCGGCGCGGATGGCGAGTTCACCGAAACGGAACGGATGATCGGCGTCTCGCGCTACATCGCCAACCCCGGCCTCACCAGTTGCGAGTTCTCGCTAGTAGTGGATGACGAATTCAATGGTCGGGGGCTCGGCTCGCGCCTGATGCTGTCCATCATGGACGTCGCGCATTCTTGACCAGCACCAGACCATCGATTTCGCTCAGGCCTTTGTGACGCGGAAGATCCCGACGTTCAAACCCTGCAGCAAAACCTTGTAAGTGCATGAGCATCGCCTGTCTTCGAAACGCTATCCCCTGAAGATATCGAACGGCTCGATCTTCAGGACCTTCCGCACGCCGATATAGCTGGAGATCCCGGCAATCAGCAACACCATGCCGAACGCCAGCCCAAGGTTCCAGAATGTCGTAATGGCTGCGTAGTTGGGCACCCAGACCTTGGCGATCGAAATCACCACGGTGACCAGACCGACGCCCAGCCCATAACCGGTCAGTGCCGTGAATGTCGCCATGAACAGGATCATGTACACCAGTTCACGTCCCTTCGCGCCGATGGCCTTGAGCGCGCCGAACTTGTCGAGGTTCTCCAGAATGAAAGTGTAAAAAGTCTGGCCCGAGATCGACAGTCCCACGATAAAGCTGATCACGGTCATCAACAGGATGTTGGTACCGATACCTGTCTGATACGTGTAGTAGTTCGCAATATGCTGATTGAACTCATTCTTGGTCAGCGCAACGTAGCCGAGTTTGGCCACCTGCTGTTTGATGCCTGCAATCGCGGCGTCATTCTTCGCCTGCACCAGGATATAGGAGATCGTGAAGCGCGTTCCCGGGACGTACTGGATCGCGCGATTGTAGGTCGTGTAAAGCGTCGGTACGCCGTTCAGTCCATTTGCGGCGACTCTCGCAACGCCCACAATCACCCCGCGGTGGTCGTTGAGCTCGAATGCCGTGCCAATTTTCGGGTTCTCCAGCTTCGAGAACTCCGCGTCCTTTACCACCATGAATGCATCGTCGGCGTAGATATCCAGAATGTTGCCCTGCTGGATTTCCGGGTGGCCGAACAGGCTGGCATCGTCCAGCCCGACTACACTGACTGCCTGATACGTGCCGTCCGCAAGTCTGACCTGCGCGCCGCCGATATAGAGCGGCACCGCGTAAGCGACGCCGTTCATGCTGAGGGCCGCGTCCAGCAGGTAGTCAGGCAACGGAATCGGGCTCGTCGGCGTGTTGACGGCCGGATCCATGATCCACATCGATGCGCCAATATTGGTCACCGTCGAATAGGCACGGTTCAGGATGCCGGCGAACATCGCGGTCATCTGCATCATCAAGAATACCGCGAACGTGATCCCAATCAGTAAGGCAGAGAACTTCGCCCGGTCGTTAACCAGCAGCTTGAAGCCGATCCGCATGATGCCGCTGTACTTCATGATCCCTGGCCTCCGCTCGCTTCACCCTGCCCGTTCCACCATCCGCCGCCGAGTGCGACGAATAAGGCGACCGTGTCCTGATGGCGCTGGGCGACGGCTTGGAGATAGGCAATAGTCGCCTGGTGGAGTTGCACGTCGGCGATCAGGACATCCAGGTAGCCAACTGTCCCTGCGCGGTAGCCGGCCTGCAGCAGGGACAACGCCCCTACCGCGTCGCGCTGCGCTTCCGCTTGCGCCTCCAGGGCTTGCGCGTCATATTCCAGCGCTTTCAGCGCGTCGGCGACCTGCTCGAACGCGGCCAGCACGGTCTGCCGATAATTGGCAAGCGTTTGCTGGTACGCGTCGATCGCCGCCTTGCGGCCGTACCACAGGCTGCCCCCCTGAAATAGCGGAATGGTGATCGACGGACCGATGCTCCAGAACCTGAAACTGTCCGTCGAGAGATTGCCGAAGCTAGTCCCGCCCGCGCCGTAGGTTCCACTCAGGCTGATGCTCGGGAACATTGCCGCGGTCGCCACGCCGATGTTGGCACTCGCCACATGCAACTGTGCCTCGGCAGACAAAATATCCGGCCGCTGCCGCACCAGTTCGGAAGGTAAGCTCACTGGAAGGTCTTTGGGCAGCGAGAGGGAACTCAAGTCGATTTCCGGCAGGTTCGCTTCGGAGGGAAACACGCCTTCCAGCGTCGCGAGCAGATGATCCGCCGCGCTGATCTTCTGCCGCAGAGGAGCAAGCGATGCCTGGTTAGTGGCGATCAGAGTGCGCACGCTCAGCACACTTGCATAGGCAGACGTGCCGGCGCGCACCTGGGCTTCGGTGATCTCGAGTTGCTGCTTCTCGAGGCCGATTAATTGCTCGGTCGCGCGGATCTCCGCGGCATAGGCCGCCTGCGCGATCGTGGTATTCACAACGTTGGCCGTCAGAGTGAGGTAGGCAGCCTTGGTCAGGTAGCGCTGGTAGTCGGCTTGGGCCTGCAATCCTTCTACGGCTCGGCGTTTGCCGCCAAACACATCGAGCGCGTAACTGATGGTGCCGCTCGCGGTGACCAGATTGAAGACCGTGCCGTGCCCGGCCAAACCGTTCGTGCCCGGCGAATTGCGCTCGCGCACGGCCTCCGCCTGTGCGCCTATCTGTGGAAAGAACACGCCGTAACCGGCACGCAGACTGTCCTGACTCTCGCGCAAGCTGGCCTCGGACGCCTCGAGCGTCGGGTTGTGGGTGAGCGCCTCATCGACGCTCGCGTCGAGTTGCGCCGATCCGAACAGGCGCCACCAGTCGAACGGAACCGCCGCGCCCGGCGTGAAATGCTGCGTCTCGCTATCGGCGGTGACTGTTGCCACAGCCAGCGGTTCATGAGTGTAGCCCTGCACGGCGGGCGCCGCCGGGCGGCTGAAATTGGGTCCTACCGCGCAGGCACCAAGCAAGGCCGCGGCCATCACGCCGGGCAAGACCCCGCGCAATGCGCAGCGCCGCGAGACGCTCGGCGCGAGCACGTTGGCGCATGCCTGCATGAGCGAAGACATTATTTGGGCCCGATAAAGACGTCGACCAGCAGGCCTGGATAAACCATCGGAAGATCTTGCTTCCTGAAGCGGAAAATCACCGGCAACACGCGCAGATCGACCTTTTCCTGGCGTTGATTGGACAGCTCGATCTTCGGCGAGACATAGGGCTGCACACGCACGAATTCCAGCGGCACCTTGACGTCGGTGCCGCGCACCGAGAGTTGCGCCTGGATGTGCCCGGGAGGCGGCAGCCGCGAGACGAGAATCTCGTCGATGTAACAACGCACCGACAGATAGTCCTGCGACGCGCCCATGACGATCAGTGGATCGAATCCCTGCGTGTAGGCGTCGTACACGCCCTGCGACGACACATAGCTGCCGGGCGTTCCGTTGAGCGCCAACACGATCCCATCGGCTTGCGCCCTAACCGCATATTTTTGCAGCAACGCGCTAGCGGCCTTGTAGGATTGGGTGAGCGCCTCATACTGCTTCTGTGCATTGCTGATGTCGTAGCTCCACGCCCCCGCCCGCGTGAGCTCGTACTGCCGCTGCGCGACTTCCAGCGTGGTCTGCGCCTGGGCGACCGCGTCTTGCGCGGTATCCACCACGTCCTTGCTGATCGACCGGTTGTCGAACTGGTAAGAGGCGAGGCGCTTGTCATACTGATCGCGGGCCGCTTTGAGGTTCGACCGCGCCTGATCGACCTGCGCCTTCGTCACCGCCAATGTTTCCTTGCGCGGCTGTGCCTGGAGTTCCTGCACGGCAACCCACGCCGCCTCGGACTGCGCGCGCAGTTGCTCGGTAGTGGCAATCTGCACGGAATCGTCGATCTTGAGTAACGGCGTTCCCGCCGTGACGTGCTGGCCTTCATGCACCAGTACCTGCGTGATCGGGCCCGACACTTCCGGATAAATATTGACGTTCTGGCCGCCTACCTGTTCGCTTTCGACAATGCCATCCGCGTAGATTGCCGACGCATACGGGTTGCTCACGGGCGTAAAAACGGGCGGTTCAGCCTTGCGTTGCATGCCGAAGACAAAGGCGCCCGCCAGTCCCGCCAGGATGCCGAGAATCGACAGGGCAAAAATAATCCTGGTTCTCATTCTGTGCCCTTATCGAGACCGGTGATACGCCCGTCTTCCATGTGGATGATCCGGTCAGCGTATTCGTTGATACGCGCATCGTGCGTCACGATGACGATGCAACGGTTCTGATTGAGGATCTTTTCCTTGACGAAGGCAATGATCATCCTTCCCGTGTCGCCGTCGAGCGACGCGGTGGGTTCGTCGAGAATCAGGATTTGCGGACTGCCCACGATCGCGCGGGCAATCGCCACACGCTGCTGTTCGCCTCCCGAGAGCTTGACCGGCAATATCTCGCTGCGGTTTTTCAGACCGACGACTTCAAGGCATTTCGCCGCGGCCGTGATGGATTCTTTCCAGTCCTGATGTTTCAGGATCAGCGGAATCGCGACGTTCTCGGCGCTAGTCAGTCGTGGAAACAGATGGAAGTCCTGAAAGACAAAGCCGATACTATTCAGACGAAAGTCCGCCAGGCGATCGTCGCCCAGTGTCCAGAGGTCGTCGCCGTTGACTTTCACTGTGCCTGCATTGGGGCGCAGAATGCCGGAGATTATGCTGAGCAAGGTGGTTTTGCCACTTCCGGACGGCCCTACAATGAATAACATTTCGCCGAAGTGCGCAACGAAATCCACGCTGTTGACAGCCGTCATTCTCGTGCTACCGTCTCCGAACCATTTGGTCAGGCCGGTCGCTACGATGGCTTCATTTTGCGTTTGGTCAATCATCTCGGGAACCCGTAGCCGCTGCCCGCGCTGAATCAGACCTCTGATCCGGCGTCCGCTTTGTCGAGCCATGGGGCAGCGTTTTGCGTTACGTACATGAGTAACTATCGTGTCCGAAAACGAATTCACGCTGTTGATTTAGGTCAATCAGGGTCATAGGAATCATTCCGCCTCGGGATCCCCCGAAATCTTCGAAACTGGTTTCGGCCCGAAAGCAGAACGCCCAGCAATACACGATGCTTTCATCCTTATGTGAAGAAGTGGTGGCTGCCCGCTCGCGTGCGAGGGCGGCAGCGGCGCCTGGATGCTGGCCTGCACCTACCCGTCTGGCTGGCGCTTGCCTGGCATTGCCCCTATATGGGCGTCAGTTCCTCCGTTGATTTTTATCAATCCGCCCTTTGCACGCGGCGTTTAAGGTGGGATCAGCCGGCGCAACAATGCGCTTGTCATGAGGCCTGGCAGCAGCACCGATTCTGGACGACATCGTGGTTCTGTTTCGCTAACGTCTTCACCGATTTCAGAAGGAGCTCTTCATGTCCCACCGCACCGAAGAAACTTTATATCTGCTGGGCCGCTCGACGATGCTCGACGCCGCTGTGCGGGCTCTTGCGCTTGCGCTCGAGGCTCCGAACGAGGACCCGAGACTTGTACTTAAAGGCATCGAGTACAAGGCATTGAGCGACAAGCACGGCTTTACCGTCACGCTTCACGCACTCACGCTTTTGCCCGTATATGAACACGTGCTGGACCGATCCCGCGAATGTCCCGATCTCTTCGCAAGAATTCATCTGTGCCTGCCAGGGGATGGCGGGAAGGCAGGCAAACCCATCATCAGCCTTCTAATCGCAGACACCGGTGACTATTCGGACGATGGCAGCACCCGGATGGCCTACAGCACCTTCGATGTCGCCGGCAAACCTGGCGAGCTCGACCGCTATCGGCTTTCGGTATCCATCGCACAAGCTTTGCAGGCGATTTTGCCCGTGCTTTCTGCGGCAGAGGCCGTGTGTTCCCCTGCGTAGGCCGAACACAATTAGCCGCCAGCGGGACCCATGCGCTTCGCCTGGTCACCTTAGAGCGTGTTAGGAACTTTGAAGTACTGGCACCGCGTGAACGAGCATGAGCATTGCGAAGACCACGAAATGAAGACCGGCAAGCGTTTCGGGTAGCCGTTCATAATCACGTGCGAGACGTCGGAAACGGTTGAGCCAGCCAAAGCTGCGCTCGACCACCCACCGCCGAGGCAGGAGTACAAAGCCCTTTTTCGCTTCTTCCAGTTTGATCACCTGCAGTTCAATGCCTTCATCAAGTGCGGCCTGCGCTGGCTCTTTGCCCGTGTATCCCTGATCGGCAAATGCCACCTTGACCGTGCGTCCCGTTACCTGTTGGACCTGACGCGCCAGCTCTGCTACCTGCGCGCGCTCCTGTTCATTGGCCGGTGTCACATGTACCGCCAGCAATTGCCCCAAGGTGTCCACCGCAATGTGGACCTTGCTGCCGCGTTTGCGCTTGTAACCGTCATAGCCCGCACGCGGGCCGCTTTCGCAGGTCGACTGTATCGTGCGACCATCCAGGATGACGGCACTGGGCTGTCCCTGTCGCCCCTGTGCCACGCGTATCACGGAGCGCAGATCGCTCACCATGCTCTCGAAGCAGCCTGCCTGCAACCAGCGTTGGGTCTGCTGATACACCAGTTCCCAAGGTGGGAAATCATTAGGCAGCGTCCTCCACGGCGCGCCAGCACGAGCCATCCAACGCAATGCATCAAACATGTCGCGCAATTCGTATTTGCGCTGCGGCGCGGCGACGTCCATCAACGTCAGATACGATGCCGCGAAAATCCATTCTTCGTCGGACACATCAGTCGGATACCCTTTGCGGTCTGTTCTTTTCATCCCACCAGGATACCAGGTGTCCCTCGAAGTGCCTAACACGCTCTAACCGGATAACCCTTATGCACAATTCAATTGCGTGCATCGCTTCGCTCGTCATCTGCATTGCCGGGTGCGCGCACAATCCGGCAGTCCTGCCGCATGCGCCAGGGTCCCAGTCGGCATGTGTCGCCGGGGCGCCGATTAATCTGGAACGGTACATGGGACGGTGGTACGTGATCGCGGAGACGCCGCTTCTGAGCAAGCACGACCATGTCGGCGGCTACGACGAATGGACACTGCGCGACGATGGAACAATCGACGATAAGTATCTCGGCCGGCGCTACGGTTTCGATCAGCCTGTCACGGGAAGCAACTTCGTGGCAAAGGTGATGTCAGGAACGGGGAACACGAAATGGCGTTGGGACTGATCTGGCCGTTCGAAGTGGTGGTCGTCGTCGCGTATGTAGACCCGGAGTATCGTTACACGATTCGCTGCATGGCCGACGGAAATATGGTGTGGGTGCTCTCACGCACACCGGCGATGGATGAAACCGCATACGCGGACATGCTCGCCCGGCTTGGCGGCATGGGCTTCCACATTGACCGGCTGCGCCGGGTTCCGCAAAGCGCCGGGCAAATCGGTCTACCCGGTTTTCAATGAGGGGGACAACGTAAGCGACGACGCGTACGAAACCGGCAACGAGCCCGGCAGAAGCAGGGCTCGCCGCGTCAACCGACCACAAGACGGTCAACAACAACCTTCACGCCAGGCGTCGAACGCGCTGCCCCCGAGACGATGGAGCGCTCAATGGTCGAACTGAGACGGCCCGAGAGGACCACCCTGCCGCCGTCGACTTCGACGCCCACATGCTTCAACTCGCGATCGGTATGGCGCTGGATGGCTTTGCGGATGTTGTATTCGATGTCGAGCGAGGATGCCGCGCCACGAATCCCGATGTTGTTCGTGACGCCGGTCACGCCGCGCATGTGGACGATATTTTTCTCGGCCATGTGGCTGCGGTAGCCATCTTCGACTTCGCCACTCAATGTCACCCAACCCTTCTCGACCTTGATCCTGATCGCATGCTCTTCGAGACCCGCGATCCAGTCGAGAACGGCGCTCACGCTCAAAGCAATGTCCTCGTCTGTGCGTTGCTCAGACTCGCGAAGTTTCACGTCGATGCCGACTACCACCGCGGCGACGCCGGCGATTCTGAGTGCGCATTTTTCAGCCGCGACTTTCTTCGCATAGTCCGGAACGTGTCCGCTGAGGGTAACGATGCCATCAACCACGGCAACGCCTATCCCGTTTGCGTCGACGGCCGCGTTGCTCATTAGTTCGTCCTCGACTTCCTGCTTCAGTTGGCTGTCCGATTTCATGGAATTTGTCCTCCGAAATGATCGCGCAGCAAGACAAGATGCTGCTGCAGGGCGAGGCTGATTCTGCGCGGCAAGCATCTTGAAGGGGAAATAAGCCGCGTCCCACTGCACATGCGCCACATACTCAGCCTATTATTCCCCTGCACGATGCGATTGATCGAGGTCAAGCGTGCCGCGATCGGATCAAATCCGCGCCTCAGGCGCGACGCATTTACGCTTACGACGATCAGTGCACAGCGACACCGCAGTGAAGGACGGGTCCGCAAGCGCAAAATTGCCTTCATCACACTCGCATCGACCCGCGCAGCGTGCCGAAATCGGTGCGCTGCGGCCGCGGCGCCGTCTCGGCGGCAGCGCTGAATTTAGGCCGCTCGTGCAGCGCACGGATGCGCGCCTCGACCTTATGCGGGAAGACATGCAGGCTGGCGTTATAGCCGTCGACTGCCTCGTCGTACATTTTTTGTGTGACGGCGATCTGCCTGTCAACTCCGCCCAGTTGCCTCGCTAGCGACCTGAAGCGGGGGTCGTTGTGAAAGTACCTGTCATTGCCGGACTCGACCAGAAGACGTGATAGCGCGTCGCCCAATTGCCGCTGTGCGATCTCAAACCTCTCGAAGGCAACCTGCTCCACCAGCGCTCCCGGGGCTATCCGGATGCAGTCCATATCGGCTTGCGCGGCTATCACTGCTGCGACAAGCGTATTGTTTCGATTCGCCGCGGACTGCACCAGCACGATCAGGTCTCTGGTGAGTTCGGCACGCACCTCGTACTTCTGAAGGACCTCCTTCAGCGCGGCACTCACCTCGGCATCGTCAACCGGCACGTAGCGAGGCAGGCAGCCACCGAGCAAAGCGACGGCGACGAGCAACATGACCGCCCACGCGATTATCTTCCTCATGTCTCAACCTTGATTCCTGCCGGCTCCGCCGCTCCACCTTGCGCACACGATATCCAAGGTCGAAGCGGCGTGCGATTTCGTCCCGCGAACCGGCAAACGCACGGTGATCCGGTCGCTCGAGCATATCGAGGCGATGGCAACCGGACCGGAGGGCGCACAAATCAAGCTGTGAACTGCCGGCAGCATCCGAGCCTATCTTTGCGATGTTGAATCCCAAGGCCGTCATTCCGTGTGCATCGGCTGTATCGTCTTCTTGCCCGGCTGCCTCTTTTCGAATTCAGTGGTTGCCGTTGCACCATGCGCGGCGGCGGGTGCCGGGGGCATCGCCGGCGTTGCTGGCACATCGCAAGGCACCCGCGGCTGAGTAGCAAGGCCGCCGAGCGGGTTGTCCATGAAATGCGCCTGCCGGACTGCGCAAACCGGCTGCTGCAGTGCCCAATCCCACTGAAGATCGGACATGATCCCGAAGAACTGCCGACAGTACGACTGTGTCTGAGCGGACCCCACCGGCGCGAGCAAAACCGGCAGAGAAAGCATTTCCGGCAAATTGTTCGCGACGCAAGTCCGGGCAAGCGCTTCCTGGGTTTCGGCGAGCCCGAACCGGATTGCCTGCAGGTTCAACGCGGTCAGCCTCTCGAACGCGTCGCAACACCGGGTGGTGATGCCAAGCAGTTTGTCGAAGCCACTGCTTTCCATGCTGAGCCATTGCTCGGGAATGAGCTGAGTCATTATGCCTCCAATCCTGAATTTCGAACCGTTTCGACCGTTGTCTGCTAAATGCCTGGCATCGCCGGATAAGGCTCGGTGTGATCCTCCACGCGCTTGACACCGGGTATGTTTTGCGCCGCCACACGGACCGCGTCGACGGCATCCATCGAATGGAAGATGCCCCACAGATGCACGACTCCGTCGGTGACGAGGATATTGCGTCCCGCGACGCTCCATTTACGGCCCGCAAGTTCGCCCATCAACATCGCGCGGATGTCGGCGTCCGAAAGCATCACATCCGTTGGCGGCTCGTCTGGTGTGCTCGCCAGCGCCTGCACCAGATTGGCGCGGCTCACGATACCCACGAGCCGCCCTGCTTTCATCACGGGCACGCGTTTGATGCGCCGCGTCTCGAGAATTCCGGCCACTTCGCCGAGCGGCGTGTCGGGCTGAACGCTCACCACGTCGGCGGTCATTACGTCGCGCACTTTCACCGCATGAGTCTTGATGTAATCGCGTGCTTCATGGCTCGCGGACCAGAGATCTAGCCAGGAAGTTCGCGTGCGCTCCTCGGTGCCGAGTTCGCCGCGGCGAAGCAGATCGCCTTCGCTGATCATACCGACGACACGGCCGTCCGGATCCAGGACCGGTGCGCCGCTGATGCCGTTGTCGACAAAAACTCTGGCGACCTCTCGCACAGTCATCTCAGGTGTGACCGAGATGACGTTGCTGGTCATGACATCTGATGCGCGCATGGTAAACCTCCTGAACAGTTAGGATTCTTGAGTTCGTTGGATCGACCCATCCCGATCGTCAATATCCGGACGCCAATCGACCCTCGTGCGGTTTAAGATTAGGCCGGCACGGCATCCTCCGATTTGATATGGATCATCTCGGTTCAACAGAGGATTCTCGAGCCTGAACCGACAAGGTCTTCGACATCTTAAGATGCACCCAGACCATCCCTTCCCGCAAACCGGCTAGCACCGCCTCACGCTCGTTCGGATAAATGCTGCTGTGGGTGAACGCGTGTGTAAAATCGCCCTCCCGCGTATTGTGGCTAACCTGGATCGAGCAGTCGAAGCCGCCCGATACCTGATGCGTCTCGGCCGACACAGACCAACCGTTGTCGCAGACGTTGCCCGAGATTGTCATGAGTCGCTCCTGCTGCTCAGTCCACACGAAGCCGAATCGCCCAGAAGGAAGCGGCCAGGGCCTCGCGCCGTCAGTTGACCTACCGTAAGCTTGTCGACGCGCGCTAGGACACCTCGATGATGACTTTCAGCGCATGCGTCTCGGCCGCGCGGCCGAACGTGTCGTAAGCACCTGCGACATCTTCAAGCTGGAAACGGTGCGTGATCAGCCGCGCGGGATCGATGCGGCCGGAGCGAACGGTTTTGAGCAGCATCGGCGTGCTCACGGTATCGACGAGGCGCGTCGTAATCGCGATGTTGCGATCCCACAGTTTTTCGAGGTGCAGATCGGCTTTCACGCCGTGCACGCCCACATTTGCGATCACGCCGCCGGGTGCAACGAGCGCCTCGCACAACTCGAACGTAGCCGGTATGCCGACCGCCTCGATCGCGCAATCGACGCCCATCTGCGCCGTCAGCTTCATGACAGCGGCAACCGGATCGGCGCGGCCGTTATCGATACATGCGGTCGCGCCGAAGCGTTTCGCAACTTCAAGACGGTTCGCGTCGTGGTCGATCATCACGATTTGCGCCGGCGAATAGAACTGCGCGGTTAGCAGTGCGGCGAGACCGATTGGGCCAGCCCCGACAATCGCCACCGTGCTGCCCGGTTGCACCTTGCCGTTCAGCACGCCGCATTCGAAGCCGGTCGGCAGGATGTCCGAGAGCATTACGAGCGCTTCTTCATCGGCACCAGCCGGAATCGGATACAGACTCGTCTCGGCGTGGGGAATGCGCACATATTCGGCCTGGGTGCCGTCGATCTTGTTGCCGAGAATCCAGCCCCCAGTGGTGCAATGCGAGTACATGCCGCGCCGGCAGTAGTCGCATTTGCCGCACGACGAGATGCATGAAATCAGCACTCTGTCGCCTGGTTTGAACGCCAACACCGCCGCCCCGACCTCCTGCACGATGCCAACCCCCTCGTGGCCGAGAATGCGCCCCGGCTCACAAGTCGGTAAATCGCCCTTGAGAATATGCAGATCGGTGCCGCAAATCGTAGTCCGTGTCATCTTGACGATCGCGTCGCCAGGTGCAGCGAGCTTGGGAATGGGGCGTTCGTCGAGGGATTTCTTGCCTGGACCGTGATACACAAGTGCTTTCATGGGAGTTGCCTCAGTTGATCGAAACGAGTCTGCTGTACGACAGACTTTAGGCTGGCTCACGCAGCGCCGATTGACATGTATCAAGCGATACGTATCGGCGGTTACGCGTAGAAATGAATGACCTCGGTCAATTTTCGCCAACCGCGCGCAGCGAGCGTGGCGCACCCTCCTTCAACCCATATGCATGCCGCCGTTGATCGCGAAGTTCGCGCCTGTGACAAAGCCCGCGTCGTCAGAACAGAGAAATGCGATCAGCGCAGCGACTTCATCCGGCTGGCCAAGGCGGCCCACCGGAATCTGCGGCAGGATCCTCGTTTCCATCACGTCCTTCGGCACGGCTGCGGTCATCGCGGTGTCGAGGTAGCCAGGCGATACGGTATTGACCGTTACGCCGTGTTTCGCGACTTCCAGCGCCAACGACATCGTAAACCCGTGAATACCGGCTTTGGCCGCCGCGTAATTGGTCTGCCCGAAGGCGCCGCGCTCGCCGTTCACCGAGCCGATATTGACGATACGCCCGAAGCCTTGTGCAATCATCGCGCCGAGCAAGGGCTTGGTCATATTGAACAGCGCGTCGAGATCGGTGCGCAGCACCGCATCCCAGTCGTCCTTGTTCATTTTTGCAAGAGTCGAATCGCGCGTGATGCCGGCGTTATTGACAAGAATGTCGACCGAACCAAATTCATTCAGAACGCGCTCGGCGCAATGTGCGCATGAGTCGAAACTGGTCACGTCGGCTTCGTATGCAAGAAAGCGGCGGCCGGCGTCGCGTTCGCGCATCAACCACGTCGCGACGTGGTCGTTACGTTCCGAATGCGACATGGCGACTACCATGCCGGCGTCATGGAGACGCCGGCTGATGGCGGTGCCGAGTCCGCCCATACCGCCGGTGATGAAGGCTACGCGCTTGGCTGACATCCTGATCTCCTTGAGGCGAACGGCTGTGAGCCGCCGCGGGTGGCGCTGCCGTTGATCGCGAGGCAGCAGTCCGTCCAATGTAGAGGCTGCCGGCCAAAGCCCGTTGACCTGTATCAAGCGTGCACCTGACCAGACGTATCGGGAGCGTGCCCTGCCCCAATTGAGCAGTGCTCAGGCGTCGGCTTCGGTCTCCCGCATCAGCAACACAGGGCACGGCGAATGGCGCACGAAGCGCTCGGCGACACTGCCGAGCACCATGCGCCGCATGCCGCGCCGTCCATGGGTGCCCATCACCACGAGATCCACGCCACGCCGCTCGACACACCGTGCGATACAGCTCGCGATGTCCTCGGCGATGCCTTGGGTTTCGAGAATCTCGGAATCGCCTGCCACGCCGAGTGCTTGCATTTTCACGAGTGCGTCGTCCAGCACGCTGTGTCCGACCTGGCGTTCGGCGTCGGTCAGCAGATGGGGATCGCACGCACCAGCGTAGGTCAACGCACCCGACTGATCGATGACATACACCGCCGTAAGTCTGGCGCGCGCCAGCTTGGCCATGCGAATCGCTTCGCCGAGCGCCCGTTTCGACGCTTCGCTACCGTCCACGGCCACCAGAATGTTCGTATACATGATTTCCTCCTCGTAGCACTTCGCGGAAAAGAGCGGCCCCGGAGCCGGCTCGTGACGATCGATCAGGAGCGACTGCGCGCCGGACCCCGTTCGAGCTCCTGCTCAGCGGAATCGAATGCCGCCTGTATCGCCGCGTTTGCATCGGTATCAACACAATGTCCGATCGGGACGAACTCGCCGCTACGCATGATCAGATCGAGCCGGGCGTCGAACACCGGACCGTCCCTGTCACCGGCCAGCCCGTCGGCCCCGCAGCGCTCGGACGCGGGACGAATGGATTCGATCGCGAGATGGCAGCCCGAAATGGATTTGCTGAAACGCTCCAGGCGCACCAGTTGTGAAGCCGCCTCGGCTTCGATTTGCGACGTCCCGGCAAAACCGAGACAGACGATATGCATACCGACTCCCATGTCCCTTCTCCCAGGCTTGCATTGCTTTCGTGCGGGCTCCGTCACGAAATCGCCCGCCGCGGTCGCGTCGCTAGTCCGGCAAGATACAGCCGCGGGATGATTCGATGATCGGCGTGAATGGGCCGGGCCACTTGACCTGTATCAAGACATCAGGCGGACGGCTGCCCACGCTTGCCTGACTGATCGGCGTGGCGTGGCATGGCGGCGAGTTGAACCCTGCGTCGGCCGCTGCCAGCCACATTCCAGGCCGCGCACTGTGCGCGGATGCTAACCTTTCGGGAAACGGCGTAACCTACCGTCATATGCCATTCTGAAGACAGTAATCGGCGCGCGTGCAACGTGTAACGGGAGATAACGGTGGATTTCAACTGGAACGAGGCAAAGCACAAGGCTGGCTCGGCAAACGACTCCAATGTCCCGCTGGAGGACCGCTATCAGTTGCTGATCGACGCGGTGCAGGATTATGCGATTTTCATGCTGGATCCGGACGGCCGCGTGGCGAGCTGGAACAGCGGCGCGCGCAAAATTAAGGGCTATTCTGCCGACGAAATCATCGGCCGTCATTTTTCTGTTTTCTACACGCCTGAAGACGTCGTCTCGGACAAGCCCGGGCGTGAACTCGCCATTGCCGCCGCCCGTGGCCGAGTGGAAGATCAGGACTGGCGCGTGCGCCGGGACGGTTCGCGCTTCTGGGCGGACGTCACGATCACCGCAGTGCACGATCCGTGCGGCGCGCTGCTCGGCTTCGCCAAGGTCACACGTGATATGACCGAGCGCATGCGGCTAGCCGAACTCGAGCACAGCAACGAATTGGCAGCACAGATTCAGAGTGCGCGCGAGGACGAACAGAAACGCATCGCTCGCGAATTGCACGATGATCTCGGCCAGCAACTGACTGCGCTCAAAATGGGCATCGCCGCGCTGGAGGTGCAACTGGCGGCGAGCAACGCCCGCCCTGCCGCGCTGGCCGCAACGAACGAACTGCAACACCAGATCGACGTCATGATCGCATCGCTGCGGCGCCTCGCGTCCAACCTGCGACCGCCCATGCTAGACGACCTCGGACTGACCGCCGCTCTCGAGTGGCTTGCCGATGACTTCACACATCGCTACGACTTTGAAACCGTCGTCGAAGCCGGCCTCGACGACGCGCATTTCGCGCCGTCCGCCGCTACCGCGATTTTCCGTATCGCGCAGGAAGCGCTGACCAATGTCGCGAAGCATGCAAAGGCACGTCACGTGCTGATTGCTATATCGAGCAGCGCCGACACCTGCACCGTACGTATTGAAGACGACGGCCGTGGCACGGAGCTCGACGATAAGCGCAGGTCGCGCTCATTCGGCTTGCTCGGCATGCGCGAGCGCGCGCGCCAGCTGGGCGGCTTCGTCCAGATAGCTAGCAGTCCCGGCGCCGGCTTCCGGATTGCCGTTCGTCTCCCTCTCAGCGCGATTCAGGCGGACGATCGCACCCGATAGCCCCCTCGCCGACGTGCGCCGGAGTGCCGATGTGACCCACCTCCCTTCGCAGCGCTGCGATTTCCGCCTGCAAGGTCTTGATGTCGCGATGCATTTCACGGCGCAGCAAGCGCTCTTCCTGTTCGACGAAGATCGCCGCAATGCTCGCGAATACCAGCGACAGCAGGCCGTAGCCGAGCAACACCACAAAGGCTGCAAACACTCTCGAGGCCGGCGTGGTGGGCGCCATGTCGCCGAAGCCCACGGTGGCGCTACTTTCGAATGCCAGCCAGACGCCCTCGGCATAGCTGTGCACGCTCGGTTCGAGCCAGTAAAAGCCGGCACCCGCCGACGCAAGCAGGACCGCAGCGGTTGCTAACAGCAGAAGCAAGCGGTTGGGCGAGAAAAACGCACGCAGCGACACGGCAATGCGTGCCGCCACCAGTCCCACGAACAGAATGCGCAGCACCCATTCGAGCGACGACCACGTGGACACGCCCGCCGCGACGCTGCCCGCCGCACCCATTGCGATCAACAGGTCGTAACGGTTTCGCATGAGAAACCGCCTCGGCTGGCGGCTCAGATGTGCCATCCAGCCGAGCGAAACGGCAAATCCGGCCGCCATACAGGCGTAGAGCGCCCTGCCCGCCGGATGCAGGAGCGGCAAATCGACGGCCAGTTCGAAGTAGAAAGCAGGAATGGCGAGCAGGCTGAATCCCAGCAGGACCCACTGTAGCCAGCGCCATGCACGCACCGCCCGCGCGTTGTCATGGGGATCGACTCCGCCGAGGCCCGCAATGCGAAAACGCCCGTTCATTTCGCCACCGAATTCGAGGTTGAGACGCTGATTGACCACGCGGATAACGCCCTGTGCTGGACCATCGTATGAACGTGCTTTCGGGTGTTCTTGATATGGATCACAAAACAGCGAAATGCGCCGCATGGGCGGCCGCCACGAATGAGGTGCCCCCAGCGTCCGCGTCGATAAAAAGAGCGCCATCGCGATCGCTGCTTGATCCAACTCAATCGGGACGCCGACACTGCGGGTATGTTGGGGCAACGTCCGCAATACGCCTCAGGACGGTCCGACTGCACTCGGACAGCAGCGAACATGAAAAAGGAAAATCGACGTGCAAAACTCTGACCCGATTCACGCACCCACTCTGCGCGCCGAAGCTGGCCTCGACGTCCACGACCCTGCAAGTGGCAAGTTCTACCTCGTCGGCGGCGGCATCGCTTCGTTAGCAGCGGCGGCGTTCCTGATTCGCGACGGGCATGTGCGCGGCTGCGACATCACCATTCTGGAAGCGCTCGACAAACCCGGAGGCAGCCTGGACGGCGCCGGCACTACGGAAGGCGGCTACGTCGTACGTGGCGGGCGCATGCTCGAAAGCAAATATCTATGTACCTATGACCTGTTCTCGTCGATCCCGACGCTGGATGACAGGAAGAGCGTGACGCAGGAGATATTCGACTGGAACGAGACCATCAGAACCTCATCGAAGTCGCGGCTCGTCAGAAACGGCAAACGCGAAGACACGCCCGAATATGGGCTCGACGAAAAGCATCTGCTGGCGCTGGGCCGCCTGTCGATCGAACCTGAAATGGTGCTCGGCAATAGCCGGATTTCGGACCACTTCGATTCGTCCTTCTTCGAGACCAATTTCTGGTTGATGTGGTGCACGACCTTCGCTTTTCAGCCGTGGCATAGCGCGGTCGAACTCCGGCGCTATCTGCTGCGCTTCGCGCATATGTCGGCCGGGTTCAACCAGCTGCACGGCATCATGCGTACGGTCTACAACCAGTACGATTCGATGATCCGCCCACTGCGCCGCTGGCTGGACGACCACGGCGTTGCGTTCCGGCCGGACACCCGGGTCACGGATCTGCTGTTCGACGAAGCCGGCGCGGAAAAGCGCGTGCGCGGCATTGTCTGCGAAACCGCGCATCAGCGTATTGAACTGCCGGTGGGGCCGCCAGACAAGGTCATCGTCACGCTCGGCTCCATGACAGCCGCTTCCAGCCTGGGCGCCATGGACCGCCCCGTAGCGTTGAACAGCACCGACGACACCGGTGCCTGGCACCTCTGGAAAACCATCGCCGCGGGCCGTCCCGAGTTCGGCCGCCCGTCCGTTTTCGCGGACCACGTCGACGCCTCGAAGTGGCTGTCGTTCACCGTGACCTTGCGCGACCCGACGCTGTTCCGGCTGATCCGCGACCTGACCGGCAACGTGCCGGGTGAAGGTGGTCTGATTACCTTTTCGGAATCGAGCTGGCTGGCGTCGATCGTGCTACCGCATCAGCCGCATTTCATCGGCCAACCCGCGGACGTGCAGGTGTTGTGGGGCTACGGCTTGCGGGTCGACGAGCCCGGCGATTTTGTCGGCAAGCCCATGCAGGCCTGCACCGGCCGCGAAATCCTGACGGAGATGCTTGGCCATTTGCGCGTGGAGGCGGAGTCTGCCCGAATTCTCGAACACGCCAACTGCATCCCCTGCCTGATGCCATTCATCACGAGCCAGTTCCTGCCGCGCAGCCGCGGCGATCGGCCTGCAGTGGTGCCCGAAGGTTGGCAGAACCTCGCCTTCACCGGGCAGTTCTGCGAACTGCCCAACGACGTCGTATTCACCGTCGAATACTCGGTGCGCTCGGCGCAGAACGCGGTGTATGCGCTGCTCGGACTCGATCTCGCGGCGCCCGAGGTCTACAAGGGCCAGCATGATCCCCGGGTCGTCTACAAGGCATTTTCGACGCTGCGGGACCGTTAGTCCGTGCCATGCAGCGCGCGGCTGACGACTCGCACGGCGCCGTAGGAGGCCGCTGCTCAGACGGCGGTAGCTGCACTCGCCGCCAGCTCCACGATATCCGCAGTGATTTCGTCCTGACGAACCTGGCGGTAGCTTTGCGTAAGCCCTTCGAGGGTCTCCTTTACGTTGGCGCGCGCGGCCAGCATGGCACGCACCCGCGCTTCGTTTTCAGCAGCGAACGAAAGCATCAACGCCTCGCACAACTCGACATAGACATACGCTTCGACCAGTCCGGCAAGCAGCTGGTCAGCAGGCAGGGTAAGCAGCGGCGGCTGGCTGCGCCGCACTAGCTGAAAGCGCGAAAAATCAAACGGAATCAGGCGATGCTCGACGATCTCGCTATGGGCCGCGATGCCTGGCACCGCGTGGATGACCGAGACTTCGATGACCGCCTGTTGGGCGAGACGTAGATAAAGTGCGTCGGTAATACGGCTGGCGAGTGCGGGCACATCGTCGGCATGGGAAGCGGCCGGCGAACGCCAGGCAAATGCGAGGCGACGTTCGTTTGCCGCGATCTCGCCGCGTGTGCCCACGAGCAGACACTCGCATGGCACCGATGCGAGGCGGGACTGTACGCGCTCGAGGATCTGTTCATTGAACGAGCCGACAAAACCCTGCTCCGCGCAAAGTGCGATCACAATCTGCGTGCCGTGCTCCAGCACGTGCATTGGCGCCCCGCCACCGTGCGCGAGTACGGCGCCGATCGCGGCGCCGACTGTCGAAGCCGAAGAACGGATGCCGGGCAACCGCCGTTGCGCTTCGCGCGAGCGGGCTGCCGCGATACCGCGCATGGCGCCAATCACGGCGTCGAGTTGCCGGGCCGTGGCGCTGCGCGATTCGATTTCGCTGAGTTTGCCGCTCATCGCGCGCTCCGTGTGTCCAACGTGCTGCCGGTGGCTGGGAGCGTCAACTGCTGAACCAGTTCGCGAACCGCGGCGACCAGGGCGGCCTGTACATCGGCGTTAAACGGTGCGGATGGCGAGCCCGCGCGTGCTTTCGCCAGTTCGGATTGCACGCGCGGGCTCTGCAGTCGTGCCGCCAATTGCGTTCGCACCTGGGCTACGATCCCGGCCGGCGCCGCGTCGAATACACCCGCCGATAGTGCGGTGAGCAGCGCGATCTCGTCGACGGTACGCAGAGCGCTGAAGCGCGGTTGTGCAATCAGGGCACGGATACGTTCCCCGCGAGCAATCTTGCCGGCGACGCGCGCGTCCGTCAGACCGCCGAACCGGCTGAACATTTCCAGCTCGAGGAACTGCGCGTAATCGAGGCGCAGGCGGCCCGACACCTCGCGTAACGCGGGATGCTGCGCCTTTCCACCGACACGGCTCACGCTCAAGCCCACATCGACGGCCGGCCGCTGGTTCGCGGCGAACAGTCCGGCATCCAGCACGATCTGCCCATCCGTGATCGAAATGAGGTTAGTCGGGATATACGCGGACAGGTTGCCCATGTCAGTTTCCGCAATCGGCAGCGCAGTCAGCGAGCCGCCACCCAGTTTTGCTGACAGCTTTGCCGCACGCTCGAGTAGACGGGCATGAACGTAGAAGATGTCGCCGGGATAGGCCTCGCGTCCCGGCGGTTCGCGCGTCAGGAGTGCCAGCTCGCGATGCGTCGCAGCATGCTTGGTGAGATCGTCGATGACGATTAGCGCGTGCTGTCCGCGATCGCGAAAGTACTCGGCTATGGTGAAGCCTGCAAACGGTGCGATCCATTGCAGCCCAGGCGCCGATGCCGCGGCGGCGACAACGAAGATGCAGCGCTCGGGGGCACCATACTGACGCACGGATTCGATAACCCGCTGCACGGCGGTCGTGCGCTGGCCGATCGCGACATACACGCAGATCATGTCCGACTGCTTCTGATTGACGATCGCATCGATGGTCAGGGCGGTTTTACCGGTGGCGCGATCACCGATGATCAGTTCGCGCTGCCCGCGGCCGATCGCGAACAGCGCATCGACGAGGAGCACACCGGTTTCGACCGGCTCGCTGACCAGGTCACGCTCGATGATCGCCGGCGCCGGCCGTTCGACTGCCATGCGCATTGTCGCCACGATTGGCTCGTCACGGTCGAGCGGCCGCCCGAGCGGGTCGATCACCCGCCCGAGCAGCCCTTCTCCAACCGGCACCTCCAGCACGGCGCCGGTGCGTGTCACGCGCGCGCCCGCTTCGACCCCGGTCCCGTCGTCCAACAGCACGACGCTGATCAGGTCTGCGTCCAGCGTGTGGGCAAAGCCCGTCGCGCCGCTGTCGAAATGGAGCAGTTCATTGAGGGCCGCGTCCGGCAGACCTGAGACAAACGCGATGCCGTCGCCGCACCGCTCGACGCGGCCGAGCGTCTCGGCGTATGGGATAACAGCGGTGCGGGCCAGCGTGCTGCGCTGCGCCGCAAGCCAGGGGTCGTCGGCCATGTCAGTTGGGCACATGCTCGCTACCCAGCAGCGCCGCCCTGATCTGCGCGAGACCGATTCCGAAGTTGTTGCGCACTACGGCGTGCGCGGCCCGCAGTTCCAGCCCGGCAATCAGTTGCGGATCGATCTCGACCTCAAGAGACACCGCCCGGTTCAGGCAGCCGGAAAGCACGGTGCGGCATTGCTCCAGCTCCTGCGGACTCAGCGCACGCGGCGCGGCAAGCGTGAGCGCCACGCCATTTGCGCAGAGCTGCGCGCGAACTGGCTCGGGCAGTTGTGCAATGGCGTCGGCGAGACCGTGGATGAAGCCACTCACGCGCGCGCTCTCCGGCAACTTCGCAAGCAGCTTTGCCGCGATGTCGACGGCGAGCTGGGTGGCCCGAACCGCGACAAGTTTGTCCTGTTCTACGCGCGCGGCCTCAGCTTCGGCGTCAGCGGCCGCGCGCAGCCTGTCCGCATCGGCTTGCGCGGCGCTCAGTAGTGCGGCCTTTTCCGCTGCCGCTTCGGCAGCGACCGTTTTCATTGCAGCGCTACGCGCGGCGACAAGCTGCTGCGTCTCGCGAGCCGCTGTATCGCGCTCCAGAACCGCCGCGCGCTTCGCCGCGTCGGCGTCCGCGATCAGCGTCTGCGCCGCTTTCTGGCGCTCGGCGATGATCCCCGCAACCGGGCGGAACAGGAACCGCGCCAGCAGCCAGATCAGGACCAGGGCATTGATCGTCTGCAGCGCGAGCGTCGACCAGTCAATTCGCATGACCGCCGCCTATTTCACGAACGGGTTGGCAAACAGCAGGAGCAAGGCGATCACCAGACAATAGATCGCCATCGTCTCGATCATGGCAAGCCCGACGAATAGCGTGCGAGACACGGTGCCGGCTGAGTCGGGCTGCCGCGCGATGGCATCCATCGCGGCTGCGACGGCGCGGCCTTCGGCAAGTGCCGGGCCGATCGCGCCGAACGACACGGCAAGCGCCGCGGCGGCGATGCTGACGACTTCGATGAGGTTATTCATGAGGCTTCGCCCTTTTTCACACTAACGGGATGATGGGTATCGCTGATCGCAGCACCGATGAACACCATCGACAGGACGGCAAAAATATAGGCCTGCACGGCGCCCGTGAGCAGGTCCAATGCCATCAGCGGAATGGGGACGAGCAGGCCGGCGAGCGAAAGAATGATGCCGATCACGAATACACCGCTCATCACGTTGCCGAACAGGCGCACCACGAGAGAAAACGTCCGCGTGATCTGCTCGACGACGTTTAGCGGAATCATCACCCAGCTCGGCTCGGCGAACGCAGCGAAGTAGCCCGCCGTGCCACGCGTGCGAATGCCGTAGAAAATCGTCGCACCCAGCACGATCAGGGCGAGCGCGGCATCCGTCTCGAGGTGCGCGGTGGGCGGTGTCACACCCGGCATCAGGGCGGACCAGTTGGCGATCAGCACAAATAGGAACAGTGTGCCGATCAAAGCGCGATAGGTGGCGGGACTGGTTTGCATGGTGTCGCGGATCTGCTGATCGATCGTCTCGACCAGCAGTTCCAGCACGGTTTGCACCTTGCCCGGCGTGAGCGACAGGTTGTGGGTCAACCAGGCGGACACGGCGGCCATCAGGACGATGATTGCCCAGGTTGCCAGCACAGGCTCAGTGATGGACAGCGGACCGAGATGCAGGAGCGGCGCGGTGGCCAGCGGCGAAGCGGTCATGGCTGGCCTCCATGGCGCCGCATTGCGATGGCGCGTGCGAACAGAAAGCCGGCCATACCGGCAAGCAGCGCCAATGCGCCGAGGTGCGCGAGCAGGAACAGCAGCGCACCGGTGAGCGCGAAGCGGGCAAGCTGTAACGCCAGCGCCGCTGCCGCGCGGCCGTCAGCGAAGAGCGGCCAGTTCCAGCGCAGCGAAACGAAGTGCCACGCGCCCGCCAACGTGCCGAGCGCGAGTCCCATGGCTAACTGTGCGATCAACGGCAGCGGACTAGTCATCGCGCCCCCGTTGCTGACGATGCATCCATTTCCATGCCGACCAGAAACCAATCGCAGCGCCGATCATCAGCAACGGTGCCGAGAAGAACACGCGCGTGCCGAAGGTCCGGTCCAGCCAATGTCCGATCTCGAGTCCCATCAGCGTTGGCAGGACAATGGCCCATCCCAGGATGCCAATCTGGCCGAGCCTGCTACCCAGCGACGGCTCCGGTTCAGCGCGTCCGCGCGAATCGAGTTCGGCGGCCTGACGGGCCGCACCGGCCATCCTGTCGTCAGGCGGTTTGCGCTCGTCGATCTGATGTGGATTCATCGTGGGTTGGCTCCGATACCGGGTCCGTCGGGTCCGTCGGCACCGCCGGCGCCCGGGCGCGGCCGTAGATAGCGCAGCATCTGACGCACGGCGCGAGCATGCAGTTGCAATTGCTCGACACGGACACGCCGTGCCGCATCGTCCTCGTCGGCATGACGGCTGCGGACCCCCGCTTCCAGACTTTCCAGCGAATCGCCTGAGATCGCTTCGCGGCAGGCAATCGATATCTGAATGCCGCGCGATACCAGCAGTACGCCGCCATCGACCGCGCAATAGCGCGTCGTACCGTCGGTACAGGTCCAGCGGACCACCGACGGCGTCAGCAGCGTCACGAAATCGGCATGTCCGGGGCGGATCCCGAACGAGCCGCTTGCGTCTTCGGCGCGCAGAGACACGATCTCGACAGCGTCGAACCACACCCGCAACGGTGTCGCCACAGTCAGGGTCAAGCGGCGTGGCGCTCATGGCACCAGCTCCATGCCGTGCGCGGCCACATTCTGCGAAGCGGCTGCCTCTTCCTTGCGACGGCCTTCGTCGAGCGTGCCGATCATGTAGAGCGAGCTTTCCTGCCATGAATCGCACTCGCCGGCGAGAATCGCCTTGCAGCCGGCGATCGTGTCGGCGACGGCTACGGAGCGGCCCGCTTCGCCCGTGAAGGCTTCGGTCACGGCAAACGGCTGGGTCAGGAAGCGCTGCAGGCGCCGCGCACGTCCTACGAGAGCGCGGTCTTCGGCGCCCAGTTCCTCGATACCGAGCAAGGAGATCACGTCCTGCAACTCGCGGTAGTGCTCGATGATCCGACGCACCTCGGTCGCGACCGCCGCGTGTTCCTCGCCGACCACGAGCGGATCGAGCAGGATCGACGACGACGCGATCGGATCGATGGCGGGATACATACCTTCGGCGGCCATCGAACGGGACAGCACGACCATGCTGTCGATGTGCGCGGCGATCGCGGTCACGGCGGGGTCGGTGAAATCGTCGGCGGGCACGTACACCGCCTCGATTGCCGTGACCGATACGTCGCCGACCGACACGATACGCTCCTGCAGGCTGGCGACCTCGCTCGCCAGCGTAGGCTGGTAGCCGACTCGCGAAGGCATGCGCCCCAGCAGGCCCGACACCTCGGCACCCGCCTGCACGTAGCGAAACACGTTATCCATCAGCAGCAGCACGTTTTGCCGGCGTTCGTCGCGGAAGTACTCGGCGATCGTCAATGCCGTAAACGGCACACGCCAGCGTGCGCCAGGCGGTTCGTTCATCTGGCCGTATACCAGAACCGTGCGCGCCAGCACGCCCGAGGTGCGCATGTCGAGCAGCATCTCGTGCCCTTCGCGCGAGCGTTCGCCAACGCCTGCGAACACCGAAATCCCCTGGTAGCGCTCGACCATCGCATGGATCAATTCCATGACCAGGACGGTCTTGCCGACGCCCGCACCACCGAACATCGCCGCCTTGCCCCCCTGGGCGAGCGGCGCAAGCAGGTCGATGACCTTGATGCCCGTCGAGAACAGCGTAGTGGCGCCGGTCTGCGCGGCCAGCGGCGGTGCCGCACGATGAATCGGACGGCGCTCGATCTGCGCGGGGAGCGCCGCGCCGTCGTCGCGGGTCGCGCCCGTGACGTCGAGCAGCCTGCCGAGCACCGCCTCGCCGACCGGCGCCTCGATGGGACCGCCACAGGCCCGCACGCGTGCGCCGCGCCGCAATCCCGCCGTCGATTGCAGCGCCAGCGCCCGCACCATCGTTTCGCTCAGATGGGCTTGAACTTCGGCGAGAACCGGCGTGAGATCGTCCGGCAGGATGAGGAGCGCGTCGTCGATGGCGGGAAGCTGATCATCCGCAAACCTGACGTCGACGACCGCGCCTCGCACAGCAACAACGCAGCCGTCGCTTACGGCGGGCTGTCTCACTGGCGACGGTGCTGTTGAATGAGTCGGCATATCGAGGATTCCTCGCGGCCGCTTTTCGGATAGTCGCAAGATACCGCCGCGATCGACCGATAAAGTGACTTCCATCAAACGTATGAGAAATGATGCATCGCGATACCTGAACGGGAAGCCGACTACGCCCCATATCGTCACGAAGCCGCAACGAATCAGCACGCCCATTCCAGACTCAGGGATTTGGCGATGTGCCGCTTAAGTCCACTGACAAAAACCGAAAGCGTGGTGTGCGCGCCGTGATGAACCTCGCTCGCAGTGACTTTGCATTCGGCGACGGCCGGCTTGCCCACAATCTGCTGCATCTCACGCAGCGCTTCGTCAACGCCTCGTCCACCGAAGCTGCAAAAGAACGCCACTTGCGGCAGCCGCGCCCGATTCTCGATGAGGTAAGAACGCACCGGCGCCGATACCGAACCTGCCCACACCGGCGATCCGATGACGACGAGGTCGTACGCGGAGACATCCAGCCCCGCCGGCACGATTTCAACCTGCCGCTTTCGGATGGCATCGAACAGTGAGCGCAGATAGCCGCCAAGCCCTTCACGATTGCTGCAATCGCAGATCTCTTCAAGATCGGCGGTCAGCATCTTTGCAAGCGCCGACGCAAGCGAACGCGTGGTGCCGGTACGCGAGTAATAGACGACAAGAATTTTCGTTTCGGACATTTTCAATCTCCTGACCGCACGCCACTGTGCGCTCACATATGGGATTCGCAGTGCATGCCACGAGCATAGGTGCGTGTGGGCGCGTTCTCATGATCCATGTCAAGCGATGAATTGAATGTCATTACCACGCCATGGCGTGTAGGAAATCCCCGACAAGAGCGCAGGACACCCTACGTAAGGCTCAGCGCCACCTGATTTCTATCGGCGATGCGCTGACCAATACTGAATTTCAGGACAGCAGCAATCGAAAGCCCTCGCGACGCCCCCGATAAGCGCGCCGATGTTGACCCGTAAGGAGACCGGCCATGCCGAACGATTCTTTTCCCATCCGCGCCACCGCGCTGGCCGGACAACCGCAAGACACACGCGACGCTGTCAGCGAATTCGATGAAATCCTTGCGCTGGCCCGCGAGTCCGGGATGCTGATCACGCTGGACGGGCAAATCGGCCGGGAGAAATACCAAAGCATCGCGGGCTCGCTGCACGCCTTCAAACGCTTCGCAGAAGCGCTCTGCAACGACCTCTGCCAACGCGCGGCAATGTAACGCGCGTGCTGGTCATCCGCCAAAAGGGGTGCGGCAATGAAACTGACTTTTCTGGGTGCGGCAGAAACCGTCACCGGCTCGAGCTATCTGCTGGAGGGAGCCGGTCTTCGGGTGCTGATCGACTGCGGGCTCTTTCAGGGCACAAAGAATCTGCGTCTGCGCAACTGGAGCGCGCTCCCGGTTCCGGTCGAAACACTCGATGCTGTGATCCTGACGCATGCCCACCTGGATCACAGCGGCTATCTGCCAGTCCTCGCGCGGATGGGATATCGGGGACCCGTCTATTGCGCCCGTGGCACCCGCGACCTGTGCGAAGTGTTGTTGCGCGACAGCGCCAAACTGCAGGAAGAAGAGGCTTCTTTCGCGAACCGGCATGGATTTTCGAAACATCATCCGGCGCTGCCGCTATACACGCTCGAAGACGCCGAAAAGGCACTGCAACTGCTCGTGCCACGCGAGTTCGATGTGCCAAAACAACTGAACGAACAAGCGTGCTTCCGGCTGTTGCCGTCCGGGCACATTCTCGGCGCCGCAAGCGTCGTGGTGTGTATAGAAGGCAAGGTGATCTCCTTCTCGGGAGACGTTGGCCGTCCGAACGATCCGATCATGCGCGCGCCAATGCCGCTTGCGCACGCCGATTATCTGGTGGTCGAGTCCACCTATGGGGATCGTCTGCACGGGACCACCGATCCGGCCACTGAACTCGCCGACATCTTCGCGCGCACCTTCCAGCGCGACGGTGTGGTTGTGATTCCGTGTTTCGCGGTCGGGCGTGCGCAATCGATTCTTCACTACATCGCTCACCTGAAATCGTCTGGCCGGATGGACGACGTGCCGGTTTTTCTCGACAGCCCGATGGCGTCGAGCGTCACGCAACTGTACCGGCGTCACGTGGGCGAGCATCGCCTCACGATGACCGAAGCCAACGTGATCAGCACCGCGGCCGAGATGGTGCGTACCGTCGACGAATCCAAAGCCGTCTCGGCCCGGCACGGTCCGATGGTGGTGATCGCCGGCAGCGGGATGGCGACCGGCGGGCGAGTCGTGCATCACCTGAAGGCGTTTGCTCCCGATAGCCGCAACACGATCGCGCTAGTCGGCTACCAGGCGGCCGGCACACGCGGCGCGGCACTTGCCGCCCATATGCCCGCAATCAAAATTCACGGCGATTATGTGCCTGTGCGGGCTTCGGTCGTCACGCTTTCCTCGCTGTCCGCACATGCCGATTACCAGGAACTGACGACATGGCTTCACTCCATTTCCGTCCCGCCGGAGCGAACGTTCATCACGCACGGCGAGCCTGCTGCTGCTGACGCGCTGCGGCGTCATATTGAGGAAACGCTTCACTGGCGCTGCGAGGTACCCACCTACCTCGAATCCGTCGAACTGCCCGGAGCAGCCGGAGATGCAGAGATTCATCCCTGCGCAGCAACGGCGATGTCCGACTCTCAAATGGCTGATCCAGATCAATCGGCCAGCCGTCCTGAAGTGACCTAATCAATGTATCTCGTACACAGCCGGGAAAAGACAAGGAACAGGGATCATCGAGGAATGCGCCAGTTGTGTTCTCGCAGGCTGCAAACCGCATGCATACGATCAAAGCAGTACTCATCGCACACTCGCGTAAGGAACCATCATGCGCATTCTGATCGCACTGGGCGGCAACGCGTTGCTTCGGCGCGGCGAGCCGATGACGATGTCCCACCAGATCGCCAATATCCGCCGCGCCGCACAGCAGATCGCGCGGCTCGCAGACGGCAATCAATTGATTGTCGCGCACGGTAATGGACCCCAGGTCGGACTGCTGGCATTGCAGGCCGCCGCCGGTTCGGCTGGTGCGGCGCCACTGGATGTGATCGATGCCGAATCGGAAGGCATGATCGGTTATCTGCTCGAGCAGGAACTGGCTAACGCCTTGCAGCCGCAACGGCAGGTGGCGACGCTGCTGACGCGCGTTGAGGTCGACGCAGACGATCCCGCCTTCATCAACCCCACCAAGCCAATCGGTCCGCTTTACACAGAGGCGCAGGCGGAACGTCTGGTGATCAGCACCAACTGGACCATCGCTCGGGACGGCGCCGGTTTCCGGCGCGTCGTCGCGTCGCCGAAACCGCGACGCATCGTGGCACTTCAGCCCATTCACTGGTTGCTCGATCACGATGCTGTGGTGATCGCAGCCGGAGGCGGCGGAATTCCGGTCACGGTCGCAGCGGATGGCCGGACTCGCTGCGGCGTGGAGGCTGTGATCGATAAGGACCTGTGCAGCGCGCTGCTTGCGGTTGAAGTCGACGCTGATCTGCTGCTGATCGCGACCGACGTGGATGCGGTTTATGCCGATTGGCATACGCCCTGCGAACGTGTGCTGCAAGAGGTATCGGCGACGGACCTCCGATCGATGTCTTTCCCGCCCGCCTCAATGGGACCGAAAGTCGAGGCAGCATGCGAGTTCGTCTTGCGCACCGGCCGGCCGGCAGTCATTGGCTCGCTCGACCGAATCGAGGCGATGGCAAACGGGACGGCAGGCACGCGTGTCGTGTGCGCCTAAACAGCGTTCGGCGATCGGTTAGCCCGCGCCTTCGCCCCAACTCCGATTGACCGAGATCAAAAGCCAAGGTCTGCGGGCGGCTAAGTGCCCAGGCACCCGGGAATTGCTGCATCGCACAATTCCGGTGCGGTCGACCGCACGTTGGAAGGCCCGATCCGATCATGAGCACCCCACTCCTGCTGACGTTCAATCCCGGTTCCTCAACCATCAAGATAGGCCTATACAGCGTACTCGACAGCGCGGTGTCGAGAATCGCTCATGGATCAATCGATCTACGCCATCAACCATTGTGGCATCTCGTCACGATCGGGGAGATCGGCCGGATCGCCGTCGGCGCACCCAGATGAAGGGTTGCGCGCTACTGCGCCGTTGATCTGAATCAACGACGGCGACTATCCGGCTCCTAGACTCACATCACGCGTTCATACGCTACTCACCCACTTCTGGAGCGTTGCAATGACCTACAAGACCATCGTCGTTCACCTGGATTTAAGCGAGCGCGCGCACCCCAGGCTCGAACTCGCCCTGCGGCTTGCCAAGCAGTTCGATGCCCATCTGACCGGTGTGTTTGCCGTGTTCTCGCCCGATCCGCGCTCGCTCTACGTGATGGCTGGAACCGCCGAATACTACGCTACGCACGAACAGCTGCGCGCGGAACGCCGTGGTGCGCTCGAACGGCTCTTTCATGCGGAGCTGAGCCGCGCCGGGGTTACCGGAGAGTGGATCGCCGTCGACGCCCCGGCGAACCTCGCCGTGCCGCCTCGCGGCCGGTGCGCCGATCTGATCATCGCCAGCCAGGACGACCCGCACGATCCAGAATCCTACGTCGGCGATTTCTTTCCCGAAAACCTGATTATGTCCGCAGGACGGCCAGTGTTGCTCGTGCCGTACGCAAGCAGCGTCACGTCGCCCGGTGCGCATGTGATGGTCTGCTGGGACGGTAGCCGCGAAGCCACCCGTGCGGTACACGATGCGCTGCCATTCATGCGCGCGGCGAAGACCACCACGATCGTCACCATCAACGGCGCGCGTGACGAGCCGCGTACGCGCATTCCGGGCGCGGATATCGCGACGCTCATCGCTCGGCACAGGATCAACGTCGAGGTCAAGGATATTGAAGCCTACACGGGCGCGTTGATCGGCGAGGCGCTGTTGTCGCAGGCATCCGCGATCGGCGCAGATCTGCTCGTGATGGGTGCTTACGGGCACGCCCGCTGGCAGGAACTGGTGATGGGCGGAGCAACCCGCACGATTCTCAAATCGATGACCGTGCCGGTACTGATGTCGCATTGATGGACCGAGGCCCCGAGTCAGGTCCATTCAGGAGAGTTCACCATGTACCGACAGATTATGGTTGCCGTCGACGGTAGTGAAACGTCTGCGCGCGCCCTTGACGCAGCATTGCAACTCGCGCGCAATACCTGCGCAAAACTACAGCCCCTTTTTGTCGTCCGCGTCCCGTTGATGTCGTACGACGTACCCAGTTACGACCCGTCCTACGTCCGCACTGCGCTGCTCGAGGAAGGCACGCACGTGATCGACGACGCAGTCGCGAGCATGAAGCAGGCCGGCGTGCAGGGCACGCCGCGCATCGCCGAAACCGACCTGGAAGACAACGACATCGCGCATTGCATTCTGCACGCGGCAAGCGATTTCAAGGCCGACGTGGTGGTAATGGGTACGCATGTACGACGGGGCGTCCGGCGGCTGGTGCTCGGCAGTGTCGCCGAGCGTTTTCTGCGCATCGCGCAGTGCGCGGTGCTGATGGTCCCGGCGCACAGCGCCAAACCTGTTGCAAGTGAGGCACAGGCGGTCGAACCGATCAAGGAATCATCATGAACTGGAAAACCCTGCTGGTGCATCTCGACGACAGCGCCCATAGCGCCGCGCGGATCGAACTCGCACTTGAACTGGCCGGCCGGCACGACGCACATCTGATCGGTCTGTACGTGGTTTGTCAGGAACTGACGCAGCCGATGTTTGTTCACGGCGAACGCGCGTGGTTCGCGACTCGCGAAGCACAGCACGATGCCAATCTCAAAGGCGCGCAAGCGCGCTTCCTGGCGGCGGGCGAACGAGCCGGGCGCAGCGTGGAATGGCGTGCGCCGGGCGGCCCTGCGGTAGAAGCCGCGATCCTGCACGCACGTCATGCCGACCTCCTGATCCTTGGTCAGGATGATCCGGACGACCCTTCGTCCTATATTGCACGCCACTTTGTCGAGGATGTGGTGATGGCCTCCGGTCGCCCCGCCATCGTGCTGCCCTATACCGGGACTGTGCGTTCGTTTGCGGAAAACGTGCTGATCGCGTGGGACGGCAGCCGCGAGAGCGCCAGGGCGATGGCCGACGCCTTGCCGGTGATCAAAGGTGCGAAATTCGTCACCGTGATGACCGTGCAGCGACACGAGAGTAGCGGAGCGCCAGCCGGCATCGAGGTCGCCGCGTGGCTCGAACGGCACAACATCCAGGCGGGCTTCTCGGCCGCGCCCAAGGTGGTAGGCGTTCCCACGGGCGCGCTGCTGCTGAACATGTTGGCCGATCATCATATCGATCTGCTGGTAATGGGCGCGTATGGGCATGCGCGCGCGCAGGAACGGCTGCTCGGCGGCGTCACACGGACCATGCTTGAATCGATGTCCGTGCCGGTGCTGATGTCGCACTGATCTGATAATTCAGGAATTGCGCGAAAAAGCCCCTCGCGCAAATTAAGGCGCCCGGGTTTTTGGGGCGCTCCTTTTTGGAGCGCCCGGTTGGTTCCTTGGGCGCGCCACCGCACAATTACAGGTTCGACGGCATTTCGTCCATGTCACGTTCGCGCCGAACCAGTAGAACGGGCATCTCTGCACGCCGCACGAACGCCTCGGCGACACTGCCAAGAAACAGCCGGCCGATGCCTCGCCGCCCATGGGTGCCCATTACAACAAGATCGGCTTCACATTCCTCTGCCACGCGACAGAGGACTGTGACGATGTCTTCACCATACGCGTCAATCGTCCGTGCCAGCCCACACACCTTGCGCTGTTCGAACAGCACGCGGGCATCTTCGAGCGTCGCCATCGCGGCTTCAGCCGCTGCTGTACCGCTTGCCTGTTCCGCGATCAATCCCGTTCCTAGGTCGACCATTTGCGCGGCATGTTCTGCGACAAATACCGCCGTCACGGTCGACTGGGCAGCCTGGGCGATTTTTAGCGCTTCTGCGAGCGCGAGCTGCGCGGCCTGGCTGCCGTCGATTGCAACGAGAATCCGTTTGTACATGATCTTCTCCTTGAATTCGCCGCCGTCCTGAACGGCCACGGCTATTTCGGCGGCGACGAACTCTCAGTCTGCGGGTCACAGCGCGGAATACGCTTGACGAGGATCAAGCGCGTGGGGCGGCGGTCCGCCAGCATTCTTGCGCGGTACGGCCCCCATGGCGAATCGCTGGATACTGGCACGATCCGTGCAAACCGCGCACAATAGGCAGCGCACGCGTTATACCGGTTGGTTGTAGTTGAAGAAAATCTTAGTGACTTTCTCCGATCCGCGCCTGCGCCATCAGCCAGCGCCGCGGATTGCCCACCATCCACCGAGGCGCACATGCCCTTTCGCGGTAAAACACCCTTCGCCGAAAAGTCGCATTCGCCCATGCGGGTTGTCCCGCCTGAGCGGCGTCCTGCGCTTGTCGCTGCCGTCACATTTATTGTCGTACTTGTGGCTGCACTCGGAGCGTGGCGTTGGGTCGGCGAGCAGTCGTTGCGCGCCGCAAACAGCCGCTTTGATCAGAATACTGTGCATATCACCGCGGATCTGCAGCGCGAGTTCGCCACCGACGAGTCGCTGCTGCGCGGCGCGCGCGGCTTGCTCTCCGCCGCGCCAGCGGCCGATGCCGACGCCTGGCGCCGATATGTCGCGCAACTCGATCTGGACGATACGTCGTCCGTGGTGCGCGCGCTTGGCTATGCTAGTGTTGACGCCGCGGGTGTCGCACACCTGATGGGCGCCGGTAACGTGGCCGGACAGGCCGCCACGCCGCAACCGGTTGCGCCGGTGACCCAGATGGCACCGGCCACCGCCGATGCGATGCCAGTCGGCTACGACCTCGCTAGCGCTCCCACGACCCGTACGGCGTTGCTGCACGCCATCGATACAGGGGCAAGCGCGCTCGACGCGGACGCCGCGCGGTTCGGCGATGCCAGCTCGCCCCCCCACCCTCGTCTTTACGTCTATTTCCCGGTGTATTCGGACGGCGGATTGCCGTCGACGCCACAAGCGCGCCGCGCGGGCATCAAGCGGCTGCTGGTAGCGGAGCTGCACACCGGTCGTGTGTTTGATAACGCCCTCGCCCGGCAACGGCGCATTGATCTGCAGGTGTTTAGCGGAACCCCGGCTACGCTACTTTATTCGTCTGCCGCAGGAGACGATGACCTGGTGGACACGGCGCCTGTCATACGTAAAACCGATACCTTGTACGTCGGCGGTGTACCTATCACGCTGTACTACACGGCGAGCGGCCGCTATCTGCGGGCCGAGGACGAATTTGCAGAAACCACGGTGTTGATCGCCGGCGTTGCGGCAGCATGCCTGTTCAGCGCCATGGCCTTCCTGATAGCCCGCAAACGCGGCGGTGGGTCCGCTGCGACAAGCGTGGCACGCAACCGGCCGAGCGTGAACGAGGCACGCATGATGGGAATAATCCGGTCATCGATGGAGGCGATTATCACGGTCGACGAACGACAGAACATCGTTATCTTCAATCCAATGGCCGAGCGTGTTTTTGGATGCTCCGCGATGGAAGCGATTGGCGCCTCGCTCTCGAGCTTCATTCCCGAGCGCTTTCGCGCGGGACACGCACGGCATATCGAACAGTTCGGTGTGACCGGTGTTTCCGACCGGCAGATGGGCAGGCAGCGCGTGCTGTTTGGCTTACGGAGCAATGGCGAAGAGTTTCCTATTGAAGCGTCGATCTCGCAGATTCGCGACGGCGACGGCAAGCTGTACACGGTCATGTTGCGCGACGTCACCGAGCGGGTCAAAGCGGAAAACGCGCAGCGGCAATCGCGCGAGGAGTTGCGCGAACTTTCGGCGAATCTGCAAAACGTCCGCGAGGAAGAAAAAACCCGCATTGCACGCGAACTGCACGATGACCTTGGGCAGCAATTGACCGCCCTCAAGATGGACATTTCTTCGGTCGAACAGGAGCTTGAAACTACCGTCGAGCCGCGCGTGCTGCAACAGCTGCGGGGGATGCGCCGGCTGATCGACGCGACGGTCGCCTCCGTGCGCCGCATCGCTGCCGATCTGCGTCCGGTAATGCTCGACGATCTCGGCCTGATTCCCGCGATTGAATGGCTCGCCAACGACTTTATCAACCGCTACGGCATCGAGGTGGAGCGCCGGATCGAAATCGGCGACACCGGCTTTACCCCGGCGGGCGCGACGACGCTCTTTCGCATCGTGCAGGAAGCGCTGACCAATGTCGCCAGGCATGCGGAAGCGACGCTCGTCACGCTGACGGTACATGTCGAGGGCGGCGTGTGCGTTGTGCAAATTGCGGACAACGGCCAGGGCGCGAGTCATACGGCCGCCTCCACCGACAAGTCGTTCGGCTTACTCGGAATCCGCGAGCGTGCGCATATGCTGGGCGGCTCGGTCGAAATCCATACTTCCAGTGGCAAGGGCTTTAAGTTGACCGTTACCTTTCCAGTCTCTGCGGTGCAACAGCAGGAGATGCAAACATGACGCGAGTGCTAATAGCCGACGATCACGCTCTGGTGCGTGATGGCCTGCGGCATATCCTGAAAGGCACAAGCGGCTTCGAGGTGGTTGGCGAGGCCAATGATGGCATCAGCACGATTGCGCTGATCCGTTCGAACGCTGCGGACGTGCTCGTGCTGGATCTGTCAATGCCAGGACGAAACGGCATCGAGCTGATCAAACAGATCAAGGAAGAAAAGCCGGCGCTGCGGATCCTCGTGCTCACCATGCATGCGGAGCAGCAGTACGCGGTACGCGCTTTCAAAGCTGGCGCGTCAGGGTATCTAACCAAGGAAAGCGCGAGTGCCGAACTGGTGGCGGCGGTCACCAAGGTCGCTTCCGGGGGCGTCTACGTGAGTCTCGCGATGGCCGAACGTTTTGCGCAGAGTCTGAACGAGCCCGTCGACACGTTACCCCATCAGCGCCTGTCCGACCGTGAGTTCGATGTGTTTCGCCGCATCGCTGCGGGCCAGACACTCACCGAAATCGCCACGGAGCTGTGTGTCAGCAGCAAGACGGTCAGTACCTATAAAACGCGCATCCTCGAAAAAATGCAGATGCCGCACGAAGCCGCACTGGTGCGTTATGCGCTGCGCCACAAGCTGCTCGGGGAAGACGACGAAATTTAGCTCCAAGGCGGCGCCCGGGCCGCAGAGCCCGATCGGATCATCACATCAATTCACCGGTCGCGCTGCTAGATCCACCCTCACATTCGCCGTGTGTAGGAAATTCCCTACACACCTTCGCGCTCGCCTACCCGAAGTTCGTTCGCCGCCGATTTTATTTTGAGACAGTGCGGCCGATACTTCGAGACATGAACTCAAGCCCGTCCCAGCAAGCACTGCGCGTTTTCCTCGTTGAGGACACGATCCCAATCAGACAACGGATGGCGGCACGCTTAGGCGCAATCGACGGTGTCGAGATCGTCGGCGAGGCCGAGGAATCAGGTGCCGCGCTCACCGGCATTGACACCACCAGAGCCGACGTCGTACTCCTGGATTTGCGTCTGACCGCAGGCACCGGTATCGAACTGCTGGTTAGTCTCGCGAAGAGCATATCGACAGTGGTCACGATCGTGCTGACGAATCATTCAAGTCCGTGGTTCAGGCAGGCATGCCTCGCGGCCGGCGCGCAGCACTTCTTCGACAAAACTAGCGAATTCGATCTTGCATGCGACACGATCAAGCGGATTGCCCACGACCGTTGCGCACGTGGCCTCAATTACACAGGAGCTCACCATGTCTGACGTCGCCGAATATTCTGAAATCATGCCGCTGCAGCGTATCCCACTGCCGGCATCAGGCCATTCCGCATTCGCGCCGTCCGTACCGGCCCGGGCCGCCGCGCGATGCTCGAACTGCTCCATGCGCTCGATCTGCATGCCACAAGGCCTGACGCCAGCCGAACTGGAGCGCGTGGAGTCGCTGATCGGCGTTTCCCGCACGATCAAACACGGTGAGTCGCTCTACCGCGCCAACGATTCGTTCCAGAGCATCTATGCGGTCCGCGCCGGCTCGTTCAAGACAGTCGTCATGCACCGCGACGGTCGAGAACAGGTCACCGGCTTTCATCTGGCCGGTGATTCACTCGGTCTCGATGGCGTCTGCTCAGGGCAGCACAGCTGCGACGCGATCGCGATCGAGGACAGCAAGGTCTGCATCATCCCTTTTCATCTTCTCGAAGTCATGTGCCGCGAGGTGAGGGTCGTGCAGCAGCATGTCCATCGTCTGATGGGCGGTGAGATCGTTCGCGAGGCGACACTCATGATGCTGCTCGGCACGATGTCCGCCGAACAGCGGGTTGCCGCATTCCTGTTGAACCTGTCAGGAAGGCTCGAGACGCGCGGCTACTCCCCTGCCACGTTCAATTTACGCATGACGCGGGAGGAAATCGGCAGCTATTTGGGGATGAAACTCGAAACCGTCAGCCGCATGTTTTCGAAATTCCAGAAAGACGGTCTTGTTGACACGCATGGCAAGCAGATCAGGATTCTCGACCTCGATGGCCTCGCCCGCGTGTAGTCCCAGACATGAAATGCATGGTGCCAGACGCGGCGGCTTCGGTTGACAAAGAATTTTACGAGCGCTCCCTCGGAAGAGACGTGTTCAGGCGGCGCAGTTAGCCGCTATTTTTTTGTACTCAAGCAACCTTGGGCGGATCGATAGCGCTGCGGAACCGCGGCAGCGGGCCCGGCAGGCACCGCCATCCATTTCGTTGCAATATGCCCGCCACCGCTTGATCTGAGTCAAGCCACTCCTGAGGCCATCTGACACGATAGCTTGACGACGGGATCGGACAATTGGCAGCGCACGCACGGTTCGGCCGATCCGAAAAACGCGCAGGAGGCCCCGAATGAACGCACTTCCCCAGAAAACGGCTTGGTCCGTCGAAGAGCATCAACTCGCCCCGAATGCCGGCATCGAAGAAAAACTGCAGTTTGCACTCCGATACGCGGTGCTGGCGCCATCCAACCATAATACGCAGCCCTGGCATTTCATCGTCGACGGTGACTGCGTCACGCTGTGCGCGGACCGTTTGCGTGCGCTTCCGGTAGTCGATCCGTTTGATCGCGAGCTGATCATCAGTTGTGGCGCGGCACTTTTCAATCTCCGCGTTGCGCTGAGCCGTTTCGGTCTAGCGTACGCGATTACGCTGTTTCCCTCGTCTGCCGACGTGGACGTACTGGCGCATCTGCGAATCTTGCATGATGGCCGTTGCGACGCCAGCCTTGCACCGCTATTCGACGCAATACCCCGGCGCGTCACGACCCGTGAAACCTTCACTCACGAGCTCATCCCGGTTGAACTCCAGTTGCGGCTCGAGGACGCGGGTGCCGCCGAGGGCGCGGATATCGTCTGCGCCGGGAACACGGCCATCCGCGAGCGCTTGGCCACGCTGATCGCTGAAGCCGATCAGGCGCAATTGAAGGATCCGCGCTTCAGGCGCGAACTTGCGAGCTGGATTCATCCGAAACGCAGTCAGGATGGCATGCCCGCGCTATCGCCGGGCATGCGCGTCCTGCTCGATCTCGTGGTGCCCCTGGCAGGGTCGATGATTCGCACGTTCGACCTAGGTCGCGGCGTGGCGGCCGCCCATCACACGCTTCTCACGGGCTCGCCCCTACTGTTGTGTATCGCTACCGGAGCGGACGACGCCGCAGCGTGGCTGGCGGCAGGTCAGGCGCTTGAACGGGTGCTGCTTACCGCTGCAGACGAGGGCATCACGGCGTCCTATCTGAATCAGCCAATCGAAGTGGCTCCGCTGCGCGACACTTTGCGTGCCACCCTTGGTCTGGACGGCATGCCGCAATTGCTGCTTCGTATCGGCCGCGGTCGGCAAGCGCCTCATTCGCCGCGGCGTCCGCTTGCCGAAGTCGTGTCGTAGGAACAAAGCGGCGCACGGACGGCCGTTTCAGTCGTAAAAGCGGAAGTAGCCGCTGTGCAGCATGACCGGCCTAGCGCCCACTTCGTCCAGTAAACGCCGTGCCGCCTGTTCGATCGGATAACGGTGAGTATCGAACGCGGCGAGCAGGTCGTCTTCGCGTAACGACGCTGCGCCAAAGTGGTCTTCGAGCGCCTCCGCGGTAATCGCGCATTGAACCCTCACGCCGTCGATCTCCGCCGGAAAGGCAATGACCAGATCGCGAGCACAGTATTCCGGACGCTCCTGGGGAAAATGAGTATTCATGACCGCAGCCTGAAGATGGGCGTGGTTCTTAAGGCGCTATCTTGCGAGCGACTGCAATGCCGATGCCGCAAAGCGAAGAGAGTGCCGCCACGCGTGGCACTCGTCTGTGAACAGGATAGGTGCCATTTGCGCGGCGCCACGTTTTCGCCGGCGATCAGGCTTGATTCAGGTCAAGTAACCTCGCGGGCTGGGCGCCGGAAAGCGAACGTCTGCGCGCACGAGAAAGGTGGTTGATTTGAATCAATCATCGAATATGGCTGTAGCGCACGATGATTCTGTGCATTAGCTATCCTGCTCGCATTACCTAATTTCGCTTGGCTCGTATGAGGCTGCCATGAAACATATGTTCAGATTGGGCACGACGCCGTGCGGTTCAGCGCTCCCACGCCCGGTAACCGGTGTAGCGTCGCGGCGTATCGCACTGCCCGCCCCCCAACGTACCGGCGGCATGCCGATCATGGAAGCATTCGCGAGACGCCGAACGACGCGCCGGTTCGCTTCGACTGCGCTTGGCGACACGACACTCAGCAATCTACTGTGGGCAGCCGACGGCAATAACCGCGAGCCGGAAGACGGACGGACTGCGCCTTCAGCCCTGGGCTTGCACGAAGTCGATATTTACGCCGCGCTCGCCTGCGGGCTCTATCGCTACGATCCGCACCAGCATTGCCTCGATCTGGTTGTCGCCAGCGATCTGCGGGGCCTGACCGGCTATCAAGACTTTGTGGGCGATGCACCGCTCGATCTGGTCTACGTAGCCAATCTCGCGCGAATGCACGAAATCGCCGCATCGCAGCGCGAACCGTTTGCATCCGCCAGCGCTGGGGCGATTGTCCAGAACGTCTACCTCTTCTGCGCGGGCGCCGGGCTGGCCGTCGCGGCCCGCGGCTGGCTGAACCGCAGCGCGCTAGCCGTCGAAATGCGCTTGCCGCGCGACAGCGTCGCCGTGCTCGCTCAGACGGTAGGCCATTTCGATGACGCGAACCCCGCGGAAGGTAACTGACCGTGACGGGCGGTCGAACGCAATGCGCAAGGTTGGCTTGATATGAGTCAATCGCGCGGGCGGCGCCGCCCCTACACTGAACTCAGAACCTGTCCTGGAGTGTGTCTCGTGAATGCCCCCCACCTGCACTATCTCATTGCAAGCACACTTGCGCTGTTGCTGGCAGCAAGCGGCGCAGCGCTGGCCCAGTCCGAACCAACGGCACTCGTCGATCAACAGCATTGCATGTTCTGCCATACGCGGGACGCACCTTTTCTCGCACCATCGTTTCAACAGATTGCGGACCGTTATCGCGACGTGCCAAACGCCAGCGTGATGCTTGAGCAAAAGTTGCGACTCGGCGGCAAGGCCCACTGGGGCGATATGGCAATGCCGCTGCCGGCGGATCGCGGCGGCCCGTTGACACCCGAAGACGCCCACACGTTGGTCCAGTGGGTTTTGAGTCAATAGCCACCCTGTTCGTTTGCACATGTTCGTGAAATGTACGGAGAACCTCATGCGCCTCACCATCCATCTCGACACGTTCGATCGTGTCAATCCGATGGCATTCGCCATCCTGTGGCTCGACAATGAAAAACGTCAATGGTCACGCGAAGGTCATATGGGACTCGAACTGCCCGAATGGGGCGCCTTGCACGTCGATTGCGGCAACACGCTCGTCTGCGGGCCGCACGATTCAACGCCGTGCTGCGTACTCGAAGGGCTCGACTTGAATGCCACCTTTGGACCATTCGAAGGCGAAACCGGACGCGCGCAATGGTGTTCGGATGCGGGCAAATCGCTGATGACTGGTCATTGGCACGTGCAATGCGTCGACAACGAGAACACCGAACCGGAAGACGGCATCTTCGCCGCCGACGACAACCCGTGAGCGTTGTCGACCCTGCGACCAGGATGAGGTGCTACTGTGGGAATGACTGCCAATCTTGAGGGCGTACGTCATGCGTACGGACTCTGCTTCGTACGCGCGCCTTGGGTCTATTTCACGCGTTTGACGCTCGACCAGCAATGGGGCGACGGTTGGGAGCGCGTGCCTTATGAACAGCATGCCGGCCCCCCTTATGCCGATAGTCACGAACGGATCCTGACTGTAGCCTTCGATGGCCCACTGTATACGCCCGATCTCGGCTACGACAGTAAGGAGCGCAGCGTCAACGAAATCAATCGCGGCGAGATGCCGTGGCTGCGTACGCAAAGTTTTGTCGGCAACGCACCGATTCATATCATGGCGGGCGTCACGCTCGAGTCGTTTGTTGAGCAGGTCGAACTTGCTGGCGGTCACGTGTTTGCGCCGCTCGGCTGGGGCGCTTTGCGGCTCGGGCCGACTGAGTACTCGGCGTCATCAGACGCGCCGGGGCCGGTGTACAGCACGGTCAAAGCCTCAAGCGGGAAACACGTACTAGCACGTGCCAGCCGCAATTAACCGCGTTACAGCGCGCTGTCCCATCCCGCTCCCACGCCGCATACAACGCCACGGCATCCTGCAGTCGTTGCGCCACGCCCTGCAACCGAACGATCCGTGCCTGATGAAACTGGCCGACGATTTGTTGAGGATGGCCGCAAACAACGAAGTCCTTTCCACTATCAGAAACATCGCGAAGCCAATGCCGACGAGCAGCGCCGTGAACATGGCACGGTCGATGACGAGCAGTTTGAATGCGAGTCTGAGAATTCCTTTCATGATAGGCAGACATTCGAACCGCGAAACCTGTCACGCGCCTTTAGGCAGCGCTAGGCGTCGTCGCCCGCTGTTTGGTTCAGCAGCAGGACAAAGCAGGCAATGCCGACAACAAGCGCGGCCGCGCCGTAGCGGAAGAACTCCGTACTATCGAACAGCAGACCGCGGATCAGTCCCGCTAGACCTGCTAACGCGGCAAAGACGATAACCGTCGAGCAGATGATTCTGGGTTCTGCCTGAACCAGGATTTCCTCATTGACTCATGGCGCGTCGTTTGAATCGACGTGGCAATGCGCGAGCCGTCGATGACGCATTCATCATCGCCCCAGCCGAGGTATCGCGATTGATCTGCATCGCGACGCGGTCGCTTCACTTTCTGTGCAAGCAGCCCTTGCAACGTTCGCGAGTAATCCATCGGGGGAAAGTTGCCCCGTGCTCGGCACCGTTCGTCTCTTGATGTGTATCAAGTGCATTGTCGGCGTTACCGTCATAGTCGCCATACACACCTCACGCTAATTCATCGCAGACACCCAGTTCGTCGTGTCTGTCTTGCAGCGGTTGCCATTCTCGCGCCAGAGTGCTACACGCACGATGGCCGCCAAGAGCTACCGCACAAACGACCACGCGTTCGACGCGTGGTTGCCGCCATCCCCCTATGAGGAGACTATACATGTCTACCGTCGAACTTAATCAACCTAACTCCACCGCGTTACAGATTCCCGCGCTCAAGCACGCTACCATCGACGGCATGGAAGCTTACCGT
>CAVTXZ010000002.1:0-97272 GCA_963738755.1 uncultured beta proteobacterium
AACACTTCAACTTCGCTGAGTCTCGGGAGGAGACAGTGTGGCCATCGTTACGCCATTCGTGCAGGTCGGAACTTACCCGACAAGGAATTTCGCTACCTTAGGACCGTTATAGTTACGGCCGCCGTTTACCGGGACTTCAATCAAGAGCTTGCACCCCATCATTTAATCTTCCGGCACCGGGCAGGCGTCACACCCTATACGTCCACTTTCGTGTTTGCAGAGTGCTGTGTTTTTATTAAACAGTCGCAGCCACCAGTTTATTGCAACCCCTTCACCCTTCTGGCGCAGGCCAGTCAAGCTACAGGGGCGTACCTTATCCCGAAGTTACGGTACCAATTTGCCGAGTTCCTTCTCCCGAGTTCTCTCAAGCGCCTTAGAATACTCATCTCGCCCACCTGTGTCGGTTTGCGGTACGGTCTTGTTAAACTGAAGCTTAGAGGCTTTTCTTGGAACCACTTCCAGTTGCTTCTTCACCGAAGTGAATGGCCTCACACCCTTGAATTCCGCGCCCGGATTTGCCTAAGCGCCTTCTCCAATGCAAGGACCGGGACTTCCAACACCCGGACAACCTTCCGCGATCCGTCCCCCCATCGCATTTAACAATGGTGCAGGAATATTAACCTGCTTCCCATCAGCTACGCATTTCTGCCTCGCCTTAGGGGCCGACTCACCCTACGCCGATGAACGTTGCGTAGGAAACCTTGGGCTTACGGCGAGGGGGCCTTTCACCCCCTTTATCGCTACTCATGTCAGCATTCGCACTTCCGATACCTCCAGCGCACTTTTCAATGCACCTTCGCAGGCTTACGGAACGCTCTCCTACCATGCACATAAATGTGCATCCGCAGCTTCGGTATATTGCTTAGCCCCGTTACATCTTCCGCGCAGGACGACTCGATCAGTGAGCTATTACGCTTTCTTTAAAGGATGGCTGCTTCTAAGCCAACCTCCTGACTGTTTTAGCCTTCCCACTTCGTTTCCCACTTAGCAATATTTGGGGACCTTAGCTGGCGGTCTGGGTTGTTTCCCTCTTGACACCGGACGTTAGCACCCGATGTCTGTCTCCCGTGATTGCACTCTTCGGTATTCGGAGTTTGCTATGGCGTAGTAATCCGCAATGGACCCCACAACCATGACAGTGCTCTACCCCCGAAGGTGATACACGAGGCACTACCTAAATAGTTTTCGGAGAGAACCAGCTATTTCCAGGTTTGTTTAGCCTTTCACCCCTATCCACAGCTCATCCCCTAACTTTTCAACGTTAGTGGGTTCGGACCTCCAGTACGTGTTACCGCACCTTCATCCTGGCCATGGATAGATCACCTGGTTTCGGGTCTACACCCAGCGACTGAACGCCCTGTTCGGACTCGCTTTCGCTACGCCTGCCCTAATCGGTTAAGCTTGCCACTGAATGTAAGTCGCTGACCCATTATACAAAAGGTACGCCGTCACCCCTTGCGAGGCTCCGACTGTTTGTATGCATGCGGTTTCAGGATCTATTTCACTCCCCTCCCGGGGTTCTTTTCGCCTTTCCCTCACGGTACTGGTTCACTATCGGTCGATCACGAGTATTTAGCCTTGGAGGATGGTCCCCCCATCTTCAGACAGGATTTCACGTGTCCCGCCCTACTTGTCGTACACCTAGTTCTTCCTCGCTGTTTTCGTCTACAGGGCTATCACCTGCTATGGCGGCACTTTCCAGAGCGTTCGACTAACAATGAAGATAAAGAGTACAGGCTGATCCCATTTCGCTCGCCACTACTCTGGGAATCTCGGTTGATTTCTTTTCCTGCGGTTACTTAGATGTTTCAGTTCACCGCGTTCGCTTCTCATGACCTATGTATTCAGTCATGGATACTCCATAAGGAGTGGGTTTCCCCATTCGGACATCGACGGATCAAAGCTCGTTTGCCAGCTCCCCGTCGCTTTTCGCAGGCTACCGCGTCCTTCATCGCCTGTGATCGCCAAGGCATCCACCACATGCACTTGTTCGCTTGACCCTATAACGGGTGTGTCTCCCACCTCATCCACGGGGGATGACGTGTTCGTCACAATCGCTACAGGTTGAGTATTCGTGTTGCGCCGTATTCCAAAGCAATCTTTCGATTACCTTTTCATACATTGATACAATCACAACCCTGATTCACCTACTCGGACACCCATCTCTAAGTATGCTTTCGTGAATCTCTTTACTACTTCTTCCTGATTGTTAAAGAACGACAGCCGATATCGGAATTGCTTTAATTCCATATCACTCTGACTGGCTCAATCGCCAATGCAAAACACTCTGCCTGCTACTTCCGCAGAACGCTACGCATTGAAGATTGGTGGAGGATGACGGGATCGAACCGACGACCCCCTGCTTGCAAAGCAGGTGCTCTCCCAGCTGAGCTAATCCCCCAGTCATACAGACCACGCAGGCGCATCATCCGGGGTCTTCACCGGTTAGCCGCAGCCACCGCAGAAACAGTGGTGGGTCTGGATGGATTCGAACCATCGACCCCCGCCTTATCAAGACGGTGCTCTAACCGACTGAGCTACAGACCCCTGAGTCTGTCTGCGTATCTGTCTTAATTTCACAGCCGATAAGCGTGAGCGCTCAACGCATTGACACGTTAGCTCGAGAAAGGAGGTGATCCAGCCGCACCTTCCGATACGGCTACCTTGTTACGACTTCACCCCAGTCATGAATCCCACCGTGGTAAGCGTCCTCCTTGCGGTTAGACTAGCTACTTCTGGTGAAACCCACTCCCATGGTGTGACGGGCGGTGTGTACAAGACCCGGGAACGTATTCACCGCGGCATGCTGATCCGCGATTACTAGCGATTCCAGCTTCACGCACTCGAGTTGCAGAGTGCGATCCGGACTACGATCGGTTTTCTGGGATTGGCTCCCCCTCGCGGGTTGGCGACCCTCTGTTCCGACCATTGTATGACGTGTGAAGCCCTACCCATAAGGGCCATGAGGACTTGACGTCATCCCCACCTTCCTCCGGTTTGTCACCGGCAGTCTCCCTAGAGTGCTCTTGCGTAGCAACTAGGGACAAGGGTTGCGCTCGTTGCGGGACTTAACCCAACATCTCACGACACGAGCTGACGACAGCCATGCAGCACCTGTGTTATGGCTCCCTTTCGGGCACTCCCACCTCTCAGCAGGATTCCATACATGTCAAGGGTAGGTAAGGTTTTTCGCGTTGCATCGAATTAATCCACATCATCCACCGCTTGTGCGGGTCCCCGTCAATTCCTTTGAGTTTTAATCTTGCGACCGTACTCCCCAGGCGGTCAACTTCACGCGTTAGCTACGTTACCAAGTCAATGAAGACCCGACAACTAGTTGACATCGTTTAGGGCGTGGACTACCAGGGTATCTAATCCTGTTTGCTCCCCACGCTTTCGTGCATGAGCGTCAGTATTGGCCCAGGGGGCTGCCTTCGCCATCGGTATTCCTCCACATCTCTACGCATTTCACTGCTACACGTGGAATTCTACCCCCCTCTGCCATACTCTAGCCCGCCAGTCACAAATGCAGTTCCCAGGTTAAGCCCGGGGATTTCACATCTGTCTTAGCGGACCGCCTGCGCACGCTTTACGCCCAGTAATTCCGATTAACGCTTGCACCCTACGTATTACCGCGGCTGCTGGCACGTAGTTAGCCGGTGCTTATTCTTCCGGTACCGTCATCCTCCCGCCGTATTAGGGCAGAAGTTTTCTTTCCGGACAAAAGTGCTTTACAACCCGAAGGCCTTCTTCACACACGCGGCATTGCTGGATCAGGGTTGCCCCCATTGTCCAAAATTCCCCACTGCTGCCTCCCGTAGGAGTCTGGGCCGTGTCTCAGTCCCAGTGTGGCTGGTCGTCCTCTCAGACCAGCTACAGATCGTCGCCTTGGTAGGCCTTTACCCCACCAACTAGCTAATCTGCCATCGGCCGCCCCTGTAGCGAGAGGTCCTAAGATCCCCCCCTTTCCTCCGTAGAGCGTATGCGGTATTAATCCGGCTTTCGCCGGGCTATCCCCCACTACAGGACACGTTCCGATGTATTACTCACCCGTTCGCCACTCGCCACCAGGATTACTCCCGTGCTGCCGTTCGACTTGCATGTGTAAGGCATGCCGCCAGCGTTCAATCTGAGCCAGGATCAAACTCTTCAGTTCAAACCTGTTACTGTTTTTCGGGCTCTTTCGAACCCGGTCGCTCACTCAACGTACTGACGAATGATCATCCCATCCGAAAATGGGAAAACCTTCCTTTAATACTAGTGTGAGACTTGATACTTTCGCTTCCCGGCAGAATCCGAAAATTCCACCGCGCGTCAGACATCAAGCGCCCACACTTATCGGCTGTTAATTTTTAAAGATCGATTACGCATTCACCACCAAAACCGCACCGCGCTCACTTAACTTCAGTCACCCGGCACCGCTTCGTTCTGCGTCGCTGCATCAGCAGCAGAGAAACGAGATTATGAAGAACTTTCGCTACGTCGTCAACAGGTTTTTTTAACTTCCCGAACCTGCCCGACACACCGCAAACCCCCGCCATTGCTGGCTCTCCCGCCTCCCCGTGCCCCGGTATCCGAAGCACGAAAGAGCGAGATTCTAGCGAGCCAAACCGGGGCTTGCAAGCTTTATTTTGACAAGCGTATTAACGATTTTTGAAAACTGGTTTGCGCTTCTCCACGAACGCTGCCATCCCTTCCTTCTGATCTTCGGTAGCAAAGAGCGAGTGGAACAGACGGCGCTCGAAATGCACGCCTTCCGCGAGCGTCGTTTCGTATGCGCGGTTGACGGACTCCTTCACCATCATTACCGCCGGCAATGGGAATTCTGCGATAGTCGCAGCCGCGGCTATGGCCTCATTAACAAGAGAGGCGGCGGGAATCACGCGCGAGACCAACCCGGCACGCTCCGCCTCGGCGGCGTCCATGAAGCGGGCAGTCAGGCAAAGGTCCATCGCTTTTGCCTTGGAGACGGCGCGCGGCAGTCGTTGCGTGCCGCCAGCGCCCGGCATGACGCCAAGCTTGATTTCGGGCTGACCGAACTTTGCAGTGTCGGCGGCAAGGATGATGTCGCACATCATCGCCAATTCGCAGCCGCCTCCAAGCGCAAAGCCCGCCACTGCAGCGATGATCGGCTTGCGGATGGAGCGAACCGTTTCCCAGTTGCGGGTGATGTAGTCGCCCTTGTAGACGTCCATATAGGTGTAGGTCGCCATCATGCCGATGTCGGCGCCGGCGGCAAACGCTTTCTCGCTGCCTGTCACCACAATTGCGCCGATTGCCTCGTCGGCGTCGAACTCACGCAGCGCGGCGCCCAAATCGTCCATCAATGCATCGTTCAATGCGTTCAACGCCTTCGGGCGATTCAACGTGATCAGTCCAACTCGTCCCCGCGTCTCAACCAGAATGTTCTCGTAAACCATGCCGCCTCCTAGTGTGAATGGCACGCGAAAACGCTTCGCGCGGCCGTCTTAATAATGCTAACATTCACCAACCAACCGGTCGGTCAATTATTCGACAGGCTTTTCCCCAACGCACAGCAAAGCCCCTCTGCCATGACACATCCGCTATTCACCAAACACGAAGACACGCTGCAAAAGGCACTCACCGCGGTCGAGACGCGCGGCTACTGGAGCCCGTTCGTCGAGATGCCCAGCCCGAAAGTGTACGGGGAAACAGCTAATGCGGACGGCGAAGCCGCGTTCAAATCGCACCTCGATAAGACATTCGAACTGGATCAGCCGTCGACGGGAGAAACCGTCGGGGCTGAAGTTTCGCCGTTTGGATTCCCTCTCGGCATCCGCTATCCCAAGGCCGATCCCGACGCACTGATTGCCGCAGCCGTTGCCGCACAGCGTGAATGGCGTGCGGCCGGCCCGCAGGCGTGGATCGGCGTGTGCCTGGAAATCCTCGCGCGCGTGAATCGAGCCAGTTTCGAAATCGGTTACAGCGTGATGCATACGACCGGCCAGGCATTCATGATGGCCTTCCAGGCCGGCGGCCCCCACGCCCAGGATCGCGCGCTGGAAGCCGTGGTGTACGCATGGGACCAGCTGCGCCGCATCCCGGCCGACGCTCACTGGGAAAAGCCGCAAGGCAAAAACCCGCCGCTCGCGATGCACAAGCGCTACACCGTCGTTCCGCGCGGCACGGGTCTTGTGCTCGGTTGCTGCACTTTCCCGACATGGAACGGCTATCCGGGCCTCTTCGCCGATCTGGCCACCGGCAACACGGTCATCGTCAAGCCGCACCCAGGCGCGATTTTGCCGCTCGCAGTGACCGTGCGGATCGCACGAGACGTGCTGCGCGAAGCCGGTTTCGACCCGAACGTCGTCACGCTGCTTGCCACGGAACCCAACGACGGTCCGCTCGTCCAGGATCTGGCCCTGCGCCCGGAGATCAAACTCATCGACTTCACGGGCAGCACGCAGAACGGCACGTGGCTCGAACGCAATGCGCACCAGGCGCAGGTCTACACCGAAAAGGCCGGCGTCAACCAGATCGTGATCGACTCGGTCGACGACATCAAAGCCGCCGCCCGCAATATCGCCTTCTCGCTCGCGCTGTATTCCGGCCAGATGTGTACCGCGCCGCAAAACGTCTACGTGCCGCGTAACGGCATCCGCACCGCCGACGGCACCCTCAGCTTCGACGAAGTGGCCCAAGCCATCGCCGGTGCCGTGCAGAAGCTGGTTGCCGACCCGGCCCGCGCAGTCGAACTGCTCGGCGCGATCCAGAATGACGGCGTGACTCAGCGCATTGCCGAAGCCAGCAAACTCGGCCGCGTGCTGGCCGAAAGCCAGTCCCTCGAACATCCGGCATTTGCGGGCGCCCGCGTGCGCACACCGCTCGTGCTGCAACTGGATGCCGCCACCGACCACGCGCAGTTCACGAAGGAATGGTTCGGTCCAATCTCGTTCGTGATCGCGACGGACTCCACGACGCAATCTCTTGACCTCGCCGGCGCGATCGCCGCCGAGCACGGCGCGTTGACGCTGTCTGTCTACAGCACAGACGAAGCCGTACTTGAAGAAGCGCACGAAGCGTCCATCCGCGGCGGCGTGGCATTGTCGATCAATCTGACGGGCGGCGTATTCGTCAATCAATCGGCAGCCTTTTCAGACTTTCACGGCACCGGCGCAAACCCGGCGGCAAACGCCGCGCTGGCCGACGCAGCATTCGTGGCGAACCGCTTCCGCGTGGTTCAGAGCCGCGTTCATGTTGAACCGAAAGCGGCACCGGCGGTAGCTAGCTGAACGGCGTAAGACAAAAGCACGGCTTTCGTCCTATGCCGTTTGGCCGAATGGACCGGGCCGTGCGCCCCCACTAACATGAGACATCGGATTGGCCTCTCGCGCCGATCCGCTCCAGCGGGAACCCACATGAATGATGCCTTCATTTGCGATGCCATTCGCACCCCGATCGGCCGCTACGGCGGTGCCCTGAAAGATGTCCGCGCCGACGACCTCGGTGCGGTGCCGATCAAGGCGCTGATCGACCGCAATCCCAATGTCGACTGGCGCGCTCTCGACGACGTGATCTACGGCTGCGCCAATCAGGCCGGCGAAGATAACCGGAATGTGGCTCGCATGTCGGCATTGCTGGCCGGCTTGCCCACCGACGCACCGGGCGCCACCATCAACCGTTTGTGCGGATCGGGTATGGACGCAGTCGGTACCGCCGCACGCGCCATCAAGGCAGGCGAGGCGAGACTGATGATCGCCGGGGGCGTCGAAAGCATGACGCGCGCGCCGTTCGTGATGGGCAAAGCCAACAGCGCTTTCTCGCGCCAAGCCGACATTCATGACACGACCATCGGCTGGCGCTTCATCAATCCGTTGATGAAACGTCAGTACGGCGTCGATTCGATGCCGGAGACCGCAGAAAACGTCGCACTGGAATTCGGGATCAGCCGCGCAGATCAGGACCTGTTCGCACTTGCCAGCCAGCAAAAGGCGGCCCGCGCGCAGCGTGACGGCACACTGGCTCAGGAAATTGTCGCCGTGGAGATCGCGCAGAAAAAGGGTGATCCGGTGCGGGTGAGCCTGGATGAACATCCGCGCGAGACTTCCCTTGAAAGTCTGGGCAAGCTTAAAGGCGTGGTGCGTGCGGATGGCAGCGTGACGGCCGGCAACGCATCGGGCGTGAATGACGGCGCGTGCGCGCTGCTGCTCGCGAACCAGCAGGCCGCCGATCAATACGGACTGCGTCGCCGCGCTCGGGTAGTAGGTATGGCGACCGCCGGTGTCGATCCGCGCATCATGGGCATCGGGCCGGCACCCGCCACGCAGAAGCTGTTGAAGCAACTGGGCATGTCGCTCGAACAACTCGACGTCATCGAGTTAAACGAAGCATTTGCCTCGCAAGGACTTGCCGTTCTTCGCACACTTGGTCTGCGCGACAACGATCCACGCGTCAATCCGAATGGTGGAGCAATCGCACTGGGTCATCCGCTTGGCGCTTCAGGCGCCCGCTTGATTACCACCGCGCTGCATCAACTGGAACGAATCAACGGCCGCTTTGCGCTTTGCACGATGTGTATCGGCGTCGGCCAGGGCATCGCCATGGTGATCGAGCGCATCTGAGGCCAACCGCGCCTCGCTCACTATCAACGAGACTTTGAGGAGACACCCAATGTCATTTGAAGCGATTCGTGTCGACGTCGACGACTCGAGCCACGTAGCGACCATCACGCTGAACCGCCCGGACAAGCTCAACAGCTTCACGCGCGCGATGCACAAGGAACTGAGCGCCGCGCTCGATCAGATCGAAGCAGCGGGCGTTCGCGCGCTCGTGCTGACCGGTGCGGGCCGCGGCTTCTGCGCCGGACAGGATCTCGCGGACCTCGACTTCACACCTGGCGCGATGACTGATCTCGGTGAACTGATCGATGCGCATTTCAATCCGCTGATTCGACGCCTGCAGGCGCTGCCGTTGCCGGTGATCGCCGCGGTCAACGGCACGGCAGCCGGCGCCGGCGCCAACCTTGCATTGGCGTGCGACCTCGTACTGGCCGCCCGCTCGGCCAGCTTCATCCAGGCATTCGTGAAGATCGGCCTGGTGCCGGACTCGGGCGGCACGTGGTTCCTGCCGCAACGAATCGGCATGGCGCGCGCCATGGGTCTCGCCATCACGGGCGACAAACTGAGCGCGGAGAAAGCGGAAAGCTGGGGCCTTATCTGGCAAGCAGTCGACGATACAGAACTGGCCTCGACAGCATCGGGACTCGCGACACAACTCGCCCAGCAGCCTACGCGCGCCATCGCCGCGATCAAGCAGGCCATGCGCGCAGGCGCCACGCAAACGCTCGACCAGCAACTCGATCTCGAGCGTGATCTGCAACGCCAACTTGGCGCATCGCACGATTACGCGGAAGGCGTGCAGGCCTTCGTCGAAAAACGCGCACCGCGCTTTGAGGGCCGCTGAACATGTCCACACAACCCAAGCCCCTCGCCAATATGACGCCGGACGAACTCGCTCGCGCTACCGCGGCCGCCATGTACGAAAACGATGCGTGCACCAAGGCACTCGGTATCGAGATCGTCGAAGTCCGCCCCGGCTATGCGCGTTTGCGTATGCCGGTGCGCGACGACTTCCTGAACGGCCATCAGATTTGCCATGGCGGGCTGATCTTCACGCTCGCCGACTCCAGCTTCGCGTTCGCCTGCAACACGTACAACATCAACGCAGTTGCAGCCGGTTGCTCGATCGAGTTTTTGCGGCCGGTACACGGCGGCGACATTCTGACCGCTGAAGCCGTCGAGCAAACGCTGAGCGGCCGCACCGGCATTTACGACATTCGCGTCACGAACCGCGCCGAAGAAACTGTGGCGATGTTTCGCGGCAAATCGGCGCAAATCAAAGGCAATCTGATCCCCACGGGCGATTGACAGACACCTCGGCGGCGTATGAATAGCCGCCGGTCACCCGAATTTTGCGCATGAATTGCGCACCGCACACCAGACTCAAGCATTGAGGCAGTAAGGAGACATTCGATGACCACCGCCCTCCCGCTCGATCCTATCGAGACCGCCAGCCGCGACGAACTTGCCGCGCTCCAACTCGAACGGCTCAAATGGTCGCTCAACCACGCCTATGAGAATTCGCCGGTGTATCGGCGCAAATTCGATGAGGCCGGGGTTCACCCGAGCGAAGTGAAGACCCTCGCGGACCTCTCGCGCTTTCCGTTCACCACCAAGAAGGATCTGCGCGACAGCTACCCGTTCGGCATGTTCGCGGTGCCGCAGGAGCAGGTTTCGCGAATCCACGCATCGTCGGGTACAACGGGCAAGCCGACCGTGGTTGGCTATACCGCGCGCGATATCGACACATGGGCGAATCTCGTGGCCCGTTCAATCCGCGCGGCCGGCGCGAAGCGCGGCGACAAGGTCCACGTCAGCTACGGCTACGGCCTGTTCACAGGCGGCCTCGGCGCGCACTACGGCGCTGAACGCGCCGGCCTGACCGTGATTCCGTTCGGGGGCGGCCAGACCGAAAAGCAGGTGCAACTGATTCAGGATTTCCGTCCCGACATCATCATGGTGACGCCGAGTTATATGCTGTCGATCGCCGACGAACTCGAACGGCAAGGTATCGACCCTGCCAGTTGCTCGCTGCGCCTCGGTATCTTCGGCGCGGAGCCGTGGACCAACGACATGCGCCAGGCAATCGAAAAGCGCATGGGTATCGACGCGGTGGATATCTACGGCCTTTCTGAAGTGATGGGGCCGGGCGTCGCATCGGAATGCGTGGAGACCAAAGACGGCCCGACGATCTGGGAAGATCATTTTTATCCCGAGATCATCGATCCCGAAACCGGCGAGGTCCTTCCGGACGGCGAACTCGGTGAACTCGTGTTCACGTCCTTGACCAAAGAAGCGCTGCCGATCGTCCGTTACCGAACGCGCGATCTGACGCGCCTGCTGCCCGGCAGCGCGCGCACCATGCGCCGGATGGAAAAGATCACTGGCCGTTCGGACGACATGATGATCGTGCGTGGCGTCAACGTATTCCCCACTCAGATCGAGGAACTGCTGCTCAAACAGCACGCCCTCGCACCGCACTATCAGATTGTGCTGACGAAGGAAGGCCCGCTCGACGTGCTGACGTTGAACGTGGAGCCTTGCCCGGAAACGGCCCCGGATACGGCCGCTCTGAGCACGGCGAAACAGGCGCTCGCCTACGACATCAAGGCATTGATCGGCGTGAGCGCGGTGGTCAACGTGCTGGGGGTAAACGGGATCGAGCGCTCAGTGGGTAAAGCGCGACGCGTGATCGACAAGCGCAAATCGGCTCTTTAATCCGTTGCGCCGGGAGTGAAGGAATAAAGCCGGGAGGCGGTTTTCAGTTGGAGAAAACCGCCACTCCGGCTACCGCATACGCGTCAGGAATTCGGCAGCAACAACCACATGCGGCCACCTTGCTTCATCTTGCCGGCGAGATCGCCGGCGTCATCGCCAAGGCCCCAGAAGTAATCGGCGCGCACGCCGCCCTTGATCGCCGAACCTGTGTCCTGCGCAAATACGAGGCGGTTCATCGGCGAATTGGTCAGCGGCCGGGTGGTCTGCAAAAACACCGGCGTGCCGAGGGGAATCGAAGCCGGATCGACTGCGATCGAGCGTTCCGGCGTCAGCGGCACGCCCAGCGCTCCAATAGGGCCGTCCGCGCCTCCACTCGGCACGCTCTCGCCGGACGGCATTTCGCGGAAAAACACAAAGCGCGGATTCGTATCGAGCAACGCATCAACGCGTGTCGGATTCGCACGTGCCCAACCCTTGATACCCTGCATGGTCGCCTGCGCCGGCGTTAGTTCACCGCGATCGAGCAGCCAACGTCCGATCGACTTGTACGGTTGATTGTTCGTGCCGCCAAAGCCGACACGCATTACGCTGCCGTCTTCCATCACGACGCGCCCGGACCCTTGTACCTGCAGGAAGAACGCTTCGATCGGATCGTCGACCCACACGAGTTCGTTGCCGTTGAGCACGCCCGCGCGTTCGAGTTGCGCACGCACTGGCAGCGGCGCACCCGCGCGATACCCGGATGGCCAGCGATACAGGGCGGTCTGATAGACGCCATGCCGCGTCCGCGATCCGCGCAGCAAAGGCTCGTAATAACCGGTGACAAGGCCGTCGAGCGTGCCGTCGTTATTGGCTAGCTGGAAAGGCGTGAAATACGCTTCGAAGAATGCCCGCGCGCTGGCGACATCCAGATCGTCGATCTGCGAGGCGGCGGCACACGCCCGAGCCCAGTTCGGTTGCCGCGCCAGTCTCAGGCAGTTTTGCCGCAAAGCGGCCGTCGCGCCGATCAGCGAGTCGTCCTGCCAGCCCGGCACCTGCTGCCAGGCGACTGCCGTGAGGCGCGTCGCGGCAATCTGCCCGGGTATGATCGCGGCACCGGTGGGCGGCGAAACCGAAGGCCGGACCGCGCCGCCGCCGCCACAGGAAGCCAGCAATACTGCAACCGAAAGCGCTCCGAGCCATGCTCCGGCCGTGCGGACAAAACGCATACAATGTTCGTTCTTGATGGAAACCGCCATGTCTGATCTGTTCGACGAATACCCGATGCTCATCTTCGCGCTGGAATCGCTCCTCGCGCTCTTCCTGCTCGTCTTTATCGTTGTGTGGACGTCGTCCGGCAAGAAAAAGGCCGCACGCACCAACCATAGTGAACAGCACAACCAGCAAAAACCGTAAAAACCGCAGTAACGCCGCGCGCTGAACTGTTTAAAGACCGCGGGCCGCGCCTCCGGTTCAATGCAACGTGCGTGGCATACGCAAGATGAACTCGGGCACCGGCGCATCGAACCGTTCACCGTCTTCCGCCACGCAGAAATACTCGCCGCGCATCGTGCCAACCGGCGTGGCGATCACCGCCCAACTCGTGTACTCAAAGTGCTCGCCCGGCTTGAGCAGCGGCTGATGACCGACCACGCCCAGGCCTTTTACTTCCTGCACGTTCTTGTCGCTATCGGTGATCACCCAGTGACGCGCAATCAGCTGCGCGGGCACCTGGCCGCTGTTACGGATAGTCAGCGTGTATGCAAACGCATACTGGCGGCGCTCCGGGTCCGACTCTTCGGGCAGATACTGCACCTGCGCCGAGACGCTGAATTCGTACTGGCTCATCCTGATTCCGGTCTGGTGAAACGGGGGTGTGAAAAATCGGGGGAACGCCCGAACGCCAATGGTTTGCGGGCGCTTGCGCGTCGCCGCGCCAATGCTTTGGCATTCTGCTTGATGCGCGGCACGCCCGCAACCGGACAAATCCCTCTGGCCAAGGGCCGCTAGGGCGTTTTGTCACGTTCGCCGCCCGCTCCAGCAGCGCCCGCGCAGTGCCGGCCGCGAACGTCCGCCAGCAGGTTCAACGGCGCACAAAACGGTAAAATGGCGTTTTCCCGCTTGCATCTGCCCCCACCATGACGCAATTCCGTATCGCTCCCAGCATTCTGTCCGCCGATTTTTCGCGCCTTGGTGAAGAAGTCCGCAATGTCGTCGCCGCCGGCGCCGACTGGATCCACTTCGACGTGATGGACAACCACTACGTGCCGAATCTGACGATCGGTCCGCTCGTCTGCGAAGCCATTCGCCCGCACGTGGACGTACCGATCGACGTGCATCTGATGGTGCGCCCGGTCGATCGCATCGTGCCGGACTTCGCGAAGGCCGGCGCCAACCTGATCAGCTTTCACCCGGAAGGCTCGGACCATATCGACCGCACGCTGTCGCTGATCCGCGATCACGGCTGCAAGGCCGGCCTCGTGTTCAATCCCGCTACGTCGCTGAACTATCTCGATCACGTGATGGATAAGGTCGACCTCGTGTTGATCATGTCGGTCAATCCCGGCTTCGGCGGCCAGTCGTTCATTCCTGAAGCGCTCAACAAACTGCGCGAAGCGCGCAAGCGCATCAATGCGTACAAGGAAAGGACCGGCCGCGAGATTCATCTGGAAGTGGACGGCGGCGTCAAGGTCGACAACATCGCGGAAATCGCGGCCGCGGGTGCAGACACGTTCGTAGCCGGCTCGGCGATCTTCGGCGCACCGGATCACAAGGCCGTGATCGACAAGATGCGCACCGCCCTCGCCAATATCGAACACTGAGAAACGCGCACTCAACATGACCGCTCCGTTTCCCGCTCCGACCTTTACCGGCCCGCGACTGCAAGCCGCGATCATCGACCTCGACGGCACGATGGTCGATACCGCCGACGATTTCACCGCCGGTCTGAACGGCATGCTCGCGCAGCTCGATGCCACGGAAACGTCGCGCGAGGAAGTGGTCGGCTACGTCGGCAAAGGTTCGGAGCATCTGATCCGCAGCGTGCTGGCGCCGCGCTTCGAAGCGGACCACGCGCAGAACCGCTTCGACGAAGCGCTCGCGATCTATCAGGCGGAGTACGCGAAGATCAACGGTCTGCACACGCACCTGTATCCGGACGTCGAAGCCGGCCTGCGCGCCATGCGCGACGCCGGCATCAAACTCGCCTGCGTGACCAACAAGCCGCATCGTTTTGCAGTCGAATTACTGCAGCAATATGGGCTCAGCCAGTATTTCAGCGTTGTGCTCGGCGGCGACAGTCTGCCGCAAAAGAAGCCCGATCCGCTGCCGATGCTCACTGCCGCGCAGCAACTGGGCGTCGAACCGGGCGCGACCGTGGCCATCGGCGATTCGGAAAACGATGCGCTGGCAGGCCGCGCGGCGGGCATGGCCACGCTCACGGTACCGTACGGCTACAACCACGGCCGAGCTATACAAGAAATAAAATCCGATGGTATAGTTGCCTCGCTGCTCGATGCCGCGAAGGCAATCGCAGCGCACCAATCCACGACCTGAAAAGTCCCTCATCCTCATGTTTCTGAATAAAAAACGGAGTCTGATTAGCATCGACCGGGGAGCCTGGCCCTGGCGTCGCTGGTCGCGCTAACCTCGCCTGAGGTACGCTGAAGCTCGTCTTCGGCAACCGTTTTTTACTTCGCTGCGCTTACGCGTTTCTTCCATCATATTGTTTCGCTGCATCGGTTAGTCACAGCCGCCGTCTGCCCATAAGGCATTGCCGTGCGCTCAAAACCCGTGTTTGCGTCGATGGAAACTCGCGCCGGTCGGTATCATCTATCGATACGTCGAACCCGTGCCTGACCGGCTCGCGCACTGCCCCGCTTTGTCCGACGCATGCTGTCGCCGGACCTATGAACAGGATCGGAACATGACCGAACTCGAATTCCAGTCCCTCGCCAATGAGGGTTTCAACCGCATTCCGCTGATCGCCGAAGCACTCGCCGACCTCGAAACGCCGCTCTCGCTGTACCTGAAGCTCGCGCAAACCGAGCGCAACGGCGCGAACTCGTTTCTGCTGGAATCGGTGGTGGGCGGCGAGCGCTTCGGCCGCTACTCGTTCATCGGCTTGCCGGCGCGCACGCTGCTGCGCACCCGCAACGGTGTGTCGGAGGTGGTGCAGGACGGTAAGGTCGTCGAAACGCATGAAGGCGATCCGCTCGACTTCATACAGCAATTCCAGGGCCGCTTCAAAGTCGCGCAACGCCCAGGGCTGCCGCGTTTCGCGGGCGGGCTAGCCGGTTATTTCGGCTACGACGCGGTGCGCTACATCGAGAAGAAGCTCGCGAACAGCGCGCCGAAAGACGATCTGAACCTGCCCGACATCCAGTTGCTGCTGACCGAAGAAGTCGCGGTGATCGATAACCTGGCGGGCAAGCTCTATCTGGTGGTCTATTCCGACCCGACGCAACCCGAGGCGTACACGAAAGCCAAGCAGCGTTTGCGTGAGCTGCGCCAGCGCTTGCGCACGACCGTGCAGCCGCCGGTCACGTCGGCCAGCGTGCGCACCGAAACCTACCGCGAATTCGCGAAAGACGATTACCTCGCCGCCGTACGCAAGGCGAAGGAATACATCGCAGCCGGCGAACTGATGCAGGTGCAGGTCGGCCAGCGCCTGACCAAGCCGTACCGCGACAATCCGCTGTCGCTGTATCGCGCGCTGCGTTCGTTGAATCCGTCGCCGTATATGTATTACTACAACTTCGGCGACTTCCACGTGGTCGGCGCGTCGCCTGAAATCCTGGTGCGCCAGGAAAAGCGTGGCGAAGACCGTATCGTCACCATCCGGCCGCTCGCCGGCACGCGTCCGCGCGGCAACACGCCCGAACGCGATGCGGAACTCGCCACCGAACTGCTGAACGATCCGAAGGAAATCGCCGAACACGTGATGCTGATCGACCTCGCGCGCAACGACGTGGGCCGTATCTCGCAGATCGGCTCGGTGGTCGTGACCGATCAGATGGTGATCGAAAAGTACTCGCACGTGCAGCACATCGTGAGTTCGGTCGAAGGCAAGCTGAAGCCCGGCACCACCAATTTCGACGTGCTCCGCGCCACCTTCCCGGCCGGCACGCTGTCCGGCGCGCCGAAGGTCCGCGCGATGGAATTGATCGACGAGCTGGAACCGATCAAACGCGGCCTGTATGGCGGTGCGGTCGGCTACCTGTCGTTCACCGGTGAAATGGATCTGGCGATCACGATCCGCACCGGCGTGATTGCAAACGGCAATCTGTACGTTCAGGCGGCAGCGGGTGTAGTCGCGGATTCGGTGCCCGAGTCCGAATGGCAAGAGACCGAGAACAAGGCGCGTGCGGTATTGCGCGCCGCAGAGCAGGTGCAGGACGGCCTCGATAGCGACTTCTGACCGGAGACAAACCATGCTGCTAATGATCGACAACTACGACTCGTTCACCTACAACCTGGTGCAGTACTTCGGCGAACTCGGCGAAGACGTGCGCACCTATCGCAACGACGAAATCACGCTGGACGAAATCGCCAGACTCAACCCGGCGCGTATTTGCCTGTCGCCGGGCCCGAGCAACCCGCAACACGCGGGCATCACGCTCGACGTGCTGCGCGAATTCTCCGGCAAGCTGCCCATTCTCGGCGTGTGCCTCGGCCATCAGGCGATTGGCGAAGCATTCGGTGGCCGCGTCGTGCGCGCGCAAAGCATCATGCACGGCAAGGTGAGCACGATCGAAACCGACTGCAAAGGCGTCTTCGCCGATCTGCCGAAACATTTCGTCGTGAACCGCTATCACTCGCTTGCGATCGAACGCGAATCGCTGCCGGATTGCCTCGAAATCTCCGCATGGACCGCGGACGGCGAAATCATGGGCGTGCGTCACAAGGAGCTGGCCGTTGAAGGGGTGCAGTTCCATCCGGAATCGATCCTGTCCGAACACGGCCACGCACTGCTCGAGAACTTCGTGAAGCAGTCGAAGGCCGCGCCCGCCAAAACGTCGAACCGCAACGCTTGATGAAGAGAGACGAAATCATGTCGATTACGCCCCAGGAAGCGCTGCAGCGGACCATCGAGCATCGCGAGATTTTCCACGACGAAATGCTGCATCTGATGCGGCTCATCATGCGCGGCGAACTGTCGCCCGTGATGTCGGCGGCGATCATCACCGGCTTGCGCGTCAAAAAAGAGACTATCGGCGAAATCACCGCCGCCGCCACGGTGATGCGTGAATTTGCCCGCCACGTCGAGGTGCAGGACAACTCGAACTTTGTCGATATCGTCGGTACCGGCGGCGACGGCGCGCACACCTTCAACATCTCCACGGCGACGATGTTCGTCTCGGCCGCAGCGGGCGCCAAGGTGGCCAAGCACGGCGGCCGCAGCGTGTCGAGCAAGTCGGGCAGCGCGGACGTGCTCGAAGCGCTCGGCGTGAATATCGATCTGCAGCCGGAACAGGTCGCGGCGTCGATCGAGGAAACCGGCATGGGCTTCATGTTCGCGCCGAACCACCATCCGGCGATGAAGAACATCGCGCCGGTGCGCCGCGAACTCGGCGTGCGGACCATCTTCAATATTCTCGGACCGCTGACTAATCCGGCCGGCGCGCCCAATCAGCTAATGGGCGTGTTTCACGGCGACCTGGTCGGCATTCAGGTGCGCGTGATGCAACGCCTCGGCGCGAAGCACGTGCTGGTGGTGTACGGTATGGACGGCATGGACGAGGTGTCGCTCGGCGCGGCCACCCAGGTCGGCGAATTGCGCGACGGGCAGGTCCACGAGTACGAGATTCATCCGGAAGACTTCGGCATGCAGATGGTGTCGAACCGCTCGCTGAAAGTGGCCGACGCCACCGAATCGAAGGCGATGCTGCTCGATGCGCTCGACAACAAGCCAGGCGTCGCGCGCGAAATCGTCACACTGAACGCGGGCACCGCGCTTTATTCGGCGAACGTGGCGGCATCGATTGCGGACGGCATCCAGCTGGCGCGCGAAGCGATCGCGAGCGGCAAAGCCCGTGCAAAGGTCGACGAGCTGGTGCGCTTCACCCAGCAATTCAAGCAGTAACTCAGTAGCGAGACAATTATGAGCGACATCCTGGACCGCATCATCGCGGTCAAACGTGAAGAAGTTCGCGCGGCCGAGCAGAGCGCGCCGCTCGAAGAACTGCGCCTCGAAGCATTGTCGCGCGAAATCCGCGATTTCGTCGGCGCATTGCGCGCCAAACACGCCACGGGTCTGGCCGCCGTGATCACCGAGGTGAAGAAGGCGAGTCCGTCCAAAGGCGTGCTGCGCGAACATTTCGTGCCGGCCGAGATCGCGCGTTCGTACGAAAAGCACGGCGCGGCCTGCCTTTCCGTTCTGACCGACGTGCAGTTCTTCCAGGGCAGCGTGGCGTATCTGCAGGAAGCGCGCGCCGCGTGCAACCTGCCGGTGCTGCGCAAGGATTTCATCATCGACCCGTATCAGATCGTCGAGGCCCGTGCGATGGGCGCCGACGCGATCCTGCTGATCGCCGCCGCGCTCGAAACCTCGCAGATGCAGGACCTCGAAGCGCTCGCGCATTCGCTGGGCCTCGCGGTGCTGGTCGAAGTGCACGACAAGAACGAGTTGACGGAAGCGCTCACGCTGAAAACACCGCTGATCGGCATCAATAACCGCAATCTGCGTACCTTTGAAACGTCGATCGACACCACCATCGGCATGCTCGAATCGATTCCTGACGACCGTATCGTGGTCACGGAATCGGGCATCCTGTCGCGCGTCGATGTCGAACGCCTGCGGGAGAAAGACGTGAACACGTTCCTCGTCGGCGAGGCGTTCATGCGCGCGGACGAGCCCGGTGTGGAACTTGCGCGGATGTTTTTCTGAGCATACCGAGCGGAGCAGCCCATGGCCATGGAACGTGAAATCAAGCTGACCTTGCCGGCCGCGCAAGTGAAGGCGGCAACGCAGTGGTTTGTCGCGCGCACTGGCAATGAAGGCCGCCCGATCGAACTGGCGAATATTTACTTCGATACGCCGACGCTGGCCCTGGCGAATTCAAAGAGCGCATTGCGTCTGCGCCATACGCCAGACGGCTGGCTGCAAACCTTCAAAACCGTTGGACAGGCGAAAGACGGCCTGCACAGCCGTCACGAATGGGAAATGCCGGTAGCGGGCGAAAAGCTGGAAATCGACGCCCTGCTGCGCGAGTGCGACGAGCCGGCCGCCGCGGACGCTTTGCGTCAGGCCGCGCCGCAGTTGATCGAACTGTTCCGCACGAATTTCACTCGCACGCTGTGGCAGGTGGAACTGGACGGCGCGAAAGTCGAAGCCGCGATCGACCAGGGAGACGTCATCGCGGAAGTGAACAGCGAAATCCGTCGCGCGCCGATCTCCGAAGTCGAGCTCGAACTGAAGTCCGGCAACGAAGCCGTGCTCAACACGCTTGCGCAGGAACTCGGCAAGCAGATCGCCGGCCTCGCGCCGGACAACATCAGCAAAGCGCAACGCGGCTACCAGTTGCGAGCGGACTAGGCCCGGGCGTGCGGCGTGCGGCATACGGCGTGCGGTAGACACAGCTTGAGCCGCAGCCTGTTTGCTGCGACACTTCCCCGCCATGACCTCAGCTTCCCGCACCCGTTCCCCTTCGCCGCAGGCCTCGTTGTTCGGCGAAACCGCGCCCACGCCGGCCGGCGCCACGCCCACACAGCCGCCTGCCGCGCAGACGCCACCCACGCTTGAAGCGCAATTCGCCGCCTTGCCCGCTGCATGGCGCGAACTTCTGCAGCCCTTCGTCAAAAGCGACGCCTACGCGCCACTATGCCGTTTCGTCGACGGTGAGCGCGCGGCGGGCAAAACCATCTATCCCGCCGACGTGTTCCGCGCCCTGCGCCTCACCAGCCCCGACGAAGTGAAGGTTGTGATTCTCGGCCAGGACCCATATCACGGTGAAGATCGCGGCACGCCGCAAGCCCACGGACTCGCGTTTTCCGTGGCGCCGAACGTGCGCACGCCGCCGTCGCTGCGTAACATCTTCAAGGAAATTGCCGCGAGTCTCGGCCATGAGCCGCCGCGCCACGGCTGTCTCGACACGTGGGCGCGGCAAGGCGTGCTGCTGTTGAACACGGTGCTGACCGTCGAAGGCGGTGCGGCCGCCAGTCACGCAAAACGTGGCTGGGAGAAATGCACCGACACCTTGATCCACGAACTGGCGATGCGCCACGATGGCCTCGTGTTCATGCTGTGGGGCGCACATGCGCAAGCCAAGCGCGCGTTGCTCGGCGGCAAATCGCATTACGTGCTGGAAGCGTCGCATCCGTCGCCGCTCTCGGCGCATCGCGGCTTTCTGGGCTGCGGGCACTTTGCATCGGCTAACGACTATCTCGCGAAACAGGGCCGCGAACCGATCGACTGGCGCCTGCCCGACGAAGCGCAAATGCTGGCCTGATGCCGCACACGTCAGCGCGAGCACGAAAAAACGCCACGGAATACACACTCCGTGGCGTTTTTTCTATTCTGCCGCGATAGCGCGGCAGATCCAGCCTTAGGCTGCGGCGATCGCTTCGCGAGCGGCGCCCAGTGCGGCTTCGGCAGCGTCCGGACCCATGGCCAGGCCTTCGGCGTAGATGAAATTCACATCCGTCATGCCGAGGAAGCCTAGGAAGCTCTTCAGATACGGCGTCTGGCTGTCGTTCGGGGTGCCCAGATACTTGCCGCCGCGTGCCGACACGACGTAAACCTTCTTGCCCTTCACAAGGCCTTCCGGACCGTTCGCGGTGTACTGGAACGTGATACCGGCGCGGGCGATGAAGTCGAAGTACGTCTTCAGTTGCGACGAGATGCCGAAGTTGTACATCGGCGCGCCGATCACAACGACGTCGGCGGCTTGCAGTTCGGCGATCAGCGCTTCGCTGCGTGCCGAGATCGTGGCCTGTTCCGGCGTGCGCTGATCTGCCGGCGTGAAGAACGCGCCGAGGACGGCGTCGTCCAGATGCGGCAGCGGCTCAGCTTGCAGGTTACGGACGACGACTTGCGCGCCCGGATTCGATTGTTGCAGCTTTGCGGTCAGCTCGTTGACGAGCAACGTGGAATTCGCGCCTTGTGAGCGGGCTGCCGAGTTGATTTGCAGGATCGTGGTCATGGTTGACTCCAGTTGGGGCGCGCAGTGTTGCGCGAGTGGAGCCATTGTGTTTTTTTACCGGCTTGAGAAAAAGCCATCCGGCAGCGAAGGATTGTTGCATGGGTAGAACAATCCCCCGCCCCGAGCCGCCGACGGACGACGGCCCGTTGCCGGTCAGCTTGCCAGCCAGCGCTCGCGGGCCTTCCGCGCCGCCGGACGCTTATCGCTCACCGTGAGCTTGTAGCGCGCCACCTCAGGCCCGTCCAGCTTGACTTGCGTGGTACGCAGTTCGTCGCGGCGGAACGCGTGAACCTCGACTTTGGCACCCGGCAGATAGCGCGATAGCAGTGTGTCGAGATTCGCGCCGGTCACGCGCAGGCCGTCGATCGCGATCAGCACGTCCCCCGCGGAAAGTCCGGCTTTTTGCGCGGCGCTTCCATCATGCACCGACAGCAGCGTGCAATCCGCGCCGCCACGCACGCGCGCGCCGAGCGCCGGCCTGCCGTTTTTGTCCAGATCGGGCGCAAGCGAAACGCCGAACGGCGCGAGCAGCGTGTCGAGCGGCAGATCGCGCGTGCCATGCACCGCCTCGGCGAACAGTTCACCCAACTGGGCGCCCGTCGCTTCCGCGAAGATCGCCTCGATCTCGCTTTCCTCGACGCCCACCGGCTTGCCGCGATAAAAGTCGCGCCCGAAACGCTGCCACAGCAGACGCATCACGTCGTCGAGCGACTTGCGATTGCCGGTTTGCGCGCGAATCGTCAGATCGAAGGCAAGCGCGACGAGCGACCCCTTGGTGTAATAGCTGACGATAGCGTTCGGCGCGTTTTCGTCCTGCCGATAATATTTGACCCACGCGTCGAACGAGCTTTGCGCGACGGTTTGCTTCAGGCGGCCGCTGCCGCGCTGCACGCCGCCGACCACCTTGCCGAGCATGCCGAAATAGTCGTCCTGCGAAATCAGGCCGCTGCGCACCAGGATCAGGTCGTCGTAGTAGGACGTGAAGCCTTCGAACAACCATAACAGCGACGTGTAGTTCTCGACGCTCAGGTCATATGGGGCGAACACGGCCGGCTTGATGCGCTTCACATTCCACGTATGGAAGTATTCGTGGCTGCACAAACCGAGGTAGGTTCGATAGCCCTCGGTGGGCGTCTCGCGGCCTTCCACCGGCAGATCGCTCCGGTTGCAGATCAGCGCGGTCGACGCGCGATGCTCCAGGCCACCGTAACCGTCCGTGACCGCCTGCGTCATGAACACATAGCGATCGACCGGCGCCTTCTTCGACTTCGGCTCGAACAAGGCAATCTGCGCTTCGCAGATGCGCTTCAGATCGGCACACAGGCGCGCCATGTCGAGCCCGATCACGCGCCCGGCAATCACGATGTCATGCGGCACGCCATGCGCCTTGAACGTGGCCAGTGCGAATTCGCCCAACGTAACCGGATGGTCGATCAGTTCGTCATAGTTCTGCGCGCGGTATTCGCCGAAGCCGTAGCGCTTCGTGCCGCGCGCTTCCGGCAACGCGGTGGCGACGCGCCAGTTGCGGTAGTCCGCGCCTTCCGGCTTCTGGATATCGACCACGCACTGCGCCTCTTCATGACCGAGCGGCGCCAGAAACACGCTCGTGCCGTTGAAGAAACCAGTTGTGTCGTCCAGATGCGCGGCGCGCACCGACAGATCCCACGCATACACCTCGTAGCGCAGCGTCAACGCGCCTTTGACCGGCGCGGCCTGCCACGAGTGCTTGTCGGTCTTTTCGACACGCACCTTGCGGCCCGTGTCGGTAAACGCCCGCAGCGTGACGATGTTGCGCGCGAATTCCCGCACCATGTAACTGCCCGGAATCCACACCGGCAGCATGAAACGCTGTCCGTCCGGATCGGGATCGGCGACGGTGACGGTGACTTCGAACAGGTGGGCGGCGGGCTGCTTGGGAACGATGGTGTAGCGGATCGGCTTCATCGGCGGTGATTAGGTATTGTCAGGCGGGATATACGGGACTTGATGTGAAAGGAGGCGCACGCTGCGCCTCCTTTGCTCATAAGTAACGTGTGCTCAGTGCACGGCGGACATTTCCTTGTCCAGCCGGTCTGCCGGCACCGCGCCAGGCAGGCGGCGGCCGTCGGCAAGGAACACTGTGGGCGTGCCCTCGACATTCATCGCGTGGCCGAGCGCCAGATTCTTGTCGATCGCGGCGGTGTCGCAGGTAGCGGCGGCCGTGGGCGCCTGATGGTCCTGCATCCAGGATTCCCATGCCTTGGCGCGGTCGGCGGAGCACCAGATCGACTTCGACTTGGCCGTCGAATCCGGCGAGAGCACCGGGTACAGGAAGGTGTACACCGTGACGTTATCGATCGACTTGAGCGTCGTTTCGAGTTGCTTGCAGTACGGGCAGTTCGGGTCGGAGAACACAGCGATCTTGCGCGCGCCATTGCCCTTCACGACCTTCACGGCGTTGGCGAACGGCAGACTCGCGAAGTCGATGCGGTTGGTATCCGACAGACGCGCTTCGGTCAGATTCTTGCGGGTCTTCGAATCGACGATATCGCCAAGCACGAGGTAATCGCCGGTTGCGTCGCTATAAACGATCTGCGTGCCGAGATTGACTTCGTACAGACCGGCGATGGGCGACTTCGTAATGCTCTTGATCGTGACGTCGGCGAGACGCGTTTGCAGCGTGGCCTTGATTTTGTCGGTCGTTTGATCGGCCTGCGCGGAGCAGCCCATCGTAATGGCGGCGATCGCAAGCGCAGCGGCCGCGATACGGAAAGTTTTTTTCATGCTGAATTCCTGAGTTCAATCGCGCGCGCTGCGCGTTTTGGGACGTTTTTCGGGTCTGACCGAAACGGCGTCCATCCCTTCATGATACCCGTGTCGCCGCTCGGGCACGCCGGCCTGGCGCTCTACCCCAGCGCGGCCGACACCAGCCAGCGCTTGATGAAGGGCTGCGCGCCGACAAACGCCATGCCGGAATTGCGCAATGCCTTGGCAAGCGGCCCGGGCACCGAGAAAAGCTTTTGCAGGCCGTCGGTCGCGATCATCAGCGCGCGGATGTCTTCGCGACGGGCGCGTTCGTAGCGGCGCAACAGCACCATGTCGCCGAGATCGCGGAATGCCTCCTTGCCCGCGACCGTTTCAGCCAGCGCCGCGACATCGCGCAAGCCGAGGTTCATGCCTTGGCCGGCCAGAGGATGAATCAGATGCGCGGCATCGCCGACCAGCGCGACGCGGGGCGCCACCAGCCGGTCGACGGTTTGCAACGCGAGCGGGAAGCCTTGCGCGGGCGTCACGCATTCGAGTGCGCCGAATTGGCCGCCCGTTATACGTTCGACTTCGGCGGCCAGTTGCGCCGGATCGAGCGCGAGCAGTTGTTCGGCGTGTTCCGTGCGCGCCGACCAGACCAGCGACACGTGGCCGTCCGGCATCGGCAACAGCGCGATGATCTCGCCGTCCCTGAACCATTGATAGGCCGTTTCGCTGTGCGGCTTGTCAGCCTTGAAGTTCGCGACCACGCCGGTCTGTTTGTAATCGCGCCGGCTCATCTTCGAACTGATCTGCGCGCGCACCCACGAATGCGCGCCGTCCGCACCGACCACCAGATCGGCCGCCAGCACATCGCCATTGGCGAGACCGACGCTGGCGGCGTCCGCGGCGAAATCCAGCGCCTGGGCGCGGCTGTCGATCCAGCTGAGGTTCGGCTGGAAACGCAGCGCGGCATCCAGCGCCCGCTCAATCACCGACGATTCGACGATCCACGCCAATTGCGGCACGGACGCCTGAAAAGCGGAGAAATGGAGTTCGGCGTGCGCATCGCCGTAGACGCGCATATCGTAGACCGGGCCGAGCCGCGACAGATCGAGCGCCTGCCAGACCCGCAACCGCTCCAGCAGAGCCTGTGAACTCGACGACAACGCGTAGACCCGCGAATCGAAGCTGACGCCGGCGGGCAAAGGCGCGCAGGCTTGTGCGAGCAGCGCCACGCGCAGTCCGCCTTGCGTCAGCGCAAGCGCCGCGGTCTTGCCGACGAGGCCGCCGCCAATCACGGCGACATCAAAGGTCTGGTGGTGTGCGTTCATCCGCGCATTATAGCTGCGGGGGTTGCAGGGGACGGATCGTGGCGTGCAGCATTCCTGCCCGAAACCTAGTGCCCAGACGCCGCGTGCGCCGCATGGGCTTCACGCAGCCGCATGAAATCGCGATCGGCTGATAGGACGCGCCACGCGCTCGCCATCAGCTCGCTTTTGCGTTCGCGCTGGTCGCCGCGCACCGTGCAGTCTGGGAAAACCCGGTCGTAGACGCGCCACAGGGAGTCGGAATCGTTGGTGTCGGCGAACTGCGCAATCTGCTGTTTATCGTCGGGCGTGAGCTGATTCAGCATGCAATTCACGGTCTGCCGATCCGTTGCCGCCTGGGCGTCGTCGTAGTTCGGCGCGATCCACGTTGCAATAACGCCGCCTGCTAAGGCAATGCCCAAAGCCCAACCGACCCATCTCATCTTTGTCACTGTGCATCCCCGGAAAGGGCTCTGGCGGCCTGAATCGCGATTTTACAATGATCTGACAAAAAAATTTCCGGCCGCGACCGGTTTGACGCGCCGCTTTCCGGGAAGCCCATCCGAACGGGTTACAATTACGGTTTCCGTGACAAAACTCGCACCCAATCGTTGAGCGAACGCCCCGATTGCGTGACTTGTCCCGCTCCGCTGCGGTCCGCCGCCACGCCATCACGAATGCTTTGCCGCATCCTGCGCACAGCGTCGAGCGCATCACGCAACTTACTGATTCACTGAAGGATTCCCATGAGCCTCAAATGCGGCATCGTCGGCCTGCCTAACGTCGGCAAGTCCACCCTGTTCAATGCGCTGACCAAGGCGGGCATCGCCGCCGAAAACTATCCGTTCTGCACGATCGAGCCGAACGTCGGCATCGTCGAGGTGCCGGACGCGCGGCTCCAGGCGCTCGCCGACATCGTCAAGCCTGAGCGCATCCTGCCGGCGGTGGTGGAATTCGTCGACATCGCGGGTCTCGTGGCCGGCGCGAGCAAGGGCGAAGGGCTCGGCAACCAGTTTCTCGCGAACATCCGCGAAACCGACGCGATCACGCACGTGGTGCGCTGTTTCGAAGACGAAAACGTGATTCACGTCGCGAACAAGATCGACCCGCTGTCGGATATCGAAGTCATCAACACCGAACTGGCGCTGGCCGACCTCGCTACGGTCGAGAAAGCGCTCACGCGCTATTCGAAGGCCGCTAAATCGGGCAACGACAAGGAAGCCGCCAAGAACGCTGCCGTGCTGGAAAAGGTGCGCGCGCAACTGGATCAGGCCAAGCCGGTTCGCGCGCTCGACCTGTCGGATGAAGAAAAGGCCACGCTCAAGCCGTTCTGCCTGATTACTGCAAAGCCGACCATGTACGTCGCCAACGTGAAGGAAGGCGGTTTCGAGAACAACCCGCATCTGGACGCGGTATCGAAGTTCGCGGCAGCGGAGAACGCGCCGGTCGTCGCGGTGTGCGCCGCGATCGAAGCGGAAATCGCCGATCTCGAACCAGCCGACATGGAAGTGTTCCTCGCCGACATGGGCATGGAAGAGCCGGGCCTGAACCGTGTGATTCGCGCGGGCTTCAAGCTGCTAGGTTTGCAAACGTACTTCACGGCAGGCGTGAAGGAAGTTCGCGCGTGGACCATCCACGTCGGCGATACGGCGCCGCAGGCAGCCGGTGCGATCCACACCGATTTCGAACGCGGCTTCATTCGCGCGCAGACCATCGCCTTCAACGACTTCATCACTTACAAGGGTGAACAAGGCGCGAAGGAAGCGGGCAAGATGCGTGCGGAAGGTAAGGAATACGTCGTGCACGACGGCGACGTGATGAACTTCCTGTTCAACGTCTGACGGAAGCCCCGGCTCAAGGCGGCAAGCGGCGAAACGCCGGCCGCCGCTAACCCCGCCTGATGAAAATGCCCGCTCGATGCGGGCATTTTGTTTTACTGATTAGCCGTCGCGTCAGGCCTCGCGCATTTTAAGGGCATTGTCGTAGCCTTCTTGATAGCCACCATCGTCGCGGGTGAATCCACCAGTACCGCGTCAATTCCAAGACATGCGGCGTTGTGATAATCGGAGGCGTTGTTCACCGCGATCGCCACGATCCTGACATCAGGCTGCTGCCGGAAACAGGCTACGGTCGCAGGGGTCCATAAGGTCGCCTGGACCTCGGAGCGGCCCTCGCCCAGCGTGAACTGCTCCACTATCGTCATCGCCCGATGCAATTCAAACGCTGTCGACGTGTGTTCGGCCGGCGCATCCACGCAGCCTTGATTGAGCAGCACCCGCACGAGCCGCCCGCGTGTTGCATCGCGCGACTCAAACAGCTTCGCTTGTGAATAAGCGGCAAAGCTCTGCTGGTAAGCCGCGTCGGTCGAATAGATCGTCACTCGCGGCCATGCATTCTCCTCGCTAAGTACGCGCGCCACCGCTTGCGCCTGCGGCTCTGCGGGCAGCGCTTTCATGTCGAGGATCACCGGCATCGTCAGTGGGATTGCCCGTAAAGCTTCGCGCAACGTCGGTATGCCGAGTGGATGGTCCCGATAGGGATACGCATCGCCGCGACGGAAACTCCAGCCCGCGTTCACACGCATCAACTCCGCCGCGGTGAAAGCGGACACCGGACCCTCCGCGTCGGTCAACTCCGCTAGATCGACCGGCCGATAAAGTACGGGCACGCCGTCCTTGCTCAACTGAACGGTAAGCCACATCGCGTCGGCCTGATGCGCGACCGACTGACGAATCGCCTCAAGCGTGTTTTCGGGCGCATCCCCTGTACCGCCGCGATGCGCAATGATCTGTGGCAGCGACGTTACCGCCGCTACCCGCGCCTCCGCGGACAACGACGTCAACGCACACACCGCCAACATGAGGCCCGCTATCGAACCGCCCACCGCCCATCGCATTGAACGTAGCATCTGGAATCCTGATTGATAAGCACGGTTGCGAAACGTGCTGGCCATGCCAGGCACGATACCCTCCGAGCCGTCCATCATGCCCGCGAGCGGGCCGCAATATTCGGCGTTGTACTTGCGAACTTGATTTGCCTCAAGTAGTGAGCTTCAGACGCCCGCCCTTTCCGATTGCCGACCGCTGGTGTTAAATTGCGGCATTCGGCGCCTGCCCGATCGCGGCGTCGTCTTCCCGGCCGCCTTCGCCGGACTGTCATCGAACACAAATAGAATCGCGCGATTCGCACCCGCGCCCCGTTCCGATCTGGAGACCAATCGATGAGTTTCAAGCCGCTGTTCCGTTCGCTTTCCGTTGCCGCCGTACTGAGCTTCGGCGTCAGTCAGGCAGCTCACGCCGCGACTGAAATCCAGTTCTGGCATGGCATGGAGGCCGCCCTCGGCGAACGCCTGAACGACATTGCCAACGCGTTCAACGCGTCGCAAAGCGACTACAAGATCGTGCCGGTATTCAAAGGCACCTACGACCAGACTCTCGCCGCCGGCATCGCCGCCTATCGCAGCGGCAACGCGCCAGCCATCCTGCAGGTCTACGAAGTCGGCACCGCGACCATGATGCAGGCAAAGAAGGCCGTGATCCCGGTCTCCGAAGTATTCAAGCAAGCCGGCGTGCCGCTCGACGAAAAAGCCTTCGTGCCGACCATCGCGAGCTACTACAGCGACGCCAAAACCGGCCAGCTGATCTCGATGCCGTTCAACAGCTCGACGCCCGTGCTGTACTACAACAAGGACGCCTTCAAGAAAGCCGGGCTCGATCCGAATCAGCCGCCGAAAACCTGGGCGGAATTGCAGACGGACGCGCAGAAGCTGAAAGCGTCGGGCATGGCTTGCGGCTATTCGTCGGGCTGGCAGAGCTGGATTCAGCTGGAAAACTACAGCGCGTGGCATGGAGTACCGTTCGCGACGGAGAACAATGGGTTCGACGGCGCCAACGCGCAACTCGAGTTCAACAAGCCGCTGCAGGTCGCGCACATCCAGTTCCTGCAGAACATGCTCAAGGAAGGCACCTTCACCTATGTCGGCCGCAAGGACGAACCGGTGTCGAAGTTCTATAGCGGCGACTGCGGGATCATCACGAACTCGTCAGGCTCGCTCGCGACGATCAAGAAATACGCGAAGTTCAACTTCGGCACCGGCATGATGCCGTACGACGCGAGCGTGAAGGGCGCGCCGCAGAATGCGATCATCGGCGGGGCGAGTCTGTGGGTGCTCTCGGGCAAGGATGCGGCCACCTACAAGGGCGTGGCGAAGTTCCTGTCGTATCTGTCGTCGGCGCCGGTTGCCGCGAAGTGGCATCAGGACACCGGCTATCTGCCGGTCACCACCGCCGCGTATCAACTGACGCAGCAACAAGGCTTCTACGAGAAGAACCCGGGCAGCGACACGGCGATCAAGCAGATGCTCAACAAACCGCCGCTGCCGTACACGAAGGGCTTGCGTCTGGGCAACATGCCGCAGATCCGCACCATCATCGACGAAGAACTCGAACAGGTGTGGGCACAGAAAAATACGCCGCAACAGGCGCTCGACGCCTCCGTTTCGCGCGGTGACGAGTTGCTGCGCCGTTTCGAGAAGGCCGGTAACTAGGCGTTGTCCGATAGGGTTTCAGTGCGCCCGCACTGAAACCCGCCCATGCAGAACCTTGGAAATTCCCGATGGAAAAGCGCTCCAGCTTTGGCACCAGTTTGCTGCCCTACCTGCTCGTCGCGCCACAACTTCTGATCACGCTGCTGTTCTTTCTGTGGCCGGCTGGCGAGGCGCTGTGGCAATCCACACAGAGCCAGGACGCGTTCGGCACGTCGAGCGAGTTTGTTGGACTCGCCAACTTCAAGCAGCTGTTTGCCGATCCGCTCTACCTGTCGTCGTTCAATACGACGCTGATCTTCTGCGCGCTCGTCACGGTGTCGGGGCTGGTGATCTCGCTGTTGCTGGCGGTGTGCGCCGATCGTGTGACGCGCGGCGCAAAGACTTATCAAACGCTCCTGATCTGGCCATATGCGGTCGCACCCGCGATTGCCGCCGTGCTGTGGTCGTTCCTCTTCAATCCGAGTATCGGCCTCGTCACGTATGCGCTCGCGAAGCAGGGCATCGTGTGGAATCACGCGCTGAATGCCGGGCAGGCAATGTTTCTTGTCGTGCTCGCATCGGTGTGGAAACAGGTCAGCTATAACTTCCTGTTCTTCTACGCGGGCCTACAGGCGATTCCGCGTTCGCTGATTGAAGCAGCGGCGATCGACGGCGCCGGTCCGGTGCGGCGTTTCTTCGGCATTGCGCTGCCGCTGTTGTCGCCCACGAGCTTCTTCCTGCTGGTCATCAACATCACCTACGCGTTCTTCGACACCTTCCCGGTGATCGACGCCGCCACCGGCGGCGGCCCCGCGCAATCGACCCGGACCTTGATCTACAAGATTTTCGCCGAAGGTTTTCAAGGGCTCGACATCGGCAGTTCGGGCGCGCAATCGGTCGTACTGATGGTGATCGTCGTCGCGTTGACGGTCGTGCAATTCCGTTTCATCGAACGCAGGGTTCAATACTCATGATCGAGAACCGCCGCGGTTTCGACCTGTTCTGCCACGCGGTGCTGATTGTCGGCGTCGTGCTGGTGGTGTTTCCCGTGTATGTCGCGTTCTGCGCGGCAACCATGAGCGAGCACGAAGTGTTCAGCGTGCCGCTGTCGCTGGTGCCGAGCACGCATCTGTTCGAGAACATCGCAACCGTCTGGTCGCACGGCAGCGGCAACGCGGCGGCGCCCTTCGGCCGCATGTTGTTCAACAGCCTTGTCATGGCACTGGTGATTTCAATCGGCAAGATCGCCGTCTCGATGATTTCCGCGTACGCGATCGTGTTCTTCCGCTTTCCGTTTCGTAATCTCGCGTTCTGGCTGATTTTTATCACGCTGATGCTGCCGGTCGAAGTGCGCATCTTTCCGACCGTGCAGGTCGTGTCGTCGATGCATCTGAGCAATACGTACAGCGGATTGACGCTGCCGTTGATCGCATCGGCGACCGCGACGTTCCTGTTCCGGCAATTCTTCATGACGCTGCCGGACGAACTGATGGAAGCGGCGCGCATCGACGGCGCGGGCGCCATGCGTTTCTTCTGGGACGTGGTGCTGCCGCTGTCCAAGACGAATATGGCGGCGCTCTTCGTGATCACCTTCATTTACGGCTGGAATCAGTATTTGTGGCCGATCCTGATCACGAGCCAGCAATCGCTCACCACCGCCGTGGTCGGCATCAAAAGCATGATCGCCTCCGGCGACACCGCCACCGAATGGCATCTCGTGATGACCGCCACGCTGCTCGCGATGTTGCCGCCGCTCGCTGTCGTGCTGACGATGCAGCGCTGGTTCGTGCGCGGGCTGGTGGATGCGGAGAAGTAGGCCGCGCGCTCTGGGGTGAGCTTCGGCATTGGAATAAAGGACGCCGCGACACGCGGCAAGCACCAGAACAAAGGGCTAAAACGGCATGGCTGCACTGACTCTGCAAGGCGTTAAAAAAACCTACGACGGCAAACAGTTCGTGTTGCACGGCATCGACGTCGACGTAATGGATGGCGAGTTTGTCGTGATGGTCGGTCCGTCGGGTTGCGGCAAATCGACCTTGCTGCGGATGGTGGCCGGGCTCGAGCGTATTTCCGAAGGCAGCATTTCGATCGCCGGCAAAGTGGTGAATGAACTGGAGCCGAAGGATCGCAACATCGCGATGGTGTTCCAGAATTACGCGTTGTATCCGCATATGAGCGTGGCTGAAAACATGGGGTACGCGCTGAAGATCGCGGGCGTGGATCGCGCACAGATTGCGAAGCGCGTGCAGGCGGCGGCGCAGATTCTGGAGCTGGAAGCGCTGCTCGCGCGCAAGCCGCGCGAGTTGTCCGGCGGACAACGGCAACGTGTTGCAATGGGGCGCGCGATCGTGCGTGAACCGGCGGTGTTTCTGTTCGACGAACCGCTGTCGAATCTGGACGCTCGTCTGCGCGTGCAGATGCGCCTTGAGATCCAGCGCCTGCACGCGCGCCTTTCGACCACGAGTCTCTACGTCACGCATGATCAGATCGAAGCGATGACGCTGGCGCAACGCGTGATCGTGATGAACAAAGGCCACGCCGAACAGATCGGCGCGCCGACCGAGGTCTACGAACGGCCGGCGACGGTGTTCGTGGCGAGCTTCATCGGCTCGCCGGGGATGAATCTGCTGGAAGGCCGCGTGTCCGACGATGGCTTGACGTTCGAGGTGGCGGGCAACGGTCCGAAGCTGTCGCTGCAAGGTGTCGCTTCGATCGGCCGGGAGGTTGCGAAAGGACGCGAATGGACGCTCGGCATTCGTCCGGAACACATGACGCCCGGCCAGGCGAACGTCGTCCACGCCACGCTCACGGTCGATTCCTGCGAATTGCTCGGCGCGGACAACCTCGCGCATGGCCGCTGGGGCAAGCATGATGTGACGGTGCGCTTGCCGCATGCACATCGGCCGGCGGCGGGCGAAGCGCTCCAAGTGGCGCTGCCCGCGCAGCAACTGCATTTCTTCGACCCGGCGAGTGGTCGGCGGGCGAACTGACGCGACGGCGGACGCCCTCTGCCGCCCCACCCTCGCCCCGAAGTACAATGCCATCTGCGCAACCCGCCCGCGCGCGCTGCAACTTCGAGCTTGACGCCGCGCCGGCCGGAGCCGGGCACACTGCCCGGCCATAACACCGATTACCCATCCACCCACGATCGCCCGCCCCCCGCGCGGCCGGCGTCGTCAACGTCTATTGCAAGCAAATGGCCCAATACGTCTTCACCATGAACCGGGTCGGCAAGATCGTGCCGCCCAAGCGTCAAATCCTGAAAGACATCTCGCTGTCCTTTTTCCCCGGCGCGAAGATCGGTCTGCTCGGCCTGAACGGCTCGGGCAAGTCGACGTTGATCCGCATCATGGCCGGTGTGGACAAGGACATCGAAGGCGAAGCCACGCCGATGCCGAACCTGAACATCGGCTATCTGCCGCAGGAGCCGCAACTCGATCCGCAAAAGACCGTGCGTGAAGCGGTCGAAGAAGGACTCGGCGACGTCTTCAACGCGCAGAAGAAGCTCGACGAAATCTACGCCGCCTACGCGGAGCCGGACGCCGACTTCGACGCGCTCGCGGCCGAACAGGCGAAGTACGAAGCGATCCTCGCCACGAGCGATGGCGGCAACGCGGAACAGCAGATCGAAATCGCTGCCGACGCCCTGCGTCTGCCGGCCTGGGACGCGAAGATCGAGCACTTGTCGGGCGGCGAAAAGCGTCGCGTCGCGCTGTGCAAGCTGCTGCTCGAAAAGCCGGACATGCTGCTGCTCGACGAACCGACCAACCACCTGGACGCAGAATCGGTCGACTGGCTCGAACAGTTCCTCACGCGCTTCCCGGGCACGGTCGTCGCGGTGACCCACGACCGCTACTTCCTCGACAATGCCGCCGAGTGGATTCTCGAACTCGACCGTGGGCACGGCATTCCGTGGAAGGGTAACTACAGCAGCTGGCTCGATCAGAAGGAAGAGCGCCTGAAGCAGGAAGAGTCGTCGGAATCGGCGCGCCAGAAGGCCATCAAGAAGGAACTGGAGTGGGTGCGCCAGAACCCGAAGGGCCGTCAGGCGAAGTCGAAGGCGCGTATTGCCCGCTTCGAGGAACTGAACAGCCAGGACTACCAGAAGCGCAATGAAACCTCGGAAATCTTCATCCCGGTCGGCGATCGCCTCGGCAATGAAGTGATCGAGTTCAAGAACGTCAGCAAGTCGTATGGCGATCGTCTCCTGCTCGACGACGTCAGCTTCAAAATCCCGGCGGGCGCGATTGTCGGCATCATCGGGCCGAACGGCGCGGGTAAGTCCACGCTGTTCCGCATGCTCACCGGCCGTGAACAGCCGGACTCGGGCGAGATCGTGCAAGGGCCTACGGTCAAGCTCGCATACGTGGACCAGAGCCGCGACGCGCTCGACGGTTCGAAGACGGTGTTCGAGGAAATCTCCGGCGGGGCGGACGTGCTAACGGTCGGCAAGTACGAAACGCCGTCGCGCGCCTACATCGGCCGCTTCAACTTCAAGGGTGGCGACCAGCAAAAGACCGTCGGCAATCTGTCGGGCGGTGAGCGCGGCCGGCTCCATCTGGCGAAGACCCTGATCGCGGGCGGCAACGTGCTGCTGCTGGACGAACCGTCGAACGATCTCGACGTCGAAACGCTGCGCGCGCTCGAAGACGCATTGCTCGAATTCGCCGGCTCCGTGATGGTGATCTCGCACGATCGCTGGTTCCTCGACCGGATCGCGACGCACATTCTCGCGTTCGAAGGTGATTCGCAAATCACGTTCTTCGACGGCAACTACCAGGAGTACGAAGCGGACAAGCGCGCGCGTCTCGGCGAAGAAGCGGCACGTCCGAAGCGTCTGCGTTACAAGCCGATCGCGCGCTAAAGCGCGAGCCTCGCGGCCTGTTGCGTCGACCGACGGCAGGCCGCCGCATGATCAGCCGGCACATACTCTTTACCGGACGTGCGGCAGGGCACACGCATTGCGTGCCACGGCGTGATACAGGTGCTGATTTGAGCAGCATCTGTTCCCGCCCCATCCGGCGCCCGTCAAAACAGCACACATACTGGCTGGTCACAGCCACGCCGCGCGACGCGCGGCGACGAGGAGGCAAGCATGGCGATGTCGAAGGGCAAGCGCTGGGCGATTGCCGCAGGTGGCGTGCTGCTGGTGCTGATCGTCGTCGCGCTCGGCGCCTTGCAAATCGCACAGCGCGAAGTCAAGGCGCACGTGATCGCGGCGCTCGGCCCCTTGGGCAGCGCGGAACGCATCGACGTCGGCCTTACCTCCGTTCATCTCACTCACGTGTTGCTCAAGGCGCCGCCAGGCTGGCCGGCCGGCGATCCGTTACGCGCCGATGAAATCACCCTCACACCCGACATCCGCGATCTGATCGCGCGGCGGATGCATATCCGCAGCGTGGTGGTGCGCGGCTTCGACATGGCGGTATTGCGAAGCAAGGACGGCTCGATCCGGCTTCTGCCGAATCTGCGGGAGTCTCTGAACAAGGCCGATCAGGACGACGCCAACAGCGCAATCGCGCCCGCCTCGCGCGAAAAGCTGGTCGACCGCGTCAGCTTCGAGCAAGGCAATTTCCATTTCTACGACATGACGGTGGGCAGTCCGGCCTTCAAGGTGACGGTGAACGACGCCAATGCGACCGTCGAGCATCTGCATCTGCCTGCGCTTACCGAGCCCACCAACGTCAACGTGACCGGCGCGATCAAAGGCCCACAGCACACGGGCACCGTATCGTTTGCCGGCTGGATCGCGATCGCCAGCAAAGACTCGCAGACCACCAGCCAGTTGCGTGGCGTCGATGTCGTGATGCTCGATCCGTATCTGATCAAAAAGACCGGCGCGAAGACGCAGGTGACCGGCGGCACAGTCGATCTGACGGTGGAATCGACGGTGCGTAACTATCAGTTGCATGCGCCAGGCACGGTGACCATCCACCATCTGCAACTCGCCGACAGCGACAACCCGTTCGACACCTTCCTGTCGATCCCGACCAAGGCCGCCGTTGCCGCGCTCAAGTCGCATAACGGCGACATCACGTTGCATTTCGTGCTGGACGGGGATCTGCGCGATCCGAAGTTCTCGGTTCGGGACAGCTTGATGACGCGCATCGGCGCCGGTTTTGCGAAGGCGCTGGGTGTCAGCGTGGAAGGGGTCGCGAAAGGGGCCGGGGAAACCGTGAAGGGCTTGGGAAATGCGTTGAAAAATCTGCTCGGCCAATAGGTGGGACAGGCGGACGCCGATGCGACATCGACGCCTCTGTCTTTCACGCTTTACCGCCTAAACCGCTAAGCCCAGTTCGCGTAACGCGGCTTCGGTTCGTGCTGCGCTCGTATGATGCACGCCGCGCCAACCGAGGGCCGTTGCGGCCTCGGCGTTCTTCAGGTTGTCGTCGATGAATACAAGCTCGTGAGGCTGGATGCCCGGCAGTTGCGCTTCGATCCGTTCGCGCATCGCCGCGAAAATCGCCGGATCGGGTTTCACCAGCTTCACACGCCCGGACACGACAATGTCGCGAAACCGCCGCAGCACCGGGTAATGCTCCCACGCATACGGGAAAGTCTCCGCCGACCAGTTGGTCAGCCCGAACAGCGGCACGCCGGCGGCTTCGAGCTTTTCCATGATCGCGACGCCGTCTTCGAGCACGCCGGCCACCATCTCGTGCCAGCGTTCGTAGAATGCGCGGATCAACGGCGCGTGATCGGGAAACTTCGCGATCAGTTCCTGCGTCGCCTCCGCGATCGGCTGGCCGCCGTCCTGACGGATCACCCAGTCCATCGAACAGACGTGGGTCAGAAACCAGCGACGCTCCGCTTCGTCCGGAATCAGCTCCCGGTACAGATACTCGGGGCTCCAGTCGATCAGCACGCCGCCGAAATCGAACACCACTGCCTTGATGGCCATGCACGCTCCGTGAGTAACGTGGGGTTGGTTGCCGTGCTCAGACCGGTTGCGTACGCAGTTCGAGCCACGCCTTGGCTTCGCCCGACACATGCGGCGACAGGCGCGTGCGCACGGTCTCGTGATACGCGTTCAGCCATGCGCGCTCGTCCTCGCGCAGCAGCGCCAGGTCGAGGCAGCGCGTGTCGATCGGGCACAGCGTCAGCGTCTCGAACTCGAGGAAATCGCCGAACTCGGTTTGCTCCGCCGGCACATTCAGCACGAGGTTTTCGATCCGCACGCCCCACTTGCCCGGCCGATAGAGACCCGGCTCGACCGAGGTGATCATGCCCTCTTCCATCGCGGTCCACGGTTCGGCCGGCGCGTAGTGCGAGATCACCTGCGGGCCTTCATGCACATTCAGGAAGTAACCCACGCCGTGACCGGTGCCGTGGCCGTAATCGGCGCCGGCTTCCCAGATCGGCGCGCGGGCGATTGCGTCGAGCATCGGCGAACGGATGCCACGCGGGAATTTCGCGCGCGACAAAGCCATCGTGCCTTTCAGCACGATCGTGAAATCGCGCCGCTGTGCCTCGCTGACGGTGCCGATCGCGACCACGCGCGTGACGTCTGTGGTGCCGCTCAGGTATTGCGCGCCGGAATCGATCAGCAACAGGCCATTGCCCTCGATCACCGAATGCGATTCCTGGGTGGCGCGGTAGTGCGGCATCGCGCCGTTCGCGTTGAAACCCGCGATCGTCGCGAAAGCTGAGCGACACGAAGCCCGGCCGACGCGCGCGGGCTGCCGTCAGGCGCTCGTCGATCGTCAGTTCGGTGATCGTCTCGCGTCCGAGCGCACTTTCGAACCACGCGAAAAACTCCGCGAGCGCCGCGCCGTCCTGCTCCATCGTCTCGCGCACATGCTGCGCCTCGGCAGCGGTCTTGCGCGACTTGAAGAACGTAGACGGATTGACGGCCTCGACGACCTTTACGGTCGACGGAACCGATTGCAGCGAGCCGAACGTGATCCGGCGCGGGTCGATCAGCAGCGTGCAGTCGGCGGGCAGCGCCGCGAGCGCATCCGCCGCCTTCGCGTACGGCTCGACGCTGATGCCGTCACGCGCGAGCGCGTCGGCAAGCGCTTGCGGCACCTTGCCGTCGGCGACGAAAAGCGACGCGTGCTCCAGCCCGATCAGGGCGTGCGCAACGAAGACCGGGTTGTAGCTGACGTCCGCGCCGCGCAGATTGAGCAGCCACGCAAGGTCGTCGAGCGTTGAAATGAAGTGCCACTGCGCGCCCTTCTCCACCATCGCATGGCGGATCTGCGCGAGCTTTTCCGAACGGGCCACGCTCGCATGCGGCGCGACATGTTCGAATACGGCGTCTGCCGGCAACGACGGACGCTGCGGCCAGATCGCGTCGAACAGATCGACGTCGGTGCGCAATGTCACGCCGCGGGCGGTGAGCGCCTGGGTCAGCGCACGCGCCGCCGAAACGCCGAGCACGGCGCCGTCCACGCCGACCGCGCCGCCGGCTGCAACGTTCTGCGCGAGCCAGTCGAAATGCGGCGCGGTTTGCTGGCCGCCGGTCATCTTCATCAACTGCACGCCAGTGCCGGCCAGTTGCGCGCTGGCCTGTTCCCAGTAGCGGCTATCGGTCCACACGCCGGCGAAATCGGCGGTCACGACCAGCGTGCCGGCCGAGCCGGTGAAACCCGATAACCATTGCCGGCCTTGCCAGCGGCCTGGCAGATATTCGGACAGATGCGGATCGGCGGACGGCACCAGATAGGCGGCCACGCCTTCGCGCGCCATTGCGTTGCGCAAGGTCGCGAGCCGTTCGGGAATGGAGGAGGTTTCGGGGAGTCGGGCATTCATCGGAGTCACCTGCAAAAGTTCATCGACGGGAAAGCAAGCCGACCGTCATAGCGACGGCGATCAGGGCGACGGCGGTGCAAACCGGCCATTCGAGCGTATCGCCATCATGAAAGAGACCCACCACATTGCCGGCCATCCGCGCGACACCCGCGCCAAGCACCCCGGCAACGAGTGCGATCCACCATTGCGCGCGGCTTGAGCGGCGCAGCGGATGCAGCCACCAGCCTGCGAGGCCGATCACGGCCCCCAGGACCACGATTCCGGGCCACCCCATTAGCGGCAGGCCTCGCGCAGTTTCGGATTCGTCTCATGGGCGCAAGACACCTGGACAGCTAGCATTTTTGTCTCGTTAACTATAAAGGTTCAGCACGGCGCTTTCCGCATAGCGGTTGAGTTTAGGGGTCGGGGTGATGTAAGGCAAGCCGTGAGCCTTACGGAGAAGCCTAGTTGCCGATGCCAGCCACGCTGAAAGTGCCCCATGCGTATCGCCCTTATCGAGCCGGACCCGCGTCACGCTGAACTGGTTGGCCGGCTGATCTTTGCCGGCGGCCACGCGTGCCAGCACTTCATTTCCAGCGCGCCGTTCCTGAATCGCGCTGCCGACGAATTCTTCGATCTGCTGCTCATCGAAAACTGGGCCGGCGACGGCCCCGCGGAAGATGTCATCGCGCGCGCCCGTTCCATTCTGCCGAGCTTGCCCGTGATCGTCCTGATGTCGGAGCCGCGCGAAAGCCAGATCGTCGCCGCGTTTCATGCCGGCGCCGACGACTGCCTGACCAAGCCGGTTCGCGGACCGGAAATGCTCGCGCGGATCAACGCGCTGCTGCGCCGCGCGGGTTTGCGGCGGCCGCACAACCGGCGCCGCGACATCATCGGCGGATACGCATTCGACGCAACGCACTGCCGCGTCACCTTCAGCGGCCAAACCGTGGCTCTGACACCGAAAGAATTCCGCTTCGCGTTGCTCCTGTTTTCCAATCTGTCGCGACCGGTGTCGCGCGCGCATATTCTCGAAGCCGTCTGGACCCGGCGCCGCGACGTGAGGTCGCGCACCCTCGATACCCACGCATCGCGCGTACGGACTAAATTGCAGTTGCGCCCGGAGCACGGCTATTGCCTGACACCGCTCTACGGCTACGGTTATCAACTCGACTCCGTCCCGCCGGAAGCCGTTGTGGAGGCCGGGTGACGCGCGCAGAATGAAAGAATCGTGGAAACGCTATAATATTGGGCTAAACCATAGCTCCCCATATGCAGCTTCTAACGATCGGAATCAATCACCACACTGCGCCTGTCGCCTTGCGCGAACGCGTGGCGTTTCCGCTCGAACAGATCAAGCCCGCATTAGATACCTTCAAGAGCGTCTGGCTTGGCCGCACCGCGCGCACGGCGCCGGAAGCCGCCATCCTGTCTACCTGCAATCGCACCGAACTCTACTGCGCGACCGACGATCAAGCCGCGCGTGAAGCCGCGATCCAGTGGTTTTCGAAGTATCACAACCTGCCCGTCTCCGAACTCGCGCCGCACGTGTACGCACTGCCGCAGTCTGAAGCCGTGCGCCACGCGTTTCGCGTTGCCTCCGGGCTCGATTCGATGGTGCTGGGCGAGACGCAAATCGTCGGACAAATGAAGGATGCGGTTCGCACCGCGTCCGAAGCCGGGGCACTCGGCACGTATCTGAACCAGTTGTTCCAGCGCACCTTCGCCGTCGCGAAGGAAGTGCGCAGCACCACCGAAATCGGCGCGCAGTCCGTGTCGATGGCGGCGGCGGCCGTGCGGCTCGCACAGCGGATTTTCGACAAGGTGTCGAATCAGCGCGTGCTGTTCATCGGCGCGGGCGAAATGATCGAATTGTGCGCCACGCACTTCGCCGCGCAGCAGCCAAAGGAACTGGTGGTCGCGAACCGCACCGCCGAGCGCGGCATGCGTCTGGCAGAGCGTTTCAACGGCCGGGCCATTCCGCTGTCGGAACTGCCCACGCGCATGCACGAGTTCGACATCATCGTGTCGTGCACCGCGTCCACCTTGCCGATCATCGGCTTGGGCGCGATGGAGCGCGCGGTGAAAGCGCGCCGTCACCGGCCGATTTTCATGGTCGATCTGGCCGTTCCGCGCGACATCGAACCGGAAGTCGGCAAGCTCGAAGACGTGTTCCTGTACACCGTCGACGATCTCGGCGCGATCGTGCGTGAAGGCAATGCGTCGCGGCAGGCCGCCGTCGCGCAAGCTGAAGCGATCATCGAAACGCGCGTGCAGAATTTCATGCAATGGCTCGACGCACGCAGCATCGTGCCGGTGATCCGCCATATGCATACTCAAGCCGACGTGCTGCGCCGCGCCGAAGTCGAACGCGCGCAAAAAATGCTCGCGCGCGGCGAAGATCCGGCGGCGGTGCTTGAAGCACTGTCGCAATCGCTCACCAACAAATTGATCCACGGCCCAACGCACGCGCTCAATCGCGCGAGCAGCGAAAACCGTGACACGCTCATTGAATTGATGAGCGGCTTCTACAAACACTCCGGTTCTTCGGAGCGTTAGCGACGCAGCCAGCGCCGCGCAGTTCGCGAGCGTCACCCGAAAGTGGCCCGCGACGTGCTTCTGACCAGGGCATCTGCCCACTCCCCTAGTCGCCGTCCTTGCCGGAGCCCGCTCCGAAACCCGTCCGATGAAAACGAGCATGCAACGCAAGCTCGACCAGCTCACTACCCGGCTGGCCGAACTGAACGATCTGTTGAGCCGCGAGGACGTCACCTCGAACCTCGACCAATACCGCAAGCTCACGCGCGAACACGCCGAGCTCGGGCCGGTCGTCGAGCATTACGCACTGTGGCGCCAGGCCATGAACGACGCGGCAACCGCACAGGAACTGCTGGCGGATGTGTCGATGCGCGATTTCGCGGAAGACGAAATTCGCGCGGCCCGCGAGCGGATGGAAAAACTCGGCGCCGAATTGCAGAAAATGCTGCTGCCGAAAGACCCCAACGACGACCGCAACATCTTCCTTGAAATCCGTGCCGGCACCGGCGGCGACGAGTCCGCGCTGTTCGCGGGCGATCTGCTGCGAATGTACCTCCGCTTTGCCGAGCGCAGTCGCTGGCAGGTCGAGATGATGTCGGCGAGCGAGTCGGATCTGGGCGGCTACAAGGAAGTGATTGTGCGGATCGCCGGCGAAGCGGCGTATTCGAAGCTCAAGTTCGAGTCGGGCGGTCATCGTGTGCAACGGGTGCCGGCCACTGAAACGCAAGGCCGCATTCACACGTCGGCCTGCACCGTCGCGGTGATGCCGGAAGCGGACGAAATCGGCGAAGTCGAGATCAATCCGGCCGATTTGCGCATCGACACCTTCCGCGCGTCGGGTGCGGGCGGCCAGCACATCAACAAGACCGATTCCGCGGTGCGCGTGACGCACTTGCCGACCGGCATCGTCGTCGAATGTCAGGACGACCGTTCGCAGCACAAGAACAAGGATCGCGCGCTGAAGGTGCTCGCCGCGCGCATCAAGGACAAACAATCGCACGAGCAGCAGGCGAAGGAAGCCGCGACGCGCAAGAGCCTGATCGGCTCGGGGGATCGTTCGGAACGGATTCGCACGTACAACTTCCCGCAAGGGCGTTTGACGGATCACCGTATCAACCTGACGCTGTACCGCCTCGACGCGATCATGGACGGCGATCTCGACGAGCTGATCGCGGCGCTGGTCAGCGAGCATCAGGCAGAGTTGCTGGCATCTCTGGGCGACGCGGACTAACGCGCGCATGAGCCCGGCTACACCCGCCGCGCTGTTGCGCGCCTCGCCACTGCCGTCGCTCGAAGCGCGGATTCTGCTCACGCACGTGCTCGGCTGGCGGCATACCCAGTTGATTACCCGCAGCGACGACGTGCTGGACGAGGTCGCGATCGCGAGTTATCTGGCACTCGAAGCCCGCCGTCTGGTGGGTGAGCCAGTAGCGCAACTGGTCGGCGCGCGTGAATTTTTTGGACTCGATTTCGAAGTGACGCCGGATGTGTTGATTCCGCGTCCGGAAACCGAGTTGCTGGTCGAAACCGCGTTGTCAGCGATGGAAGGCATGTCGCGGCCGCGCGTACTCGATCTGGGCACCGGCACGGGCGCCATTGCGGTGGCAATCGCGTCGATGCGCCCCGATGCGCAAATCTGGGCGCTGGATCGCTCCGAACAGGCGCTGGCTGTAGCGGCGCGCAACGCGACGCGCCTGCTCGACACTAATCGGCCTGGCCGCGCCATCACACTTCAGCAGAGCGATTGGTACAGCTCGCTCGACCCCGCACTGCGCTTCGATGTGATCGTCAGCAACCCGCCGTACATCGCGAGCGGCGATCCGCATCTGTCCGAAGGCGATCTGCGTTTCGAGCCGCGCAGCGCGCTCACCGACGAAGCAGACGGCCTCAGCGCGATCCGCGCGATTGTCGCCGGCGCGCCAGCACGTTTAAGCGCCAACGGCGTCGTGTGGATCGAGCACGGCTACGACCAGGCCGACGCGGTTCGCGGCCTGTTGTCAGCGCAAGGTTTCGTGCAGGTCCGCTCGGAGCGGGATCTGGCCGGGATCGAACGGATCAGCGGCGGGCAACTGCCCGGCTGACCTCATCGATTCAGCGGCAAAAAGCCGTTCGACGCGCACCTCGGCCGGTCTTACCGAAATCCGCTATCATTTCAGCCTATTCCCTACACATAACGGAACCGCAAGGTCAGTCATGGATACGCAACAACGCATCAAGCAAATCGTCGACGAAAACAACGTCGTCCTCTTCATGAAGGGCAGCGCCCAGTTCCCGATGTGCGGTTTTTCGGGCCGCGCCATCCAGATCCTCAAGGCGTGCGGCGTCGGCGAATTCAAAACCGTCAACGTGCTCGAAGACGACGAAGTCCGTCAGGGCATCAAGCAGTTCTCGAACTGGCCGACCATTCCGCAGCTCTACGTGAACGGCGAGTTCGTCGGCGGCTCGGACATCATGATGGAAATGTACGAGTCGGGCGAACTGCAGCAGCTGTTTGCCGCAGCCTGAGCGTTCGTTGTCCGATCAGGCGCCGCGAGCCATGGAAACACGCACTGCGGCGCCCCGCCGGCTGATCGTCGCGATCACCGGCGCGACCGGTGCGATCTACGGCATCCGCCTGCTCGAAACGCTGCGCAAGCTGGGCGGCGTGGAGAGCCATCTGCTGATTTCGAGCGCGGGCTGGCTCAATATCCAGCACGAACTCCAGCTCAGCAAAGAAGACGTTCAGCCACTTGCTGACGTCGTCCATTCGGTTCGTGACGTCGGCGCAAGCATCGCGTCGGGCTCGTTTGCCACCGACGGCATGGTGGTCGCCCCCTGCTCCATGAAGACACTTGCGAGCGTCGCGCACGGTTTTTCCGACAACCTGATCACCCGCGCCGCCGATGTCACGCTCAAGGAGCGCCGCCGCCTCGTGCTCCTCGTCCGCGAAACGCCGTTCAATCTTGCGCATCTGCGCAACATGACGGCCGTCACCGAAATGGGCGGCGTGATCTTCCCGCCCCTACCTGCCTTCTATAACCAGCCCGCCTCAATCGACGAAATGGTCGATCACACGGTTGCGCGCGTGCTGGATCTGTTCGCGCTGGGGCCGGCACTGTCGCCAGCGTGGCAAGGATTACGCGGCGCTCAGGAATAGCACGCTGATCCGCTTTGCGCGCGTCGCAGTGAGTTCTCCGCGGCGGCAAGCCGATTAATAACGCGCACGACACAATCAATTCCGTTTTCACCTGTTTATCAAACGCTGGTGCGGACTTATATTGGTAGCAACGAAACTTCCGCGCTGCGCTCACGCGTCGGCTGCTGCCATGACCCGCTTACCGTCGCTATTCCTCTCCCACGGTGCGCCCACGTTACCGATCGATCCGTCGCTTCCGTCGGCCGAATTCGGCGCGCTGTCGGCACGATTGCCGCGCCCGGAATCCGTCCTGATGCTGTCGGCTCACTGGGGCACGGTGCAACCGGTGGTGAGCACGTCCACGGCGCCGGAGACCATCCACGATTTCTACGGCTTCCCGCGTCAGTTGTACGAGATCCAGTATCCGGCGCCGGGTGCGCCTGACGTGGCGCGCCGCGCCGCCGTGCTGCTCGGCGACAACGGGATCCTCGCCGATGCGCAGCCGCACGGACTCGACCACGGCGCATGGGTGCCGATGCTGCTGATGTTCCCCGCCGCCGATGTGCCGGTCGCGCAGTTGTCGATCCAGCCGCGCATGGACGCGGCGCACCACTTCCGGGTCGGCCGCGCGTTGCGCTCGCTGAAGGAAGATGGCGTGATGGTGATCGGCTCAGGGCAAATCACCCACAACCTGCGCGCCGCGGACTTTTCGGCGCGCCCGGAGGACGCTGACCCGCGCGTGGCCGAATTCACCGACTGGTTCGAGGCAAAGCTCGCCGCCCACGATATCGACGCCTTGCTCGACTACCGCCGCCAGGCGCCGCACGCCGTGCTGATGCATCCGACCGACGAGCATCTGCTGCCCGTTTTCGCGGCACTGGGCGCCGCGGACGACGATTACGCCCTGACGATTCAGTCGCTCGGGACGTATCAGCGATCGCTGGCCATGACGAACTACGTTTTCGGCACGGCCTGACCCGCCCGGCGGTTGCCGCGGCAAAACAAAAAAGCCCGCCTGAGCAACTCAGGCGGGCTTTTTGGGTGCGGGACCGGCTCGCGGTCCGAACTTAGGCTCAGACTCAGGCTCAGCGCGGAAACTTAGTGCGAGCCGATGCCTTCGAGCACTTCGTCGTGCGTCTGACGCTCTTCGAGATACTCCGAGCGATACCCACTATGCACGCCCCAGTAGTAGAACACCAGCGCGAACGCGATCACGACCAGCATGTCCCAACCGTAAGGCAGGATGCCGTGGCCGCCGAATTCCTTGCTGCCGATCAGCGACAGAATCGCCATCACCGGCAGATAGGCCACGAGCCACCATGCCGCCTTCAGATCACGGCCCCAGCCGCCAAAGCCGGACTTGGCCTGGAAGTAGAAGTACACCGGCAATGCCACGACCATCAGCAGAATGATTTCGCCGGTCAGCGGCCACTTGGCCCAGTAGAGAATCAGCGACGCACAGGTGAACGCGAACGGCGCAATGATTTTCATGCCCGGAATATGCAGCGGACGTTCAAGGTCGGTAGCAGCGCGGCGCAACGACATCAGGCTGATCGGGCCTGTGAGGTACGAGATCACGGTAGCGACCGAGATCACCGCCGCCAGCGAACTCCAGCCACGGAAGAAGAACAGGAAAATGAACGAGACCAGCAGGTTGAACCACATCGCCTGGCGCGGCACGCCGTAGAACGGGTGCACATTGCCGAACATCTTCGGCATCGTGTTGTTGCGCTCCATCGCGTAGATCATGCGCGTGGTGGTGGCCATGTAGGTCGTGCCCGTGCCGCTCGGGCTGACGAATGCATCAACGTACAAGAGAATCGCCAGCCAGTTCAGGTTCAGCGCGATCGCCAATTCCGCGAACGGCGAAGCGAAGTTGAAGTGGCTCCAGCCATGGAGCACGTCGCTCGGATTCACCGCGCCGATATACGCAATCTGCAGCAGCACGTAGATCACCAGCGCCAGCAGGATCGAACCGATCACGGCAAACGGCACGCTCTTGGCAGGATTGCGCGCTTCACCGGCGAGGTTGATCGGACTCTGGAAACCGTTGAATGCGAAGACAATGCCGCTCGTCGCCACAGCGGTCAGCACGGCCGACCATCCATACGGCGCAAAGGTGCTCGCCTCGCCGAAGTTTTCCTTGTGGAAGCCCGTCAGCATCAAGCCGAGAATTGTCGCGCCTGGAATCACGAACTTGAAGACGGTGATCGCCGAATTGGCGCGCGCGAACAGCTTCACGCCCCAGTAGTTCAACAGAAAGTAAATGATCACCAATGCGGCGGACAGCAATAACCCATTGGTGGTTAATGATCCGTTCACGAATAGCGCGTGCGCCCATGGATATGGCCACGTACTCATATATTGAATCGACGCTTCAGCCTCGATTGGAATCACCGAGACAATGGCGATCCAGTTTGCCCACGCGCTAATAAAGCCAACCAGCGCGCCGTGAGAATAGCGCGCATAACGCACCATGCCGCCGGACTCCGGAAACATCGCGCCGAGTTCTGCGTAGGTCAGCGCGATCGCGAGAATCACAACCGCTCCGATGACCCATGCACAGATGGCTGCCGGACCGGCAATTTTTGCAGCCTTCCAGGCGCCGAACAGCCAGCCCGATCCGATGATCGAACCCAAGCCGGTCAGCAATAGCGCAACCGGTCCGATGTTCCGTTGTATAGAACTTTTCACGTCTTCTCCTATGTCGACCAGAGTTGGCGCTTTAGCGCTTACTTTGGTCCCATACACCGTATGTCGACCAGAGTTAACGCTCTAGCGCTTACTCTGGTCCCATACACCGTGTTTCGGCCGGAAAGAGTGCTTAACACTACTCCGACCCATGCAAGTTTGCTGCAGAACCATGTCGGCACCGCGTGACACCGCTTGTGGCGCTGGAGACGGGGTGACGCGCGTGCGCGCGCCGGTTCATCTAGCCAGGTGCAACCGGACACGCGGCGCGTAGTTTAACGGTTGCACCTAGTTGTTGCAGCGAAATCGAGGGTTCTCCCTGCAAAATTTCTGGACAAATAGCAAGCTTTGTAAGCAACTTTTGCGCCAATCTCTCAAAAATTTGTAAAGATGTCAGGAGACTGTTGACCTTCTCTCGAAATCGCCGTATAACGTTCGGGCAGGATTTCAAGCGGCGAGTGAATTGGTCTTTCGTAGTTCGCCCATCAACGGTACTCCGGTTGGTCCCATTACCCCCTTCCTTGATTTTCATGCACCCTCTGGGCTTCGGCCTTATTTACCATCTTTAGGAACAAGTAATATGGAAACCGGTACCGTCAAGTGGTTCAATGACGCTAAGGGCTTTGGCTTCATCACGCCGGACGGCGGCGGCGAAGATCTGTTCGCGCATTTCTCGGAAATCCGCACGGAAGGCTTCAAGACGCTGCAAGAAAACCAAAAGGTTACGTTTGAAGTGAAGACGGGCCCGAAGGGCAAGCAAGCTGCTAACATCAAGCCGGTGTAAGCAACACGCTTCCTTCTGGACGCAAAAAAACCCCGCCTCGGCGGGGTTTTTTTATATTCGTTTCAAGTGATACGGGGATTATCTTCGCAGTATGCGAGGGGTTATCCAAACACGCGCCGTGCGTGAATACCAAGACCTGTTGCAACGCTTGCGAGACGATCGCCGAATACCGGTTTTGCATCTGGAAATGCGGCCGCCAATGCGCCGGATAGAAATGCCAGACCCGTTGAGCCACCCGTAAAATAAATCGCGTTCACGTCGCGCATCGCGACGCCGGCCGCCTGCACCGTTTCGCGCGCGGCCCGCACAATGCGCTGCGTTTCATCCTGGCCGGCCTTGATGAGTTGCGCCTCGTCGAAAGCGAGACGCAGGTCGTCTTCCACCTGATCCAGATCGATCACGGTCTCGCCGCCTGCCGCCACGCCGATTTTCGCCTCTTCCGCGTGCGCCGCCATGGCGTGGCCGAAGCGCCGTTCGACAACCCGCATCAGCCGGTCGTGATGCTTGACCTCGGTGAACAGGTGCCGCATGAGCGCCAGTTCGCTGACGCGTTTGGGGGCGTAGACGGTGTTGATCAGGTGCCAGGTCGCCAGATCGAAATAGATCCGGCTGGGGATTTCACGGCCTTCCGGGTCCAGCGTCTGATAGCCGAACTCGCGCAGGATCGTGACCAGCTCGACACGCCGGTCGAAATCAGTGCCGGCGACGTGCACGCCATGGTGAGCCAGCACGTCGTCTTTCCGCTCCACCCGCTTCATCCGTTCCGGACCGACCCGCACTAGCGAGAAGTCAGAGGTGCCGCCGCCGATGTCGGCCACCAGCACCAAGCCCTCTTCCGTCAAGTGCGACTCGTAGTCGAACGCGGCCGCGATCGGCTCATACTGGAAGTGAATCTCCCGCAAGCCCACCGAGCGCGCTGCCGCCTCCAGCTGCTGCTGCGCCAATTGGTCGGCGCGCGGGTCGTCGTCGACGAAAAACACTGGACGGCCCAGCACCGCGCGACTGATCGGGCCGCCGGCGCTGGCCTCGGCCGAACGTTTCAGATGATCGACGAAAATCGCGATGACGTCGGTGTACTTGATCGCCGAACCGTCGCCGAGATCGGTTGAATTCTCGGCGAGCGGCGAGCCGAGGATGCTTTTCATCGAGCGCATCAGGCGGCCATCGAAGCCGTCGATATACGCTGAGAGCGCCGCCCGCCCGAATTCGCGGGTGTTCTCGTCGGTGTTGAAAAAGACTGCCGTCGGCAGCGTGGTGTACGCGCCCTCGACCGGTGCGAGGCGCAGCGCAGCGCCGTCCGGGACGGCGACGGCCGAATTGGAAGTACCGAAGTCAATCGCGCAATAGTTCATGGCAGGAATCGCCGCTCACGGCTGGCGCGGACAGAAAGGGGAGCGGCTTTGTAACACGAAAGCGCAATCAGCATCAACTGGCGCTTCAGGGCCGCCCGCAATAAGGTCGAAGAACCGCTCGACGGAACAAATATTGCTCATCCGGACAGGATACGCCGCCAATTTTCGGGAATCAGGAGACTTATCGCAATGAGCGCGCCGCCGACCGATGTAGTCCGCGAAAAGACAGCCGCCGTAATCGACACCGATCTGCCCTCGCGGCTCGATCGCTTGCCTTGGGGCCGCTTCCATACGCTGATCGTGGTGGCGCTGGGCGTGACGTGGCTGCTCGATGGTCTCGAGGTGACGCTGGCGGGCGCAGTCGCGAGCGCGCTGAAGTCCAGTCCGGCGTTGCAGTTTACCAACGCCGACGTGGGTCTTGCGGGCAGCGCTTACATTGCCGGCGCCGTGCTAGGCGCCCTCGGTTTCGGCTGGCTGACCGACCGGCTCGGGCGGCGCAAGCTGTTCTTCATTACGCTGGCGCTATATCTGGCCGCCACGGCCGCCACGGCTTTTTCGTGGGATCTCGGCAGTTTTCTGTTGTTCAGATTTCTGACGGGCGCGGGGATCGGCGGCGAATACACGGCGATCAATTCGACGATCCAGGAATTCACGCCGGCGCGCGTGCGTGGCTGGACCGATCTCGGCATCAACGGCACGTTCTGGGTCGGTGCGGGGCTCGGCGCGGCGGGTTCGCTGGTACTGCTCGATCCCAACCTGCTGCCGGCCGACTGGGGCTGGCGCGCCTGCTTTTTTATTGGCGCGGTCCTCGCGCTCGCCATTCTGCCGATGCGTATCTGGGTGCCGGAAAGCCCACGGTGGCTGCTCACTCATGGCGACGAGCGTGACGCGCGCGCGATCGTCGAAGGCATAGAGGCACGGTTTCGCAACGAAGGCCACACGCTCGCCGACGACAACCTCACGCGCTTGCGTCTGCGGGCGCGCGGCCATACGCCGCTGCGCGAGGTGTTCCACACGCTGTTCAACGTGCATCGGCGCCGGGCGATGGTCGGTTTGTCGCTGATGACCGCGCAAGCGTTCTTCTACAACGCGATCTTCTTCACCTACGCGCTGGTGCTGACCGATTTTTACCTGGTGCCGGGCGACCACATCGGCTGGTATCTGTTGCCGTTCGCGCTCGGCAATTTCCTCGGCCCCCTACTGCTCGGCAGGCTCTTCGACGTGATAGGCCGTCGCAAGATGATCGCGACCACCTACGGCCTGTCCGCCATTCTGCTGACCCTGAGCGGCTATCTGTTCGAGCAGCAGTTGCTGACGGTCGTGACGCAGACGATCGCGTGGATGGTGATCTTCTTTTTCGCTTCGGCAGCGGCGAGTTCGGCGTATCTGACCGTTAGCGAATCGTTTCCTCTGGAAATTCGCGCGTTGGCGATCGCCGTGTTCTACGCGTTCGGCACGGCGCTCGGCGGCATTGTGGGTCCCGCATTTTTTGGCCGCCTGATCGATACGCATCAGCGCAGCGAAGTGTTCTTCGGTTATCTGGTCGGCTCCGCGCTGATGCTCGCGGCGGCGGTGATCGGCGCGATCTGGGGCGTGGATGCCGAACGCAAGTCGCTCGAAAATGTCGCCACACCGCTTTCGAGTGTTGCGGACGACGCGCAATAAAAAACGCGCGGTGGGCGCCGCGCGTTTTTCATATCAGGAGTACAGGGCGCTCAGAACGCCTTTTTCCAGCCGCCGCCGTACGCGATATCGGCAAACGGCAAGCGCTGGCGCACCGACTTCTCACGCTCGCGCAACACCGGATCGAGCTTGTCGATGTCGCCATAGTGGCCAAGCGAGATGATCGAGATCACGTCGACATCGTTCGGCAGTTTGAACGCCGTGCGGAATGCGTTCGGGTCGAAGCCGCTCATCTGGTGCGCGGCAAGCCCGAGCGCGTGCGCCTGCAACACCAGCGCCATTGCCGCGGCGCCTGCATCGTAAGGCGCGCAACGGTTCACTTCGCCCTTGTTGGTGAGCGTATGCATGGTCACGGCAATCAGCACCGGCGCGTGCGCATTCCAGCCCTGATTGAACGGCACCAGCGTGGCGAAAGCCTGCTTGAACGACACTTCATCGACACTGCGGTCGAACACGAGGAAACGCCACGGCTGGACGTTATACGAAGACGGCGCCCAACGAGCCGCTTCGAGAACCATGTGCAGATGCTCGCGACTCACCGGCTCGCTCGAATACGCGCGCGGGCTCCAGCGGCCTGCAATCAGCTCGTGAATGGCAACTGCGGTAGGGGCGGGTTTGTTGGCCATGCGTTTCTCTCGGTCGAAATTCATGAACGGCGGGCAGCTTGCCCGAGGTCACATAGCATAACCGGGCTTGTACGCTCGCGCTCCATCAAGTGCGCAGTTAGTTTTCACGCCGGCTGCAATGTGAAACGGCCCCATTCGGGGCCGCTTTCACTGGCGCGCGTTTGCTTCAGGCCACTTGCGGCTCCGGCGCTTTCACGGGCCGGTTGATCTGCAGCACGATCACCGCGGCAACCAGGCACAGGCCGCCAGAAATCATCGACGCCACCGTGTACGTGCCGAGGCTCGCGCGCAGCATGCCCGCCCCGAGCGCAGCGAAGGCCGCGCCGAGTTGGTGACCCGCCACGATCCAACCGAACACGACCGGCGCCGATTCCTTGCCGTAGACGTCTGTCGCCAGACGCACGGTGGGCGGCACGGTGGCAATCCAGTCGAGGCCATAGAACACCGCGAACAACGGCAGGCCGAAGAAATCGATGCCGAAGGCGTGCGGCAGGAACATCAGCGACAATCCGCGCAGGCCGTAGTACCAGAACAGCAGCACACGGCTATTGAAGCGGTCCGACAGCCAGCCGGACAACGTCGTGCCGAACAGATCGAAGATGCCCATCGCCGCCAGCAGCGACGCGCCCTGCACTTCGGTCATGCCGTAGTCGCCGCACATCGCGATCAGGTGGGTGCCGACATACCCGTTCGTACTCGCGCCGCAAATAAAGAAGCTGAAGAACAGCAGCCAGAAGTCGCGCGTCTTGCTCGCCATGGCAAGCGTGCCAAAAGCGATAGCGAGCGGATTCTGTTTGGTGACCGTGGCGGTGATCGGCGCGTCGGCGGGTTCGCCGAACGGGCGCAGCTTCATATCGGCTGGCCGCTCGGGCAGCAGAAAGGCGACCAGCGGCAACACGATGGCCGCCGCGCCGGCGACGACCCACACCACCTGCCGCCAGCCGTAATGCTCGGCGATGGCTGCCAGCATGGGCAGGAACACCAGCTGGCCGGTTGCCGAGCTCGCAGTGAGAATCCCCATGACGAGGCCACGGTGCGTGCTGAACCAGCGCGTGACGACCGTTGCCGACAACGACAGCGCCGCCACGCCCGTCGAGCCCCCGACCATGACTCCCCAGATCAGGATCATTTGCCATGGGTGCGTCATCAACGACGACAACGCCACCCCTGCCGCCATCGTGCCCAGCGCGACCAGCAACGTGGGGCGCACCCCGAAGCGTTGCATCGCCGCAGCCGCGAACGGTCCCATCAGACCGTACAGAGCGATATTCACCGAGATCGCGAGGGAAATGGTCGCGCGGCTCCAGCCGAATTGATGTTCGAGCGGCACCATCATCACGCTCGGCGTGGCGCGCGTGCCGGCCGCCGCCAGTAACACCAGAAACACCACTGCGACGGTCAACCAGCCGTAGTGGAAACGTCCGCCAATCAGTCTCGCTGCCCAGTTCATCGGTTCTCCAATCGACGCGTGCCCCGCAAGCCGCGCCGCTCGCATTATTGCAATCTTCGTAAAGGACTTGTGACCGATCTGTCACAATAATGTTGCGATACTAGTTACTGCTCGGTAACATGTCAAGGTATCGATTCATTCAGGTGGCACTCATGTCCAACAGCAAAACCCCGAAGGCGGACGTGCGCCGCGCGCGCGGCGCGCAGACGGCTGGGCCGCAGGCGCAGCAGCACTTGCTGCTGGCTGCGGACGAACTGTTTTACCGCGAAGGTGTGAGAGCGGTTGGCGTGGATGCGGTGGTCGAGCGGGCGGGTGTCAACAAGATGAGTCTGTACCGCCAGTTTTCGTCGAAAGACGAACTGGTGATGGCGTATCTCGAACGCAAGGACGAGCAATTTTTTGGTTACGTCGAGAAAAGCTTTGCGAAGCATCCCGGCGAGCCGGCAAAGCAGCTCCAGCAATATTTCGACGACCTGGCGGTGCGGGCGTCGGTTGACGATTATCGCGGCTGCCCATTCGTGAATGTTTCGGTGGAGTTTCCCGACGCGGCGCATCCGGCGCGACAGTTTGTGTTTCGCAACAAGGAACGGCTGATGGCCCGGATCACTGAGTTGGCGACGGCAACCGGCGCCGGTGACCCGGTGGGATTGGCCAACGCGCTGGGATTGATGATCGAAGGCGTGTATGCGGCCAGTCAAACGTACGGGCCGGGTTGCGGGCCGGTTCTTGCCGCACCGAAGGTGGCGGCGCAGTTGATTGCTGCCGCATGTGGTGGAGGGACGCCTGCGGCGTGATTTTTTTGCTGCGCCTCTTGACGGGGTTTGCGTGTCGCTACGCCGGTAGAATGGCCGTTTCTTCCTTACTGCGTTGCTTGCCATGCCGTTGCCTGCCGAATCCCATGATGTCGTTGTTGCTGCTATTCGCCATTGGCTGACTCAGGCCGTGATCGGGCTCAATTTATGCCCTTTTGCGAAGGCCGTGTATGTTAAAGGACAGATTCGGTACGCCGTGAGCGATGCGGTTGATATGGAAGGTGTTCTGGTGGATCTCGAAAGGGAATTGCAGGCGTTGGTTGCGGCGGATCCTGAGGCCGTGGATACGACTTTGCTGATTTTGCCGCAGGCATTTGAGGATTTTCTCGACTATAACGATTGTTTGTTTTTTGCTGACAGGATGATCAAGCAGCTTCGGCTTGAAGGCGTGGTGCAGATTGCCAGTTTTCATCCTCATTATCAGTTTGAAGGTAGTGGACCCGACGATATTGAAAACTATACGAATCGGGCGCCGTATCCGGTTTTGCATTTGCTCAGAGAGGGTAGTATTGAACGTGCTGTTCGGGCTTTTCCTGAGGCTGAAGATATTTTTGAACGGAATCAGGAAACACTCAGGAGGGTTGGCCTTGCAGGCTGGAATGAGTTGATGAAGGTTTAGGGTTTTTTGCCTTTGGCAGTGGTTTTTTTATTGTTCTAATTTTTTTGGCCTTTCCTTACTTTGTTATCGGTCTATTAGCGTTCGCCCCTATGCGGGGCGGCACTCACTTTCTTTGCCGCCGCAAAGAAAGTAAGCAAAGAAAGCGGGCTCAAACCGCTAACTCTTAAGCGTGTCCCCTGGCTTGGAGGGGATTGTGGTCCGATTAACGGATCACACCGCGCTCGGTAACCGCCAGTGACACAGCCGTCATCCGCTCCCACTCCGCACTACGTGCGTCGCGGACGGGTCCACCAGGGAAACCAGTGGTGATTCGTTTCTCAGTGGGGGCCATCGGCTTCGCCTCGGCGAGGCGCCCAAATACACCGACGGTTTTGTGAAGTACCGCGTCGGCGCGCGCAGCGCCGCCGGAAGCATGACGGCCTGGTCACTCAGGTGGGGAGGTGCGCAGGCCCACTCTCTACGGAGCCACCATACCCTCCAAGCCAGGGGACCCACTTAAGAATTGGCGGTTTGAGCCCGCTTTCTTTGCTTACTTTCTTTGCGGCGGCAAAGAAAGTGAGTGCCGCCCCGCATAGGGGCAACGCCAATAGACCAATAAGAAAAGAAAAAACCACCACCGTAAGCACGCCAAAAAAAATACCACAGCCAAAGGCAAAAAAACAATAACACCTTTAATTCAGAACAAAAAACCTGTCTTTCAACTCCCCAATCCCAAGCGTCTGCATAACCTCATCCAACCGCTCCGCCGGCCGCCGCCGCGGCAAATCCTTATACTGCGCGATAATGAGTTCATTCTTCATAGAATGCTCCCACCCCACTAACTCGGTGACACTCACCTGATAACCGTGCGCTTCGAGTTGCAAACACCGCAACACATTCGTAATCTGACTCCCAAACTCCCGCGTATGCAGCGGATGCCGCCAGATTTCAGTCAGCGCATTCGCAAGTGATTTCCCTTTGTTCTGTCGCAAAACCCCAGCCACCTCAGCCTGACAACACGGCACCACCACAATAAATTTGGCGTGCTTTTCCAAAGCAAACCGAATCGCGTCATCGGTGGCGGTATTACAGGCATGCAGTGCCGTCACAATGTCGATCTGCGCCGGCAAGCGCTCAGACGTGATCGAATCAGCCACCGAGAGGTTCAGAAAAGACATCCCCGTGAAACCCAGCCTCTCAGCCAGCGCCTCGGACTTCGTCACCAGATCCTCGCGCGTTTCAATGCCATAAATGTGCGACGCACCACTAGCGGCACCCTGAAACTCCTTGAAGAAAAGGTCATAAAGGATAAAACCTAGATATGACTTGCCCGCGCCATGGTCGACGAGGGTGACGTCACCCTGCTCGTCCTTGAGTTCCTTGAGCAGGGGCTCGATGAACTGGAACAGGTGGTAGACCTGCTTGAGCTTGCGGCGGCTGTCCTGGTTCATCTTGCCGTCGCGCGTGAGGATATGCAGTTCCTTCAACAGCTCAATAGATTGGTTGGGACGGATTTCGTGGGTTTTGCTGGACATCATCGGAAACCGCTACCGATTGCAACGCGAACGTGCGACAGGCGACGGAAAAAAGGAAAAGTTGCTGCCAGTTTACCCAAAGCGCGGCCCGCTCACCTGGGGAGCCGCCTGCATCATGCAAGAAACGCCTCAAACCTGGAACACTTCCTGCCCGAAAATGCATGAAGCGGGACCTTCCGGAGCGGCGCGAGCAGCTCGCATGCCGACCTCTGTCCCCGGTATGAGCCGCCTCACGCAAAACAACAGGCTGCCGGCCGTGGCGTCGATCACGCGAACCGAATGCATGTGGGGAGGACGGACCCGGAACACGGGCCCAACGTTACGTAACCAGCAGCGCGCCGCGATCTCAACTGGACGCGCGCTCGAATATTAGAAGAGGCGGCAATGGATACGATACCCAACGGAAACGTCGAGCAGAAGTTTCAGGAAATGCTGGCAAGGCTCACCGCCACGCCCGCCTGGTCGGAAAAGCAGCAGCTCGAACTGGAAATGGCGCGCGATATCTCCACTGAAATGCTGCGTCTGGCCGAAATCATGCGGGACGGCAGCGTCGACATGGAGACCTGCCTGACCATGCTCAAGTACGCGAAAGTGCTCGACTTCGTCATGACAACACTCGCTTCACGCCGCGACATCAAACCGCAAACGCTGCGGGTTATTTTCAAGCTCGCGGGCCTCAAGGTCGACGAAGCTTATCCAGGCTGACCCAGGCTTATCCAGCCTGAAGCAACAGCGGCGCCGCCGGAAAAATCGGAACGGCCAAAGCGGGCACACCTCCCCCGCTTTGGTCAGGTGGCATCCTCCCTCGCTTGAAAACGACCCACCCTCTGAACTCACCTGCGCGGCGCCTCGACGGGCGCTGTGCCGTCGTGAAACAAGGTCTTCAACTGCGCGCGCAGTTCCGGCGAGTCCGTATGTTTGTGCACCGTGACAGCATGCTGCACAGCTGCGTCGAGCAATTCATTGTCCGTATCGGCAGACATCGCGACCGTACAGTTCGTTTCGCTCGGAAATTCACGGCAATCAATATATTTGCGACCCATGACAGTCTCCTTGACGCAAGAAACGACGCGCGCAAACCGCGTTACCGGGCCACGGCGATGCAGCGTCGGCGTCGCGCGGCTCGAAAACATTGTTTAGTTTGGCGTGGGAAAGACGCAAACGGCGTCCATTGGAAGGTGTTTGAAAAGTATAGTTCGCGGCGGCGAATTGGAAAGTAGCGCACACGAACTCTGTCGATGTGACCGCGCAATCCGTGCCGTCGCAGCCGATCCGCGCGTTTGCCCTGCCGTGTCGGCGGTGTGAAAATAGCGGCCTTCGCGCCGCCCCATTGAACCATCCGCTCACGCGCCGCCTCTTCCGCTCACCTGCAGGACTGCATGTCACTCTTCCTCGAATCCGCTCGCGTCGCCGTCGTCGGCGGCGGTCCCGCCGGTCTGATGGCCGCCGAGGCGCTTGCCCAGCAAGGCGTGCAGGTAGACGTCTACGATGCAATGCCGTCAGTCGGCCGCAAATTCCTGATGGCGGGCAAAGGCGGGATGAATATCACACACTCGGAACCGCTCGAGCCGTTTCTCAGCCGTTACGGCGCGCGCCGCGAGCACATCGCGCCGCTGCTCGACGCTTTTGGGCCGGACGCGTTGCGCGCATGGCTGCAGGCGTTGGGCGTCGAGACATTTGTCGGCAGTTCAGGCCGGGTTTTTCCGACCGACATGAAAGCCGCGCCCATGCTGCGCGCGTGGTTGCATCGGTTAAGAGCCGCTGGAGTGCGCTTTCACATGCGCCACAAGTGGATCGGCTGGGACGATGGCGGCGGCAACGGCGCCTTGCATGCGCTGCGCTTCACAACGCCCGAAGGCGAGCAGACCGTGACCTGTGATGCGGTCGTGTTCGCGCTCGGCGGCGCAAGCTGGCCGCGGCTCGGCTCGGATGCCACCTGGGTGCCGCTGATGACCGCTCGCGACGTGCCGATCGCACCGTTGCGACCTGCAAATTGCGGGTTCGATGCAGACTGGAGCCCCTATCTGCGTGAGCGTTTCGCCGGTCAACCAATCAAGCCGGTGGCCATCACACTCACCGATGTAGACAAAAAAGTCCACAATCGACAAGGTGAAATACTTCTGACCGAAACGGGCCTGGAAGGGAGTCTGATTTATGCGTTGTCGGCTGCAATCCGCGAGCGGATTCTGGCCGACGGCGAACTCACAATCGAGCTGGACCTGGCGCCAGGCTTGGCGTTGGAACGTGTGGTCGCGGAAGTCACGCGGCCGCGCGGCTCGCGTTCAATGTCGAGTCATTTGCACGGCAGGGTCGGTATCGGCGGCGTAAAACTCGCGCTTTTGCACGAAGTTCTATCGAAAGAAGCCTTCGCCGACGCAAACCGCGTCGCGCATGCCATCAAAGCGCTGCCCGTGCGGCTCACGCGAGCCCGCCCGATCGCAGAAGCCATCAGCACCGCGGGCGGCATTCCGTTCGAAGCGCTCGACGCCAATCTGATGCTGGAGCGTCTGCCAGGCGCGTTCTGCGTCGGCGAGATGCTCGACTGGGAAGCACCGACCGGCGGCTATCTGCTCACCGCCTGTTTCGCCAGTGGCCTCGTGGCCGGTCGCGGCGCGTTCGCGTATCTCGGGGCGCGCGGCGCGTCGCACTGACACGCCGCCTTTCAGCGGCGTGTTTTCGCGCACCGCATCCGCTGATTAGCGCGCCTTCAGGCGCCACAACGACGTCATTTCCGCCACGCGCGCTGCATGGAGCGCATCGGTTTCATCGGTCGATTTCGGATGGCGCGGACGAATATCCTCGCGACCAACCACCGTCAGCCCAGCCTTTTCGATCGCGGCCAACAACCACTCGCGCGTGCGCAGGCCCAGATGCTCGGCAAAGTCCGACATGATCAGCCAGCCTTCGCCGCCCGGCGACAGATGCTCCGCCAGGCCATTCAGGAAACCGAGCAACATGCGGCTTTCCGGATCGTAGATCGCATATTCGATCGGCGATGCAGGTCGCGCCGGCACCCACGGCGGATTACAGACCACGAGCGGCGCGCGGCCTTCCGGGAACATGTCCGCCTGCACGATATCGATTTGCGGGTCGTATCCGAGACGCGTGAGGTTTTCACGCGCACAAGTGAGCGCGCGCGGATCCTGATCGGTCGCGACAATTTTCTTCACGCCGCGTTTGGCGAGCAGCGCCGCCAGCACGCCTGTGCCGGTGCCGATATCGAACGCCTTGTTCAGCGACGGCAGCGGCGTGCGCGCAACCAGATCCACGTACTCACCGCGCACCGGCGAAAACACGCCGTAATGCGGATGGATGCGTTCGCCCAGTGCGGGGATTTCGACGCCCTTCTTGCGCCACTCGTGCGCGCCGATCAAGCCGAGCAATTCGCGCAGCGACACGACCGACGCTTCGTCGCCAGACGGCCCGTAGGTTTCGATGCACGCCTGCTGCACTTCAGGCGCGCGTCGCAACGGAATCGCGTATGCCGCGTCGAGTGGAATCAGCAGCATGCCGAGCGTACGGGCGCGCTGCGACTGCGCCTGGCGATGCAGGTTGAATGCATCGATCGGCGTTTCGGCCTGCTTGCGCGGTTTGCGCTCCAGTCGCCGTGTGACCGCTTGCAGGAGTTGGCGGGCGTTCTGGAAGTCGCCGTTCCACAGCAGCGCCGTGCCTTCGCAGGCGAGGCGGTAGGCCGAGTCGGCCGTGGTGCGATCGTCCGCGACGACGACCCGCTTGGGCGGCGGCACCGCCGCTTCGGAGCGCCAATGGGCAGAGCGGGGGCCATCGGCTTCGGGCCAGGTAATGGTTGCGGGGCTGGTCATGTTCGGGTGGGGTCTGTGTTGCGGGAGTGACACGACGAAACGTCGCATCGGCGGGAGGCGTTGGCCACCGGAATGAGGTCTGGCAATGCTGACTGACGCACGAATAGTACCTCTGTCGTCAGCGTTCACGATGTGTATTCGACCCAGGCGCCGCCGAAGATGCCGACGCCACGGCCTTTTGTAGCTGTCTGCTTGCATGTCGTAGACTATAAAGTCCACAATCGACAAGGTGAAAGAGATATGGTCAAAACGGGCGGTTTTTTCGTCTCACCCTTTAGCTGATGCGGGTCGGCTTCCGCCTCGTTGCGCCTTTCGTGGCAGCGGCGGACAGGCCCGCCATGGTATGAGACGCATATTGAAACGCGCCTACGCACATTCAGTGTGTCCGAGCGCTGCCCAAAATAAAAAACGGGTTTCTGAAAATCTTCAGAAACCCGTTTTTGTACTTCTGGTGCCGGCTGCAGGACTCGAACCCGCCACCTCATGATTACAAGTCAAGCGCTCTACCTGATGAGCTAAGCCGGCATGAGGCCGTGATTCTACTTCATTTTACGATCTTGAGGTGGCCTCTTCCGCCACCTTTCGATCCGTCATCGTCAGGCTGCGGGCCGTCGTCCGCGGTGTCCGCTTTGCTTGCGGCAGTGTCAGTTGCCGACGGCGCAGCAACCGCACGCGGAGCAGTGCCCGCCGACGCAGCCGGGGACTCCGTCTCTTCCGCCAGTTCCGCGTCCGCGCCTGAATCCAGCGCTTCGCCCCCTGCCGACTCGACCGGGAACGCCATGCCCTGGCCATTTTCACGCGCGTAAATCGCGAGAATATTGGTGATCGGCACTTCGATCTTGTGCGACTTGCCGGAGAAGCGCGCGCTGAACTCGATCCACTCGTTGCCCATCTGCAGCTGGCTGGTAGCCTCGAAGCTGATGTTCAACACGATTTCGTTATCGCGCACGAACTGCCGCGGCACGCGCGTCTGATTATCGACCCGGACCGCAATATGCGGCGTGTAGCCGTTATCCGTGCACCACTCGTACAGCGCGCGCAGCAGATAAGGCTTGGTGGAAATCTCTTGCATCAACAGTCCTCTTACCGGGCGCGGGCGGGCGCATAAAAAGTTCAGCGCCGCCCTCACCCCAAAGCCAAACTCAACGACGCATCACCTTTTCCGAAGGCGTCAGCGCTTCGATATAAGCCGGGCGGCTGAAAATGCGCTCGGCGTACTTCATCAGCGGTGCAGCGTTCTTCGACAGTTCGATGCCGTAGTGATCCAGACGCCACAGCAACGGTGCGATCGCCACGTCGAGCATCGAGAACTCTTCGCCGAGCATGTACTTGTTCTTCAGGAAGATCGGTGCGAGCTGCGTCAGACGATCGCGGATCGCGAGGCGTGCCTTTTCGTGATTCTTCTCCGCGGCCTTGCCCTTTTCGTTTTCGAGCGTGCCGACGTGCACGAACAGTTCCTTTTCGAAATTCAGCAGGAACAGGCGGGCGCGGGCGCGCTGCACCGGATCAGCCGGCATCAGCTGCGGGTGCGGGAAGCGCTCGTCGATATACTCGTTGATGATGTTCGATTCGTACAGAATCAGGTCCCGTTCTACGAGAATCGGCACCTGACCATACGGATTCATCACGGCGATGTCTTCCGGCTTGTTAAACAGGTCGACGTCGCGGATCTCGAAGTCCATGCCCTTTTCGAACAACACCAGCCGGCAGCGCTGGGAGAACGGGCAAGTTGTGCCGGAATACAGAACCATCATGTTTACGTTTCCTCAAAAAGCTGAAAGGCCAGCGCGCGGAAAAACCGTACCGCGGGCTTTTCCTGGCGCCGGCCCCACGCCGGTGACAGCGTGATTATTTGATATGTTTCCAGTACGCGGCGTTCAATCGCCAGGCGAAAAAGCTCAAGATGCCGAGGTACAACAGCACCCACACGCCCAGCTGTTTGCGGGTTTTCTGCGTGGGTTCGGACATCCATGAAAGGTACGACACAAGGTCGGCCACAGCAGAATCATAATCTACCGGCGACATCGTCCCCGGAGTGACCTGCTGGTAGCCAACAAATTTGTGCACCGTTTCCCCTGTTTTTTCGTCGGTTTCATCACCGAACTTCGCGGTACGTTGCCCCTGAAGCTGCCACAGCACGTGCGGCATGCTCACGTTTTCATACACCAGATTATTCCAGCCGGTCGGCCGCGTATTGTCGCGATAAAAGCTGCGCAGATACGTGTAGAGCCAGTCCTTGCCGCGAGCCCGCGCCTCCACCGACAAATCCGGCGGACTCGCGCCGAACCACGCTTTCGCGTCGTCCGGGCGCATCGCCACGGTCATGGTGTTGCCGACCTTGTCGGTGGTGAACAGCAGGTTGGCCTGAATCTCGTTCGGCGTAATGCCGAGATCGGTCAGCCGGTTGTAACGCATCAGGCTCGCGCTGTGGCAATTCAGGCAATAGTTTACAAACAATTGCACGCCGTGCTGCAGGGAAGCGAAATTCTCCGCGTTATCGGGCGCGCGGTCGAGCGGGAAATTCTCGTCCGCGCGCGCCGGACCGGCCGCCAGCGCGAGCAGTGTCGCGCCGATCAGCGCGCACGTCGAAAGCAGTTTTTTCATCTTCGTATTCTCCTGGCTCGCGATTAGTGAGGCTTGAACCGCACCCGTTCGGGCGGCTGCTTGAACGTGCCAAGCCGCGTCCAGAACGGCATACCGAGGAAAAACGCGAAGTAGATCAGCGCGCACACCTGAGCAATCAACGTCGAGGCGGGCGACGGCGGTTTGGTGCCGAGGAAGCCCAACGTCAGGAAGGCGAGTACGAAGATCCCGTAGAACACCTTGTGAAAAAACGGCCGGTAACGAATCGACTTGACCGGCGAGCGGTCGAGCCACGGCAGGAAGAACAGCGAGATCACCGCGCCGCCCATCACCACCACACCCCAGAACTTCGATTCGGTGAAGGCCATTGCCAGAATCACCAGCACCGCGAGCACCGGCAGGCCGAGCTTCCACTTGCCGCGCGCGCGGACCAGCGCGAACAGTCCGAGTAGCGCGATGATGATCATCAGCACGATCTTGAACGGATCGGTCGTGGCGCGCAGCATCGCATAGAACGCTGTGAAGTACCACACCGGCGCAATTTCCTGCGGCGTTTGCAGCGGATTGGCAGGGATGAAGTTGTTCGCTTCAAGGAAGTAGCCACCCATTTCCGGCGCGAAGAAGATGATCGCGGCGAAAATGATCAGAAACACCGAGACGCCCATGAAATCGTGCACGGAGTAGTACGGGTGGAACGGAATGCCGTCGAGCGGGATGCCGTCCGGGTCCTTCTTCGCCTTGATCTCGATGCCGTCAGGATTGTTCGAGCCCACTTCGTGCAACGCCACCAGGTGAGCGACCACGAGGCCGATCAGCACCAGCGGAATGGCGATCACGTGGAACGCGAAGAAGCGGTTCAGGGTGACGTCCGAGACCACATAGTCACCGCGAATCCAGAGCGACAGATCCGGCCCGATGAACGGAATCGCCGAAAACAGGTTCACGATCACCTGCGCGCCCCAGAACGACATCTGGCCCCACGGCAGCAGATAGCCGAAAAACGCCTCGGCCATCAGGCACAGGAAAATCGCGCAGCCGAACACCCACACCAGCTCGCGCGGCTTGCGGTACGAGCCGTACAGTAGTCCGCGGAACATATGCAGATACACGACGACGAAAAACATCGACGCGCCCGTGGAGTGCATATAGCGGATCAGCCAGCCCCACGGCACCTCGCGCATGATGTACTCGACCGACGAGAACGCGAGCGTCGCGTCGGGCTTGTAGTTCATCGTGAGGAAAATGCCGGTGACGATCTGATTGACCAGCACCAGCAACGCGAGCGAACCGAAGAAGTACCAGAAGTTGAAGTTCTTCGGCGCGTAGTATTCGGAAACGTGTTTCTTCCAGGTGGACGTCAAAGGAAAGCGGCGGTCGATCCAGCCGACCAGCCCGGTCGTCTCTACTTCGTGTTCGATCGCCATTACGCTTCTCCTTTCTCGTCCTTGCCGATCACGAGGCCGGTGGCCGACGTGAACATGTAGGGCGGGATGTCGAGGTTCTGCGGCGCAGGTTTGTTCTTGAAGACGCGGCCGGCCATGTCATAGGTCGAGCCGTGGCAAGGGCACAGAAAGCCGCCTGGCCAGTCGTCCGGAAGATTGGGCTGCGCGCCCTCCTGGAAGCGCGGTGTAGGCGTACAGCCCAGATGGGTGCACACGGCGACAGCGACGAAAAGGTTCTTATGATCGGTCCTCGAACGGAATTCGTTGTTGCAATACTCCGGCAACGGCATTGAAAAAGGATTCTTGGTGTGGGGATCCGCTACTTCGTTATCGGCTTTCTGTACGTCGGCGAGCATTTTTTCGGTGCGGTTGATGATCCACACCGGTTTGCCGCGCCAGGCAACGGTCATCATGTCGCCAGGCTTGAGGTTACTGATATCGACTTCGACCGGGGCACCTGCTGCCTTGGCCTTTTCAGATGGTGCAAACGAACTAACAAAGGGTACGACAGTGGCTACGCCTCCTATGCCACCTGCTACGGTCGTCGCTATCAGCCAGGTACGGCGGCTGCCGTCGACGCGTTCATCTTCCTTGTCTCGCATCACACGCCCCACTTCTGAGTTGGATTTTTCCTTCACGTCGCTTCTTCCGCCGCTAGTTTGCGCGAATGGAGTCGGCATTTACAAGGCCCGATTGCCAAAAACCGTGCGAAGCCATTGATAACTCAGGGTTTCTCCGTACGGATCGCAAACTTTTTCACATCTCCTTTTAAGTGTTCTCTGCGTTATTCGTGCCTTTTTCTTCTCTAATGCCGATTTTCAGTTCAAACGGGATTAGGGATATCGATAAACAGGTGTTCGATATCGAACGACTCGGATAGATGCTTGCCGACTGCCTGCACGCCGAAACGCTCGGTGGCGTGGTGGCCGGCCGCGAGAAACGCAACGCCGCTTTCGGCCGACGTATGCATCACCGACTCCGATACCTCGCCGGTCAGATAGACGTCGGCGCCGGCATTGATCGCCGCGTCGAACATACCTTGCGCGGCGCCCGTGCACCAGCCCACGCGGCGCAGTTCGCGGTCTGAGTCGCCGAATACGAGCGGCGTGCGGCCAAGCGTCTGCTCCACCTGCGCGGTGAAGTGCGCAAGGGTAATCGGCATCGGGAAGGTGGCGAGCCAGCCGAGGTCGTTCTCACCGAATCGGGCGTCGCTGATCCAGCCCATCTTCGCGCCGATCTGCGCGTTGTTGCCGAACTCGGGATGGTCGTCGAGCGGCAGGTGATAGGCGAACAGGTTAAGGTCGTTGGCGAGCAGCAGCTTCAGGCGCGCGTACTTGCGCCCGGTGATCTGCGGCGCTTCGTTGCGCCAGAAATAGCCGTGATGGACCAGAACGGCGTCCGCGCCCCAGTCGAGCGCGGCTTCCAGAAACGCGGCCGAGGCGGTCACGCCGGTCGCGAGCTTATTCACCCGGCGACGCCCTTCCACCTGTAATCCATTGGGGCAATAGTCCTTGAAGCGCGCAGTTTCAAGGAGATTGTTCAAGTACAATTCAAGTTCGATCCGATCCATATAAACCTCTAGTCTTCAGATGCTTAGACGCTTTTGGCTGTTCTTTGCCCAAGCGGTGACTGTGCTGTTGGCGCTCATGTTCATCATTGCGACCCTCAAACCGCAATGGCTCCAGCGTCAAGGGCAATTCGGCAAGCAACTCGCCGAACCGATCGTCGCCCTCCGGGAAGTGGCGCCAGGCATCGGCAGCGGCCCTGCACAGGCGTCCTATGCGGACGCCGCGCAAAAGGCCATGCCTGCGGTCGTCAATGTGTTCTCAAGCAAGGATGGCTCACTGCCACCGGATCCGCGCGCGAAAGATCCGCTGTTCCGCTACTTCTTTGGCGACAAGAACAAAGGCAAGCAGCAGGAGCAACCCGCGGCCAATCTCGGCTCGGGAGTGATAGTGAGTTCGGAAGGTTACATTCTAACGAACCAGCACGTCGTGGACGGCGCGGATCAGATTGAAATTGCGCTGGCCGATGGCCGCACCACTAACGCGAAGGTGATCGGCGTCGATCCTGAAACGGATCTGGCGGTGCTCAAGGTCAATATGACCAATCTGCCCACCATCACGCTCGGCCGCATGGACCAGACGCGCGTGGGCGACGTGGTGCTCGCGATCGGCAATCCGTTCGGCGTCGGTCAGACGGTCACCATGGGTATCGTCAGCGCGCTTGGGCGCAACCACCTCGGCATCAATACATTCGAAAACTTCATTCAGACCGACGCGGCCATCAACCCGGGCAACTCGGGCGGCGCACTGGTCGACGTGAACGGCAATCTGCTCGGCATCAACACGGCCATCTATTCGCGCTCGGGCGGCTCGCTCGGTATCGGCTTCGCGATTCCCGTGTCCACGGCGCGCAGCGTGCTGGAGAGCATCATCACCACGGGCTCGGTTACACGCGGCTGGATCGGCGTCGAGCCGCAGGACGTGACGCCGGAGATCGCCGAATCGTTTGGGCTGGAGCAGAAGTCGGGCGCCATTGTCGCGGGCGTGCTTAAGAACGGCCCGGCCGATCGCGCCGGCATCAAGCCGGGCGATATCCTGATGAGCGTGAACGGCCAGGAGATCACCGACACCACGCGTCTCCTGAACGTGATCGCGCAGATCAAGCCGGGCACGGCGGCGAAGGTTCATCTGGTGCGCAAGAGCCGGGAGATGGATCTGGATGTCACCATCGGCAAGCGGCCGCCGCCGCCGAAACAGCCGGACGACAACAGCGGCGGCGATCAGCAGGACGACGACGGCGGCGGTTAAAGCGCTCCCTGCGGTGCGCAGCTGTGGCCGCTATGGCAGCAGGTCAAGGCAATAAAAAAGGGCGGTCCGAGTTGGACTGCCCTTTTTTTACCCGCGCCATGCGTTTTTCATCTAACCGCGCGAAGCGGCTCGCATCACGTTTGAGCCGGCGGCTGTTCTTCTTCGATGACCACCGGCTGCTTGCCGACGATCAGACGCGCCGCGATGATGCCCGCCTCGTACAGCACGATCAGCGGAATCGCCAGAATCAGCTGCGAAAACACGTCCGGCGGCGTTACCACTGCCGAAATCACGAACGCGCCAACAATGATGTACGGACGGATTTCCCTAAGCTTCTTGATGGTCAGCACGTTCATGCGAACCAGCAGCACCACCACGATCGGCACCTCGAAGGTCACGCCGAACGCAATGAACATCGTCAGCACGAAGCTCAGGTAGTTGTCGATATCGGTGGTCATCTCCGCGCCGAGCGGCGCGTTGTAGTGCGCCATCACGCGGAAGATGGTGGGAAACACCACGAAATACGCGAACGCCATGCCGCACAGGAACAGCGTGTAGCTGCTGCCTACCAGCGGCCCGACAAGCTTCTTCTCGTGCTGATAAAGACCCGGCGCAACGAACGCCCAGATCTGATAGAGCACAATCGGCAAGGCGATCACAAAGGCCACCAGCATGGTCACCTTCATGGGCACGAAGAACGAGCCGGTCACGTCGGTGACGATCATCTTGCCGTCCTTCGGCAGATTCTGCATCAACGGCCGCGCGAGCAGCCGGAAGATGTCCGGCGCCCAATAGACGAGTCCGACGAACACCACGATGACGGCGAGGCCCGCGCGGATAATGCGATCGCGCAATTCAACGAGGTGGGAAATGAAGGTCTCTTCAGTGCCTTCGTTCTGGGTTTGCTGGGGGTCGCTCACACCGGCCCTCGGTTAGAGATTGTCGTTCTGATCATCAGAAAAACCGCGTCGGACGACGCATGGTGGCCGGCGTATGACGAGCCACGCGCGCGGCGCCCGATTGCACACGCGTACGGCGCGTGGTGGCGCGCTTGTACCAGGTGGGCATCGCCGTCTGTTTGATGCGCCAGTTCTTGCGCCTGGGCGATGCGACCGGTGTGCTGGTCGGCCACGACGAACCGCCGACGTCTTCGAGCGCGCCGCCGGCAATGCTCGGCGACACCGACGTACCGCCCGCCCACGCTTCGTTCAGCTGGCTTTCATGCTTGCGCAGATTGTCCTGAACGGAGGTTTCGACGTTGGCCGCGGCACTTTCGAACTCGCTTTTCATGTGACGCAATTCGTCGAGTTCGATTTCGCGCGTCACTTCCGCCTTGACGTCGTTGATATACCGCTGCGCGCGGCCGAACAGCGCGCCGGCTGTGCGGGCCACGCGCGGCAGGCGCTCAGGCCCGAGTACGACCAGCGCGACGACGCCGATCAGCGCCATCTTGGTTAGACCGAGGTCCAGCATGAAGTGGAGTGTCCGTCAGTAACGCGGTTGGACCGCGGCTTAGCGGTAATCGCCGGAACGCGGCGTCTTTTCCTTGGCTTCCACATCCACCGCGCCGTTACGCGGCAGTTCGCGCTGCTGCGCGTCGGCGGCCGGCGTATCGGCGTCCTTGATACCTTCCTTGAAGCCCTTCACCGCACCACCCAGATCGGTGCCGATATTGCGCAGCTTCTTCGTGCCGAACACGAGCGCTACGATCAGCAACACGATCAACCAATGCCAAATGCTGAATGAACCCATGACTGCTCTCCTTAACCCCAACACCGCACACGATGCGGCTGAACTCTTGCGCCTTGCGGCGTGACTCGAAGCGCGTTTGCTTCATCTATACGTTACTGAGGCCCTTCTGATGCGACCCCGCAACACGGCAATGCCATTGTGATCGGACGATCGCGTCGGCGTCGTTACAATGCGGAAAAAATTGCGGTCGTACCATTATTTACGACCGGAAATCACCGCACCTGCTCCGGTCAGCCCATGCGCTGCCACGGGCGCGGCCCCGCCAGAATGTGCGCGTGCAGGTGATACACCTCCTGCCCGCCGCCCGGACCGGTATTAATGACCGTGCGGAAACCGGTTTCGCCACCGGTGTACGCCACGCCCAACTGGTCGGCCAGACGCGCCACCAAAACAAGCATTCTACCAAGTAGCGATGCGTCGCTTTCGGTGCAGTTCGACAGCGTCGCGATGTGCTTGCGCGGAATCACCAGCACGTGGGTCTCGGCCGCCGGACGGATGTCCTTGAAGGCAAAAAACTCTTCGTCTTCATGGACTTTGGTCGACGGGATCTCGCCGGCGGCGATCTTGCAGAAAAGGCAGTTCGGATCGTGGCTCATCGTATTCCTGAGGCGGTATGACTAAAGCGCGAAGCATGCGGCCTGCGTGGGACGAACCCGCTGGTATCCGTCCCGCTGGACCTCAAAACCAGCCGCGCGGATTCGCAAGCGGCTTGTTATCGTACAGATACAGCCAGCCCTTGATAATACGGTACAACATCCAGATGCTGACGGCCCATAGAACTGGGATGCCGATCACGACGAAAAGCAGTACACCGCCAATCACATAACCGATCAGGCACATCCAGAACGAGCGGATCTGCCACTCGAAGTGCGCCTCGTACGGTGTGCCCACAACATCCGGGCGCTTCACGTAGTTGATGATGATCGCAATCAGAATCGTCAGCCCGCCTGTCAGCCAGTGCACCGCGTACAGCGCATACAGAACATGCGTCAGCGTACGCAGACTGCGCTCGCGGTCGGGCTCGATGGCGTTGCGATAAACCGGCGGCGGATAGCTGTCGGGCGACTGTTCCATGCTTGCGTCCTCCTGAAAAAGCGATCAGATGCGTTCGGTGCAATACGGGCGCAGGCGTTCGCCGGCTCAAGACCGAGCGGCGATCAGTCGCCGTTCTCCTCGCGCTCGCGGCTCTTGCGCAGCGCTTTTTCCTCGAGGCCAGACAAGCCTTCGCGGCGTTCGAGTTCGGCGAGCACGTCGGCGGGATTCAGATCGAAATGCGACAGCATCACGAGACAGTGGAACCACAAGTCCGCGACTTCGCCGACCAGCGCTTTCGGCGCACCGCCGTGGCGCGCGTCTTTCGCGGCCAGCACGACTTCGGTGGCTTCCTCGCCGATCTTCTTCAGCACCGCGTCGTCGCCCTTGTGGAACAGGCGCGATACATACGAGACGTCCGGATCGCCGCCCTTGCGGCTGTCGATGATCGCGGCGAGGCGCAGCAGCGTGTCGTTGGTGGTTTGCGTCGATTGCGTCATTTGTAAATGTGTTCGGGGTCTTTCAACACGGGCTCGACGGCGACCCAGTCGCCATCGTCGGACGTGCCTTCGAATTTCTGGAAAAAGCACGAATGGCGGCCGGTGTGGCAGGCTATGCCCGACACCTGCTCGACCTTCAGCAATACGACGTCTTCGTCGCAATCGAGCCGCACTTCGTGCACATGCTGCACGTGGCCAGACTCTTCGCCCTTGAACCACAGGCGCTGACGCGAGCGCGAGAAATACACCGCGCGCCCCAGTTCGATAGTCTTTGCCAGGGCCTCGCGGTTCATCCACGCGAACATCAGCACGTCGCTGGTTGAAGCTTCCTGCGCGATCACGGGCACGAGGCCGTTCGCGTCCCACTTGACCTTGTCCAGCCAGCCCACTGCCGAGGGATTCACCACGTCATAACCTCACCGAAATGCCCTGATCGGCCATGAAGCGCTTGGCCTCGCCCACGGTGTGTTCGCCGTAGTGAAAAATGCTGGCGGCCAGCACCGCGTCAGCGTGACCTTCCCTGATGCCGTCGGCCAGGTGCTGCAGCGAGCCCACACCGCCGGAAGCGATCACCGGGATCGGCACCGCGTCCGATACCGCGCGGGTCAGCGCAAGATCGAAGCCGCTCTTGGTGCCGTCGCGATCCATGCTGGTCAGCAAAATTTCGCCGGCACCGAGTTCGGCCATCTTGCGCGCCCATTCGACGGCTTCAAGGCCGGTGGCCTTGCGCCCGCCGTGCGTGAACACTTCCCAGCGCGGCGGCTCGCCGTCCGCTGAAACGCGCTTGGCGTCGATTGCGACCACGATGCACTGCGAGCCGTATTTGTCGGTCGCGTCGCGCACCAGTTGCGGATTCGCCACCGCGGAGGAATTCATGCTGATCTTGTCCGCGCCGGCATTCAGAAGACGCCGCACGTCTTCGACGGCGCGCACGCCGCCGCCGACCGTCAGCGGAATGAACACTTGGGACGCCACCGCCTCGATGATCGGCAGGATCAGATCGCGCTGATCGGAGGTCGCGGTGATGTCGAGGAAGGTGAGTTCGTCGGCGCCTTGCTCGTCGTAGCGGCGGGCGATTTCGACCGGATCGCCCGCGTCGCGCAGTTCGACGAAGTTGACGCCTTTGACCACGCGTCCAGCCGTGACGTCGAGACAGGGGATGATGCGTTTAGCTAGGGCCATGATCTTGCAATTCTGCCAATACCGCTGATGAGGCCGCTCGCCGGAATCTTCAACGAGCGGCACAGTGCCGGCGCGCCTAGCCGCGTGAGACCGCTCTACGTGTGAAACGCATGCGGCGTGACGCTTTCTGGACGCGCCGTTGCGTCGCTTTTGAACCGATCGGGCTGCGCGCCTTACGCGTCGTCCGATTCGCGCAGGCGGTCTGCCAGGGTCTGCGCAGCGGCGAAATCCAGGTCGCCCGAGTAGATTGCCCGGCCGCAGATCACGCCTTCGATACCTTCGTCCTCGACTTCGCACAGCGATTCGATGTCAGCCAGGTTCGACAGGCCGCCGCTCGCGATCACCGGAATCTTCACCGCGCGCGCGAGGCGCACCGTTGCCTCGATGTTGATGCCTTGCAGCATGCCGTCGCGGCCGATGTCGGTGTAGATGATCGATTCGCAGCCGTAATCCTCGAACTTGCGCGCCAGATCGACCACTTCGTGGCCGGTCAGCTTGCTCCAGCCGTCGGTTGCGACCTTGCCGTCCTTCGCATCCAGACCGACGATGATATGGCCGCCGAACGCCGTGCAGGCGTCCTGCAAAAAGCCCGGATTCTTCACCGCCGCCGTGCCGATGATCACATACGACAGACCGTCGTCCAGATAGCGTTCGATCGTGTTCAGGTCGCGAATGCCGCCGCCCAGCTGGACGGGAATCTCGCCCCCCACTTCCTCGATGATCGCGCGGATCGCGTCTTCGTTCTTCGGCTTGCCGGCGAACGCGCCATTCAGGTCGACGAGGTGCAGACGCCGGGCACCGCGGTCGACCCAATGTCGGGCCATTGCCGCCGGTTCCTCGGAGAATATCGTCGCCTGGTCCATATCGCCCTGTTTGAGGCGTACACAGTGACCGTCTTTCAGGTCGATGGCGGGAATCAGCAGCATAGCAATCGGGTGTTGTCTGGGAGGTGGTTGAAGGTCGGCGGCAGCGGCTGGTCAAGCAGCCCGCCATCACGCCGTTTCGCTAGTTTAGTACAACTCTTTCGGCGCCCTTGCTGAGCGCGATGATGGGACGAAATCGTCTTGCTGCGGCTGTGACGCGCGACCCACGCCCCGCTTGTGGCGGAACGACGCACGGCAACAGGATGAAGAAAGGCGCTCACGGGTTCCAGTGCACGAAGTTGCGATACACGCGCAGCCCCGCTTCAGCGCTCTTTTCCGGGTGGAATTGGGTCGCGAAGATGTTATCCCGCGCCACCGCCGAGGTAAAGGGGACACCGTACACCGTTTCGCCCGAGGTATGGGCGGCATTGTCGGGCACGACGTAATAGCTGTGCACAAAATAGAAGAACGCGTTGTCCGCGACGCCGTCCCACAGCGGATGCGACTGCGCCTGGCGCACGCGGTTCCAGCCCATTTGCGGGACCTTGAAGCGCGAGCCGTCGTCCTGCACCTGGCCTTCGAGGTCAAAGCGCAGCACCTTGCCGGGCAGCAGGCCCAAGCCGGGCGTGCCGCCCTCCGCGCTCCAGTCGAACAGCATCTGCTCGCCGACACACACGCCCATCAGCGGCTTGTTGCGCGAGGCCTCAATGACCGCTTCCTGCAAGCCGGATTCACCCAGACAACGCATGCAGTCGGGCATTGCGCCCTGGCCGGGCAGCACCACGCGATCGGCCGAGCGGATCGCTTCGGGCTGGTCGACGATCGCCACGTCTGCCTCCGGCGCGGCTTTACGCAGCGCCTGGGCAACCGACCGCAGGTTGCCCATTCCGTAATCCACAATCGCAATCGAAGTTTTCATTTCAAGTTAGGCAGCAATGCCTTCAATCCGTCGACGATGAACTCCACCGCCAGCGCCGACAACATCAAACCCATGAGCCGCGTGCCGATGTTGATACCCGTGCGACCTACCCAGCGGGCAATCGGTTCAGCCAGCCGCAGCGAAAAAAAACAGATCGCCGCCAGCACCGCGCCGATCGCCACCAGGCTGAGCCGGTCGTACCAATGCGCCGAGCCGGCCGCATAGATGATCGTGGTGCTGATCGCGCCCGGACCGGTCAACAGCGGAATCGCCAGCGGCACGACCGCGATGTTGTCCTTCTGCTCGGCTTCGTCGCGCTCTTCCGCCGTCGAACGACTGTTACCGATCTGCGCATTCAGCATGTTGATCGCCATCAGCAGCATGATGATCCCGCCGCCCACTTCGAGCGAGCCAACCGAAATGCCAAAGAAACTGATGATCTGCTGTCCGAGCAGCGTTGTCACCGCAATCACGCAGAACACCGAAATGGCTGCGATGCGAATGGTCCTGCGGCGCTCCGCGTCGCTCTGATGCGCCGTGAGGCTCATGAAGAACGGGATCGCGCCGACCGGATTGATCAACGCAAGCAGCGAAATAAACGACTTCAGAATGTCCATCGCATACCGGGCGCGCGCGAGCGCAGCCGGTCCTGGTCCAGAATCGGGTCAATGAGCGCTTAAAGGCTGCCCTTGGTCGACGGAATCTGCCCCGCCGCGCGTTCGTCGAGTTCGACAGCCATACGGACCGCACGCCCGAACGCCTTGAACACCGTTTCCATCTGGTGATGGGCGTTCAGGCCGCGCAGGTTGTCGATATGCAGTGTGACGCCGGCATGATTCACGAAGCCGCGGAAAAATTCGATGGAGAGATCGACGTCGAACGTGCCGATGCGTGCGCGGGTGAACGGCACATGGAATTCGAGCCCCGGGCGGCCGGAAAAATCGATCACGACGCGCGACAGCGCTTCGTCCAGCGGCACGTAAGAATGACCGTAGCGGCGAATGCCCTTCTTGTCGCCGACGGCCTTGGCCACCGCCTGGCCGAGCGTAATGCCGACGTCTTCGACCGTATGGTGGTCGTCGATTTCGAGGTCGCCATGTGCTTCGATGTCGAGGTCGATCAATCCATGCCGCGCGATCTGGTCGAGCATGTGGTCCAGAAACGGCACGCCGGTGGCCAGCTTCTGCTGACCGGTGCCGTCCAGATTGATCTTCACACGGATCTGCGTTTCGCTGGTATTGCGAACGACTTCCGCAAGGCGCATGGTAATTCCTCGAATCTAGCTAGAAAGCGATAGTAGTGTGGGATGGGAAAACGGCGAGCCGCGTGCGCCATTCAATGGCGCTCACACGGCTGTACGGTGCGCCGTTCAGTGCAACACGAGTTTCAGTGCGGCGAGCAACTGGGCGTTTTCATCGGGCGAACCGACGGTCAAGCGCACGCAATTGGCCAGCAATGGGTGCATTTTACTCACGTTTTTGATCAGAACCCGCTCTGCGAGCAGCGTTTCGAACATAACGGATGCGTCGGGCACCCGCACCAGCAGGAAATTGCCGGCGCTCGGGAACACTTCGGCGCCCGGCAACCCGGCCACGGCATTTGCGAGTTTCGTGCGTTCTTCGCGCAGTTGCGCCGCCTGGCTGTCGAGCACGTCGATATGGTCGAGCAGGAAATCGGCGGCGGCTTGCGTCAGCACATTGGTGTTGTACGGCGGGCGCACCTTGTCGAATTCGGTCAGCCATGCAGGCTTGCCGACCAGATAGCCGAGCCGGATGCCGGCCAGACCGAGCTTGGACACCGTGCGCATCACGACGACGTTGTCGAACGCATCGGCACGCGGCAGCCAGCTCTTCTGCGCGAACGGCTGGTATGCCTCGTCGACCACCACCAGGCTTTTGCCCGCCGCGGCGATGATGCGCTCCATGTCGGCGTCGTCGTACAGCGTGCCGGTCGGATTGTTCGGATAGGCCAGGTACACGACCGCCGGTTCATGTTCGGCAATCGCGGCGAGCATGGCTTCGGCGTCGAGCGTGAAATCGGCCTTCAGCGGCACGCCGACGAACTCCACGTTCGCCAGCTTCGCCGACATCTGATACATCACGAAACCCGGCACCGCCGCGAGCACCTTGGCGCCCGGCTGCGCGCACGCCACCGTGATCATGCTGATGATTTCATCCGAGCCATTGCCGAGCAGCACGTCGCAGCCCGCCGGCACGCTCATCACCCGTTTGATCTTCTCGATCAGCGCGTCCGGGCGCGGCGCCGGATAACGGTTCAGCGCGACACCCGCCAGATGCTCGCCCAGATGCGCGGCAAGCACCGGCGGCAGTGGGAACGGATTTTCCATCGCGTCGAGCTTGATGTAGCCCGTGGCGTCCGGAACCGGATAGCTCGTCATCGCGAGCACGTCGCGGCGGATGATGTCTTGAGGTGTCGTCATAGGTCGGCGGAGCGGGCCCGCAAGGGAGAGTCCGGCGTGGCGCCGGCGGCACGCCGGCGCCACGCCAGGTTGGTCTGTATCGTCGTTATCTAACGGAAAATCGCGCGAAATTCGTCGCTGGAGCCAGCGGGCTTCAATGCAATGCCCGCGTGCTCCGCGATCGGAGTCTGCCGCGTTCAGCCGTTCTGGCGCATCCGGTATTCCGCGCTGCGGGCATGCGCCTGCAGGCCTTCGCCGTAGGCGAGTTCGGCGGCGATTTCGCCTAGCGTCTGCGCACCTTCCGCGCTGACTTCGATCAAGCTTGAACGCTTGAAGAAATCATAGACGCCCAAAGGTGACGAGAACCGTGCGGTACGCGACGTAGGCAGCACGTGATTTGGCCCCGCGCAGTAATCACCGAGACTCTCGCTGGTGTAGCGGCCGAGGAAAATCGCGCCGGCGTGGCGGATCAACTGGCCCCATTGATGCGGCTCCAGCGCGGAGATTTCGAGGTGTTCCGGTGCGATGTCGTTGGCGATCGCGCAGGCTTCGGCCATGTCGCGCACCTTGATCAGCGCGCCGCGGCCTTCCAGCGAGGCCTGGATGACGTCCCGCCGCGGCATGGTCGGCAGCAACTCGTTGATCGCATCGTGCACGCGGGCGATGAACGCCTCGTCCGGGCACAGCAGGATGGATTGAGCGAGCTCGTCGTGCTCGGCTTGCGAGAACAGGTCCATGGCGACCCAGCGCGGGTCGGTGGTGCCGTCGCACAGCACGAGAATTTCCGACGGCCCGGCAATCATGTCGATACCGACCGTGCCGAACACACGGCGCTTGGCCGATGCCACGTAGGCATTGCCCGGGCCGCAGATCTTGTCGACCGCCGGCACGGTTTCCGTACCGTAGGCCAGCGCGCCCACCGCTTGCGCGCCGCCGATCGTGAACACGCGATCCACCCCGCCCAGCAATGCAGCGGCCAGCACCAGCGGATTCTTCACGCCGTCCGGCGTCGGCACGACCATGACGATTTCGCGCACACCGGCCACCCGTGCCGGAATCGCGTTCATCAGCACCGACGACGGATACGCCGCCTTGCCGCCCGGCACGTAGATGCCCGCGCGATCCAGCGGCGTGACCTTCTGGCCGAGCACCGTGCCGTCGGCTTCCGTGTATTGCCAGCTATGGCTGCCGCATTCGATCTTCTGCTTCTCGTGGTACCCGCGCACGCGCGCCGCCGCGGCTTCGAGCGCCGCACGGCGCTTCGGTTCGAGGCCTTCGAGCGCGGCTTCGAGTTCCGTCATCGGCAGCTCGAGCGCCTCGACGCTCTTCGCCTCGACGCGGTCGAAGCGGTTTGTGTACTCAAGCACCGCGGCATCGCCACGCGCCTTCACGTCGTTCAGAATCTGCGCGACCGAGCGCTCGATCGCTTCGTCTTCGCTCGCCTCGAACGCGAGCACCGCGTGCAGCGACTTCTGGAAGTCGGGAGCGCGGGAATCGAGTTTGCGAATCTTGATAGACATACGGGTATCCGTTTCGGTAAGGCGCGCGTTAAGACATGGTCAGACTATTCAGGCCGCCGCGCCGGCTTTCGACGCGCGTTCGAACGCATCGAGGATCGGCCGCAGCGCGGCGCGCTTAAGCTTCAGCGCGGCCTGGTTCACAACGAGGCGCGACGAAATCTGCATGATCTCCTCCACCTCGACAAGATTGTTGGCCCGCAAGGTGTTGCCCGAGCTGACCAGGTCGACGATCGCGTCGGCAAGACCGACCAGCGGCGCCAGTTCCATTGAGCCGTACAGCTTGATCAGGTCGACGTGAACGCCTTTAGCCGCGAAATGCTCGCGGGCGGTTTCCACATACTTGGTGGCGACGCGCAGACGCGCGCCCTGACGCACCGCGTTTGCATAGTCGAAACCCGCTGCCACCGCGACCGACATCCGGCACCGCGCGATATCCAGGTCGACCGGCTGGTACAGCCCGCTGCCGCCGTGTTCGAGGAGCACGTCTTTGCCCGCTACGCCGAAATCGGCCGCGCCGTATTCGACGTAGGTCGGCACGTCGGTCGCGCGCACGATGATCACGCGCACGTTCGCATCTGTGGTGGGCAGAATCAGCTTGCGCGAGGTTTCCGGATCCTCAACCACTTCGATGCCGGCTGCCGCGAGCAGCGGCAGCGTCTCTTCGAAGATACGCCCTTTCGACAGCGCCAGCGTGAGCGGTGCGCTCACCGCCGGCGAGGACGACGTTTGGGGCATCGAACTCATGCCTGGCTCCCCGAGATGCGGCGCACTTTCGCGCCGATAGCGGTGAGCTTGGTTTCCATCCGGTCGTAACCGCGGTCCAGGTGATAGATACGGTCGATCAGCGTTTCACCTTCGGCCCGCAACGCAGCGATCACGAGACTCGCCGACGCGCGCAGGTCGGTGGCCATGACCTTCGCGCCCGAGAGTTTGTCGACGCCGGTCACGAGCGCGGTGTTGCCGTCGATCGTGATGCTGGCGCCGAGGCGGTTCAATTCCTGCACGTGCATGAAGCGGTTCTCGAAGATCGTCTCGACCACTTGCGAGGTGCCGTCCGCGATCGTGTTGAGCGCCATGAACTGCGCCTGCATGTCGGTCGGGAACGCCGGGTATTCGGAGGTGCGGAACGTCACGGCGCTCGGGCGCTTGTTCATGCGCACGCGCATCCAGTCGTCGCCTTCGTCGATCGTGACGCCCGCTTCGCGCAGCTTTTCGATCACGGCTTCGAGGATCAGCGGACGCACTTTACGCAATGTGACGTCGCCACCCGCGGCCGCGACCGCGCACAGGAACGTGCCGGCTTCGATGCGATCCGGAATCACCGTGTGCTTCGCACCGTGCAACTTGTCGACGCCCTGAATCACGAGGCGATCGGTGCCGATGCCGTCGATCTTTGCGCCCATTTCGACCAGCAGGTGCGCGAGATCGCCCACTTCAGGTTCACGCGCCGCGTTCTCGATCACCGTCTCGCCTTCGGCGAGCACTGCGGCCATCAGCAGGTTTTCGGTGCCGGTCACCGTGATCATGTCGGTGACGATGCGCGTGCCCTTCAGACGCTTCGCGCGCGCTTCGATGAAGCCGTGCTCGATCGTGATCTCGGCGCCCATGGCCTGCAGGCCCTTGATGTGCTGGTCCACCGGACGCGCACCGATGGCGCAGCCGCCCGGCAGCGACACCCTGGCGTGACCGAAGCGCGCGACCAGCGGGCCGAGCACGAGGATCGACGCGCGCATGGTCTTGACCATTTCGTACGGCGCGACGACGTTATCGACCTGCGACGCGTCCAGCGCCACACGCCCATCACCGCTCTCGATGCGCACGCCCATCTGGCCGAGCAGCTTGAGCATGGTGCGCACGTCCTGCAAGTCGGGCACGTTTTCCAGATGCACCGGCTCCGCGCTGAGCAGACTCGCGCACAGAATCGGCAATGCCGCATTCTTGGCACCAGAGACAACGACTTCACCCGAAAGCGGGGAGCCACCTTCAATGACGAGTTTATCCATGCCTGTCAGTTCCTGATCGACCCGGCCTTGCGCCGGCACTGCTTTGCTTGTGTTCGGCGCGCCGCTGCCGGCGTCGCGCCCTTCTTGAGTAATTCGCACTAAATTTCCAGAGTTACGCGTTCTGCCATTCGGCGGGCGTCAGCGTTTTCATGCTGAGCGCGTGAATTTCCTCGCGCATGCGGTCGCCGAGCGCCGCGTACACGAGTTGATGGCGTTGAATCAGACGCTTGCCTTCGAAACTCGGCGAAACGATGGTCGCAAAGAAATGCTGACCGTCGCCTTCGACTTCGAGATGCTGGCAAGCGAGTCCAGCCGCGATGTATTGCTTGACCTGTTCGGGAGTCGGCAACATGAGAGAAGCTCCTGATCAGTGGCGCAGTTTGTAGCCGGAAGCGAGCATGCGCATCGCCACCACGGCCAGCACCACAAAGAAACCGGCAACGATCGCGAGGCTCGCGAGCGGATTGATATCCGACATCCCGAAGAAACCGTAGCGAAAGCCGTCGATCATGTAGAAAAAAGGATTGAGCCGCGACACTTCGCGCCACACCGGAGGCAGCGTATGCGTGGAGTAGAACACGCCCGAGAGGAACGTGAGCGGCATGATCAGAAAGTTTTGAAATGCGGCCAGCTGATCGAATTTCTCGGCCCAGATGCCGGCGATCAAACCGAGCGTGCCGAGAATCGCCGCGCCGAATACGGCAAACGCGATGATGTACAGCGGCGCGCTGAAGCTGACCGGCACGAACCAGATCGTCACGATGAACACCCCGAAGCCGACCGCGAGACCGCGCGCGACCGCCGCCAGCACATAGGCGCCAAACATCTCGTAGTGCGACAACGGCGGCAACAGCACGAACACCAGGTTGCCGGTGATCTTCGACTGGATCAGCGACGACGAACTGTTCGCAAACGCATTCTGCAACACGCTCATCATCACGAGACCCGGAATCAGGAAACTCGTGTACTCGACACCCGGATAGACCTCGACGTGGCCACGCAACGCGTGACCGAAAATCGTGAGGTACAGCAGCGCGGTGATGACCGGGGCCAGCACGGTCTGGAACGACACTTTCCAGAAACGCAGGATTTCCTTATAAAACAGCGTACGAAAACCGCTCATGCGAGCCCCTCAATCACTTCCGGACCGTTCATCACCTGAACGAACACATCTTCGAGATCGGCTTTGCGGACCTCGATTTCTTCGAGCGTGCAGCCCGCCGCGCGGCACTGCGCCAGAATCCGCTCGACGTCGTCGTAGCTCGCCAGACGCAGCAGATGCTGGCGGCCATTGCCGTTGCCCGCGCCGCTTTCCACTTCGAGCGGACGCAGCTCGGCGGGCAGTGCACCTTGCGAGAAGCGCACGAACAACTGCATGCCTGCAAAGCGTTGCAACAGCGTACTGGTGCGCTCGAGCGCGACGACTTCGCCGCGCCGCAGCATCGCGATGCGGTCGCACAGCGACTCGGCTTCTTCCAGATAGTGCGTGGTCAGCACGATCGTGTGGCCTTCGCGATTCAGCCGCGAAATGAATTTCCACAAGGTTTGACGCAATTCGACGTCGACACCCGCGGTCGGCTCATCGAGCACGATCACCGGCGGCCGGTGCACCAGCGCCTGCGCCACCAGCACGCGGCGCTTCATGCCGCCGGACAGCGCGCGCATGTTGGCGTCGGCCTTTTCGGTCAGATCGAGATTGGCCATGATCTCGTCGATCCACGCGTCGTTATTGCGCAGACCGTAGTAGCCAGACTGGATGCGCAAGGTTTCGCGCACCGTGAAAAACGGATCGAACACGAGTTCCTGCGGCACCACGCCAAGCGCGCGGCGCGCGTCGCGGAAATCGGCGACCACGTCGTGACCGCGCACCGCGATGCTGCCTTCATCGGCACGCGCGAGACCGGCGAGTATGCTGATGAGCGTCGTTTTGCCCGCGCCGTTTGGACCGAGCAGTCCGAAGAACTCGCCTTCTTCCACCGTGAGGCTGACGCCCTTGAGCGCCTGCAAGTCTTTGTAGCGCTTCTTGACGTTACGAATTTCTATGGCTGACATGACGGTGCGCCGCTTGCATGGCGGCGCCTAATGGGGGCGCAAAAAATGCTGGAAGGAACGGAATTGGGGCCGGTTATCTGCCCCAAAAAACGTTTGATTATAGGGCAAAAATCGATGGGCCCGATTCGGCCGGAGGATTGGCAGGTGACGCGGCTAGCGCGTTGGGGAGACGCCGATGAGGTGCGGATGTCGCGCCGGCAGGATCTGCGTGGGATGGGAGTGGGGGCTATGGGACCGGAGTAAGCGCTATGGGACCAGAGTAAGCGCTGAAGCGCTAACTCTGGTCGACACGCTAACTCTGGTCGACAAGGGTATCGACGCCGTAAGCTTGCGCGAGGCTGGCAAGACCCGCCGGCAGATTGACAACCTGGAGCGCGGCGCCGCGCGCCTGAGCAGCACGTTGCCAGGCGAGTAGAACAGCCAGCGCGGATGAATCGAACTGCACAAGCGGTGCACAATCGACCCCGTTCGCGCCAGCCGAGATCCGCTGCAAACCCGCCGCGAGCGCCGCGCTCGCGCTCGCGTGGGTAAGCGTCGCGCCACTCTCGAAGCAGCTTGCGACTGGCTTCGGCATCCCGCTCACGACTGCTTGCCCGCGGCAAGTTGCTGATTGCGCTGCGTGAGGAACTGGATCAAACCGTCCACGCCCTTCTGCTGGATCTGCTCGGTGAACTGCTGCTGATACGCCTGGATCAGCCACGCGCCGAGCACGTTGATGTCATACACGCGCCAGCCTTGCGGCGTCTTGTACAGACGGTAGTCGAGTTCGATCGGCGAGCCGTTGTTCATCACCACCGAACGCACCACCGTGTCGGTGTCGTCCGGATTCATGCGGAACGGCTTGTACTGGATCTGCTGGTCGCGCACTTGCGCCAGCGCGCCCGAATACGTGCGGATCAGCAGCATCTTGAACTGATCGACCACCTGGTTCTGCTGCTCCGATGTGGCAGTGCGCCAGTTGCGGCCCATCGCCAGTTGCGTCGTGCGGCGGAAATCGGTGTACGGCAAGATCTTTTCGTTGACGAGCTGCGTGATATGCGAAATGTCACCCTGCTGGATGGACTTGTCGGCGCGCACGGCGTCGATCACCTGTTGGGTCACCGTCTTGACGAGACTATCCGGCGAGTTCGCGTCGACGGTTTGTGCCGACGCACCCGCGCTAACGAACGAGAACAACGCAGCGAACAACGGAATCAGGAAAAATTTTTTCATATGGAGCTTTGCCTTAAAAAATAGTGCAACCGTTTGAGCCGACATTAGCACGCGAGTTCAGCAGCAATCCATGCGCAAACTGCGAGAGTCGTATCGATCTGTTACGGCAGCATGTTTAACGCAATTTGAATGAGGGAAAGTTGAAACGCGTCGGCGGCACCAGTTGACCGGCCGGAATCTGCGTGGTTTCCGGACCGCCGTTCAGGTCGAGCGGTGGAGATTCGGCGGTGCCGGACGCTGCTTCCGGCGCGGCGGCAGTGCCAGTCGAACCCGCGGTCGCACCGGCCGTTGCACCGGCCGCCGAAGCGGCTTGCGGCGCCGCTGCTGCAGCACCGTCAACGTCTTCGTACTTCGGCAGTGGCGCTTCTTCGCCGTAGTTCGGCAGCGCCTGCGACTGCCTGCCGTCCGACAGCAGATACTGACGACGCTGCAGGTACGCATTACGCACAAACGAGTATTTGTCGAGCGCCGCGCCTTCCAGCACGTCGCTCGCGCCCAGCAGATTCGCTCGCGTATTGACGACGTTGAGCCCGTACAGCGCCCAGCTTAGACCGTCCGGATGAATGTAGCTCAGCGGGTTGATATAGTAATTGCCGATCGATCCAACCGCGTCGCGCACCGTACTCGGCCCGAACAGCGGCAGCACGAGGTACGGCCCCGCCGGCACGCCGTAGTGGCCCAGCGTCAAACCGAGGTCGTTGTCGTGCTTGGGCAGCTTGGCGAGCGTTGCCACGTCGAACAGGCCACCGACGCCGAACACCGTATTGATCACGATCCGCATGATGTCTTCGACGCCATCGGTGATTTTCAATTGCAGCAGGTTATTCGCCGCAATATAGACGTCGCCGATATTAGAGAAGAAGTTGGTGACGCTATCGCGCACCGGCTGCGGGGTCGCCCAGACGTAGCCCTTGGCAACCGGCTTCAACGCGTACTGGTCGAGCTTGTCGTTGACGGTGAACATCGTGCGGTTCAGGCCTTCCAGCGGGTCGCCCTTGGTGGGCGTCTGTACGGTCGTACAGCCGGCGAGCGCTACCGCACCCAGCGCCAGCGTGGCCATCTTGAAGGCGCGCGCGCCCCCGATGGGTGTGGTCTTCATTCTTGTTCTCCTTATTGACCGGCCGCGCCCGAAGCGGGTAGCGCCGGCGCCGCGGGCGTTGCCGCCGACGCGCCAGGCTTGGCGGCGCCCGAGTCAGCCGCTTTGCTGTACAGGAATTGTCCGATCAGGTTTTCCAGCACGATTGCCGATTGCGTCATCGAAATCGTGTCGCCTGCCTTGAGCATTTCGCTGTCGCCGCCGGGTTCGAGGCCAATGTATTGCTCGCCGAGCAGACCCGAGGTCAGGATCTTCGCCGAGGTATCTTTCGGAAACGGGTATTGCTTGTCGATATCGATCGTGACGACCGCCTGGTACGCATTGCTGTCAAAACCAATCGAGGCAACCCGGCCGACGGTCACGCCCGCGCTCTTGACCGGCGCACGCGCCTTCAATCCGCCAATGTTGTCGAACTTGAGCTTGACCGGGTAGGTCGCCTGGAACGACAAGGAGCTCATGTTGCCGGCCTTCAGCGCAAGAAACAGCAACGCCACGAAACCCAGCACCACGAACAGGCCGACCCAGAAGTCGAGAGCAGTCTTTTTCATCGTCATCCCAAAGTGAATCCGCCGCGTCATTGAGATTCCCGCCGCGCGCGTACCGCGTACCGTTACGCGCCCGCCGACGGGAAACTTGCGACGCAGTCTTAGCTGAACATCAGTGCGGTCAGCAGAAAATCGAGGCCGAGCACCGCAAGCGACGCGTACACGACCGTCCTTGTCGTGGCGCGCGACACGCCTTCCGGTGTCGGCTTGGCTTCATAGCCCTGAAACAGCGCCACGAACGTCACCGCGACGCCAAACACCACGCTCTTGACGACGCCGGCGCCTACATCGCGCCAGACATCGACGCCGCCCTGCATCTGCGACCAGAACGCGCCGGCATCGACGCCGATCAGCAGCACGCCCACCACATAACCGCCAAATACGCCGACCGCGCTGAAAATCGCGGCCAGAATCGGCATCGAGATAATGCCCGCCCACAGGCGCGGCGCCACCACCACCTTGACCGGATCCACCGCCATCATTTCCATGGCGGTGAGTTGCTCGCCCGCTTTCATGAGGCCGATTTCAGCGGTGAGCGACGTGCCGGCCCGGCCGGCGAACAGCAGCGCGGTCACCACCGGCCCAAGCTCGCGCACGAGCGAAAGCGCGACCAGCAAGCCGAGCGCCTGCTCCGAGCCATAGCGGTTCAGCGTGTAATAACCCTGCAGGCCGAGCACGAAGCCGACGAACAGCCCTGACACGGCAATGATCACCAGCGAATAATTGCCTACGAAGTGGATCTGCTTCGTGACAAGACGCGGACGACGCAGCAACGGGAAAAATTCCAGCAGCAACCGCAGGAAAAAGCGCGTGGCATAGCCGGCCGTTCCCAGCCCGTCGAGCACCGAGCGGCCGATCGCACTGATCATGACTGACCTCCGCCGATGCCGAAATCCGCCGCGAGCGGCGTCTTGCTGGGATAGTGAAATTTGAAGGGACCGTCAGGCGCACCGTCGATGAACTGCCGCACCGTAGGATCGGTAGACGCACGCAATTCCGCCGGCGTACCTTCCGCATGCACGCCGCCGTTGGCGAGAAAATAGACGTAGTCCGCAATCGCGAACGATTCCGGCACGTCGTGCGTGACGAGGATGGAGGTTGCGCCAAGTGCCTGATTCAGCGTGCGGATCAGGTTCGCGGTGATGCCGAGCGAAATCGGATCGAGTCCGGCGAACGGTTCGTCGTACATCATCAGTTCGGGATCGAGGGCGATGGCGCGCGCCAGTGCAACGCGGCGCGCCATGCCGCCGGAAATCTCGGACGGCAGCAGATCGCGCGCACCGCGCAGACCGACCGCGTTGAGTTTCATCAGCACGAGGTCGCGGATGAGTTCTTCGGGGAGATCGGTGTGCTCGCGCAGCGCGAAGGCGACGTTCTCGAACACCGACATGTCGGTGAACAGCGCGCCGAACTGGAACAGCATGCCCATCTTGCGGCGCAGCACGTAGAGGCCGTCGCGCGTCTGCGCGCCGATGTCCTCGCCCTGAAACAGGACCTGGCCGCGGCTCGCGCGCACCAGGCCGCCGATCAGGCGCAGCACCGTGGTTTTGCCGCAACCCGAGCCGCCCATGACCGCGACAACCTGGCCGCGCCTGAAGCGCAAATTCAGGTTCGACAAGACCAGCCGGTCGCCGTAGCCGAAGTCGACGTCGCGCAGCTCGAGGAGGGTCTCTGGGGAAGAAGACACGAAACTGACAGTCCTTTTACACGGAAGGCCGAATTATAGGGCCATCGTGCAAAAGCTGCCGTGAAGCGCCCCGTCCCTTTACCGAACTTGACGATTATTGCGTAAACGCATGTTGCAGCGCGGAAACCGCGGCAGCCGGATCGGCGGCTTCGGTCACCGCGCGCACTACGGCGGCACAACCCACGCCCGTCGCGAGCACGTCCGGCAGCACCTGCAGATCGATCCCGCCGATCGCCACCTGCGGCACCACGCCGTCCAGCAAGCTGACATAGCGCGCGAGACGCTTCAGGCCTTGCGGGGCGGTAGGCATGACCTTGGTGGTGGTCGGGAACACCGCGCCCAGCGCAATGTAGCTGGGGCGGAAATGCAGGGCAGTCAGAATCTCGTAGAAACCGTGCGTCGACAAACCGAGCCGCACGCCGGCTGCCGCCAGCGCCGAAAGATCAGCGGTATGCAGGTCTTCCTGGCCGAGATGCACACCATAGGCGCCCGCTTCGAGCGCGGCTTGCCAGTGGTCGTTGATGAAGACCTGCGCGTCGTGCTGGCGGCCGGCGGCCACACAGCGGGCAATCTCGCGCTTCAGTTCGTCTGCCGGTTCAGCCGACTTACGGCGCAACTGCACGGTTTTCACGCCAAAGCCGACTACCCGTTCGACCCACTCCGCCGTCGGCAGCACGGGGTACAGGCCCAGCCGATCCGGGCAGCGCGCGAAGGCTTGCGCCGGCGCGTCCGGCAAACCGGCAATGCGAGGGAAACGCGTCAAATCGGCCGGAAATGCGTCGTCCGCCTGAGTTTCGTCGCCGTCACGCCAGGCGAGCGCCAGCACCAGCGCGTCGTGCGGATCGAAACCGCAGTCCAGAAACGCGGCCAGCGCGGCAATCCAGTCTTCCGACAGATGGCCTTCCAGGCGGTACTTCTCACCGCCCAGATGCAGCGTAGCGCGATTTTCGGCAGCGACGATCACGCCAGCGCCCTGCACCAGCCAGCGGGCCACTTGCTCGCCGTGCTGCTGCGCGTCGGCGACGATAATCAGGTCGCCACCGTTCGGCTCGTCCGGCGCGGTCAGGCAGATGCGCCACGGCGCATGCGTCGGCGGCCATTCGCCGAGGCGGGCGCGAATACGCTCGGCGGCTTCGGTCAGTTCATCAGCGGGCGGCCAGAAGAGGTCGCGGTTTTTCAGCGGCAAAGTTTGCGTCATGCGGCGCTCCCATCCTGATGCCAGAACGGCATGCCGACCACCGGCGTGCTCGCGTGCGCGGTTTCGCGCTCGGCCATCGGCCCCGCCAGAAAAGCCTGGCGGCCCGCTTCGACGCCCAGCGCAAAAGCGCGCGCCATCGCGTCGGGGTGAGTTGCCTGCGAGACAGCGGTATTCAGCAGCACGCCGTCGAAGCCCCACTCCATGACCTGCGCGGCGTGCGACGGCACGCCGAGTCCGGCGTCGACGATCAGCGGCACATCCGGCAGCCGCTCGCGCAACACCCGCAGGCCATACGGATTGATCACGCCCTTGCCGGTGCCGATCGGCGCGCCCCATGGCATCAGCGCTTCGCAGCCGGCATCCAGCAGACGGCGGCCGATCACCAGATCTTCCGTGCAGTACGGCAGAACCTTAAAACCGTCCTTGATCAGTTGGGCGGCCGCCTCGATCAGCCCGACCGGATCGGGTTGCAACGTGTAGTCGTCGCCGATCAGTTCGAGCTTGATCCACTCGGTTTCGAAAATTTCGCGCGCCATATGCGCGGTGGTGACAGCCTCGCCGACGGTCAGGCAGCCGGCCGTGTTCGGCAACAGCGGCACGCCGTGGCGTTTGAGCAGGTCGAAGAAGCCGGCTTCCGCGCCGCCTTCGTTCATTTGCCGGCGCAGCGCCACGGTCACCATGCCGGGCCGGGCCGCAGCGATCGAATCGGACAGCGACTGCAGCGACGGATAGCGCGACGTGCCAAGCAGCACCCGGCTCGCGAAGGTTTCGCCGTACAGCTTGAGCGTGTCGGCGGGTTGGGGGGAAGTCATTTGCATAATCCTTGTCTCCGGCAATGCGTGGCGGGCACTCAACCGCCGGCCACGGGTTGCACGACATCGAGCTTATCGCCCGCCTGCAGCGCGCGCGCCGCATGCTGGGTGCGCGCGACGAAATCGCCATTCAGTGCGACCGCAAACGGCGGACGCGCGCCGAACGCGGTGAGCGCATCGGCGACAGTCGCGCCTTCGGGCAACGACAACGGCTTCTGGTTGATATGAATGTCCATGGTGTTCGAATACGGTTCAGTCGATAGCGAAAGCGGCGGGACGTGCGATAGAAACCGCAACGCTCATGCCGGCTCCCGCGTGGAATCCAGTTGAAACAGCTCGCTCCAGCGCGCCGCGCGTTGCCAGTCGGCGAAAGCGTCGGCGTCGCCAATGCGGCCTTCGAGCAGCGCCGCGGCGAAGCGCACCGCTTCGTCGGCGACTTCGGGCACGATCATGTAGCCGTGCCGGTACAGGCCGTTCACGCGCAGGGTCTGCGCGCCATCCCATAGCAGCGCCGGACGGTGGTCCGGCAAGGTCGGGCGGCACTGCGAATTCAGTTCGAGGATGCGGGCCTCGCCAAAGCCGGGATGCACAGAGAAAGCTGCGCTCAGCAACTCGAGCGCCGAGCGCACGCTGACCGGCGACATGTCTTCGCCTTCCACTTCGGTCGCGCCGATCACGTAGAGATCGTCCTGTTTCGGCGCGATGTAGAGCGGATAACGCGGATGCAACAGGCGCACCGGCCGCGTCAGATTGATTCCGGGTGCATGCACGCGCGCGACCTCGCCACGGATGCCGCGCAGCGTCGGCAACACCGGCTTCGCGCCGAGGCCGCGGCAATCGATCGTGATTCGGGCTGGCGGCAACGCGTGCTCGTCGACCGGCGTATTCCAGTGCATGTCGACGCCGCGTTCGGCGAGCCCCGCAGCAAGCGCGGTCAGCACCTGGCGGTTATCCAGTTGTCCTTCGCGCGGCAGCAGCCAGCCCTGATTGAAACGGCCCGCCAGGGCAGGCTCGGCCGCGCCGACCTGGGCACCGGCGAGCGCCACGAAACCGCCGTCCAGCAAGTCGGCCGGCGCGTTCGAACGCACCCGGCGTTCGAACAGCGGGGCTTCGGTGCGGTCGGAGTGATGCCAGACAACCAGCGTGCCATTGCGCTGGAAGAAAACTGCTTCGGGCAATTCGGCCAGAATCGCGGGCCAGGTGTCGAGCGAACTTGCGCCGAGGCGCGTGATCAGCAATTCGGCGCTGGCGGCTTCGGCGAGCGGCGCCAGCATCGCAGCGGCGACCCACGCGGCGGCTTGCGTTCCGGCCGCGTCGCCACGTTCGTACAGCGCCACGCGGTGTCCCTGGCCGGCGAGCCGCCAGGCGACCAGACGTCCGCACAGACCGCCGCCGAGCACCGCGAAATCGGGTTGAGCAAGACGGATCATCGCGCACGCTCCGCGCTGCACTCGCGGCACGAATGGCTAACAAGGCAATCCACGCCGACGGCAACGTGGCGAAGAACAAAACACATATCTGAAGAATAGGCGGTCATCGAGTCCTTTCCGTACGGCAAAAAAACGCACGTACCCAGGACGAAACCGGCGGGTGAGGCCGGCCGGACAATGCGCGCGTCATATGACGGACGCCGCCCGGCGGGGGATGGAAGACGGGTTGCTTCCGGAAACTTCCCGCGCCGGTATTACCCGGATCGGGTGCAAAGGGTTTCTCTCAGCCTCGCCGCCGCTGCATGAATATCACGCAGCCTGTGGGCGAAGCACCCCTGTTTCGTCGAAGGTCATTAGACCATAAAAGGCGCGGCACCCGCAAACCAGCGGCTTTTGCCGATACATGCGCCGATCAGGCACTATGTACCGGTTCATCCATGCGACGCCACTCGCCGCTCTGGCACAATGCCAGGACAGGATGCTGCTGGAGCCAGACGTCGGCGGTGTAATCCGCCCAGCCGGGCGATTGCGGCATCCAGACGAAGCCGTTGAGTGGAAATTAATTTCCACTTAAGGGGTTCGCGCCAGAATCGGCTGCTCACCCGGACGTGCGTTCGTCGAGCACGACGCCCGGGCATGCACCGCTAACCCGCTGCGGGTTAGGCCGCCACGGGGCAACCCGAGGTTGGCCAGCCCGCGCCGGGCCTGCACTTCATCAGGATGCTCATGACATCGAATACCGTTTCCAGCCCCGTGCTGCCGCCAGACGAAAAAGTCTCCGCCTGGAGCCTGATCAAACCTTATTGGGTCTCCGAGGAACGAAAAACGGCGTGGGGTTTGCTCATCGCGATCATCGTAATGAATCTGCTCGTCGTGTGGATCAACGTGCGCCTGAACCGCTGGAGCGCCGACTTCTACAACGCGCTGCAAACGAAAAACGTGCACGACTTCCCGCACCTGTTGATGGTGTTCTCGGGACTCGCTTTCGGCTTCATCATCCTCGCGGTGTACGGCCGCTATCTGCGGCAGATGCTCGGCTTCCGCTGGCGCCAGTGGCTGACCGCCCGCTACCTGAACGAGTGGCTGCACGACAGCGCCTTTTACCGGATCGAACGCGACCGCCTCGCCGACAACCCCGACCAGCGGATCAGCGACGACCTGCAATCGTTCGCCACCACCACGCTCTCGCTCACGCTCGATCTGCTGTCCACCGTGGTCACGCTGGTGTCGTTCATCACGATCCTGTGGTCGCTGGCTGGCGCGCTGACCATTTCGCTCGGCGGCATGCCGCTCGAAATTCCCGGCTACATGGTGTGGGCCGCGGCGCTCTACGCGGTGGTGGGTTCGCTGATCATCCAGAAGGTCGGCCACCCGCTTGTGCCGATCAACTACCAGGCGCAGAAAGTCGAGGCGGATTTCCGTTTCGGCCTGATCCGTCTGCGTGAGAACGCCGAGCAGATCGCCTTCTACAACGGCATGGATACCGAGAAGACGAACGCGCACACGCTGTTCGGCCGCATCCGCGACAACTGGTGGCAAGTGATGAAGTACACCAAGCGGCTCACGTTCGTGCTGAGCTTCTATGGCCAGATCGCGATCATCTTCCCGCTGGTGGTCGCCGCACCCCGCTACTTCGCCGGCGCGTTCACGTTCGGCGTGCTGATGCAGATCTCGAGCGCGTTCGGCACCGTCAGCGATTCGTTTTCGTGGTTTATCAACAGTTACGGCACGTTGGTGGAATGGCGCGCTACCGTGAACCGGTTGCGCGAATTCAAGCGCGTCGTGCACGCGCCGCGTCTGAAGGAATCGGTGTCGCCCGCTACCGCCCACGGCGGCATCAACCTGCATTTCGTCGACGAAGACAAGCTCACCACCGACGGCCTCAAACTCGCGCTGCCCAACGGCCATCCGCTGTCGCGCATCCGCGATATCGCGATCCAGCCGGGCTCGCGCTGGCTCGTGCGCGGCCCGTCCGGCTCGGGTAAAAGCACGCTGATGCGCGCCCTCGCGGGCCTCTGGCCGTTCGGCGACGGCTCGATCGACGCGCCCGTCAACGCGCGGATGATGTTTATCCCGCAGGTCAGCTATATGCCGATCGGCACGCTCAAGGCGGCACTCAGCTACCCGTCCGCCGCGGATGCCTACACGGACGACGAATGCCGCGAAGCGCTCGTCGTCTGCCATCTTTCTGAATACGCCGACCGCCTGCAGGAATCGGGACACTGGACGCGCATCCTTTCGCCGGGTGAGCAGCAGCGTCTCGCCGGCGCCCGCGTGCTGCTGCACAAGCCCGACTACCTGTTCCTCGACGAAGCGACCAGCGCGCTCGACGCGGAAAACGAAGCGCGTCTGTACCACCTGTTCACCGAGCGCTTGCCGAAGGCGGCCATTGTCAGCGTCGCGCACCGTGAGTCGCTGGCGGCGTTCCACGGCGAAACGCTCGAGGTCGAACGCTCGGACGAACCCGTCGCGGCATGAGCGGCACGGAACTCGACCGCGTCGTTCTGATCACCGGTGCGGGTTCCGGTATCGGCGCGGCACTGGCGCGGCGCATCGCCGCTCCGCGCACGGCGTTGGCACTGCACGCACGCGGCGCCGATGATGAAGCGCGTCAACGTCTCGCTCAGGTCGCCGCCGATTGCACGGCGAATGGCGCGCGCTGTGCGATGGTATTCGCGGATCTCGCCGAGCGCGGCGCGGCTGAACACGTCGTTCACCACACGCTGGCGAACTTCGGCGCGCTCGATCAACTGGTTGCCAACGCGGGCCACGCGCAACGGCAAACGCTCAATGCACTCGACGCGGACAGTATCAGTGCAGCGTTCGCGGCCATGCCTGCCGCGTTCGCCACCCTGGTGAAACGCGCAACGTCCGCATTGGAAACGTCGAAACGCGGCCGCGTGGTCGCACTCAGTTCGTTCGTCGCGCATCGCTACCGCGCGGACACGCCGTTCGCGGCAACCGCGGCGGCGAAAGCGGCGCTCGAGTCGCTGGCGAAAACCGCCGCCGCCGAACTCGCCCCACATGGCGTGACGGTGAACTGCGTGGCGCCTGGCTATACCCGTAAAGATCGCGGTCCGAGTGCCGATAATGCCGCGGCATGGACCCGCGCCGCCGAAGCGACTCCGCTCGGACATGTCGCCGAACCCGCGGACATCGCAGCGCTGATCGCCTTCCTGCTCTCCGACGAAGCGCGTCACATCACCGGCCAGGTGATTCATATCGACGGCGGCCTGACGCTCGGCTGAGCGACCCAAGGCGATCCGCCGCAACGTCCGGAATCGCAGTCCTGAAATATGGCGTGAGCCTTGATTGTCGGGTCCTTCACGCGGGCCAGGGAGGGTGGCTGGCGGCGTCGTAAGCGTTGGTAAGAAAACAGTCGGGCGCGCGTCGAGCGCACCGGTCTAGAATTTCCCCATGAATCCACAGGTCCTTATCGTCGACGACGATCCGGTCGTACGCGATCTGCTTTGCAAGTTTCTGCAGTCGAACGGCTTCGATGCGTCAGTGCTGCATGACGGCACTCATCTACAGCGCAGGCTCGAGCGTGAACGCCCTTCGGTCGTCGTGCTCGACATCATGATGCCGAACACTGACGGCCTGCGCGCGCTCACCGCCTTGCGCGCCGCCGGTGACGATATTCCGGTGATTTTCGTCACGGCGCGCGGCACCGTGGCCGACCGCATTGTCGGACTATCGCTCGGCGCGGACGACTATCTGACCAAGCCGTTCGATCCGCGCGAGTTGCTCGCCCGCATTCATACGGTGCTGCGGCGCCGCGGGCCGTCGACCACCAGCGCGCCCGAGGCCCGTAAACCGTATCGCTTCGGGCCGTTCGAACTCGACTTCACCACGCGCTCGCTCTCGCGCGACGACACCAAGCTGCCGCTGCGCGACAGCGAGTTCGCGCTCCTGAAGATATTCGTCAACAATCCGTACAAAGTCCTCTCGCGCGTGCTGATTCACGATCTCGTGCATCGCGACAATCTCGCCTTCCGCGACCGCAGTCTCGACGTACCCATCTGGCGCCTGCGCCGGGTGATCGAGGACGATCCGTCCAACCCGTTCTACGTCCAGACGGTGCGGGGCAAAGGCTACGTGTTCGTGCCCGACGCCGACGGCATGCCCTTCACCGACGGGATTACGCCATCCGCATGAGAAATCCGCTGAACACGCTGTTCGGCCGAATGGCGTTGCTGTCGACCGTGGTGTTGTTCGCGATTCAGGCCAGCTGGTTCGCGCTGCTGGTGATGCAGCCGCCGCGCCATGAAATCGACGGTTTCGCGCGCGGCATTCTGCTGGTGCTGCAAGCCGTCAACGGCGAGCCGATGAAGGGCGCCGCACTCGCGCCCGCCATGCGTGTCCATCTTGTGCCTACCTCGAGCATGCCGGCGAATGTGCATCTGCGCACCCCGACCGATCATCCGCTGGTCGAATTGAGCCGGCACTTGCGCGAAAACCTGCCAGCCGGCACGCGGATCGCAGTCGACGATCTACGGCCGCCGCAACTGTGGGTCCTGTTCCCTGGCAAGCCAAACTGGGTGGTGGTACCGGTCAACGTGCCGCCGCGCCCGCGCTTTCTGATCGAGTCCAGTTCGATGCTGCTGGCCTCGCTGATCCTGTCGCTGTTCGCGGTCTGGCAGATGCAGCGGCCCTTGTCGCGCGTAGCCGACGCTGCGCGCGCGTTCGGTTCAGGCGGGCGGCCGGAGCCTGTGACCGAACAGGGTCCGCGTGAATTGCGCGACCTGATCGGTTCGTTCAACGACATGATGCGGCGCCTGAACGAAGCCGGCGACGACCAGGCGGTGATGCTGGCCGGCGTCGCACACGATCTGAAAGCGCCGCTCACGCGGCTCAGATTACGCGCCAGCGTGTTGGTGGCTGAAAGCGAGCGCGCCGGGTTGATTCGCGACGTCGATTCGCTGACCAACATCGTCCAGCAGTTTCTGGAGTTCGCAGGGCAATCCGCGGATGCCGGGCAGCCCGTTGAAGTGGATGCATTCCTGCAGGAACAGTTTTCCGCCAGCGACGGCTACGAGGCACCGCTTTTCACGCTGGATCTGCGGGCTGGTCCAGCGTTCACGTTGCCGCGCACTCTGCTCGACCGCCTCGTGACGAATCTCGTCGACAACGCGCTCGAGCACGGCGCGCCGCCGGTGGACATCGTCACGGAGCGGCAGGACGGGCATTGGGTGATCAACGTGCGGGATCATGGCACGGGGATTCCGGACCATCGGATTGCCGCCGCGATGAAGCCCTTCGTGCGGCTCGATGCCGCGCGTGGCGGCGAAGGGCATTGCGGGCTGGGGCTCGCGATTGTGGCGCGGCTCGCGCATGACCGCGGCGGGCGATGCCATGTGCGCAATCATGCGCGGGGCGGGTTGGAAGTGCGAATTGAATTGCCGGTTGGAGTGGTGGCCGCTGTGGGCTGATTGGCGCCGTGCGGCGGGGATGGGGTGGATTTTTTTTTGACTGCGTCGGCCGGGTTGTTTTTTTATGCGCGGCAGATTGGGGGTTGCTTTTTTGCTTTTTGCCTTTGGCTGGGGTGGTGTTGGTCTTTTGTTTTTCTGGCTTTTTGGGCGTTTCTATTTTTATTGGTCTATTAGCGTTGCCCCTATGCGGGGCACAGGGGGAAAGCTAATAGACCAATAAGAACAGAAACACCAGCCGCCGTAGGCACACCAGCACAATGCCGCCGCCAAAGGCAAAAAAAAATTCCAATCCCCTTAGAATACAAAAACCCCAAACCATCAGAGCCGCCGACAGGCAAAAAAACCAGTCCAGGAGACACAAAAAAACATGCCCTCTCTCCAATGGTTCACCGAATTAACCCAGCGCGAACGCCGCACCCTCTACGCTGGTTTCGGCGGCTACGCAGTCGACGCCTTCGACTTCATGATCTACTCATTCCTCATCCCCACCTTGATCGCGACATGGGGCATGACCAAAAGCGAAGCGGGCATGATCGCCACCAGTTCGCTCATCTCATCCGCTATCGGCGGCTGGCTCGCCGGCATCCTCGCCGATCGTTACGGCCGCGTCCGCGTGCTCCAGTGGACCATCGCCACCTTCGCAATCTTCACCTGCCTGTCAGGCTTCACTCACTCGTTCTGGCAACTCCTCACCACCCGCACCCTGCAAGGCATCGGCTTCGGCGGTGAATGGTCCGTGGTCACCATCATGATGGCGGAAACCATCCGCTCGCCCCAGCATCGCGCGAAAGCCGTGGGCACCGTGCAAAGCAGCTGGTCCTTCGGCTGGGCCGCGGCGGCCATCATCTATTGGGCGTTCTTCGCGCTGCTGCCGGAACAATACGCGTGGCGAGCCTGCTTCTGGATCGGCTTGCTGCCCGCGGCATGGATCATCTATATCCGCCGCAATGTGAGCGATCCCGAGATCTTTCTCGAAACCCGCCGCGCCCGCGACAGCGGCTTCGATACCTCGCACTTCCTGCAAATCTTCTCGTTGCCTCACCTCAGAACCACCCTGCTGGGCAGCGTACTGTGCACCGGCATGCTCGGCGGCTACTACGCGATCACCACCTGGTTACCCACTTATCTGAAGACGGTGCGTCATCTTTCCGTGTTCAATACCAGCGGCTATCTGATCGTGCTGATCGTCGGCTCGTTCACGGGTTATATCGTCGGCGCGATCCTCTGCGACACAATCGGCCGGCGCGCCTCCTTCGTGCTGTTCGCCATCGGCTCGTTTGTACTCGGCATGGTCTACACGATGCTGCCCATTACCGATGGCATGATGCTCGCGCTCGGCTTTCCGCTCGGCATCGTCGTACAAGGGATTTTCGCGGGCGTCGGTGCCTATCTGTCAGAGCTGTATCCGAACGCAATCCGCGGCTCGGGGCAAGGCTTCTGCTACAACCTCGGCCGCGGACTCGGTTCGTTCTTTCCAATCCTGGTCGGCACCTTGTCGCAAACCATGACGCTCGTGAAAGCGATGGGCATCGTCGCCGGCTCCGGCTATCTGCTGGTGATCGTCGCCGCGGTGTGCCTGCCGGAAACCAAGGGTAGAGTGCTCGGCGCGCCCCACCCCAACGTTTGAACGCGCAGTACAAATACATGAATACGATTGTTCTCGGCGGCGGCGTCATCGGTGTCGCCACCGCATTTTATCTGCGTCAGCAAGGCGCTGAAGTCACCTTGATCGAGCGTGAACCGGATGTCGCGCTCTCCACCAGTTTCGGCAATGCCGGCGTGATCGCGCCAGGCTACGTCACGCCGTGGGCCGCGCCCGGCATGCCGACGAAAATCCTCAAGTATCTGTTCAAGCCAGCTTCGCCACTGATCTTCAGGCCGACCTTCGATCCCGCTCAATGGCGCTGGATCGCGCGCTGGCTGCGTGAATGCGACCTCGAGCGTTTTCGCGTCAACAAGCAGCGGATGCAACGCATCGCCTATTACAGCCGAGAATGCCTGCACGAATTCCGCCGCTGCCATCCGTTCGACTACGGGCGCAGCCAGGGCTACCTGCAATTGTTTCGCAGCGAGTACGACGTCGAACTTGCGCAACCGGCGTTGACGATCCTGCGCGACGCCGGGATCGCGCACCGCGAGGTCAGCGCCGCGCAATGCGTCGAGATCGAACCGGGTTTGCGCTGGGCGCGCCAGACACCACTCTCGGGCCTCTATCTTCCCGACGACGAAGCCGGCGATTGCGCGCGCTTCACCCGTGAGCTTCGCGCGATCTGCGAGCGCAACGGTGTGCGCTTTCGCTTCGATACGCGCGTCGAGTCGCTCGATGTACAAGGCGGTGCGGTGCGCGGCGTGCGTATCGCGAGCGAACGCGGCAGCGAAACACTGCAGGCGGATGCGGTGGTGGTGGCATTGGGTGTCGATAGCGCGGCGTTGCTCGCACCGCTCGGCGTAAAGGTGCCGCTTTATCCGGTGAAAGGCTATTCGGCGACGCTGCCCATCACCGACGAAGAAAAAGCCCCGCGCGCCGCGTTGATGGACGAGTCACTGAAAACCGCAATCACGCGTTTTGGCAACAATCTGCGCGTGGCCGGTACCGCCGAACTCGGCAATCGGCAATCCACCTTGCGCGAGCAGGCCTTGCAGACACTCATGAAAGTACTCGGCGACTGGTTCCCGCGCGCAGCCAATCCAACCTCGGCGCACTTCTGGGTGGGTCGTCGTCCGATGACGCCGGATGGCGCGCCGTTGCTCGGTCCGTGCGGCGTGGACAATCTGTGGTTGAACCTCGGGCACGGCTCGACGGGCTGGGCGATGTCGATGGGCTCGGGCCGCGTGGTCGCGGATCTGATCACGCAGTGCAAGCCGGAGATCGATCTCGACGGGCTCACCTTGACGCGCTACCGCAGATAACACGCGCAACAGCGCGCCGCGCCCGTTAAAAAGCCGGGTCGCCCTCTCAGGCGCCCGGCTTTATTTATCTACTGCTATCTACCGCTTTGTCGTCTCCACCTCTTCCTGCATGCAGTGGCCGGTTTCATCGCGCCTATCGCGAGGAAACCGGCTTG
>CAVTXZ010000003.1:0-8254 GCA_963738755.1 uncultured beta proteobacterium
ACGACGCAATGCCGCTGTCACACCCATTTTTCGTTATCATCGAAGGCTTGAACAAACGATCCAGGTGTTCCCATTGCAGCAACTGAAATACCTAACCGGCTACCCGGCGCATCTGCAGGAAAAGGTAACAACGCTCATAGCTGAAAACCAGCTAGGCGAATATCTGGCGAAGCGCTATCCCAACACGCACGAGGTGCAAACAGACAAAGCGCTGTACGCCTACTGCGCGGAGCTAAAGCGCGACCATCTCCGCAGCGCGGAGCAGATCGACAAAGTCACTTACGACAGCAAGCTCGATGTTTTGCGCCATGCGCTAGGGCTGCACACGAGCATTTCCCGTGTGCAGGGTGGCAAGCTGAAAGCGAAGAAAGAAATCCGGATCGCTTCGCTGTTCAAATCGGCAGCGCCGGAATTTCTGAAAATGATCGTGGTGCATGAACTCGCGCACCTGAAGGAAAGCGAGCACAACAAGGCCTTCTACCGCCTCTGCGAATTCATGCAACCAGGTTATCACCAGATTGAATTCGATCTGCGTCTATACCTGACGCATCGCGATCTGTCGAAAAACCAGGCCTGAGCGTCAAGCGCCAGACCTGAATTTCCCATCGTCAGATTTGTTGCCTCACGCGGCAACCGCTTCGGCAACCGAGGCCGTCAACAACACCGGAATCGACTTCGAAGTCGGCGTCCCCGCGCCATCCGCGACCGATGATAACGGCACCAGCGGATTCGTTTCCGGATAGTACGCACCCAGGCAACCGCGCGGAATGTCGTACTCCACCAGCAGGAATCCCGCCGCGTGACGCTCGATGCCGTCGGCCCACACGCTCCGTATATCCACGCGCTGGCCGGCGGCGAACCCGAGCATCGCCAGATCGTCCTTGTTGGCAAACAACACGCGCCGCTGTCCATACACGCCGCGATAACGGTCGTCGAGGCCGTAAATCGTCGTGTTGTACTGATCGTGCGAGCGGGTCGTCATCAACGTCATCAGGCGCTCGCCATGTTCCGCGCGCGCGCGATGAATCGGTGTGTCGACTGCAATCGCGTGCACCATGAACTGAGCCTTGCCGCTCGGCGTCTTCCAGATGCGCTCGCGCGAGGCCACGCCGAGGTGAAAGCCGCCTGGATTTTTCAGGCGTTCGTTGTAGTCGTGAAAGCCGTCGATCACCTTTGCAATACCGTCGCGGATCAGCGCATAGTCGGCGGCCTGCGCAAGCCAGTCGACCTTGCCGCTGCCGAGCGTGGCATGCGCCATGCGCGCGACGATCGCGATCTCCGACAACAGATTCTCCGAGGCCGGCTTGTTCATGCCGTACGAGATGTGCACCATGCTCATCGAATCTTCAACGGTCACCCCTTGCGCCACGCCGTTCTGCAAATCGATCTCGGTGCGTCCGAGGGTGGGCAGAATCAGCGCGTCGCGGCCGTGCACCAGGTGGCTGCGGTTGAGCTTGGTGGTGATATGCACGGTCAGATCGCACGAGCGCATCGCGTCCCACGTGCGCGGCGTGTCCGGCGTTGCGATCGAGAAATTGCCGCCGAGTCCGATGAACACTTTCACGCGCCCGTCGAGCATCGCCTGGATCGTATTGACGACATCCAGACCATGTTCGCGCGGCGGTTCGAAATCGTAGGTTTCACCGAGGCGGTCGAGAAATTCCTGGGTCGGCTTTTCCTCGATGCCGACCGTGCGGTCGCCCTGCACATTCGAGTGTCCGCGCACCGGGCACAAGCCCGCGCCGCGACGGCCGATATTGCCGCGCATCATCATCAGGTTCGACAGCAGCTGGATCGTCGGCACCGAATTCTTGTGCTGCGTGAGGCCCATGCCCCACGTCGAAATCACCGCGCGACCTTTTACGTAGATGTCCGCGAGTTTCAGCACTTCTTCGAACGGCACGCCCGCCTCGGCGACAATGGTGTCCCAGCTTTCGGCGCGCAGATCGTCGGTGAATGCTTCGAAGCCGACCGTGTGTTCGGCGATGAACGCAACATCCAGCACGCGCTCGAGGCCCGAGAGCTGTGCTTCGTCATCGAGTTCGATCACGCGTTTCGCGACGCCCTTGATGAGCGCGAAATCGCCGCCGACCTTCGGCCGGATGAATACCGAACTGATCTTCGTGCTGCCCATGGTCAGCATTTCCACCGGATGCTGCGGGCTCGCAAAACGCTCCAGCCCGCGTTCCTTCAGCGGATTGATCGACACGATGGTCGCGCCGCGTTTCGCGCACTCGCGCAGTTCGCCGAGCATGCGCGGATGGTTGGTCGCCGGATTCTGGCCGAAGATCAGCAGCGTGTCGGCGTGTTCGAAGTCGTCGAGCGTGACCGTGCCCTTGCCGATGCCGACCGTATGCGGCAAACCGCGGCTGGTCGCTTCGTGGCACATGTTGGAACAGTCGGGGAAGTTGTTGGTGCCGTACATGCGCACGAACAGCTGATACAGGAAGGCGGCTTCGTTGCTGGCGCGGCCCGACGTGTAGAAGGCGGCGCGGTCCGGATCGTCGAGACGCTTCAGGTGGTCGGCGATCAGGTCGAAGGCTTCGTCCCAGCCGATCGGCACGTAACGGTCGCGTGTCGCGTCGTAGACGAGCGGGTCGGTCAGGCGGCCGTGCTGTTCCAGTTCGAAATCCGACTGGTTCATCAGTTCGGCGACGCTGTGCTCCGCGAAGAACGACGGCGTTACCCGCTTGCTGGTCGCCTCGGCGGCCACTGCCTTGACGCCGTTTTCACAGAACTCGAAGGTCGACGCATGTTCGCGATCCGGCCATGCGCAACCCGGGCAGTCGAAGCCGTCCGGCTGATTCTGTTTGAGCAGCGTTCGATAGTTGCCGCCCGTGACCTTTTCCTTGAGCAGGTTGATCGCGACATATTTGAGCGCGCCCCAGCCTGCGGCCGGGTGCGTGTACGGTTCGATGCGAGCTTCGGGTTTCTTCATGATGGTGCCGCCGGAGGGGCCAGAACGAGGCGTATGCGCCGATGAACACAAGCCTACTGTGTTCCAAAAACGGCGCAGCATACAGAAAATCGGAAAGAAGAGGGGTACAGTTGCGGGATAATTGCCGTAGACTGGTGCCCCGCCCACGCTTTCGTTCGAGTCAGGTCCTTGAAACTGTACGAAAAACTCGTCGATGAAATGACCGAAGCCGTGCGCCGCGGCGTCTTTGCGGCGGGCGAGCGGATTCCGTCGGTGCGGCAGGCGAGCCAGCAGCACGGCGTCAGCATCAAGACTGTGCTGCATGCGTACGCGCTGCTGGAAAGCCGTGGGATTGTCGAGAGCCGGCCGCAGTCCGGCTATTTCGTGCGCGACGCCGTGGCGAGCGCAACGGCGCTCGACGACCCGCACAAGCGTCGCAAGAGCGCTGCGCAAACGCCGCCGGTCGCGGCCGCGGTCGACGTGAGCCGGCTCGTGCTGTCGACCTTGCGCAGCATCCGCGCACATGACGCGATACCGCTCGGCTCGCCGTATCCCGATCCTTCGCTGTTTCCGTGGCGGCGTATCAACCAGTACGCCAATGCGATCGCGCGGCGCCACACGAGCTGGAACCTGATCGACGACCTGCCGCCCGGCAACCCCGAGTTGATCCGGCAAATCGCGCGGCGCTATGCGGAAAACGGCGTACCGGTCGATCCTGGCGAAATCATCATCACGCTCGGCGCCACGGAGGCAATCAACCTGAGCTTGCAGGCGGTCGCCAAACCAGGCGACACCGTGGCGGTCGAATCGCCGACCTATTACGCGATGCTGCATGCCATCGAACGGCTGGGCATGCGCGCGATCGAGGTGGCGACGCACCCGGTACACGGCATCGACATCGAGGCGCTGGCCGAGGTGATCGCCAGACAGAAGATCGCCGCGTGCATGGTGATGCCGAATTTCCAGAATCCCATGGGCTTTCAGATGCCGGACGCGCGCAAGCGGCAACTGGTCGAACTGCTCGCCGCGCACAAGATTCCCGCGATCGAGAACGACGTCTATCAGGAGCTTTATTTCGGTGAGACGCGGCCTTCGACCTTGAAGAATTTCGACACCCAGGGCCTGGTGCTGCACTGCGCGTCGTTCTCGAAGAGTCTGACCGCGTCGTACCGGATCGGCTGGGCGATGCCGGGGCGTTATCGCGCGCAAGTCGAGAAGCTGAAGTTTCTCAACACGCTCACCACGCCATCCGTGCCGCAAGTCGCCGTCGCCGATTACCTTAAGCAGGACGGCTACGATCGTCATCTGCGGCACGTGCGCAAGGTCTACCGGCAGCAGGCGAGCATCATGACGGCCATGGTGCAGCGGTTCTTTCCCGTCGGCACGCGCACCTCGACACCGCAGGGCGGCTACGTGCTGTGGGTGGAATTGCCCGAACGCGTCGATTCGATGCAGCTCTATCAGGCCGCACTCGCGCGCGGCATCACGATCGGCCCGGGCATGATGTTTTCGACACGCAACGATTTTCGCCACTTCATCCGGCTCAATTACAGCTATCCGTGGACGGCGCAGACCGAAGCGGCATTGAAGGTCCTGGGTGAACTGGTTGCGCAGATGGCTTGAAAGGAGACGCCTATGAACGAAGATGAAATCGATCCGGTGCTGGTGGCCGTGCTGGCGCAACTGTGGCGCGCGCATCGGGAGACGCCGGGCGGCGCGTGGTCGCTCGCCAAACTGTCGAAGCAGGCGGGCGTGCCGATGAGCGGCTTGCGGCGGCAACTCACGGCGCTGGTCGACAGCGATCTGGTGGAGACCACCTTCAACGAGGAAGGCGCGGGTACGGCGCGTCTGAGCGAGACCGGCCAGGGTCTATGCGCGGAACTGTTCGGCGATGACGGTCCGTCCGACGATCATCAGGCGGACCCGCCGACGCGGATTCATTGAAGCGCTGCTGCGGCCACGATCACCTTTACCGGGCTGGCGGCAGGAACTTCAGCAAGGCATCGGTGACGGCGTCCGGTTGCTCTTCCGCGACCCAGTGTCCGGCGCCCTCGATCTGAACGGCCTGCACGTTGGTTGCCACGTTGCGCAGTTCTTCGCCGACGATCGGTCCCAGGCTTCCAGCACCGCCGATGCCGAGCACCGGCATCGTCAGCTTATGTTTGGCGAATGCCTGATTCTGTTTCACGTCCGCGGGGAACGCGCGGTAGTACTCGAAGCCCGCGCGCAACGCGCCCGGCATCGCGTATTCGCGCGCATAGGTTTGCTCGACTTCGTTGGTGAAGGCCCGCGAGTTGACCGCCTCCGAATTGTGGAACCACTTCAGATACTCCAGTTCGCGGCCGGCGATCAGCATTTCCGGCACGTCCTGCACGGCGTAAAAGCGAAAGTGCCACGTGCGAGGCATCTGCACCAACTGATCCCACGGGTCGATGCCGGGTAGCGGCACATCGAGAATCGCCACTGAGCGCACTTCATCGGGATGCTGCGCGGCGTAGGCATACGCGACCATGCCGCCCATGTCGTGGCCCACCACGTTGACTTCGGGGCCGAGGTTCAATTGCGCGGCCAGTGCGTGGATATCTTCGGCGACGTTGGCCTTCTCGTATCCACCCGCGGGCTTGGCGGTGTCGCCGAGCCCTCGCAGGTCCGGTGCGAGCACGGTATAGCCGCGCGCGACCAGTTGCGGCATCACGAAGCGCCACATGAATGAGGTCGAGGCCCAGCCGTGCAGCAGCACGACCGGCGTGCCGTGGCCGATCGCCAGCAGGTAGTGGTAGCGCACGCCGTTCACGTCGATCTTGCCGTCGTGGATTTTCGCGGACGCGGCAGCGAGCGCGGCCGAATTCGGCGCAAGAGCGAGCGTTGCGCTGTCGGTGTCCGGACTGTTCTGGGCGGTGTGCGCGCCCGGTGCCGCGGCCGACAATGCAAGCGCTGCGGCCAGTACAAGGGAGGAGAGTTTCAGACGCATGACTGTCTCGACAAAAGGAGGGCCTGCCGGGCCGCGTTTGTCGAAGGCCCGGTGCATAGTGCATAGGTATGGGGTGGGTGAGCGCGAGGCGGCGGGCGGTTTGAAGTTTGTGCCGTGGCGCGGCCGCGTTTTTTTGGCCGCGCCACGACTCGCCTGCGCGCGTTCTTAAAGCTGACTCATGCCGCCGTCGGCGATGATTTCCGTGCCGACGATAAACGCCGATTCCGGCGCGCTGAGATGCAGCACGGTCGAGGCGATTTCCTCCGGCGTGCCGAAGCGGCCGGCGGGGATCTGACCGAGGATGTGCGCGGCGGTCGCTTCGAGCGTGGCGGCGTCGAGGCCGAGTTTGCCGTACAACGGCGTTTGCACGGGGCCGGGGCTCACGACATTGACGCGCACGCCTTGCGGCAGCAATTCGGCGGACAAGGTCCTGGCAAGGGAGATCACGGCCGCTTTGCTGGCTGCATACACCGATGATGCAGGCATGCCGATATGCGCGTTGATCGACCCGTTGATGACGATCGATGCGCCGCGATTGAGCAGCGGCAACAGTGACTGGATCTGGAAGTAGGCGCCTTTGACATTGGTATTGAATGTCGCGTCCCAGAGGGCTTCGTCCACATCCGCGAACGCTGCGAACTTCGCGGTTCCGGCATTCACGAAGACGGCGTCGAGACGGATGCCGGCGGCGTCGATGGTGGCTGCCAGTTCGCGGGCCGAGGCAATCGATCCTGCGTCGTTGCGCACGGCGAGGGTGTTCGGGCCGAGTGCGGTTTTGGCGGATTCGAGCGCGGCGGCGTCGCGGCCTGTGATGACGACCCGGGCGCCTTCGTTCGCGAAAGCCTGGGCGGCGGCGAAGCCGATGCCGCTGCTGCCGCCAGTGATGAGTACGGATTTACCTTGGAAGCGAGTCATTGTGTTTCTCCGAAAGAGTGTTACGGGGGATGGGGTTGATAATGCCCTTGCGGGAGGGGGGTGTCGTGCCATTTTGATGATGTAGTCGTTCGGGTTTTTCGAATGGGTTTTTTTGCTGTTGATGGAGGTTTTTTTTGCCTTCGGCGTTTGGGTTTGCTTGTTTTGTTTGTGGTTTATTAGCGTTGCCCCTGTGCGGGGCGGCACTCACTTTCTTTGCCGCCGCAAAGAAAGTAAGCAAAGAAAGCGGGCTTAAACCGCTAACTCTTAAGTGGGTCCCCTGGCTTGGAGGGGATTGTGGTGCGATTAACGCATCACACCGTGGTCCATATGTGCCAGTGACACAGCCGTCATCCGCTCCCACTCCGCACTGCGTGCGTCGCGGACGGGTCCACCAGGGAAACCGGGGGCTTCGGTTGCGCGTAGCGCGGGCCTTCGGCTTCGCCTCGGCGAGGCGGCGGAAATCAGCGGGTATTTTGGAAGTCTTGTACCGTTGGACGAGGAGGGCGCTCGCATGTCGGCGAGCTCCACTACTCGTGCCAACGCGAACCGGCGCGTCGGGCAAACCGTGTGTGTAGAATCCGGCGAGCGGTCTGGGAAGTGCCGCTTCTGTCGCGTCGCGCCGCCGGGCGCATGGCTGCCCGGGCACTTCACAGGCTCATCTTCCACGGAGCCACGATCTCCTTTCACGTCAGGGACCCGCTTAAGAAAGCTGGGTTCGAGCCGCTCTCTTATTTGCCTTTTCTTTGTGGCGACAATGCTTTCAGGTACACGCTGTGCGTGCGCTTCAGGACTAACGCTTTGCGAAACGAGGCGGCCTGGAGTGGTTGCAAACACGGGGCGCGCGACATACGACGCACGCGACATGCACCGGCCAACCCGCAGGACGTAAAACGGGAGAAAGATGAAACAACAACTCGTTCGATGGATGTGTGTCTCAGCCAGCTTGCTGGCACTGCCAGCAGTGGCTCTGGCCCAGTCGCAGGCCTACACGAATGGCACGGTCAACGTGCGCGCAGGCCCCGCGCCCGATTATCCAGTCGTAACGCAATTGCCCGGCGGCGTGCCGCTCACCGTGATGGGCTGCATCAGCAACTATCAGTGGTGCGACGTTGCCGCGCCAAACCTGCGTGGCTGGGTCTACGCGGCGCGGCTCAGCTATCCCTATCAAGGCAGCAATGTGCCAGTGATGAACTACGGCACAGTGATCGGCTTGCCAATCGTGACATTCTCGATTGGTACCTACTGGGGCAACTATTATCGCGGCCGGCCATGGTACGGCCAACAGTCGCGCTGGGCACATCACCCGCCGCCACCGCCGCCGAGACGAGGTGCCGGGCGGCCCCCGGGTCCACCGCCGGGTCACGGAGGTGGACGTCCTCCAGGTGGACCGCCACCAGGGCACGGAAGTGGACATCCGCCGAGCAATACGGTACTCGTCGAAGGCGCGCCAC
>CAVTXZ010000004.1:0-11317 GCA_963738755.1 uncultured beta proteobacterium
GCACTTCGGCCTTGCCGCGCCGGAATCGTCAAGTCCGCTGCCCGGCCTGTGGGATGCGGCGGCAACGTGAGCGGAGTATTCGTCGCGTGAGGCCGGTTTAGGATGTCCGATCAAGCCAAACAGCCCGCTTCACGCGCCGGTTTCGCGCAATTGATTGCCGGAAGGATCCGCTCAAAGCTGGCCGCCGGCGTCACGCATCTGACGAGCGGCAGCGGCCCCACACTCGACTATTCGTCGCCGCCCGGCGACCTTGGGCTCTTCGGACCGGAATCGGTGTGCTGGAAAGTGCACGCCGACTTCACGTCGATGATGACGGGCGGCATCAGCGCGCTCCTGCTCCAGGCGTTGCATCCACTGGCATTGGCGGGCGTGTGGGACCACTCGTCGTTTCGTACCGACATTCTCGGCCGCTTGCGCCGCACCGCTACGTTCATCGCCGGCACGACCTACGGCAACCGGCACGATGCGCTCGCGCTGATCGAACGCGTAAAGCGGATTCATCTTGAGGTGAGCGGCACGGCACCCGACGGCCGGCCGTATCGCGCGAGCGACCCCGCGCTGCTGACATGGGTGCATGTCGCCGAAGTCTCGAGTTTCATGACCGCGCATCTGCACTATGTCAATGCCGCGCTGCCGGTTGCCGCGCAGGATCAGTACTTCGCGGAAACCGCGCGGATTGCCGAGATGCTCGGCGCGTCGAACATCCCGCGCTCTCGCGCCGAAATCGACGCCTACCTGCTCGCCATGCAATCCGAACTGGTGGCCAGTGAGCGCACGCGCGAAGTCGTGCGGATTTTGATGACCGCGTCCACACCGAGCGTGGCAATGCGGCCGGCCGGACTGTTGATGCTCAACGCCGGCGTCGATCTGCTGCCCGATTGGGCGCAGGCGATGCTGGGATTCCGCCGCTTTACCGCCGTTCGCCGGGCGCTTGCGCGACCCGGCGTCAGGTTGATCGCCCCGGTGATCCGCTGGGCGCTGGTGAACGGGGTATCGAAGCGTGCGCGGCGCCGGGTCGCCGCTGTGGGTGAAACGAAGTAGGCCTTGGCAACCGGGCCAACACCGCTTAGCGTCCCGGCTCTGGCACTACGCGTTTGAAGCTGTCATCGGCGCTAGGCGCGTCGAGATGCGACACATCTGCCCACGACACAATCGTCGCCTTGCCGCCGTCGAAATCCACCACGTTGACGCTCGTATTGAGCAACGCGTAATCGCGCGGGGCGTCGAGCGTCAAGCCGGCCGCGAAGCGACGTACGCAATCCAGCACGCCGCCATGCGCGACACAGGCAATCCGCCCGCCCGGATGCGCGGCGACGATCGGCTCGATCGCGTGCAGCACCCGGTGATATAGCGTACGTTGCGACTCGCCTGCAGGTGGCGCGAAGCCCGGATCGCGGGTTTGCCAATGCGCGTATTCGTCGGGGAAGCGGACCGCGATCTCGTCGCTGTCGTGCCCCTGAAATGCACCGTAGGAACGCTCGCGCAGACCTTCTCGCAGTTGCAGCGGCAGGCCGAGCGCATCGGCAATCGGTTGCGCGGTTTGCCGCGCGCGTTGCAGATCGCTTGAATAAATCGCGTCGAGCCGGGCGCCCTCTTTCACCTCGTTCGCGATGCGGCGCGCGAGCCGTTGCGCCTGCTCGAAGCCGGTTGTCGCAAGCGGAATGTCAATGTGGCCTTGAATGCGCTTGATGCGGTTCCAGTCGGTCTCGCCGTGCCGGATAAACAGGATTTGCGTGGACATAAGAGGAAAGTAGGCGCCAGTAGCCGGTTGTGCCGAGCCGCTATTGTCGCAAATGGCGGCTGGTGGGGTCGACGCGCGCGGCGGCGCGCGTCGCGATGAGACGTCAGCTGAAAATCAGGCGTTGGTCTGCAGCCAGAACGTGACCGGCCCGTCGTTGACGAGCGACACCTGCATATCCGCGCCGAACTCGCCGGTCTCGACAATCGCATGCTTCACCCGGGCGGCCGAAACGAAGTAATCGAATAGACGTTTGCCCTCATCAGGCGGTGCGGCCGGCGTGAAGCTGGGGCGCAAGCCGCTGTTCGTATCCGCGGCGAGGGTGAACTGCGAGACGAGCAGCAAACCGCCGGCCCGGCCCGCGCCGTCGAGATTCTGCAGAGACAGATTCATCTTGCCTGCGGCATCGCTGAACACGCGGTAGCCGAGCATCTTGGCAAGCAGGCGGTCGGCCGCCGCTTCGGTGTCGCCGCGTTCGGCGCACACGAGCGCGAGCAGGCCCGCCTCGATCGCGCCGGTTATGCGGTCGCCGACGCGCACTTCCGCGCGCCGTACGCGCTGGATCAGTGCGATCATCGGCTCGCTCCCGGCAGCGGCATGTGCGACGCCGTCATCAAGCTGTCAGCGTGACGCGCGCAAAGCGGCGCTTGCCGACCTGCACGATGAACTCGCCTGCCTCGACTTTCAGGCCCTTGTCGGACACGGTCGCGCCATCGATCTTGACGCCGCCCTGCTCGATATTGCGCAACGCTTCGCTGGTCGACGGCACGAGGTTGGCCTGCTTGAGCAACTGACCGATTGCGAGCGGCGCACCCGCCAGCGTCACGGCCGGAATATCGTCCGGCACGCCGCCCTTCGCGCGATGGTTGAAGTCTTCCAGCGCGCGCTCGGCGTCGGCTTGCGAGTGGAAGCGTGCGACGATTTCCTGGCCCAGCATCACCTTGAAATCGCGCGGATTGCGGCCCGCTTCGATCTCTTTCCTGAAACCGGCGATCTCGTCCATCGGACGGAACGACAGCAATTCGAAGTAACGCCACATCAGCACGTCGGAAATGCTCATCAGCTTGCCGAACATGTCCGTCGGCTTTTCGCTGATGCCGATGTAGTTGTTTTTCGACTTGGACATCTTTTCGACGCCGTCGAGCCCTTCGAGCAACGGCATCGTCAGGATGCACTGCTGCTCCTGGCCGTACTGCTTCTGCAACTCGCGGCCCACCAGCAGGTTGAACTTCTGGTCGGTGCCGCCGAGCTCGAGGTCGGCGTTCAGCGCGACCGAGTCGTAGCCTTGCATCAGCGGGTACAGGAATTCGTGGATCGAGATCGGCACACCGCCCTGGAAGCGCTTGGTGAAATCTTCGCGCTCGAGAATCCGCGCCACCGTGTAGCGCGACGCGAGTTTGATCATGCCGTCGGCGCCGAGCGGCATCGACCATTCGCTGTTGTAGCGGATTTCGGTCTTGTCGCGATCGAGCACCAGGGCCGCCTGCTCGAAATACGTCTTGGCGTTGGATTCGATCTGCTCGCGCGTGAGCGGTGGGCGCGTGGCGTTGCGGCCCGACGGATCGCCGATCAGCGACGTGAAATCGCCGATCAGGAAGATCACCGTGTGACCCAGATCCTGCAACTGACGCATCTTGTTCAGCACGACCGTATGGCCGATGTGGATGTCAGGCGCGGTCGGATCGAGCCCGAGCTTGATGCGCAACGGCACGCCGGTGGCCGCGCTCTTCGCGAGCTTTTGCGCGAATTCGTCTTCGATCAGCAGTTCGTCGACGCCGCGTTTAGTAACGGCGAGCGCGTGACGGACTTCGTCAGTGATCGGAAAGGCAGGGCTGGGCTTGGTGGACTCGGTGCTCATGCTGGAAACGTGAAGTCGCGAAAAAAGGAGATTGTCCCATAGATGCGCGCCCCCGAGCCCACTGACTCGGCCACAAGCGCGCCACGTCGCAGGATTTCTGCACGCCGGACGGCGCCGATGCCGTCACGGCACTTTATATTCGACCTCGCTTGCACCGATAATCTGCTAAAACGTCGCAACGAACCATCGAAGAGGAGCAGCAACGTGGCGCAAGACCCCGCAGACGGCGTCTACTTCGGATTGATGTCCGGCACGAGCATGGACGGCGTGGACGGCGTGGCCGTCAGATTCGCCAAAGGAAAACCGCCGGTGGTGCTCGCCGAAGCATTTGTCGGCTTCGCGGCGGGCCTGCGCGACGCGCTATTTGCGCTTCAGCAGCCAGGCGACAACGAAATTGAACGCGAGGCGCTGGCGGCCAATGCGCTCGCCACACGCTACACGGTGTGCTGCCACGAACTGCTGTGCAGCGGCCGCGTGTCCGCCGCGGAGGTCCGTGCGATCGGCGTGCATGGCCAGACAGTGCGGCATCGCCCGGAAAAAGGCTACACGCGGCAGATCAACAACCCCGCGCTCCTCGCCGAAATGACGCGTATCGACGTGGTTGCCGACTTTCGCAGCCGCGACGTCGCCGCCGGCGGCCAGGGCGCGCCACTTGTACCGGCCTTTCACGCCACCGTGTTCGGCGCGAAAGACGAAACACGGGTGGTGTGCAATCTTGGCGGCATCAGCAATATCACGATTCTGAACGCGACCGGCGGCGTACGCGGCTTCGACTGCGGCCCGGCCAACGCACTACTCGACGAGTGGGCGCAGCGCCATCTCGGCAAGCCTTTCGACGAAAACGGTCACTTCGCGGCAGGCGGTCAGGTGGATCGCACGCTGCTGAACGCATTGCTCGACGAGCCTTTTTTCGAGCAACAGCCGCCGAAAAGCACCGGCCGAGATCTGTTCCACGCGCAATGGCTTGATGCGAAACTGCAGCCCTTCGCCGCGCTCGCGCCAGCCGACGTGCAGGCCACGCTGGTCGCACTGACCGCAGTAACAGTGGCGCGCGAAATCGAGCGGCATGCGTCGGACGTCAAAGCGGTCTACGTGTGCGGCGGCGGCGCGCGCAATCCAGAGCTGCTGAAAGCGCTGCAGGCGGCACTCGAGGATAGTGGCGTAAGCGGTGTACCGGTAATGACCACCGACGCACTCGGGGTGCCGCCAAGCCAGGTCGAGCCGCTGGCGTTTGCGTGGCTCGCGATGCGCTGCGTGGCGCGCTTGCCGGGCAACTTGCCGGCAGTGACGGGCGCGGCCGCCGAGCGCGTGCTCGGGGCAATTTACCCGCGCTGAGCCCGGCCTGATGGCGTCAAAATGCGCGCGCGTGTAAAGAGAAACGGGGCCGAGGCCCCGTTTCTCTTTACAACTTGTCGCCTAACCGGCCATCAAACCGAGAACGACGAACCGCAACCGCAAGTGGTTGTGGCATTCGGGTTCTTGATGACGAACTGCGCGCCGTTGATGTCGTCCTTGTAGTCGATCTCAGCGCCGACCAGGTACTGGTAGCTCATCGAATCGATCAGCAGCTGGACGCCGCTCTTGTTCATGACAGTGTCGTCTTCGTTGACGGCTTCGTCGAACGTAAAACCATACTGAAAGCCCGAGCAGCCGCCGCCCTGCACGAAAACGCGCAGTTTGAGGTCCGCATTGCCTTCTTCTTCGATCAGTTGCTTGACCTTGTCAGCCGCTGCGTCGGTAAAAACGAAGGGGGCGGGCATCTCGGTCACGGGTGTATCGGTGACTGCGTTCATTCGAACTCTCCAAAAAGCTTCTAACCGCTATTGTAGGGCTGATCTCGATATCGTGCTGAAGCCCACAAAATCAATGGGTTCTTCCGGGAATTCGTTTTGCAGCGTCCTGGCTGCCACCCGTCTGCCCGAGCGGGCCGAGCCGCCATTCTGGCCACGACATCGCTGCCGCACCGCTCATGCGAAAAGCCGATAAAAAGCCGCTGATAAAAACCGCCAATAAAAAAGCCGCCTTCGCGAAAGCGTTGGCGGCTTTTGCAGCGGACCAGCCCGAAAGCCGGTTCGCACCCGAAACGATTAACGCTTCGAGAATTGCTTCCTGCGACGTGCCTTGTGGAAGCCGACCTTCTTACGTTCGACTTCACGAGCGTCACGCGTCACGAAGCCAGCCTTCGACAGTTCCGGCTTCAGCGTTGCGTCGTAGTCCATCAGCGCGCGGGTGATGCCGTGGCGAACCGCACCGGCTTGACCCGTTTCACCGCCACCGTTCACGTTGACCTTGATGTCGAACGTGACGCCGTGGTTCGTGAGTTCCAGCGGCTGACGCACGATCATCAGCGACGTTTCGCGCGAGAAGTAATCGGCGATAGGCTTGCCGTTTACAATGATCTCGCCCTTGCCAGCCTTGATGAAGACGCGTGCGACGGCGCTCTTGCGGCGGCCCGTGCCGTAATTCCAGTTACCGATCATGTGGGCTCCCCTTAGATCTCGAGCGCTTTCGGCTGTTGTGCCGAATGCGGATGCGTTGCTTCAGCGTAGACCTTCAGCTTCTTGATCATCGCGTAGCCGAGCGGGCCCTTCGGCAGCATGCCCTTGACCGCTTTCTCGAGCGCACGGCCCGGGAAGCGTTCCTGCATCTTGCCGAATGTCGTTTCGTAGATACCGCCCGGGTAACCCGAGTGACGGTAGTACTTCTTGTCAGTTGCCTTGTTGCCCGTGACACGCAGCTTGCCGGCGTTGATAACGATGATGAAATCACCGGTGTCGACGTGCGGAGTGAATTCAGGCTTGTGCTTGCCGCGAAGACGGTGTGCCACTTCGCTGGCGACACGCCCGAGAACCTTATCCGTCGCGTCAATCACGTACCATTCACGCGTAACCTCATGGGCTTTTGCGGAAAACGTCTTCATGATCGATCCAAAAAAATTGCTGCGCCCAATGTGTTTTTTCCTGCTTGTAGTGTGCGCATCGAGGCGCGTGCAGGCTCTCCCTGGTTCTTCCTCCGCGGGCGCGGATGCGGAAAAGCTCTGAATTATAAAGGAATTTGCCGCAACGAGTCAAAGGAAGCGGGGTTTCGGGCGGAAAGTCGTGCGCGCCTGGCGCGGCGCAAGCCCATTTGCCTCCACTGACCACCCGTAAACCGCCCTCCGCGAGACAGGCGACAGGCGAAAAAAAACCCGAACGGATGGTTCGGGTTTAATCCACCAAAGGAGGAGGTGGAGGAGACAGCGGAGGTTGCAGAACTGCTGCAACCGATGGGATCGATTATATGAGCCGCCTTTGTGCGATGCAAGAACATTTGCATCGCGAAACGCAATTTCATAATGCGGCAACGTCGGCAGTGATTTTGCAGCTGGATACTTGGCTTTTAAATCAATCACTTGATGCCCAAGAAGAAGTCGCGCGCGCAGACATCATCTAGAGTAAAACCCCTAAATCTGTCAGGGCATTCCCGAATCGGCCGAACATGCCGCAGCGCAACACGCAAGCTGCCATTCTGCATAAATTTCAGGCAATGTCCCTTCGGGCGGACGCGCAAACACCGGGCTACAATGCCGTCTCGATATAAGCGAAGCGCGGTGGAGCACAGCATGGAATGCAAAGTTAGCTGGATGGGGCAGGACGGAATGGCGTTTGCCGCCGAGACGGGCAGCGGCCACCTGGTCGCGATGGACGGCGCGCCAGAAGGCGGCGGCCGCAATCTCGCGCCGCGGCCGATGGAAATGGTTCTGCTTGGCACCGGCGGCTGTACCGCCTATGACGTCGTGATGATCCTGAAGAAAAGCCGTCAGGAAATCGCCGGCTGCTCGGTGACGCTGAAGGCGGAACGCGCCAGCGAAGATCCGAAAGTGTTCACCAAAATCCACTTCCACTTCACCGTGACCGGCAAAAATCTGAACCCGGCAACCGTGGAGCGCGCCATCAATCTGTCGCACGATAAATACTGCTCGGCGTCGATCATGATCGCCAAGACCGCCGAACTGACACACTCGTTCGATATCGTCGCAGCCTGAGCGGCCTGTGCCGGGCGGAGCGCAAAATGAAAATGCCGGCGTCCACACGGACGCCGGCATTTTTTGTTAAATGGCAAAGCGAGGCCGATAAGCCGGATTCTGTGCACGCGCCACGTCCGAAAACGCAACGCGCGTAGCAGTCATTCCTCTAGGCGCGCCATTACTGACGCACTCAAGCTTCCTACCCGCAGACGTGACGGGGGCCCCGTCCTGCATCTCGAAGATGCTAGCCTGCCTACTTGGAATTGCTCCGGGTGGAGGTTACCGTGCCGGTCTGCCTTGCAGCAGCCGCGGTGCGCTCTTACCGCACCGTTTCACCCTTACCTGATCCCGACTTGCGCCGGGCCATCGGCGGTTTGCTTTCTGTTGCCCTGTTCCGCGTGTCACCACGGATGGCCGTTAGCCATCACCCTGCCCTGTGGAGTCCGGACTTTCCTCGCCCTCGTTGGCCGAAGCCGCAGAGGCCGCGACTGCCTAGCCTGCTTTGCTGAGGCGAATTTTAGCACTTGAGGGAAGGAGCGGCCGGTTTGGCGTTGGAAATAGCCAAACCTCGCGACCAGCGACTATGAACGCGCGCCGCCCCGCCTGCCGAAAATCCAAGCCCGTTTGACGCGTGCGGCGCCCCGCAGGCCGAAACCGCTACCTTGTCTGGCGCGTGCGGCGCCCCGTACGGAAAACGGCTACGTCGTCGTAAAACGCAGGCGATTCATTCTCCGGCCACCAACCCGGAATACCCAGCACTGGAAGCGGTGCAAACATGGTGCTCGTCAATGCGTCGGTATTCAATAGCGCCGGGCTGACTGCTTCGTCCAGCCAGGCATTGCGCGCCTCAGCGATCCAGTTGAAATAGTCCGGGGGCACGTTGACGATCCACGCGTGCCCGGTGCACGCCTTGAACGGCGCGATCAGCTTTTCCAGCAGCGCGTGCCCAAAGCACCGCACTTCGCAGCGCACGCCCCAAGCCTCACGTTGACGAACGAGCAGCGTCTGCCAGTCGAATCCTCGCAACGCAGTGCTCAAAGCGGGATCCGCGCAAGCGAACAGCAGCGCATTCTCGTCGAACAGGGTGAGCGCGTCGCGCACGCCACCGCGCGTGGGTCCGACGCCCAGAACGTCGATCGCCGCTGACTGGCGCGCATTCAACGCCGCCTTGATGCGCGGAAACGCAAACCACATCGACGCGTTGAAGAAGTCGTGCAGGTTATATCGGGTAGGCACGCAACCGGTTGAGGCGATATGCGCCTCGTACGCCGCGCCGGGCGGCAGGTCATCCTGCGCGATAAACGTGATTCGCTCGCCACGACCGGTTCGCTGCCGCATCTCGTCGGCGTCGGCATTCATTTCGGCGAGCAGCTCTGCATACCCGTTGAGCGCCGCCCGCTGCCAGCGCTCGCCGCGCGCGGCGAATTGCGCAAACCAGGGCTTCGACCAGTCGATATCGGCGAAGTCCGGCCGCGCCTCGCCCTGCAAATGCGGCACCGGCATTTAACGCAACCTCAAACGAGGCGCCAACCGATCGACTCGCCGCCGCGCAATGGCACAACCGGCGTATCGCCGACCGGCAATTCGGCCGGCAGCGTCCACTCTTCGCGACGCAGCGTGACCTTCTCCGCGCTGCGCGGCAGACCGTAGAAGTCTGCGCCGAAGAAGCTCGCAAAGCCTTCGAGCTTGTCCAGCGCGCCGGCTTTGTCGAATGCTTCCGTGTAAAGCTCGAGCGCATGCAGCGCCGTGTAGCAGCCCGCGCAGCCGCACGCATGCTCTTTCAAACCCTTCGGATGCGGCGCGCTATCCGTGCCGAGGAAGAACCGTGGATTGCCCGAGGTCGCCGCCTCGACCAGCGCCACGCGATGCGTCTCACGCTTGAGCACCGGCAGGCAGTAGTAATGCGGACGAATGCCGCCCTGGAAAATCGCGTTGCGGTTGTACAGCAGGTGATGCGCGGTGATCGTCGCGCCCAGCAGCCCCGGCGCCACGCCGGCTTCGCGGATGTAGTCGACGGCGTCCTTCGTGGTGATGTGCTCGAACACCACCTTCAGCGCTGGAAATGCGCGGCGCAGCGGGGTCATCACGCGGTCGATGAACACCTTCTCGCGGTCGAACAGGTCGATCGAGGCATCCGTCACCTCGCCGTGCACGAGCAGCGGCATGCCGGTTTCCTGCATCACTTCGAGCGTTTTCGCGCACTTCATGATGTCGGTGACGCCCGCGTCCGAATTGGTCGTCGCGCCCGCCGGATAAAGCTTCACGCCGTGCACGAAACCGCTTTCACGCGCGCGGCGGATTTCGTCGGGCGGCGTGTTGTCCGTGAGGTACAGCGTCATCAGCGGCTCGAATTTCGCACCTTCCGGAATCGCGGCGACAACGCGCTCGCGGTATGCCGCGGCCATCGCCGTGGTCGTCACCGGCGGTTTCAGGTTCGGCATGATGATCGCGCGGCCGAACTGGCGCGCGGTGTCGGGCAGCACGGCGGCCAGCATCTCGCCGTCGCGAACGTGCAGGTGCCAGTCGTCCGGGCGGGCGAGCGTAACAGTGTCGCGGGAGTTGAGGGACGCAGGGGAAACTGGGGAAGCGTTGGAAGCGGTCATGGCGAGAGGGGGACGAACCTCGGCGACAAAGCCAACCGACCCGGTCAAACCGTCATGTTGCGGCCTGAACACACGTCAATTTTGCTATTTGGCGCTTCTGGCTCGGTGATATGCTTGGAAAATCATCATTGTAACGGCTCGCCCCGTTCACAGGCTTACCTGCAACATGTGCCAACTTCTCGGAATGAACTGCGCCGCGCCAACGGACGTCACCTTCTCGTTCACCGGCTTCGCGGCGCGCGGCGGCGTCACCGATCACCATGCCGACGGCTGGGGCATCGCCTTCTTCGAGGACAAAGCCTGCCGCCTCTTCATCGACCATCAATCGTCGGCCACCTCGCCGATCGCCGAAATGGTCAAGCGCTACCCGATCAAATCGAAGAACACGATCGCGCATATTCGCAAGGCGACGCAAGGGCACATCCTGCTCGAAAACTGCCATCCGTTCATGCGCGAACTGTGGGGGCGTCACTGGATTTTCGCGCACAACGGCGATCTGAAAGACTATTCGCCGGCGTTGAACGGCGTATACCAACCCGTTGGCACGACCGATAGCGAGCTCGCGTTCTGCGCGCTGCTGCAGGGATTGCGCAAGGCTTTCCCGGGTTGTCAGCCGCCGCTCGAGGAACTGTTCGCGGCGCTCGAAACGCTGACGCGCGAGATCACGCAATTCGGCGTGTTCAATTTCCTGATGTCGAATGGCCAGGCGCTGTTCGCGCATTGCTCGACGCATCTGCATTTCATCGTACGCCGCTGGCCGTTCTCGACCGCACATCTGGTCGACGCAGATGTGTCGATCGATTTCGCCAAATACACGACGCCGGAAGACCGCGTGGCCGTGATCGCCACCAAGCCGCTCACCGATAACGAAGTGTGGACCGCATTCCAGCCCGGCGATCTGCTTATGTTCCAGCACGGCGAGGTGATTGGCCGCGTCAACGTGCCGGTGCCGCCTTCGGTGCTGGAAAAACTGCGCAATCCGGAACTGGATGCGTCGGCTTCGGCGACCACGATCGCCGTGCCTTCGTCGCCGGTCACGACGGCCGACGTCGATCTCGAAGCCGCGGACGACGCCGCCGCCTTCGAATCCTGAGCGCGCGCCGGCGCCGCGT
>CAVTXZ010000005.1:0-13497 GCA_963738755.1 uncultured beta proteobacterium
CGACCTGGACCGACCGGATGGAGCAGACGAGGACATACGGCTATGACGCGGCCGGCAACCTCGGGACGGTCCAGTTCATGCCGCGGGGCAACCCGCAGGGCAAGCCTGTGCGTAACTGGAGCTACGGCAGGGATGCGTACGGCCGGTTGCAGCTGACGATTGACACGGGCGAAAGCCGGGCCCCGGCGTCGACCTATCGCTACTACGACAGCGTGACCGGTTACTTCAATGGATGGTTTGAGCCGGCCAGCCAGCAGGGGCGCTGGTGGTTGCGCTACGCGGCTGACAGCCGGGAGCTGGCGCGCATCGAGATGAACGATGCGACGGTGGACTACAGCCGCGACGCCGAACACCGCGTCACGCAGATCCAGTACCAGGTGAACGGGGACAGTTCTCGCCGTATCCGGAGAGTGGGCTCGATGAACTGACGTACCGGCGGATCGGGGATGACGCGAGTCAGGACCGGTATGTTCTGCGCGACGCGAACAACAATGTGATCGCACTGACGGATGCGGATCAGCAGAGTCAGACGCAGTACCGGTTTGAGCCGTATGGTGCGACGACGCAGACTGGCGCGGCAGATCCGAACCCGCAGCAGTTTACGGGGCGGGAGAATGATGGGACGGGGCTTTATTACTATCGGAACCGGTATTACAGTCCGCAGACCGGAAGGTTCATCAGCGAGGATCCGATTGGCTGGGCTAGTGGGCAGACAAATGCGTATGCTTATGTGGGTGGGAATCCGGTGCAGTTCAGCGATCCGATGGGGTTGCAGGCAATTCCGCTTCCTATGCCTCCTCCAACAGGGCCAAGTTGCAATCCGGGTTCGGGAGGCGTTCCGAAATGGTTTAGTGATCTGTTTGATGGGTCGACTTTTAATAGGCCAAAAAATCCACCCGATGAGGGCCCGGCAAATGGTTGGATTGAGGGTCCGCGCCGGGGGCGCGAATATGGACCGGATGGTTTGCCGCAGCGCGACTATGACAAACCGCATCAAGGCAACGAGGTGGATCACGTGCATGACTGGCCAGGGGGCTCGCGCGAGGAGCCGGGGCGTCCTTACTCGCCGTGGCCCCGAAAACCATGACAGACGGGAGCGCATCGATGATTGATTTCTCTGGTTTCGTGGAGGCGCATGTCACTGGAATCACCTTTACTGAGGACGATAAAGGCGTCAGCATTTTTTTCCGCGGACAAGCCAGGCAGCGTTTCACTCTGGTTGCGGAAGGAGTGGATCGCTTTGTTGCTGATGAATTCCGCGAGCAGAACATTGTTGACAGAGTTCATCTGTGGGATTCGGCGAGTGAGCCGAATGACTATCGGGATTCGCTAGCGCTTCTGTTGTCCGGGGTGAGTGGTGACCAGAGGGATGAGGCAGTCTGGTTACCGGTGATTGAGCGCGAAGTGGTTGCGATCGAACGAGGGGAAAAAGTGTTTGTCGAAATCGAGCCTGTATATGGCGGATGGATTGTTCTTCTTGCGAAGAGCGTAGCCATAAACAGGTAGATGTGTTTGGGGATGAAGTTGTGACAGAAGGGCCGCTTGCGGCCCTTCTGGTTTTAAAGCGGTGTAATGATGAGCTTCTGGTGTTCGACGGTGATACGCACGCGGGATCGGGGTTCAAAGCCGGCGGTCTCAATCCACCGACCGGAGAGCTTCATCCACGGAAAGAGTGGCGGGGTCTTGCGCATACGGAGGGGCAGGCGTGCCTCCTTCTGATAGCGCCAGGACTCCTGGATGGTGACGAACCGTTCGGTGACGGGTTGTGGTGCTTTAGAGCTCCTTGCGATACACCACGAAGCCCGAGTGGCTGGCGACCTTATCGTATAGCTTCATGGCGGTCTGATTCGTTTCATGCGTCTGCCAGTAGACACGTTGCGCGCCATCCGCCTTGGCGCGCTTATACACCGCTTCGATCAGCGCACGCCCGACACCCTTGCCGCGTTCGCTGTCGAGCGTATAGAGGTCTTGTAGATAGCAGACCGGTCCCGCCATGGTCGTGTGACGGTGATACAGGAAGTGCACGATGCCGAGCAACTGGCCGTTGCGTTCGGCCACCATGGCATGCATGGGTTCGTAGCCGTCGAAGAAACGGCCCCATGTGATCTTCGTGATTTCCCGCGGCAACGCGGTTTCGCCCGAACGGCCGTAGAACGCGTTGTAGGCATCCCACAGCGGCAGCCATGCGTCGAAGTCGTCAGGTGTGACGGGGCGGATCTGAATCGGTTCGGACATGAGTGCGGGTCCTCGTCTATTTAGGGTGGTGGCGATCCCAACAACCGTCAGCATAAGAAAATTGTGGCGCCATTGTTAGAGCCACAATGCGATCGGAATGTGGAGCCACGAGCGTGGACCACTGCCTTGCCCGAATCCACCGCCCCGCAAATGCGTTTTGCTAAACCGCTTCGGCCCTCAGCCAGCTTGCCAGCATGGCGTCGTCGTTCGTCTCCAGCGCCTGCGCAACCCGCCGCCCGACTGCGGCGCCGAATTTATAGCCGTGGCCCGAGCACGCCGACACCACCAGCGCGTTGCCGATCCGCTGCGAAAAGAAACGTTGATCCGCCGTGAACGTGTAGGCGCAGGTCTTTACTTCACTTACCGCATATTCGTTGATGCGGCTGAAAGGCGGCGAGAACAGATCGCGCAACCGGTCGCCGTCGCCTGGCGCGGCGACGCGATCCGCGTCGGGATCGTCTGCGCGCGTCTTCAGAATGCCCGCACCGAATTTGAGGCCGACACCGTCGATGGGCGGCAACACATACCCGCCGCTTTCACCGCCAATATCGACAATCGCCGGCGCATTCGACCATGCCTCTTCCAGATCCGCGGGCGGCTCCATATAGGCCACCGTATTGCGAAACGTCATCAGATTTTCGGCGAGTGCGGGGAATAGCCGCGAAGTCCAGGCGCCCGCGGTGACCACAAGCTTGTCGGCACGCACGACGGTGTCGTCTTCGAGGCGCACCGAGGCTGTATGCGGATCGACGTGGACCGCTTTGGCGTGCATGCGGACCTCGGCGCCGCGCATCCTGAGCCACGCCTTGACGTCGCGTGCAATGCGTTCGCTGAACAGCGCACCGCCGTCCTGGTCGAGGTAAGCGTAGCGAAAGGTGGCCGGATCGAGAAACGGATAACGTTCGGCCGCTTCGTGCCGATCGAGCCGTTCATAGGCAAATTCCATCCGGTCGAGTCCGGCGCGGAACAATTCGGCGTCGTCGCCCGCGTGTTGCGAAATGCCGAGCACGCCGCAATTTGCATAGTGGGACACGCCCAGGTCATTCCACAGCAGGTCCCAACTATCGAGCGCTTCGGCAATTGTGCGAGCGTAGCCGTCGGCGTCGCCGTATGCGCGACGGATCATCCGATGCCGATCGCCCGAGGCTGCGAACGGGTTTGGAATCGCGCCCTGCTCGATCAATGTGATGTCGTGGCCCTGCTTCGTGAGGGACCACGCCGTACTCAAGCCTGCAATGCCCGCGCCTACGATTGTCACCCGCATCCCAACTCCTCCGAATCGAAGTATCCGGGTCAGAGTCTAGCAGCGGAAAATAATTCGGTACGCGTCGCGCGAACCAATGTGCGTGCGCTGCGGGTTCATGCGACGGGGTAATAAGCAGGCGGTGGTCTCCGCGCGCCGCCGTATCAGTGTTGGTGCTTCGACGAGTGCCGCAGCTTGTCGCGCACTTTCTTCGCCGCGAAAAGCGGTACATAGTCGAATACGCGCGCATCGTGCCGATAGTCGGCGAGGATATCTGCATACATCTTCGAGACCGTTTCAGCGGGCGTGTCGGTTTCCTCTGCAATGCTTTTCACGACTTCGTCAACGTTAGGCTCGGGTTGGGACATGAATTTCTCCAGGGGACACTGGCGGATGGTCAGAATGCATCGCAGACCAGCGGGAGTTTCATTACAGGACGCGTTTTGCAACGACGCCAATTGAATCGGTCTATCGCACGATGTGTTCCACAGAGATTTTTGTCTTGCAGCGCCGCGAATGCCCGCACCGCGTCGTGGCACAGAAAATCAATGCGAATGTCGATGGTGAATATCGGGGACATGCGCGTGCGCATGCGTCACCGGCGCGTGGTGGTGCGCGTGCGTGTGGGGCTCGTTGCCGTCCCACGCGAATTCGTGTTCGTGCTGATGGTGCGCGTCGTGCCGATGGCGGTGCGTATGGTCCAGTGGATCGTGTGTATGCGGGTGCTCGTGTCGTTCGCGGATGTGTAGCCAGACGCCCAGCGTCATTAAGGCGGCCGCGACCCAGAACAGCAGCGGCGGCATTTCGGGCCAGAGCAGCCACGACAGCGTCACGCCGAACAACGGTGCCACCGAGAAATAGGCGCCGGTACGCGCGGTGCCGAGATTGCGGAGTGCGACGACAAACAGCACGAGACTCACGCCGTAGCCGGCGAAGCCTGTCAGCATGGCCAGCGCGACGGTCGCGGCCTTCGGCCACGCGGCGCCGAGGGTGAGCGCGAGCGCCACGTTGACCGAACCGGCCACCAGCCCTTTCACGCAGGCGATGAACATGCCGTCGTGCGTGGACACTTTGCGGGTCAGATTGTTGTCGACGGCCCAGCATGCGCATGCGGCGGCCAACAGAAGCGTGCCGGGCGGCAGGCCGGCCGCGCCTGGCCGCCACGATAACGCCACGCCGCCCGCCACGATTGCCGCCATGCCGAGGAATACCTGCACGTCGACATTTTCGCGAAACACGATCCACGCGATCAACGCGGTGAATACGCCTTCCAGATTCAGGAGCAGCGCGCCTGTGGCGGCCGGCGTCGTTTTTAGACCCAGCATCAGGAGCGCGGGCCCGACGACGCCGCCGGCCACGATCGCGCCGACGAGCCACGGGACTTCGCGCAACGGGAAGCGGTTGTGACCGGGCTGCCGGCCGCCGGCATGGCTGCGCATATGCCGCGCGAGGATCACGGCGGCAAGACCGGCGCCGCTGCCGAGGTAGAACAGTCCGGCGAGCAGAAACGGCGACAGCGAGCCGAGCAGCGCCTTGGCAAGCGGTGTGGTCGCGCCGAACAGCGCGGCCGCGAGTAAAGCGCTGAAAACCGCGTTAAGGCGGGTAGGCATGAGGGGATTCCGGTTCGATCGGGCGTTGCCGACACGATAGCGCCATCCGGCGGGCAACGCCGTTCGTGCATACATTCAGGCCTACATTCTGCTGAAGAAGCTTTCAAACAGAAAAACGTCTCCAATCAGGGCGATGAGCGGCGTCTCGACGGACGGCGCACCGAAAATACTGTCACGCATGAGATGCGCATCCAGACAGCCTTTCCGAACGTAATACGTTTATAGCCGAACGTTCGAGGCCACCATGCGCCGTTTTGTCTGGGCTGTCGCCGTTGTCCTGCTGCTTGCCGTGGCGGGTTGTTCAAACGATCCGCCCAACCCCAATCCACGTGCGAGCGTGCCGCTCACGACCGTGCCCGTGAATTTGCCGCGTTATATGGGCCGCTGGTACATCATCGCCAACATTCCATATTTCGCCGAACGAGACATGGTTGCCAGCCGCGCGGAATGGACATTACGCCCGGACGGCAGGATCGACGATTCGTACTATGCCCGCAAGAAGGGCTTCGACGCGCCCGAGAAGCACTATCAGTTCCTCGACACGCCTATGCCCGGCAAAGATGGCGGAGAGTGGAGCGTGCAGTTGTTCTGGCCGGTCCATGTGACGCAACTGACGCTTTATGTCGATCCCGACTACCGCTACACGATTCTCGGCTATCCCGGCAAGACGCTCGGCTGGATCTTTTCGCGTGAACCCGAGATGAGCGACGACACCTACCGGTCGATGCTCGCGCGCCTCGATGCGATGGGCTACGACACGTCGCGTTTCAGGCGCGTGCCGCAGCGCCCTGACCAACTGGGCAAGGTGGGCTTCGCATCGCCCGGTGATACGGATTAGCGAGGGATGCATCGGGGCGTGGCCGGTCGCATCCGATGCCGTCCGCGCCGCGTATAAACCGTATCGTCATCGAATGAGGGCGCTATGTCGCTGTCGCCTCTAACCGCCGCCGTGATCGCGCTGATCGGGCTCGTTGTCATTTTCAGCGCGGTCTGGGCCTGGCAATTGAAAACCGGGAACGCGGGCATGGTCGACCCTGTCTGGGCGTATTCGCTCGGCGCGGTAGCGGTGCTGTACGCCATGCTCGGCACCGGCAACCCGCTGAGCCGCGCGCTCAGTGCGCTGGGCGGTCTGTTGTGGGGTGTGCGGCTCGGCACGCATTTGTGGCGGCGCAACTACGGTCAGGCGGAAGACGCGCGCTATCGCCGCTTTCGTGAAGAATGGGGCGACCACGCGGCGAGCAGGATGTTCTGGTTTTTCCAGTTGCAAGTTGTGATTTCGATGCTGCTGTCGATCGCGTTTCTGGTGCCGTCATACCGGACCGATACACCGGCGGCAGGCTGGAGCGTGCTGGCCGTGGTGCTGTGGATCGCCTCCGTGGTTGGTGAAGGCGCGGCTGACCGGCAGTTGCGAGACTTCAGGGCCGATCCGGCCAATCACGACACCGTGTGCCGCGCAGGACTGTGGCGCTATTCGCGGCATCCGAACTACTTCTTCGAATGCGTGCATTGGCTCGCGTATATCGCGCTGTCGATTGGCACGCCGTGGGGTTGGTTCACATTATTGCCGCCGGTGCTGATGGCGTGGTTGCTGCTGAAGCTTTCCGGCATTCCGCTGCTCGAAGAGAGCATGGCGAAACGACGCCCCGGTTACGCCGAATATATGCGCACTACGAGCGCGTTGATTCCGTGGCCGCCGCGCCGTTGAGCTTTGATGCCACATCATAAAAGTTAGAAAGACGAAGCATTTGGAGGAGTCATGTGATGAGCCTTTCCACGACTGGTCACACCCTGCCGCCGAGTTCGTCCGCCGAAGCGGGCGACGGCTGGCTGATCCAGAGCTGCGAACGCGGCTGGCTGCCCGATCGCGTGATCCGTTTCGGCATGCGCCAGTTGATGCGCCAGCGCTTGCGCGAAGAAGCAATCGACAATGGCGAACTGCGCGCGCAGCGGCTTGAGCGTCTGCTGGACGAGCTGCGCGCGAGCCCGATCGCCATCGAAACTCAAGCGGCCAATTCACAGCATTACGAAGTGCCCGCGTCGTTTTTCCATGCGCATCTCGGACCGCATCTGAAGTACTCGTGCTGTCTGTATCCGGGCGGCAACGAGACGCTTGCGCAAGCCGAGACCGCAATGCTCGAACGGTATGCCGAACGTGCGGAACTCGCCGACGGTCAGCGAATACTCGATCTTGGATGCGGATGGGGTTCGTTGTCGCTATGGCTGGCGGCGCGTTATCCGCGGGCACAGATCGTCGCGCTATCGAATTCGCACGGACAACGCGCGTTTATCGAAGCGCGTGCCGCAGAGCGCCGATTGCATAACCTTGCGGTGGTGACGGGCAACGTGGTCGATTTCGAATTCGACGATGCGCAGCTGGCTGGCGGCTTCGACCGTGTGGTGTCGATCGAGATGTTCGAGCATATGAAGAATTACGGGCTGCTGCTCGCAAAGATCGCGCGCTGGATGCGCGACGAGGCGAAACTGTTCGTCCATATTTTCGCGCATCGCACGCTCGCGTATCAGTTCCAGGTGCAGGACGGCGGCGACTGGATGTCGAAGTACTTCTTCACCGGCGGCACGATGCCGTCTGAGGCGTTGTTGCTCAACTTCCAGGACGATCTGCGGATGGAGCGGCAATGGTGGGTAAGCGGCACGCACTATGAGCACACCGCCAATCATTGGCTCGCGGCGCTCGATGCCGCGCGTGACCGTGTGATGCCGATGCTGGCAGATACGTATGGCGCTCGCGATGCCGCTGTCTGGTTTCAGCGGTGGCGGATGTTTTACATGGCGGTCGCCGAACTGTTCGGCTACGCGAATGGGAATGAGTGGGGCGTAGGTCATTACCGGTTCGTGAAGCGATGAGCGCTGGGTTTTGCCTGCAGTTCGGACATTTGTGTGTGTGATTGTGGCGTGAGCCAGCATTGACCGGCGCTTGCGCAAGCAGTTAAGGTAGCGGATTGCCGCAACCGCTCCTGGGCGCCGACAACCCGCCTGAAAGCGGATCGTGAGCGCCCATGCCACCTTGCATGACCGCTCCCCAATCTGTCCCACTCGACAAGCTACTGCGCGAAATCCGCGCCTGCACGATCTGCGCCGCGGTATTGCCCCATTCGCCACGGCCGATCGTCGTCGCATCCGCCGACTCGCGGGTTCTGATCATCGGCCAGGCGCCCGGCGCGCGCGTGCACGCGTCGGGAATCCCCTGGAGCGACGCCAGCGGCGCGCGCTTGCGCAACTGGCTTGGCGTGTCCGACGAGATGTTCTATGACGCGTCGAAATTTGCCCTCGTGCCGATGGGTTTCTGCTTTCCGGGCAGAGGCGCCAGTGGCGATTTACCGCCACGGCCCGAATGTGCCGCACATTGGCATCGCGCATTGCTCGCGCAATTGAAAGAAATACGGCTGACGGTGGTGATCGGCCAGTACGCGCAGCGTTACGTTCTGGCCGACGGCAACGGGCGGAGTTTGACCGATACGCTGCTGCGCTGGCGCGAGTACGGTCCGGGCGTGATCCCGCTGCCGCATCCTTCGCCGCGCAATATTGCGTGGTTCAAACGTAATCCGTGGTTCGAAGCTGACGTGTTGCCTACGCTGCGGGAGCGGGTGGCTCAGGCGTTGTTGGTCTAGGCAGACACATTTCTCGAATGGCTGGAAACTGCGCAGCCGCAAGCGCATCAAACCTTGATGCATCCCGAAGCGTGGACGCCCCCGGACTACCTGACCAAAAGCCTGGACGACCCGATCACACGTATCCCGGGACCACTGGATGCGCACGCAACCAATGGCCGGCTCGACGAGCGGATCGACTCGACCGCATTGAGCGCGCGGCGCCAGGCACGACGCGCCCCGGCAGGGTGACCGCCGCTGCACGCCAGGCGTGGCCGAAATAATCTGAAATACACAATTAAGCGCCTGATGGAATAAAACGGCAAACTGGGGCGTTTGCCTTGAACCTGCGGTGCAATTGGACGTGCTGCGGCATGGCCGAATTTCGAACAGCTTTCGCAGAAACGCATTTGTGGACGGAACAACCGATGAATACCCACGCAGATTCCCTCACCGACTCGCCCGGCAGGTCGCCGCCGTCGCGCTATACCCGCACGGCGATGGTCCTGCACTGGCTGATCGCGCTATTGATGATCGGCAATGTGGTGCTCGGTCTCAGCGCGGATTCGCTGCCTGACGACTGGGTGCGCCCGGTGGTCGATACCCACAAGTCCATCGGCATTACGGTGCTGGGCCTCGCGCTGATGCGCATCCTGTGGCGCATGTCGCACAAGCCGCCGCCGTTGCCGCGCGAATTTCCGTCGTGGGAGAAGATCGCTGCGCACGTCGCGCACTTCCTGCTGTACATGCTGATGATCGCGCTGCCGCTATCGGGCTGGCTGCACGATTCCGCCTGGAAAGACGCGGCCACGCATCCCATGCACCTGTTCAACCTGTTTCCGTGGCCGCGTATCGGCTATGTGATGAATCTCGACCCGGGGCTCAAGGAAACGCTGCATGACCGCTTCGGCGCCTTGCATACGTGGCTCGGCTATGCGCTCTATGCGTTGCTGGCGATGCATATCGGCGGCGCGCTGAAGCATCAGTGGATCGATCACAAGTCCGTGCTCAAGCGCATGGTGCCGTGAGCACGGTCAGGTCACGTTTCATTTATCAACCGCACTATCGACGGACTTCGCAGTCATTTTGAAGAAAACACTGGAACAGGCGCTGGCCCTCGCATCGCCGCGCATCCTGCCCCGCCCCGCGACGGCGCTGAGCGCGCTGATTCACCTCAGCGTGGTCGCGTTGTGGTTGTTGCTGTTCGCCCGCGCGTTCTTTCTACAAGGCGTGGTGGCGTGGTCGACGGGGATTGCGTACGTGGTGTACGACACCTTGCTGCTTGCGTTTGTCACGTGGAAAACATTACCGCTGATGCGGGCCGCGCCACCGCTTGAACCCGATTATGACCGGCGCAGCCTGCCGAGCATGGGCGTGATCGTCGCGTCGCATAACGAGGCGGCCGTGTTGCCGTTGACGCTTGCCGCATTGCTGCGCCAGACGCACGGTCCGGCGCAGATCGTGATCGCCGACGACGGCTCCACCGACCACACCCATGCGCTGCTCACCGAACGCTTCGGGCTGAGCGCGGCGGCCGACGGCGTACTGAGCGCGCCGAGTTCGCTATACCCGAATCTCTACTGGCTGCGTGTGCCGCACGCTGGCAAGGCGCGCGCGCTAAACGCGGCTATCACGCTGATGACCACCGACACCGTCATGACCGTCGACGCCGACACGCTGCTCGACGACGACGCCACTTACGCGATGCGTGCCGCCTTTGCCAGCGAGCCGAAGCTGGTCGCGGCAGCCGGCATACTGGTGCCGGTCTGCGGCAAGTCGGTGTCGGGCCGCGTGTTCCAGTGGTTTCAGACCTACGAATACATGCGCAACTTCATCGCCCGCTTTGCGTGGATGCGCGCCGACAGTCTGCTGCTGATTTCGGGCGCGTTCGCGTCGTTCAAGCGCGATGCGCTGGTCGACGTGGGCGGTTTCGATCCGCAGTGCCTCGTCGAAGACTACGAACTGATTCACCGGCTGCGCCGCTATTCGGTCGATCACGATCTTGGCTGGGACGTACGGGTGGTCGGCGACGCGCACGCGCATACCGACGCGCCCGGCACGCTCGGCAGTTTCCTGCGGCAGCGCCGCCGCTGGTTCGCGGGCTTTCTGCAAACCCAATACTGGAACCGCGACATGACCGGCAACCCGCGCTATGGCACGCTCGGCATGCTGATGCTGCCGGTCAAGGCCATCGACACCATGCAGCCGATTTACGGTCTGACAGCGTTTGCGCTGCTGCTCGGCTTTCTATTTGGCGGCCACGGTGCGATTGTCATATCGATCTTCAGCGTGATCGGCCTGAAGACCGCAATCGATCTCGCGTTCTACCTGTGGAGCATCCATCTGTACCGCCGATGGACTGGCGAGCGCAGCGGCAACAGCTTGTGGATGGCGGTCCTCGCAGCGATCGCCGAGCCGTTCACGTTTCAGCTGATCCGTCATGTTGGCGCGTTGCTTGGCTGGCTGCAATTCCTGCGCGGCGGACGCTCATGGGGCGTGCAACGCCGCTCCGGGCTGGTGGCGCGCGACGAGAGTTAGCAGCGGATCTCGCGGCGCCTGACGCCTGCGGGGGCGTCTGCGGCATGACCGCGTCGACAGGCGGCGTTTCGGGTTTCCGAGTGCCGCCGCCAAACCCATGTGGTTTCTGGTTCGAGTAGACTGTGCGACGATGCCGCCCCCAAACGTGGGGTGGCGACCTTCTATTCGCTCGTGCTCGGAGGCCCAACCTATGCATGCTGTTCCCCCGCTCGAACAAGACATCGTCGATGCGCCCGTCGATGCGCCGGCTGCTCAAAGCGCCGCGCAGACATCCGCCCACGAATCCGTGCATCCGCACGCGCCGGGGCATGCGGCCAATGACGCGCCTGTGCGCGATCTTCGCCGCGTCGGCATTCACCCTGACTACTGGTATCCACTTGCGTGGTCTCATGAGGTGAAGCGGGGCAAGACGCACGGTGTGACGTTCGCGGGCGAGCCGATCGTGCTAGCGCGCACTGAGTCCGGCAAGGCGTTCGCGCTTGAGGACCGCTGCGCGCATCGTCAGGTGCCGTTGCATCAGGGTGTGGTGGAGGGCGAATCGATCCGTTGCGGCTATCACGGCTGGACCTATGACTGCTCGGGCAAGTGTATCGACGTGCCCTATCTGGGCCGTGAGCGCCTGCCGAACGGTGTGCGCTCTTATCCGTGCCGCGAAGTCGAGGGGCTGATTTTTGTGTTCCCGGGCGATCCCGCTCTGGCTGAAGTACGGCCGCTGCCCGCGCTTGGTTCGGTATCGGACAAGAAGTACAAGACGCGTCGCTTTGGTCGCCCGGTGAATTGCCACTATTCGTTCATGCACGAGAATCTGATGGACATGAACCATCAGTTCCTGCATCGCCGGCAGATGGGGCAGATGCGTGCGCGATCGCTCGGCCGCCGGCGCGGCGAGGGCTGGGTTGAAGTCGACTACACGTTTGCGCGGATGGCGGGTCAGCAGCCGATTGGCGAGGCGATTGTGTTTGGCCAGAGCCGCAAGACCGGTGGCGACAATGACAAGGATGTGATGACCATCCGCACCGAGTATCCGTATCAGACGCTGCAGATTCGCACGTCTGAGCAGACGCTGGTGATGGATTTGTGGATCGTGTATGTGCCGCTTGATCGTGAGCAGCGTACGAACCGCACGTTTGGGTTGTTGTCGATTCGCAAGCCGAGCATTCCTGGCGCGTTGAATCTCGCGTGGCCACTGCTGGTGTGGTTCACTGAACGGATTTTCAAGGAAGACCGCGAGATTGTTGAAGCTGAGCAGCGCGCGCACGATAGTCAGGGCGCGGATTGGAATCATGAAGTGTTTCCGGTCATTAATGAATTGCGTGCTTTGCTGCGGGATGGGGGGGCGCCTGATCAGGTTGTCGGCGCTGGCACTGGGGATACAGCCGTGATCCGGTTCTGGGATTCGAGGCATGGGGGGCCGTTGGCCAGGAGTTGAGGTTTTTGCCTTTGGCGGCGGCATGGTTTTGGTTGTGGTTTTGGTTTTGCCTACGGCGGTTGGTGTTTCTTTACTTATTGGTTTATTAGCGTTCCCCCTGTGCGGGGGGCACCTACTTTTCTTTGCCGCCGCAAAGAAAAGTAGGCAAAAGAAAGCGGCTCAAACCGCCAACATTTAAGCGGCTCCCCTGGCTTGGAGGGGATCGTGGCTCCGTAGAGATTGAGCCTGCGCACCTCCTCACCTGAGTGACCAGGCCGTCATGCTTCCGGCGGCGCTGCGCGCGCCGACGCGGTACTTCACAAAACCATTTGTCTTGGTCAGCGCCTCGCCGAGGCGAAGCCGATGGCCCCCGCCGAGAAACGATTCACCACTGGTTTCCCTGGTGGACCCGTCCGCGACGCACGCAGTGCGGAGTGGGAGCGGATGACGGCTGTGTCACAGACACTAATGGACCACGGTGTGATCCGTTAATCGCGCCACCAGCCCCTCCAAGCCAGGGGACCCGCTTAGATGTTGGCGGTGTGAGCCGCTTTCTTTTGCCTACTTTTCTTTGCGGCGGCAAAGAAAAGTAGGTGCCCCCCCGCACAGGGGGAACGCTAATAAACCAATAAGAACAGAAACATCAAACGCCGTAGGCAAAACCACAACCAAAACAACGCCGCCGCCGAAGGCAAAAACCCCAAACCCAATTCCGCCCCGCAGGGAATCACACCATCTCCCCCGAGTAGGGAATCCTGCCTGCTGAACCAGCGATAATGCCAACGCAACTGCGCATAGCTTCACACCACCCGGCCCGTGCCAACCCCAACCGGCATGTGCCCACCCCACCCTCGG
>CAVTXZ010000006.1:0-5813 GCA_963738755.1 uncultured beta proteobacterium
CTCGCCGCTTTCCAGGCTCTGCGTGATCAAGCCTTTGATCTGCTGATACAACGGGCTGAAAGTGGGCGACGTGGCCGGCGCGGCAGCGGGTACACCCTCGCCTGCGGCCCCATTGCCGCTCGGATTCGTCGTGTTCGCCGGGTTCGAAGTCATGCGCGCATTTCATCATAAAGGGCCCGGCCGCGTCTAGGGATTTCCCTGCAATAGATGTGTCTTATATAAGACATAAGATAATGTTGACTTTGTGCCTGCCGACTCCTACACTCCTTGTCGAGCAAGGGTTTGCGGGTTTTTCGGCGGCGTGTTTTATGCAACGCCGCGATGCGCCGGCAGCCATTCTGCACATGCCGTTCCCTAGCAGTTCAGGTTTCGATTCGCCGCCATTCGCTGGTCAGACGCTTGCCGAAACGCGCTGTTTGCAGGAGCCCGCACCGTGCAGCGGCTACCCGGCGCCCGAGCTCCCGCTCCCCGTTCAGCAGTACTGGTTTCCGGCATGGCGGTCTTGCCGCAGCGCGCCGCACGGCCTCGGCAAAATTCCGGGCCGTACGCGAACCGTGAATTCCGCCGTGTTTCACAACGCTTCGCTGAACGCGCATATAGAATGGCGTTTTCCCTAGCGTCTAACGCATCGTCCTGGAGATTTCTCAATGGCTAAGCCCGCAAAGCGCGTTGCCGTCACCGGCGCCGCAGGTCAAATCGCTTACTCCCTGCTATTCCGCATCGCCAATGGCGACCTGCTCGGCAAGGATCAGCCGGTGGTCCTGCAACTGCTCGACCTGCCGCAAGCGCAAGGCGCCGTCAAAGGCGTCGTGATGGAACTGGATGATTGCGCATTCCCGCTGCTGTCGGGCGTCGTGATCACCGACGATCCGAAGGTTGCATTCAAAGATGCAGACGTGGCCCTGCTGGTCGGCGCCCGTCCGCGTTCGAAAGGCATGGAGCGTAAAGATCTGCTGTCGGCCAACGCCGAAATCTTCACGGTTCAGGGCAAGGCGCTGAACGAAGTCGCGAGCCGCGACGTGAAGGTGCTGGTGGTCGGCAACCCGGCCAACACCAACGCATACATCGCCATGAAGTCGGCACCCGATCTGCCGAAAAAGAACTTCACCGCCATGCTGCGTCTGGATCACAACCGCGCGCTGTCGCAACTGGCCGCCAAGTCGGGCAAGCCGGTCGCTTCGATCGAAAAGCTGGCTGTGTGGGGCAACCACTCGCCGACCATGTACCCGGACTTCCGCGTTGCAACGGCAGAAGGTCAGGACCTGACCAAGCTGATCAACGACGAAGAATGGAACCGCAACACGTTCATCCCCACCGTCGGCAAGCGCGGCGCGGCGATCATCGAAGCGCGCGGCCTGTCGTCGGCGGCATCGGCGGCCAACGCAGCGATCGACCACGTGCGTGACTGGGTGCTCGGCACGAACGGCAAGTGGGTGACGATGGGCATCCCGTCGGACGGTTCGTATGGCATTCCGGAAGACATCATCTACGGCGTGCCCGTGACGTGTGAAAACGGCGAGTACAAGCGCGTTGAAGGTCTGGCAATCGACGCGTTCTCGCGCGAAAAGATGGACGGCACGCTGAACGAGCTGCTCGAAGAACGCGAAGGCGTTCAACACCTGCTCGGCTAACCGCCTGTTGCAGACGAACCGGAATTCGTGAGAAAACGCCAGACCGCCCCAAGTTTTCCCACCCCCTTTGGGGTGCCTAGCGCGAAGCGACAGGTCGGGGCGCTCTCAGGCATTATCGCGGCGGGTTCCGGTTTTTTACGTGCGAATGCAGGTAGGGCGCTTAGCCACGCCAACATTCGCATCTGATCCGAACGCGTTTTGCCCAGTGCCTGACAGGGTCCAGCAGAGCGCGTCCGAATCAGACTTCTTCAAACATTCTCTGAGCCCCTGACGCCGACGATGCGCGCCCTCACACCCGCCGAAGTGCTGTTTGACGGCGAAGTGCCGCCCGCTGTGCTGCCTGCTTGCGATCACTACGCCGGCAGCGAGAAGTTGATGCTGAAATCGCTCGCATTGCAGCAGCAACTCGGCCCGGTGTTCGACATCACGCTCGATTGCGAAGACGGCGCTCAGGTTGGCCGCGAGGCGGAACACGCGGAGCTGGTCGCCTCGCTGCTGGGCAGCGAGCATGACCGTTTCGGCCGCGTCGGCGTGCGGATTCACGATTTCGATCACCCGCACTGGCGTGACGACGTGCGCCTCATTCTGCGCGCCGCGAAGCGTGCGCCTGCTTACATCACCTTGCCGAAAATCCGTAACGTCGCCGGCGCAGCCGAAATGTGTGCGTTCATCGAGGCAACGCGGCGCGAACTCGGCATCGCTCAGCCCGTGCCGGTGCAACTGCTGGTCGAAACCCATGGCGCACTGACGCGCGTGTTCGACCTGGCTGCGCTGCCGGCCGTCGAAGCCTTGAGCTTCGGCCTGATGGACTTCGTCTCCGCGCACAACGGCGCGATCCCCGATACCGCGATGCGCTCGCCTGGGCAGTTCGATCATCCGTTGGTGCGGCGCGCCAAGCTCGAGATTTCGGCGGCCTGTCACGCGTACGGCAAAGTGCCCTCGCATAACGTCAGCACGGAAGTGCGCGACATGAGCGTGGTCGCGAGCGACGCCGCGCGCGGCCGCAACGAATTCGGTTACACGCGGATGTGGAGCATCCATCCGTCACAAATCGAAGCAATCGTCGCGGCGTTTGCTCCGCGCGACGAAGAAATCGCCACGGCCACCGAGATCCTGCTGGCGGCTCAGGCCGCACAATGGGGGCCGACACGTCATCACGACACGCTGCACGACCGGGCCAGCTATCGCTACTACTGGTCGGTACTGCGCCGCGCGCAGGCCACAGGCCGCGCCGTCCCGCAAGATGCCGCGCCACTCTTCACGAAAGTGGGCGCTAACGGGCAATCCGCATCATGAGCACGACAATCCACGTGACAGAAGCCACGAGCAGGCACAAAGGAGATTGCGGGAAATGAGCGAAACAACGCAAACCACCGGCGCACAAGGTGAGAACGGAGCCCAAGGCGGCTTCAAGCCGAAGAAATCCGTCGCGCTGTCCGGCGTGACCGCGGGCAACACCGCGCTCTGCACGGTCGGCAAGACCGGCAACGATCTGCATTACCGTGGCTACGACATTCTCGATATCGCCAGCGCGTGCGAATTCGAGGAAATCGCCTATCTGCTGGTCCACGAAAAGCTGCCGACGCAGGCCGAACTGACCGCCTACAAGATCAAGCTCAAGGCGTTGCGCGGCCTGCCCGCCAATGTGAAAGCCGCGCTCGAATGGATTCCGGCCGCCGCCCACCCGATGGACGTGATGCGCACCGGCGTCTCGGTGCTCGGCACCGTGCTGCCCGAGAAAGACGACCACAACCTGGCGGGCGCGCGCGATATCGCCGACAAGCTGATGGCCTCGCTCGGTTCGATGCTGCTGTACTGGTATCACTACTCGCACAACGGCAAGCGCATCGAAGTCGAAACCGACGACGACTCGATCGGCGGCCACTTCCTGCATCTGCTGCACGGCGTGGAGCCGTCGAAGGCGTGGGTCGACGCGATGCACGTATCGCTGAACCTGTACGCCGAGCATGAATTCAACGCATCGACCTTCACCGGCCGCGTGATCGCGGGCACGGGCTCGGACATCTACTCGGCGATCACCGGCGCGATCGGCGCGCTGCGCGGGCCGAAGCACGGCGGCGCCAACGAAGTCGCGTTCGAGATCCAGTCGCGCTATCAGACGCCGGACGAAGCCGAAGCGGACATTCGCCGACGCGTCGAAAACAAGGAAGTGGTGATCGGCTTCGGCCACCCGGTGTACACGATTTCCGATCCGCGCAACAAGGTCATCAAGGAAGTCGCGAACAAGCTCTCGAAGGAAGCAGGCAACCTGAAACTGTTCAACATCGCCGAGCGACTTGAAACAGTGATGGCAGATGTGAAAAAGATGTTTCCAAATCTCGACTGGTTCAGCGCGGTGTCGTATCACATGATGGGCGTGCCGACGACCATGTTCACGCCGCTCTTCGTGATCGCCCGCACGGCTGGCTGGAGCGCGCACATCATCGAGCAGCGGATCGACAACAAGATCATCCGCCCGAGCGCGAATTACACCGGTCCTGAGAATTTGAAGTACGTGCCGCTAAATAGGAGAAAATAGCGGTCGCTGTGCGCTTTCGAAGCGCGTGCAGTTCAACCCCGCGGTTGCCAGGACCGGTAGCCCGCGAACTGTTCAACTGAAACTATATAGAAAGGTTGTCTCCATGAATAAGCTGTTGATCGCTGCCGTAGTCGGCGTTTTGTCCACGACCATGCTGACCGTTGCGACCGATGCCGCTGCGCAAACCACCACGCCGGCCACCAAGGCTGTGCCGAAGAAGCCGCAACCTAAGCGCCTGATCAAGCGCAAACCGAATCCTGAGAAGGAAGCGAAGGTCGATCCGGTGCCGGATGGCTCGGAAAAGTGGTCGTGTAACGAAGGTCTGGCATTCGACCTGAAGGGCGACATGAAGCGTGACCAGATCGTCACGGTTCATTGGGCTAACAAAAATTACAATCTGCCGCGCGAAGCGACCACCACGGGTGCAGACCGTTTCCACGACGCAGCAACGGGTATGGATCTCGTCGTGATCCCGACGAAAGCGATGCTGTTCTCCGACAAGGACAGCTCGCGTCTGGCCGACGAGTGCAGGACCGTGGCGATGCAGCAAGGCGCACCGGCTCCGACGCAATCGAACGCAATCGACAAGACCAGCAACTAATCACCGTCATCAGGAAAGCTCCCCGATGTCCGCTCCGATTTCCAACGTGCGACCCGCCCCGGACCCAGTCCTGGTCGATATCGTCGACTACGTGCTGGATTATCAGATCGACAGCACGCTCGCGCTGGAAACCGCGCGTCACTGCCTGATCGACACACTCGGCTGCGGACTCGAGGCGCTCTCCTACCCGGCCTGCACCAAGCTGATGGGACCGATCGTGCCGGGCACGATCGTCCCCAATGGCGCGAAGGTGCCGGGCACGTCGTTCCAGCTCGATCCGGTTCAGGCCGCCTTCAATATCGGCGCAATGATCCGCTGGCTGGACTTCAACGACACGTGGCTCGCAGCGGAATGGGGTCATCCGTCGGACAATCTCGGTGGCATTCTGGCAACCGCCGACTGGCTCTCGCGCAGTGCCATCGCAGCCGGCAAACAGCCGCTTGCGATGAAAGACGTTTTGATCGGCATGATCAAGGCGCACGAAATTCAAGGTTGTATCGCGCTCGAAAATTCGTTCAACAAGGTTGGACTCGATCACGTGCTGCTGGTCAAGCTCGCTTCGACCGCCGTGGTCGGCCAGTTGATCGGACTGACGCGCGACGAACTGATCAACGCGGTATCGCAGGCGTTTGTCGATGGACATGCGCTGCGCACTTACCGCCACGCGCCGAATACCGGCTCGCGCAAGTCGTGGGCGGCAGGCGATGCGACGTCGCGCGCCGTGCGGCTCGCGCTGATCGCGAAGACCGGCGAGATGGGTTATCCGTCGGTGCTAAGCGTGAAGACGTGGGGCTTTTACGACGTGCTCTTCAAGGGCAACGCGTTCAGGTTCCAGCGTCCGTACGGCTCGTACGTGATGGAAAACGTGCTGTTCAAGATTTCGTTTCCGGCTGAATTCCACGCGCAGACGGCGGTGGAAGCGGCCATGACGCTGCATGCGCAACTCAATGCAGCGGGCAAGCGAGTGGAAGACATCGGCAAGATCACGATTCGCACCCACGAAGCCGCGATCCGCATCATCGATAAAAAAGGTCCACTGAGC
>CAVTXZ010000007.1:0-164510 GCA_963738755.1 uncultured beta proteobacterium
AGGCTTCGGCCGAAGGCGGGGATGCATCGAATCATGTGGCCGAAGGCGTCGAGGCTGACGATCTGGAACTCCAGCGTCGTGAAGAGGAAGCTCGTCACGAAGCCGAGTTGCTCGAAAAGCAGGCTCAGGAGCTGAAGGCGCGTCAGGAACAACTCGAACGCGAAGAAGCCGAGCGTCAGGCGCGCGAGCAGGCTGCTGAAGCCGAGCGCCGTCGCGCGGAAGAAGAAGCGGTGAAGAAGCGCGCAGCGGCTGCGGCCGAGGCGGCTGCCCGCGAGAAAGTCCAGCAGGCGGCGCAGGTTGCGCAGCCGGTGGCCGCGAAGGCTGAGCCGGTAGTTGCCAAGGCAGCGGAGCCTGTGGTCGCCAAGGAAAGCGAGCAGGACGACGAACGCGCAGCGGCAGAACGCGCTGCGCAACGCGAAGCCGCGAAGAAAGCAGAAGACGCAGCGCGTCAGGCTGCCGAAAAAGCGCGTGCCGAACAGGAAGAAATCGCCAAGCGCCGTGCCGCGGCGGAAGCCGAAGCACGCGCGATTCGCGAAATGATGAACACGCCGCGCAAGGCGCAGGTCAAGGCGCCGGAACCGGCACCGAAGCCCGCTGAGCCGGCCAAGGCCGCGGAAGCCAAGGGCACGCTGCACAAGCCGGCCCGTCCGGCCGGTGAAGCGCCGGCGCGTCCGGCTGCGAAGAAGCCGGCTGCCGCGGCTCCGGCTGCGACGACCGCGCCGTCCGCTGGCGACAAGAAGAAGCCGGGCGGTGGCAAGGGCGGTTGGCAGGACGACGCAGCGAAGCGCCGCGGGATCAAGACGCGTGGCGATTCGAGCGGCGGTGTCGATCGCGGCTGGCGCGGTGGCCCGAAGGGTCGCGGCAAGCATCAGGATCAGAACACCACGTTCCAGGCGCCGACCGAACCGATCGTGCGTGAAGTGCATGTGCCGGAAACCATTACGGTCGCCGATCTGGCGCACAAGATGGCAGTGAAGGCTTCGGAAGTCATCAAGTCGATGATGAAGCTCGGCCAGATGGTCACGATCAACCAGATGCTGGACCAGGAAACGGCGATGATCATCGTCGAAGAACTGGGCCACCACGCGGTGGCGGCCAAGCTGGACGATCCGGAAGCCATGCTGGTCGAAGGCGAAGTTGTCCGATGCGGAAGCATTGCCGCGTCCGCCGGTCGTCACGGTCATGGGTCACGTCGACCACGGCAAGACCTCGCTGCTCGACTACATCCGCCGCGCGAAGGTTGCAGCGGGCGAAGCGGGCGGCATTACGCAGCACATCGGCGCTTACCACGTCGAAACGCCGCGTGGCGTGATCACGTTCCTCGACACGCCGGGTCACGAAGCCTTTACGGCAATGCGTGCCCGCGGTGCGAAGGCAACCGACATCGTGATTCTGGTGGTCGCAGCGGACGACGGCGTGATGCCGCAGACGAAGGAAGCGATCGCCCACGCGAAGGCAGGCGGCGTGCCGCTCGTCGTCGCGATCAACAAGATCGACAAGCCGGATGCGAATCCGGAGCGCGTGAAGCAGGAACTCGTCGCGGAAGGCGTCGTGCCGGAAGAGTACGGTGGCGATTCGCCGTTCGTGTCGGTGTCGGCCAAGACCGGCGCGGGCATCGACGATCTGCTCGAAAACGTGTTGCTGCAAGCCGAAGTGCTGGAATTGAAGGCACCGGTCGAAGCGCCGGCCAAGGGTCTCGTCATCGAAGCGAAGCTCGACAAGGGTAAGGGTCCGGTTGCAACGATCCTGGTCCAGTCGGGTACGCTGAACCGTGGTGATGTGGTGCTGGCAGGTAGCGCTTACGGTCGTGTGCGAGCCATGCTCGACGAAACCGGCAAGCCGACCAAGTCCGCCGGCCCGTCGATCCCGGTCGAAATTCAAGGTCTGTCGGAAGTTCCGCAAGCGGGCGAAGAAGTCATCGTCATGCCGGACGACCGCAAGGCGCGTGAAGTCGCGCTGTTCCGTCAAGGCAAGTTCCGCGACGTCAAGCTGGCCAAGCAACAGGCCGCGAAGCTCGAGAACATGCTGGAGCAGATGGGCGAAGGCGAAGTGGCGTACATGCCGCTCATCGTCAAGGCCGACGTGCAAGGTTCGCAGGAAGCTCTGGTGCAGTCGCTGCTCAAGCTCTCGACCGACGAAGTGCGCGTGCAGATCGTGCACGGCGCGGTGGGTGGCATCAGCGAGTCCGACGTCAATCTGGCAACGGCATCGAAGGCGGTCATCATCGGCTTCAACACCCGTGCGGATGCGCAGGCTCGCAAGCTGGCGGAATCCAACGGCGTCGATATTCGCTACTACAACATCATCTATGACGCAGTGGATGACGTGAAGGCCGCGATGTCGGGCATGCTGGCACCGGAGAAGCGCGAAGTCGTGACGGGTACGGTCGAAGTGCGTCAGGTCTTCAAGGTACCGAAGATCGGCGCAGTGGCCGGCTGTATGGTCACGGACGGTTTCGTCAAGCGCTCGTCGTCGGTGCGCGTACTGCGCAACAACGTCGTCATCTTCACCGGCGAGCTCGATTCGCTCAAGCGCTTCAAGGACGACGTCAAGGAAGTCCGTCAGGGCTTCGAGTGCGGTATGTCGATCAAGAACTTCAACGATATCGTCGAAGGCGATCAGTTCGAAGTGTTCGAGATCACCGAAGTCGCGCGTACGCTGTAAGTTCACGCGGCACGGCTCAACGGGCGGAGCGGGCTTTAACGCCCGCTCCGCCCGTTGTCTTTGGGCCCACCGTTGCGCGTCTGCGCTCCAGTCCGCGGTCGCGCTGTGGTCCACCGCGCCGCGTGCCGCCGCCCGGACAAAAAACCACGGCTCGCGCGAACAACTTTTTGCATCCGTCACAACGGATCACACAACACCATGCCTAAAAAACGTACTTCTCCCAATCGCAACGTGCAGATCGCCGATCAGATCCAGCGCGATCTGTCCGAACTGCTGCGCGAGGTCAAGGATCCGCGCATCGGCATCGTCACGATTCAGAGCGTCGAGCTGACGCCGGACTACGCGCACGCGAAAGTCTATTTCACGACGCTGACCGGCGACCCGCAACAGACGCTCGAAGCGCTGACGCACGCGGCCGGCCATCTGCACAATCAGCTGTTCAAGCGACTGCATATCCACACCGTGCCGACGCTGCATTTCCACTACGACCAGACAATCGAGCGAGCCGTCGAAATGTCGCGTCTGATCGACGAGGCGAACGCCAATCGCGCGAAAGAAGACTGAGCGCACCGTGAGCCGCAATGCCCGAGTTGCAATGCGCTCAGTGCTGTTTTCCGTATTCATTGAAGTCTCCGCCTTTCTGACATGACCGCACCTCAACGCCCCCGCGTGCCGCGTCGCGCGCTCGACGGCGTACTGTTGCTCGACAAGCCGCTCGGCCTGTCGAGCAACGACGCGCTGATTCGCGCGAAGCGTCTCTATCTGGCGAAAAAGGCGGGCCACACCGGCACGCTCGATCCTCTCGCGACCGGCCTGCTGCCGCTGTGTTTCGGCGAAGCCACCAAGTTTTCGCAGGACCTGCTCGAAGCCGACAAGACCTACGAGGCCACCATGCGCCTCGGCATTCGCACGACCACCGGCGACGCCGAAGGCGAAGCGATCGACACGCGCGACGTGACGTGCGACGAGGCGGCGGTGCAAGCAGTTCTGCCGAAGTTTCTCGGCGACATCGTTCAGGTTCCGCCGATGTACTCGGCGCTCAAGCGCGATGGCAAGCCGCTGTACGAATACGCACGCGCTGGCCAGACGGTGGAGCGGCAAGGGCGTCAGGTGACGATCCTCAAGCTCGAGATGCTCGCTTGCGCGCTGCCGGACGTGACGTTTCGCGTGACGTGCAGCAAGGGCACGTATGTGCGTACGCTGGCCGAGGATATCGGCGAAGCGCTGGGTTGCGGCGCGCATCTGGTCGCGCTGCGGCGCACCGGCGTCGGCGCGTTGACGCTCGCGAATTCGGTAACGCTCGACGCGTTGTCCGATGCGACCGACAGCGAGCGCGATACATGGCTGCAACCGGTGGACGCGTTGTTGTCGACATTTCCGCTCGTGCGCTTGAACGAAGACGAAACGCGCCGCTTTCTGCATGGCCAGCGTCTGAAGCTTTCCGAGTTGACGATCACCGGCGACGCCGTGAACGCGCCGCGGGTCAGGGTCTATGCCGGGCAAGGCCGGCTGCTGGGCGTCGCGAAGCAAGGCGAGGGCGTGCTCGCGCCTGAACGGCTGGTGGTGACGACGGTGAGCTAGATCGCTCACGTCGGCGCGGGCGAAAAAGGCGCGCAGGCGACCACGCATCCCGCGATGGCTTCTGCCTCTGGCCGCAAAGAAAAAGGCGGGACCGCTCAATAGCGGTCCCGCCTTTTTTCACATCGTCAGCTTCGTCGGAGTGAAACGGTGCCTCAGTGCGCCGCGGCAGCCGCCGCACCCGCGTCGCCCCCGGCGCGTTCCGGCCGCGTGATCCAGATCAGCCCGATCAGCGCGACGAAGATGCCCGCGGAAACGAAGAACAGATCGTTCACGCCCAATTGCGCGGCCTGTTGCGTCGCCATCGAGTTGAACAGGCCATACGCCTGCGGTTGACTGTAGCCGGCCGCGCCCATCTGCCGGATCGTCTGATCGAACACTGGGTTGTACACGTTAGCCTGCTCGGCCAGTTGCGCGTGGTGCATGATCGTGCGGTGATCCCATGCGGTCTGGAAAATCGAGGTGCCGATACCGCCGCACATGATCCGCACGAAATTCGACAAACCCGACGCCGCCGGAATCCGGTTGCCCGGCAAGCCCGACAGCGTGATCGACACCAGCGGGATGAAGAACCCGGCCATGCCGATCCCCTGAATCAACGTGGGCAGCAGCAGCGAGTATGTATCGACGCCGGTCGTATAACGCGAGCGCATCCAGAAACACAACGCGAACACGAGGAACGACAGCGTCGCGATATAGCGCGGATCGGTGCGCGGCAAAATCTTGCCCGTGATCGGCGACAGCAGCACGGCGAACAGACCGACCGGCGCCATCACCAGCCCGGCTTCGGTCGCGGTATAGCCGATGTCGGTTTGCAGCCACAACGGCAGCAACACGAGATTGCCGAAGTAGAGCCCATAACCGATCGACAGCGCGATCGTGCCGCCCGTGAAATTGCGCCGGCTGAACAGCGAGAGGTCCACCACCGGATGCTCGGCCGTCAATTCCCACACGATGAAGAACGCGAGCGCGATCACCGCGACCAGCGCCAGCACGACGATGGTCGTCGACGAGAACCAGTCGAGGTCTTTGCCCTTGTCGAGCATGACTTGCAGCGAACCAACCCAGACAATCAGCAGGCCGAGGCCGACGCCGTCGATCGGCGCTTTCCTGATCACCGAATCGCGGTTACGGAAGATCATCCACGTCGCCGCCGCGGCGATGATTCCAACCGGAATGTTGACGTAGAAAATCCACGGCCACGAGATGTTGTCCGAAATCCAGCCGCCGAGAATCGGACCGGCCACCGGTGCGATCAGCGTGGTCATCGCCCACATCGATAACGCCATCGGCGCTTTCGCGCGTGGATAGCTGGCGAGCAGCAGCGTTTGCGACAGCGGGATCATCGGGCCGGCCACCGCGCCTTGCAGTACGCGCGAAGCCAGCAGAAACGGCAGGGTGGGCGCGAGGCCGCACAGCCATGACGAGATCACGAACAGCACGATCGACGCCATGAACAGACGCACTTGGCCGATGCGGTCGGTGAGCCAACCGGTCAGCGGTACCGAGATCGCGTTGGCGACCGCGAACGAGGTGATCACCCACGTACCCTGGTCGGCCGACACGCCGAGGTCGCCTGAAATCGACGGGATCGACACGTTCGCGATCGACGTGTCCAAAACATTCATGAACACGGCGAGCGACACTGCGATGGTGCCGATCACCAGCTGCGCGCCCTCGAGCGGCGGATGAGGGGCTTGCGCCTGAGCCTGAGCCATTAAAGAAGCCTTGTATGAAGCGTCACGCGCCTGGATCAGCTCTTCGCTGCGGCCTTGGCCGCGCCGGTTTGCACCGACTTCTGCGAGCCGCCGTTCGGGCCGGCGTTTTCCGCGATGATGCGGGCGATTTCCGCGTCGGCTTCGTCGCCATATTTATCGAAGACGCTGGTCTGGTAGGCCGTGTTCGGCGCCTGGCCGAGCTGGCCGCCGGTGTCGTCCTTGATGTTCACGTCGGCCTGCATCGACAGGCCGATGCGCAGCGGATGCTTGTCGAGCTCCTGCGGGTCGAGCGCAATCCGCACCGGCAGACGCTGCACCACCTTGATCCAGTTGCCGGTCGCGTTTTGCGCGGGCAGCAGCGAGAACGCCGAACCCGTACCCGCCGAGAAGCCGACCACCTTACCGTGGTATGGCACCGACGAACCGTACACGTCGGCCGTCAGTTCCACCGGCTGGCCGATGTGCATGTGCTTGAGTTGCACTTCCTTGAAGTTCGCGTCGACCCATACGTCATGAAGCGGCACGATCGCCATCAACGGAGTGCCCGGCGAGACGCGCTGGCCGACCTGCACCGAGCGTTTTGCGACATAGCCGGTCACCGGCGCGGGCAGCACGTTGCGGGCGTGGTTCAGGTAGGCGTCGCGGACCTTCGCGGCGGCGGCCTTCACGTTCGGATGGTCCGCGATCGTGGTGTTGGCGGTCAACGCGCGGTTCGACGCCAGTTGCTGCTGGGCGGCGTCGACGGCGGCTTGCGCGCTCTTCACCGCGTCGCGTGCGTGCGAGATTTCTTCCTGCGACACCGCGCCGGTTTGCGCGACCGTCAGACGACGCTTCAGGTCGTCCTGAGCGCGCGACAGATCGGCCTGCCGCAACGCGACTTGGGCCTGGTACTGGTTGTCGTCGGCGAACAGGCCGCGCACCTGGCGTACCGTCTGCGCCAGATTCGCTTCGGCCTGTTCCAGCGCGACGCGCGCATCGGCCGGATCGAGCACGACGAGCGGATCGCCCGCCTTGACGACCTGCGTGTCGTCCGCGTTCACCGCGATCACGGTGCCCGTGACTTGCGGCGTGATCTGCACGACGTTGCCGCTCACATAGGCGTCGTCGGTTTCTTCATGAAAGCGCGCGACGAGGAAGTAGTACAGGCCATAAGCGAGCGCGGCGATCAGGATCACGATGACCAGCAGCGTCATCATGCGCTTGCGTTTGCCGTTGTTCGCCGGTTGTTGCGGGGCGGCGGGCTGTTGGGGGGTGCTCATTGATGTGCTCCGGGTTCTCTTAGAACGTCGTCGTTTATTCGGGTGTTCGTGCGTGTGGTCGATCGGGCTGCGTTGCGCGCGCTCAGTTCGCCGCGGCAGTCGCGGCGGAGGCCGATGTCGGGGCATCGGTCGGCACCACGAGGCCGGTCTGCGTGGCGTCGAAACCGCCGCCCAGCGCCTTGATGAGGCCGATCTGCAGATTGCGGCGGCGCATCTTCAGGCTGGTCACCGTCTGTTCGGCGGCAAGGCGGTTGTCGTCGGCGGTCAGCACTTGCAACTGGGGCGACAGGCCCGCCTTGTAGCGGATCACCGCCAGCTGATACGCCTTGCTCGATGCGTCGAGCGCGCGCTGTGCGTCGCCCTCCTGCCGGTCGATCGAACGGATCGACGCCACTTGCGTCGAGACATCCTGCAGAGCATTGATCAGCGTCTGGTTGTAGTTCGCCACGCCGAGTTCGAAATCGGCATAGCGGCCTTTCAGCTGCGAGCGCAGTGCGCCGGCGTCGAAGATCGGCAGGTGGATCGCCGGGCCGAACTGGATCTGACGGCTCGACGCGGTGAGGAAGCGGCCCCAGCCGAACGCGTCGAAACCGAAGCCGGCTGCGAGGTTGACGTCCGGGAAGAACTCGGCTTTCGCTTCCTTCACGTCGTGCATCGCGGCTTCGACCTGCCAGCGCGCGGCGACGATATCGGCGCGGCGCGCGACGAGGTCGGCCGGAATATTGTCCGGCAGCGCGACCTTGTCGCCGCCGCCCAGCGTCGGCTTGGCGATTTGCAGGCCACGATCCGGACCCTTGCCGAGCAGCGCGCCCAACTGGTAGCGCACGACGGTGATCTGGCCGTCGAGGTCGGTCAGGTTCGACTGGCTGGTCGCGATGTTGCCGGTCGCGGTTTGCCGCTCGACGTTGGTGTCGAGGCCGGCTGTCACGCGGCCGTCGGTGATGCGGCCGACGTCCTGGCGGTTGGCAATTTCGTGCTCGGCGATTTCACGGAACGCGTACAGCTGCGCGAGCTGGTTGTAGGTACTCGCGACCGATGCGGCGAGCGTCACGCGCGCCTGCTGCATGTCGGCCTGTGCAGCCCGTTCCTGCGATACGGCCTGGCCGAGGCGCTGACGGTTCTTGCCCCACAGGTCGAGATCCCACGATGCGCTCGCGAGCACGTTGTTCTCGCTATACCAGGTGCCGCCATATGGAGGCGGGAAGAGCGCGTTCGCGGAGTACAGTTCGCGAGTCCACGAATAGCTGCCTTCGACCTTGGGGAACAGCGCCGCGCGCGAAGTCTCGATATATGAGGACGCCTTCGCCAGACGCGCCTGCGCCTGCGCAATCGACGGGCTGCCGTCGAGCGCTTCCGCGATCAGCTTGGGCAGTTGCGGGTCGCCGAACTGGTTGGCCCAGTCGAGCGACGGCCATTGGCCGCCCTCGCCGGGCAGACTCTGCGCGGACTCGTACTGCGTCGGCGCCGAGATCTGCTTGTCGCTCTTCACACCGAAGTAGTTCGCGCACCCCGTGAGGGCGAGCGCCGTCACCGCAGCGGCGACGGCGGCCCGGCTTGAAAGCGCGGGCGCGGACAGGGAAAGGGATTTCATCGCTCGACTCTTTGAGTGGAATGTAATGATGGACCCAGCAAGCAATTTCTTACGATTTGCTATCAAAATTGCTTGCTGCATCACGGGTTAGTCCCGTTTGTTCGCCGGAATTGACGAGCACGCGGCGTAGCATGCTCTTCAGAAAGCCCACTTCTTCGGCGGTGAAGCCGCCCAGCAGGCTGTCCAGCACACCGTTGAAAATCGCCGGCATTCTGGCTGCGATCGCGTGGCCTTCGGGTGTTAGCGCAAGGCGGACGACTCGCCGGTCTTCGTTGCTGCGCACCCGGGTCAGCAGGCCGCGTTTTTCCAGCCGGTCGATCAGTCGCGTGACGGCGCTCGCGTCGATGCCGTATTCACGGGCCAGCTCGGCGGCCAGCAGACATTTGCCGCTGGCGACCATGAACAGAATACTGCCCTGCTGGCTGGTGATGCCCAACTCGGCCATGCTTCGCTGCGTGACCAGATTCGACATCGTCGATTTCACCCGCGAGAGGAGATAGCCGACGCTTTCGCCTAGCTGATACTCGCTGAGATCCGGCGTGGGGGTGGGGGACGGCTCCGTCATGATTCTCGTGCGACTGCAATGGTTGACTAGGCAGGATTATAGGGTGCGGTTGGTTGACGCGGCAAGCGTTATTACAGCTTAGGCAAGGATCTTTCCGCTCCCAAGGCGGAATCGGACACACTTTTGCGTAGGGTGCAGCGACACGATCGGCGTTTCTGTCCTACGGTTCGCTACGTGGATGACGACCGGTCTATCGGGGAATACCAGAAAGCTTCATTCCGGCGTGCTACAATATTGGGTTCCCAAAAGTGCGCTTTGGGCTTGTCGTGGTTGGTACCAGTAAACGTAACCGGCTCAAGCAAGCGGTAAGCAAGCGGCGCACTCAACTGTCTCCAGGTTTCCTATGACCCGCGCCCTACGCAACATCGCCATCATTGCCCACGTCGACCACGGCAAGACTACGCTCGTCGACCAGCTCCTCCGCCAGACCGCCACGTTCCGTGACAACCAGCAGATCGCCGAGCGCGTGATGGACTCGAACGACATCGAAAAGGAACGTGGCATCACGATTCTTTCGAAGAACTGCGCGGTCGAGTACGAAGGCACCCACATCAACATCGTCGACACCCCGGGTCACGCCGACTTCGGCGGTGAAGTGGAGCGCGTGCTGTCGATGGTCGACTCGGTGCTGCTGCTGGTCGACGCCGTCGAAGGCCCGATGCCGCAAACGCGCTTCGTGACCAAGAAGGCGCTGGCGCTCGGCCTGAAGCCGATCGTCGTGATCAACAAGGTGGACCGTCCGGGCGCGCGTATCGACTGGGTGATCAACCAGACGTTCGACCTGTTCGACAAGCTGGGCGCAACCGACGAGCAGCTCGACTTCCCGATCGTCTACGCATCGGGCCTGAACGGCTACGCCGGCCTGACGCCGGACGTGCGCGAAGGCGATATGCGTCCGCTGTTCGAAGCCGTGCTGCAGCACGTGCCGGTTCGCCCGGCCGATCCGGACGCGCCGCTGCAATTGCAGATCACGTCGCTCGATTACTCGTCGTACGTCGGCCGTATCGGCGTGGGCCGCATCACGCGCGGCACGATCAAGCCGGGCATGTCGGTCGCCGTGCGTTCGGGTCCGGACGGCGCGATCCTGAATCGCAAGATCAACCAGGTGCTGTCGTTCAAGGGCCTGGAGCGCGTGCAGGTCGACTCTGCTGAAGCCGGCGACATCGTGCTGATCAACGGTATCGAAGAAATCGGCATCGGCGTGACCATCTGCGCACCGGAACAGCCGGAAGCGCTGCCGATGATCACCGTCGACGAACCGACGCTGACGATGAACTTCCTCGTCAATTCGTCGCCGCTGGCCGGCCGCGAAGGCAAGTTCGTCACGAGCCGTCAGATTCGCGACCGCCTGATGAAGGAACTGAACCACAACGTCGCGCTGCGCGTGAAGGAAACCGGCGACGAAACCACGTTCGAAGTGGCGGGTCGCGGCGAACTGCACCTGACCATTCTCGTGGAAAACATGCGTCGTGAAGGCTACGAGCTGGCCGTGTCGCGTCCGCGCGTGGTGATGACGGAAGTCGACGGCGTGAAGCACGAGCCGTACGAAAACCTGACCGTCGACATGGAAGACGGCCACCAGGGCGGCGTGATGGAAGAGCTGGGCCGCCGCAAGGGCGAAATGCTCGACATGGCGTCGGACGGCCGTGGCCGTACGCGTCTCGAATACCGTATTTCGGCGCGTGGCCTGATCGGCTTCCAGTCGCGAATTCCTGACGCTCACGCGCGGCACGGGCCTGATGAGCCACACGTTCGACTCGTACCAGCCGGTCAAGGAAGGCGCGGTCGGCGAGCGTCGCAACGGCGTGCTGATTTCGCAGGACGACGGCGCGGCAGTCGCGTACGCACTGTGGAAGCTGCAGGATCGCGGCCGCATGTTCGTGTCGCCGGGCGAGCCGCTGTACGAAGGCATGATCATCGGCATTCACAGCCGCGACAACGACCTGGTCGTGAACCCGATCAAGGGCAAGCAGCTGACCAACGTGCGTTCGTCGGGTACCGACGAAGCGGTGCGCCTCGTGCCGCCGATCCAGATGTCGCTGGAATACGCGGTCGAATTCATCGACGACGACGAACTCGTCGAAGTCACGCCGCAATCGATCCGTCTGCGCAAGCGTTACCTGAAGGAACACGAGCGTCGCAGCGCGAGCCGCAAGGGCGCGGTGGACTAAGCAGGCAGGCCTTGCCGCGGATTGGTCCGCAGCGGTATGTATGCAGGCAAAAGCCACCTTCGGGTGGCTTTTGCCGTTCTGGATCTGAAAAGACCTGCGGGTCGTTTCGCGCGGTTCGTCGTGCCGTTCCCATGTTTTTCACAGAACACTGTTGCGAGCCATGCAAGGAGCCTGGAAAACGCCGTGAAAGCCCGTCCCGACAGGCCCGGGCGGCAATTCGTCTGCTATCTGCGCTATCCGTTCTGTGCTATGCTCCCCGGGTGCAAAGTTTTAGGTCCTTCCAAGCAAGACTTGATTCGCGCAATCCGCTAAACGGTCAGGCCGTGTCGCGGAAGGTTCTGTAACCCGCTATTTCTCGAGAAACTCGAAGAAAGGTGAGCGTAAAAATGATGAAGCAATTCCAGTCGAACTCTTATCTGTTCGGCGGCAATGCTCCGTACGTCGAAGAAATGTACGAAGCGTATCTCGATAATCCGGCGTCAGTGCCCGAGAACTGGCGCACCTATTTCGACGCGCTGCAGAACGTGCCTGCCTCGGATGGCACGCAATGCCAACGACGTGGCCCACGCGCCCGGTCGTCGAATCGTTCGCCCAACGCGCCAAGGCCAATGCCTTCATCCCGCGCACGGCTGCCGGCGGCGACGACCTCGCGACTCGCCCGCAAGCAGGTCTACGTCCAGTCGCTGATCGCCGCCTATCGCTTCCTCGGCTCGCACTGGGCCAATCTCGATCCGCTGAAGCGCCGCGAGCGTCCCGCGATCCCCGAACTCGAACCGGCGTTCTACGACTTCACCGAAGCCGACATGGACCAGGCGTTCAGCGCAACGAACCTGTACTTCGGCTTCGAACGTGCGTCGCTGCGCGAGATCGTCAAGGCGTTGCGCGAGACGTACTGCGGCACGATCGGCGCCGAGTACATGTACATCACCGATCCGGAGCGAGAAGCGCTGGTGGCAGGAGAAGCTCGAGTCGATCCGCTCGACGCCGAACTTCACGCACGACAAGAAGAAGCACATCCTCGACCGCCTGACGGCCGCCGAAGGCCTCGAGCGCTTCCTGCACACCAAGTACGTCGGCCAGAAGCGCTTCTCGCTCGAAGGCGGCGAGAGCTTCATCGCCTCGATGGACGAAGTCGTGCAGCACGCCGGCGCCAAGGGCGTGCAGGAAATCGTCATCGGCATGGCCCACCGCGGCCGTCTGAACGTGCTGGTCAACACGCTCGGCAAGATGCCGACGGACCTGTTCGCCGAGTTCGAGCAAGCACGTCGACGACCTGCCGGCCGGCGACGTGAAGTACCACCAGGGCTTCTCGTCGCGACATCTCGACCGAGGGCGGCCCGGTCCACCTGTCGCTCGCGTTCAACCCGTCGCACCTCGAAATCGTCAACCCGGTGGTCGAAGGCTCGGTCGAAGGCGCGCATGGACCGTCGCGGCGACGACGAGCGGCCTGCAGGTGCTGCCGGTGCATCGTCCACGGCGACGCGGCCTTCGCGGGCCAGGGCGTCGTGATGGAAACGCTGACGCTGGCGCAGACGCGCGGCTACGGCACGCGGCGGCACGGTGCACATCGTCATCAACAACCAGATCGGCTTCACGACGTCGCGACCCGCGCGACTCGCGCTCGACGCTGTACTGCACCGACGTCGTCAAGATGATCGAGGCGCCGGTGCTGCACGTGAACGGCGACGATCCGGAAGCGGTCGTGCTGTGCACGCAGCTCGCGCTCGACTACCGGCAGCAGTTCCACAAGGACGTCGTCGTCGACATCGTCTGCTTCCGCAAGCTGGGCCACAACGAGCAGGACACGCCGGCGCTGACGCAGCCGCTGATGTACAAGAAGATCGCGAAGCACCCGGGCACGCGCAAGCTGTACGCGACAAGCTGGTGCGCAGGGCGTGATCACCGCGCGACGGACGCCGACGACATGGTCAAGGCGTACCGCGCCGCGATGGACGCCGGCCAGCACACGCTTCGACCCGGTGCTCACCAACTACAAGAGCAAGTACGCGGTCGACTGGGTGCCGTTCCTGAACAAGAAGTGGACCGACGCCGCCGACACGGCCGTGCCGCTCGCCGAACTGAAGCGCCTGGCCGAGCGCATCACCACGATCCCGGAAAACTTCAAGGTGCACCCGCTGGTCGAGAAGGTGCATCGACGACCGCGCGCGATGGGCCGTGGCGAAGCGAAGCTCGACTGGGGCATGGGCGAGCACCTGGCCTTCGCGTCGCTGGTCGCAGCGGCTACGCGGTGCGCCTGATCGGGCGAGGACTCGGGCCGCGGCACGTTCACGCACCGCCACGCGGTGCTGCACGACCAGAACCGCGAGCGCTGGAACGACGGCACCTACATGCCGCTGCAGAACGTCGCCGAAGGCCAGGCGCCGTTCGTCGTGATCGACTCGGTGCTGTCGGAAGAAGCGGTGCTGGGCTTCGAATACGGCTACTCGACCGCCGAGCCGAACACGCTCGTGCATCTGGGAAGCGCAGTTCGGCGACTTCGTCAACGGCGCGCAGGTCGTGATCGACCAGTTCATCGCGTCGGGCGAAGTGAAGTGGGGCCGCGTCAACGGCCTGACGATGATGCTGCCGCACGGCTACGAAGGCCAGGGTCCGGAGCACTCGTCGGCGCGTCTCGAGCGCTTCATGCAACTGTGCGCCGACAACAACATGCAGGTCGTGCAGCCGACCACGGCCAGCGCAGATCTTCCACGTGCTGCGCCGCCAGATGGTGCGCCTGTTCCGCAAGCCGCTGATCATCATGACGCCGAAGTCGCTGCTGCGTCACAAGGACGCCGTGTCGCCGATCTGTCGGAATTCACCAAGGGCGCGTTCCAGCCGGTGATCGGCGAAGTCGACGACGCGATCGACGCCGAAGAAGGTCAAGCGCGTGATCGCCTGCTCGGGCAAGGTCTACTACGACCTGGTCGCGCATCGCCGCGAAGCGAAGTCGAACGACGTCGCGATCATCCGCGTCGAGCAGCTCTATCCGTTCCCGCACAAGGCGTTCGACGCCGAACTGAAGAAGTACCCGAACGCGACCGAAGTGGTCTGGTGCAGGACGAGCCGCAGAACCAGGGCGCCTGGTTCTTCGTCCAGCACTACATCCACGGAACATGAAGGAAGGCCAGAAGCTGGCATACAGCGGCCGTCCGGCTTCGGCGTCGCCGGCGGTCGGCTACTACGCGACCTGCACTAGGAGCAGCAGAAGGCGCTGCTCGAGCAGGCGCTTCGGCAGCTCAAGGGCTCGTCGATCGCTAAATAAGAACAGACGAACCGGGAAGGCGCGCTGCGCTTTCCCGCGCCGCGTTCGATGATCGATGACGGTTCAGCCGCGGTCATGGTTCGCAGGCGGTCGTCGTTCACCGCGCCGTCACCCGATACGTATTCAGGATATTCATAATGGCTATTGTCGAAGTCAAGGTTCCCCAGCTGTCCGAGTCGGTGTCGGAAGCCACCATGCTGCAGTGGAAGAAGAAGCCCGGCGAGGCCGTCGCGCATCGACGAGATTCTGATCGAGATCGAGACCGACAAGGTCGTGCTCGAAGTGCCGGCGCCCGTCGGCCGGCGTGCTCGCGCAGATCATCAAGAACGACGGCGACACCGTCGTCGCCGATCAGGTGATCGCCAAGATCGACACCGAAGGCACCGCAGGCGCCGCTGCTGTCGACGCTGAAGTGAAGCCGGCTCCGGCTGCCGCGCCGGCCGCCGCCCCGGCACCGGCTGCGCAAGCCGCAGCCGCCACGGGCTGCGAACACCGCGTGCGATGCCGGCCGCCGCCAAGCTGATGGCCGAGAAGGACCTGTCGACGGGCGACGTCGCCGGCACCGGCCGGACGGCCGCATCACCAAGGGCGACGTGCTGACGCGCGTGGCGCACCGGCCGCCAAGGCCGCACGCGGCACCGGCTGCCGCACCGAAGGCTGCGAAGCCGTCGCTGCCGGACGTCAAGGCGCCGGCATCGGCCGACCAGTGGCTGAAGGACCGCCCGGAGCAGCGCGTGCCGATGACGCGTCTGCGCGCGCGCATCGCCGAGCGTCTGCTGCAGTCGCAGCCGACCAACGCCATCCTGACGACGTTCAACGAAGTGAACATGGCGCCGGTGATGGAGCTGCGCAAGCAAGTACCAGGACAAGTTCGAGAAGGAACATGGCGTCAAGCTCGGCTTCATGCGCTTCTTCGTGAAGGCCGCGGTGCACGCGCTGAAGAAGTACCCGATGATCAACGCGTCGGTCGACGGCAACGACATCGTCTACCACGGCTACTTCGACATCGGCATCGCCGTCGGTTCGCCGCGCGGCCTGGTGGTGCCGATCCTGCGCAACGCCGACCAGATGAGCTTCGCCGACATCGAGAAGAAGATCGCCGAGTTCGGCCAGAAGGCCAAGGACGGCAAGCTGTCGCTCGACGAAATGACCGGCGGCACGTTCTCGATCTCGAACGGCGGCGTGTTCGGCTCGATGCTGTCGACGCCGATCATCAACCCGCCGCAGTCGGCGATCCTCGGCGTGCACGCGACCAAGGACCGCGCCGTGGTCGAGAACGGCCAGATCGTGATCCGCCCGATGAACTACCTGGCGATGTCGTACGACCACCGCATCATCGACGGCCGCGAAGCGGTGCTGGCGCTGGTCGCGATGAAGGACGCGCTGGAAGATCCGGCTCGCCTGCTGTTCGACCTGTAAGCGCCGGTTCGGCCGGTGCCGGCTTGTCATCGCGCAAGTCGGCACCACCTAGGCAGCACGTCTTTCGCATTCCGCAGTACAGGAACCGCGCGCGCCACGAAGCGTGGCTGCGCGCCGTTCCGCCATCAAAAGGATTGTCATGTCCAAAGAATTTGACGTCGTCGTGATCGGCGCCGGCCCTGGCGGCTACATCGCCGCCATCCGCGCCGCGCAGCTCGGCAAGACGGTCGCCTGCATCGACGAGTGGAAGAACCCGGCCGGCGCGCTGAAGCTCGGCGGCACCTGCCCCAACGTCGGCTGCATTCCGTCGAAGGCGCTGCTGCGTCGTCGGAGAACTTCGAGAACGCCGCCATCACTTCGCCGACCACGGCATCTCCGTGTCGGACGTGAAGATCGACATCGCGAAGATGATGGCCCGCAAGGAAGGCATCGTCGAGAAGAAGACCAAGGGCATCGACTTCCTGTTCCGGAAGAACAAGATCACGTGGCTCAACGGCCACGGCACGTTCACCGGCAAGACGGACGCCGGCGTGCAGATCGAAGTGAGCGGCGAAGGCGAAACCGAAGTCGTGACGGCGAAGAACGTGATCATCGCCACGGGTTCGAAGGCGCGCCATCTGCCGGGCATTCCGTTCGACAACAAGATCGTCGTCGACAACGACGGCGCGCTGGCCTTCGACGCCGTGCCGAAGAAGCTGGCCGTGATCGGCGCCGGCGTGATCGGCCTGGAAATGGGCTCGGTGTGGCGCCGTCTCGGCGCGGAGGTGACCGTGCTCGAAGCGCTGCCGGAATTCCTCGGCGCGGCCGACCAGGCGCTCGCCAAGGAAGCCGCGAAGCAGTTCACGAAGCAGGGTCTCGAGATCCAGCTCGGCGTGAAGGTCGGCGAAGTGAAGACGACCGACAACAGCGTGTCGATCGCCTACACGGACAAGGACGGCAACGCGCAGACGCTCGAGCGCGACCGCCTGATCGTGTCGATCGGCCGCGTGCCGAACACCGACAACCTCGGCCTGCGAAGCGATCGGCCTGAAGCCCGACGAGCGCGGCTTCATCGCCGTCGACGACCACTGCGCGACGAGCCGTGCCGAACGTGTGCGCGATCGGCGACGTGGTGCGCGGCCCGATGCTCGCGCACAAGGCCGAAGACGAAGGCGTGCTGGTCGCCGAACTCATCGACGGCCAGAAGCCGCATATCGACTTCAACTCCGTTCCGTGGGTGATCTACACCGAACCGGAAATCGCGTGGGTCGGCAAGACCGAGCAGCAGCTGAAGGCCGAAGGCCGCGAGATCAAGACCGGCCAGTTCCCGTTCATGGCGAACGGCCGCGCGCTCGGCATCAACAAGGCGGATGGTTTCGTCAAGATGATCGCCGACGCGAAGACCGACGAAATCCTCGGCGTGCACATCATCGCGGCCGAACGCATCGGAGCTGATCGCCGAAGCCGTGGTGGCGATGGAGTTCAAGGCGGCGTCGGAAGACATCGGCCGCATTTGCCACGCGCACCCGTCGCTGTCGGAAGTCGATGCGGGAAGCGGCACTCGCCGTCGACAAGCGCGCGCTGAACATGTAATCACGCGCACGCCTGACTGAACGCAACTCTGGCATCACCACGAAGGCGGGCGGGTTCACTCCCTCCCGCCTTTCTTTTTTGCAGCAACACCATGAACGTCACCGAATACTACGAAAACGAACTGCAGACGCGCGGTTATCAATCGGACCCGGCGCAACGCGCGGCGGTCGACCGCGCTGCAGCGCTGCTAGAACGAGTGGGTCGACTACAAGGCGCGCCGCTCGAACGCGTTCAAGAAGCTGATCAATCGCCCGGACCTGCCGCGCGGCGTGTACATGTGGGGCGGCGTCGGGCGCGGCAAGAGCTTCCTGATGGACAGCTTCTTCACGGTCGTGCCGCTGCAGCGCAAGACGCGCCTGCACTTCCACGAGTTCATGCGCGAGGTGCATCGCGAACTGGAAGATCTGAAGGGCACGGCCGATCCGCTCGACGAACTCGCGCGCCGCATCGCGAAGCGCTACCGGCTGATCTGCTTCGACGAGTTCCACGTCGTCCGACATCGCCGACGCGATGATCCTGTATCGCCTGCTCGACACGCTGTTCGAGAACGGCGTGCAGTTCGTGATGACGTCCAACTACGATCCCGACACGCTGTATCCGGACGGCCTGCATCGCGACCGCATGCTGCCGGCGATCGAGCTGCATCAAGGAGAAGCTCGACGTGATCAACGTCGACGCCGGCATCGACTACCGGCAGCGCACGCTGGCGCAGGTCGAGGTGTATCACACGCCGCTCGGCGCCGCCGCCGACAAGGCGTTGCGCGACGCCTTCGCGCGCCTCGCCGCGGTGCCCGACGAAAGCCCGATCCTGCACATCGAGAAGCGCGAGTTGAAGGCGCTGCGCCGCGCCGACGGCGTCGTCTGGTTCGACTTCGCGACGCTGTGCGGCGGCCCGCGCTCGCAGAACGACTACCTCGAACTGGCGAGCCGCTTCCACACGGTGATGCTGTCGGACGTGCCGCAGATGTCGGCGCGCATGGCCTCGGAGGCGCGCCGCTTCACGTGGCTGATCGACGTGTTCTACGACCACAAGGTCAAGCTGATGATGTCGGCCGCGGTGCCGCCCGAAGCAGCTGTATGTCGACGGCCCGCTGGCCAACGAATTCCCGCGCACGGTGTCGCGCATCGTCGAGATGCAGTCGAAGGAGTATCTCGACACGCCGCGCCGGATCGTCGATACGTCGCTGACCTGACTTGAGCTGCGCCGAATTGCTCCTGGCCGGTCTCAGCCGATCCGAACCGATCGGTCAAGTGATACCGCCGGCGATACATTTGCGCTGGATCACGATCAACTGCCGAACTGGCTAAGTCATACGGCGTATTTTCAAGATTCGGATTGCTCTTATATTCCGGGCGCGGACGACTGGCTATCTTTTGTCATGGTTCTGACAAAGGAGAAGCCATGAATCCGTACCGTGATATCACCGATGAAGAATGGCAACGCGTCGCACCGTTGCTTCCTGAACTGCGTCCGCGCGTCCGAGTTGCGTGGCCGGCCGCTTGCCAATACCCGCTCGGTGCTCAACGGCGTGCTGTGGGTCATGTACAGCGGTGCGACCTGGTCCGCAATGCCGCGCAAATATCCGTCGTATCAAACGTGTCATCGCCGCTTCAAGGCATGGTACGAATCGGGCGTGCTCAAACGTGTGACGGAGCATTTGCTCGGCACGGCGAGCGAAGAACTCTGCAGCCTGATGGAAGCGCGCATGCGTACGCACGTGAGCGCGGAACAGAGGAGCGCCGCAGCGGAAAGCGTCCCGGCTGCCGTGCCTGCCACGCCAGCGGTGTACGCCCCGGGACTGGGCAAACCGCTGCCGTCGTCGCCGTTCGCGTATACGTCGCCGTTCAAGCACGCTGCATGACGGGTTCCATCTACCGGTTGCACACAAAAAACGGCTGGGCGATGGTGATCGCCGGCCGTTTCTTCTGCTGCTAGCATGGCCGTGCCGGTAGTTCGGCGCTCGTTCTGTCAGCGCGCAACATACCGGCGGTGCAAGTCACGGTCCATGACGGCGGCACGTCGGTCTGCAACGTCAAACACACCGTGCGTTATTGCTGACGAACCCACGTTTGCGAGCGGCCCAGCAGCGCGACGCCAATATAGCCACGCACCACCAGCTTGTTGCCACCGTCTTCCAGGTGCATCTTGCACTTGTAGAGCTTGCCGTTTTCCGGGTCGAGAATCTGCCCGTGATCCCAGCCGTCGCCGTCCTTCTTCATGTCGCTGATGATGGTCATGCCGAGAATCGGCTGATCCTTGCGCGCGTCGGTGCAGGCCGTGCAGCGGCGGTCCGGCTGGTCGTTCGCGCCGAGTCCCTTGATCACTTTGCCGTTGAGTTGACCGCTGCCATCCTGAGCGATCTGCACGAGTGCTTTGGGCTGGCCGGTGTGATCGTCGATGGTTTGCCACGTGCCGATCGGCGTGTCGGTCTGCGCCATCGCCGTCACGGCGCTGGCGAGCAGCACGCCAGCGAGGGCGGCATGTTTGCCTGTGCGAAGCGCGATGGCCCGGGCGCGTTGAGTGAATTGAGTCATTGTCTTCCTCCTTGATTAAAGACGGCGCGATCGTGGTCGCGCGGCGTTATCGACATCTCGGGCGGTCTTCACGCGATGCCCGCCGTGATGTCTCGTATGTCCCTCAGGTCTGACTTCGGCTAGAGTCATTTGCAACTCTGTGGGTTGCTGCTCGCATGCCGCCGGTCGCATCGTCAGCGGAGAATACGTGAAAGTGCACACGTCGTTTGATAGGGGACCCTCTAATCGGGCCGCGGCACCGGCACGGATCGTCAATTCAACTAGTGCCAAAAAAGCGCGTTGATGGGCGGACTGCGCGATGCGCGTTCCACCGGCGCGTCGGCGACCGGCTTGGCCACAGGCAGGTCCAGTTGCAGTACTTGGAGTCCGGGAGCCGGAAGCCGAACGCAATCGATAAGAGCTTCGACGGCGACGGCGTACCTGCCTGCGTGCGGATAAACGCGCACGACGCCGTCCGCGAACGACTGCCCAGGCATGAACGCGAACGACAGCGCGAAGCCCCGCTACTGAAGAGCCCGGCGACACCGTTGACGACCTCGATCAACTCGCCGATCGCCGTGTCCTTGCCGACCGGCGGCGTGAAGCGTTGTGCGACTTCGTCGAACGAAATCGAGTTCACGCCCTCGCACGCGCGTTGTGCGTCAGATGACGGGCGAGCAGTTCCTGAAGATGCGGGGCTTGCGGCGCGACTTGTACTGTCACGTTTGGGCCGCCGTGGTCGGACACCTTCAGCGAATATCAGCGTCTCGATGATCGACAGCAGCTTTCTGATCCTGTGCGACTGGCAGGGCGCGCACGCCTCCCGGGTGTGCGGGTCGGCGCCGCGTCGCGCGAGCACGATCCGGCCATCTACCCGTTGGCGTATCCGTACATCCTGCCGTTCGACTTCACCGATACCGAATTACAAGACATGGTGATGAAGCTGGCGCCGCAGATGCGCGCACAGCGCGAAGACGCGCACGTTCGACGCGATGATCGCCAACACGGCGTACATGCAGGCGCGCTCGCACGAGTCGACACTTTCGCAGACTGCGGCATGAGGTTGCTGGTGCATGGCGAAGCCAATGTTGGCAAGGAACGCATCGCGCAACCTCGCGTAACCGCGTGCTGGCCATGCTCGATGCAAATGGCTCGCGCCGCCAGGACACGGACCTCAATCTGGGTATCAGCCGCACGGCTCGATGGACGCAAATGCGTCAGTGGCAAATTTTCGACGAAGAGCCCGAAACACGTGAAAGTAAGTAATAATTCGCCGTTTCTACTAAAACAAAAACTGTTCAAGCAGGAATTACATGGACCGAAAGTCGAAGCTACGGCAGATTGCTCTGGCCGCATTCATCGCATGGGGCGCCGCACAAGGCGTGAATGCTCAGGCTCTGCAGGACAGTGGCGCAAGCGCTGGCGTCGTTTCCCAGCCCGGCCACGACCACGGCGATTGCCGGCCACTGCACAGATCGGACAGGCGGAGACCACTGCACTGACCCCGGACGAAAACAGCCAGTCCGCCGCAGGCAATGTGGCGGAATTGCAGCAGATGATCCACGGGCCGGATCTTAGCGAGTTGCGCACTACGTACAACGGCAGCTTACGGCGCGAGCCTGCTGTTTTACGGCAAGGAAATGACGTACTACGTCGCGTTGTTCCAGCAGAAGAATTTCTGGCGCGTGATCAAGACGCAGGACGCCACACGCGCCGATATGATTTACAAGGATTTCGTGCGCCAGACGGTGCAACTGTCGGACGTCGAGATTCGCCGCACGCAACTCGAGGCGCAGAAGTCGTTCACGGAGCGAATGATCGCGTTGTCGCAGGACCGTGCGAATCGCTTGCAGGCCGACCTCGACGTCGCGCGTCAGCAGCAGAGCATCGTCGCGACCCAGCAGCAGGAGAAGAAGGCCGAAACCACAGCGCTCGCTCAACAGAAGCTCGCCGCGCAGGATCAGTTGCGCGTTGCGCAACGGCAGGTGCGCGAGCTTCAGCGTCAACTGGAAAGCGGCCTGTCTTCGCATTGAGTGCGATGGTTTGAGGGTCGTCGGGTGGGCAGGGCGGAGCGGTGCTGGAAGCGCCGCCTGATTCATCGGTGGCGGCGCTGGTTCTAGGTGGCGGCGACTAAGGCGGCGACTATGCCGAAGCGTCGTGAACCCTTGGCGCCGCCGCGATACTCATCACGTTCGTTTCATGTTCGCTGTGACTGCCGATCTCTGGTCGGCGGTCTGCCGTCAATCGTCGCGGCGCTTCTGTTCACGCGTATCACGTTGCCAGCGCAAGCGGGTTCGCGCGCTGCCATGCGCATCCGCACGTTTTTTGCTTTAACGCCGCACGTTCGCGGTTCGCACGAACAGCGACGGTGACATTCCCCGGCAACTTACGACTGGAACCCTTCCTTCGCATTGCGATTGCGCGGCGGCAGATCAACCACTCCTCGCTAGCGCCGCTTCTTTTCCTCCGCAGACGCCCCGTTCTCCGACACGTGATGCGGGTCTGTCAGATCGACGGCAATCGGGTCGCTGGCGGGGAAAGCTTTCGTCCAGCGCCTCATCGAGACGACTATCGGCGGATTCGGCGGCCGGCTTCGCAGCCGTGCCCTGCGACGCGGGCTGAGAGACGTGAAGGCTTCTTGCTGGTCATGACGTGCTCCGCTAGATGAGAGTCGACTATTCAGCATAGCCTATAGCGGCTGTTGCCGAGCATCGGCCGAATGGCCTAAGTGAACGTGTCGCAAGCGTTGCCTTCAAGTCTGCGCATCGTCCGGACGCCAGCCGGCCAAGTCGAGCGCGACAACACCATTTGAAATCGTCCGCCGTCGAATCGTTTTCCGTGTGTCGCCAGACAGCGATGCGGCCAACAAAAGCATTCGCCGACCGCGTGACCCGGTATGGCAGACCGTATCGCAGACTCGGCAATGCCCAACTCGGGAGGGAGCGAGGCCGGACCGTCCGGGCGCCAATCACAAGGCAGCGAACAACATGGACCGCAAGAAACCCGGCGCGCGCGCAGCGCCTGAACGCCTCACACGTCGTGGAAGCAGAGCTGGTACATCTGAATTGGGCAACGAGGCAACCGGCACTGCGCATGCTGGACGCCATGTACTGGCGGCGTCGCGTGCTGGCGGTCAAATGGGGATTCGAACTGACGGAGCAGCAGGTGATGCGGCTGGAGAAGATTTTGCAGCGGCTCGGCCACCCGATGGCGTAGCCGAGCGCTGCGACGGCCGTTTATTCGTTGTCGCCGTTGCCGCCATATTGCCGCGCCGCCGTGACTGCCACCACCATGGTTGCCGCCACCATGGTTGCCGCCGTCGCCGCCGGTGCCGAACAGACGTCGGCGGCGTGTGACGACCACCGGTCCGTCGGACGTGCCGCTGTTACGCTCGGATGAAGGACGGTCCGAAGACGACGCGCCATACGACTCGCGCGGTTCGCGCGGTTCGCGCGGCTCACGATGGTCGCGCGGTTCACGCGAGCCGTGCGGGCCGCGCGTGGTGTGCTCACCATGCGACGGACGCCCCGCGCGCGGCGCCGGACGTGTGCCGGTGTCGAGCTGGATCGTGGAGATCGCGCGCTTGTAGATGCCTTGCAGGCCGACAGGCGTGCGCAGCATCACCAGGTACTGATCGAACGACTCGATGCACCCGGTCAGGCGAATGCCGTTGACCAAGATAAATCTCAACGCGCTTTCGTTCTTTGCGCGCAGCGTTCATGAAGTCGTTTTGCGGATGCGATTCTGCGGAAGCCATGGACAATTCAGGTTAGAAAGACGGTGGTTCGCCGCAATTCTACCCTGTGTGGGGACAGAACGCGTCAGCGGGCGAACTGCGTCCACTATAACGGCTTGTCGCGCACATAAGCATCTGATAACTATTGGACTGTAACGTTGAGTTACGAATCTGCTGGACGATGGCGGCTTCTTCCGCTATCGCCCAGGCGTTGCCGGCTCGGAGATGGCGGAAAAAGATAGGTCGTCACCTTGCCGCGCGGAATAAATCACGGGCTGCTCGCGTTAAGTCATGCATGGCCACGTTGCATTCCGCGCGTGGCCGATCGGATTTGCCGGCCAGCCTGTAGCGCCGGGCGCTCCTCAGGAGACTCGCTATGAAAGCATCCCGTATTCTGTCCGCCGTCTTCGTGTTGCTGGCCCTGGCGTTCGGTTCGCTCGCGACGAGCGGCTGCACGTCCGCCACGGACAACAGTGCGTCGGGCAGTAGCAGCAACAGCGGCAGTGGCGGTGGCTACTGAGCTTCTGGCCGCCGGGTGAATTTCGAAGCGGAAGTGATCGCGTGGCTCCCGCAGTTGCGCCGCTATGCGCGCGCGCTGACGGGCGACCACGCCTGGGCCGACGATCTCGTGCAGGATACGGCGGAGCGTGCGCTCGCGCGCTGGACGGCGTTCCGGCCGAACAGCAATCTGCGCGCGTGGCTGCTGACGATCCTGCGGCATCTTTATATCGATCAGTTGCGCGGCCGCCGCGAGATCGCCGTCGACGACGAAAGCGCGCCGTGGCGCAACCTCGAAGCGCCGCAAGGCGAGGTCGACGGTCTGGTGCTGCGCGATTTGCAGCGCGCGCTGTATTGTCTGCCGGTCGAGCAGCGTGAAGTGCTGTTGCTGGTCTGCGTTGAGGAACTGTCCTATCAGGAGGCGTCGAGCGCTCTTGGCGTGCCGATCGGCACGGTGATGTCGCGGCTGTCGCGCGCGCGTGAACACATGCGGGTGCTGCTGACCGAGGGGCCGGCTCAGGGCCCGGCGCGCAAGGTCCCGCCGTTGAAAGTGGTGAGAAATCCATAATGAATAACGACGACTACGATTCCGGCTTGCCCGAAGGGCTCGATCTGCGAGCGCTGTCGGCGTTTGTCGACGGCGAATTGCCGGACGCGCGGCGCGGCGAGATCGAGGCGCAACTGGCGCAGCATCCGCAGGCCGCCGCGCGGGTCGCCGCGTGGCGCGCGCAGAAAGCCGCGCTGCGCGCGTTGTGCGGGGCGCCGCAGCGCAACGGGCACGCAGACACCAGCGAGCGTATTGAACGTAATGAACGGCATGAGCGCGATGCGCGCAGGGATGCCGACGAGCCCGCCTACATCGTGGTGCGCAAGACGCCGCCGTGGTGGCAGCGCGTCGGGCTCGCCGCCTGCTGGCTCGCAGCCGGCGCGGGGCTCGCGCTCGCGTTGGGGCCGCTTGCGCCGCGTCTGACGGGCGGCGCGTGGGGCGGTCTGGGCGGCCGCCAGCCGCCGAGCTTCGCGCAGCGCGCGGACATCGCGTACGCGGTGTATACGCCTGAGCGGCGTCATCCGGTGGAAGTCGCCGCGAGCGAAGAAGAGCATCTGATCAACTGGCTGTCCAAACGGCTGAACCGGCCGCTGTCGGTGCCGTCGTTGCAGGAATACGGCTACTCGCTGGTGGGCGGACGCCTGTTGCCCGGCGAAGCGGGACCGGCCGCCCAGTTCATGTACGAGAACAGCAGCGGCGCGCGCCTTACGCTCTACGTCACCGGCAGTGCGACGCGACGAAACCGCGTTCCGCCTGTTCCGCGACGGCAACCGGCGCACCTTCTACTGGATCAACGACGGCATGGGCTACGCGTTGTCCGGGCCGATCGCGGAAGGCAAGCTGCGCTCGATCGCCATCGACGTATGCAGTGCGCTGGGAGGAAAGCCGGAGGCCTGGCAGTAGACGACAGGCTCGTCGTCCAGCGCGCCCATACCCGTCCAAGGAAACGCTTTGCCCGCAACCCTGCCGCCAAAAGTATCCGCCGCCCAGTTCGATCTTGCGCTCAGTGCGTGGCGGGCGATCGTCGGCGACTCGCGGGTGGTGACTTCCGCAGCGGGGCTTGCAGCGTATCTCGATCCGTTCGCGCCCGGCGAGCGCGCCGCGTTTTCGGCCAGCGCCGCGCTGCTGCCCGCTTCAGTCGACGAGATTCGCGCGGTGCTGCGCGTCGCCAATCAATATCGCATTCCTTTGTGGACCGTTTCGACCGGCCGCAACTTCGCATACGGCGGCGCCGCGCCGCGTCTGGCCGGGTCGGTCGTGCTCGATCTGCAGCGGATGAACCGCATCATCGAGGTGAACGAGACGCTCGCGTACGCGCTGGTCGAACCGGGCGTCAGCTACTTCGATCTGTATGCGCATCTGCGCGACAAGGGCTACAGGCTGTGGGTCGATCCGCCCGCGGCCGGCTGGGGCAGCGTGGTCGGCAATACGCTCGAACGCGGCTTCGGCTACACCGCGTACGGCGATCACGCGGCGACCCAGTGCGGCATGGAAGTGGTGCTGGCCAACGGCGACGTGCTGCGCACGGGCATGGGCGGGATCGAGATCGGCACTGCGTGGCAGTTGTACCAGCCGGGTTACGGACCCTCGTTCGATTCGATGTTCATGCAGTCGAACTACGGCATCGTCACCAAGCTAGGGGTCTGGCTGATGCCTGCGCCGCCCGCGTATCTGCTCGGCGAAATCCAGTTTCGCCACGAGGCCGATCTCGAAACGATCGTGGATATCCTGCGGCCGTTGCGGCTCGATGAAACGATCCGCAACCACGCGGTGATCGAAGGTGGCTTACGCCGCGCGGCGGGTTTGTCGGCGCGCCAGCAGTGGTACGAAGGCAGCGGCGCGATGCCCGAGAGCGCGGTTGCCGCGATGCTCGACAAGCTGAACGTCGGCCGCTGGAATCTGCATTTCGCGCTGTACGGGACGCCCGAACTGATCGACGCGCGCTATGCGATCGTGCAGCGCGCGTTCGCCCGCGTGCCGCAGGCGAGGCTGTCAGCCGCGCGTTATACGGGCGATGCGCAGCCCACCGGCGGCGGCGATCGCAACCTGGCGGGCATTCCTGCGATGACTGCGTTCCGGATGCTCGACTGGCGTGGCGGCGCGGGCGCGCACGTGGACTTCGCGCCGCTGTGTCCGGCGACCGGGCGCGACGCGTTGCGCCAATACACGATGGTCAAGACGCGCGCCGCGGAGTACGGCTTCGACTACTACGGCGGTTTCACGGCGGGCGAGCGGCATCTGCATCACATCTTCGCGGCGATCTTCGACCGCGACGACGCAAACCAGGTCGAGCAGGCCGGCGCGCTGTTGCGTTCGCTGATGAGCGATGCGCGCGCGGCGGGTTATGGCGAATATCGCGCGCATCTGGCGTATATGGATTTTGCCGCGGCTCAGTACAGCTTCAACGATGGCGCGTTGCTGCGCCTATCGGAAACGATCAAGGACGCGCTCGACCCGAACGGCATTCTCGCGCCGGGCAAGCAGGGAATCTGGCCGGCGGCATGGCGCGACCGGCGGGGCTACACCTGAGCGTCGGCGCGGCTGCTTGCGACTCGCCACCCAGCGACTGGACCTATCGATGGACCGACGCACTTTCATGATGACCGGCGCATGGCTGTCGGGCGCGACCGGCGGCGAGTGGCCGTGGCTCGCGCGCGCGGCCGCGCGTAGCAACACGCTGGCGATCGTCGATTCCACGCTGGCCTGCGGCCCGTCGTTCGCGCGATACGCGGCGCAGATGAAGCTGCCCATCTTCGAAACCGGCGACGATATCGGCGCGCTCTGGTACACGACACTCGCGCCGCTGCTGGGTCGGACACTCACGACCACGCCGCCGTCGCTGATCGGCCTCACGCGCGCGTCCGATTATTTCGTGCTCAGCGAACTCGCCACTCGCGCAGGGCATCGGATCGAACACAGTCACGAGCAGCACGCCGGGTCAGCCGCGCAGCATGCTCACGTCGCGTTCGCCTTCACGCCGCGCGTGCCGCGCTAAAACCGGAGTTCGAACCAGAACCGCAACTAGAATTTGTACGCCTTGTTCTTCGGATCGAATGTCGAGTCATCGAAGGTCTTCGGCGTGATGGTTTCGAAAACGATTTTCTCGAACAGCTTGCCGTCGTTGTCATAAGACTCGACGGTGCGGAAGTACGGATGCCGCAGATCGAGCCCGAGCGTTTCCTTCTTCGCGTAGAACTGCGGGCTGCCCGATCGGCGTTTCGAAAGTGAAGGCCACCACCCGCACGCCGTCGATCGTCTTGACTTCGATCTGGGTCGAACGCGGCAAGCCGGCTTCGGCGTATTTCTTGCCCTCGTCGAGATATTGGCTGGCGATGTATTCGGTGCCCAGATCGCGCACCTGGTGGTTCGATTGCGTGCGCGCGAGCGCGCCGCCCAGCGACGTCCACAACGGCATCACGTTCATGATGCCGCCCAGGTGGCCGTACATTTCGTCGCTGCGTTTGGACTCGTCGTAGATGACTTCCTGGCCCGCGTGCGCGCCGTCGGGCAGCCACTTCGCGTAGATTCGCAGCGGGTCGTGCGCGAGCCGCACGAGCATGTGATCGGGGTTGTCCGGCCACTGGCCGCGAATGCGTTCTGAGCGCGCCATCGTGAACTCGTACGACGGATAGCCGTTCGGCCCTTCCTTGATGTAGCGCGGCAGCGCCAGCGGATCGAGCGAGCGGAACAGCGCGACGAGTTGAGCGTCGTCGAGCTTTTCCATCGCGCCGCTTTGTTGCGCGGCGCGCAGCCATTTGACCTGCTGATCCAGCGTCAGCTTGCCGACCTGCGACGACGGCGTGGTCGGCGCTTTCACTGTGCTGACGGTGTCGAGCGCGGGGGGGCTGTCGTCGTTCTGCGCGCGAGCCGCCGGTGCCGCGATGCCGGCCGCGCCGGCGATCAGCGCGCCGATCAGCAGTCCGCGCGGCGACATCCGGCGCCATGACGCGGCGGTCCGCGACGACAGCGTCGACGAGCGGGACGAGGCGCATGAAGGCCGACATGCGGCATGAGCGTGCGGGCAGACGGTGCTCCATGAATCTCTCCGAAAGATGACGCGAAGCGCGTAGCCTGTCAGGCAGGCTTTTGCTTCGCGAGTTCCTCGTCGCGCAGCGCGCGGCGCAGAATCTTGCCGACGTTGGTTTGCGGCAGCTCGTCGCGGAACTCGACCAGCTTCGGCACCTTGTAGCCGGTCAGATTCTTGCGGCAATGGGCGATCACCTGTTCCGCGCTCAGCGACGGATTGCGTCTGACGATGAACACCTTGACCCGTTCGCCCTGCGCCGCATCGGGCACGCCGATTGCGGCCACTTCGCGCACGTCCGGATGTGCGGCGATCACGTCTTCGACCTCGTTCGGATAGACGTTGAAGCCCGACACCAGGATCATGTCCTTCTTGCGGTCGATCAGGCGGATGAAGCCGCGCGAATCCATCACGCCGATGTCGCCGGTGGCGAGCCAGCCGTCGTCGTCGATTACCTTCGCGGTTTCTTCCGGGCGGTTCCAGTAGCCTTTCATTACCTGCGGCCCCTTCACGCAGAGTTCGCCCGCTTCGCCGATATTCGCCCAGCTGCCGTCGTCGTTTCTGAAGCGCACGTGCGTGGACGGCGCGGGCAGCCCGATCGATCCTTCGAAGTCGCGCATGTTGCTCAGATCGACCGGATTCATCGACACGATCGGCGAGCATTCGGTCAGCCCGTAGCCTTCGATGATCGATTTGCCGGTGACCGCCTTGAAGCGGTCGGCGACCGCCTTCTGCGTGGCCATGCCGCCCGCCATCGCGAGCTTCAGGTTCGAGAAGTCGCGCTTGCAGAACTCCTCGTTTTCGAGGAACGCGTTGTAGAGCGTGTTGACCGCTGTCATGCCGGTGAATTTCTCGTGACGGATGATCATCATCACGCGCTTCATGTCGCGCGGATTGGCGATCAGGATGTTGCGCCCGCCCAGTCCCATGAAGATCAGCGCGTTCACGGTCAGCGAGTAAATGTGATAAAGCGGCAGCGGCGTGAGCACTGTTTCGATCTCGCCGTTCAACTGGCCTTCCGACCACGCCTTTGCCTGCAGCAGGTTGGCGATGATGTTCTTGTGCGTGAGCATCGCGCCTTTCGCGACACCGGTGGTGCCGCCGGTGTACTGCAAAAACGCGATGTCGTCGTGAGCGGCGCGCACCGGTGTCAGCGGCCGCGTGTAGCCGGTCGATAGCGCCGTGAGCAGCGGCACCGCTTGCGGCAGCTTGTATGCGGGCACCATCTTCTTCACGTGCCGCAACATGAAATTGAGCAGACGTCCCTTCGGATTCAGACCGTCGGCGAGCAGATCGCCGAGACCCGTGACGACGACGTTGCGCACTTTCGTGCCCGGCAGTGCGTCTTCGACGACCTTCGCGAAGTTCTCGAACACGATGATGGATTGCGCGCCGCTGTCCTTCAACTGATGCGCGAGCTCGCGCACCGTGTAGAGCGGATTCACGTTGACCACCACGGCGCCGGCTTTCAGCACGCCGAACAGCGCCACCGGATACTGGAACGTGTTCGGCAGCATGATCGCGACGCGCTCGCCCGGCTTCACGCCGACGCCTTGCAGATAGGCGGCAAACGCGGTGGCCTTGCGGCCCAGTTCGCCGTACGTCAGATTCGCGCCGACGCTCACATACGCGACCCGCTCGCGGAACTTCGCGACACATTCGTCGAAGAACTGCACGAGCGACTCGTATTGCGTGACGTCGATGTCTTGCGGCACGTCCGCCGGATATGACGCGTACCAGATGCCGTCGGTGTTGGGCGCGCGCCGCGGCGTTTGGGCGGCGGGCACCGGCGCGCTCGCCAGGTTCGCGGCGCTCACCGCTGTTGCGGACCCGGCGGCGGGCGAGAGCGGGGCTTGGGTGGGCTGGGTCATCGGTCGTCTCCTGAAGCCGTGGCTTCATCTGTTTGTGTGCTGGTTTGGCGGCCAGTCGTCGCAGCAGGCAATGCTTGGGTTGCAGCAGCTCGTGAAGCGCAACCCTCGGTGCAGCAAATACAAAAACGTCTGCGGTGCTCAGCGTTCCAGAATCGCGACCACCCCCTGGCCGCCCGCCGCGCAGATCGAAATCAGGCCGCGCGCAGTGCCGGCCGGCTTGTCGAGCTGCGCGAGCAGCTTCGCGAGACCGGCGACGATGCGCCCACCGGTCGCCGCGAACGGATGACCGGTGGCGAGCGAACTGCCGTTCACGTTCAGTTTCTTCCGATCGAGCGCGCCGAGCGGGCCCGGCAAGCCGAGCTGGGTGCGGCAATACTCGTCATCCTGCCACGCCGCGAGCGTACATAACACCTGGGCCGCGAACGCTTCGTGGATTTCGTACAGATCGAAGTCCTGCAACGTCAGGCCGGCGCGCGCCAGCATGCGCGGCACGGCGTAGGCGGGCGCCATCAGCAGGCCTTCCTTCTTGTCGAAAAAGTCGACGGCGGCTGTCTCCGACCAGATCAGATACGCGAGCACCGGCAGCCCATGCTGGGCCGCCCACTCGTCGCTCGCGAGCAGCACGGCGGACGCGCCGTCGGTGAGCGGCGTCGAGTTGCCGGCGGTCAGCGTGCCGGCGTCGCGGTCGAACACCGGCTTCAGGCTCGCGAGTTTTTCGAGCGTCAGATCGGAGCGCAGATTGTTGTCGCGCGCGAGGCCGCGGTACGGCGTCATCAGATCGTTGACAAAGCCGCGCGCGTACGCGTCGGCGAGCTTGCGGTGGCTGTCGTAGGCGAGCACGTCCTGCGCTTCGCGCGAGATGTTCCAGCGCTTGGCCATCAGTTCGCAATGCTCGCCCATCGACAGCCCGGTGCGCGGCTCGCCGTTGCGCGGCAGCAGCGGCTTGAAGAACATGCCGGGCCGCAGCTTGCTCAGCGCGCCGACGCGCTGCCCCGTGCTCCTGCCGCGGTTCGCTTCGAGCAGGATCTTGCGCATCCGTTCGTTGACGCCGATCGGCGCATCGGACGTGGTATCGACGCCGCCCGCAATGCCCACCTCGATCTGCCCGAGGGCGATCTTGTTGGCGACGAGGATGGCCGCTTCGAGCCCCGTGCCGCACGCCTGCTGCACGTCGTAGGCGGGCGTTTCCTTGGCCAGCGTGGTGGACAGCACGGATTCGCGCGTCAGATTGAAGTCGCGCGAATGCTTGATGACCGCGCCGGCCGCGACTTCGCCCAGACGTTCGCCGTGCAGGTTGTAGCGGTCGATCAGCCCTTGCAGCGTGAAGGTCAGCATGTCCTGATTCGACGCGGTCGCGTAGACCGTGTTCGAGCGGGCAAACGGTATCCGGTTGCCCCCGACGATGGCGACGCGGCGCACGGCGGGTAGCGGGTTGGACATGCTTGGCTCCTTCGGGTCGTGCCCGGTTATCGAGTGGTGCGAGTGGTGCGAATGATGCGCGAATGGTGCCCGGATGCCGCGTTCGGCGATCGGTGCGCCTTGCTTCAACAACGAATCCGGGCGGCGTTAATTCCATGCTTGCCTGCCGCGATACGACGCCGCGCGGACTTCATTGCAGCCGCCACTGCATGCGGCCGCGCAAATGCGGTTTTGCTCCGGCGATATCGCGCACCTCGAAGTCGCGTTCGATCAGCGACGGCGACGCGCTCCACAATGACGCTTCGCCCGGCAGCAGCAGCGGCAATTTGAATTCGGCGCTGAGCGACGCTTCGGCGAGCGGCTTCGGCGGCTGCAGCGCGGAGGCGGCGCGCGCCAGCGTCCACATGCCGTGTGCGATCGCGCGCGGGAAACCGAATGCCTTGGCCGACAGCGCGGCGAGGTGGATCGGGTTGTAGTCGCCGGATACGCTCGCGTAGTCGCGACCCAGTTGCGGCGCGAGCTGCCAGCGCGCGATGCGTTGCAGCGCATCCGGCCCGAGTTCGAGCGGGGCGAGCGGGTGGCCGAGCGCCGGCACCGCGCGTTTCAGGTAGACGCTGTCGCCGTCCCACACCGCTTCGCCGCGGCGGTACATACGCGTATGCAGCACGAACGCCTGGCCCTTGTCGTGACGCAGCAGCGCGCCGAATTCCACTTCGACGCGCAGCATGTCCTTGTACGCGAGCGGCCGGCGCAGCCGCACGTGATTGGCCAGATGCACGCAGTCCGAGCGCCGGCCACGGAAACGCCGGGTCGGTCAGCATCAGCAGATGCAGCGGAAACGCGAGCAGGTGCGGATAGGTGAGCGGCACGCCGTGCTCGGGGATGAAACCGCAGACGCGCGCGTAACGCCACGACCGGCCCCGGATCGAGCGACGACGGCGGGGCGCACGAGGCGCAGCGGCGGCAGATGCGACGTCTGGGTCTGGCGCCCACGCTTGACGATGCCCGACAACGCGCGCGCATAGAGCTTCGCCGGCGCGGGCAAGGTTTCGATCACGACGGTTTTGGGTCGGGCCGCGTCAGGCCGCACCGTGCTCGATGCGTGACGGTCCCCGAACGGATCACCCGGCTCACGCATGCTCATGCTCCCATCAGGCTTTGTCCGCACACGCGCACGATCTGGCCGCTGACGCCGGCCGATCCCGGATGCGCGAGCCACGCGATGGTCTGCGCGACGTCGACCGGCTGGCCGCCCTGGCTCATCGAGTTCATGCGGCGGCCGGCTTCGCGCAAGGTCAGCGGAATCTTCGCGGTCATCTGCGTTTCGATGAAGCCGGGCGCGACCGCGTTGATCGTGATGCCGCGCGCGCGCAGATGCGGCGCCATGCTTTGCACCCGGCCGATCACGCCGGCCTTCGAGGTCGCGTAATTGGTCTGGCCGAGATTGCCCGCAATGCCGCTGATCGACGATACGCCGATGATCCGTCCGCCGTCGCGCAGAATGCCGGCGGCGAGCAGTGCGTCGTCGATCCGTTCCTGCGCGCTCAGGTTGATGTCGATCACGCTTTGCCACTCGCGTCGGTCATCTTCGCGATGGTCTTGTCCTTCGTGATGCCGGCGTTGTGCACGACGATGTCGACCCCCTGTTCGTCGAGCGCGGCGGCGATCTGCGCGGGGGCTTCCGGCGCGGCGATGTCGAACGCGAGGGCGGTGCCGTTCAACTGGCGCATGGTCGCGTCGAGCGCGTCGCGCGCGGACGGGATGTCGATGCCGATCACGTGCGCGCCTTCGGCCGCCAGCACGCTCGCAATCGACGCGCCGATGCCGCGCGCGGCGCCGGTCACGACCGCGCGCCGGCCCGCGAGCGGTTGCGACCAGTCGAACGCGGGTGGGGTCGGGACGCCCGCGCCGGCAGCGTCGCTGGGGCGGGCATGTCCGCTGGCGTCACCGTGGCCGCCCAAGCCGCCGGCGCCGATGCGCACCACCTGGCCCGACACATAAGCCGATCGCGGCGACAGAAAGAATCGCAGCGTCGCTTCAATGCCGCGTTCCGCGCCTTGCGCGACGTAGACGAGATTCGCCGTGATGCCGCGCCGGGCTTCCTTGCCGAGCGAACGCGTCAGGCCTTCGAGCGCGCGCTGCGCGGTCCATTGACGCGGGCTCGCGCAGGCTTCCGGCGGCCGTCCCAGCACGACGATGCGCCCGCACTTGCCGAGCGAGCGCAGCGTGTCGTGAAAGAACCCGTGCAGCGGCGTCAGCTGGCTGCTGTCTTCGATGCCGCTCGCGTCGAACAGCAGTGCCGCGAGCTTGCCGGGCGCGCCGGCTTCCGCCGGTTCGAACCGGCCGGTCATCAGGCCGTGGCGAGTGGCGAGCGGCACCCACAGTCCCGCGCTTTCATGGGCGACGCTGGTCACGCCGATGCTTGCCACCAGACTCGCTAGCGCGTCGAGCAGATGCGGCTCGCGGCCCGCGCCGATCGCCACCAGCCCGTCGAACTCGGGCCGGTCCGCGCGATAGCGGCGCAGCACCTCGGGCTTCGGCAGGCCGAGCGAGCGCGCGAGGCGCGCGCCGAACGGCGAGTTGACGAAGTTCAGGTAAGAGTCGTTCATTTTGTTGGTCGCTCCGCTGGCTGCGTCCCGTAGCAAGTCCCCTCGCGGACGCCGCGCAGGAAGCCCCACTGGGAGCGCCCTGGACGACGCCCCGTTGGGCGCTTCGGACGTGTGTCAGTGTGCACTGAGTTGGACGCATCGGGTGTGCCTTCCGAGGATGTTTTTTCCACGCACCCAGGCTGAACTCAGGCCGCGAGTTCCAACGCCCGCTCGAGCGTCTCCTTGCGTTTTTGCAGACTGGCGAGCATGTCGAAATCGGCCGGGAAGTCGTCGACCTTCACGACTTGCGCGCCATAGCGTGCGTAGTCGTCGAGCACGCGGCGCTCGTCGGCGTCGATCAGGCCTTTCTTCTGCGCCGTGTCGGTCCACGCGGCGAGCTCCGGCAGGCTTTGCGGCATCGGCGCGAGCAGACCCTGCCTGACCGCGTCGCGCAGCTTCTGATCGATCTGCGTGACGCGCGGATTCAACTCGAACACCAGTTCGCCGTAGCCGAGCGGATCGACGTCCGGATCGGGCACGTACGAGTCGGACACCAGTCGCTCGCGCGCCGCGCCGGGCGTTTGCATCAGCTCGGCGATCTCGCTGCCGAGGCGGTCCGACGGCTCGCGATGCGGCAGGCCGAACGGGAACGCGAGCCCGCGCACGAGACCGGCGACGACGCGGTTCGGATAATTCGCCGAGCACGCCGTCGAGCGCGTGCTGCGCCTTGTACAGCGAATCCTCGACGCCCCAGCGCACGAGCGGCAGATCTTCCTGCTGACGGCCTTCGTCTTCGAAGCGCTTGAGCGTGGCGGAGATCAGGTACAGCTGGGACAGCACGTCGCCGAGACGTCCGGAAATGCGTTCACGGCGTTTCAGATCGCCGCCGAGCACGAACATCGAGACGTCGGCGAGCAGCGCGAAGGCGGTCGACGAGGCGCGTGGCCGCGCGGTAATACGCATGCAGCGGCGCATACGCCGTGCGCGGCTTCGCGATGACGGCGCCACCGGTGACGCCGTACACGAAACTGCGCACGACGTTCGACAGCGTGAAGCTGACGTGGCCGAAGAACGCGACGTCGAAATCGCGCAGCGCCTTCGCGCGGTCCGCTTCGCGTGTCGCGGCCATTTCCTTCAGCACGTACGGATGACAGCGGATCGCGCCCTGGCCGAAGATGATCAGGCAACGCGTGAGAATGTTCGCGCCTTCGACGGTGATCGCGATCGGCACCTGCTGATAGGCGCGCGCGAGGAAGTTCGACGGCCCCATGCAGATGCCCTTGCCGGCGGCGACGTCCATGCCGTCGTTGATGACCATGCGGGCGCGCTCGGTGATGTGATACTTCGCGATCGCCGAAATCACCGACGGCTTTTCGCCGAGGTCCACCGCCTGCGCGGACAGGCGGCGCGCGGCGTCCATCACGTACAGGTTGCCGCCCATGCGGCCGAGCGCTTCCTGCACGCCCTCGAACTTGCCGACGGCGGTGCGGAACTGGCGGCGGATCGCGGCATAGGCGCCGATGCCGCGCACCGCGATCTTCGCCATCCCGACATTCGACGACGGCAGCGAAATCGCGCGGCCCGCCGCGAGACACTCCATCAGCATGCGCCAGCCGTTGCCGACCTGCGCGCGGCCGCCGATCACCCAGTCGAGCGGAATGAACACGTCCTTGCCCGAGTTCGGGCCGTTCTGGAACACCGCGTTCAGCGGCCAGTGGCGGCGGCCGATGTTCACGCCCGGATGATCGGTCGGAATCAGCGCGCAGGTGATGCCGGGCTCTTCGTTCGAGCCGAGCAGATGATCGGGATCGAGCGCGCGAAACGCGAGGCCGAGCACGGTCGCGATCGGCCCGAGCGTGATGTAGCGCTTGTCCCACGTGACGCGAAAGCCGAGCGTCTCGCGGCCTTCGAACAGAGCCCTTGCAGACGATGCCGACGTCCGGAATCGCCGCCGCGTCGGAACCGGCGTAAGGGCTCGTCAACGCGAAGCAGGGGATTTCGTCGCCGCGTGCGAGGCGCGGCAGATAGTGGTTCTTCTGCTCGTCGGTGCCGTAGTGCATCAGCAATTCGGCGGGGCCGAGCGAGTTCGGCACCATCACCGACACGGCGGCGGCCGAGCAGCGCGTGGCGAGCTTCATGATGACCTGCGAATGCGCGTACGCGGAGAACTGCTTGCCGCCGTACTGCTTCGGAATGATCATGCCGAGAAAGCCGCGCTCCTTGATGAACTGCCAGGTCGCCGGCGACAGGTCCTGCCAGACCATCGTGGTTTCCCAGTCGTTCGCGAGATCGCACAGTTGCTCGCATTCGACGTCGAGAAAGGCCTGCTCTTCGGCCGTCAGCGTGGCCGGGCCGTAGCCGAGCAATGTGTCCCAATGCGGGCGTCCCGAGAACAGCTCGGCGTCCCACCAGACCGTGCCGGCTTCGATCGCATCGCGCTCGGTCGGCGACATCTCCGGCAGGATCTTGCGGAAGATGTCGAGTACCGGCTTCGTCAGCCACGCGCGGCGCAGCGGCTTGAGCGCGAGCACGAGGGCCGGGACGACGAACACGATGGCAAGCAGCGTCGTGACGACGGGGCCCGCCGCCCCGCTGACATGCGCGGCCGCGACCCAGACGATCATGAAAGCCAGCCACGCTGACGCGCGCGCCTGAACGTAGACGAGCGCAAGAGCGGCAATGACGAGCACCAGGATAAACCACGACATGACGTTTCCTCCTGTTTCGATGATGCGTGCGTACGCGTGCACTGGGTGCGGATGGATCGCGTTCTATTGATCTTCTGTGTTGCGGTGTAGCTGCGTTGCCGTCTGTTCGGGGCGCTTCGAGTCGTTATTGCGTGGCTTGCGAACCGCGCTTGTGACGTTGTCAGTGCCGTATTGCCAGTTCGACAGCGTGACGTCGCTTAGGTGCGAGGCTCGGACGCGCTGCTCGGATGTATGGGATTCATATTGTCCGGTTGCTTGCGTCGCGGTTGGCTGCCGCGTATTGATTGCTTGTTGCTTGTTGCTTGTTGCTTGTTGCTTGTTGCTTGTTGCTTGTTGAGTGTTCGGTGCTGGCCTGCGGGGCTTTGACTGCCCATCGATTGCCGCATTGACGCTTCGGCATGCTTGCTATATTGCGTGGCTTGTCGCGTAACATGGCAGCGTGTTTTTCGCGCCGCTCGCGTCCGGCTTCACGCGGACGGCCAATAGCGGCATCACCTGCCTCCGCTGCCGCGCTTCCCTTTACGCGGTGCCGTGCAGCGCGTGCTGAAGTGAACCCGCGTCGATGTCGCCGCCTTGGCGTTCACCGACCAACGAGCCCTCCGTCACCGACTCCGCCGCGCTTTGCGCTTGCTGCGCGGCCATAGCCTCGCTCGCGCCTGCCAGCCCGCATTCGGAAGCGCCGTGCGCAGCGTCTTCGGTGGCGTCACCGAGCACCGCCGCGAATGCAGCCAGTTGCGAGCTGTCCGGCAGCGGCGCCTTGAGCGCGGCCACCATCAGCGACGCGAGGCGCGCGATCAACTGCAGATCGTTCATCGACTTGCCCTGCGAGAACTCGGAAATCAGGCGGTCGGTTTCGGTGCCCGCCAGCACGCCCGACAGCGCGCCGATCGCGAAGTGCAGACGCCAGCCGAGTTCCTCGCGCGGCAGATGCGGCAACGCGCGCTGGAACGCGCCGAAAAAGCGCACGGCCACCGACGCGTAGTGCCCGTTCAGAAAGTCGCGAATGAACGACGACGGATCGGTGTAAGCGCGGCCCAGCAAACGCAGAAACGCTTTGCCGCCGACGCGCGGATCGCGTGACAGACGCAGCGCCGGAATGAACATCGCGCCGAGCACGTGCTCGCAGGTCAGACGCGCGCCCAGCATTGCGTCGAAGCGGTCGAGCAGCTTGAGCCGTTCCTGGTTGAGCCGGTCGAGCCGGCGTGACAGCATCGAATGAATCAGCGATTCCTTGCTGCCGAAGTGGTAGTTGACCGCCGCGAGATTGACCTCGGCGCGCGAAGTAATCTGGCGCAGCGACATCGCCTCATAGCCGCTTTCGATGAACAGAGTCTCCGCGGCGTCGAGAATGCGCACCTTCGTATCGCCGGCCTGCCGGCCTGCTGTGCGACCTGCCATGTTGCGTCTCCCAATTGCCGGGCGCCGGGCCCGCAAACAAGCGATTCAAATATGGATTTGAAACAGTCGTTTTTCAGGATAGGGAAGAAGGCTCGGTGCGATCAAGGGGTCAAAGTCGATTAATACCTCTAGAAGCCCCGACGCGGGTCCGGCTTTCCGACCGGTGCGATACGTAGTTTCGCGCGGAAATAAAAAAGGCCGTTCCGATGAAAATCGGAACGGCCTCGTAGGCTTGCTACCCGAGTCTGGCCTTGCGTGTACGGCCTGACGCGTGTTGCGCATCGCTGCGGTTCGAGCCGCCTTCGCAGCTACTGTGCCTGAGCGTGCTTCCGCACAGTAGCTGTCTGGTTCGAACGCTTAAAGCTGTTGCCCAAGGGGACTTCCCGCTGAGTGCGACGCAATCTCTTTGGCCGACTGCGTCATGTCGATGCCGCGACGCTCGCGGCTGAACGGAATCAGCACGGCAATCACCACGGCGACGATGCCGATCACGACCGCCATCACCAGCGCGTAGTTGTTGCCGTGCGCTTCGGCGGCACCCGCCTGCAACGGGCCGTTCACCGACGCGATCAGATTGCCGAGCTGATACACGAGACCGGGGAAGGTCGCGCGAATTTCATCGGGCGAGATTTCGTTCAGGTGCACCGGGATCACGCCCCATGCGCCTTGCACGGAGATCTGCATCAGGAACGCGCCGAGCGCGAGCAGCACCGGGGTGGTCGAGAAGGCCCACAGCGGCAGCACCGGCAACGCAATCAACACGGCGATGAAGATCGCGCGCTTGCGGCCGATCTTTTCCGAAAACCAGCCGAAGAACAGGCCGCCGCAAATCGCGCCGATGTTCAGCACGATCGTGATCCACGACACCGTGTGCGCGTCGAATTGATGCTGCACGCGCAGGAAGGTCGGATACAGATCCTGCGAGCCGTGCGAGAAGAAGTTGAACGCGGTCATCAGCACGATCGCGTAAATGGACAGCCCGACGTTCTGCTTCAACGTGGCGATCAGGCCCGGCCGCGCTTTCTTTTCGAGTGTCTTGAAGGCCGGCGATTCCGGCACGTGCGCACGCACGTACAGCACGAGCAGCGCGGGCAGCACGCCGACAAAGAACATGCCGCGCCAGCCGATGTATTGATAGAACACTCCGAAGACGACCGATGCGAGCAGATAGCCGCTCGGATAACCCGCCTGCAGCAGACCCGAGACGATGCCGCGCGACTTCGGCGGCACGGTTTCCATTGTCAGTGCGCCGCCGACTCCCCATTCGCCGCCCATCGCGATGCCGAACAACGCACGCAGCACCAGCAGCGTCATCAGGTTCGGCGATAAACCGGACAGCAATTCCAGCAGCGAGAAGCACGCGATGTTGAGCATCAGCGTGGGACGGCGGCCGTATTTGTCGGCGAGCCAGCCGAAAATCAATGCGCCGACCGGCCGCATCATCAAGGTCAGCATAATCGCGACGGCCACCGACGGAATTGTCGTATTGAATTCCGCCGCGATATCTTTCAATACGAACACCATTAGAAAGAAATCGAATGCGTCGAGCGTCCAGCCCAGATAGGCGGCGATCGTGACGTTTCTCTGTTCCCGAGTCCAGCTCATTGATTGTTCTCCTGAGTCTCCAATAACCCGTGTTTGACCACGGGCGGCTCTGTAGCCCCGTACGCCCGATGGCAAAGGCTTGCGGCGAGTGTACGCCGACCGTTAAACGTCTGCATGGTTGAACCCGCTTTTATCCGTATTAATACCTGGCGCAAATGTCTTGCTGAATCCACATTCGCTGTTTGATGTTGTATAAATGTAATTATTGTATTGAGTGCGTTTGTATTGATGTCTGTTATTTGTAATGTGTATTTAAATTGCAAAGAGGTAAAGCAGGTCAATTCGACTGTCTGTTTTCGAATGCGGCTCGACGCGGCGCTCACCGAATTCGGGTTGGCGCCGGCCGACGCGCGCGGGTATAACTGCGGCTCGCGCGGCATTCGTGCCGTGCATACAAGGGAGACGAATAAATGACAATTCCGCATCTATGCCTGCTCATCGTGGCGCTGTTGCCGTTTCCGTGGACCATGCTGGCGAAAGTCAGCAAGCGATACGACAACCGCACGCCGCGCGCGTATCTTGCTGGCGCGTCGCTGGTGGTGTGGGCGATCGTGTGCGGTCCGCTGTTCGGCGCGGCGGCGTGGGGCCTTACGGAACTGATGAAGCGCTCGCGTGCCGCTGCGCCGAAAGATTGGCGTCTGCCGGTATTGTCGCTGCTGAACTTCGCGATCATCGGCGTACTGGCGATGCACTTCCCGCAGTTGCTCGGCAATGGCAAAGGCCCCGCGGGGCTCGCATTCGATGGCGGTCTGACGATCAGTCTCGCCGCGATGTTGCTGGTGCTGAAGGTCGTGATTACCGCGAGCAGTTTGCGCGCGGGTGCGGAGGGCGGCTTGCTGACGCCGGGCCTCGCGAACGGCGCGTTGCTGGCGATCGTGCTCGGCGGACTGTGGAGTGTGTTCTGGCCGGGAGCCTCGTTAGGGGCATTCGCGGTGGTCGGCGCGACGGCGTTTCTCGCGGCATCAATGCAGATGCCGATTACGGCGGTGGTGCTCGTGTTTGAATTTACGCGCGTGAGCCAGGATTTTCTGATTCCCGTTCTGTTTGCGGTGGGCGGCGCGCTGTTGGCTTTTCAGGCTTGCGCGAAGTGGGCGCCTGCGTTGCAGCCGGGTTTCGGTTTCAACTGGGGCGGGGTGGGTAAAGCGCGCTAGGGCGGGTTGCTCTCGGCGGCGGCATTGGCGTGAAGCGAACTTGTCGCAAGAGGAGCGAAGCGCCGACTCTGGCGGCGGTGAGTGCCGCGCAATGGAGTTAGCGGCCCGCAGTCAGCGACAGAGAAACTGCCGCCAGAAAAAAGCCCCACGAAGCACGAAGGCTCGACGGGGTGTTTCGTTTCAGTTGAAAATGAGTGGTGCCGGGAGAGGAAGTGGCCGCCAGGCCATTCAATTGCACGAGCACGCGAGACGACTGTTTGTGACCGCGAAGGCGAGAAGCGCTGACCCACCCTACGCAGGATTGCCATTCGTTCGCGTCGCCTGAAGCGTTTTGCCTTCTCGTCAACTCGCCAGATTCATCGAAGGGCTGGGTTCCAGCGCCTCAGTGGTGAACAGGCCGCGCCGGGGACCCCATTGGCCGAATGACTGCGGCCTCTCTCGCCTGGATTCTTGCCGCGGACGAAGTCGTTTCATGTGGAATGGTTGCGCGGTCGTACCCGTTCATATGTTCATCGATGACAAAGTCCGCGACTCTCATCGCGTCCATCGGGTTGCCGTCCACGTCGTCCCACTCACGAATCGTGCGATTGACTTTGGTCAGTGCGTCGACAGCGAGTAGTACGGCATCGGTCTCGGTGATCTTGCCTTCAAGATCGTCCGCCATGTAATCCGCAACACGTAGAGCCGCTGCGATCAGATTGCTGTCGTCAATCAAGTCAGTCAATACCGCATGAACCACAGCGAGGCAGGCATCTTTGCGTGCAAGTGCGATATCTGTCATGAGGTTCTCCAGAGTCGAGGTGAGCGAACTTGGCGGCCGCGTCGTAGAGCAAAGCGGACGCTACTCCGGCCATCACCGCGACGACCACGGCAGCGGCGATATCAGGTGCAAACACAATTCACGCCGAGTTCCCCTGTATCCCCTGCATATCGAATGCGCGTCCGGCGAAGCAGGCATAGCGTCGTGGTGCTGTCGATCACTATAGTGCAAAACGGAGCGTCTCAGCCTGCCGGTCCTGTTCGAAGCGAGTCGTCTGTCCGCGGTGCGCCTATGCCATTAGGAGCGCCTCGTACTCGTCCCGGAACTGGTTCGACGGAGCTTTCCACCACCGTGACCGCGCCGTCGATGAGACCGCAGCGTCCACTGTCGGGAAGAATGCGGCACAGGTTTTCCAACGCCTCGAGTCGGCGCGCACAGCGCGACCGGTGTCGATCCGGTTGAGCAGCCGCATCAGTTGAAAGGTGCCGCCCTTGCAGGGTGGACACTGGCCGCACGAACCCTGCGCGAAGAAGCTCACGTACTCGGCGACCTTGCGAACGATGCTGGTGCCTTCCGATACGACGATCATCGCACCGGTACCGAGACGCGAATGGCGTTGCCGCACCGAGTCGAAGTCCAGCGCAACGTCGAGGTCGCGTTTGCGTCAGCAAGGTGTTGGAAGGGCCACCCGTGAAGACCGCCTTGAATTCCTTGCCCTGCAACATGCCGCCGCCATGCTGAAAGACGAGCGACGCGAGGCTCGTGCCCATCGGCAATTCGTAGAGACCAGGATGCAGCACGTCGCCCGAGAGCGAGTAGAGCTTGGTGCCGGCCGCGTTGCCCGATGCCGAGGTCCCGATACCACTGCGCGCCGTGGCGCAAAATCCCCGGTACGTGTGCCAGTGTCTCGGTGTTGTTGACGATGGTCGGCGCGCCATGCACACCCACCTCGGCGGGGAAAGGCGGCTTGCGACGCGGAAACGGAAACCCGCCTTCGACGCTGGCGATCACGGCGGTTTCCTCGCCGCCGATGTACAGGCCCGAACTGGGCACGACGCGAAGCGCCACCGGGCCGCCGATCAGCCGCTCGATCGCGACGAACAACGGATGCGTTGCCACTGCTGCACCGCGTGACGCGTCGCTGCGAGGGCGAGTGACTGATGTGGGTTGACGTAGAGGACGACGTGGTTCGCACGGGTCGCGACTGCGGCGATCAGCGCGCCTTCGATCACCTGATGCGGCGTGTGTTCGAGAAGGAAGCGGTCCTTGAAGGTGCCGGGCTCGTCTTCGTTGCCATTGCAGATGATGTACTTGTCGCCTTCACGAGCGGCGGCGACCGGTGCCCATTTGCGATGCGTCGCAAATCCGGCGCCGCCCATGCCGCGCAAGTCCGCGTCGGCGATACTGGCGATGATCGCCTCCGGCTCGTTGCAGCGCGTTGGCGAGTCCTTCTCCACCACCGCGCGCAAGCCAGGCGTCGAGGTCCGCGCCGACCTGGATTTCGTCTCTCAGAAGCACCTGATTCAGCGGTTGCATCGTCGCGCTCCGTGGATCGCATCAGCGGATGCCGCTCGGCACGTCCGCGTGCGCGCTCGCGCGCAAGCCGGCGTCGACTCGCAGATCGAAATGAGCGTAGTCCGGGAAGAGCTGCGGTGCCTTCACGTGCAACGGCAGCCCGGCCAAGGTCAGCTCGCGCTGCCAGGCGTGAACGTGACCGATGCCGGCGCGGCTCGCTATCGACGCGTCCACCGCGATTGCGCCGCCGAGGCTCCGGCACGGCGTCCCATGCTCAGGATGTCGAGCAGCGCGTTGCCCATCAGCCGGTTGCGTCCATGAATGCCGCCCGTGACCTCGCCGACGCAATACAGGCCGGGTACGTTCGTGGCGCCGTTCCTTGTCGATCGCGACGCCGCCGTTCTGATAGTGGAGGGTCGGATAGACGAGGAAGGGCTCCTGCGCCGCATCGTGACCGCACTTGTGCGCGAGATGGCGCAGCGTGACGAGGCGTTTCGCCAGAATGCCGGGGTTCTTCAGTTCGAGCGTCGGCGTGTCGAGGAAGACGCCGATCTGACCATCGCGTTCGATGCCGCGTCCCTGCGCACATTCGCGCAGGATCGCCGAAGCCACGACGTCGCGCGGCTGGAGTTCGTCCACGAAGCGCTCGCCTTCGCCGTTGATCAGTTTGGCACCGGCGGAGCGCGCCGCTTCCGAGATGAGTCCGCCCGCCAGATGAGGCGGAAAGGCAATGCCGGTGGGGTGATACTGGAACGAGTCGAGTTCGCGCAGCCGCGCGCCGCTGCGATAGGCCAGCACGAGGCCGTCGGCGGTGGCGCCGTAGTGGTTGGACGTCGGAAACGCATTGAGGTGCAGCCGCCCGGCGCCGCCGGTGGCGAGGATCACGGCACGCGCGCGCACCAGCATAAAGGTGCGCCATTCGAGGTTGTAGATCACGGCCCCGGCGCAACGTCCGCGCTCGTCGGATAGCAATTCGACCACCGGGCAGCGGTTCAGCACCTCGATGCCTGCATCGAGGTCGACCGCCTCGCGCAGCACGCGCATCATCTCCAGCCCGGTGTAGTCCCGATAGGAGAGAATGCGCGCGGCCGATGCGCCGCCGGGCTTCTTGCGCAGAAGGTCGCCGCCAATGGGCAGGCCTTCCTCCAGATCGAACATCATGCCGAGCTGGATCAGCCAGCGGATCACATCGGGGCCGTCCATCACCATCTGCGCGACGAGTTCGGGTTCGCCGCAGAAGTGTCCGGCGCGCAACGTGTCCTCGAAGTGCAACTGCGGACTGTCGTCCTCGCCGATGGCCGCCTGAATTCCGCCTTCGGCCATCACGGTGTTGCTGTCGCCCAGCCGCAGCTTGGTGGCGAGGATCACGCGCGCGCCTTGCCTTGCCGCCGTGAGCGCCGCGGCGCATCCGCCGCCGCCGCCGCCGATGACCAGCACATCGGTGGTCATGAGCTGCGCGCCGGCGATGTCGACATCGTCGATCAGCGCATTGGCCTGAAGGTAGCGCGCAAGATCGGGCTGACAGGGTTCTCCGCGATTCACTCCGACGCTCAAGGCAACGCGTGCGTTGGGCCCGTGGTCGGGGTGATAGCTCCGCAGGAGTTCAGCGACGGTGGTGTCGTCGCTGCGTACCGTCAGTTCCGCACCGGGACGGTAGCGTTTGCGTGCATCTGCGTAGGGAATTGCGACGGGCATGATCTGTCGATCCGATCAGCGCGGCGGCTGCGCGCCCGGCGCATCGAAATCGATCTTCATCTCACCGTTTTCAATCTGCTGCAACCGGAGCATGAGATTGGCCGGACGCAGCGACAGCGACGCGATCATTCTTCGCACGAACAGGCCGAGATGATTCGGCCGGATATGTTCGGGGCAGGCCAGCGTGCAGAGGTTGCACATCACGCATTCGTCGAAGACCTCGCTCGATGCGGCCAGCTTTCCTTCCACGGCGAGGTTCACGCCGCGCTGGACATCGAGTCCCTTCGGACAGGCGCGATCGCAGCCGTTGCAGTGACGGCAATGAGAGGCTTCTGGAAATATTTCGGCGATCGTGCGCAGTGCTTGCCAACTGTCGCCGATCTCCTCGATGCGATACACGTGACGTGCCGACGCCGTGAAGTAGTCGAGGAACGCGACCTGCATGCCGTCTTCGATCAGCGTCTCGCAAGCAAGCGCGGTCTTCACCTCCTGCTCGCCGCTGCGCCGGACCATCACGCGGCACGAGCCGCATACGCCCTGGCCCATGCAGCCGACCCCCTCGACGAGCGTCTGTCCCGCATGCACGAAGGCCTGCAGGATCGAGCAGGTGGCTGGGGCCTCAAACTGGCGTCCTTCAATGCTCAGGCAAACCATCTTTTCGCACTGTGTCCTTGCGCGGCGCTAACCAGCGCCACGCTGGCAAATCCACGGGAAACGACATATAAACAGTAGCACATGAGAGGTCATTGCCAAGGGATCCCCATGAATGCGATCTGGAAAGCACTCGCGCCTCTTGTCGCCGTGGTCCTGATCGCCATCATTCCCGCTCCCGCGGGGCTCGCGCAGCATGCGTGGTATTACTTCGCTATCTTTGCCGGCGTGATCGTCGGGCTGATGCTGGAGCCTATTCCCGGCGCCGCCATCGGCCTCATTGCCGTGACGGTCGTGAGCGTGTTTTGCGAATGGGTGTTCTTCAGTCCCGAGCAGCTTGCGAAGCCGGGCTTCAATGTGGCGAATGCGAGCCTGAGTTGGGCGCTTTCCGGATTTTCCAACGGCACGGTATGGCTGATCTTTGGTGCCTTCATGTTTGCTCTCGGTTACGAGAAGACGGGCCTCGGCCGGCGTATTGCACTCATGCTCGTGCGCGCGATGGGTCGCAAGACGCTTACCCTGGGTTATGCGGTGATGATCGCCGACGTGGTGCTTGCGCCGTTCACACCTTCAAACACCGCGCGTAGCGGCGGGACGATCTTCCCCGTCATTCGCAATTTGCCGCCCCTGTACGGCTCGAAGCCGAACGATCCGTCGGCGCGAAGGATCGGGGGATACATCATGTGGACCGCGATCGCCACCACCTGCGTGACGAGTTCGATGTTCCTCACGGCACTCGCTCCTAATCTGCTTGCCGCTGAACTCATCAGGAAGACGGTCCACGTCGATCTGGACTGGATGCAGTGGTTCCTCGCCTTCGCGCCAGCGGGCGTTGTGATGCTATTGGCCGTACCGTTGCTGACGTACGTGCTCTATCCGCCGGAAGTGAAGCAAGGCAGCGAGGTGCCGGCCTGGGCCGCGCAGGAGCTCAAGGAGATGGGACCGCTCAGCCGGCGCGAAATGATGCTTGGCGTGCTGGTGCTGATTGCGCTGGCGCTCTGGATCTTCGCGGACGAGTTCGTCAATCCTACGACCGCCGCGCTGATGGTGATCGCACTCATGCTGGTCACCAAGGTCGTCACATGGGACGACATGCTCGCGAACAAGCAGGCGTGGAACACGTTCGCGTGGTTCGCGACGCTCGTTGCATTAGCCGACGGCCTCAGCAGGACCGGCTTCGTCAAGTGGTTCGCCAACACCATGGCGGCCCACATGAGCGGTGTTCCGCCGACCATCGCGGCGGTGCTGCTGGTGCTGATTTTCTTCTTTACGCACTATATGTTTGCCAGCGTCACCGCGCATACCACGGCGATGCTTCCCGTCATGCTGGCAGTGGGCTCGACCATTCCCGGCATACCGATGGAGGCGTTTGCGCTGATGCTGGCCCTGACGCTGGGCATCATGGGGATTCTGACGCCCTACGGCACCGGGCCGAGTCCGGTGTATTTCGGCAGCGGCTATCTGCCCGCCGGTGACTACTGGAGGCTCGGCGCGATCTTCGGAGTCGTCTACATCGTCGTGTTCCTTCTGATTTGCGTGCCGATCCTGCTTTGAGAGGGCACGCCGCGGCAGAACTCGAAGGTGCTGCTCCGACACTCGCGCGAGGGCCATGGTGTTCTCTATTCCCGCACTCACGTGTATTCCAATCTGACGGATGCGCGAGTGGCGCAAATAGGAATAGGGTGCCCGAAGACGCCCACGAGAGAGAAGGCAACCTGTCGGCGCTTATCGCATCGCGCCCGCCAGGTGTTCCGCTTCGAGACCGACGATCAGGTCGAACTCGCCGTTGCTGAGGATTGCGTCGCGGGGACGCCGGCCGCCTTCAACGCGACGGTGTCGAGCCGGGAGGCGTCGGCCAGCACGACGCGCAGGCGCGTGGCTGCCAGCGCTTCGAGCTTCCTGATGTTGGCGGCGCCGCCGAGCGCGGCGCGGATTTTTTCCGCACGCGCGTCCTGCTGCGTCGGGCTTGGCGCCGAGGCCGCGGTGGACGCCGTGGCCGCGACCGGCGCAGCGGCTTCGGCGACAGACGTTCCGGCCGACGCGAGGTCGGCTTCGCTGCCGGCCGTCTTCAGGTATTCCTGCATGTCGGTCTTCATGTTCTCCGACAGCGGCCCGAAGATCGCCTGCACGCCGTTGCCGACCCGCACGACACCCGCGGCGCCGAGCGCCTTGAGCTTGCCCTCGTTGACGAGCGCCGGGTCTTTCACCGAGATGCGCAGACGCGTGATGCAGGCGTCCAGGCTCGGCGATGTTGGCGCGGCCGCCGAAGGCGAGCACGAGTTCGCGCGAGCGTCCGCCGGTGCCGGCCGTGCTGACCGTGGCGGCTTCGACCGTGTCGTCCTCGCGACCCGGCGTCTTGAGGTTGAACCGGGTGATCACGAAGCGGAACACGCCGTAGTAGATCACCGCGTAGATCGGACCGAGGATGAAGACGTACCACGCATGGGTCGCCTTGTTGCCGATCAGGTTGAACATCAGGAAGTCGATGCCGCCTTGCGAGAAGGTGAAGCCCATGCGCATGCCGAGCGTGTTGGCGACGAACTGCGCGGACGCCGCGAGACACGCGTGGATGAAGTAGAGCACTGGGGCGACGAACAGGAACGCGAATTCGATCGGCTCGGTGATGCCGGTGAGAAACGAAGTCAGCGCGGCCGAGATCATCATGCCGCCGACGGCGACCTTCTTCTCGGGCCTGGCGCAGTGCCAGATTGCGATCGCGGCGGCCGGCAGGCCGAACATCTTGAACAGGAACGCGCCCGCCAGGATGCCGGCGGTGTGGTCGCCGGCGAAGAAGCGGGTGATGTCGCCGTGGACCACCTTGCCGGTCGTCGGGTCGAGGTAGCTGCCCGCCTCGAAGAAGAACGGCACGTTCCAGATGTGATGCAGGCCGAACGGAATCAGCAGACGCTCGACGAAGCCGTAGACCGTCGCTGCCGTGCGCGGGTCCGATACGGCCGCCCATTGCGAGAAGGCCTTGATCACGCCGCCGATCGGCGGCCACACGACGGACAGGATCCCGCCGAGCACGATCGCGCCGATTGCGGTCACGATCGGCACGAAGCGCTTGCCGGCGAAGAAGCCGAGATAGGCCGGCAGCGCGATCCTGTAGTAGCGATTGAACATCCAGGCCGCGAGGCCGCCGGCCAGGATGCCGCCGAACACGCCGGTCTGGATCGACGGAATGCCCATGATCGTGTCGGGCTCGATGCCCTCCACCTTGGCAATCACGCCCAGCGTCGCCGTCATGACGAGATAGCCGATCGTTGCGGCGATGCCCGACACGCCGTCGTTCTCGGTGAAGCCGAGCGCGACGCCGATCGCGAAGATCAGCGGCAGGTTGGCGAAGATCACGTCGCCCGCGTTCTTCATCAGCGCGAGCACGATGGCCGGCACGTAACCGTGGAAGTCGGTCGCGCCGAGGCCGAGCAGCAGGCCGGCCACCGGCAGCACCGCGACCGGCAGCATCAATGACTTGCCGACTTTCTGCAAGACGCCGAAGGCATGCTTGAACATGGCGGGTCTCCTCTCGATCTGCTTATTCGGCGAAGGGGGCAAGCAGGGCGCGGACTTCAGCGGCGGTGCCGAGACGCACCACGTCGGCGGCGAGCTGGCGCGCCTCGTCCATGGTCAGCCGCGCAAGCTGGGCCTTGATCGAGCCGACCGCGGGAACGCTGACCGAAAGTTCGTCGACCCCGAGGCCGACGAGCACCGGCACGGCCATCGCATCCGAGGCGATGCCGCCGCAGACGCCGACCCATTTGCCGTGCCTGTGCGCGCCTTCGACCGTCATGCCGATCAGGCGCAGCACCGCCGGGTGCAGCGCATCGGCTTGCTTCGCGAGCTTCGGATGCCCGCGGTCCATCGCGAGCGTGTATTGCGTCAGATCGTTGGTGCCGATCGAGAAGAAGTCGACTTCGCGCGCGAGCGGCTCGGCAATCAGCGCGGCAGCCGGCACTTCGATCATCACGCCGACCTTGACGCTGTTCGCGCGATCGCCTGCTTCCTCCAGCAGGATCTTCCTGGCCGCGCGCACTTCCTCGATCGCGGCAACCATCGGGAACATCACGTGCAGGTTGCCGATCGGCGCCGCGCGCAGAATCGCGCGCAACTGCGTGCGGAAAATGTCCGGACGCTCGAGGCTCACGCGCACGCCGCGCAGGCCGAGGAACGGGTTGTCTTCCCTCGGTAGCGGCAGGTAGGACAGCGGCTTGTCGCCGCCCGACGTCGAGCGTGCGGATCACGAGCGGACGCTCGCGGCCAAGCGCTTCGGCCACCGCGCAATATTCGGCGGCCTGTTCGTCCTCGGACGGCGCGGTGTCGCGATCGTCGAAGAGGAACTCGGAGCGCAGCAGGCCCACGCCTTCGGCGCCGGCCGCAACGGCGTCGCGCGCTTCCTGCGCGTTGCGGATGTTCGCGACGACTTCGACGCGGTGACCGTCCGCTGTCATCGCGAGCTTGCTCGCGGCGAGCTTCTCCTCTTCGCGTTTGACAGCCTGGCGCCCGATGCGCTCGCGCGCCTGGTCGAGTTCGGCGGCGCTCGGGTTGCGCCGCAAGCTGCCGTGCGAGCCGTCGAGCACGACGAGCGTGCCGTCGGTAAGTTGCAGCGCGGCTTCGTCGATCCCGCAGATGGCCGGGATGCCGAGCGAGCGCGCGAGGATCGCGACGTGGCTCGTGGCGCCGCCGGTCGTCGTGCAGAAGCCGAGCACCTTGCCGCGATCGAGCGAAGCGGTGTCGGACGGCGAGAGTTCCTCGGCGATCAGGATCGAGTCGGCGGGCACGTCGATCTGCGCCTGCTTCACGCCGGCGAGCAACGCCAGCACGCGGCGGCCGACATCGCGGACGTCGCCCGCGCGTTCGCGCAGCAGCGCGTTGTCGAGTTTCTCCAGCGTGCCCGCCTGCTGTCTCGAAAGCGGCGCGCCACGCGAAGCCCGCGCTCTTGCCTTCGCTGATCCCGCCGATCGCCATGTCGTTGAGATCGGGGTCTTCGAGCAGTTCGAGATGCGCGTCGAGGATCTGCGCCTTCGACGGATCGGTGAGCTTCGCTTTGAGCGCTTCGATGTGCTGACGCGCTTCGTGATGGGCCGCTTCGAGCCGCGCGCGTTCGCGCTGCGGCGATTCGCCGGCCTCCTTGACGTCGATGACTTGCTGGCGGAACTGCACGATCTTGCCGACCGCGAGTCCGGGCGAGGCCGATACGCCGGTGAGTTCGTCGGCGTCGGCAGGCTGCGCGGGTTTGGCGACGGCGGGCGCGCTGGCGGGTTCGCCGACGGGCGCAAGGTCCAACCGTGCGGGGGCCGGTGCGTCGGCGGGCTTCTCGCCCGAGCCTTCAGCGAGCAGACGCGCCAGCGCGCTGGCGGCTTCTCCCGCGTCGGGACCGGTGGCCTGCACGCGCACCTTGTCGCCGAACTTCGTCGCGAGCCCCATGATGCGACACGATCGACTTCGCGTTCGCGCTGTCGCCGCCGCGCAGCAGGCGGATGTCGGACTTGTACTTCTTCGCTTCGCCGGCGAAGACCGCGGCGGGCCGCGCGTGCAGGCCCGCGGGATTCGGCAGGGTGACTTCGTCGGAGAGAATTGCGCCGGCCGCGCCGGTTGCCGGTTCTTCGAGCGCGTCACCGACCAGTTCGACCGACAATGCCGCGTCCTTGCCCGCGGTGACGAGGCCTCTCGCGGCCACGTAGCGCGTGACCCGATCGCCGTTGGCGATCACCATCTGGGTCAGCAGGCTTGTCGCTTTGGCGCCGACGAAGAGCGGATCGAAACGGATCAGCGGCTGGCCGGTCGCAACGATGTCGCCTTGCCTGACCAGCGGAGTGAAGCCTTCGCCGCGCAGCATCACGGTGTCGAGCCCGATGTGGAGCAGCACTTCGAGCCCGTTATCGCCGGTGATCGTCACGGCGTGGCTGGAGCGTGCAGTTGCGTGACCTGGCCGGAGAGCGGCGACAGCAATTCGTCCGAGGTCGGGTCGATCGAAACGCCGTCGCCGACCATCTTCTGCGCGAAGACGGGATCGGGCACGGTTTCAAGCGGCACCATGACGCCTGAGAGGGGTGCCATCAACTCGATGCGTAGCGGACGCTGAGGAGCTTTCATCTGCGCGACTCCGTTTTGAAGTTCGGCTGAGACGGTCTGGTTTGAGCGGCGCGAGCCCCGACTTTGCTGGCGCGGATGGAGATGGGCTCAAGGAGCTGTCCGCGTAGGGTGAAATCCTGCACTGGCCAAGGGGCTGCGCTGCAAGGTACTCGATCCGGACTAGCTCAATCATAGGCAACGACTTTGCGATTTGCTGCCCAAATGAGGCAGCGCATCGGCGGCACGCGAGCCCTGATGTTCGACGCGAGACGCATATTGAACGGCGACATCCCGATGCCTGGCGTGCATGTCGACACGTGCAGCACGTTGAGGCTATGGAAGAGTGAGGCGGTCGAGTCGTTCGACTTGCAAGACTTCAACGCTGGCGACGACTACCAGGCCGTGCAGGAAAAGGTGATTGCGGAAACGCTCTCCAAGGTGCTTTACCCGAACGATGAACAGCGAGCGGGCAAGCGTCTGCGCCTTGTGCGGCAATCCTTTTTCGTTTCGTGCTCGTTGCAGGACATGCTGCGGCTGCTCGATCTCAACGGTGAAACGACGGAGTGCTTCGCGGACCTGTTTGCAGCGCAGCTGAACGACACTCATCCATCTCCGCTATAGGCAATGGTGTACGCAAAAAAACCGGCGCAAGCGGGGAGAATCGGAGCGCAAGGGGAGGCACAGGCGACAAAAAACCCCGTAAGACGTTGATCTTACGGGGTTTCTCGAACTTCTTCGGCTTACGCCGTAACAACTTATGGTGCCAGGAGAGGACTCGAATGGCTGGTATAAGTGTATGAATTAAAATAAAAAAATATCACTTTCCGCGCGAAATATACGCACTCGTATACGCAAAAAATCCGGATGTTAACGCCCGTTAGCGATTGAACGGAAGTGGCCCCAGATTCTTCCGAAGTCGCTCCGGAAAGCTGACTTTTCATACTTTCTATTTAAAGAAATGGGGTCATTCTCTCTTGCGATTCGCTGTGGCCCGGCAAGCCAAGCTTCAACGTCGGTACCGCTGATGGGACCGAGATCTTTCGTCTACTGACCGGACCGTTGTGAGCCATCGAGAAGAAGGACTTGGTGAGCGCTCGGTTCGACGTTGTCCACGCGATTTGCACAGACGAAATCGCAAAGTGCTAAGCTAAATTGTTGCTTGTCGCAAAGCGATTTGTTTCATAAAGCTTTCGAACATGTCAAACGTGCTATCCGAACTGGGGTTTCTTTGTCCCAAGTGCCGCGTCCCAATGGAAGACGGTTGGGAAGTCCTTGCTGCAGGAGAGGTTCATCGCCTTACTTGCCAATGCTGCGGTATCGAGTTCGACGGTTTGATTGTCGAATGTCTCGCTTGTGGATCTGAAGACTTTATCACGAGCGTCTCGGCAATCGATCCCGAGGAAAGCCGTTGATCATTCCGGGCTCTGTGTCTTCCGGGTAGTCCTTCAGGTCGAGCATCGCGGCAAAGCGGGTCGCGGCCGGCATGCGGATCTCGATCTTCTCGGCCCCCACAAAGAGACGCGAAGTTGGCAGCCCCTCACGGATTGTGCCAGCCGGGACCGGCTCGGGCTCCCATGCAGCGTTCACCAGATAGCCAAGCAGTTCCAGGGTCGATGAATATCGGCGCGGGCGCCTGGTATCGCTGCTCTGTCTTGCATAAACGCCGAGCGCGACCGGATCGTAGGGCTTTAGACTCGATTCGACCTGGGCGGCCAGTTCTGCGATCACCTTCAGCGCGTCGTGCTGATCGCGTCGGATATCCTTTATTTTTTTATAGTTTCCGTAGACGGTCTGGACCGAGACATCAAGCTCACGAGCAATGTCCTCTGCGGTAAATCCACTTTTAAGGTAACCCACTATGCGAAGATCCGTCGCAGTAATACCATGCGCATCAAGGACCTCGCGTTTCGCTGTTCGGATGGACCAGTCGAGCAATTCCATGGCAAGCGCCCTGAAATACAATCGCTGCGCGGTGAGCCTCTTTTCCCCTACTGCCTGACTATCATCGGATCCGATGTACAGAACGCCCATACGCTCTGTAGTGCTGGCATGGGCAGGCACAACGATCCCGCTTCTGAACCCGTTCCTGCTTGCCGCCGCAAGCATTTCTCGCTGGCCTTGCGTTTCAACGACAATCTCCGATCCAGTGATCGGTGCGGTGTTGCTTCGCGCATACTCCAAAAATGGATCGGTCATATACCATTTGTTGGCGTTATACATCTGGCACCATTCGGGACGGCAGCCAATGAGAAAACGATGCGTGGCGCGGTTAGCCGTTGTAACACCGGGATGGAGTGAAACGAACACATACGACTCCCCGCCAAGCGCAATGACGAGCGATCTTACGTAATCTGCTAATTCAGAATCGTCCTTGGCGACCATGATTTTTTCGAAAAGCCTGCTTACTTCAGGGGACGTCTCTTGGGTAGTCATTTCTTCACCCTCCTCAACCCCTTCACGCGCTCGCCTAGCTATTCGACCACGCGATTTTCTACAAGGTGACGCCGAACTTCGTAATACACCGGGGCCATTTTTTCCGAATAAGGATCCGCACTTGCGAATCGGTGTAAGTCCCGCAAGGCAGTAATCGGAAGGACCTGAACGGACGCCGTTTGATCCCTTTCAATCACCCGCCGCTCGAGAGAAAAACCGCGCGCCGTCTTGAACAAACTGAGCACGATGTGTTCCCCGCCGATATTGAGCCCGCGCTCAAAAACAAGACTCTTCATCATCGGCCCCGCTAGGTCGATTGCGATGACCGCATGAAGAGCAGGCTATTCCTGCCGAACCCACGGGCCGATTACGACGACTATGTACGTGGTTTCAAGCTGACCGAAGCCGAATTCAACATCGTGCGCAATCTCGGCGAGAACAGTCGGCTATTCCTAGTCAAGCAGGGCCATCGTTCGGCCATTGGGCTACTTGATCTCGCCGGCCTCGGAGACGTACTCGACGTGCTGTCGGGAACGACTGACAACGTGGAGCTTCTCGACACGATCCGCGCGCAGGTGGGCGATGCGCCGGAAGACTGGTTGCCGGTTTTCCACGAGCAGCTTGCCCGGCGGCGCGCGGCGAACGGCGGGCTGCGTTCGCCGTTTCCCCCGGGAGCGGGAGGTGTGCGATGAGCGGCCTCTTTACTGCCGTCGGTGGCACTCTCGAAAACGGTATGTCCACCTACATCACGAACGTGTCATCGGCCTTGGCCAGCGCGCTCGTGCCCGTCGTGACCACGGCCGTTACGATCTGGGTCGTTGCCTACGGTCTGGCAGTGGTGCGGGGCGAAGCCCACGAAGCTGTCCCGGCGTTTGCCTGGCGGGGGCTAAAGGTCACCATCACGCTCGCGTTCGCGTTGAGCGCCGGCATCTACCAGCAGCGGGTCGTAACGGCGGTCAACGGTGCGACGACCGGGCTTGCCCAGACGATCCAGAACGCGGCTAATACGTCGGGCGGCGGCAATTCAGGATGCGGGTCGGTTAATGGCGGCAGCTTGACAGGGCAGAGTGCGACCAGTATCTACCAGACGCTCGACTGCTACGACCAGCAGATCGACCTCGTGATGGACGCCTACTTCGACAAGGCGACGCACGAGGGGATCAGTGTCGGCGGACTTGCCGCCGCCATTGGTGATTTCCTGTGCGGGATCATCGCCGCACTCGGCGGTTCGATCTTCCTCATCGTCCTCGCCTTCGAAGTGGCGATGGCAAGGATGCTGCTCGATCTCGTGCTTGGGCTTGGTCCTATTTTCATTGCCTGCGCGGCATTTGCGCCAACCGCGCGCTTCTTCGAGGCCTGGACCGCGAAGGTCGCCAATTATGCCTTGTTGCAGGTGCTCGTCGCTGCCTTTCTCGGCATGGCGCTCACAGCATTTTCTGCCGATCTAACTCCCCTCAATGCCACTGATGCGTCCCCCGGCGCGGATCCATCGGCTGTGATGCGGAGTATTACCGCTGCCCTCAACGATGCCGCAGCGGGCGCTGCAGCGATCGGCCTGTTCGCAACCGGGGTCTTTCTCGCGATGGTCGGCTGGCAGTTGCCATCGGTTGCGTCGGGACTTTCCGGTGGTGCCACGTTGTCCGGGTTTGGCGCGTTCGTGGCGGGTTTCGCCGCACGACGTGTGGCCAGCGCACTCGCGCAAGCGTTTTCTCGCAGCGGTGGCGGCTCACCGCCTGGCGGAAAGATTCGCAACCGCACCGGCTCAGATGGTGGCGGCAGCAGCGGATCAGGCGGCGGGGATTCGGCGAGCGGCCCCATGCCCGCTTACCAGCGCAGCGCGCGCAAACCTAGGTCGGCAGGGCGAATGAATGTGAGGTGATGACCATGACAGGACAAACCAGATTGGCGAGGGCCGCGATCGTGTGGGTGGTGCTCTGTTCCGGCGCTCATGCACAGGGCATTCCGGTGTTTGACGCGCAGAACGTTGTGCAGGCTATCGCGACGGTTGCCCGGCTTGAGCAGGAGGTACAGCAGGAAATCCAGATCTTTCAGTCGACGGTCGGCACGCGTGGCTTCGGTGCGTTGCTGGGCAATCCGGTCGTCGCCAGCTCGCTGCCATCGAACTGGCAGAGCGTCTATACGGCGATCCAGAACGGTGGCTACGCGGGCTTGACGGGCAGCGCTCAAGCGTTGCGCTCGGCGAGCCAGCTCTATAGCTGCCAGGACCAGACAGGCATTGACCAGCAGGTATGCCAACGCACGCTGAACAAGCCGTTTCAGGACAAGGCGTTCGGCCTTCAGGCGTACCAGACCGAACTGCAGGAGTTGAACCAGATCCAGAGCTTGATGCAGCAGATCGACGTGACGCAGGACCCCAAGGGGGTGGCCGAGCTGCAGGCGCGTATCCAGGCCGAGACCACGGCGGTCGGCAACGAGATGACGAAGCTGCAGCTCTTCCGGATGCTGGCCGATTCCGAGGACAAGCTTGTGGCCGAGCAACAAAGTGAACTGGCGCTGAGTCGGGCTGGCAACACGGCCCGATTGCAGGACCAGATGGTGCCGGCTTCGTTCGGGAACTGAGGAGGATGCCATGCGTGCGCTTGCCTCCATCGTCCTCACGGGGTGCCTAGCCTGGAGTCTGTCCTCCTGCAGCAGTGGGCCGTCGAAACCGGTTTTGCCGGACGGTCTGCACCGCGTGCCCGTCAACCGCATTCTGCCGGTGCCTGAAGCGCCAACTTCTGTGCTTCCGGCACCTGCAGCGTCGGCTTCCCAAGATCTTCCCGCGTCGTCGGGCGCAGGAGCCCGACCATGAGCGCGCCGCACGACTATGGACGCGTGCTCGACATTGAGGCATCGCTGACCCACCTGCAGGAGCGATCCGAGCGGCACGCGTGGCATGTCGCCTATGCGGCGCTTGCGGTCGCCGTACTGAGTGCCGTGGCGCTTGCGCTGATGGTGCCGTTCTATCGCGTCGTGCCGCTACCGATTGAGGTCGATCGCCTGACCGGCGAATCCCAGGTGATTGACGTACTTGATGCCCGCCACGTACACACGAAGGACATCCAGGATAAGCACTGGGTCGAGGCATATGTGCGTTCGCGCGAGCGGTATGACTGGGGGTTGCTGCAGATGGACTACGACAGCGTGCTCGTCATGAGCGATGACGTGGTTGCGCGTGATTTCCGTAGCATCTATGGTGGTCCTGACGCACTGGACCGGCAACTGGGGCCCGGCACTGAGCGGCGCATTCGCATTCTCTCCACCACGCTGCCGCCCGACCAACCCGGGCATGCCGTCGTGCACATCGAGCGCACGTCGTTCAGGAGCGGGATGGCGAACGCGGAGCCGACGCAGCGCTTCGTGATCACACTCGCCTTTACTTACCGGCCACCCGTATTCACGCGCGAGAGCGTTGCGATCGCCAATCCGTTCGGTTTCAAGGTGACAGCCTACAGCCGTGATCCCGAATATACGCCTCCGGCTGCCTCTCCAACTTCGGCCTCGACGGCGGGAGGCACCCCATGAAAGCGCTCGCTCTTGGTTTCGCGCTCGTGGGCCTGCTGCTCACTCAAACCGTGGGCGCTGCCGATTTGCCGGGCTGGTTCGGCGATTCGCGCGTGCGGCAGGTAGTGTACGAGCCGGATGATGTCGTGCGTATTCAGGCACAGCGGGGCATTGCCACGCATATCGCGCTCGACCCGCGCGAACAGATCCAGGTGGTAGCACCTGGTGATCGAGACGGCTGGCAGGTTGTGGCAAACAAAGGCGATCACGACGTGTTCCTGAAACCGCAACTCGCTGCGCACGATTCGAATCTGGAGATCCGTACCGACCGCCGCAACTACAGTTTCGATCTGGTGGTGTTGCCGCTCAAGGCGAAGTTCGGCAACCACGACGTGATGTACCGGGTGACCTTCACCTATCCGGATGAAGTGAAGGCGCTGGCACGCGCGAACACGGAGGCTGCGCTGGTTGAGCAACGCCTCGCGCAGCCACCGGTGGTGCGCAATGCCCACTACTCGATGGAGGTGATAGCGCACTCCGACGACATTGCGCCAACGGCGGCTTGGGATGACGGACGGTTCACCTACCTCTGTATCCCGAACAACCGGCGGATGGCGGCGGTTTTCCGGGTGGCCGATGACGGTACGGAGAGCGTTGTGGACAAACACGTGCAGGGCGACACGATCGTTGTGCACGAGGTTGCGAAGCGCTTCGTGCTGCGGCTCGCGGACGAAGTCGTCGGAATCTGGAACGACGCTTACGACATGGATGGCGTCGCGCCCCAAGGCGGCACGACTGCCAGCGGTGTGAAGCGCGTCTTGCGGAGTCACGGCGATGAATGACGATGCGCCTCGCAATACGATTGAGCCCGATGGCCAGTCAGATCGTGCGCAGCCCGGGCAGGAAGGGGGCGGTACCGATTCGCCGGGAACGTTCTTGGATCGCGGCATGCCGGCGCTGGGCCAGTACCGCAGAGGTCGCCCGCGTGCCTGGTTGCTGACGCCGATCGTGATCGCTCTCATGGTCGGTGCCGGCGCGGTGTGGACCGTGCATGGCTTCCTTGCGCGTCACGACGCAGATGCGAAGTCGCATCGTGATGCGGTGGCCGATACGTCGACCTTGGGGCGTGTGTTCAAGGATGGTCCCGCCCCAGCGGTGGGTGTCGTCGTCGCCGCGCCACTTGCCGCAAGCGCCATTGCCGTGCGCCCCGCACACGTTCCGGGGCCGGGCACAGCATCGGAGCCGGTCGGCGCCGTGCACATTGGGGCGGGCCGCAGCTATTACGATGCGCCGTTGTTCGCAGTGGGCGGCGCGGGCAGTCAGGACACGGCGGCGGCCGAGGTTTCGGGTGTTGCGTCGCCGGTCATGGCCGCTGTGTCTGGTGGAATCGCGCCGTCAGGACAGAGGCCGGCTCAGGCAGGCGGCGCATTAGCGCAGGCGCTGTCGCCGACAGCCACACCACGCCTGCGCGCTGGGATGCTGGGGAATCGCAGTCTCATCCTCGCGCAGGGCGCCAAGATTGATTGTGTGGGCGATACGGCGTTCGATTCGACCGATGCGGGCATGTCTACCTGCACGGTGACGAAGAATGTGTATTCCGACGATGGTCGGGTCGTGCTGATCGAACGAGGCTCGCAGATCAACAGCGAGTACCGCTCGAACCTTTCGCCGGGCCAAAAGCGGGTCTTCGTGTTATCAGCACTGGTCAAGACCCCGAACGGCGTGACGGTCGAGATCGATTCGCCGGTAGCCGATCCGCTTGGGCGCATGGGCATCGATGGCTTTGTCGACAATCATTGGAGGCCGCGCGTCGGCGCCGCGCTGATGCTTGGCATCACCCAGGATGCGATCGGCTATCTAGCTACGCGCGGTGGGAACAGCAACGGGTCGGTTGTCTACGCGAATACGCAGCAGCAGGGCAATGATATGGCCACGCGCGTACTCGACAGCACGATCAACATCCCGCCGACGCTGACCAAGAGCCAGGGTGCGGAGTTCACGATCGTTATCGCGCGCGATCTGGATTTCGGGTCGGTCTATGCGCTGCAGCCGGAGTTCACACCGTGAATGCCAGTACGGACAGACCGGATCAGGCAGATGACGCCATGCTGGCGCGTCTGCCCGACGATGCGTCGGTGCGGGAACTGATGCGGCCGTTCGCGCCGCTGCTCGACGACGCGGGTGTGACCGAACTCGTCATCAACCGGCCGCGGCGCGTGTTGGTCGAGACACATCGCGGCTGGCATGGTTACGATTATCGCGAGCTCGATTTCGAACGCCTGATGTCATTCGCGGTGGCGGTGGCCACGCTCACGAACCAGGAGGTTTCGGCCTTGCATCCCGTGCTCTCGGCGCTGCTGCCGGGCGACGCACGGATTCAGATTATAGTGCCGCCGGTTGTGCCGCCGCGCACTGTCTCGATCACAATCCGCCGGCCGTCCGCGGACGAAAAGACCATCGACACGTACCGTGACGAGGGACTGTTCGACGAGACGGGATGGCATCGCCCGAATGGGCTCGACGCAGCGTTGCCCGTGCTACGGCCTGGGGAAAGCCGACTCGTGCAGTGTCTGGATGCAAAGGATTGGGCAGCATTCTTTGAACTGGCCGTCATCGGGCGGCTGAATATCGTGATCGTCGGTAACACGGGTTCTGGCAAGACCAGTTTCATAAAGACCCTTTCCCGATTTATTCCGCGGACCGAACGGATCGTCACGATCGAGGATGTCCGCGAGCTTTTTATCCGGCACATCGAAAACTGTGTGCACCTGATTTACAGCAAGGGTGGTCAAGGTCAGGCGCGCGTCACGCCGGCCGATCTGATCGCGAGCGCGATGCGCATGCGCCCGGATCGCGTGCTGCTGGCTGAGCTGCGCGGCGCTGAAGCCTACGACTTCCTCAAGCTTCTGACGACAGGACACACCGGCTCGATTACAAGCTATCACGCGTCGAATGCGACGGTCGCGATTGAGCGCTTTGCACTGATGGCGAAGGAACACCCCGAGGCTGCCGCCTACGACGATGCCGCGCTGAAGCGTTTGCTTTTTCTCACCATCGATATCGTCGCGCACATGGAAGCGCAGCCGATTTTCAACGGGGCAGGTGAGCAGACCGGCAAGCGTTGGTGCATGACCGAAATCTGGTTTGATCCGGTTCGTAGGGTTCGGACGGCGTTTGCTTAGGAGAGAACGGTCATGATGAAGCTATCTCTTTTCATCTCCCATCAAGTACGAACGGCCGTCATTACGGTAACCGTGCTGGCAATGCTGCTCGGAGGTTTGGCCGTCGCTCTCTGGCTGGCATCGTTCTTCCTGTACGCGAGCCTGCGGATCAATCCCTTGCATGCCGGTCTGTGGGGGTGGCTCGACGCGGTACTCGCGAGACACGACGGTCTGATGCCGAATGACGGCCGGCGATTGGCCGGTGCGGCTATCTTGGGCGTTTTGCTGGCGTTAGGTGGGCCGGCCTTTGGTCTGCATGCTCTGTGGGAGCGGTCCGGCCGGCGACGCCTCTACGGCAGTGCGCGGTTTGCCAGCGACGCGGAAATCCGCGATGCGGGGCTGCTATGAGCACACTCGCAAGCATGGATTCGACACCTGCCATTGTCGTCGGTGTTTGGCGTGGGCGTTATCTGCGCTTCACCGGTCAGCAGTTCGTCTTGCTGGCGGCGCCCGCGCGTTCGGGCAAGGGCGTTGGCATTGTGATCCCGAATCTGCTCAGCTTCCCCGATTCGGTGGTGGTGCTCGACGTCAAGCAGGAAAACTACGCCATCACCGCAGGTTTCAGGCATGCGCATGGGCAGGACGTCTATCTGTTCAACCCGTTCGCGGAAGATGGTCGCACGCATCGGTACAACCCGCTGTCGGCGATCTCGGATGGATTGTTCCGCGTTGGTGAAATTCTCGCGATTGGTTACGCCCTCTATCCGCCGGGTGGACACGACGATTTCTGGAAAGATCAGGCGAGGAACCTCTTCCTTGGCATCGTGCTGTTGCTATGCGAGTGGCGTGATGCGCGCCGCGCTGGCAAGGGAGCGTCGACTCTGGACTATCCGGTCACAATGGGGGAGGTGTTGCGGCAATCTTCGGGCAATGGCATGCCAGTGAAAGCCTACCTTCAGCGGGCACTCGTTCAGCATCGTAGTCTGCTGACTGGACCGTGTGTCGATGCGCTGAACCGTTTTCTCTCGAACGACGATAAGGTGCTGGCCAGCATTCTCGCGACCTTCAATGCGCCGCTGACAATCTGGGCTAATCCCATCGTCGACGCGGCGACGAGCGCCAACGATTTCGATCTGCGTGATGTGCGCAAACGCCGCATGTCGGTCTATATCGGCATCACGCCCGATCATCTGTCGGAGGCTGCGCTGCTCGTAAATCTCGTGTTCTCGCAACTCGTCAATCTCAATACGAAGCAGTTGCCCGAGGCCGATCCCACGCTGAAATTCCAGTGCTTGGTCCTGCTCGACGAAATGACGGCGATTGGAAAAATCCACATCATCGCGCGGGCAGTTGCCTACATGTCGGGCTATAACCTACGCCTGCTGTCTATCGTCCAGTCGATCGCGCAACTCGAATCTGTCTACGGGCGGCCCGACGCGCGCACGTTCGTCACCAATCACGCAATGCAGATTCTCTATGCACCACGTGAGCAGAAAGATGCGAACGACTACTCCGAGATGCTTGGCACGTTTACCGACCAGTCACGCAGCGTCAGCCGCTCGAACGGGGTCTTTGGCGGTCGCAGTGGATCGAGCGAAAGCGTGTCCGAGCAGCGCCGGCCACTCCTGCTGCCGCAGGAACTGAAGGAGCTGGGGCGCGAAAAGGAAATCATCGTACTCGAAAACACCAAGCCGATCCTGGCGGACAAGATTTGCTACTGGCGCGATCCCGAATTTGTGTCGCGCGTGATGGCGGCACCCTCGGTGCCGGTCATGAATCTGGCGCGCTTCAGCGTCGTGGTCGAACGACGGCTGCGCGACTTGCGGACAGACGAAATCGATCCGGACGGGACGGGGCTCATCAATCCGGCCGCCGAGTATCTGGAAGTGTTGCAGGCATGGGATCCTCGCGATCTCCCACCGAGCCTTGCCGACATCAGTGAAGACGACGCCATGGCGTATGTGGAGCGGCATTTTATGCTGCTTGGGGTGCCCGCCGAAAGGGTCCAGAGGGCGACCCGCCGCCTGTCGGTTGCCGATCTCGATGCGGCGGAGCTTTCCCCGGCTGAACCATCACGATCCCGCCGGACGTCTGCGCGGGGTGTGCCCTTGCACGTTGCGCCGATCCAGGGAGGTGGTCGATGAACACACCACATGTAGACGAGGCTGCGCGCGCACGCGCAGCGCTGGCGGTGATTCCTGCCGACGATTACGGGACGTGGGTGGACATGGCGTTCGCGCTCAAGCAAGGATTCGGCGACGAGGGCTTCGAGATATGGGATGAGTGGAGCCGCACCGCGGGTAACTATAGCGAACGCGCGGCCCGTACCACGTGGCGCTCAGCCGATGCGTCGGGTGGCAAGACCCTTGCCTCGTTGTTCTGGCTTGCGCGCCAGCACGGTTTCGATCTGAAGCGTTCGCAGTACCCGGACCGGATGGCAACTGCGCCTGTGCCTTCCTCTGAGGTGCTCGAGCGCCGCACGCGCGAGGAAGAACGGAAGCAGGCCCGTCATGCCGCGGTGGCCCGCGAGGCCGACGCACTCTGGCAGTGGTCGCGTCCAGTGGGGCCGCAGCATCCTTACTTGACGCGCAAGCGCCTGGATCCGGTCGAGACCTTACGTGAACTGGATGCGCAGGAGCTGCGCTCGCTTCTTGGATACGCGCCAATGAGCGAGGAAGAGCCGCTTGTGGGGCGCGTCCTGATTGTGCCGGTCTGGATCGATGCGATCTCCACGCTGGAGCTGATCGACGAGCTTGGCCGGAAATCATCGTTGGCGGGGGGCGTGAAGAAGGGTGGGTACTGGATGGCCGAATCGGCGCCGACACCGGAAGAGGCATCCGGACCGATCCTGATCGGTGAGGGCATGGCGACGGCTTTATCCACATACCGTGCGACGGGCTGGTTTGCAGCAGCTGCACTCTCGAGTGGGAATCTGGGCCAAGTGGCCGCCGCCTTGCGTGAGCGGTATCGCGATAACGATCTGATTGTACTTGCCGAGTTGGGGCAGGGCGAAGCGGAGGCCCGGAGGGCGGCACAAGGCGCAATGGCGCATCTGGCCTGGCCAGTCTTTGCCAAAGACACGCGTGTCGACGGCAAGGTGCCGAACGATTTCAGCGACATGGCGGTGCTGTCGGGGTTCGATGTCGTGGGCGACTATCTCCGTGAAGTGGCCTTTCGGTCCCTCGGGAGAGCGAACAGATTGCGGGATACGGATGTCGTGTCCGACGTGCAGGTGAGTGAGATGGATGAACGAAATGAGGAGGGAGAAATGAGTCGCTCTAGACAGAACTCTGTGGACGACACCGAAGGCAATCAGCGTCATCAGTCATCGGAGCGGAGCGTGCCGAAACATGCGGTGCCCGAATCTGATGCAGCGGCTGCGTCTGATGGGTCGACTGCTCCGGTCGTTCCCGCAGCCACTCTGCCACGGTTTGCGCCGACGCGTGCGCCGGTCGGCGAGCCATTGTTTGGATTGGGTGACGTTCCTGAAGAGACGAAGGCACTGGCCGGGCAACGGTTCGGCATACCGCTCAGGATGGCAACACCGCGCGAGAACGGCGGCCCGTACCGTGGTGAAGTGTTCAATACCGAGCACTACCTGATCCAGGAGGTCGCGACGCGCAGCGTCGTGTTCCACCGGAAGGACCAGATGGAGTTCATCTCCGAGCGTCTGAAATGGATGGACGGGAACGCACGGTTGAACGGCTCCGAGGTGCAGGTCGGGTATGACGGCGATCGATCGAAGGTTTATCCGTGGGATCGCGCACGCGATCTGCTGGAACGGACGGTCGGTTCGCTGAAGAAGTCCGCACGTGAACTGAATTTCAGTCCGAATCTCGAGACGATGCTCGATCAACTGCAGGCGAGATCGTGGGCACGGATTAGAGAGGCACGCGCCGCCGCACTGGAGAAATCGAAGGAACACACATCGTCGCCTGAACCGGCTGCAGACCCCGATCGGTAGCGTATCGCGGTCGCGGTGCTCTTTGCAAAATCTGCCCTGAACAGTATGAGGTTGCATCATGTCACAGACATCTTCGGCCCAGTATTCCGATCCGGTTATCAATGTGATCGAGGGAGATGCGCCGGGCGTGAGTAGCGCAGCAGCTCCATCAGGCGGTAATGGCCGTGATGACGCGCTGAATTCGGCCGCACTCGATGCGGTGTCGGCGCGGCGTCGTCGAGAGTTCGATGCGGCGCGGACGAGGCTGCGAGATCAGGCGATTCGCGACGATGCTGGGGCCTTGCGGGAACCTGGAGTACGAGCGGTCGCTAATGTGCCGCTGCGGGATACGAGTACGAGCCGCGTACCGGTCGACCAGCCACCGGAGCGAGTCCGCAAACGGTATCTGCGCGCAGGCAACCAGTATTTTCTGAAGGAGGCACCGTATCAGCTCGCTTTCGAGGATCTGGGGCCATTCCTCGTCACCGAGCACAACCGACCGGACGTGGTGGAGTCGATGGTCGATATGGCGCATGCCAAATCGTGGCAACGCATCCGCGTTTCGGGACACGAAGTGTTCCGTAGCGAGGTGTGGCTACAGGCCACACTGCGCGGGATCGAGGTGAGCGGCTACGAGCCAAAGACTGCGGATCTGGCTCGCCTCGCCAACGCCCGGCAGGCGCGGCTAAACAATCGCATTGAAGCTGGTCTGAAGGTAGAGCCAACAGCTGTCGCAGCCTCGAGAGGGAGCGCAGATGAACGTTATGCAACGTCACCATCGTCGCGTGCGCGCGCCGCTTCGGATGACGCTCCTGCTGGGCCTGCGCGTAAGGAGAGCCCAGCCTCGCCGCCTGTTCCGATAAGCCGGAATGCTGCGAATGACGAACCGGACGCGCCACGGCGGTACATCGGGGAACTGCGCGAGCATGGAGGCGCGCCGTATCAACACAATCCCGCGCGCAGCGATTCTTACTACGTGGTGTTCCGCGACGAGGCGGGCGCCGATCATGTGGTGTGGGGCGTGGATCTCGAGCGTGCTGTTCTTGAATCGCTAGCCGCGATCGGGCAGCAGGTGACGCTCGAAAACCTCGGCAAGCGACTCGTGACCGTCAAGGTACCGATTCTGGATGGCGATGGTGTGGTCGTGGGCGAGGAAGAGAAAGACGTGCACCGGAATACGTGGCGGGTGGATGTCGTGCAGCGTGGACGTGCGGCTTCTCAGGCTACGTCGCGAGCCGAAACGCCATCAGGTGATGCGGCTCAACCTTATGCCGACGAGCGTCCACAGCCTGTCGCAGAGCCCGTCCCGCAGCGTGGTCGTGGCGCACAGCGGGGGGATGACGAGCGCGTGCTGCACCTGGCTGTCCTGACCGCTGCGATGCGGGAACAGGGTTTTAGCGAACGTTCCATTTCCCGTGTGCAGCAGCACGCTGCACGCCTGCTGGACGCTTTCGGGAAGGAGGATATCCCAGTGCCGCCGCCGAAGGTCTTCGATGCAAAGGTGCCTTCGGGCCGTGATCGTCGGATGCGCGCGGCTGCTGAGCGTGCGCACGCTCGCGAAGTCGAACGCGCGCCGGCCGAGCCGTCAATGGCGGCACCTTAGGGTGAGCCGTGAGATTCCGTGAGCGCTTGTGCGTCGAACTGGGCGCGGTCAGGCCGCGCTGGGATGCTTGGTGCGCGTGCCGTGGCGTGACGGCTGGCGAGGGCGTGCGGCAGTTGATTGCTGCCGCAGTCAACGCAGAGGCCGGCGATCGACCTGTTGCGATCGAACCTGGACTGACCCAGCCGATAGTCGGAGAGTCGCGCAGTCGTATCGAAATTCGGTTGACCGTCGCAGAGAAGATGGTGGTGGAGCAGCGCGCGGCAGCGTCGGGCCTGCACAGCAATCGGTGGATCGTGGCGCTGATCCGCGCGCAGCTGACACGGGAGCCGCAGTTGGGAACACGGGAACTGCTTCTGCTGTCGACGTCGAACCAGCAGCTTGCTGTCATCAGTCGGTCGTTGGGGCAGCTTGCGCGCGGTGGTGGAATGGAGCTCACGTGCCAGGAGTTGGCTGATTTTGAGCGTATCCGGGAACAGATTGACACGCATCTGCGAGCTGTCGTGGGTGTGATTCGCGCGAATCTCGACCGATGGAGCCGATAGCATGCCGTATCCAAAAATCTACGTCGACGCGATGCTCCTGAACTGGGGTGATCGGCTATTTCACGAGCCGTTCAGGCATGCGAGCGCGTCTCGGCTTTCACGAGCGGGCATTCGGGACGAGGCGGCGCGCATGCGCGGCCAACTGGCCCGCACGCTGAAGCGCACTCCGGAGGTGATGGTCAAGATCACCAACAAGGCGTCTAGTGCCCAGGGAATAGGCGCTGTACGTCGGCATCTTCGCTACATCTCGCGTAACGGCCAAGTCGACCTAGAAGATCAGAACGGCGACAAAATATCCGGCGTCGATGCGCTGCGTGACCTCACGAAAACCTGGCAGCTCGGCGGATGGGGGATACCGGACACTAGCACGCGCCGCGAAGTATTCAATATCCTTCTGTCGATGCCGCCGGGAACGAACCGGCAGGCCGTACGCGATGCGGCGCGTGATTTTGCGGCGCTCGAGTTCGGCGATGGACGTGCGTATGTCTTTGCTGCGCACGATGATGAGGCCCATCCGCATGTGCATTTGAGTGTGCAAGTGCGGGGACCGGACGGGCGTCGGTTGAATCCACGTCACAGAGATCTTCAGCGGTGGCGTGTGTACTTCGCAGAACAACTTCGGGCGCATGGTGTTAACGCGAACGCGACCTCTCGACAAACCCGCGGCGTCACACAACGGTATCCCAAACCTGCAGTCGTGCACATGATGGAGCGTGGCGAGACGCCCGGTTTCTGGCGTGCCGTCCCGACCGACGCGCAACGCGAGACGGGTTGGGTCGCACAAGGCGGGGTGTTTGCCGCATGGCGTGCGATGGCTTTTGCGATGGCGAGGTCCAGTGCGCGTGAGGATCGTGAGCTGGCGGTTGATATGGCTTATTTCGTAGGTGCCATGCCGGTACAGCGGGACAGGCCTGCGGCGGAACGAGAGCGAATTGCCGGACCGGCGCGGCCGGACCGCACGGTACGGCAAAGCGATGGTCGTTCGAACGATGTCGGGCCGGATGCGGAACGCTGATCAGCTGAGATGATGATGGACATCCGGTATACGGTGAGAGGCGCAGACAGCGCCGCTTCGCATAGGGAACTGATCCTCTTTAGTTGGAAGGGTCAGATGACCCGCGGGTATTGTTCCAATGTGTGGTGCATGGAGAGTGGGACGGCGCGATAAAGCGCACTGGTGCGGAAAGCTAACCGCTGCTTAGCGATCGACGAGCCACGTTGGTCCAGCTTTGAAGGATGCGAAAAGCACAAGTGCCATAGCAATCAGGAGGAGCGGGAGGCTATAGAGTGCCATGGGGAAGAACAATGCCAACTGCAATGCCGAACCGCCTAGTCCGTGGACAAGGTCCGTTTCACGGATGTTTTCATAGACCATCCAGACTATGGGGACGAAGCTTAGAACGACGAGAACGAGTCCATCATTAATGGAAGCATGATCGCGTACGCCACTTGCACAGCAATAGACTCCCAGCCACATTAGGTTGACCGCGATTGCCGCCAACCAGAATGCGCGAAACGTGAAAAAGCAATGTCCAAAACGGCGACGGCAGTGGCCACTGAATAGCTGGATACATTTTACGAGGCCAATTAATGCGCCTACGGTAACGGCCCATTTCAGGATTTCCACTACCTCACTCCTCGATCGTTGGACGGTGGAGATATGCGGATGACTGCCGATGAAGGAAGCGATTCGGTGCGCGCTGTCCTTTGCGTTGCTTTCATCCACTATAGACGGTCGGGTCGGTTCGGACAAAGGCAGTTTGAATCGGTCGCGAAGACGATGGGCATTGCGCAGACGCTGCTGGGGCTGCCTGAGTGTCGCTATCGACGGACAACAAAGTCTCTACTAATCGGTGACGGAGCGCTCGGTCATGAACGCACCGGGAAAACCGTGACGCGGAAACAATGGTGCGGATGTGACATTGGCTTTTCGGCTTCGCGGCGATCCAGACAATTAAGAGCCTTGCGAAGCGATGAGGCGCCAGCCGTAAGATTCTCGCGGGACTTGGACTCGCCCCTGCATGACCGGACATTCGGTCACGCTTAGGTTGGTGAATTTGCTCGCTGGCGAAATTCGCGTGGTGAGCAGTATTTCAGGGCGCTGTGCGGATGCGATTCGTTGTAGTGGTCAAACGCGATGGCCAGGTTCTGCAACGCCGTTCTCGCGTCCGGCTTGGGCATCCACGAGACGTAGTCTCTCTTCATCGTTTTGACGAAGCTCTCGGCCATCCCGTTGCTCTGCGGACTTCGGACCGGCGTCGTGATGGGTTTCAGGCCCACTTTTTTCGAGAACGTCAGCGTGTCCTCGGCAATGTAGCAGGAACCGTTGTCGCTGAGCCATTCGATTTCGTTGTCGGCCTTCAGCGCTCCATCGAACCGGCTTTCTACAGCCTGAAGCATGACATCACGCACCATGTCTCCGGTGTAGCCTCCAGTGGTCGCAGCCCAGCTCATGGCCTCGCGGTCGCAGCAGTCCAGTGCAAAGATGACGCGCAGCGGTGAGCCGTCATCACAACGGAATTCGAAGCCGTCCGAGCACCAGCGCGCATTGCTCCGGTCCACCGCGACCCTGCCGTCGTGCCGGCGCGTGGATTGGGGATGTCGAGGGCGGCGCTCGAGCAGCAGGCCGTGGGTATGCATGACCCGATAAACCCGTTTTGCATTAACGCGAGGCTGCCCCTGTGCGTCCCGGTCTCGCCGTAGCAGGGCCCAGGCGCGCCGGTAGCCGTAAGTAGGCAAATCAGCAACCAGCCCCTGAAGCTCCGCGACGAGCGGCATGTCGTCACGGGCGGGCGTCTTGCGCTTGTCGACCCATTCAGCGTCGCGCTTTGATTTCACCGCGAGATTCGAGCGCGACACACCCAGGATTTCACAGACCGTCTTCATCGGTCGTCCCCCGGCAGCAATGGTGAGCGCGCAATCAATTTTTTTGCCCGGCCGTACTCCACTGCTTCGCGGAGGATTTCCACTTCCATCGTCTTCTTGCCCAGCAGTCGCTGGAGTTCACGAATCTGCTTCATCGCTTCGGCCAGGTCGGATGCCGGTACCACCTGCTCGCCGGCACTGACTGCTGACAGGCTTCCGTCCTGATAGAGCTTGCGCCAGGCGAACACCTGGTTTGCATTCACCTGATGACGACGGGCAACTCCGGATACGGTTGCGCCGGGCTCGAAGGTCTCGCGCACTATCGCAAGCTTCTCCTCGACAGAGCGCCGGCGGCGCTGTTCGGGCTGGGTCAAAACTTCAATGGGTTCCACGTTAGAGCTGGGCTTAAACATAGGCGTAAGACTACCTCAAAGTTTAAGCGTTACCTCGTGTCCGGTTTTCGCCGGGGCCGGCCCAGGACTGGTTTGGGCCACATGAGTTGCGGTGAAAAAATGCGGGTTATCGCGGCTCCTATGTGCCATTAAACGCAATGGAGCTAAGAGGTGGTTTCAAAATGCCTGAGCAGATCGTTGAAGAGTATTCCAGCAGATCATGCAGGCAGCGAGTTTGAGGAAGGCTTCATTGATCGTCGCCAGTTGCTCGTAGCGGATTCGAAGACGGTGGACGTTATGGAACCATGCACGTGTGCGTTCGACTACGCAGCGGTACTTTCCAAGGCCACTTCCGTGGACGGTGCGCCCCTTCGCGAGAATCGGGTTAATGCCCCGATCGCGCAATCTTTGCCTGTGTGGTTCGGAGTCGTATCCACGGTCAGCGTAGACGACCTGGGGCTTTTGCAAGGGTCGCCCGCGAATGCTACGAATAGCTGGGATCGCGTCTATGAGCGGCAACAATTTGATGACGTCGTGGCGATTGGCCCTGTGGGGATGATCGGGAGAGGCACCCCGTTCGCATCGGTGGCGACATGATGTTTGGATCCCGGTCGCGCAGGATCTACGGGGGGTGGCCCGGTTTTTGGCCCGCCCCAATCGCGCGAACATTGGATGAGACGACGATGACTCGCGAAAGATCGATCTGGCCAGCAGCAGCTCGTGCAATCGGCCCCATACACGGGCTTGTTGCCCGTCGCGTAACCGGCGCCAACACGTCACGCCGGAGCCGCAACCCATTTCGGCGGGCAGATCGTGCCAGCGAAGTCCCGAACGTAACACGAACACAATACCGTTCAACGCCGCGCGATCGGATACCGCCTTTCGGCCCGGATATTTCTCGCGTCGAGCCTTCGGCTGCGGAAGTGAATGTACGATTCTTTTCCACAATTCGTCGTCAATGATTGGCTTGTCCATGCCCTCGATCTCATCGTTACGATGCTCAAGGTTAACAGCATGCCCATGGAGTTGACAGCCCCTACAACGTTTTTTTGAAATCACCTCTAAGGCGATTTATCACCGTTGAACCTGTGAAAAAATCCCGACCGACGGTCAGATGAATCGTTTGTGGACGAGCTTCGGGTGCCGCGCAGCCGCGAGGGAAATGAAGGCGCGGATAGTTAAAGCTATCCGACCCTTCGTTTTATGACACCGGCAGTCGCGTGGATTCATCACGTCAGGAAAAACCGCGGTATCAGGGGTGAGCCGCGCTCCGGACCGGTAGCCGACGTCCGCACAACTTGGCGGCCGCGATGCGGCCCGGACGCCGGCCAGTCCGCAGGGCGCAGACGCAAAAGGCGCCGCCGGGGCGGGCTGCGCCCGCCTGATCATCAAATCCATGCCACTGACACGGGCGATCGACAGCACAAGGATGCGGAGGGCGCAGGCGCGGTTTCACGGCGGCGGCAGGCACTCTCCCACGCCTAGGACATGCGTGCAGTGCCTGTGATCGCAGATCAGTCGGGTCGCCGGCCAATTGCGCAAAGGCGCGCGGATCGGGTGGGGTGGCGACATTCACAATCACAGAGAGGAAAAGCAATGAACAAGCAGGAACTGGTGGATGCGGTCGCCGCAACGCCGGGCGCCAGCAAAGCAGCGACCGGCGACGCGATCGATGCGTTTATTGGCGTAATCTCGGCCGCCGTCAAAAAGTGACACCGTGCAGCTGATAGGCTCTGGGTCGTTTTCAACGGGCGCGCGCGCCGCGCGGGTCGGCCGTAATCTGGCAACCGGCGCTGAGATCCAAATCCCTGCTGCGAAGACTCTGAAGTTCGCGGCGGGCAAGGCGTTCAAGGATGCAGTGAACGGCGCGTGAGACCGGACGCAAGCCATCGGTCGGATGTCCGCCGATGGCGCGGACGTCAGCAGGTCGCCGCTACAGGTGCTGGCGGCAGCAACGGCGCGGAGTGATCGGGCAAGACTTGGACCTCGGCCGGCCTGGTAGCATCAGTGCGAGATGTCTGTTGATAAGCCTTGGTGGCCCTATTGTCGTTCTCTTGTTTTTATTCCGTTCAATCTCGGATGTCGTATTGCGAGAATCCGCATCAAAACTGCGGATTCAACTGGTGGGTGCAATCGTTTGTTGAAATCGCTCGGCAGGCGTTTCATAGTTCTGGCTTTTCCTCGGACGCTCATCTAGCCGGCTCGCCACTGTATTGATTGCGGCCCGTCAATACACCGACAGGTGGCTTTCAGCGTGACTGCCAGATACAGCCCATTCTGCACCGTCCGCTAAAAGTTCAACTCGCTCCTAACTCTGTACGGCAGGGTGCAGACGTGTATGCCCGGTTGCCACATACTTGTTGGCAGCGCATGAGCTGCCGCTAAAAGGATGACGATGCTGCACTATCAATTCGAAGACGAGCTGAAACACCTCGAGCAGATCTCGTCACGGCTTGTCCGCGGAAGTCCTCTTGGAATACCTTACTGGCGACGACGCGTTACGGCGCTCTCTATGCATCAGCGTCTGCTTCCTGATGGGGCGTCGCGGGTGACGCGACTGCTCGGCTTGTCCGACCAGATCGAGTTCGGAGCAACGTGAGGTCTGGCGACCACATTGTATTTTCCGGTACGGTCCGCCCAGCATCGGCTCCGCAGTAATGCGGCAGGTGTTGCACCGGACTGCCGCCGCCACCGCGATCGAATCTTTTTGAGGGGTTGCGCACGGAGCCGACATTCACGTCAAGGCGCTTTGTCCAATTGGGACGCTCAGTGCGGGTTCGCCGTCCGGTATGAGTGCATTAGTCGATCCGCGTCGCCGCAGATTGACAAGGCCGTATCATTCTCTTCCGCCGCCGTTGATCCCGCTTCCACTTCTCCAGACCTGCTTGCCTCGTTCAGAGAGTTCGCCGCAACTATGCGTCGCGTCACTCTCTGTCCCTTCTATCGCCATCTCGCCCCCAGCCTGTTCCTGTGCCTTCTGCTTCTGCTTGTGGCGCGCCGCCACGGCTTCGTCATGCGATCTGCCTGCGTAATTCAGGGTCATTTTGCCAACTCCTTCATGTAACAGCCTTTCTTCCTGGACGCACCCGCTGGCGCGCGTCATTTCCGGGGCTGCGGTTCCAACTGCTTGCGTAGCCCGTCCAATATATGGTGTTCATCGAGCCAGCGGATCTCCCGCTTTCGCAGAATGTCGCGCCGATACCGACGCAGCGCAGCGGCGAACATGAGCGCCAGCCCAACCACGATGCCCCACATTGAGTGGGTCATATTGTCCTTTCTAGTCATTCCCGATTTGAGGCAGGCAAATGACGTGGTCAAGGAATCGCACGTTCACATCCCGGCGCTTTCAGGGGGCACCTCGTCCTCGTGAGTCGTGTTCCTGAACTGAACGGAAAAGCTATGTTTAGCCATCCTGTGTTTTCAGTTCATTAATAATCGCCAATGTGACGAATGCAGAGCGCGTCATGCGACGCTCTCTTGACCTTGCATCGACTTGCTGAAGAAGGCTCTCGAGCAGATTGACCTGAATGCCCAAGGATTTGGAGGTAACACGCGTCAGATCGATGTCGACAAATACCCAGATCCCGTTGCCGTCGTCCATTTGGAGCGCCTGCAATTCCGTTGTATTGCAGGTAGGGATAGAGATAAGTTGCTCGCTGCGGTCATACAGCGCTTCCACGGTCACCTTGGCGTTGTGCGTCAGTTCGTTTAACGAATCGCCACTCGCGTCGGCGGTGTGGAAATCGGGGAAGCTGGCGCGAAAGCCGGTCTCGCCATTCCGGTGGACGTACAGCGAATATTGCATGATCTGCTCCTTGGAGTGGAGCGCCGACAGACGCTCGCTGTGCAACGCCACGCCAGGGATGTTGGGGATGCAACCGACAACTGACTAAGTCCGCACGCATACTTCATTAGACGCTTCGCGTACGAATACGCAATGACTTTCTTATGTCATTGCAACGCGATATCGAGGAAAAGTCGAAGCCACTTACCTATGGAGGCAACCGCTCAGGCGGGGGGCGCGTTCTGACTCGATCTCCAGCCGTTCGAGCCTACGGGGCGCGCGAGAAAAGGTAGCACATACGGAGCGCGTGACGCGCTCACAACGATGGACGCTGCTGCTGGAGTTTGTGTTTGCTCGACCGGGCCAGGAATTCCGTCGATAGTGGCAGGGCGACGATCTCCGCAACGACGTAAGCGCCAGCGACTGAGGCTTTGAGGAGGCATTCGATACGAATACCAGACATCGAACATATCCTTCAATGTGGGCACTAACTGAATGAACGTGAATTTCGAATCCTCGATATTCGATCGTGCTTCCTGGTTACACGACGCTGCTACCCAGACGCCATCGTCAGCGATTGCGCAATCGTGAGTTGAGGGTCTTTCGCTACAAACGGCCTACACTTAAGATGAGACGAATTTCCGGAGTAATGTCATGGTCGACGCCACCCCCCAAAGCACCTTTCACGGCCTTCCTTTGACTCCCGGGCAAGACGCCGAAATCCGGCACTATATAAAGAAGAAAGAGCAGCATGGCGAGTCGTGGGATACGCCGGAGTTGGCGGCAATGCTTCGGGACATGCTGGAACCCCCGGCGGATGATGACGGAGGACCGGGCGCCGCCGTCGACGAAGCGAAAGCGGCAACAGAGCGCGCGACAGCGTCCGTCGACGACACGATGGACCCCATTGAGGCCAGTGAAGAGCGGAACGCTGCCTTGGAAACCGAAGGCATGAGGGGGCCCAGGCGTTGAGCCCTGGGTGCGTGCGAGCAACAGCAGGCCGACTTGTTATCCAGCGCCGTTGATCGCGGACCCGCGTACGTCGCGTTGTGCCATGCCGTCAATGGAATTGAGCGGACGCGCGAAGGTGGGCAGCACTAATAAGCCTAACGATCGCCGATGTTTGAGAGTAGCGCAGCGACGACCGGCCTTGTCGATTGACAAACAGGCGACGCGCTTCGCCGGCATTTCCGTGCGTACCAATGCGCGTTAGGTTATTCAGGCCGCGGGTGACGAACGTGCGTACGGACTCCCCATGCTCCCAGCCGTGCCCAGACACGCTTGCTCCAAGGCTGCCGCAACGTGTCCACATCTGCATCAACGGCCGTTGTATTCTGCTCCAGCGCGACGACCACGCCAGATTCGGTTGCAGGCGCCCCGGCTTCTCTCCGTTTCCTGTTTTCCGTCATTTCTTCTGTGTTCACCTGGTCATCAGTCATGCTGCTCTCCCACTTTTATAAATCGGTCCAACACTGGCTTTTTTGGCTGTGTCGGGGACGGTGATGGGACTACTCATCGAATGGTGTTTCAAGTTCATCGGACGCCCTGAGCCTGACGCAGACTGGCCGTCTTACCTGATCTTATTTCGACGCTGCGTCGACTGCTACGGCGGGCTTTGAGCCAGGGGCGCGCAGACCGCTGGCCCTCAAGACATTGTCGGTCTAGTGGATGCCGCCGAGTAACCCAGACGGGTTACCGCCATCAGAACCGAGGGGCTAACGTCGCTTCTTTCACAGGTGGTCCGGGCGTCCAGCACGATTCGGAGCGGGCAGATCCTGGCGCATACCCGCGACATGTCCACAGCTTATGAAATTGAATACCGGTTCTGCGGACCGCTGACATACAGCTTCTTCGCGATTTCGAGGATTTTTTCGCGACCTTGGTCGAAGGCACCAAGTATCGACCGCTCATCGGATCCCACGCCAGGTTGCAGATTTCGCAGCATGGCGTCGTCGACCAAAAAGGTGATTTCGCGCGAATTGTCGTATCCCCAGAAACACACACAATGCCGGGAAGCATCGTAGCTCCGGCTGGGGTTGGGGAATTGAAGCGCCACAATCAGCCCGTACCGCCCGTGGCCGGGTACCGCCACTTGCTAGCATTGGAATCGATGGCGGCGTCACTGGCGCGGCGCTTTTCCGTTCGCAAAGCATCGGCTTTGTCGAGTTCGTGAACGCGCGTCCTCCGCTGGATGGAATACTCGCTCTCGCTGCTAGTTGTGACAGAGGTGGATTTAATTGGCGATCGCATGATGGAACTCAGAGCAGGAGGTCGCTCAAGGCGACCGGTCTTCTGACTGTATACCCTTTGGGTGACATCACCGTCTTTTCCTGGCTGGACCACGGGAGTACGAGTGATAGGGAAGCTACTGAAGCTTGCGTGGGACGAAATCCGGCTTGGAACGGACGGTCCCCCTCCTGAAAGCCCGGACAGTGCACACACCGGCGACGGCTCAAGCGCTCGCTAGCGAGCTACCCCAGGGCCCGACGGTCGCAACCATTGCAAGCACGGCGGTTCCAGCGATTCAGCGCGCTCTGGCTTTCTTTGCCCTGTGATACGCACTCTCGACTCGCTAGGCGTACACTGAATCGCAAGGTGCCAGGACGGCGCCTGCCTATATCACGCTTTCAGCCGCATCCTCCTCCGATCCGAGATCCGCTGCTAACCGCGTTGAGCGGACATTTCCATCATAGAAATCCGATACGAGGAGCAATGTCGTGCTAATCAGAGACGTAATGAGCGAGCCGGTCTGCGTGCAGGCGGAGGAAACTCTCGATACTGCCGCCCGCAGGCTGAAGAAAGAAAATATCGGCGCCCTGCCGGTATGCCAGCATGGCCGCGTTATCGGAATGATCACGGACCGCGATATCACGATGCGGGGAGTCGCCGATGGACGCGATGTCGGCGAGATGACAGTACGCGAGGCGATGTCGGCCGAGATCCTTTTTTGCTTCGACGACGATACGACGGAAGAAGCCGCGAGGATCATGCGGGAGAGCCACGTGCAGCGTCTGGCCGTTCTCGATCGTGCTGATAAACATCTCACCGGCATCGTGTCGATGACCAGGTTAAGCGGTGGCGCCTCCGAGCGCCGACCTTACGAGGTGATCTTCTACAAGACGTTTTTTGATCATCAAGGGCGTCCTCATCGCAGTGAGTTGATGCGTATTGCAGTGGCTCAGGGCACAAAAGAACAGGCCATTGCGACGGCTACTCGTCAGTTTGAAGAGATGAAAGAGGTCAAATCCCGGAATCAGCTCGCGAACGGATATGACGTCATCAGCGTTCATGTCGATGCACGAGGCGCAACCGTCGAACAACGCGAGCCGACCTCGGAAAGAGAGGCACGTATCTTGGAAAGGGCGCGGGAAATCTGGGAGCGCGAAGGTACCCCGGAAGGGCGCGACAATGAGATCTGGGGGCACGCGGCAGGCGAGATCGACCGCGAGGACCGCGTTCCTGGATGACGGGCGGTAGGACAAAGACTGACGGCCCGTCACAATCCTGTGGTGTTCGCTTTCCTGAAACAATGAGCAGCCCATAATCTTTCGGGCCGGTACGCCACCGTACCGACTTCCCGCCACCATACGTGCACCGTCGTTGTAAGCCTGCTGTGTTTCCCAGGCGCAGCGACTGAAGCAGTTTCGTGTGATCGGGCTTCCCCGCCGACTTGTCCGCAGTCCCCGCATGGCACCCGGAGCGGTCATCGCGAGATCCGGCCCATCCCGTGATTGCTTTGCCATGCGCGACGCAGCGGGCCTCGGGGTCATCGCGCTGCGCAACAATCTATTTAAATTATCTGGCAATCCTATGCGCAGTCAAATCGCGCACGGCTACTCGTCGCACCCAGGCGCCGCGACAAGTAGCCGAAGAACATCTTAAAGAGCACGCGTGAAAGCGTGCGAGGGACACGAAATGTCAACTACCGAATCAATTCTGGAGGAGCCGCAGGCATTCCTCCCGCACGCCAGCGTGGCGGCTTACGCCGCGATCTCCGGCATGGATGCCTATCGCGCGCTAGTCGCCGAGGCAGAGCGCGACTATCCAGGATTCTGGGCTCGTCTGGCGCGCGAAACACTGCAATGGAAAACGCCGTTCTCTTCGGTTCTCGACGAATCGCGTGCGCCGTTCTATGAATGGTTCAGCGACGGCACGCTGAATGCGTCGTACAACTGCCTTGACCGCCACGTCGATGCGGGTAACGGTGATCATGTTGCGGTGATCTTCGAAGCCGACGACGGCGCCGTCACGCAAGTGACCTATCGCGCGTTGCTCGAACGCGTGAGCCGCTTTGCCAACGCGCTGCGAACTCGTGGCGTAAAAAAAGGCGATCGCGTGGTGATCTATATGCCGATGTCGATCGAAGGCATTGTGGCCATGCAGGCCTGTGCTCGCATCGGCGCGACCCATTCAGTCGTATTCGGCGGCTTCTCGTCGAAGTCGCTCAACGAGCGGATCGTCAATGTGGGCGCGGTCGTGCTGGTCACATGTGATGAACAGATGCGCGGTGGCAAGGCGTTGCCGCTGAAGAACATTGCAGATGAAGCCCTGGCAATGGGCGGCTGCGAGGCGGTGAAGAGCGTGATTGTCTATCAGCGTACGGGCGGCCAGGTCGCGTGGCACGAGGGACGCGACCTGTGGATGCACGAACTCACGCAAGCCGAGGCGGCCACTTGCGAGCCGGAGTGGGTCAGCGCGGAACATCCGCTCTTCATCCTCTATACATCCGGGTCGACCGGCGTGCCGAAGGGTGTGCAGCACAGCACTGGTGGCTTCCTGATGTGGGCCGCGCAAACCATGAAGTGGACTTTCGACGCCAAGCGCAGCGATGTGTTCTGGTGCACTGCCGACATCGGCTGGATTACCGGTCATAGCTATATCGCGTATGGTCCGATGGCGATCGGCGCGACTCAGGTGGTGTTCGAAGGCGTGCCGACCTGGCCGAACGCCGGCCGGTTCTGGCAGATGATCGCGAAACACCGCGTGACGGTGTTCTATACCGCGCCAACCGCGATCCGCTCGCTGATCAAGCTGGCCGAAGCCGATCCGAAGGTGCATCCGGACCGTTTCGACCTAACGACCCTACGCTTGCTAGGCACGGTCGGCGAACCCATCAACCCGGCTGCGTGGACGTGGTTCTACGAGCACGTCGGCCACAGCCATTGTCCTGTCATCGACACCTGGTGGCAAACCGAAACGGGCGGCCACATGATCGCGCCGATGCCTGGCGCCACGCCGCTCGTGCCGGGTTCGTGCACGCTGCCGCTGCCGGGCATCATGGCCGCGGTGGTCGATGAGACCGGCCACGACGTGCCGAACGGGCAAGGTGGCATTCTCGTCATCAAACGTCCGTGGCCATCGATGCTGCGCAACGTATGGGGCGATCCAGTCCGTTACACGACCAATTACTTTCCCGAGGAACTCGGCGGCAAGCTCTATCTCGCGGGTGACGGTGCGGTGCGTGACGAGGACACCGGCTATTTCACGATTACCGGACGTATCGACGACGTGCTCAACGTGTCGGGCCACCGACTTGGCACGATGGAGATCGAGTCGGCACTCGTCGCCAATCCGCTAGTTGCGGAGGCGGCTGTCGTCGGTCGCGCTGACGATACGACCGGCGAGGTCGTCGTCGCGTTCGTGGTGTTAAAGGGCGAACGGCCGACAGGCGCCGACGCGATCGCCATCGCGAATGAACTGCGCGCGTGGGTGGGCAAGGAGATCGGGCCGATTGCGAAACCGAAGGAAATCCGCTTCGGCGAGAATTTGCCGAAAACCCGCTCGGGCAAGATCATGCGCCGTCTGCTGCGCTCGCTGGCGGCCGGTGAAGAGATCACACAGGACGTGTCGACGCTGGAAAATCCGGCAATTCTCGATCAGCTCGGGTGACCTCTCACGAAGCTCGCGGAGATCCCAAGATCGCTTTTCATCTTCAGGAGCAGGCCATGGCCAGCGCACCGATCCGAACTACACTTGCGAACCCTGCGCCACTGGGTCTCGCTGGCTTTGCATTGACGACGTGGCTGCTGAGCATGATCAACGCTGGCTGGTTTTCGGGCGAGTCGATGGGCCTTGTGCTCGCCTGCGCACTCGCTTACGGCGGGACTGCGCAGGCCATTGCCGGCATCATGGAACTGCCGCGCGGCAATACGTTCGGCGCGACGGCTTTTCTGAGCTACGGGGCTTTCTGGTGGTCGTTCGCACTGTTCGTGCTGTTTCTGCACGACAAGGTGCCGGCCGCGTTTGTCGGCTGGTACCTGTTCCTGTGGGGAACGTTCACGTTCTATATGTGGCTGGCCACGTTTCGCTCGCCGCGCGCGTTGCAGGTCATCTTTCTGGCGCTGTGGATGACGTTTGGTTTGCTGGCCGGAGGCGAATGGACCGGTTCGGTCATCTTGCGCATGGCGGGCGGCTACCTGGGACTTGTGACGGCAGCTCTCGCGTTCTACCTCTCGGCGGCCGATGTGATCAACGAGGTCCACGGCCGGGTCGTCCTGCCGGTTGGCGAACCACGGGTGTTCAGCCGACACGCTGTTGCACTCTGATAGGTTTGTTGAAGCGATGCGCCCTCGCGCTTCACGCAGAAGCGAACCTTCCGCGCAGCCCAGGAGGCGGTGCGGGGGTAAGCGACGGCATGTGATGAGCGGAATCTCGGCGCGTATGAGACTTTTGCGCAGGCGGCCAGCATACGCACGCACTTGAGGTGAGCGACGCGCCTTGTGGTGCGCCGCGATGAGTGAACCGGTGCTACCGGCGCGGGGGCATTTCGTACATCGCGGCGGCGACGTCAGCATGTCGCCGTGCGGTGGTTTCCGTGACCGCTGTTTGTGGTTGTTGGTTGGGCACCAGCAACACCGGAAGGCTCGCGCAGCGCACCACGCGCTCGGCTACGCTGCCGAGAAACAGACGCTTGAAACCCCGTCGCCCATGAGTGCCGAGCACTAGCAGATCCGCATTGAATTCGTTAGCCGAGATGCGGATCCGTTCGGAGATGTCCTCGCCGATCGGCGCGACGTCGACGATGCGCGGGACGCCGGCCACGTTCTCGTGCTTCATTCGCGCCAGGGCATCCGCCATCAGCCGCTGGCCTTCTTCAACGCAGGCGTCGCGCAGGATCGTCGGATCGTAGCCGTACGCGTCGTATGCCACCAAGGGATTGGCGATGACATAGAGAGGCTGCAACTGCGCTTCGTTATCGTGCGCGAGTTGAAGCGCGCTGTCGAACGCATGTTCAGCCGTCTCGCTACCGTCGATCGCTACCAGAATGCGTTTGTACATGTCGGCCTCCACGAGTTCGTTCCGACGGCCAACACCGTCGCGACATTGGATTGGGTCGCTCAGAGCGCCGCAGCCTGAACCTTGCCGTCGACGATGTCCTTGCCGAACTGCATCGCAAGATCGATCGCATCGTTGAAAGTGGCGGGGCTCGCGGCGTCGAAGACCGTCGAGTAGCGTCGTGCGTCCGCCTCATTGAAGGGGATCGTGTCGATTCGTACCACGGAAGAAAAGCGCCGCGCGCCCTTGGCGTACGGATCGCCGAAAGGCGGGAATTGCTGGTGAGCATAGGCACGTAACTCGTGTCCGTTGTATGTCGCGGTGGGGATAGTCATGATGACGGGCTCCTTAACGAATGGTTTTATTCGCTGGGCTCGCGCCGAATATCGACGGCGTAACGATCGATCGGAAATCGAGCAGTGAATAGCACCACCTTGCGCTCAATAGCGACGTAATGCAATGAACAGATCGCGTTGGGATGTGCCCGTGCGGTACGGCACCGTACCGACTTCGATCGGTCCTGAGCGTGAACATTTGTGGAAGCTCTCCCGTCTTTCCAATATCACCATTCCATTCACGCCGGGGTTCGTTCACGAACCCGCCGCGCTCATTTCAAGTCAGGAATCTCACGCCATGACATTTCTCAAGTCCCCGCCACCCACGCCCGATGCCGTCGCCGACGAATACGCCGCGACGATCTCAGGTTCTTCACTACCGAAGTACCGGATTCCGGAAGCGTCGTCCGATCGCCGTGCGGTATTCGATCTGGTGCGCGACGAGTTATTCATGGACGGCAACTCACGGCAGAACCTCGCGACGTTCTGCACCACATATGCCGACGACGAAGTTCGCCGCCTGATGGATCTGTCGATCGACAAGAACATGATCGACAAGGACGAATATCCGCAGACCGCTGAAATCGAAATGCGCTGCGTGCACATGCTCGCCGATCTGTGGCATGCAACGAAATCGTGGAAGACCACCGGTTGCTCGACAACTGGGTCGAGCGAAGCCTGTATGCTCGGTGGACTTGCGCTCAAGTGGCAATGGAAAAAGCGCAGGGAAGCGCAAGGCAAGCCGACCGACAAGCCAAACTTCGTCTGTGGACCCGTACAGGTGTGCTGGGCAAAATTCGCCCGTTACTTCGATGTCGAGATGCGTCAGGTGCCGCTCAGAGGCGATGCGACCGGACTGCAACCAGAAGACCTGGCTCGGTATTGCGATGAGAACACGATTGGCGTCGTGGCCACACTGGGCATCACGTTCACCTGTGTCTATGAACCGGTGAAGGCGCTTGGCGGGTGCGCTGGACGCGCTGCAAGCAAATGTCGGACTCGATATCCCGATTCACGTCGATGCGGCCAGCGGCGGTTTCGTCGCACCGTTCATTCAGCCGGACCTCGAATGGGACTTCTGCGTGCCGCGCGTCAAATCGATTAATGCGTCGGGCCATAAATACGGGCTCGCCCCGCTCGGGGTCGGCTGGATAGTCTGGCGCAGTACTCAGGACTTGCCTGACGAACTGATTTTCCGGGTCGATTATCTGGGCGGCGACATGCCGACGTTCGCACTGAATTTCTCCAGACCGGCCGGACAGATCATTGCGCAGTACTACATGCTGCTGCGTCTGGGCCGTGAAGGCTATCGGCACATTCAGCAGGAATGCGCCGATACGGCTCAAGCACTGGCCGACGGTCTGGCGAAGATCGACGCGTTGGAGCTGATCTACGACGGACGCGGTGCGTTGCCGGCTGTCTGCTACAAGCTGAAGCACCCGGAAACAGCGGGCTTCACGCTATTCGATCTGTCCGATCAGGTACGCATGCGTGGTTGGCAGATCGCCTCGTACGAACTGCCGGCGGGGCGCGAGGAGACCATCGTGCAACGCGTGTTGATCCGACGCGGCGTCACCCGCGACATGGTGGCGATGCTACTCGGGGACATCCGGCACGCCGTCGCGCATCTGACGAAGAACCCGGTGCTCCATTCGACCGCCGGGCCCACCTTCCATCACGATTGATGTCGCCTCTTCACAGGAGCGCACGAAATGGATCGCACCACTACCGCCGCGTCCGCTTTGCCGGCCGCAAAGTCGGCGAAGCGCGGCAAGTATCTGAGCGTCACGTCGATCGGTCTGATGACGGCCGCCGCCGTGGTCACGAGCCTGCGTGGACTTCCATTGCTGGCGAAAGAAGAGATGACGATGTTCGTCTATCTCGCGTTTACGGTGGTCTTCTATCTGATCCCCGCGTCGCTGATTTCGGCTGAACTGGGTGGCGCTTTTGCCGACCGGCGCGGGGGCATCTATACGTGGGTCGCGGAAGCGTTCGGCACACGTTGGGGTTTCCTTGCGATCTGGTTGCAATGGATCCAGAACGTCGTCTGGTATCCCGTGGCACTGACCTTCGGCGCGGCGGCACTCGCTTATACGATTGGCCGCCCGGATCTGGCGAAGAACGGCGTTTACGTCGGAATCTTCTGCATCGTCGCGTACTGGCTCTCCACGTGGATCGTGCTGCAAGGCGTCGAAGTATTCGCGAGGATCGCCAACTGGACCTTCGTGATCGGCACCATCGTGCCGGGTGTCGTACTGCTCGCGCTGCTCGGCTACTGGATCGGCAGCGGCCATCCGCTCGGCTGGCAGCACCTGAACGATGCCGCACTTTCGCAAGATGGTCACGCGCGATTCTGGCCCGCGATTCACGGCTTCGGCACGATCTCGTTTCTTGCCGGCATCGTGTTGCTATTTGCCGGCGTGGAGGTGCAGGCGGTTCATGTGATCGACATGCGCAGTCCGAGTCGCGGCTATCCGGCGGCCATCGGACTGGGTGCGCTGATTTCGGTGCTGATCTTCGCGCTCGGCGCGTTGCCGATCGCGGCGATCTTGCCGTACGAGAAGATCTCGTTGCAGTCTGGCGTGTTCGATGCGTTCAGTGCAGTGCTTGCGGACCTCTGGCATATGGGCTGGGCTGTGTCGGCACTGTCGCTGCTGGTCGGCATCGGTGCAATCAGCGGTGTGCTGGCCTGGTTGGGCAGTCCGTCGCGCGGTCTGCTTGAAACCGCGCACGAAGGCGAATTGCCGCCAATCCTTCAGGCCAAGAACCGCCACGGCATGCCCACGCATATTCTGCTGGTGCAAGGGCTGATCGTGACGGTGATTTCGTGCTTCTACTTCGTGATCCGGGATGTATCGGTCGCGTTCTTCCTGATTTCCGCGATGACGATCGCGCTCTACCTGATCGCCTACATGCTGATGTACGCGGCGGCAATCAAGCTGCGCTATTCGGCACCTGCGTTGCCACGACCTTTCACGGTGCCCGGTGGTTTAGGCGGCATGTGGCTGACTGCCGGCGATCGGCTTTGCCGGCGTGCTGTTCAGTTTCGCCGTGTCGTTCTTCCCGCCGGACCAGTTGCCGGTCGGTTCACCGTGGCTTTATACCGGACTGGTCGTGCTCGGCATCGTCGTATTCGGCGGCATTCCCCTGATCATCCACCACGCTCGCCGCAGCGACTGGGCGACGGTTCATGACGCGCCGCTCGCCAGTTCCGCCCCGATACCGCTGAAATAGGTGCGCGCGCGGCCTTTCTGATGGGCCTTCGATTATGAAATACAAAGACTATTACGAAGTGCTGGGAGTGCCGCGCAGCGCGACGCAGGACGATATCAAGCGTACGTATCGCAAGCTCGCTCGCAAATACCACCCGGACCTGAGCAAATTCGACGACGCGGAGTCGCGCTTCAGCGAATTCTTCGAGGCACTTTTCCGCGGGGAACATGCCGGGCATGTGACATCGACCCGCGCGCGCATCTTTCAGGTGATCCATCATGAACGAATCGAGCACTGCCTGGCTCAAATGCCTGATCGTCGAGGAGCAGGTGGAGTTCACGCTACTCGAATTGTGCCGGGTATCAGGCGCTTCTGAACTTCAGATCTTTGACTGGATCGAGCAAGGGGCGATCGAGCCCGAAACGCGTCAGCGAAGATGACGCTCCGCATTTCGACGGTGTCTCATTGCGGCGCGCCCGCAAGGCCCGCCATCTCGCGCAGGATCTCGAGATCAACGCTGCGGGCATCGCGCTCGCACTCGATCTGCTTGACGAGATCGAAGCGTTGCGAACGCAGCATTATCCAAGGCGATAGAGCGAATCCCTCACGCAAACCAGGTGACACCCATCGCCACGACCGTTGCCGCCATCACGCCGGTTGCAACCCAACCGAGGATGCGTAGTGTTGGCGGCAGCGTGAAACCGGACATGATGTGGGTACGCATCGAGAGATGCATCATGACGATCATCACGGGCACCGCGACGACGCCGTTGAGCACCGCGCTCCAATAGAGCGCCTTGACGGGATCGATTGATGTGAAGTTCAGTCCAGCGCCGATTGCCGTTGCGGCGGCGATCACTCCGTAGAAAGCCTTCGCCTGCGAGGGCAGGCGCGCGAGCCCCACGCGCCACGCGAACAATTCGCCCACTGCATAGGCACCGGAACCAGCTAGAACGGGGAGCGTCAACAGGCCGGTGCCGATGATGCCGGCAGCGAACACAAAGAACGTGAACGGACCTGCGATGGCGCGCAGCGCTTCCGCGGCCTGAGCTGACGTCTGGATATTGGAGAGACCGTGAGCGTGCAAGGTCGTCGCCGTCGTGACGACGATGAAGAACGCGATCACATTCGAGAGCGCCATGCCGAGGTACGTGTCGATGCGGATCCGTGCGAACTCCGCGGGCGCTTCCCACGGTGCGTGGGTCAACGGATGCGCGCCCGGTCGTTCCTTTCCGTCTTCGACTTCCTGCCCGGCTTGCCAGAAAAACAGGTAAGGGCTGATCGTCGTACCCATGACAGCGACGATTGCGACGAGGTAGTCCGGTTTGAGGGAGAGCGCCGGCGATAGGACGGCCTGACTGACCTGATCCCATGGCACTTTGACGACAAAGGCGCAGATCACGTAGCTGAACAGCGAGAGGCATAGCCATTTGAGAATTGACACGTAGCGCGCATAGCGGGTGAACACTTCCAATACGACGGAAAGTAGCCCGAAACCGCACACGTAGAGTAGCGCGGGACCTGCGATCAGCAGCTTGAGCGCTGCGCCCATTGCACCGAGGTCGGCCCCGAGGTTGATGATGTTCGCGATGAGGAGCAACCCGACTACGCTGGTCGACAACCAGCGCGGATAGTGCTCACGCAGATTTCCCGCGATGCCGCTGCCGGTCACGCGTCCGATGCGCGCGCTGATCTCCTGGATCGCGGCCATCAGCGGGTAGCTGAACAGCAGTGTCCACGCAAGGCCGTAGCCGAATTGCGCGCCGACCTGGGAATACGTGGCGATGCCGCTCGGATCGTCGTCCGACGCGCCAGTGATGAGGCCCGGGCCCATCACCTGCAGCAGTTTTGGGCGAGTCGGCTGCTTGACCGGATCGTGAGTGAACGTGTCCATGAGTTGGGCGCTCCTGGTGGCTGGCGCAGCCGTATCGGCCCGTCAAATGGTGTCGGCCGTGGCAGGCTCGACGGGCACCGGAATCGTCAGCAATACATGGCCCATCAGCAGGCCCCACAGGCCGCCCCAGAATGCGCCGTATATGCCCCACAATTTCATGCGATCGCCGACTGTGTAGAAACCGTCGATCTTTCCTCGGTGTGATAGACCTTTGCCGACCACGCTGAAGTTCTTCATGTCTAAGCCGCTGTCTGCCCGCTTGCGCACGGCGCCTTCGGCTTGATAGCGATCATCGAAGACTGTGATTACGATGTCATAAGAAGCCATGCGAGTGGTCCTTGAAAGAGGGGAGGTCAGCAGGCTATTGCGCCATGCACGGCGGGGCTTGCACGCACGGCTCAGTGTTATTTCAGATTGTTGAGCTCGGCGCGAGCAAGCGTCTCAACCGATTCCCATGCGATGTCTTCGCGCTCGAAGACCGTGTCGAGTCTGACAACTTCATTGCCCTGTGACAGGCCCTTCGGAACGACACACACGCTCGCCACCCAGCCGTCGGCGATATGATCCTTGACGGTCATGTGAGCGTCGTGTGTGCTGCTTGAGATGATTCTGTCTGTCATGCTGCCGCCCGTCTGGTTGAACGACAGCCACACGGGACGTCGTCTGTGCTGGATGAAACTCGCGGCTCGTCGAGCACCGTCAACGCCGCCATTCACCGAACTTATGTCACTTTCGCCCGATCCGGAACCGCCCGGCGCAGGAGCCGACCGCGTTCTACGCTGTACCTCACTCCAATGCAACATGCTCGCCGGCATCGGCATCTGACCAATAGCCGTGCTTGTCGTAAAACCGGTGCAGTGCGACTTCGTAATGCCGGTCGATTGGCATCGAGTCGTCATAAGCGGGGCTATTCCTGATGACGTCGCGCGTCAATGCCGTCGATACGGTCGAATCGAGCCAGTCGACAATGTCGATCCAGTGAATCGCGATCAGCACGGCTTTGCCGCCAGGCCACCAGTTGTGCGTCTCCACGACCAGGTAGCGAATCGCCCAGTTGGTGTCGTCGTAAATGAAGTCCGAGACGTGGCCGATGCCGCCGTCCGCTGTTTTGAGGTGGTATCCCTTGACCTCGTCGGTACTGCGCAGATGAACGTCCGTTTCCAGTTTGCTCGTATGCAAGGTGGGTCGTGACGGTTCATCCAGCAGCGCGTCCGGCGGCACGCCGGTCGGATCGTAGGCCGGGTAGGCGCCCATGCCCCAGAGGTTCGGGCCGCCCCAGTACGTCGGATAGCTGTAGTAGCGCAGATACTCGATCTCATGCTGCCGTGACACAGGCTTGTGAGTGTCGAGAATCGGGCTGTCCCGCACTTGCTGCCGGGAAAGGTTCACATGCACGACGCTCGATCCCGGGTCAGTGTGTTTCACCGAATACGGCGACACCAGCACTTGTCGGTCGTTTAGCCAGCTGCCTGTTTCGAGCACCAGATAACGCACGCCCCAGGACTCGTCGTCGAAATAGACCTGGTTGACCGAACCAATGTCACCGTCCAACGCGTGTACGGTGCAGCCGTGCAGATCGCTTATGCTTCGTAACATGATTTCTCCGAGGGATGAGACGGGGCGCGCATTAAGCCGCGCCCATGGTCTGCTTCAAAGCAACGCGAGGCGCGTGATTTTGGTGCCTTCGAGCGACGCGCCCGCCATCAAGCCGTGGTTGGTCAGTACGAAAGCGTTGACCTGACCGGTGGCGGTGCTCGTATCGAGATTGCCGTTCGCGCCGATTTGCAACACGGCAACGGATGCATCGCCGCCCGCCGACCATCCGTCTGTGCTACGGAAGCGGTCGAGCGACTCGTCGGTCATGAACAGGAATACGATTGCGCGCGATTGCGCGCCGAGCTGCCAGCCGATTGATCCAGACGCCGTGCTGTAGTAGCCGACTGTGTGTCCGCCCACGCGCAAGGAACCTTCGCCATATTGACCGCCGACCACAAAGCCGGCGTCGAGCACAGACGGGAACACCAGGACCCCGTGCGCCTTGCCGACCAGTTCACGCGAGCCGCTCGCCATGTTGTAGAGGCGGGCGAGCGTCGAATCGACACCTGCATCGATACGTGCGGCGCTTGTCCATTTGCTCACTGCGGCTCGCATCGGAAGCGGAAGAGGTGGTGGTGCAACCTGAGAACGTCGCGCCGAGTGCGAGAAGCGACCCGGGTGTGACCCAGATGAAGGTCCGTCTACGCATGATTTTCTCCCCACTGATCGACGATAGAAGCCAAGCTACGCGCAAGCGCGGGAGATTGCGGTACGTCAACGTACAGAGCTCGGTCTATGTTCAAACGCACAATCTGTGTGAATCGGCAGTCCACACCAGACCGATGCGCAGGTCTCGTCGCTCTTCGTTGCCCAAACCCGCGGAATGGGGATCAAAAAGTCGGCACATCTGCGTCTGCCCCTTCTATGGCGGGAGCTTTGCCTTGAGCTGCCTGGTCGTGACGGACGCGATGGTGGAATATTGATTGCGGCCAACTGAGATTGTTGTTCTGGGCGATGCCGGCGCGATCGTTCACGGCGTCGAAGTGCCACCAATTAGCAGCGAGCCTGGCAATGATGGCCCACGAGTTGCACGGCCCGTTGACGCCATCGTGGATGGCCAGTCAGCTGATCCGCAACGCGTCGGCCGAACGACCAGAGATACTTCGCTTGACCGGTGTGATCGACCGGCGGCTGAACGGGATCGCACGGCTGGCGCAAGATTTGATGGATGCTACCCGTGTCAGTCGTGACGCGCTCCGATTCAGCAAGGTCGACATCGAGATCGCAATTCTTCCGGGGTAACAACTGCGAGGTCCCGGCAGCGGCTGCCCCCGCGAAAGACCAGGCCTTCACCGTATTCGATCCCCGACAGGTCGTTACGCATTGAATGCGATCCCGTTCGTTTGATGCAGGCCGTCAGCAGCCTGTTACATAACTCTGTGAAAAACACGCCGATGCACAGCCACGTACGAATTGCCGTGTTTGCCGAAGGAAACAATCTTGTCATTAAAATCAATGACGATCATTCGGGGATTTCGCCCGTCCCGCTGCCGCGCATTTGCGAGCATTTCGCGCAATCCAGCAGAACGATCGCCGCCATTGCGGGTGGCATCGGCATTGGCCTCGCGGTAGCGAACGCAATTGCACGATCTCACAATGGTACGGCTGCGGCGAGCAGCCGGCCCGGGGAGGGCAGTGATTTCGCGCTCAGGCTGCCGATCCTCAAATCCGGGCGCGCTTTTTATGGCAGCGTATAACTGGAAAGAACGATTGCTGTCCGTCCCATCGGTTACTCTGAAAAGGCGAGCGGGACATCTGCGCCAGAATGAAAATCATCTGCTGGCAGTTGCCTGACCTGGAGTGGGAGCGTCCCGCGCCACATCTGTTGGCCGTTGATATGCCGCTCGGCAACGTCGTCTACGAATCCGGCGACCGCCTCAATTACGTGTATTTCCCGACCAGTTGGATCGTGTCGCCGCTGTATGTGACGGAGGACGGTGCGTCCGCCGAAATCGCGATTGTCGGCAACGAGGGGATCATCGGCATCGCGCTTTTTATGGGGGGGCGAGACCACGCCCAGCCGGGCAGTCGTGCAAAGCGCGGGCAAGGCGTATCGCCTGGACGCTCAAATCCTGAAAGAGGAGCGTCATCGTGCCGGTCCAGGGCCTTTTGCTCCGCTACCCGCAGGCGCTAATCACCCAGAGGGCGCTGACTGCGGTGTGTAACCGACACCATTCGATCGATCAGCAGTTGTGCAGGTGGCCCCTGCTCAGCATCGACCGTCTTTCTTCAAACGAACTGAAGATGGGCCGGACATGCAGCTATGCATGCGGCGGCGGGTACGGCGCGTGCTGTCTACCAGTCACGGAGTGCGCGCTCAAAGCGCCCCCCGAACTGGAGACGATCATGAAGCGGGTAGCGGTGGTAATGGGTGGGCTTTTCCTGATCGCTGGCACCTGCGCGTTTGCGCAGACCAACACCGGCGGCGCGAAGCCCACAGACGAGGGCACGCAGAATACGCAGCCAGGCACGGGTGGCCAGAGCATGAGCCGCGCTGCGGACGCCGGCAGCACAAAGCCTGCAAGCGGGACATTAATGGAGCAGCGTGAAAAAGCGATGTCGCCGCAAGGTGCGTCAGGTGCCAGTGCTACTGGCAAGATGAAGCAATGAGAGCGGGGCGCGGTGGCGCAGAACGTTCAGCCGGGCCGCTCGCCCAGATAACAGCGCGGGGTTGATGGAAGCAGTGGTTGAATTCGCTGGGCTGAGCTCGGGTCCGCCAGCGCATCGTCAACAGATCCTCGTGCCGCATAGATATTCGATACAGGTTGAAGCTCACGCCTGCGGCCCTTTGCCTTCCAGACAGTCTCCCGAAATTTTGGATGGCTAAGCGAGGATGATTGTCGCGTCTGAGTTTCCCGCAAGACTCGTACCTAATCTGTCACACGAAACGATTAGTTGGACGATGATTAAAGATGTGTTGCGGTGCAGCATGTATGCGCTTATGCTGGGTCATTGCTACATGCCGAGTGAGTCGGGCGCGGGCGGTCCGCCGAAGTATGCAAGGCATGCGGAGTTCCGCGGTGACTGAAGCGAAAACCCTGTACTGCCGAATACCCTGTACTACCAATTGCGTGAGCCGTAAATCACTATCCGGTTGAAAGCCTGAAGCCGGGTCGACGTCCCCATTTTTAACAATCATCAAAAACCCGCTCGCAAATTTATAAATTGTGCAATTTTTCAATACGTTATTAGGTATCCGTAACAAATGGATTTTACATGGAAAAAATTGCGCCAATTTCGTTACGTCAGTGCCCCGTCTTTGACGTTTCCTACAACTGGTTCCGTCTCTTTGCCGAGCTTGGTGAGCTAGTCAACGCAACGACGCAAGTGGTGCGCGTGCGTACTACCCGCATGGCATTGGCGGGCCCAGTGCCCAGTCAGCGTGATCGGGCCGAGTTCAGCGTCATGGGCATTGAAAAATGCGAGGCCACATTCGGATCGATACAGGCAATGAATTCCGGGCTAACGAAGCTGGCCTTTGAGTTCACGAGCAATACGTGCAATCTGATTCGGGCCATATCTGCGGTGCCGCCTGAGTTCGCTGGGCGTGGTGCCGGCACGCAATGGTGTGAACATCAGGCGACTTTGTTGGAGGCAGTAACGCAGTCTCCCTCAAACCCCCTGCATCTATTCAGTTCGGTGACTCGTCTGGCTCGAGAAATGCTCGCGCCGATTCATAGCCGTGCAACCGCGAATGCAGAACGCTTGGGCGCGGAATGACCGCCGCCACAGTGCGGCCGCGCGCGAGAGCCCGACCTGCGTCACGCACCCGGAACAATCGAGAGATAGTCAAGATTTCCTCCACACTGGCGGGTGTATCTGAAACGATGCTGTGGACACTCTACGACCGGGCCTGCGAATCGCGTCGGGCCGACGCGATTCTTGTCGATCCGGATAGCGTGCGCATCTGCAACGCCATTGACTATGATTTTGCGGGCCGCTTTGGCAACCCCGTCGGCTCTTTCGCTGCGCGGGCCGCGGAAATAGATCGGCTCCTGAAAGACTGGCTCAAAGTGCATCCGCAAGGATGGATCGTGTCGCTCGGGGAAGGGCTTGAAACACAGGCTTATCGGGTAGACAACGGCCATATGACCTGGCTCACGGTCGATCTGCCACCTGCGATTGAGCTACGCGAGCGATTGCTACCTTCTTCGAAGCGCTTTCGACATGTCGCTGCGAATGTATTCGAGCCGGGGTGGGCCGACGAGATCAAAGCAGACGCCGATGTGTTCGTGATCGCGCAAGGGCTGTTCATGTACCTCCAGCCTGATGCGGTGAGACGCCTGTTCATCCGGATTGTCGAGCGCTTTCCAGGCGCCGAGATTGCGTTCGACGCAATACCGCGCTGGTTTTCCGGGCTCACTCAATGGGGTGTCATGACAACGCCGCATTACCGTTTGCCGCCGATGCCGTGGGGCATCAACGGCGATGAGATAGATGCGCTCCTGCATGGCTGGTCGCCGCGTATCGCTGCGTTGCACACTTTCGAGTATCGCGCGCCTCGCGGTTGGCCAAAGCTGGCGGCAGACTTTTACCGCCTCCAGCCGCTCGCAAAAAGGCATTTGCCGTTCCTCGTGCATGTGAAGTTGAAGGACCGGTAGTTGTCCGGACGTGCCTGCTCATCAGCAAGGGCTTGGCAAGCATCGGCTGACGTCCGTGCATCCGTTTCAGTTGTGGACCAACGCGGAGCCGGCCGCAACCTCATCTCTTTCAAGCGAGCAATATGAAAGACAAGATTGTCACCGCTGACGAAGCGATCGGATTGATCCGCGATGGCGACGCCGTCTGTTGCTCGGGCTTTGTCGGTATCGGTACGCCGGACGAGTTGATCATGGCGCTGGAACGACGGTTCACCGACTCGGGCTTCCCGCGCGATCTGACGTTGGTGTTCGCCGCCGCGCCGGGTGACGGCAAGGATCGGGGACTCAACCGGATCGCGTTGCCGGGATTGGTCAAGCGGGCAATCGGCGGACATTGGTCGCTGGTCCCGAAGCTCGCCCGGATGGCGACTGACAATCTGATCGAGGCTTACAACCTGCCGCTCGGAACGATGTCGCATCTGTACCGGGACATCGCGGCGCATCGGGCCGGCACGCTGACTCAGGTGGGACTCGGCACCTTCGTCGATCCGCGTCAGGCGGCGGAAAGATCAACGCGTGCACGACCGAAGACCTGGTTAGCACCATCGATATCGACGGCAAGACGTGGCTTTTCTACAAAGTCTTTCCGCTCAACGTTGCGCTGATTCGCGGCACAACGGCCGATCCGGAAGGCAACATCACGATGGAACGTGAGGCGCTCGTGCTCGACGCGCAGGCGGCGGCGATGGCGGCTCACAATTCGAACGGACTCGTGATCGCGCAGGTGGAAAGGATCGTGGCGAGCGGGACGCTCGATCCCCGCGCAGTCGTGGTTCCGGGCATCTTCGTCGACCGTGTCGTGCTCGCTCGCCCGATGCGCAGCCGCAGACCTACGGCACGGCCTACAACCCCGGCGTTCTCCAGCGAGATCAAGATGTCGGCTGCAACGAACGAAGGCCCGCTGCTCGACGAGCGAAAGGTGATCGCTCGTCGATGCGCGTTCGAACTGCCGCTTGGCGGCGTGATCAACCTGGGTATCGGCGTCCCGGAGGTCGTTGGCGCAGTCGCGGCGGAGGAGCGCCTGCTGAGTCATCTGACTTTGACGGCGGAGCCCGGCGTCATCGGCGGCGCGCCGCAGGGCGGCCTGAACTTCGGCGCGGCCGTCAACATCGATGCGCTGCTGCACCAGAACCAGCAGTTCGACTTCTACGATGGCGGCGGCCTCGATCTCGCGTGCCTCGGTATGGCGGAGATCGACCAGGCCGGAAACGTCAACGTAAGCCGCTTCGGGCCGCGACTAGCGGGTGCCGGCGGCTTCATCAATATCAGTCAGAACGCTTCACGCGTGGTGTTTGCGGGAACGTTCACGGCGGGCGGTCTTGAGGTCGTGGTGGAAGCGGGGCGTCTTCGTATCGTCACGGAAGGTACGCAGAAGAAACTCGTCGAGTCGGTCGAGCAGATCACGTTCAACGGATCGCTCGCTGCCGAGCGCGGTCAACCCGTGCTGTACGTGACCGAGCGATGCGTGTTCCGGCACGTCCGATGGGCTCGAACTGACCGAAGTCGCACCGGGCATCGATGTTGAGCGGGACGTTCTTGCGCATATGGACTTCGCGCCCATCGTGCGCAACGTACGACCCATGGACCCGCGAATTTTCCTGCCGCAAATGATGAATCTGTCGACGATCCTGTTCGATTCGCAAGTTGCGCAGCGGCTCAGCTACGACGCCGAACAGAACACCATGTTTGCAAATTTCGAAGGGATGGCGATTCGCTCGACTAGCGACATCGAAAGCGTGCAGCGCGTCTTCGAGGCATTCTGCAATCCCATCGGCCGGAGAGTTTCGCTGATCGTCAACTATGACGGATTCAGGCTGGATCCGTCGGTGGCCGATCCGTACTTCGAAATGGCAGCGCGGCTGCAATCGCAGGTACTACACGTCGGCCACCCGCTTCACCAGCTGCGCGTTCATGCGTGCCAAGCTAAACGCGGCTTTCCGCGATTCGACTTCGGCATCGCTCGTCTGTGAAACACATGTCGACGCCCTGGCGTTTGCGATGGAGCAGCACGAAGCTGCCGCAGGCGGCGTGCTGCAGTTCCCCCGGCGTCGCCACCAGCCGTTCTGAAGTGGCTGGCAGCGTATTGAAGAAACAAGGAGTCTATTTGCGAAAGCATCCGATCTGTTCGTCAAGGCGCTGGAGAATGAAGGTGTCGATCGTATCTTCGCCGTGCCGGGCGAAGAAAATCTCGACGTCGTCGAGTCGTTGCGACACTCGGCTATCGAACTCATCGTGACGCGCCATGAACAGTCGGCGGCCTTCATGGCGGCGACTCATGGTCGTCTGACCGGAACGCCGGGCGTTTGCATGGCGACGCTCGGTCCCGGCGCGTTGAATCTGGTCACGGGCGCGGCCTACGCGCATCTTGGCGCGATGCCGATGGTGCTGATCACCGGCCAGAAGGCCATCATGACGTCGCGCCAGGCGCGCTTTCAGATCGTCGACATCGTCGCGACGATGAAGCCGCTCACCAAAGCGTCGCGGCAGATCGTGAGCGGCGCCAGCATCCCGACTGTGGTGCGCGATGCATTCCGGGTGGCCGCAGAAGAGCGTCCGGGTCCGGTGCATCTCGAGTTGCCGGAGGACGTGGCCGCCGTCGAGGTGAGCGACGACGTACGCTCGTTCCCGTGCATCCAGTCGAGTTGCCGGTGGCGCAGGAGGCCGCCATCGAACAGGCCGCGGCATTGCTGAGAAGCGCCAAGCGTCCGCTTGTCATGTTCGGCGCGGCTAGCAACCGGCCACGTCTCGCGGGTCAGTTGACCGAGTTCATCCGACGCACCGGCATGCCGTTCTTCAACACGCAGATGGGCAAGGGCACCGTCTCCGCAATCGGTAACGATGAAGCCACGGAACTCTGGATGGGCACGGCCGCGCTGAGCGAACGTGACTACCTGCACGAAGCGATCGACCGCGCCGACCTGATCCTCGCGATCGGCCATGACACAGTCGAAAAGCCGCCGTTCATCATGGGGCCGAACGGACCGAAGGTCATCCACGTCGGCTATACACCGGCCAATGTCGAGCAGGTGTTCTTCCCGCATGCGGAAGTGGTGGGCGACCTGGGCTTGAGTCTCGCGCGGCTTGCCGATCTGGTTGAGGGCAAGCTGCCGAATGCGGCCGCGTTGGCGCCGTTGCGCGAAGGTATCCTGATGCGCACGCTGGATCGCGCGGACGAATCGCGCTTTCCGCTGACGCCTCAACGCATCGTCCACGACGTGCGCGAAGTCATGCCGGCCGACGGCATCGTCGCGCTGGACAACGGCATGTACAAGATCTGGTTCGCGCGCTGCTACCGAACGCGGAGCGCCAATACGCTGTTGCTGGACAATGCGCTGGCAACCATGGGGGCGGGCTTGCCTTCGGCGATGATGGCGGCGATTCTGTATCCGGATCGACGCGTGATGGCGGTGTGCGGCGACGGCGGCTTCATGATGAATTCGCAGGAACTCGAAACCGCCGTGCGGCTGAAGCTGAATCTCGTCGTGTTGATCATTCAGGACGACGCCTACGGAATGATCCGCTGGAAGCAGGCCGTCGACAGCTTCACCGACTGGGGCCTGACTTTCGGCAACCCCGATTTCGTCAAGTATGCCGATGCATACGGCGCGAAAGGCCGACGCATCGAGTCGGCCGAAGGGCTGGCTCCGTCGTTGGAAAGCGCATTCCGCGAAGGCGGAGTGCAGCTGGTCATCGTCCCGGTTGACTACTCGGAGAACGTCCGTGTGCTTGTCGAGGAACTGAGAAATCGGGTGACGGAGGTCGCGCAATGAAGATCAAGGCAGCAGTGCTGCAGACAATGGGCGCAACGTTTCCGTATGCCGTTTCGCGTCCTTTGCGCATCGACGAGGTCGATCTTGCACCGCCCGGCGCCGATGAGGTGCTGATCAAGATCGCGGCGGCGGGTCTGTGCCACTCTGACCTCTCCGTGATCAACGGCGACCGGCCTCGTCCGATGCCGATGGCGCTCGGACATGAGGCCGCAGGCGTCGTCGAGGAACTGGGAGCGGGCGTGACGGACCTCAGGGTTGGCGATCATGTGGTCGTCGTGTTCGTGCCGAGTTGCGGCCATTGCGCACCTTGTGCGGAAGGCCGGCCAGCCCTGTGCGAACCCGGTGCGGCGGCGAACGGCGCCGGCACGCTGCTGTCCGGCGAGCGGCGTCTCACGCGCGGCGGCGAGGCGTTGAACCACCATCTCGGATGCTCGGTGTTCGCCGAGTACGCGACGGTGTCGCGCCGCTCCGTCGTCAAGATCGATCCCAGCGTGCCGCTCGACGAAGCCGCGTTGTTCGGATGCGCCGTGCTGACCGGCGTCGGCGCGGTGGTCAATACGGCGCAAGTGCGGGTCGGCGCCTCGGTTGCGGTGATCGGCCTGGGCGGCGTCGGTCTGGCGGCGCTCATCGGCGCGCATGCGGCGGGCGCGCGACAGATCATCGCGATCGATCTGGCCGATGACAAGCTGGAGCAGGCGCGCGCCCTCGGCGCCACGCACACGGTCAACGCGGGTCAGCGATGACGCGGTCGAGCAGATCCGCGCGTTGAGTTCGGGTGGCGTCGAGTTCGCGTTCGAATTTGCCGGCGTCGATTCGCGCGCTGGATTTGGCGTATCGCATCACGCGTCGCGGCGGAATGACCGTGACGGCCGGCCTGCCGCCGTCGACCGCGCTTTGGCCGCTGCCGGCGGTGAGTCTCGTCGCCGAGGAGCGCACGCTGAAGGGCAGCTATATCGGGACGTGCGTGCCGTCGCGCGACATCCCGCACTACGTCGATCTGTACATGCAGGGCCGCCTGCCGGTGAACAAGCTGCTCACGGGCCGCCTGAAGCTCGATGAGATCAATCATGGTTTCGATCTGCTGCACGAAGGCAAGGCGATCCGGCAGGTGGTGGTGTTCGATTGACCTTCGACGCCGGCCCGACCGTTCGCCCCATCTCCCAGGACACGAACGCCATGCAGCCACAACTGAAGCAGATCGCCGTACTCGGACGTGGCGGATTTCGTAAGCTCGCCTATGTCGAGTGGGGACCACCGAGGGCGGATCGAACGGTAGTCTGTCTGCACGGACTTTCGCGCACGGGCCGTGACTTCGACACGCGGCTGATCAATACGGGTCTGGGATTCACCGGCTTTCCTGGCGTTTGGTAACGTCAGGAAGCACAGTAAATGTCGCTTGTACGGCTTCAAGTTCAATGCGCGGGATTTTGCCCTCGGCAATTAGTCTGCGCACATCCGCCACAACGCCCGGATACATTTCACCCCGTTCAGCAAGGCGTTGCGCTCCGTGTCCTATTTCAAAGCTGCCGCCGCATTCATCACACGTATATAGATAACCATCCAGCGATTTGAGAGTGTCGCGTTTCGCGAGCACTCTGCAAAGCGGGCAGAGTGAATCTTCTGTCATGACAGTTCCTATAAGCAAGTTACACCCGGCGCCCCCTCAGCCGAGCGCGCTTTTCGTTTGCCTTAACAATTGCCTGGAGCCAAGGGTTTCGCACCAACCTATCATAATCATCGACAGCAATGATAAGGCATCCCTACTCAGCTACGAGGCTCCATTCGCCATCAGAACGCTACAGGTGTAGTTTCCACTGGCGATGAGCAGCGGCCTGGGGTCATACTACCGCATGTCCTCGACGCAAATCACGGGCCTGTCGTTGCAGGGAGGGCAATCCAGTGATGCGGCGCGTTTGAGCTAAACCCAACCATGCGTGGCCGCAACGTTCCCGGATGGGGGCAGTGACAAAAAAAATTGGCCAAATCCGCTCAGTATTCCAAACTGACGACAGGTGTTTAAGTGGCTGCCCGGCTGCTGCGGCACCTTGAAAGGGCTAGCCCTTGACCGCCAGTGAGTCGCTGTCGGTTCGGACCGCGTTCAATGCTAACGGCCAATCTGCTTTATGGCCGCCAGTCGCCAGGCATGGTCGCCATGCGCGTGGCGTTCGATGTTCCAAACCTCCTCGAAGGCGTGCGCGGCCTGCGCGTCGTCTAACTGCATCTGACCGTGAAAGCGAAGGCTGAGCAGCGTTTCGCTACCATTGCGTTCTGCGCCCAGCATTTCCACGTCCAGTTGCAAAACTTCCGTATGGCACGGCTGGTCGCCCCGATCTTCCAGGTCGCGCTTGATCACTGCGAACATCTCCGGGGTTGTCAGCTCGAAAAGGTCGCCTTGTTCATTCTGGTCCCAAGCGCGATGCAGGCGCAGGAACAAGGTCCTGGCCGACGCCAGCAAGGTTGCCCGATCGAGCCCGACAGGTAGCCCCGGCACTGCCGCCGTTTGTCTCGCTCCGGCGGAATTCATCGCTCTGCGCGGCCATGCAACAAAGTGCGTCTCAGGCGCCACCAGCCCGCTCTGATTCATGAGCGATACGCCGTTCATTTGCTGCCCATTCGCAGCCCCGTGCCCGAAAGCGCGACCGGGACGGCGCCGGTTGGCAATCAGGCGGAACAGCATCACGCCGGTGACAATCACGAAGCCGATCAGCAATGCGCTCGACAGCATTTGCGCCAACCGTTCACCCCGCCCGAACGAAGACAGAGAGCAGCAATGCCAAGGCCAGCGGCGAAGCCAGCGAGCGGGCCCATCCAGCGTTTGCATGCAGCGGCGGCAGTGGGCGCCGCCGCTGCATGCTGCACCGGTTGAGCTTGCTGGCTCTGTTGGCCTTGAGGCGTCGCCGTCTGCGACTGTCTCGCGCCGTCTCTGATGTCCCGTTGAGTCGATCTGGCCATCAGTGCAAGCCAACTTTCGGTCGGCGGCTGCATACCACACACGGCATAAAGCCCGCCCGGGGCGGGCTTTATGCCGCTTCATTTTCGATCAAGGGTGGGGGCAAATAGACAGTCACAGGGGTCTCGATCGCGCCCAGATAGCGCCGGATCAGTCCTTGAACATCCTCGGTAGCTCAGCGGCTTTATGCAGGTGTGAAGCCGGGTGCCGTGCTTATGACCAACCATAAAGCCCAAGGGTTTTCGCCCCTGGGCTTTATGTCTTTGCGGACTGTGTTCCAAGATTTTTTGGACACATATCACTCGCCAGAAGAAGCAACCAAGTTGTTACCGAATCTCTTCTTTGGTCTATTTAAAATAGGATTACTACATGTTAAAAGCAATCAGATACCACTTCGTCAGCACCTTGATGGGTCTCGCCCTCGCTGTGGTGCTGGTCTTGCCCGCCCGCAACTCGGAGGCCGCTACGGTTCAGGTCCCGCCATCGTTCGGCGCGACCGCAGATGGGAAATACATCCGCCGCGCCCTCAAAGCTGACAGTGACAACGACCATTACTTCATGGTCTACGACAACCAGACTCTCGTCTGGAGCACGAGCGAACTCAGGCGCGTGCTGCCCCCGCTGCGCCCTTCAGATATCGCGACAGGCGGCTATCGCTGCAGGGTGTCCCTTTGCTTTGACAGGGAAGGGTACATGGTTGGCGCCGCCCCGACTGCCAAGCTCCGCTAACAAGCACCGCGCCAAGAAAAGCCACCGAACCACGATTCTGTGGCGGTGGTTCCATCCCAGCTTTTTTACCGACCAGGGTTTGAAACCCGGTTCTGATCACCGGCCGTCGCTGGTGGTTTGTATGCCCTTTTTCGGAGTCGAGAAATGCAAAAAGCAGCTAAAGAACGTTTCCAGAACGTTTGTCAAATCACCGCCACATTTCTGATTTTGCTCAGCGTCCTCGTTGGCTCGGGTGTCCTGGGCGAGCAGTGGCAGCACCAGCGCCAAGTCGAAGCTAAGCAAATCCGCACCGGCATGGACGTCAATCAACCACGGAAATAGGGAACCAAGGAGGAAGAAGCTATGGTCATTGCCGATGCATTCCAGATTGTGCTCGATCTTGCCAAAGCCCATGCCGATTTATCAGAACGGGAGAGGGAAGCCATCAACCAGGTGGAAGACTTTACCGTGAACCAGTTGGGGATGACTGATGAAATCCCTTCGTGGCCGCCTATCCTCAGCGAACACTGACAGCACCTTAGCTGACCGCAGTGAGGCAGCCGAGCTGATTTGATAATAGTTAATAAATGGACTAACATGGTTCGCGTACAGGCAGGAGGTGAAAACATGATCAGTGCAGACCTTGGACAACAGCTGGAAAGCTACATTGCCTCGCTGGTTGAGACCGGCCGCTACGGCTCGAAAAGCGAAGTCTTGCGTGAAGGCGTCCGACTCATTCAGGATCGCGAGGCGCAGCTTGCCGCGCTGGACGCCAGCCTCGAGCGCGCCATCACGAACGCGGACGGGGGTCGTCGCCAATCTGCAGAGAAAGTCTTTGACCGACTCAAGGGCAAATATCAGGCAATCCCCGAAGGCAAAGGATGATCGTCGACATCACGGAGGACGCCGAATTCGACATCGAAGAAATCGGCGACTTTATTGCGAACAAAGGTACTCCGCAGCGCGCCGTGACATTTTTGGAAGAGTTAGAACGGGCGTGCCTGACGTTGGCCGACAATCCGTTGCTTTTCCCGCTCATCCCGCGTTACGAGGCGTGGGGCGTTCGGCATCGGGTTCACGGCAACTACCAGATTTTCTATCGTGTTGTAGCAGCCGCCGATCGGATCGACGTGCTGCGAATCCTTAACAGCAGGCGAGACTATCTCTCGATCCTGTTTCCGTAGCCGGCCCAGACAGCGATGCACCGGCGTTGCTTGCAGTCCTGGGCCGATGGAAGCGGTGCAGCAAAACCGTGAATTAATCGAGGAAAAATGGGATGAGCACTTCAGCTAAGGAACTGCGGTTCGACGACTACGTGATGTGGGTCGAGCTGGAGGACGGTCGCACGCTCGGCGTCCCGCTCGCCTGGTTCCCGAGGCTCTTCCACGCCACGCCCGAGCAGCGGCAGGGCTACGAAATCAGTGCGGTTGGTTTGCACTAGGACGACATCGACGAGGACATCTCGGTGGAAGGCTTACTCGCCGGCCGTGGCGATGCGACCCGTCGCCACGCCGATGCGGGCTGACACTCATGCGGATGCTTGTCACACCCATGCGGCAACGCGGCGCCAAGCGAGACAAGCACAACGTGCAGTCCGCAGGCCCCGTGCGCGGTGACCTGATCATTGGTCAGGAAAACTCGCAGGAGTTAGGGCGCCATACCGACGTTGCGCGCTTTCACACGACCGGGCCGCCGACGAGCAGCCGCTACCGGTGCTGCTTGACGTTCGGCTTTCGCATATGGAGTCTCTTGGGTTTGTGCTCAGTGGTATCGAAATCATCGCCGGCGTGAGCTACGCGCAGTCCTGGTATTGCCGGTCTGAAGGAGGGTGATCCAATGGCGCCGGGAGCATCGGAAGCGATTGCCGCTGCCTCAGCGGCCTCGGGGGCGTCGGAAGTGATTGCCGCTGTCTCGCACTTCGGCGCGCAGACTTGGGCAATGATCGCTTGTCTGCTAACGGCACTGACTGCCGTTGGCTCGGCAATAAAGCGTTACTACGAAATTCGTAAATTGAGAGCAGAGGCGCAGGCGCGCGTCCAACAGGTAATCGACGAAAAGCTCCTGGTCAGGGTTCCGACGCCAGACGAAATAACGAGCGCGATCCAGAGTTTCAGCACGTATTCACGATTGCGAGCCGATTTGCCAGAAAATCAGCGTCCCGATCGAACGGGCGGAGGCATCCACCCCGGCATTACCGTTGAGCAGATGGTTCACGGGATGATCAGGAATGTTCCACCGGTCTTCGGGCCGCTCCAGCAACGGACTGTTGTCAACTGGTATCGAATAGCCGCCGGATCCGCCGCAGTCTTCCTCATCGCATCTGGGGTTTATTTTGTAATTGGAGTCTGACCCCTAAAATGTGATAATTAACATTATGTCAAATTGTCAGGCAATTGACAGAAACTGACAGCCGTGTCGGCTTTGGCAACCAGACATGGAGAATACAAGAAGACGCTGCACTGGCCATTGCGAGTGGCGATTGCGAACTAAACTAGAAGCCACGTCCCAGTCATTTCCGTTGAGGAGCAAAGCGTCGAGGCGAGGCTAGCCGACCACCATCGTAATCTAGGAGTGTCCGACCGTCGGCATCACAAAGAGGCGTTCATCCCACACCACGGGTTGCGGCTCGGTCACAACAATCCGCGTCGCGTCGGGGTGTGCGGGATTGACCAGCACGTTGAACTCTGCACGGACGACGACGGAAGGTACCATCAGGAGCGCGGTACGCGACTCGGTCAGCCAGGCGTCGCCGAACTCCCTTGCCGCCTGCAGTGCTGGCGCATCCCATCCCCCTGGCAACGATTCGGCCGAATGGAGTTCGACGCGAATATCGTCGGGAACCGCTGCTTCAACCCATCCGTGTGTCTTCGGTACCTTGCCGATGCGCGCATGAACAAGAACCTCGAGCATCGCACCGGCGAAGGTCGACGCGGCGTAGATGACCGGTCGCCCCGGGCTATTGAAGCGGCCGCCCACCAGCATCGCACCGGTGCCGCTCCAGACCGTATGTCGAGTGTCGGCGATTCGAAACAACTTCACGCCGGCAACCCATAAAACAGTTTCCAGAGCAGCTCTTCGACCCGGCGCGCGCCGAGCTCGGTCAGCGCAACATCGAGTGGCGCCCGCCCTTCGAGCTCCGGGTGCGGCGTCGACAGGAATTCCCGCGCGTCCTCTTCGTCGTTCCAGACGTAGGCCGTCGTCGCGACGATCCTGGCCAGCCGCTCAGTCTTTTCCGATTCGTCTGGCGTCAGCCGATCGCGACGCCGCTTATAAGTCGCTTCGGGGATGATGCGGGCAAGTAGCGCACGCCGGGCGTCAGCGCCCTGCGTCGCATGTTCGACGCCCGCGCGCAGCGCGGACTTGGGCAGTCCGTCGCGGACAAGTGCTTCGAGTTCCGCGAGCGTGTGCGGGACCTGCCGCAGTTCCATGACTGCGGCCACTGCCTCAGGCGTAATCAGTGACATGCGACTCCCGACTAAAGTATCAGTTGATACCAAATCATAGCGCAATTGATACTGTCCGCAAACCCATCTTCAACTAGCACGCTCCAGCGGGGAGTCTGCCGAGACAGCTTCCTCGACATCGTCCATGCCTGCGATAATCACCCACATAGCATGACGGCCCGTTACGGCCTACAGAAATCTTTCATAGCACGAAATGCTCAAGCAATTAAGCATCCGCTCGCGACGGGATGTCGCACCGGGCATACGGATAAACCATTTATAGTGCACTGCACAAGCCCGTGTGATCGGTAGATGCGATCTGATAGTTGTGTTATAGTGCATTGCACAAAATTCGTCCGATCGGCAAGCGCGATCCGACGACCGCGTCCGGCGTTGCCGGGTTGCGGACCGAGATGCCGCTGAAGTTGAGTCGACACGCCTGTCAGCTACGTCCAGTTTCTGTCTACATCATCAAAATGAGGTCCCTGTGAAATACCTTACCCGCATCGCCGCGTCTGGAGCACTCCTGGTCGTCGCTCTCGGTATCGTCACCTTCGCCCAGATCAGGTTCGCGCCGCAATCCGCAGACAACAACCCGGTCGCACGGATCGTCCTGAACGTCGAATCGCAACTGAACGGTTGAGCGACTCCACCGCCGTATGTAGCTCGCGCCCCGCAGGCAAAGAAAAACCCGCCAGGCTCCGAAGAGAACTGGCGGGTTTGAGCTACTGATTTCGGATTCACCTACCAGGCGATGGTAACGGAGTTGACGCCTGCTCAGGCTCCTCCAGCGACCAGTCAGCCTCCATGTCCACGGCATCCAACACCTTGGCAGGTCACCAATCGTCAATTCGAGACGCTTCATCGTGGCCTCGTGAGACAGGCAATCTTTCCCCTTCGACGTTTCGATTATCAGAAACTTGAAGAGCGTGTCGCCACACTGATCCAGCGCAAGCCAGCCCTCCCCGCCCTGCGCAAATTGTCACCGCGCAACCTGAAGGCATGGGCGAATCCAGAATTTGTGCAGCGGCCTCCTGCACAAATTGAAGCCTCTTCGGCCTGGTAAACATAGGATTGCGAATTAAACGTCGATCACTTTAATTATGTCAAAAACGTGGTCGAATGTGCGGACGCACTTTCGGCCACCTCATATACATAAAAGAAATTAGCAACATTTGAACGGTCGTGCTTTTATATTCGGATTTGCTGATGGACGATTGTGATCGCGGCCGACTACGAGTTTGGAACTTCGCGATGCGTGGGTTGAGGTCTGCCTAACGCTTTGCGCTGAAATCATGACTGGTGAGTCGCACGGGCTGGCCCGGCCGGACCCGCATTTTTCTTTCTGCGATCGCGACAATCCGATCTCGACCATCGGCGAACGTTCTAAGCGTGCGACTCGCATCGGCGCCCACTGGCAGCCAGAAATGCACTTCAAGTGCCTCCCGCGTAATTGCACACTCGGCACTGCCCATCCGTTCGGACAGCCTAAAGGCGATTTCGCTTCCGTCTGACGACACGCCTGCGGTGATATCAACCACGTCCATCACTCACCTCGTGGATTCATCTGCGAACTATTGCTGTCCCTTGCTTCTAAATTTACCAGAACACGGATGTTGGCAGAGTACGACTGCCAACACGGACTGCGAATTTTGACGCACGCATGTAACATCGGGCCATCGCCCCGGCCCTCTACAGACTCGTTTTTGACGTTTAAGGTTTAGGGTTTTGCGCATGACGGTTAGTTGCGTTTTCGAAATTGGAAAAGGCGTAAATTGTGAGCTATTACGGAAGGCCCTCACTGCTGAGGTCCGTTTGCATAACTCAATGAAAGTGGCGAGTGAGGACCGAAAGACACCTTCACGGTGCTGCAGAAGTCTGGCTGGTTTGATCAGTGTCGCTTATTGGCCGCACTGAACCGACTTCGCGCAGGTCGTGCGGAACGCGATCACACGGCCCGTTTCGCAAGCAACCGGCATCGATGGCTCCACGTTAGAACTCACGAGGGGCCGAATCTCGACCGAAACCTGGCTTGCATGAGTTCGCAGGCACGCCAAGCTCAATTCGCGACCCTGCCTCGTCCAGGATACCCCTCTGCAAGCGAAAAAATTGACCATCTTAATTATGTAAAATTGTATAGTAATACGAACAATATTACACCAATGCAGTTTGTCGTAATATTGTTCCTACTGTTCTGGGCACGGCAACGCATGGACACTCACGCAAGAACGGACCCTAACCCGCCGGTTGTGCACACAACGGTTTCGCCGGCACGCAACGTAAGCGATTTCATAACCCGATCGGCGGCAGATCCGCACAACCGGGTGACCAGGGAGCTTGGTGTTCGATACTCGGAACAAATTTATCCTGAGAATGAGGCCAGTTTTTTTGCAAACGGACGAGTCCTTCGCGAGGCCGTGTCGGCGACCGGCAGACTGCGATGAGCGAGCCCGAGTGTCCCGCCGGGAAGTCAGGGAAGCTGGATATGACGTCGTAATGTTATCCTTCCGACCGGTGAGCTTTTGCGGGATTGCAACGCTGCGGCATACGCGACGGGTGTGAGTGAGCCATCAAAGTTGCTGTTCAACAACCGATCGGGTTTCCGACCGCCCCCGCCGCGCGCGCACGGTCACCCTGAGGGCTAAACTTCAGACGTTGATCACGCACTCGTGAACAACTTCTCCTCTGGATCTGGCCCGAAAGTTGACAGCGCGGGTGCGCAAGCCGTTGTCCAGAAACAATCGCACAACTATCGATGCCGCGGACGGCTTTGATGCCCATCGCGCTGCCGCGCGCCGCTTAGTCCGCATCTCAACGGCACATTGTTTTGCGAAGATTATCGGTCGCGCCCGTCTCGCTCACGCGCACGGCGGAAGGTACAGGGACGAATTTCCTGCCGTGAAGGTATATTGAGGAATCTTGCCGAGCGCCACGAGCGTCACCATCAATGCAAGGGGCAGGACCACAGTATCGGCCAATCGCAGTCTCACGCAAGCGGCATACGCAACCCAGCCACCTGAAGCGATTTGCGCGGCTCGACGCGTTCGGTAGCCCAACTCGGCTACCGACTTACGACGGCAGATCGGCCAGCCGCCCGAACCACAGACGTTCAGGCACGTTCCGCTCGAGGAATATGTTGCTGGCGAAGTCCCGGTTGCGCTCAGGAAAGTCCTCGCGGTAGTGACCGCCGCGACTCTCACGCCTGGCGAGCGATGCCGAAGCCATCAATTCACCGACCTGGATCAAGTTCGCCAACTCGATGCCCCGCCTAAGCTCAGCCGGCGTGCGGATCACCGTGTCCTGAAACAACTGGTTTCGCGTCTCCCTGCAGACACGCGTGAAGGTCTGAAGCCCGGCTTCCTCGCGAACGATCAGCAAGTACCGGTTTGCACACTGCTGAATCCGTGCTGTCAGTTCGCCGAGCGTGTGCGTGCCCTCTCGGCGGAAATGCGCGGCGACCGTGCGGTTGTCGTCCAAGGCTCCGGTAGTCGCGCGGTGCGTCATCTTTTTCGCGCGTTCGGCCGCTGCGAGGCCCGCCCGCCGGCCGAAGACCTGGCACGTCAGGGCCATATTGCCGCCGAGACGGTCGGCGCCATGTGGACCCGCTGCCACCTCACCCGCAGCGAAAAGACCCTTCAGATTGGACTGTGCGTTTGCGTCGATATATAAACCGCCGTTGATCGCATGCGCGGAACAGGTGATCTGCACTCTGTCGCGATAAAGGTCGACGCCGTGCTCCTTATACCATTGGCAGGTTAGCGGCCACATCCTTGCGATGCTTCGGCTCTTGTCGGCCAGTATCGATTCGAAATCGCATCCTGCGAAGTCGAGAAACACGCCGCCTTCAGCCGTGCCGCGGCCGTCGTTGAGTGCCTTCTGAATCGAAATTTCGACGTAGCGTGAGATGTCGCTCGAACTGAACGGAAAGTGCCGCTCTTTTTGCCGGATGACATCAGCCTGAGCGAGCCCTGTCGGCAGATAGTCAGGGACGAAGGCCCTGCCATCGCGGTCGGTGAGATTCGGGTGCGCGTCCCACAGGTAGTTGCCGAACAGGTTGACGAAAGGCGTCAGCACGCTCACACCGGCCTGCATGAACTCCATGTTGACCAGTCGCGCGCCCGCGCGATAAGCCATTGCATAGCCGTCGCCGGTAATGTCCGACGGATACAGGTTTCGGGCGAACAGCTGACTTGCACCGCCGGTGGTAAGAATCGTCGACTTGGCACGGATCAGCATCGGGCTTCCATCCGAATCGATCGCGTATGCGCCGAGACATTCGCCGTCCTGCGCAAGCAGGTCGACGATCATCAACCTGTCCATGACCTTGATGCCGCGCCGGGACGCTTCGGTCCCCAACGATTTCACGATTGGTTTGAAGTGCTCATGAATCACATGCGAGCGCGGCTTGGACGAAAAGCATGCGCGAAAAACCAGGTAGTGGTCATCGTCGCGCTCGAACTTTACGCCGTACTGTTCGAGGTAGCGCAGGGAGTCATGCGCTTCGTTCGCGAGAATCGCGCTCAAGCGCGGGTCAGCCATGCCTTGAGCGGCATGCAGGATATCAGCGAGAAAAACATCAGGATTATCGCTGGGATCCCCTGCTCCGTCCGGCACATTGAAGGCGCCTACTTCGGCTACGCTATGAAACGTAGCGCCGCTTTTGCGAAATTCGCCTTTGATCACGACCAGCACGTCAGCGCCGCTGGAATCTGCCTCGAGCGCAGCCCGCAGCGCAGCGCCGCCGCTGCCAACGACGAGCACATCCGTACTGACTTCCCTGTACCTGTCACTCATGCCTGCTTCTCCTGTTTTGATCGACACGCGCGGCACGCTCGCCGCATGGACGGCTTCATCCTCGCTTCACGCAACTCCGCCTTTTGCCGCGTCCGCGGCAACGGCCTCGGCATCGACGGCAACGCCGATTACGCCGTCCGCCAGCAACGAGTCGATCATCGGCCGGTTCATTCCCAACCCTGACAAGATGTCGATCGTGTGCGCGCCCAATCGTGGCGGCGGCGTGCGGATAGCCGGCGCGCTGCCGTTGTAGCGCACCGGGTGATTGACGAGCGTCACTGGGCTGCCGGTTGCACCTTCGACTGTCTCGAAGCTCTTCAAGTGGCGCACCTGCGGATCGGCGACCACCTGTGCATAATCGTTGACGCGCGTGTGCCAGACATGATGCCGCTCGAAGAGTGGCAACCAGTGCGCCGTCGTGTCCTGCGCAAGCCGGCGCGCAAGCCGGTCGGAGATTTCCTGCTGCGCGTCGAATGCACGTTTCGCGGGAATCCGTTCCTTTTCCGGGATCTCGAGGACCTGATAGATGATGTCGAGAGGACTCAGCGACAATGCGACGAAACCGTCTGCTGTTGCGTATATGCCGTACGGTGCGGGGAAGTACCAACCTGATACACGCCCCGCCTGTCGCACGTCGTCATGGCCGTCGCCGTTCAGGAAGCACGTGAGAGACTCCTGTTGCAGATCGAGCGCAGCCGCCAGCAAGCTGACGTCGACCCGGCAGCCCTCGCCCGTACGCTCACGGTTGAGCAGTGCCGTCAGAATGCCGTTCGCATACAGCGCAGCGCCGTGATGATCGACGACGGACACGCCCACCGCGCGCGGACCGTCCTGCCGGGTTCCGGTGATTGTCGCGATACCCGACATGGCCTGAATGATCAGGTCCTGCCCCGGCCGGCTGGCATAGGGTCCGTCCGGACCGAATCCCGAGCCGGACGCATAGATGATGTCCGGCTTGACTGTCTTGAGTGCCTCGTAACCCAATCCCAGCTGTTCCATCACACCGGGACGGTAGTTCTCGGCGACCACGTCGACTTGAGGCAGCAAGCTCATGACGATTTCGATCGCCCGCGGGTCCTTGAGATTCAGCGCCAGACTGCGCTTATTGCGATTACCCATCAGAAGCAGCATCGTCTGCCCATCGATGGCGCAATTCGCGCCGCCCCACTTGCGCTGAAATGCGCCGTCGACAGGTTCGACCGATATGACTTCGGCCCCGCAATCGGCGAGGTGCTGCACGCCCAAAGGCCCCATCAGAAAATGATTGAAGCTGAGAATGCGGATACCATTCAGCCCGTTCATGCAATCTCCGTTACGTCGTGAGTCCGGCTATCTGGTGAGGTGGACCAAGGCCCTACTGAACTCCGCGTGGGCCCTGAACATTCGAAAGACCGCGGCGTGGATACCTGCATCGATGCCGGTCAGAACTAAAGGCAAGCGTTGCCCATCGCCGTCGCGAGGCGCATGCGCGACGCACCAGTGGTCAGCGCCCCTTAAAGTGCGGCGGCCGCTTTTCGACGAATGCGCGGTGGCCTTCGGCGCGATCCTCGGTCTTGAACACGTCGAGATTCGCCTGATGCTCGCACTCCAGGCCTTGTTGAAGGTTCGTCTCGAACGAATCGAGCACGGCGCGCTTGGCCAGTCGGACCGCGAGCGGCGCGCGGGCGGCGATCAGCGATGCGATCTCAACAGCGCGCGCAATGCTGTGTGCCGGCGGTACGACCTCGGTCACCAGTCCGTGGCGCTCGGCCTCGGCTGCCGTCAGCGGCTCGCCGGTAAGCACGAGTTTCATCGCCAGTGTCTTGCCGAGCACCCGCGGCAGGCGCTGGGTGGCGCCATCGCCCGGGAGGGCGCCGATGACGATCTCTCGCTGCGAGAAAGTCGCGTCGTCCGCCGCGACGACGATATCAGCCAGCATCACCAGCTCGTGGCCACCACCGATGGCGAAGCCGTTGACCGCGGCGATCAGCGGCTTCGGAAACGTTTCGATCGCCTTCCAGCTCGCGAGACGCACCAGGTCCGCATACGCCGCGACCCCGCGTGCCGCCATGTCGGCAATATCCGCCCCCGCGCTGAAGAAACGCTCGCCGCCGGTGAGCACGACAGCCCTGACGTCGTCGCTGACTTCGGCTGCCGCAAGCACGCGCGCCAGTTCCGCCAGCAGCGGCACACACAGCGCATTGCGCTTATCGTGATGATTCAACGTGATCAACCAGACGAACTCAACTGGTTGTTCCAGCTTCAGGTACTGCAGGTCCTCGAATGCGGCCCGCGGGACCGGCGCCGCGCCGCTTCGCTCGATGTGAGCCGTGTTCATGATGAGCCTCTCGGTAATTCGATCGCTTTTCGCGTGCGAACAGTCGACGCATATGGGGTCGTGGAGCTTGGGCCAGAGGCGTGCAGCCGGCGACCCATCGTCCTCGTGTTATTTGATTGCCAGCAAGTTCGGCAGGAAGCGCGGGATATGCGGGAAGACAATGATCAGCAGCAGGTCGACCGCCAGCGCGAAGATGAACGGCAGGATCGCCCGAGTCGCTTTTTCGACGGACACACCGCCGATCGACGCAGCCGTAAAGAGGCAAAAACCGATCGGTGGCAGGTTGATGCCGATGGCCGAGTTGACCAGTACGATGACGCCGAACACGACCGGGTCGATATGCATCTGCACGACGAGCGGCAGAAACACAGGGATCACCACCGCGATACTCGAGATCGTTTCCAGTACCGTATGGGCTACCAGAAGGAAGAGATTGATCAGGATCAGCAGCACGAACGCGCTGGTCGTCACGGCCAGGAAGCTGTTGGCGACGTGCAACGGAATTTGCGCCTCAATCAGATAGCGGCCGAGCACGAACGCGAGCCCGAGAAGAAACGATACCCGCGTGGTATTGATGGCCGTGCGCGTGAGTATTTCCCTGAAGTGCGACAGCTTGAGCGACTTGAAGATGAAGGCGCTCACCAGCGTCACATAGAGCGCCGCGACGACGCCCGCTTCAACCGGCGTGAAGACGCCGCCGAGGATGCCGCCCAGAATGATCACGGGAGTCAGCAATGCCCAGATCGCCTGTCTGAACGTGGTCCACAGCCGCTTGGCGGAGAACGCCTCGACCGCCGTATAGTTCTGGCGCACGGCAGTCACGTAGTTCACGAGCATGAAGGAAACGACCACCAGCAGCATCGGCACTATTCCCGCGACGAACATCGTTCCGACCGAAACGTTGGCGGTGTAGGCGTACACCAGCATGCTCATCGACACGGGCGACAGCAGTCCGAGTGAGCCCGCTGCCGACTGCAGCGCCACTGCGAACGCGCGTGAATATCCCTGCTTGACCATCCCAGGGATCATGACCGAGCCGATCGCTGCGGTATCCGCAGTCGCCGAACCGGAGAGGTCGGCGAAGAACATGCTCGCAACGATCGTCACCTGCCCGATGCCGCCGCGCATAAACCCGACAAGCGCCTGCGAAAAGTCGATGATCCGGCGCGAGACGCCGCCCGCATCCATGATTGCGCCTGTCAACATGAAGAACGGGATGGCCAGCAGGCCGACGTTATTCAGGTTCGAAAACAGCTGCTGCGGAATCACCAGCAGCGGGGTTCCATTCAGCGTCAATGCAATCGTCGCCGCAATGCCGATGCAAATGGCCACCGGTACACCCAAGCCGAGAAACCCGGCGCCTAGAGCGAGTGCCCACATGTTGATTCACCTCAGATATGTTCGGAGACGCCCTGCAACAGAGACGGCCTCGTTTGCGCGCCGGGCGCGAGATGGGAAACCGCGATTCGCACCGCGGAATGAAAGACCAGCAACGCGCCGCAGACGGGAATCGAGAGATACGGGTACACCATCGAGATCGGCAGAGAGGTCGCGGTTTCGGTGCCCATCAGATCCAGCATGTCGCCACCGTACATAACGAACACCACTCCGAGCCCGAGGACGACACAGTCGGTCAGGTCCGCCAGTGTCTGCGCGAAGGCGGGCGGACAACGGTCGGCCAGTACCCGCACCTCCGGATGAACCCGCAGCTTGGCTCCTGCCGCCGCACCGAGGCACGTGAGCCACACGAACAGATAAGCCGCGAGCTCGTCGGACCACGACAGCGAGTTGTGCAGGATGAAGCGAAAGACCACCCCGAGGCCAGCGACGAGCACCATCATGAGAAGTAGTCCACCGCAGAGGAACAGCGTGATCTTCAGGACCAGGTCGTCGATCAACAGGAGACTACGGGCAAGCTTTTCCATCGCACTCTCCCTTCATTTCGAAGCGACAGCGGACTTGTCGGCCGCCTTGATTTCCTGATAAAGCGCCTGGCCATCGGGAATGTCGCTGAGCAGGCTCTGGCGCGCTCTTTCGGTCGCGGCGGCCCACGGCGCTGTATTGATTCCGGTCACCTGGGTGCCGTTCTTCTTCATCGTGGCGAGCGCGTCGTCGTACTCGTGCTTGTATTCCTTCACGTCATAGTCGGCGGCGACGGCGGCAGCGGCCTGAAACGCCTTCTGTTCGTCAGGCGAAAGACGCGTCCAGGCGCTCTTGCTCATTGCCAGCACCACGGGCAAGTAGTTCACGTGGGTCAGGTAGTAATGCTTGGCGACATCGGAAAATTTGTCCTGGATGAACTGCTCCGGGGAGGTATCGCCGCCGTCGACCAGGCCTTGCGAAAGCGCCAGAAATAACTGGTTATAAGGCAGCGGCGTCGGGTTTGCGCCCAGTGCCTTATAGCCCGCGATATAGCCGCGACTCTGCATCACTCGCACTTTCATATCCTTCATGTCACCGAGCGAGCCGACGGGCTTTTTCGCCGTGAACAGATTGCGTTCGCCCACCGACAGCCACGTCAGGCCGATCATGTTGACGGCCGGCATCATGTCGAGGAACTTGCGGCCGACCGGTCCTTGCAGCACCCGGTTGGCGTCGTCGATGCTGCTAAAGAGATAAGGCGTATCGAAGATCTGCCACTGCTTGATCGTGTTTCCGATCGGCGCCTGTGCGGAAATCATGAGTTCCTGGGTGCCGGTGCGCAGCGCTTGCGCCATCTGCACTTCGCCGCCGAGCTGTGACTGCGGGAAGATCTCGATCTTGACCTTGCCGTGGGTTCGCTGCGCGACCTCCTTCGCGAACACCTGGGCAGTCAGCTGATAGTGGTTGTCCGGAGCGAGGGTGTGGCCCAGCTTCATGACGATCGGCTCGTCGGCACGGGCAACGCTTGCGACAACGACGCCTGCTGCGAGCAGCGTACCTACCATCACGGCGCGTCCTGCGCGGCGCGCGCTAAAGAATGATTTCATTTCGTCTCCTTCCGTACTGGAATGTAATTTTCGCGCCGCATCAGGTCGATCCGTCTGCCGGCGCTTCAAGTATTCGTGAGTGCACGCAACGGGCGTTAGGACCGGTCGCCCGATTTCTTGTACTTTTTTACGGCGTCTTCGATAGCAAGCGTTTCCCGGACTGTCTGGCGATTTATCCGGCGCACACGGGGGGAAACCCTTGGCGATACTGACGAATGGCTGACCGGGGGCTATCCGCGGGCTCCTTGCGGATCGGGCGAAGACTGAAATCACTGCGTGCGTGCAGTCAGAAAAGTCCAAGCATTCGCCCAAACCGTCCTAACGGTCAGCAACCCGCACTGATTAAATTTGACTCACGCCCGCCGGCCCCAGTCAACAAGGAACAGGCCGGCTCCTCAACCGACTCTCACTTTCAGAACCACCATGGCCAAACGCCCGCACATGGATTGTTACGCGGTCGGCGACATTGCCGATTTCGCCAAGACCGTGACTGAATTCGATATCTACGGCTTCGCCGGGATCGTCGGCGATTTCTATGCCGTGCATTTGAACGAGGAATTCGCCAAAACCACGCGCTTCGAGAAGCGCATCGCGCAAGGATGTCTGTCGGTCGGCTTCTTATCGACTGTGATGGGCTATATGGCGCAAAAGGCGCCGAGCCCCGGTGCGGTTTCTTACCGCTACGACATCACGTTCAACGCGCCGGTATTTATCGGCGACACGGTCACTGCCCGGCTCACGCTGCGCGAGAAGGACGACGATCGCAACCTATGCGTGTTCGGAGCAGAGGTCACGCGCCAGGACGGCACGGTGGTCGCATCTGGCGATACCTATCTGAAGGTGCTGTAACACAGCGCCCCGCCTTCAACCCATCTCCTGCTTTTTCACTGAGTCGAACATGCCGCATTGGTTAAACGAACAACACACCGCGATACGCGACGCCGTGCGCCGTTTCGCGGAAAACGAAATCGCTCCTGTCTCGGAAGAGCTTTGGGAAGCGGAAGCCTTTCCTTACGACATCTGGAAGCGTGCCGGCGAGCTCGGCTTCGCCGGCCTGCCCTATCCGGAGAGTTGGGGTGGCGGCGGTGGCGAATGGCTTTCCTATGTGATCGTGTTGGAAGAACTCGCACGGGTAGATTGCGCAATCGCCAACTCGCTCATGGCCAATTCGACGGTCGCGAGCCTGCTCTCCAACTATGGCACCGATGAGCAAAAGGACCGCTATTTGCGCCCTATCCTCGACGGCCGCAAGGTCGGCGCGATCGGATTATCGGAGCCCAACGCGGGCTCCGACGCGGCCAACATCGCGACGCGTGCGACGCTGGAAGGCGACCGATGGATCATCGATGGATCAAAGACCTTCATTAGCAATTCCGGCACGGAAGTGACCGGACCAGTCGTCATCGCCGCGGTAACGGGCGCGCGCCCTGACGGCCGCAAGGAAATTTCCAACTTCATCGTGCCCAACGGCACCCCCGGTTTCAGCTATGGGCGCAAGCTGCGCAAGATCGGCTGGCGCGCATCGAGCACCTACGAGTTGTACTTCGAGCGCTGCGCGATCCCGGCCGCCAACCTGCTCGGCGAACGCGGTGCGGGCTTGCGACAGACGCTCGCCCAGATCAGCACGGGCCGAATCCTGATCGGCGCGCTCGCGCTAGGCATCCTGCAGGGTTCGCTAGATCGGTCGATCGCGTACATGAAGGAGCGGCGCGCATTCGGCAAGCCGATCGCCGAGTTCCAGGCGCTGCAGTTCAAGATCGCTGACATGGCGGCCCACGCGCACGCCGCGCGGCTGATGCTCTACGATGCCGCCGCGCAGAAAGATGCGGGCGTTCGCTTCGATCAGCAGGCGTCGATGGCCAAGCTTTTCGCCACTGAGCGTGCGATGGAGGCGGCTCATCAGGCGTTGCAGATACATGGCGGGTACGGCGTGATGAGCGAGTACCCGGTGTCGCGCGCATTCGGCGACGCCAAGGTGCTGGAGATCGTCGAGGGGACCTCGGAGATTCAAAGAATGATCATCTCGCGAAACCTGCTTGCCTGAGCCCTCAGTCGAATAGATACGGACACGCGGTCAGGAGACAAGTCATGCTGGAAGGCATCAAGGTGTTAAGTTTTACTCACTTCTTGCAGGGCCCCGCCGCCGTGCAGATGTTGGCCGACGTCGGCGCGGACGTGATCAAGATCGAACCGCCGGGCGGCGCGTTCGAGCGCAGTTGGACCGGCTTCGATGCGTATGTCGAAGGGGTGAGCATGTTCTTCCTGCTCGGCAATCGCAATCAGCGCAGCATCTCGCTGGATCTGCGCGACGAGCGCGCGCGAGAGATCGTCTGGCGGCTGATCAAGGAAGCCGATGTCCTGATCGAAAACTACCGCCCAGGCGTCCTGCAGCGCATGGGCTTCGGTTACGACGATGTCCGCGAGATCAATCCGCGGCTCGTGTACTGTTCGTGCACCGGCTACGGGTCATCGGGGCCATATCTCAAGCGGCCAGGGCAGGACCTGCTGCTGCAGGCCATCAGCGGCATGACGATGCTCTCCGGCGAGGCCGATTCCCCGCCCACGCCAGTCGGATCCGCGATCGTCGACCAGCACGCGGCGGCGTTGGCAGCCTTCGGCGTCGTCGCGGCCTTGCAGGCGCGTGAACGTACCGGCAAAGGCACGCTGGTCGAAAGCAACCTGCTCAACGCGGCGCTCGATCTTCAGATCGAGCCGTTCACCTATTACCTCAACAAGGGCCCGCTCTGGCCCCGTACGCACCCGCCAACCGGCAGCCGCTTCCATCCGGCTCCATACGGCATTTACCGGACACTGGACGGCTGGATCGCCGTCTCGCTCACGCCGACCGAGAAGCTGGCGGCGGCCTTGTCGCGGCCTGTCCTGGCCGAGTTCTCGCACCCGAAGGACAATGTACGCCGCCGCGAGGAATTGAACCGAATCGTCTACGACGCGCTGACCACCCGCACGACAGCCGACTGGATGACGACCTTTGATGAACACGACATCTGGTACGCGCCCGTCAACGACTACGATCAGGTCGAGGCCGACCCGCAAGTGGCGCACAACCGCATCATCATGGAGGTCGACCATCCGCAGGCCGGGCCAATCCGTCTTCTGGCGCATCCGGTGCGATACGACGGCGCAGCACCACCGCTCACCCGTCAGCCGCCGCGGCAAGGCGAACACACCCGTGAAGTGCTCGCCGAACTGGGCTACGAGCCGGACGAAATCAATACGCTGGTCGAAGCCGGCGCGGCGCTGACCGAGCGGAGAACCGCATGAACACTCATCTGAATCAGTGCCACGAGATGCTGCGCTTTGACGATATCCAGATTGGCCGCTGCCAGATACTCGTGCGTACCATCGCGGAAAGTGACGTGAACGCTTTCGGCCATCTGTCGGGCGACCTGAATCCCCTGCACATGGACCAGTGCTTCGCCGCACGCTCGCCATTCGGCCAGCGCGTGGCGCACGGCCTGCTGACCGCGGCATTGGTGTCGACGACCCATACCGGGTTGACCGGTCCCGGTTTCGTCTACGTCGGGCAGGAGTTGCGCTTTCTCGGACCCGTTTTCATCGACGATACGATCAGGATCCATGTGACCGTAGTCGAGAAGAAACCTGCCAAGCGCATCCTGGTGATGGACACGATGGTCCGCAATCAGGACGGCAAGCCGGTGCTGACCGGACTGTCGGCGCTGAAGGAACTGCGCTTCGCAATGAGTGGCGATCAGGTGGCGAGGCCGAGCCTGTGCGGGTTTCCGACAACAGTCGCCACGCCGCTTTGGTTATTACAATTACACTACGTTCGAGCCGAACTGGCGAAGGAGAAACGGCACGCTTGACTTGGCTAAGGAGTGAGCTGGCCAAGCGAGCCAGATAAGTGCGCTGGATGCAGGAGACAAATCAGATGCCTAGCGGTTGTGGTTGTGAGTTGCCGGTCTTCAAGATCGCCCACTACGAGTATGGGTCGCGAATCAAGTCGATCGATTTTCATCTCGCGCCTCTCGAAGATATGAAATCGACGTTGCCGTATCCTCATCGGCACGAGTTCTATCACATCGTCTGGGTCGAGTCGGGCAGCGGTCACCACATCATCGACTCGATTCGCTACGAGGTGCGGCCCAATACGCTGTTTTTCATGGCGCCCGGCCAGATCCACGATTTCGCGTTGTCCGAAGACACCGTCGGGCACGCGATCAGTTTCTCGTCCGAATTTTTCGCGTTCAAGGTGCAGAACCGCCATTCGCAGACCGAGATTCCCGTCTACGATTTCGAGCGAATTCCGAACACGGTTTATATGAGCGACGCACAAGCTCAGGACCTTCATCGTGTGCTGGATGGAATCAATGCGGAATATCAGGGTGAAGAGGCAGGCTACGAGGACGTGATCTGGTCATATCTGCGGGTTCTGCTAATCAAGTCCGCGCGTCTGGGCGGCGACGCTGTGGCCGACGTCAATTCGTCGCGTAGCGTGCTGTTGTCGCGACGCTTCAAAAGCCTGCTGGAAAAACATTTCACCACGGTCCACGACGTCGCTCGCTACGCATGCCTGCTGAACGTCACAGAACGCGCGCTGAACGATGCAACTCGCCAGGCGCTCGGCAGCACCGCGTCCAAACTGATTCGCGAACGTGTGATGCTGGAAGCGAAGCGTCTGTTGCTGCATTCCGAGGTCAATGTGGCGGAGATCGCAACACAGCTTGCCTTCGACGACCCGGCCTACTTCAGCCGATGTTTTCGCAAGCATACGGGGCGCTCGCCAATCGACTTCCGCCGCAGCCTGGACAAACTGAGCATTTGAAGCAACGGGACAATGGTGAATGGTCCAATGAGACGATGGACCGCGTCCGGTTGCGCGCAGGAAAGTCCAATATAAGCTGCACTTCGTCCTAACTGCCAGAACCGCCGCACTCCTAGAATTTGTGTGTCGCCATCACTCGGCCAACGCGAAAATTATCAGGAGACAAAGGCGTGAATGCTTCGTATCAAGACCAAGGGCTGTCCACTGAGCGGTCCGCTCTCTTCACCGATATCCTCGATCGCATGGCGTCCAAAGTTGCAGAGGACGAGCCGACGCTCGGCGTCGAATTCCCCCAGATCACAGCGCCGGATGGAAAGTGGGTGCTGCTTCCGGCGTCGCTGTCCGCAGGCTACAGCGGTTCAGCGTGGAGCCACGGCAACTGGTTTTGCGGGTTCTGGGTCGGACTTCTGCTGACGTCGTATTTGCACACCGGCGAGGACAAATACCTCTCGTGGGCCCGCGAGCGCATGCGCCTCGTCGCGCAGCGCGCGCAGGACCCTAACACGCACGACATTGGCTTCATCTTCGACAGCAGCGCCGTCCCCGGTTATGAAATCACCCGCGACCCGTGGTACGCGCAAATTGCAATGGAAGCCGCGGACAAATTGCGCGCGCGTCTTGTCACCACGCGCAGCGGCGCCTATCTCGCTTCCTGGGGCCCGCTCGACGATCCGCGCGGACGCAGCGCCTCAGCTATCGACACGATGGCTAATCTATCGTTGCTTTACTGGGCGGCGAACCATTCCGGGGACGGCAGTTATCGCCTCGCCGCCGAAGCGCACTCCGTCATGACCGCGAAGGCGTTTATCCGCCCCGACGATTCGACTTACCACGCGGTCGAGTACGACGTGACAACCGGTGTGCGCCAGCGCGGCTACACGTTTCAGGGCGCATTCGACGAATCGGCGTGGAGCCGGGGCCAGGCGTGGGCCGTCTATGGCTACGTGAACACGGCGCGTGAAACCGGCAAGCGCGTCTGGCTGGATCTTGCAGGGCGGCTAGCGGCGTACTATCTGCGCCGGCTCGATGGACGTCCGGTGCCACCGTGGGATTTCGACGCCACTGGCGCGGACGCGGAAATCAAGGACACTGCCGCAGCAGCGGTCATGGCGTCAGCGCTGATCGAGATGGGCCGTCTGCATCCCGATCCTGCCGATGCGGTTCGCTGGCGCGAACACGGACTTGCGATGCTCGAAGCTCTATGTCGTGACGAGTTTGCCTACGAACCTGCGCAGCGCGGACTCTTGAGGAATTCCTGCTATTCGAAGCCGCACAATGAAGGCGTCGACGGCGCGACGATGTTCGGCGATTTCTTCTTCGCCGAAGCGCTGAGTCGCGTGATGCTGCCAGGCAGGCTTCGGCCCGACACGCAACGCGTATCGCTCGCTTGAAGCGTACCTCCCTCGCGGTTCCCCACTTTCGCTAGCCAGGCCGTCCATGATATCGAACGATCTTCCGCATTTCGTACCTGCTGACCTACCCGATGCCCTGCTGGTCGGACGCATCTGGCGAAACGCGCCGATAGACGGGCCGTCGGTCGTCGTTGTTCGTGCCGGTCGGGTCTTCGACATCACGGCGTCGGTGCCGACGACCTCCGATCTGTTCGAGCGCGTGGACCTGTTAGAGTTTGCGCGTCACGTCGAGGGCGAGGCACTCGGTCCCGTCGAGAACATCGGCCAGGCATTGCTCGCGCCATGCGATCTTCAGGCCATCAAGGCATGCGGCGTGACCTTTGCCGTGAGCCTGCTCGAACGGGTCATTGAAGAACAGGCTGCCGGCGACGCGACGCAAGCCGACACTGTGCGCGCGACGATCGCGCAACTGATCGGCACGGATCTCTCCAGGATTCGCCCCGGCACGCCAGCTGCCGACAGTCTGAAGCGGGAACTGGAACGGCGCGGCGCATGGTCGCAATATATGGAGGTCGGCATTGGGCCTGACGCAGAGGTGTTCACCAAGTCTCAACCGATGTCGGCAGTCGGCTACGGCGCGGACGTTGGGCTTCACCCGGCCTCCCACTGGAACAATCCCGAGCCGGAAATCGTTCTGGCGGTAAACAGCCGCGGAACGATCGTCGGTGCAACCCTTGGCAACGACGTCAATCTGCGCGACATCGAGGGCCGCAGTGCGTTGCTGCTCGGCAAAGCGAAAGACAACAACGGCTCATGCGCGATCGGTCCTTTTATCCGGTTGTTCGATGATCGCTTCACGATGGACTCGGTGCGGGCGGCCAGCGTGTCGCTCAGGATAGAAGGCGCGGACGACGGATTCATTCTCGAAGGCGTGAGCCACATGCGCGAGATCAGCCGTGACCCAGAGGAACTCGTGGCCCAGACTGCCGGGCCGCATCACCAGTATCCCGACGGCTTCATGCTGTTCCTCGGTACGATGTTCTCTCCGATTGAGGACCGGCATGCTCCGGGCAGCGGCTTCACGCATCACCTCGGGGACAAGGTGACGATTGCAACGCCGGAGCTCGGCGCACTTGTCAACACCGTGCAGTCGTCAACCGAGATCGCGCCCTGGCGATTCGGCGTGCGCGCTCTATACGAGGCCCTTGCAAAACGGCGGGCGCTTGCCCGCGCCGTGGGGCAGGTAAGCAATGCGTAAATCCGCGCTGAGCGTGATAAGAAAGTTTCCGCGAGACCGTCGGTGACGGTCGGTCGAAGGCGGTCTGTCGCGTCGTGCTGACGCGGCCGAGCGCACTTTTTTATGTACAGGTGCGCTTGGGGTGGCGGTGTGGTCGCTTGTCTAGAGGCGAAACACCGCGACCGTTTCCTTCAACTGCCGCGCCTGTTGCTCAAGCAACTGCGCCGCTGCCGCCGCCTGCTCGACCAGTGTGGCATTCTGCTGAGTCGCGGTATCCATCTGCGCTACCGCGTGAGCGACCTGTTCGATACCCGAGCTTTGCTCAGACGAAGCGGCCGATATCTCGCCCATAATATCGGCCACGCGCTTCACACTGGCGAGAATCGCCTGCATGCGGCCGCCCGCCTCGTTCACCAGCGTGCCTCCCGCCTGCACTTTTCCGCTCGACGTCTCGATCAGTTCCTTGATCTCCTTGGCCGCCGCCGACGAGCGCTGCGCAAGCGTGCGCACTTCGGAGGCCACCACCGCGAATCCGCGCCCCTGCTCACCCGCACGCGCGGCTTCGACAGCCGCATTGAGGGCAAGGATATTGGTCTGAAACGCGATTCCTTCGATGATCGCGATAATGTCGCCGATGCGTGCAGAACTCTGATCGATCTCGGCCATCGTCGCTACCACCCCCTCGACCGCGCTGCTGCCATGGTGGGCGGTTTCCGTGGCGCTGGTCGCGAGCGTCAGCGCCTGGCTCGCGTTCTCGGCATTCTGCCTTACCGTGCCGGTCAGCTCCTCCATGCTTGCCGCCGTTTCCTGCAATGACGCCGCCTGCTGTTCCGTGCGCGAAGACAAATCGAGGTTGCCCGAGGCGATCTGCTGCGCGGCTGTTGCGATGGTGTCGCTCGCGTGGCGCACAGCATTTACCGTGTTCGCGAGACCGTCGCGCATCTGCGAAAGACCCTGTAGCAGCGCGCCCATTTCATCGCTTGAACGAATTTCGATTCGTTGCGACAGGTCACCCGCCGCGATCCGGTCGAAGTGTCTCCGCGCCTCGTCGAGCGGACCGCTGATCGCGCGGCGCAGCGACATGAACGTCAACGCGCCGGCGAGCAGGCCGAGCACGGCGGTACCGGCCGTTATTGCGCGAAAAAGCCGGAAACCGGCTTCTGCACCAGCGTACCGCGCCTTCGCTTCGTCGCGCTGAAGCTGCTTGAGATTCGCACTTGCCGTGACATAGTCGGTATTGGCCAAAGCAATTTTCTTCAACGCGAGTTTGACCGCCGCGCCGTCCATGCCCTTGACCGAATCCGCGAAAGCATCGAGGTCATTCTGCACCTGGCTGCGCTTTGCGTTGACCACTGCAGCAAGACTGCTTTCAGTCGACGTGGCGGGCAGAGCCAGGTATTGCGTCCAGGCCTCCATGCCTTGCCCTTTGAGCATGCGGTAAGTGGCCACGTCTTTGTCGACGGTCGGTGCTGTGGGATCGAAGGCGATCCGGTCGACGGTCGTCCGCTCACGGCTGATCGACAGTTCGGCATCACCGATCAGCCGTGTGCTGGCGAGCCGGTTTTCGTACGTCTCGCGATTGGCGTCGTTGCTGCGCGCCATACCGGTCACGCCGAGCGCGCCGATGACGATCAGCAGCACCGACAGCAAAAGTATCGCGGCGCCAAGTCGCGCGCGTATGGACAATTTTGGCATCGTGTTTATCCTCAACGGGCGCTCGAACCGTCGAGCGGACGCGGCGTCATTTCTCCATCGACGAGCCGCATCAGCTTGAGCGGATTGGCATTCTTCAGCGCGTCGGGCAGCAGTTCGTCCGGGTAATTCTGGTAGCACACCGGCCGCAGGAAGCGGTCGATGGCGAGCGTGCCGACGGAGGTGCCGCGCGCATCGGATGTGGCGGGCCACGGTCCACCATGGACAACCGCGTCCGACACTTCGACGCCGGTCGGATAGCCGTTCACGAGCAGACGGCCAGCCTTTTCCTCGAGCCGCTCGATCAGCGTGCGATGCGACCGCAGATCATTGGACGAGGCGATCAGCGTGGCCGTCAGTTGACCGCGCATTGCCGATGCAAAGCGCAATAGCTGGTCAGCGTCATCGACTTCGACGACGATCGTCGCCGGTCCGAAGATTTCTTCTTCGAGCGGCCGGCTTCGATCGAACAGGAGGTTCGCGTCCGCCATGAACAGTTGCGGTGCGGCTTGCCGGGCGTCGCCTCGGGCGCACGCGTGCAACCGGATGCCGCGCTGTGCAGCGGCGCGTTCGACCGCCGCGTTGAAGTTCGCAAAGATGCCCGGGTTCAGCATGGTCTGCGGCGCCTGCCGCTCGATCGCGCGGCCGAGATGGTCGACAAACGCGCTGAAGCTTGCCGAGCGTATGCCGAGCACAAGACCCGGGCTCGTGCAAAGCTGCCCGCAACCGGTTGCTACCGAGGCCGCCAGTTCATTGGCGATCGCCAATCCCCGCTCCTCCAGTGCGCCATTCAGCAGGAACACCGGATTCACGCTCGACATCTCCGCGAACACCGGAATCGGCTGCTCGCGAGCCGCCGCGAGATCGCATAGCGCACGTCCGCCACGCAGTGAGCCGGTGAAGCCTACCGCCTGAATGCCGGGCGCCTGCACGAGGTGCGCGCCGACGCGTTCGCCGTAGATCATGTTGAAGGTTCCCGCCGGCATGCCGGTGCCTTGCACCGCCCGTTCGATTGCGTCCGCCATGTATTCGGCTGTGACAAGATGGCCGGAATGAGCCTTGACCACCACGGGGCAGCCGGCCGCCAGCGCGGATGCGGTATCGCCGCCCGCGACCGAGAACGCCAACGGAAAATTGCTCGCGCCGAACACTGCGACCGGGCCGACACCGATCCGGTACTGGCGCAGATCGGGACGCGGAATCGGCTGCCGCTCGGTCAAGGCCCGATCGATGCGCGCGCCGTAAAAGTCGCCCCGGCGCAGGACCGCCGCGAACAGGCGCATCTGATTGCTCGTGCGTGTGCGTTCGCCGACAATCCTGCCGTTGGGCAGCGCCGTTTCGCGCATCACCTCGGCGATGAAATCGTCGCCAAGCGCGTCGATCTCCGCAGCAATCGCGTCGAGAAAGTCCGCGCGGGTGCTCGCGGGCACCGCACGATAACGCGCAAACGCGGCAGCCGCGGCCTCTGCCGCAGCGTCGATTTCTTCGTCGGTCGCCTGCGCGAAGGCCACCGGATAGGTCTCCCCAGTCGATGCCGACAGACTGTGCAACGTGACGTCGCCACGCGCGCTGCGCTGGCCGCCGATGTAGTTGTAGCCGAGAACGGTTGTTGTCATTAGCTTTTCCTGGGAAATGGCGGAGACCGGCGCCCGCCCACCTGCCGCGTCGTGGCTGCGCCGGAAACAGGTTGAAGGTGAAGGCCGCTTGAAAAGCGCCGGAATCAAACCGTCAGCAGGAACGGCGCACCCGCCGCTTGTGCGACTTCGCGGATCTTCTCGCGCAACGAATCGGGCATCGGTATGCCCTGCTCGCTGCGCTCCGCGCGCGTCAGACGTTCAGGGTCCCCAGGGATCAATACGGGCTGCGCCGGGTCGGCGGGCTGGCTTTCGCGCAGCGCATCGATTACCGCGTCGAAGTCAGCGTGGTATTCCTCGATGGGACGGAACGCCGCCGGATTCATAGCAAGGAAGAAATGGCCTATGTTGTCCGGCTCGTCGCTCCTTTGCGTGCGGTTCCGCACAGGCGAGAACGAACCGCCGCCCAGCGTGCTCCCGAGAATCTGCGCGAACAAACCGAGGCCGTAGCCTTTGTGACCGCCGAGAGTCTTGCCGTCGCCGCCCAACGGCGCGAGGCCGCCACCGAGGCGCTCGAACAGCAGCCGGTAGGCTTCGGCCGAATCGGTCAGCGGGTTGCCGTTCGCGTCGAGCGCCCAGCCCGGCGGCAACGGCTTGCCCTGCAACGCGTACACCTTGACCTTGTTCGACGCGACCACGCTGGTCGACATGTCGAGAATCACGGGCGGATGCCGGCCCGCCGGCGTGGCAAAGGCGAACGGATTGGTGCCGAGCATCGGCTCTGCCCCGAAAGTCGGCACTACCGTTGCAAGCCGGGTCGAGCACGACACCATCGCGATCAGTCCGCGTTCAGCCGCCATTTCCGCGTAGTAGCCCGCCGCGCCGAAATGCTGCGAGTTGAACACGGAGACCGCGCCCATATCGCACGCCAGCGCTTTCTCGATTGCGAGTTCCATCGCCATGCGCGACGTGGGGTGTCCCATCGCCGCATTGCCGTCGATCAGCGCCGTGGTCGCGGTTTCGCGCACGATGCGCGCGCTCGCCTTTATGTCGATCTGACCGGCGCGATACAACTGGTCGTAGAACATCAGCATCGAGATGCCGTGCGAGTCGATACCCTTCAGATCGGAATCGATCAGAATGTCGGCCGAAGCCGCGACCTGCCCGGGCGACATGCCCCAAGCTTCAAGAATGACCTCGATTTGCTGCCGTGCAATTGCGGCCCCGACGCGGGGCATAGTGTCTGCCATGACTGACCTGCTAAACGAAAGAATTGAATTGAAAAAAATGGCCGACGCGTTGCGTTAAGTTAAGCGTTAAAACTTATTGTGCTGTGGACATGGACTCCGGTCCGCCGCGGCCCGCGAGACCAAGCCGCAACCAGACCACCAGTGCGCCGGTGCCGAGCAACAGCAGGCTAATGGCGGGCACGAGCATCGGCGCGGACGTGCTGCCCGTTACCTTGCCGACCCACGGCATGATGTTTTGCGCAAGGAAACCGCCGACGCTCGAGCCCGCCGCGATCACCGCGAGCGCCGCCGCGCCGCCCGCGCCTTTCATGAATGAGGCCGGCAGCAGGCGCGGCGGCAATGCCCAGAAACACGGAATCATCAGATACAGACACGGTGCGCCGAGCGAGAGCGCTGCGAAACGCACCGCGTTGCTGAACGGCCCCACGCTGGCGACGAAGCACAGAATGCCGAGCAATGCTGCGCAGAACGCGGCGATCAGCACGCGGCGCGGCGTTTTCAGACGGCGCGGCAACCACAGCAGCATCAGCGATGTGATGAACCACGGAATCATGTTGAGCATGCCGTTGACGCTGCTCGTCACGCCGAAGCCTTTGACCAGGATCGGCAGCCAGTAGGCGATGCCGTAGATCGCGATGGAGATGGTCCCGTACCCGACGCTAAAGAGCGCCACCGTAACCAGCGCGGCCAATGACCAGCCATCGCCGCCGGCAAGGCGTGCCGCGGGCGGATCGGCGCGCAGCCGGCTTTCGACGACATCTTTCTCGCGGGCCGTCAGAAAGTTGGCGGACCGCGGGCCATCGGGGAGGCAGTACAGCGTGACAAAGGTCAGCAGTACGGCAGGCGTGCCGGTGGTCAGAAACACCCACTGCCAGCCGGCGAGGCCCGCTACGTCATGCAGTTCCAGTGAGAAACCGCCGATCAGCGAGCCGAGCATGTTGCCCATGCTGCTGCCGAGCGTCAGCAAGCCGATGATGCCGGTGCGCTGCCGTTCAGGAAACCACATGCCGAGGTAGAGAATTATCCCAGGATAAAGGCCTGCTTCCGCAGCGCCGAGCAGAAAGCGCAGGATCTGGAACGCCAATGCCGAAGGCGTCCACGCGAGCAACAGCGTCGCCACGCCCCACGTGAACATGATCCGCGAGATCCAGCGGCGCGCGCCAAAGCGATGCATCAGCAGATTGCTCGGCACCTCGCATACCAGATAGCCGATGAAGAACAGCGACGACGCAAAGCCGTACGACGCCTCGCTCATCTTCAGGCTGCTGAGCATCTGTAGTTTGGCGAAGCCGATATTGGCGCGGTCAATATACGCGACCAGGAAAATCGCGATCAGCAGCGGCACGAGCCGCCACGCTATACGCGTAAAAAGTTGTTCGTCACTGCTTCGATCGATCACTGCCGTCTCCATGCCGGACCGCCTTTTGCGCGGTCCGTCGTAAATGCTGATACGGGTGGTCTCGTACGGCCTCGCCGTACGAAACCCTTCGTTAGAGCGGCCACCGGCGCTCGCGCGATTGCATCGTTGCGCGGCACAGATGCCCATTTCCCTGCTTATAGGCCGACCCCGTTTGCAGACGGGCTCTTTTTCCATGCTTCGAAGTCGGCGCGCGTCGCTTCGTCCGGCGGGTACAGTCCGAAGGTCGAGCGGCCGGCGCGCACCTGTGCGTCGACCCAGTCTTCGAATACCGTCATCGCGGCAGCTTCCTCAGCGATCTCGTTGGCCAGATGCGCCGGAATCACCACGACGGCTTCCGCATCGCCGACGATGATGTCGCCCGGATACACCGCCACGTCGCCACACGCGATCGGCACGTTCAGATCGACCGCGTGGTGATGGATCAGGTTGGTCGGCGCCGACGGCCGCGACTGATAGCATGGAAAGTCGAGCCTCTGCAAATCCGGCGTGTCGCGAAAGCCGCCGTCGGTGACCACGCCGGCCACGCCGCGCATCATCATCCGCGTGATCAGAATGCCGCCTGCCGAGGCCGCGCGCGCGTCCTTGCGCGAATCGACCACCATCACGTGACCAGGTGGAATCTCCTCGACGCCGCGGCGTTGCGGATGGCTGCGGTCCGAGAACACGCCGATGTGATCGAGGTCCTCGCGGGCCGGAATGTAGCGCAGCGTATAGGCTTCGCCAACCATGCGCGCGGCCGCCGGGTTGACCGGCAGCACGCCTTGCACGCAAACGTTGTGAAGGCCGCGCTTGAAAAGTGCAGTGGTCAGGGTCGCCGTGCTGACGTTGCGCAGGCGGGCGCGGTTCTCGTCAGTGAGCGGGCTCGGGATAGTCACTGCGGTCACTGCGGTCGCTGAGGTCACAGATTTGCTCCTGGTTTCGGTGAAAGGGGGCCGGCGGCTGGGCGTCAGAACTTGTGGCGGATCGCGAAACGCACCGTCGCCTGCTGGTTACCCGACGCGGGCGTCAGGCCATTGAGCGAGGCGCGCGCTGCATGCCCGGTCGAATCGGTGCCCGACGCGTGCTGCAAAACGCCGATCAGATAGAAATCCGTGCGCCTGGAGACGATGTAGTCGGCACTCAGCGAGCCCTGTTGGTACTTCGCGTGATTCGCGCCGCCGCCGTCGGTGTAGTTGTAGGCCGCGCCGAACGAGAGCGCCGGCGTCAACTGATACTGGAAGTTGACTTCCGCGCTGTTGAAGCTCGCAGTGCCGCCCACGCCAGCCGGATTGAGCGCCGACACCGCGCCGCTCAGATGCTTGAATTTCGTGTTCGAGTAAATCCCGCCGAGGGTCGCCGCGCCGATCACGTATGTGGCGCCGGCGCTGATGATCTCTTCGCTTTGCGCCGAGGCATAGCCGTTGATCACCGGCGAGCCGCCGAAGTTGTTGGTGGTGGCCGTCGCACCGACTGCCGTGCCGAAGAACGAGGCATTCGGATTGCGCGCATTCAGGTAGCCGACGCCGACCGTGACCGGCCCGCGAGCGTAACCGGCGCCGAGCGAGTAGATCTGGTTGCCGGCCATGCTGCCCGGCACGCCGCCGAAGCTATACATGCCTTCCGCGGTCAAGCCTCCATAGCTGGCCGTGCGGTACTTGACCGCGTTGTTCACGCGATTGGTGTTGTTGAGGTTGTCGAGGTCGCCCGGATGCGCGCCGATGCTGCCCGAGAACATCGCGCTCGGCATCAGCGGATGGATGTAGTCGACCACCGGATCGTACTGACGGCCAAACATGACCGTGCCGTACGGGCTCGAAACCCCCACATACGCCTGGCGGCCGAACAGCAGCGAACCTTGGCCCATCTTGCCGCTGTTCACGTCGAAACCGCTTTCGAGCACGAAGATCGCCTTGATCCCGCCGCCCAGATCTTCATTGCCGCGCAGGCCCCAACGGCTGCCGCTCAGAATGCCGCTCGACAGGCTGTACTGGCTGTGGCCTCGGCCCGGGCTCGTTTGTACGTTGCTCGTGTAGTTGATGCCCTCGTCAATGATGCCGTATAGCGTCACGCTGCTTTGCGCGTGAACTGCTGCCGGCGCTCCCGCAGCGGCAAGCGCGGCGAATGCGAATGCCACGTGTGCGGCGAGAGGTTTCGAGGAGGTTGCGAGGGACTTATGCACTGCGAGGTGTCCAGTCACTTTTTTTCAATGCAGAGAGGAGTTGCGCTTTGCCGATGCACGGCGGACACAACAGAAAATCCAACGAGGCGACGACCGTCCTCGTCGGCGGAAACGGTGTTGTTCAATGAGCGTGCCGATGGGTGTGCCAGTCAGTTATGCGGCCTTCAGAATGCGGTCGGCGATCATTGAGCCGATCGGCATCGCGGAGGTCGCGGCCGGCGAAGGCGCATTGCACACGTGCACCATGCGCGGCGTGTCGGCGAACAGGAAGTCGTGCACCAGCGTGCCGTCGCGCATCACGGCTTGCGCGCGAATGCCGGCTTCATAGGGCAGCAGATCGTCGACCGTCAGCGACGGGCAGTATTTGCGGCATTGCTCGAGATAACCGCGCTTGAACAGCGAGTTCTTCATCTCGCCCATGCCGGAGCCCAGGTTGCGCCAGATGGTTTTCCAGAAGCCGGGGAAAGCGGCATATTCGGCGACGTCGCGCAGATTCACGGAAAGCTTCGGATAGCTTTCGCGGCCGAAACCGAGCACCGCGTTCGGTCCGACTGTCACGCTACCGTCGATCATCCGCGTCAGATGCACGCCGAGAAACGGCAGATCCGGGTCGGGAATCGGATAGATCAAATGACGCACCACGTCGTTCTTCGAGGCCGGCAAGCGGTAGTGCTCGCCGCGAAACGGCACGATCTGGTGATCGATTTTCACGCCCGCGAGCCTGGCTAGCCGGTCCGATTGCAGGCCGCCGCAGACCACCAGCTTCTTCGCCTGCCATTGCTGATCCTCCGAGGCGCCGACGGTGACGTAATCGCCCAACTCGGCAATCGACGTGACCCGCGTGCCGAGCTGAATTTCGCCGCCTGCTTTCTTGATGACGCGCGCCATCGCTTCGCATACCTGACGATAGTCAACGATCCCAGTCGCATCGATGAACAGGCCACCCAGACCAACAATATTCGGCTCACGGCGCTGCAATTCGGCGGCGTCGAGCCGCTCGACGCACAAACCGTTCTGTTGCGAGCGCGCGTACAGCGCTTCCATGCGCGACAGCTCGAGCGGATTCGACGCGACCAGCAGCTTGCCGCACACGTCGAACGCAATGGCATGCTCCCTGCAGAACTGCTTGGTTGCCTCGGCGCCGCGCTTGCACAACTCCGCCTTCAGACTGCCCGGCTGGTAGTAGATGCCCGCGTGAATCACACCGCTGTTGTGCCCGGTCTGATGCTTCGCGAGCGTGGTCTCCTTCTCGAGCAGCAGCAGTGAGGCCGTGGGCTCCCGTTGCAGCAACTCCATCGCCGTCGCGAGACCGACGATGCCGCCACCGATGATGCAAAAGTCATAAATCATGTTTTTCTTCTTCGCTTCTACTTTGCGGATTCAGCATGCTAAACGCTTTCTCGTCCGCTTATCAGGTTGTCAGACTAAGTAGCCAAAAAAAAGAGATCGCGCCGGGGACTTGAGCGCGGAGCCGCGAAGGTCCGCGCTCGAGCCCGCTATCGTCAATCGCTAGGGGGTAACTCGATCTTCTGGCGTTTGGCTGCGGCGCGCAGATGCCGCTCAGCCGATTCAGCGGCACCCCGATGGTCGCCGCGCTCGATAGCCTCGTACAGCTCGCCATGCTCCTGGCGCGCGTAGTCGCCCGCGTGGCTCGCCGTGTTGGCCCACTGCGCGCGACGCACCGCCACCAGTTGGCCGCGCAGGAAATCGTGGAACGCGACGAAATACTCGTTCTTCGTGGCTGCGGCGATGGCCCGGTGAAACGCGACATCGGCCGCGGAAGCCGCGTCGAAATCGAGGCGTTTCTTTTCCATCTCGCGGATCGCATCGCTCATACGCTTCAGATCTTCCGGGGTACGTCGACGCGCCGCGGTCATCGCCGCCTGGGTTTCGATCCACAAACGCATTTCGAACAGTTGCGCAAGATCCAGCTTCTGGTTGCCGCCGCTCGGCAGCCGGAACACCGTACCCGACGGCGTCTGCGAAATGAACGACCCTGCGCCGCGCCGGGCAACCAGTACGCCGTCCGACTTCAGCTGCGCGATTGCCTCGCGCACGACTGAGCGGCTCACGTTGAGCCGTTCCGACAGTTGCTGCTCCGTTGGCAGACGCGACTCGGCAGGAAAATGACCAGTATCAATTTCCGCGCGAAGTGCGCTTACCACACGTTGCACAAGCGAATCGGGACGTTCAAGCTCAAGCATTAATAAGATCTCGTTTGATCAGGTTGTCAGACAATAACGAATTACTCTTGCAGTGTCAACCGATGGCCGAATTCCCAGGCTCTCCGACCACGCATGACAGTCTCTTCAGCCCTACGCCGCAGGCGCAGACTGCACATGCCACCGGGCAGACCATGCCGTCGTCGCTAAGCGCCGCTTATGTCCGATCCGCGGTTAAACGGGCCGACGAGGCGTCCACTCAACCCGCGTTAGCGATTCGACGGTCGCCTCGCGCCGGCCGCCGCTCCGGCGGCGCAAACGGCCACGTCATAGACGGCATGGCAGCCGGATCGATTTGCGCTCAGCGCGGCAGCGGATGCGGCGAGTGAGCGGCTGCACGCGCGCCCAGCGCTGCGGCCGCCTCATCTTCCGGCTCTGCGGACAGATCCCGCCTGAAAGTCTCAGCGAGGAAAAACGCGCACACCAGGCTCAGCAACCCTGTCGCCGCGATATAGATCGAAATGGGCAGCGTCTGGCCATACGTCGCGAACAGATAGGTGGCAATCAATGGCGTCGGTCCTGACGTGATGATGCCGGCGATCTGATACGGCAGCGACGCACCCGTGTAGCGCACCCGCGTACCGAACAGCTCCGCAAACCACGTCGATTGCACGCCGTACACCGACGCCTGGCTCAACGCGATACCGCAGACGTACGCCACGAAAATCAAGCTCGGATTGCGTGTCTCAAGCAACGGAAAGAACGCGAATCCATAGATCGCCACGAACACCGCGCCGAGCATGAAGACGGTCCGGCGTCCGATCACGTCCGACAGTTTGCCGAACAGCGGCAGCGTGATCAGCGCAAACGCGCAGCCCACAATGATGGCGTTCAGCAGTAGTCCACGCGACAAGCCGAGCCGCGTCGTTCCGTATACCAGCACGAACACGTTGATCACGTTGAAAGTAATGTCGACCGCGAAGCGCGTGCCGATCGTCAGCACGAGATCTTTCGGATGCCGGCGCAGCAATTCGATCAGTGGCGCCTTCACGACCTGCTTGCTCGCCTTGATCTGTTCGAATACCGGCGACTCCATGACGCGCAGGCGGATGAAAAGGCCGATCGCGATCAGCGCGACGCTCAGCAGGAACGGCAGGCGCCATCCCCATGAATAGAACGCGTCTGACGGCAGACTCGAGACGGCTTTGAACACCGCGGTCGAAAGCATCAGTCCGAGCGGCACGCCCAATTGCGGGAACGCGCCGAAGAAACCACGTTTCGTGGCCGGCGCCGTTTCGACCACCATCAGCACCGCGCCGCCCCATTCGCCGCCGACGCCGAGCCCTTGCAGGAAGCGCATCGCGACCAGCAGGATCGGCGCCCAGACGCCGATCGAGGCGTAAGTCGGCAGCAGGCCGATCACGAAGGTGCCGACGCCCATGATCGTCAGCGTCGCGACGAGCGTCGCCTTACGTCCGATGCGATCGCCAAAGTGCCCGAAAAACACGGCGCCGAAGGGCCGTGCGAGATAGCCGACCGCAAAACTGCCGAACGCCGCGATGGTGCCGACCACCGGATCGAACGAGGGGAAGAACAGCTTGGCGAAGACCAGCGCCGAAGCGGTGGCATAGAGAAAAAAGTCGTACCACTCGATGGCGGTCCCGACCACCGAAGCGGCCAGCACACGGTTGACGGCCGAACGGCTGATAACCGGCGCGTTGCCGGGTGAAACGGGCGATGTATTCATGTCTCCTCCCTTCTCTGGGAATCTATGTTTTGAACTGCTGCGTGTCGGCGGCGCAAATCCGCCGGCACGTTACGATAAATACACTGTGCTCACCAGTGCAGTTCCATTGGGAACTGGTCGAGTGTTTCGACGCCGCCCGAGGTCAACCGCACAATACGTTCCGTGCGCAAACCGCCGACGTTCGGCACCGTGATCGTCGCCTTCAGGGTAAAGACCATGTTTTCCTGCAGCACGGTCTTGTTGCCCGGCCCAATCCACGGCGCTTCTTCTTCCGGGTCCATGCCGGTGCCGTGACCGGTGCCATGGCCGCGCGCTTCGCTCGAGTATTGCTCGTAGTTCGATTTCACCAGCGCCTGCTGGATCACCGCGTTCAGTTCCATGGCCGCCATGCCGGGACGCGCGGCGGCAAGCCCCGCTTCGACCGCGCGCGCCGCTGCCGCGACGATCGCCATCTTCTCGGGATTCGCCGGACCGTAGGTGAAACCGCGTCCGCCATCGGCGACGTACCCACGATAACGCGCACCGATGTCGGTCATGATCAGGTCGCCCGGTTGCAGGATACGGTCGGTGGGGCGCGCCAGGTTGTACGCCGAGCGTGGACCGGATTGCACCATCGAATCGAACGCGGTCCGGTCTGCTCCTCCCGCGAGCATCGCGCGGTCAGCGATCAGAGCGAGCTCACGCTCGGTGTAGGGACGGCGGTCGGCGAGCGCGTCGCGAATCGCGGCCATCGCCGAATCGGTCAAGGCGGCGGCTTTGCGCATCAGCGCCACTTCGGCGTCGCTCTTGATCGCCTTGATTTCGGCCAGCACCATCGTCGGTTCGAGTTTCAGTTCGCCGAGACCGGCGTTCAGGCGCTGCAACAGGTCCGCGGGGATATAGGCGGCGCCGGCGAGGCCGACCGTGCCGCTACGGTGCCGCGCCGAAAATGCCTGCACCTGTTGCGCGACTTCACGCAGGCTGCGCACCTCGAAGGCGGTCACGCTCGTCGCGTAGTCGAAGCATTGATCCGACACGAACAGCACGGGGTCGCCGTCCACGGGCAGCAGCAGGATCGCGTTGGCGATGTCCGATACGCCGTCGAGCGGACGGAACTCGGTAAAGTAGCCGATGTTCGCGCCACGCCAGCAATCGCCGAAGGCGAGCAGGCCGACCAGGCCCGCCTTGTCGAGTGCGCTGCGGACCTTGGCGACGCGGCCGAGGAACTCGTCGGTGGTGATGCCTTCCGGCGGGATGTCTGCGGTACGGGTGTTCATTGCGTTCTTCGTCTCCTGTGCGGCTGCCTACGCGGAGGCTAGGTGCAGCCGGTCTCGATGCCCGTGATGGGAATCCGTCCCGCCGTGGAATGCAGGACATCTTCCGCATAGTAGAATCGATCGATATGCTTTTATAATGAAAAATAACGCAACATCTATATCGATAAGGAATACGTGGAGAAAACATCGTGAGTTCGGCCACTCATCCGGACAATAGCGCGGGGGCCATCGCGGCGGGCCGCTTCGACCCCACGCGTCTGAAGACACGCCAATTGGCCCTGATCGTTCAGCTCGACATCCATCGGTCGGTGTTGCGCGCGGCGGACGCCGCGCACATGACGCAGCCCGGGGCGACCAAGTTGCTGCGGGAACTGGAAGAGACGATGGGTGTGCCATTGTTCGAACGGCATCCGCGCGGTGTCGAGCCCACCTGGTACGGCGAGGTGCTGATCCGCCATGCGCGCAGCGTGCTGGCGGAGTTGCAACACGCGTACGACGAAGTGTCCGCGCTCAAAGCCGGCCTGACCGGGCAGGCGATGATCGGCACCGAGGTCACGGCGGCCACCAACCTCGTGCCGCAAGCGGTGGCGCTCCTCAAGAAGCGCTTTCCGCAGATTCGCATCAACATCGAGATGGAGTTCAGCGAGGTGCTGGTGCAGCGTCTGCAGGAAGGCAAGCTGGATATGATCGTCGCGCGAATCCGCAATCCGGACGATCTGGCGGAACTGCACTACGCCCCGCTCGCAGAAGCACAGCACGCGCTGTTCGCACGCGTTGGCCATCCGCTCGTCAAGCGCAAGACTCTGAGCTGGAACGATCTGGCGCCGCAAACGTGGATCTTGCCGCCGAAAGGCAACGTGATGCGCAATCAGTTCACGCAACTTTTTCTCGAACGGCAGCTCGCGTTGCCGACGGATGTGGTCGAGAGCTCGTCGCTGACCTGTCATCACGAGTCTGCTGCAGATGAGCGATATGATCGCGCCGCTTGCGCGCGAGCCGGTGCGACCGTATTGCATTGCCGGTGCACTCGAACCACTACCGTTCGAACTCGATCTGAAGCTCGGACCGGCGGGCATCGTCACACGGCGCGGCGACACGGCTTTCACCGGGCGCGCGGGCGATGCTGCAAGCGTTGCGCGAGGCGGCCGGATTCGACACCCAAGGCCCCGACGCCGACAGCGACTGACTTACCGCAACGGGACTCAGCGCGCGCCGTCCACCGCGACGCTTGCGCCGGGCTGTAGTAACCATTCATGCGCCGGCTCGTTGTGTACGTGCCAGGTGCGGCGCGGACCGGCCATCACATTCAGGTAGTAGAGGTCGTAGCCGTGCGCGGCGGCAACCGGGTGATAGCCGCGCGGCACCAGCACGACATGCTTGTCGTACGCCGCGAGCGTTTCGTCGAGACTGCGGTCGTCGGTATAGACGCGCTGAATCGCGAAGCCCTGCGGCGGCGAGACACGGTGGTAATAGGTTTCCTCGAGATAGGTCTGCTGCTCGCCATCGTCGGTATCGTGGCGATGCGGCGGGTAGCTCGACCAGTTGCCCGCAGGCGTCACCGATTCCACCACCAGCAAGCTCTCCGCCGGCTCGGTTTCCGGCAGGATGTGGCGCACGTGACGCAGATTGGCGCCAGCGCCGCGGGTTTCCTGCTTGACCTCGTCAGGTGCAATGAAGCGCGGCGGCAGACCGCCTTTCGCGGGCGCGGAGCAGATGCCGAGTTCGACGTCGATCCGTCGCCACGATCGTGTAGCGCGTGTGCGGCGGCACATACATCGACCACGGCGCGCCATCGAACGGCGTCATCCGCGCGCCGATTGCGCGGCTCGCGAGTCCTTCGCAACCGACCATCGCGTGCCCCTTGACGAGCACGATCACGACTTCGCGATTGCCCGTATCCTGCGTGACCGTGGCGCCGACCTTCAGGTCGAAAACATCGAAGCCGACGTATTTCCAGCCGGCGCTCGCCGGCGTGATATGGATGATCTGGCCGTCTTCGGCATGCTTTGACGGTTTGACGAGCAGGTCGCTCATGTCTTCCTCCAGTTATTTAGGGCTACTACCCGGCAGAACGCGGCGGTCGCTGCGGCTACGTGGGATGGCCTGAGGCGGTACAAGCATCCATGGCTTTGACGACGCCTTGTGCGCGAATCGCCGCCAGATGGCGTGCGACTTGCGCGACGAAGCGCGGCTGTTCACGCAGATCGCATCCGAAAATCGACTCGATTTCGAACAGTGTTTGTACCGCATCAACGGCATCCGCGTGCAAGGTCGAACGGACCGCTTCGGTCAGTGTGTCGGCGAGGGGATCCGCGATCGCGTAGGTGCGCCCTGTCTCGTCCTGACCGCTGAGGTACGCGATCCAGCCGGCCAGCGCAAAGGCAAGACGTTCGGTCGGCGCGCCGCTTTTCAGGTTGGCGCGCACGCTTTCCAGCCAGCGCTGTGGCAGTTTCTGCGAGCCGTCGGTCGCGATCTGTTGCAAGCGGTGATCTAGCGCGGTGTTGCGAAAACGCGTGAACAGTTCAGCGCGATAGGTGGCCAAAGCGGGTCGTGACAGCGTCGGCTCCACCTCGTCGCGCAACATGCTTTCGACAAAGTTCAGCACCGCCGGCGCGTCGATCGCCTGATCGACGGTGTCATAGCCGATCAGCGACCCGAGGTAGGCGAGCGCCGAATGCGCGCCGTTCAACATCCGCAATTTGGCCTGCTCATAGGGACGCGCGTCACCCACGAGCGTCGCGCCTGCGCGCTCCCACGCCGGCCGCGGTCCCGCGAAGCGGTCCTCGATCACCCATTGCGAAAACGGCTCGGTCATCACCGGCCACGCATCGTCGGCACCGAGCTGCTTCGCGACGCGCATGCGATCGGCGTCGGTGGTGAGCGGCACGATCCGATCCACCATCGTGTTGGGAAATGCGCCCTCTAGTTCGATCCAGTCGGCCAGCAGAGGATCCGCTTTGCGCGCGAACGCCAGCGTCAACGCGCGCATCGTGTCGCCATTGGACGGCAGGTTGTCGCACGACAGCACGGTAAACGGGCCCAGACCGGCCGCGCGGCGCAGCGCCAGCGCGCGCACGACGAAGCCGATCGCGCTTCGCGGCGCGGCGGCCTCGCGCAGATCGTGCGCAATGTCGGGATGATCGAACTGCAATGCGCCGCTGGCCGGATTGCGGCAATATCCTTTCTCGGTGATCGTCAGGCTGACGATATGGCAGCGCGGATCGGTCATCGCATCGAGCACGGCGGCGGGCGACTGCGGCGCGACCAGCGAAGTGATCAGCGCACCGACCACCTGGAACGAATCCGCGGTGCCGTCGCGCACATCCACGGCATACAGATGATCTTGCGGAGTGAGCGCCTCCGACGTGTCCGCACGCCGCAACGACACGCCGACGATGCCCCAGCGGTGATCGCCAGCGCGCAACGTGTGCTCGGTGTACACGGCCTGGTGCGCGCGATGAAACGCCCCGAGGCCCAGATGGACAATGCCCGGTGCAAGGCTCGCGCGATCGTAGGCGGGAACGACGACTTCGCCAGCAGCGCGCGCCGCGAGCGAAGCCAGGGCGGCATTACTCAGCCTCATGATAGGCCGGATGTTTGGCGAGGCCTTCCCAGATGCCGTTCAGGTAGACCGCACCCAGCGCGCGGTCGAACAGCCCATAGCCGGCGCGGCCCGTTTCGCCCCAGATCATTCGCCCATGGTCCGGCCTTGCATAGCCTTCAAAGCCGGTTTCGAAATAGGCTTTGACGATTTCCGCCATGTCGAGCGAGCCGTCGGCCGAGCGATGCGAGGTCTCATGAAAATCGCCCGCCGCATTGGTTTGCACGTTACGCAGGTGGGCAAAATGAATCCGGCCACGCGCGCCGAACTCGCGCACCAGTGCCGGAATATCGTTCTGCAGGTCCGCGCCCAGCGACCCCGAACACAGCGTCAGGCCGTTGGCGGGATCGTCGACGATAGCCAGCACGCGCTGCAGGTCAGCGCGATTCTTCACGATGCGCGGCAGCCCGAAAATCGGCCGCGGCGGATCGTCGGGGTGGATCGCCATCTTGATGCCGGCTTCTTTGGCCACCGGAATGATCGCGCGCAGGAAGTAGTCGAGATTGGCCCAGAGACCGGCTTCGTCAAGCGCTTCGTAGTCGCGCAACAGGGCTTTCAACTGCTCGGGCCGATAGCTCGCGTCCCAGCCGGGCAACTGGATACCCTGGCTGACGTCGAGTTCGCGGATCGCTTGTGTGTCGAACGCGAGTGTCGTCGATCCATCGGGCAGGTGCATTTCCAGCGAGGTGCGGGTCCAGTCGAAAACCGGCATGAAGTTGTAGCAGACCACCTTCACGCCGCAGGCGCCGAGGTGACGCAGCGTCTGGCCGTAGTTGGCGATGAGCGTGTCGCGCGTCGGTTTGCCGAGCTTGATGTCCTCGTGCACCGGCACGCTTTCGATCACTTCCAGCGTCAGGCCATGAGCCTCTATCTTCGCCTTCAGCGACAGGATCCTGTCGATCGGCCACACCGCGCCCACAGGCACGTCATAGATCGCCGAGACGACCCCGACCATGCCGGGGATCTGACGGATGTAAGCGAGCGGCACGGGGTCGGCGTCGCCATACCAGCGAAAGGTCATTTTCACGTTCGAGTCTCCTCCCCACACGCTCGCTTCGCTTTCGACGACGCTGCGTATCAGTGAATGCTTGGTTAGTCCTTCCGCATCGGCCCAGCGCGGCGACGCGGCGGATGGACACCGTGCGCCTGTCGGGTTCACGCGAGGGCGCAGCCAGGACTCTGCATACTAGCGGCGATCGACATGCTTTTATAATGAAGAATAATGCTTTATCTATACGATTATGGAATACATTGAGCCGCAAGGTTGCCGCCCCATATGCTGTCAGAAACAGCACGCGCGAGGCGTTCAGTTCCCCGTCTTCCTCTCGCTCGGCCAACGGCTGCAGTGCTACATAAGTCGATGGCCCGCAGGCCCTAAGTCCTCGACATAAAACACGTTGCGCGACGCGGGCGAATCGATATCGCTAACAATGCACCGCGGCCAATTCCGTGTTGCCTGACGTGCCGACCCGGATGCTCGCGCTGCGTAAAGAATTCAGTGGCGAACGTAGGGCATACCCCGAAAAACCCCCATAAAATTAAATTTTCTGTGACGCATGCTGAAAAATAATATTTCATATAGTCATCGCCCTTAAACGCGGAGACTACTGTGTCACACCGATTTGCTGCCCGATACCTGATCGAAACCTCGCTGGATCCGCAGGATGCCGCGGCCGAGATGGCCGGCGAGTCGTCCACGGCCACATTTGTTGCAATTCCTGGCGAACGCGCTTCGATTGCCGAGCTTCACGGCGCGCGCATCGATGAAATCGTGGACGTGGAAACGCCCCTGGCCGGTTCCATTGCTCACCCGTCGGCCTCGGCGGTGCGCCGCTGCCAGGTCAAGCTATCGTGGTCGCTTGAGAACACCGGCACGTCGCTGCCAAACATGCTCGCCACCTTTGCCGGCAATATCTTCGACGTACAGTCGGTCAGCGCGCTGCGGCTCGTCGATGTCGAGTTGCCCTCGGTGCTCGCCGATCCCTACCTGGGTCCGCAATTCGGCGTGGAAGGTACGCGGCGGATAACGCAGATCGAAGACATGCCCATCATCGGCACGATCGTAAAACCGAGCGTCGGCTTGACGCCCGACGAAACCGCGTCGCTAGTGGAGCGGCTCGCCGATGGCGGCATCGACTTCATCAAGGATGACGAACTCATGGCGGATCCGCCGCACTGTCCGTTCGATCAGCGCGTCGACGCCGTTCTCGACAGGCTGCGCCGCTATACCGAACGTACGGGTCGCCAGGTCATGTACGCCTTCAACATTACAGGCGAAGTCGATGAAATGCTGCGTCGTCACGACAAGGTTCTCGCGGCCGGGGGCAACTGCGTGATGGTCAGCCTCAACTGGATCGGCCTGCCGGCGCTGGCTCATTTGCGGCGGCATTCGCAGCTTCCAATTCATGGGCACCGCAATGGTTTCGGCACGATGAGCCGGGCTCCGGGCTTCGGCGTCGACTTTCGCGCATGGCACAAGCTGTTCCGGATCGCTGGCGCCGACCACATCCACGTGAACGGCCTGGACAACAAGTTTTATGAGTCGAACGAATCGGTGGTGCGCTCGGCGCAGGCCTGCGTTGCGCCGGTGTTCGCCGACAGCGGCCCCGCCTGGCCCGTCATGCCGGTTTTCTCGTCGAAGCAAACGGTCTGGCAGGCGCTTGACACCTATCGCGCGATGAAGTCGACGGATCTGATCTATGCGTGCGGCGGCGGAATTCTCGGCCATCCCGACGGGATCGCGTCGGGTGTGGAAAGTATCAAGGAGGCGTGGGCCGCGGCGATCGAGGGCGTGTCACTCGACGACTATGCGCGCGCACGGCCCGCGCTCGCCCGAGCGCTCGGCGCTTTTGCAGCCTGAACCGCCATGCACGAAACTTCCATTCCGCAACGGCCACGCGGCGCTCCGATCGCCTTCTACGGCGACGATTTCACCGGAGCGGCGGGCAATCTGCTTGAGTTTCATCGCAGAGGTTTGCGTGGCATCCTGTTCGTTGAGACGCCGAGTCTGGAACGATTCAAGGAAGCCACCGCCAACCTGGATGTGGCAGGTGTAGCAGGTATTGCGCGATCGTTGCCGCCGCACGCAATGGCTGCCGAAATCGAGCCAGCGTTCCAGCTATTCAAGGCGGCCGGCGCACGAGTCATTCAGTACAAGATTTGCACGACCTTTGATTCGTCGCCTGAGCAGGGCAGCTTCGGCGCGGTGCTGGAACTGGCGCGACGATGCTTCGGCATCCAGAACGTGCCGATCGTCGCGGCGCATCCCGACTTCGGCCGATATACCGCATTCGGTCACCACTTCGCGACTTTTCGCGGCGAGGTCTTTCGCCTCGACCGTCATCCGAGCATGGCCGCTCATCCCGCTACCCCAATGCACGAGGCCGACCTGCGAGCCCACCTTGCGCGGCAGACGACGTTGCCCATCGGCGTCTGTGATTTCACCGCGCTGCGTCGCGCATCCGTGGACCGGATTGTGGCGTTGATCGACCAACACGATGCGGATGTGGCCACTGCAACGGCGGCCACCCTGTTCGACGCGATCGAGCCTGCCGACCTTCGCAAAATAGCGCACGCCGTCTGGCATGCCTCAGCGCGACGGCCCGTGTTCGCCCTGGCATCGCACGGCCTCGCGGCCGGACTCGCCGCACACCTCGGCGATCAGCATGCCGAATCTGGTAATGGCGCAGCGCAATGCCCCGTGAATAGCATCGTGGTGCTGTCGGGGAGTTGCACACCGCACACCGCCGCGCAGATTGCCCATGCAAAATCACAAGGTTGGCTGGTGCTGCGTCTCCCGCTCGCAGAGCTTGCTGTGCATGGCGAAAACGAACTCGCCGATTCGCTCGCGCTTCAGGTTTGCAGCGCATTGGAGCGTGAGCAAAGTGTGGTGATCTACACAGCCTCCGGTCTCGACGACGCGAATATCGCGACTGGAACCCAAGTGTGCGAGCAGATGGGTGCCGAGTCTTCGGCGCTCATCGGCGGACTATACGGCGCAGTGCTACGGCGGGTGTCGGCCAGACGGCGTCTGCCGCGTTTCGTCGTGGCGGGCGGCGACACGTCCAGCCAGACGATGCGCCGGCTCGGCATCGACGCGCTCAGCGTTGATGCAATCAACCCGGCTTCCCAGGACGCCTTCATGCGCATTCACGCTGCGGACCCGGCGTTGAACGGCGCACAGGTGCTCCTGAAAGCCGGCCAGAACGGCGACGACAATCATTTTGTGCTGGCCCGCGAGGGCCGGCATTGGCGCTGACCATAGAGTCGGCCAAGCTCTACCAGTCATCAAACCGGGTGCGCGCACCCGCCAACAGGAGACAGAGTAATGAAGCTCACCCAGGACCAGGTCAATCAATACAACGAAACCGGTTTTCTGGTTTTGCCAGACGTTTTTTCAGCCGATGAAGTCGACGTCCTACGCCGCGAAGCCGCTGATATCACTCAGGTGCAGCGCCCTGAAATCTGGCGCGAGAAGAACGGAGCGCCGCGCACGGCGTTTGGCTGTCATAAGTACAGCGACATCTTCCGCACGCTCTCCAGCGACGCGCGCCTCGTCCGGCCCGTTGAACAGTTGATTGGGGAATCGCTGTATATCCACCAGTTCAAGGTGAATCCGAAAGTCGCGTTCGATGGCGATACATTCCCGTGGCATCAGGACTTCGTCACGTGGCACGAGGACGACGGCATGCCCGAGGCGCGTGCGATGAATATCGCGATCTTTCTCGACGATGTGTACCCGACCAACGGTGCACTCATGTTCGTGCCCGGCAGTCATAAGCGCGGCATGATCCCGACCACCCCGAAGGAAAACAACCGCCGTTGGATGGACCTGAAGGACGTGGAGAGCATCATCCACTCCGGTACCGATATCGAAGTCGCAACGGGCAGCGCGGGCAGCGTCCTGATGTTTCATGGCAACGCCGTGCACGGCTCTGCGGGCAACATGACGCCGCTGCCACGCCGCATCGTGTATGTCACGTATAGCGCGGTGTCAAATGCCATTCGCAAGCCGACCCGGCCGGAATTTATCGCGCACCAGACGTTCGAGCCGGTGAGCGCCATGCCGCCCGAAGCGTTCGCGCAATACGTCAGCAGCCTTCACGGCTAACGCCGGCATGCGCCGGCCAGATAAAAACCGACAGGCGCTGTCAGCGCCCCCAGGAGACAACGATGGACCAGCACACGAAAAATCCGCTCGGCTCAAAGCGCCGCATGGTGCTTAAAGCCAGCGTGGCGGCAGGCATCACGGCGGGCTTCGCCGCCATTTTGCCGCGCGGCGTCCGCGCGGCCGAGTTCAACTACAAGTTCGCCACGGCGCTCGACGCGGGGCATCCGCTAAACAAGCGTGCCGGCGAAGCGCTGGAACGGATCCGGGCTGCCACGAATGGACGCCTCGACATCAGGCTTTTCCCTGCCAACCAGCTCGGCTCCGATGCCGACACGCTTTCGCAGACACGCAGTGGCGCGGTCGAATTCATGACGCTCGGCCACGGCAATCTCGGCAACTATGTGAAGTCGTCGGGAATCGCCAGTACGGGCTTCGCCTTTACCAACTACGAGCAGGTCTGGAAGGCCATGGATGGCGCGCTCGGTGCGAAGATTCGCGATGACGTCAACCGCACCGGAAAGATAGCCGCAATCGGCGGACTATGGGACAACGGCTTCCGCCAGGTCACTTCGTCGTTGCGTGCGGTGCGTTCGCCTACCGATCTCGCCGGTCTGAAGCTTCGTGTGCCACCTAATCCGGCCTACACGTCGCTCTTCACGGCTCTTGGCGCCGGTCCCACGCCGCTCAACTACAACGAGCTTTACAGCGCCTTGCAAACGCATGTGGTTGACGGCCAGGAAAATCCGCTTGCGCTGATCAACTCCGGAAAGTTTTATGAAGTGCAGAAGTACTGTAGCCTGACCAACCACATCTGGGACGGCTTCTGGACTCTCGCCAACAAAGACGCGTGGAGCCGCCTGCCGCCCGACTTGCAAAAGATCGTCGAGACCGAATTCGCACGCTCCGTCCAGGATCAGCGAGCCGACATTGTCGCGCTGAGCAAAAGTCTGCAAGCGGATCTTTCGAAGAAGGGTCTGCAATTCTCGACGGTCGATCCGGCCGCCTTTCGCACCGCACTTGGGAAGACACGTTTCTACGCGGATATGCGTGAGAAGTACGGCAATGACTACTGGGCGTTGCTGGAGCAAGCCGTGGGTAAGCTTGGCTGACGCGAGCCACCCGTCCGCGAATCCAGGTACCGAAGTTGAAGCCCAGGAGAAAGAAGATGAAGTCCCACATGACTCACACCGCGCCGTTCCCGGCGCCGCCAGACAACCTCGCGGCGAGGCTGGAGGGCGCGCTGGTCTGGACAGTCGAAGCGGCGGCCGCATTGCTCGTGCTGGCCGAAGTCGTGCTGCTGTTTAGTGGCGTTGTGTCGCGCTACGCGCTGCACCGTCCGCTCGACTGGTCAGACGAACTGGCATCGCTGCTTTTTTTATGGCTCGCCATGCTCGGATCGGTGATTGCGTTCTGGCGTGGAAACCACATGCGAATGACAGCACTGGTTGACCGGGTAAGCGCCACGACTCGTGCTTTTTTCGATGTTCTCGCGGTAGCTGCATCACTTGCCTTCCTCCTGCTGATTCTCGCGCCCGCGTTCAGCTATGCGTATCACGAGGCTGACGTCTCCACACCCGTGCTCGAACTCTCCTCCATGTGGCGGGCTGCGGCAATGCCCGCCGGCGCGGCGCTGATGACGTTGTCAGCACTATTGAAGCTGACGCGCGTGGCCAACTGGCGTGCAACGCTGGGCGCCGTGATGATGGTGATGGCCATCGGCGCCCTGCTCGCTCTCGCGCACCCGCTGCTCGAACGGCTCGGCAACTACAATTTGGTGATTTTCTTCGTCGGTATCGTCACGGTGACGGTGTTGGCCGGCGTGCCGATCGCCTTCGCGTTCGGTCTCGCCACCTTCAGCTATCTCGCGCTGACGACCGCGGTGCCGCTCACCGTGGTGGTCAGCCGGATGGACGAGGGTATGTCGCATGTCATGTTGCTGGCGGTGCCGCTCTTTGTGTTCGTCGGCCAGTTAATGGAAATGACCGGCATCGCGCGTGCGATGGTGGCGTTTCTGGCCAACCTGCTTGGGCATGTGCGCGGCGGCCTGTCGTACGTGCTGATCGGCGCCATGTATCTGCTGTCTGGCATTTCGGGTTCCAAGGCCGCGGACATGGCCGCGGTCGCCCCGGTTCTGTTTCCCGAAATGCAGAAGCGCGGCTCGGACCCTGGCGATTTGACCGCGTTGCTCGCCGCAACCGGGGCGCAGACGGAAACCGTGCCGCCGGGTATCGTACTCATCACTATCGGCTCGGTGACGGGCGTCTCGATTACCGCGCTGTTTATTGGTGGCCTGTTGCCCGCCATCACCTTGGGGCTCGCGCTGTGCGTCGTGGTATGGTTCCGCAGCCGGCGCGAGGGGAAGGCGCAAATCTCACGCCCCGCATGGAACGTGATCGGCCGCAGCCTCGTGGTCGCGCTGCCCGCCCTGCTCTTGCCCGTAGTCATCCGTACGGCCGTCGTGGAAGGCGTTGCGACGGCGACCGAGGTGTCGACGATCGGCGTGGTGTATGCCGTAGTGGTCGGGCTCCTGATCTATCGCCAGTTCGAATGGCGCCGACTTAAAGCCATGCTCGTTGACACAGCCGCACTCTCAGGCTCGATTCTGCTTATCATCGGCACGGCGACGGGTATGGCGTGGGCGCTGACGCAGTCCGGCTTCTCACAAGACCTTGCCGACGTGATGTCGCATCTTCCCGGAGGCGCCCCGACCTTCATGGTGGTCTCGGTTGCGACATTCATCGTACTGGGCAGCGTGCTGGAAGGCATCCCCGCTATTGTCCTGTTCGGTCCGCTACTGTTTCCCGTTGCGCGAACGCTCGCCATCAACGAGGTACAGTATGCGATGGTTGTGGTGCTGGCCATGGGTGTCGGCCTGTTCGCCCCGCCTTTTGGAGTGGGATACTACATGGCTTGCGCAATCGGCCGCGTGGATCCGTCACTCGCGATGCGCCGGATCTGGGGCTATCTCGTGGCGTTGATTGTCGGGCTGGCCGTGGTCGCCGCGGTGCCTTGGGTATCAACGGCTTTCCTTTGAATTCGGCGCTCTCTACCGGAACAAACTTGACCCATGAATTCTGCCAACGGAACCATCGCGCTCATCCGCGGACGCCTGCCGGAACTGAATCCGGCGCTACGGCGGATCGGCCTGCACATCGTGCGCTCGCCTGCCCAGGCAAAGTCAATGACGATCCGCGAAATGGCCGAAAAATGCGAAGTGTCGGAAGCCACGGTAACGCGCTTCGTCAAAGAGTTCAGCTTCGAAAGTTTCCAGCAGATGAAGATATCGCTGGCCGAAGAATTGTCACGCCGTCGGCAGGAATTACCCGCAAGCGAGACGCGCGAAATTTACGACCACATCAAGCCGGACGATTCGCTGGATATCGTTATGCGCAAGGTGCACGGCGCGCTGCGCGAAACGCTCGATCAGACCATGATGAAGTTGCAGCCGGAGGTCGTCGCGCGCGTCGTCGAAGCATTGAGTGCCTGCGAATACGTGGTCTTTTTTGCGACCGGCACATCCGCGCTCGCTGCGGAAAATGGTGTGGTGCGATTCTTTCGTGTGGGTAAGAAATGCATCTTCTATCGAGATCAGAGCATCCAGCAGTTCGCTTCCGTGAATCTCGACGAAAAATGCGTCGTGTTCGGCATCAGCAATTCGGGACGCACGAAGACCACGGTGCGGGCTCTTCAGATCGCGCGCGAGCGAGGAGCCCATACTGTCTGCATCACGTCCTTTCCGTCGTCGCCGATAACACGTTACGCAGACATCTCTCTCATCACTGCCGAGCAGGCCGATGCGATCGATCGCCCTGAGGCGCCCGATTCCACGACCGCCAAGATTGGCCAGATCGCGGTGCTCGACGTGCTCTACTCCGCTTACGCGATCCACCATCATCGCGACGCGGTGCATGTACTCGCCGAAACAGATCGCTTTGTCGAGGAAGGCAAGGTGTGAAGGCCGTTCGGGCAAAGAGCATTTCCATCTTCTTTCGCTCATGGCAGGACCGCTGTATTCAGGCGTCTTCGCGATGTGACGCTCGATGTCAGCGTCGAGCTCTTTTCCAAAAGTATGAATCCGATCCCGGATGCCGCTGAACAAAATGCCCCTGTCGGGCATTGTCACGTTGCCAAAGCGGTCGCGTAAGATAGCGCGATGAAGAAAGCCAAATCGCTCTATCACGGACATCGGTTCCCGGCGGCGGTCATCAGCCATGCGGTGCGCTGGTACTTTCGTTTTCAGCTTAGCCTTCGTGATATCGAAGAGCTGCTGTTCGAGCGCGGGGTGATTGTCAGTTACGAAACGATCCGGCGTTGGTGCGACAAGTTTGGCGCTGGCTTCGCGCATCGCGTCAAAGCGGTTCGCCGAAAGCCGGGTACCACCTGGCATCTGGACGAAGTGTTTGTTACGCTGCGCGGCGAGCCTTATTTGCTGTGGCGAGCAGTCGATCAGCACGGCGCTGAACTCGATATCCTGTTGCAGAAGCGTCGCGACAAGGCCGCGGCCAAGCGGTTTTTCAAGCGCGTGCTGGCGTCGTGTCCCGAAGTGCCGTGCAAGATCGTCACCGACCAGTTGCGCAGCTACCCGGCGGCGAAGGCCAAAATTCCCGAACTGGCAAACGTCAAACACGTTTTCGTCAAAGCCAGTGCGCGGGTGAACAACCGTGCCGAGAATAGCCATCAGCCTACGCGTGAACGCGAGCGCCGGATGCGTGGCTTCCGCGACCCGAAACGCACGCAAGCTTTCCTGTCGAGCTTCGGACCGATCCGCCAGCACTTCGCGCTCAAGCGACATTTACTGCGTGCATCACTCTATCGCAAACAGCTCGCCGCACGCTTTGCTATGTGGCATCGCTTCACCGGGCTTACCCAAGATCCGTCCGATTTCTGAGCCAACGGTGCGCTCTATCGGCTATCACGTCATCAACACGTCAACGTGACAATGCCTGCAAAAGTCATAAGTCATGTTTCTTCTTCGCTTCTTCTTGACGGATCTAGCGTGCTACTGCCTTCTCGTCCGCTTATTAGGTTGTCAGACTAACTAGCCAAAAAAAGAGAACCGCCTCGCCGAGCGTGAGCGAATGACCCGAAAGTCCGCGCTGTCCGCCCGCTATCGTCAATCGCTAGGGGGTAAATCGATTTTCTGGCGTTTGGCTGCTGCGCGCAGATGCCGTTCAGCCGATTCGGCAGCGGCCCGATGGTCACCGCGCTCGATGGCCTCGTACAGTTCGCCGTGCTCCTGGCGCGCGTAATCGCCCGCGTGGCTCGCCGTGTTGGCCCACTGGGCACGACGCACCGCCACCAGTTGGCCGCGCAGGAAATCATGGAACGCGACGAAATACTCGTTCTTGGTGGCTGCGGCGATGGCCCGGTGAAACGCGACATCAGCCGCGGAAGCCGCGTCGAAATCAAGGCGTTTCTTTTCCATCTCGCGGATCGCATCGCTCATACGCTTCAGATCTTCCGGGGTACGTCGGCGCGCCGCGGTCATTGCCGCCTGGGTTTCGATCCACAGACGCATTTCGAACAGTTGCGCAAGATCCAGCTTCTGCTTGCCGCCGCTCGGCAGCCGGAAAACCGTGCCCGATGGCGTTTGCGAAATGAACGACCCTGCGCCGCGCCGGGCAACCAGTACGCCGTCCGACTTCAGCTGCGCGATTGCCTCGCGCACAACTGAGCGGCTCACGTTGAGCCGTTCCGACAGTTGCTGCTCCGTTGGCAGACGCGACTCGGCAGGAAAATGACCAGTATCAATTTCCGCGCGCAATGCGCTTACCACACGTTGCACAAGCGAATCGGGACGTTCAAGCTCAAGCATTAATAAGATCTCGTTTTAATCAGGTTGTCAGACAATACCGAGATACTTAAAAAGTGTCAAGCGGTGGCCGAACGCGCAGGTTCACCGAGCCCGCATGACATTCTCTTTACCCCTGCGCGGCAGGCGGGGACCATGACGGCACCGGACAGGCCGTGACGCCGTCCTTCACCGTCGCTCGTATCAAGCGGGATCAGTGGGCGTCCGGAATCGCGCCATTGCTTGATCACCGTGTCCGGTGGATTTCGGAGCTGCTCCGGAGTGCTGAAACGGGATTGGTTCGCCTGATCTGGTGTGATCGAGCGCGGGGAGCAGTGTGAAGGTGCGTGGCTCCGATGTTCGTTGTCTGGTGTTTAGCACTACTACGAGCGTCCGGGTAAGCCGCCAATCGAACTGAATATGGAACATCTGAATTCCGGGCGGCGCCTCCCCCTGCCAAACGACTGACTGTCGAAAACGCTCAGGCATCTCGCCGACCCAGATGCTTCATTCAGGATGAACTCGGGTTCGCCGTTGCCCCCACACCTCGATGCCGTTACACTCGATGTCTAGCCATCGCTCCCTCGCCTCCCGGCTCATGGATCTAAAGCAGATTCAGTATTTCATCGCGCTGTTCGAAGATGGCTCCGTAACACGCGCCGCCAAGCGGCTCAATATCGTGCAGCCCGCGCTCAGCATGCAGATCGCGAAGCTCGAAACGGAACTGAACAGCCGGCTCTTTGAGCGCGGCCCGCATGGCATGACGCCCACCGACGCCGCACGGCGGATGTACCGCCTCTACATGCCGATCATGCGCGACATCGACCACGCACGCGAGCAGCTCAGCCGGCACGACGTGATCGTCGCCGGGCGTATCTCGCTCGGGATGGTGGCATCGGAAGCGCAGAGCGTCCTGCCGGAATCGCTCGCGCTATTCAGCGCGCTCTATCCGCATGTCGAAGTGTCGGTGGCCGATGGTTTCAGCGCGCAACTGATCGACGCAGTGGAAGCGGGCCGGCTCGACGCGGCCATCATCAACCGGCCCCGCGGGCGCCTGTCGCTCGATACGTCTCCACTGGTAGTCGAAGAGATGGTGCTCGTCACGAGCGCGGAACACGGCCCTGCGTTGCCCGACACCATTACGGCATCCGCGCTGACGGAGCTCGAGCTCGTGCTGCCGACGCGCCGCAACGGCCTGCGCGGCGTGCTCGACGCCGCGCTGCTGAATGCCAACATCGTGATCAAGCCGCAGTTCGAGATCGACCTGCTGACCACGATCGTGCAATTTGTCGAACAAAGCAGCATCGCGACGATCATGCCGCGCGTGGTCGTGCAGCGCAAAGTCGACGACGGCCTGCTGCGCGCGACGCCGATCTCGGCGCCGCGCATCGTGCGCCACATCGTTTGCGTGAGCCATCCGAAGCGGCCGATCGGTCGTGCCACGACCGAGCTCATCGACATCATCGCCGACCAGATCCGTCGCGTCACAACGGGGATCGAGAGCGCGGACCCCGATCCGGCCAACGGCAACCAGGCGTGAGCCGCTTCGCCGGCGCCGGCGTTCCGCCGGCGGGCCCCCGCGTGTCGCGACGCGCATCACTGCGGGTACCGGACAGCGCAACGCAGGTCGGCTCCCGCGCGCAATCGCGCGATCAGTGCGGATCCCGCACCGGCGTGTTGTCGAGCTTGCCGAGCGTCTCCGGCACGACGAAAGCGCCGACGAGAAAGATCACGCTGATCGCGCCGACGAACACGGCAAGCGTCATCGGCAGATCGAGTGGTGTCTTCGCGACCAGCGAGACGAGCGTGGGCATCATCCCGCCGATCGCAAAGCCGATATTCCACGACAGACCCGTGCCGGTCGCGCGGATCGCCGTCGGAAACCGCTCGTTCAGGAAGATCAGAATCGGCGCATAACCGGCGCTGCCGAGCGCGCTCAGGATGATCGCGTAGACAGCGACCATCGTGATGGTCTGCGCCGTCGGCAACAGCAGGAACAGCGCCGGCAATGCAAACAGACGGATTGCGCCGAGCAGGATGAAGGTCCGTTTGCGGCCGATGAACGTGCTCAAATGACCGGCCGCGACCGATGCGATTACGACGGCCACACTGCACACCATAAGGATCGCGGCAGCCGTCCCATTCGGTGCGTGATTGACGACCTTGAGGAAGGTCGGCAGATACCCCGACGTCAGGTAATAACCGCTGCCACCGCCGATCGTCAGCAGCAGGTTGACGAACAGGATCGAACGATAGTCGCGCGAGAGCAGCGTGCGGATCGGCGAGCGAACCACCTCGACCGGCGCGTTACGGGTCTTGTCGGCGGCGGCACGCGCGGCCTTTTCCGCGGCAAGCTTCTTCCACAACGGCGATTCTTCGAGGCTGTTGAAGACGAAGAGTCCGAGCACCGAGCTGATGATCCCGGTGAAGAACATGCAGCGCCAGCCCCACACGTCGAACAGGTCGCCGGGAAACAGCGACGACATCGCGAGATACGTCAGCGAAGCGAGCAGCGCACCAAGACCTGCCCCGCCGCCGCCGATCAGCCCCGACACCGCGCCGCGATATTTCAGTGCGACGGATTCCGTGCCGATCGTGTGCGTCGACGCCACCACTCCGCCGACGAATACGCCCTGCACGAGACGCAGCAGCAGAAAGAGCACTGGCGCGATCACGCCCACCTGTGCGACGGTCGGCAGCAAACCGAACGCCGCCGTCGACAGGCCGACACCGACCACCGCGACGATCATCGCGCCCTTGCGGCCGCGCCGGTCCGCATACGAGCCGAACAACGCGGATCCGAGCGGCCTCATCAGCAGCGTGACGGCGAACGACGCATACACCGCGGCGAGCGACAGCATCGCGTGTTCGGAGGGGAAGAACAACCGGCCAACGACCGGTGCGACGAACAACAGGACGAACAGATCGAACAGATCGAGTGCCCATCCCAGACACGAGGCTACTACTGCGCCCATCACCTGCCGCCTGTTGATTGCGGGCACGGCGGCGCCACTTTGCGCTGCAACGGACATCATCATCTCCTAAGTTAATACGGGCTGGCCCAGAAGTGGACGCACCCGATGTGCGGCGCGCTTCGGCCTCGTCAAAGGCACGGCGCGCTCTTTCTGCGTTGACGAAAATCGTTATGACGTCAGGCGAGCCAGACCGCGCTGGTCTTGCGCTGCAAACTGCGTCTTGCCGAGCATCGCGTCGGCGATCTTCTCGGCAATCATGATGGTCGGAATGTTCGTGTTGGCTGAAGGCAGACGCGGCATCAGCGACGCATCGACCACCCGCAGCCCATGCGCGCCATGCACGCGCCCTTCGGTATCCGTCACGGCGCCGCGCTCGCGCGCGTCGCCCATCCTGCAAGTACCGCTCGCATGCCAGACGCCGAACACGTTCGCGCGAATGAAGTCGTTCAATGCGCGCTCGTTTGTGAGTACCGACGACATCTGCACGCCGCGCGTGAAGAAGCGTTCGATCAACGCCCGACGTATCGGTGCGGGTGTATCGAGCAGCAGACCCAGCAGCGACGTGATTGCCGCATTGGTTTTACTCAGGCGGCTCAACGCCTTCACGCGCGGCGAAAAAGCGGCGGGGAAGAAGTCGCGCTGATCCTCGCTCAGTCCCGAGGCCGCGACCACGCGCGCCAGCATGCGCACTCCCGCGGCGAGCCGCGCGACATCGCGCTCGTCGTCGAGCAGATTGAGATCGACCTGCGGTGCGGCGAACGGATCGCTCGAAACGAGCTGCACGCGGCCGCGCGAATACGGACGGTTGCACCACAGGAAAAACAGGCCCAGCCGGTTACCGAGCGAATGCCACGCGGCGCGCGTCGCGCTCGACAGATACAGATCGGACGCCTCGCAATCCGCGACGCCCGACGTGAATCGCGCTGCCGTCATGCTGGCGCGGCGCCGCGCGAGCGGCATGCGAAAGCGCGGCTCGAGAAAATGACAGAACGTCAGCGACGGATGGTCCTGCAGATTCCGCCCGACGCCCGGCAGATCGAGCACACACTCGATGCCGAGTGTGCGCAGTTCGCTCGCGTCGCCCACGCCCGCGCGCATCAGCAGTGCCGGCGACTGCAACGCGCCGGCGCACACGATCGTTTCCCGCGCCTTGAAGCGCAGTCGCTCGCCGTGCGGCGAAACGGCAACCACGCCGCGCGCCGCGACCCCTTCCATCACGATGCGCTCGACGCGCAGGTTCGAAAAGATATGCAGGTTCGGCCGCTTGCGTGTTTCTGCATCGAGATAGGCGACCGCGGTCGATACGCGCCGGTCGTCGCGATTCGAAAACGCGCCGGGAAAATAGCCGTCGTCGAACTGCGCGTTCTGGTCCTGCAACGCCGCGAAGCCGTTGCTGCGCAATCCGTGGGCAAACGCGGTGCAAAACGGCGGCCACTGCTGCGGCATGATCCGGCGGATCGGCACCGGCCCACCCGCGCCGTGCAGCGGACCAATTGGAAAGTCGACGTCGCTCTCGAGCTTGCGGAAATACGGCAGCACGTCATCCCACGCCCAGCCTGCCGCACCGTTGGCGGCCCAGTCGTCGTAGTCGCGCGGCAGGCCGCGATTGGCCGACTGCACGTTGATGCTCGAACCGCCACCCATCACGCGGCCCTGCTCATAGACTTTAGCCGCCGACTTGTGCGTGGCCTTCGCCTTGAGCTCAGGCCAGATCCAGGTCTCGCCGCAGAAAACAGGCATCGGGTAGCTGTCGAGGATCGCCTCCGGCACCGAGCCCGGCGGCGTATCCGCGCCTGCCTCGATCAATGCGACGCTCACCGACGGCACGGCCGACAGCCGATGCGCGAGCACGCATCCTGCCGACCCGCCGCCGACGATCACATAATCGAAACGCGCGCTTACCCGCTCCATGCCTGTCTCCTGAATTGCTCGATCTATGCGCAGCTATCAGCTACCGCGAAAGACGGGCTTGCGTTTGCCATGAAACGCTTCGACGCCTTCACGGAAATCGTCCGAACTGCGCAGCCGGCTATAGCAATGTCCTTCCAGTTCGATCGCGATCGAAAGCGGCGCGTCTTCGGTGTCGTTGAGCAGCTTCTTCGCCGTGCGCTGCGCGAGCGGCGAGAAGGCGCGCAACTCGTCGACGAGTGCATCGGTCGCGGCTTCGAGCTCCGCATCGGGCACGCAGTCGACCACGATGCCCCAGTCATACGCCTGCTTGCCCGGAATGCGGCGCGAGCGCATCACGATGTCCTTCGTGCGGCCGACGCCGACCATCTTCTGCAGACGCGCCGAGCCGCCCGAACCCGGAATCTGGCCGAGCTTCTGTTCCGGCAGTGCATAGAAGCTGGTGTCGGTCGCGAGGCGGAAATCGCAGGCGAGCGAGAGTTCGAAACCGACGCCAAAGCAGAAGCCACGATTGGCCGCGATCACCGGCTTCGAGCACCGTGCGGGCGCGGCGACATTCCACGCCAGCTTCGACACGTGTTCCGGCGACGCTTCGAGAAAGCCCTTGATGTCGCCACCGCTCGAGAAGTGCTCGCCTTTCGCACGCAGCACGATCACGCGGACACGGTCGTCTTCGTCGAGTGCCTCGAAGGCGGCGAGCAACTGGTCGCGTGCATGCATCGAGATCACGTTGAACGGCGGGCGGTGCAGGATGATGTCGGCGCGTTCGCGCGCGGCGTCGATTTCGATCGAGAAGCCGTCGAGTTCCTGCAGCAGCGTCTGGCCGCGATGAGTCAGGTCAGTCATGTGTTACTCCTTTTGTGGGTCTGTCAGGTTGTGCGGCGCCGTGCTCCGGTTCGTACTCGCCAGCGGAAAGCTTGCGGCGCAGGATCTTGCCGACCGGCGATTTCGGAATGTCGTCGACAAACACGTATTCGCGCGGGCGCTTGAAGTTGACGAGATCGGAAGTCCGGCAAAAGTCATCGAGCGCCTGGGCTTCGACGTATTCGCTGCGCTTGATGAAGGCGACGACACGCTGCCCCCAGCGCTCGTCTTTCACGCCTGCGACGGCCACTTCGTCCACCGCCGGATGCAGCGACAATACCGATTCGATATCGACGGGCGAGATGTTCTCGCCGCCGCTGATGATCATGTCGTCGACGCGGCCCGACACGAAGAGATCGCCGTCGTCATCGAAGTAGCCGGTGTCGCCAGTGAAATACCAGCCGTCGCGCAGCGACTTCGCGTTCGCGTCGGGCCGGTTCCAGTAGCCTTCGAACGACTCGTCGCCAAGCAGGTCCGCGATGATCTGGCCTTCTTCGCCGGTTTGCGCGAGTTCGTCGGGCGACGTCGCGTCGAGCTTCACGACGCGCAGCCGCGTATTGATGCCGGCGCGGCCCGCGCTGCCGGGTTTGAGCGTCGCGTCCTGATCGATACTGAACGTGTAGACCTCGGACGAGCCGTAGTGATTGACGAACAGTTCCGGCTTGAAAGCAGCCGAAAGACGCTTCAGCAGACCGTCGTTCATCGGCGCGCCGGCAAAGCCGAGTTTCGTCACAGAACTTTTGTCGATGCGCGCGAACTCCGGCGCGGCGAGCAGATCGTGATAGAGCGTGGGCACCAGATACAGACACGTCAGCCGGTACGTGCTGATGGAATCGAGCGCCAGGGTCGCATTCCAGCGGCGAACGCAGACGAACAGTCCGTCGACGAGCGCCATCGACAGCAGCGAACGCACGCCCATCGTGTGATAGAGCGGCATCACGCCGAGTGTGCGTTCGCCGTGGCGATAGAGGTTTTGTGCGACGTGCGCGAGCGCGGCGGCGCGTTCGTGGCGATGCCGGCGCGGCACACCCTTGGCCTTGCCCGTGGTGCCGGATGTGTAGAGGATCAGCGAGTAGTCTTCCGCGGCGGCCTGCGGAGTGGCTGCGGCCGTAGCTGCGCCTTCGCGCCGACGCCCGCGCAACAGTGCATCGAACGAAAGCGACGCGCCCGCCGCATCGTCCAGCGCAATGCGCGCAACGGCCTTCGCGGCGGCGCTTTGCGTGACGGCTTCGGCGGAAACCGGCTCGTACACGATGGCCTTGACACCCGCATCGGTCACGCAGTAATCCAGCTCGTCGGGTTTCGCCCGCCAGTTCAGCGGCACGATCGCCACGCCGGCGAACTGGCACGCCCAGTGCAGCGTCGCCATTTCCCAGCGGTTTTGCAGCACGACGAGCAGACGGTCGCCGTGTGCAAGACCAAGTTCGCGCAGACCGTCCGCAACGTTCAGGATGATCGGGTGCCACTGCGCATATGTAAGCGTCAGTTCACCATCGACGAGCGCCAGCGCGTTCGGGCTACGCTCCACGCTTTGCAGAAAGGTTCGGCCGAGATCAAGCATCGCTCGTCTCCTTCTCTTCCTGCGCGTTGCGCCGGCGCGCCGCTACGTCGAGCACGGCGGCGACGATCGGCGTATAGCCTGTACAGCGGCACAGATGGCCGGACAGCATGTCACGCACCTGCGCTTCGTTTGGATCCGGCACGCGCTTCAGATAGTCGGCGCACGACATCAGAATGCCGGCGGTGCAAAAGCCGCACTGCAGCGCATGATGTCGCTGGAACGCCTGCTGAAGGTCGCCAAGCGTCTGGTCGGGCGCAAGGCCTTCTACCGTGTCGATGCGGCGGCCGTCGGCCTGCACCGCGAGCATCAGGCACGAACGTCCCGCCACGCCGTCGATATGAACCGTGCAGGCGCCGCACACGCCGTGTTCGCAACCGACATGCGTGCCGGTTGCGCCCAGTTCGTGCCGCAGAAAATCGCACATCAAATCGCGCGGCTCGCAATAGCCGCTGCGTTCGCGACCGTTGAGCGTCACGGTGACTCGACGCCGTTCGGCGCGCGGTTGTATGCCCAGCGGCATGGTACTAACAGGGGTCTTCGGGGTCTTGCTCACTTCGCCTCCTCTATCACGCGCCATCCCAGTTGCCGGACCAGATGCCGGCGATACGTCGCACTGACATGCGCGTCGTCCTGCGCGCCCAGCTTCCAGCTCAAATCGTTCAATGCGGTACGCAGGTCGTCGCCCTGCAGACGCGGCCAGCGCTCCACCACCGGCCGGTCGGCGACGCCGCCCACTGCGAGCCGGATCGCGTTATCCGTCACCACCGCCGCGCACGACACGAGCGCGAAATCGCCATGACGTGCGGAGAATTCCGCGAAGCCGTAGCGCTCGCCCGGCTTTTTCAGCGGAAAACGCACGGCCTCGACGAGTTCGTCCGGCTCGCGCGCCGTCATCAACATCCCTTGAAAAAAGTCCTCGGCGGCGAGCACGCGCTTGCGCTTTGTCGAGCGCAGCAACACATCGCCGCCCAGGGCTGCCAGTGCGAGAGGCAACTCGGCGCTCGGATCCGCGTGAGCGATCGAGCCGCATACGGTGCCGCGATTGCGGATCTGAAAGTGGGAAATGTGCGGGAACGCGAGAGCGAGCAACGGCACTTCGTCGCGCAGCGATGGCCGCCACTCGACGCTCCCCTGCGTCGCCGCCGCACCGACAACGAGCTGCCCCGCCTCGTTGTCGACACGCACCGTATTCAACTCGTCGGTGCGGGAAATATCGACGAGCCAGCGCGGTTGTGCGAGGCGCATGTTCAGCACCGCCATCAGCGACTGGCCGCCAGCCAGCACGCGTGCGTCTTCGCCGCCATGCGCGAGCGCTTCCAGCGCATGTTGGGTACTCGTCGCGCGCAGATAATCGAACGGCGCCGGTTTCATGTTCTGCTCCTGAAGAATGCGAGGAAGCGCGAGAGCCACGAGCCTTGCGCGCGGCCTTGAGCGACGGGTTTGCCTGACGCTTGCCGGCCCAGCGATTCGAACAGTTGCCGCAGCACGACTTTCGCCGCGCCTTCGAGCATGCGTCCGCCGACTGCCGCAACCTTGCCCGACACCTGCGCTTCATAGTCGTACGACAGCCGCGTGCCGTGCTCCGTGGGCGTCAGTTCGACGAGCCCTTCGCCACGCGCGGTGCCAAGCGACGAACTGCCGGCGCCCGCCAGCCGCAGACGATGCGGTGCGTCGATATCCGACAAGCCGATCCGCGCTTCGAAGCGCGCCTTGATCATGCCGACGCCGACCGTCACATCCGCGCGATACTGGTTCGGTCCGGTCGCTTCGAGCGCGTGACAGCCTGGAATGACCTTCGCGAGCGCCTGCGGGTCCATCAGCACCGCAAAGATCGCTTCGGGTTTGGCGTCGAGATCGACCGTGCCTCGCGCCGTCAGCGCCTTGCCGCCTGCGAGCGCCTTGTTCGGCGCGGCGGCCGCTGCCGCTTCGAGCAACTCGGGACGTGAAGGCGGCGGATCGTCGATGCCGATCAGGTGCATCACCTTCGCGGGCGTGAGCGGCAAGCGGATATCCTCGACGCCGAGTGCATCGGCCACTGCATTTGCGATGCACGGGGGCGTGCTCATGTTGTTGCCTTCGCCGAGCCCTTTCGCACCGAGTGGCGTGAACGGCGACGGCGTTTCCAGATGCACGATCACCGGGTCGGGCACTTCGCAGGTGGTCGGCATCAGATAGTCGGCGAGCGTGCCCGACTGGAAACTGCCGTCTGCGCCGTAGCGAAACTCTTCCATCAGTGCCGCGCCCAGGCCCTGCGCGAACGCGCCGCAAATCTGGCCGTCGGCGAGTGCCGGATTGAGCAGCGTGCCGGCGTCGTGTGCGGTCACATAGCGGTCGATGCGCACGCGGCCGGTTGCGCGGTCCACTTCGACGGCGCACATGTCGAACGCGAAACCGTAGGCCGCCGATGTGTTGATACGATCCTGCTCGTCGGGCGCGTCCATATGCGGCGGCGTCCAGAACACCGTCTCGCGCAGGCCCGGCTCCTCGCCTTCGGGCAACAGCGCGGGCGCCCAGTGCGGCGCATTGCTCGCGACGCGCCCAAACGGCAGCGCGCGGTCTTCCTTGCCCTTCGCAAAGATGCGGCCGTCTTCGAAACAGATGTCCTCGGGTGCACAACCCGATTGATGCGCGACGATGCGGGCCACCTTGTCGCGCACACGCATCGCTGCCAGATGCACCGTCCCGGCCACCGCACCCGCAAAACGACTCGAATAGTTACCTGCCGCGACCGACCACGCGTCCTTGTGCGTGTCGAACTCGACGTTGACGACAATGTCCTGCGGATTCAGACCAAGCACATCGGCGACGACCTGCGCGCAGACCGTCATATGTCCCTGCCCCGCCGGCGTCGATGCAATTGTCACGACCACGCCACCGAGCAGATCGACGCTGACCGTCGCGCTCGCGATGGCACCGCTCTTCGGGCCGGCCTTTTTGCGCGCCTCGACGGGCATCACGGTCGTGATGTAGCCCATGTTCGATACAGACGGCTCGACGATCGCCGCAAAGCCGATGCCATACAGACGTCCTTCGCGGCGCGCAGCATCGCGACGCGCGACGAGTTCGTGGTAGCCGCCTTCAGCGAGCGAGCGGCGCAGGGCTTCCTGATAGTTGCCGGAATCGAGCAGCGCACCCGCTGCGGCGCGATACGGGAACGCATCGGCGGCCACGAAGTTGCGGCGATACACGTCGAGCACATCGAGCTTCAGTTCGATCGCGATGCGCTGCATCAGACGTTCAAGCGCGAAATACACCTGCGGTCCACCGAAACCACGGACGAGGCCCGTCGGCGTTTTATTCGTGAGCGCCACGCGGTTGCGCACGACGAGATTCGGAATCGCGTATGCGCCCGTCAGGCAGCCGTGCATCCGGTAGAACGTTGCAGGCTCCGGCGCGCGCAGATAGCCGCCGCAGTCCTCGATCTGGTCATATGAGAGCGCGGTAATGCGGCCGTCGCCCTCGACGGCGGCTTCGAGCGTCGTCAGGCGCGCGGTGGCCGACGTGGCCGCGCTCAGATGTTCGAGGCGATCCTCGACCCATTTCACCGGTGCGCCTGCCTTGCGCGACGCAAGGCACATCAGCACCACGTACGGAAACACCGCCTGCTTCACGCCGAAGCTGCCGCCCGAATCGCGCGGCGCCTTGTGCCGCAGACGATTTGCCGGCACGTTCAGCGCCATCGACATCACCGCATGCAGCGAGAACGGCCCCATAAAATTCGACGTGACGTCATAGCCTTCATCGCCGGACAGATAGTCGGCGATCACCACGCCGCATTCGATCGGCGCACACGTGTTGCGCGGATAGTGCGCGTCGATTGTCACGCGATGCGGCGCGCGTTCGAATGCCGCTTCGGGCTCGCCATAGCGATAGTGACGATCGCTTATCACGTTCGTGCCGACCTTCGGATGCAGAACGGGCGCATCGTCGGCAATCGCGTTTTCGATCGACGTGACCGGCGGCAGCGTCTGGTACTCGACCTTGATCAGATCGAGCGCGTCTTCAGCGAGCGCACGCGATTCGGCCAGCACCACGGCAACCGGCTCGCCGACATAGCGCACGCGATCCATCGCGAGCGCCCACTGCTCCATCGGCGACTTCACGCCGACCACGAACGGCCGCGACCAACCCGGCAGATCGTCACGTGTGAGCACGGCGCGCACGCCGGCCAGTTTCAGCGCAGCGTCCGTGTCGATGCCGCACAGTTCCGCATGGGCGTGCGGCGAGCGCAACACCGCGGCGTGCAGCGTGCCGGGTTTCACGGCGATGTCGTCGCCGTAACGTCCGCGGCCGGTCAGGATGGCCGGGTCTTCGAGGCGTTTCATCGAGCGGCCCACATGGCGCTGGCGTTCAGCCGACGTTTCGGGCGCGCCAGCGGCGCGTGCCTCCGCTACCAGCTCGGCAACTGTATCGCGCTGATTCATTTCACTGCTCCCTGCCCGCGCGTGGCGGTTGCATGGGCGTCGTCGCCCTCGTCGTTCTCGCGTCGGTTGAACTCGCTGGCAAGACCGCTCCAGCGGCGCTCAATCTCGCGATGCTCGATGCCGAACAGATCCATGATCCGGCCGACCGTGTGATCGACGATGTCGTCGACGGTTTGAGGGTGCGCATAGAACGCGGGCACCGGCGGCATCACGATCGCGCCCATTTCGGTCGCGAGCGTCATGTTGCGCAGGTGGGCGAGATTGAGCGGCGTTTCGCGCGCGACGAGCACGAGGCGACGGCGCTCCTTGAGCATCACGTCCGCGGCGCGCGTCAGCAGGTTATCGGCGAAGCCGTTGGCGACGCTCGCCAGCGTTTTCATCGAGCACGGCGCGATCACCATGCCCGCGGTGAGAAACGAACCGCTCGCCACCGTCGCGCCGATGTCGCGCACGTTGTGGACGACGTCGGCGAGGCCGTCGAGGTCCGAACGCGTAAGACCGAGCTCCTGCGCAGCGGTAATGGCGCCCGACGGCGACACGATCAGATGTGTCTCGGCCGTGCCGAGCCGGCGCAAGGCCGCCAGCAGCCGCACACCGATGACTGCACCACTCGCACCCGAAATGCCGACGACGATCCGTTCACGCGTTTGCGTTGACTGCATGGCTGTGCCTCGCTCAGACCGCGTCGCGCAGCGGGCCGCTGTGCAGGTAGGCATCGAACGCCGCGTTGCTCGTGGCGACGAGCCGGTCGAGATCGACGGTGTCCTGCCCCGGAATCCGCACGCGGGTGAAGACATGCGCCGGATAGACGACCGGGCGCGTCGCGTCGAGACCCATCTTGGCGCTGACGCCCTGCATGTGCGGCGGCGCATCGTCGGACTGGCCGACGGTCGTCGACGGATCGAGCGGCGAGCCCTGTGCGCCGGCCACGATCACGAGATCCCGATCCGCCTGGAAGCGCGTCGCGATCGCCCATTCGATTTCGGCGGGATCGTGCACGTCCACATCGGTATCGACGACGACCACCTGCTTGATGTCGTAGTGCGCGCCGAACGCGCACAAGATCACGTTTTTCGCTTCGCCTTCGCGCTTCTTGTCGAACTGGACCCACAGGTGATACCGGCACACGCCGCCCACCGACAACTCCACGTCCTTCACGCCCGGATGGCTGCGCTGCAGATGCGCGAGCAATGTCGCTTCGCGCGGAATCGCGCCGAGCAGCAAATGCTCCATTTCAGCCGGAACAATCGTGTGATAAATGGGCTGTTCGCGGTGTGTGACCGCCGTCACCTCGATCACCTCACGCGCTTCGCGCGCGCTGTAGTACTTCGGAAATTCGCCGAACGGACCTTCGGGCTCGCGCACCGTGGGCAGGATGCGGCCCTCGATCACGATCTCCGAAAACGCGGGTACACGCACGTCGTTCGTCACGCATTTAACAACCGGCAGCGGCGCGCCGTGCAACGCACCGGCGATCTCCAGTTCGTCGCTGTCGATCGGGGAAATGGCCTGCGACGCCAGCATCGTCAACGGATCGACGCCGATCGCGATCGCCACGTCGAGCGCTTCGCCCGCCTCTTCCGCGGCCTGATAGAAAGCCAGCAGATGACGCGGCAGCATCAGGATCGCCATGCGGTCCGGGGCGTGCACCTGAATGCGGTTAATCGACACATTCTGGATGCCGGTCCGCGGATTACGTGCAATCACGAGGCCTGCCGTGATGTAGGGGCCATTGTCGTGCTCGCTGTGGGTCGGGATCGGCAGCAATGCGTGCAGATCGATGCCCTGCGTGCGGACGACCTGCTGGCACGCGGCTGCTTCGCGTGGCAACTCGTGCCAGGGGACAGGATGGCCGGCAGCATCGCGAAAGCGTTCGAGCAGCGCGGACTCGGGCACGCCCATCGCTTCGGCGATCCATGCGCGCTTCGACATGAACCCGCTCACCACCGGAATCGCGTGGCCGCGGGGCTTGAGAAAGATGGCGGCCTGTTCTCCGTCGAGCCGTTTGGCGACTGCCGCAAGTTCGTGTTCGAGTGAAACCGGCTGATCTATCGTCGCGACGCGGCCCGTTGCCGACAGGCGTTCGAGCCAGTGGCGCAGCGTCGGCGCGGCGCTCTGCGGCGCCCATGAGGATTGAGGTGTGCCGCTGCCTGCGGCATCGCGTGAGTTCATTTACGTCTCCATCGGTGCTTGCCGTCGGGCGCCGGAACGATTCCGTCGGGCGGACATGCAGCAAGTTGGAATGAAGCGTAGCGAGAACCGGCTATAGCTTCTAATATTGTTTTTTGATGTTTTTCATCATTAGTTTTGATATCAGTGTTAGCCCCGATGACGCCCTTCGTGTGCTCGGTTATCAATAGGCAACGCTTCCGGTAAGGGTCTCTCTCGGCTATTCAGATAGTTACGCGGTGTGCTGTTGTCACCGGCTTTCGTGAGGGATCTGATGGACCGCGCAGCGGATATTAACTTTCGTGATGCACCCCGCGGCGCCCCTCCGGACGTCAAATGGACCTCGCATGGACCTGAAGCAGATCCAGTATTTCATCGCGCTTTTCGAGGACGGCTCCGTGACGCGCGCCGCCAAGCGCCTGAACATCGTGCAGCCGGCGCTCAGCATGCAGATCGCCAGGCTGGAGGAAGAACTGCATCAGCAACTGTTCGACCGTGGCGCGCACGGGATGGCGCCCACCGCCGCCGGACGGCTGATGTACCGCCTCTTTCTGCCGATCATCCGCGATCTCGCGCATGCGCGTCAGCAAATGGTTCAGCGCGACGAGATCGTAACGGGCCACGTGTCGATCGGGCTGATCGCATCGGTGACGGAGAGCGTGCTCGCCGATTCGCTGTCACGCTTTCACGCGCGCTATCCGCATGTCGAAGTCACCGTCGCCGACGGCTACACTGCGACCTTCATCGACTGGGTGGCGGGCGGCCAGCTCGAC
>CAVTXZ010000008.1:0-13103 GCA_963738755.1 uncultured beta proteobacterium
AGATCATCGAAAGCGGGTCTCGCGTGTCCCTTGAGACGGTCGGGCTCCGGAATGATAGTCTGATTGACCTCGAACAACGGGCTACGCGTTCCCGTTAGAATACGGCCCGCGACAGAGCCACTCGGCGAAGTTGGCCACCGTTATTTCAGCTAGATCAGGTCGGAACAATGAACAACAATCAACATGAAGCGGCGCTCGGATCATGACAGTCCAGTCACCGTGTATCGACATTTGCAAACTCGATGGGGAAACCGGTTTCTGCATCGGCTGCCTGCGCACACGCGAGGAAATTCGCGAATGGAAAGGCATGACCGATCACCGCCGCCTTCAGGTCATCGACGAATGCTCGCGCCGGCCGGTTCAGCGCCAGTCCGAACCGCCAGCCGCGCGGGCATCTGAACCGGGCGGCTCAGTCCGACTGAGCCGCAAACGCGTAACCGTTCTTGCCGCTACGCTTGACCCGGTACATCGCTTCGTCCGCCGCGGCCAGCAGGCGCTGATAGTCGCCCACGGGCGAGGGAAAACTGGCGATGCCGATGCTGGCGCGAACCAATCCGAGGTCCATCTGTTCATCTGTCTGCGCGACGCAGGCGATCAGATGCTCGGCCATTTCGCCGAGTTCCGCTTCTGTCGAAAATGCGCGAACCAGCACCGCGAACTCGTCACCGCCGATGCGCGCAACGAGGTCGACTTTACGCACCGATTCCCGAAAACGCTTCGACACCGCGATCAGAAATTCGTCGCCGATCCGGTGGCCGAGCGAGTCATTGACCTGCTTGAAGCCATCCAGGTCGACATACAGAACGGCGATTTTTTGCGGCGTGAAGCCGACGAACGGCCGGGTCGCGCTTTCTTCGAGCGTGGCGAACAGCATGCGCCGGTTCGGCAGCCCGGTCATCGGATCGTGCAGCGCCGCATATTCGAATGCATACGCGCGCCCCGTCAGCTGACGGGTCCGTTTCGCGTACATCGCGAGCGCCGTGATCGACATGCATAGCATCAGCGCCGCCAGCCCGATCAGGGTATCAGCGACATGGGCGATGCGCAGCCGGACGTCGGCGCTATCGGCATCGCGCCGCGCGCGCCAGTAGGCCGACACTTTGCCGAGTAGGGCGTCCGCGTCGGCCAGATCGGCGTCGGGCGAGAGCGCGGACGAAGGAATATGCGGCGCTGTAGACGGACTCGCGTTCACCAATGCGGCGAGCAATGCGAGGCGCTGCGCGAGATCGATACGGGCCCGCCGGTAGCCTTGTGTCTGGGCGCCGCCATTGCCGGGCAGCTGCTGCCAGACCCCGACCACATGACGCGCGCTTTCTGCGCGCCCCACGGCCTCCAGAACGAGCCCGGCGTATTCCTGCTTCAGCTGGTCGGAAAAGATCGTTCTGATCTGCAATGCGAGATACAGAAGGCCGATCAGCAGGCAAAGCACCGATGCGCCCGCCAGCGTGGCCGGCCCCGGCCTGAAGCGGACTGCGCGCGCGCACGCGGAATCAGTATGCCGGACACGCAGACGCTCAGGGATGGGCGTAGGGATCTTGCTGTCTTCCGGTGCCATGCTGCCGATAGTTTACGCGACGAAAGAACAGACTCATACGGGCGAGCAGACCGCCTTTGGGCTTGGCGTTCGCCGGGCGCAAGTGCCGATCTTGCGGCGCAATACGCCCGTCCTTGCCGGCACGCCCTGTGCCCACCGGTTGCTGCGCGGGGGTATCCGGTGAGGACGCCGCACCGCGTGCGGCGTGAACCGACGACGCGGGCGCTGCGTCCGCGACCGCGGTCTGGGCCGGCGCCGCCGACAATCGCTGCGATTGCATCACCTGACCGGACCAGGAGGCCTGTTCGCTGCCCTCTTCCTCGACCTCTTCCCCGGTTGTCGCGGCGGTCGTGGACGTGGTTGGGGCTGACGCTGCGCCTACCACCCTCGGCGGCACCGCGGTCGGTGTTGACGAAGCCAATAGAGTGGACGCGGCCGATGCCGTCACGCCAAGCGCCTGACGCGTGCTCGCCATGGCTTCGGCATACGCTCGCTGGTCATGGTTGAACCAGACGCCGTAGGCGACCGTTCCCATGACCCCGAAGGCAAGCGCGCCGGCCGCCGCCACGCAAAGGGCCAGACGCCCAAATCGTGCAGGCGGTGCGGTGGACCCGGCGTGATCGTTCGCGTCGAATCCGGCATCTGGACCACCGGCAGCGGTGTCTGGCAAGTCGATATCGTTGAGCATCGTAATACTCTCCGGAATCCTGACGTCTGGCCTCTCGCCAAACGTCGGTCACACACAGACTTTGTTCACACAATTCGCGCCGGTCGATGTGAAGCCGCTGAACGACTGTACCCCGCGCGCCTGACGGCGACAACACGGTGGTGTTGCGTTTTAATCAGCGAAGAAGCGTACCGGCGCCGCGTCGGAAGAAACAGGTAAAACATGCCGTGCCCTGACCAAACGCGGCCACGCTGGACGGCGCTACGGGACGTCATTTCATGCCGGGTCCGGCACGGCGAGATGCGGCCTGACGCGAACATCGCCGACAGCGAACTGACGCGCAACAAACAAGCCCGCGCGCAACGTTAGTTGTGCAGTTAGCGCTTAAAACGATGGAGCGACCGCAGACCCTTCGGTCATCTGACGGGTGACGGCATTCTGCTTTGCCGGTTGGGCGATTTGTGTGGCGAATGGAGGTCTCTTCCGTTCGCTCCACGGCTGCCGCTACTTGTCGCGCAGCGGCAGCCGTGGAGCGAAGCGTGTGGGCAACAGGCGCCTACTGCACCGTGATGGTTTCCTTCATATTCGGGTGGATGCCGCAGAAAACCTTGTAGACGCCGGGCTTATCGAATTTGTATGCGTAGGTATCGTTCTGATCGAGCGCGGCCGAGCGAAACACGCCGGCGTCGTTCACTACCGTATGCGGTTCACCGTCGAGGTTTTTCCAGGTGACGGTCGAACCGGCCTTGATGGTGAGATCCATTGGCGCGAACATGAAATTCTTGATGACCACGGCATTGGAGGTCTCCGCGCGCGCTGTGGACATTCCGGCTGATGCGGCGATGAGTGCCGAACCGCCCAGGACGAATAGCAGACGGCGAATAGTATTAGTTTGCATGACTGATCTCCTGCGCTTGAAAGGTGTGCGAGTGTACGAATGTGCCGATATGCGGGTATGCGGGCTCAGACGAGCGTCGTATCGTCGAGCGTCGCCTTGAGCGGGTGACGGGCGATCCTGATGCTGGTCACGCCGAGCATTTTGGGGAGTTGATCGCTTGCCACCGTCAGCGGACCCGGGCCGGGACCGTCGCCGGCGCCCGGTTGGGGATAGGCCGTCGAGCGCGCGGTATGGAAGGTGATATTGCCTTCGACCTTCGACACGATCTGATGAATATGACCATTCAGAACCGTGACCGAGCCAAAGCGCTTCAGATAGCTCATTGCCTGGCCCGCGTCCCCGGTGCCCCAGCCCCACGGCTCGTAGATGGTCCACATCGGCATGTGCGCGAAGACGACGATGGGCGTGCTGGACGAACGGCCCTTCAGGTCGTTCTCGAGCCAGGTGATCTGCTCGTCGCCGAGACTGCCCAGACCGTTCTGCTTGAAATGCATGACGTTCACGAGCCCGACGAAGTGCACGCCATTATGGTCGAAGCTGTAATAGCCTTTATTGTCCGAGGCTTGCCCGAAGCGTTTGAAGTATTCCGTGCCGGGGCCGTCGGTCACATCGTGCTCGCCCGGCACCGTGTGCAGTTCGGTGATATTCAGACCCGACATCAACTGCGCCGCGAGATCGAACTCCGCCGGCTTCGAAAGGTGGGTGATGTCGCCGGTATGGATGGTGAGCGCCGGCTTGACCGGCATGGCGTTGACGAATTCGATGGTTTGCTTGAGCGTACCCGCTACGTCTGGATTGGCTTCTTTATTGAAGCCGATATGGGAGTCGCTGATCTGCAGGAACAGGGGGACGCCCGGCAGGGTCGAGGCGGTTTTTGCCTCAGCCGCGAGCGCGAGTTCCATAGGGGTGAGGACACCGCCCGCAAGGACGAACAGAGTGCCTGCGCTGCCGAACGCCAGGCATTTGAGCGCATTGCGGCGCGATGGATCGAATGATTGATGTGATGACATGGTGGCCTCTCGATTGGGGCCGCGGTGTGGGTTCCGCGGGGTGGTTCGTCAAGAATGACCGGGCGGCGGGCAGGTTTATTCCCGAAATACGGTGGTTTTTTTCTGCTAGTGTTAAACCACCCGCAGCAGAAACCCCCGAAGACCCCGGCATGCCCAATCCAAAACCGTTTCCTGACACCCGCATCGCGGCAGAGGCCCAAACCCGCCTCGCATGGGACGCCGCAGTCCCCAAAGACACCGTAAAAATACGCGTCTCACACGGTCACATCACCGTGCAAGGCGAACTGCACCATGACCAGCAAAGATCGGCCGTACTGGAAGACGTCGCCCGCCTGTTCGGCGTAACAGGCGTGAGCGACCACACCACCATCAAAAGAAAATAACCTCAACCGGAAGCGGCCTGCAGCATCCTCCGGCAATGTCTCGCAATCTGCTTTTCCTCCTCGGTATGAATCACCCGCACCCGCCCAGCAGAATCTCCCTCCGATAATCCTAGAAACGAAAGCCCTCCGCATACCCGCTTGCGTATCTCGCCGCTGTGCTCGCCGATCCCACCCGTGAAAGCCAGCAAATCGATCCCGCCCAGCAGCGCCGCATACGCCCCGATCGTCTTGCGTACCGCCGTCGCAAACACATCGAGCGCGAGCAGAGCATTCGTATCCCCCGCCGCTGCACGCTTTTCCAGTGCCTGCATATCGCTCTCGCCGTCGGCGAAACCTGCCAGGCCGCTCTGGCGATTGAGCAACGTCTCCAGCGCATCGGCATCGAGCTTCTCGACGCGTAGCAGATACAGCAGCACGCCCGGATCGAGGTCGCCGCTGCGCGTGCCCATCGGCACACCGCCAGTCGGCGTCAAACCCATCGACGTATCGATGGATTTTCCGTCCTGCAATGCGCACACACTCGCCCCGTTTCCCAGATGCGCGAATACTGCGCGCGGCGGCAAGGCGGCGCCGAGCCTCGTCACCAGCGATTCATACGAAAGCCCATGAAAGCCGTAGCGGATCACCCCTGCATCCGCATAGCGGCGCGGCAACGGCAACTGCGCCGAACGCAGCGGGAGCGTCGCGTGAAATGCAGTATCGAAACACGCGAAATGCTGTGCGTCGGCGAAAATCGTCGACGCCTCGTCGATCAACGCGAGCGCTGGCGGGATATGCAACGGCGCGAAGTGCACGGCGTCCTGCAACTGCTGCCGGACTTCGGCGCTCAGCCGCTGATGCGCGCGCAGATGCGGGCCGCCATGCACTACCCGGTGCCCCACCGCCGCCGGCCGCGCATAGTTCTGTTCGGCCAGCACGCTGGCGAGCTTCTGCAGCGCATCGGTTTGCGACTCCAGCAGGTGTTCCTGCTGAACCAGTGAACGGCCGTCGGGCGACCTGATACGCAAGCTGCCGTCATTGCGGCCAATGCCTTGCGCACTGCCCTCCAGCAATAATGATTCATCGCCGCCCGAGTGCGTGAACAGCCCGAACTTCAGCGACGACGAGCCACTGTTCAGCACCAGAATCAGCGGCTCCCGAGTCTGCTCATCAATCTGCATCGCGCGCCTCGCTCAAGCCGTCCACGTCCAGTTGCGAATCTCTTCTTTGTCGATGCCTTCGGCATGCGCATACGCCAGTTGTTCGATGATCTGCCCGCGCAACCACTCCTTCGTGTGATCACCGACGCCGCGCAAAGCCGGCACGCGGTCGATCACGTCGATGGCCAGCGAAAAACGGTCGACCTGATTGATGATCGCCAGTTCGAGCGGCGTATTGATGTTGCCCTTCTCGTGATAGCCATGCACGTGCAGGTTGTCGTGATTGGTGCGGTTATAGGTCAGCTTGTGCACCAGCGACGCATACGAATGGAAATTGAAAATCACCGGTTTGCTGGTTGTAAACAGCGAGTCGAAATCTCGGTCGGAGAGGCCGTGCGGATGCTCGTGCTCAGGCATCAGGCGGAACAGATCGACCACATTCACGAAGCGGATCTTCAGTTGCGCAAAGCGCTCCTTCAGGATCTGCGCGGCGGCGAGCGCCTCCATCGTGGCGATGTCGCCGGCGCACGCAATCACGACATCGGGCTCGACGCCCTGATCGGTCGACGCCCAGTCCCAGATGCCGATGCCCTTGGTGCAATGCGTGACGGCCGCCTCCATGTCCAGATATTGCAGATGCGGCTGCTTGTCGGCGACGATCACGTTGACGTAATCGCGTGAACGCAAGCAATGGTCGGCTACGCTTAACAGGCAGTTCGCATCCGGCGGCAGATAAATGCGCACCACGTCAGGGCTTTTATTCGTGACCACGTCGAGAAAGCCGGGATCCTGATGCGTGAAGCCATTGTGATCCTGACGCCAGACCAACGAAGTGATCAGCAGATTGATCGAGGGCACGGGCTGCCGCCAGCCGAGATCGCGCTTCGCCTTTTCCAGCCACTTGGCGTGCTGGTTGAACATCGAATCGATCACGTGGACGAACGCTTCATAGGTGGCGAACAGGCCGTGCCGGCCAGTCAGCACGTAGCCTTCGAACCAGCCTTCGAGCGTATGCTCGCTCAGCATCTCCATCACCCGGCCGTCCACCGCGAGCGCGCCGCCGTCCGCGTCGCTCGGCGAGGGTCTCGGCCAGCCAGGTCTTCTGCGACACCTCGTAGATTGCCGTGAGTTTGTTGCTGGCGGTCTCGTCGGGGCCGAAGACGCGGAAGTTCGTCATGTTGTTGCGCATCACGTCGCGCAGAAACTGGCCCAATACCTCCGTGGGCGAGGTCGACGAACCGGCGGGTTTCTTCACCGCCACGGCGTAATTGCGAAACGGCGGCATGTCGAGCGTCTTGCACAGCAAGCCGCCGTTGGCATGCGGATTGGCGCTGATACGGCGCGTGCCTTCGGGGGCGAGTTCGCGCAATTCTTCGACCAGACGCCCTGCTGCGTCGAATAACGACTCCGGCTCATAGCTGCGCAGCCAATGTTCGACCAGCTTCAGACTCTTGCTGTTGGTGGCCGGATCGAGCACCGGCACCTGATGCGCGCGCCACGAGCCCTCCACCTTGTGACCGTCGACTTCCTTCGGCCCGGTCCAGCCCTTGGGCGAGCGAAGCACGATCATCGGCCAGCGCGGCCGTGACGCGTCGTGGGTCTCGCGCGCGTGCGCCTGGATCGCGCGTATCTCGACGATGCACTGTTCGAGCGTCGCGGCCATCTGCTGGTGCATCGTGTCGGGGTCGTCGCCTTCGACGAAATACGGCTTGTGGCCGTAGCCCGTGAGCAAGGCGTCGAGTTCTTCACGGGGAATCCGCGCGAGGATGGTCGGATTGGCGATCTTGTAGCCGTTCAGATGCAGGACGGGCAGCACGGCGCCGTCGCGAATCGGGTTCAGAAATTTGTTCGAATGCCACGAGGTTGCGAGCGGGCCGGTCTCCGCTTCGCCGTCGCCGACCATCACCGTGACGATCAGGTCGGGATTGTCGAACGCGGCGCCGTAGCCGTGCGACAGGCTGTAGCCGAGCTCGCCGCCTTCGTGAATCGAGCCCGGCGTTTCGGGCGTGCAATGCGAGCCGATGCCGCCGGGAAACGAGAACTGGCGGAAGAAGCGCCGCATGCCGGCTTCGTCTTCGCTGCGGTCCGGATAGATTTCCGAGTAGTGGCCTTCGAGGTAGCAATGAGCCAGCGTCGCGGGCGCACCATGGCCGGGGCCGGCGATATAGATCATGTTCAGGTCGAGCTTTCTGATCAGCCGGTTCAGATGCACCAGCAGGAAGCTCTGGCCGGGATCCGAGCCCCAATGGCCCAGCAGCCGGTTCTTGATGTGTTCGGGTTTGAGCGGTTCGCGCAGCAGCGGATTGTCGCGCAGATAGATCATGCCGGCCGACAGATAGTTGCAGGCGCGCCAGTAGCGGTCCATCTTGCGCAAGGTGTCGGGGTCCAGCGTGGTCGGCGGGGTGGGACGGGAGGTTGCTTCAGCCATGGCGTGATTCCTCGAAAAGGACTGTCAGGCAGGTGGGCAGTACTGCAGCGGATGTTCGTGATCGGGCCGGCGCGGAAAAAATCAGGCAGGACGGCCGTTTTGTCATGCGCATGACATGACGAAGGACTAGCGGCAACGCGCGGTCGTTCGAGAATTGACGGTAACCTGACCGTCGATCGTCGCAGGTGTGACAGTGAGCGTACCGTACTTGGTCCACCATTCACACGAAGCGTGATCGCGCGGAAGCGGCAAACGACCTGGCGTGGCGCACGAGCGGTTGTTGCGCGCGACTTTAAGTCGACGTTAAGCGAAAACGATTAAGCTTTTCAGGCTGCATGCGCGAAGGCGGGCCGCATCTGGCATGCCCGCGTTGCTCGCCCTTTACTCGAACCGGCCATCATGTCGACACCAGTCGCCTTAAACCCCTGCTGATACTGATGTTCTCGCGCCGTTATGTGGGCGTGGCTGTCTCGGTTGGCGTGTTCGCATTGCTCATCACGCTGCTCGGCAAGTTGTACGCTTGCCGTGTGGGCATGGGCGGTGCAAAATGTGTATCCTGACCTCGGTACCGGATGCCGACGAGCCGGCATGTTCATTGCACGGAGTTTCTATTCATGGACCACACTGATTCTGCCCGCCGTGCTTTGAAACGCCGATCCACTGGATTTTCCTGCCTTGAGTGGCGCATCAGGTTTTCGATCTTGCGTGGCGAGGCTGGATGCTGCGATGCTCGCTGCGGTGATTGAGAAAGGCGTGCCGCCGAACTTGCGCAACGATAAGGGCGATAGTCTTGTGATGCTGGCGAGTTACCACGGGCACGTGGATGCAGTGCGGGTGTTGCTCGAGCGCGGCGCTGACCGCAATTTACGCAACGATAATGGGCAGACGCCGATTGCCGGTGCGGCTTTCAAAGGGTTTGACGCGGTAATTGAGACCTTGCTCGCGCATGGGGCGAATGTCGAAGGGGGGTATTGCCGGACGGGCGGACGGCGTTGATGATTGCGGCTATGTTTAATCGCACCGCGATTGTGGATTTGCTTGTCCGGCATGGGCGGATCTGTACCGGCCCTGATGCAGGCGGGGTGAGCGCCCTGCGGATGCGCGGCTGGGAGGATGGGGGCGGGGGATGCGCAGGCGCGGTTGAAGGGATTTGGGGGTAGTAGGTCTTTTGCCTCTGGCGGTGTTGGGTTGTTTGTTTGCGGCGCTGGGTTTTTCAATTCTTATTGGTTTATTAGCGTTCCCCCTTTATGCGCGGGGCACCTCATTTTTCTTGCCGCCGCAAAGAAAGTAAGCAAAGAAAGCGGTCAAACCGCTGAATTCTTAGGCGGGTCTCCTGGCTTGGAGGGGATCGTGGCTCCGTAGAGATTAAGCTGCTCACCTTCTGTCTTAAGTGACCAAGCCGTCATTCTTCCGGCGGCGCTGCGCGCGCCGACGCGGTACTTCTTCAAACTGCCCTCCCTCGTTTGCCTGTGCGCGATTGGCGCTGACATGGGCCGGGCTGACTTGCCGGCTTCGATCGGGCGCCGCATTTCCAAAAACATCGGTGCTTTCAGCCCTCGCCGAGGCAAAGCTGCTGGCCGCGCTACGCGCAACCGAAGCACCTGGTTTCGCGGGTGTACCCGTCCGCGACGCACGCAGTGCGGAGTGGGAGCGGATGACGGCTCGTCACTGGCGGTTACCGGGCACGGTGTGATCCGTTAATCGCACCACCGGCCCCTCCAAGCCAGCTGGACCCGCTTAAAGAATTAGCGGTTTGAGCCGCTTTCCTTCGCGACGCTTCTCTTTACACGGCGGCAAAGAAAAGTAGGTGCCCCCCGCACAGGGGGAACGCTAATAGACCAATAAGCAAAGAAACACCAAACGCCGTAGGCACGACAACCAAATGCCGCCGCCAAAGGCAAAAAAAACCTAATCCCGCCCGTGCCCTCACTCAACAACAAATCCAGATCAATATCCCCCAACTCCCAATTCGTCTAACAGTCACATCCGCGGGCGGATTAGCGGCATCTCCCCTAGGATCAAACGCATAATGCCCCTGGCGAGGAAAAACCGTCGTCAACCTCTCCCCCCAGCTCTTCTTCATCGCCGTCAGAATCCTTAGCTTGTCATCCACCATCACATAATGCTGGGCGGGATAACACTCCATTACCTGATCGAGCATCAACTCCTTATGAATATAAATCAGAACACGCCCCTCGACCTCTTCCCATAAGCCCGACGGGGCAATCTTCCGCGGCTGGAACACCACATCCCCATCGGAAAGAATCAACAGTAGGCCCACGCGCCGACAGATGCCGGATCGCATCGAGCGCCCCGGGACAAGCCGTTCGCAAACGGGTAATCAATCAGAAACGACGACATCAACAACAGTCGCGTGTCCCGGCGGATGCTCCGACCGATACCGCTGCAACGCCCCCAGGTAATCGGCGTAGCCAAGCTCGCTCCGCAGATTCTCGAAAATTTCCCATATGCACGGTCCGCTTGCGACTCGCGCACCATGTGCGCGCGCAAATCCGCCAGCACATGATCGTTGTCCAGCAACGTGTTGTCGCAATCGAACAGGAACACGACGTCGTGAGGCGTGGCTCTCGTAGCATCCATCGCAGCTTCCCTCATGAACTTGACTTAGCCCTTCTTCCCATTGGCCTGGTGCAGCAGCTCTTGACGCGGCCGCCGAAGTCGAGCCGCATCGCCGACAACACCCGGTTCGCAAAATCCGCCTCGCCGCGCGAACTGAAGCGCGCAAATAGAGCCGCGCTCAACACCGGCGTCGGCACGCCTTCATCGATGGCCGCCGCAACCGTCCACCGTCCTTCGCCCGAATCGGAAACGCGCCCGGCGTAGCTCTTCAGATCAGCGTCGCCCATCAGCGACCCCGCTATCAGATCCAGCAGCCACGAGCCGATCACACTGCCGCGCCGCCACACTTCGGTGACCTCGGCAAGATTCAGGTCGTATTGGTACAACTCGGGACGGCGCAGCGGCGAAGTTTCGGCATCCACCTCGCGCGCGTGCTTGCCGGCGTCGGCGTGGTGCAGAATGTTCAGGCCTTCGGCGTACGCGGCCATCATTCCGTATTCAATGCCGTTGTGCACCATCTTCACGAAGTGCCCGGCGCCCTGCGGACCGCAATGCAGAAACCCCGTATCCGCAGTGCCGACGCCAGGCGCGCGGCCCGGCGTCGCGGTGGTGCTGAGCCCGCACCCGGCGCGAGCGTCGAGAAAATCGGTTCGAGCCGCTTCACGATCTCCGTCTCGCCGCCAATCATCAGACAGAGCCGCGTTCGCGGCCGGCCACCCCGCCGCTTGTGCCGACGTCCACATAGTGAAGCTGACCAGCGGCCAGTTCGGTGCCGTGGCTGATGTCGTCGTGGGCAAACGAATCGCCGCCATCGATCACAATGTCGCCGGCCTCGAGCAGCGGCACAAGGTCTTCGGAAGCGTGGCATCGATCCACCCAGCGGGCACCATCAGCCACACTGCGCGCGGCTTGTCGAGTTGCGCGACGAGGTCTTCGACGTGGCACCCGCGACGCCTTCCTGCTTCAGCTTCTCCACGGCCGCTGGTTGCATGTCGTAAGCAATGCATTGCTGGCCGCCCTTCGTCAGAATGCTGCACCATGTCGCACCGATACGTCCCAATCCAATCATGCCTAGCTGCATATCTCGCTCCGGAAGTTTGTCATTGCGCTGATCGATTTCGTGGTCGTACCGTGGCTGTGCTGTGCGTGGGTCACTCCTCGTGGAACCGGAGGTGGGGTTTGTGCTCTGTGACCAGCAGCACGGTCGTGGCTTCTCCACGCCGGCCGCGCCGGACAATTGGGCCTCGCCGCCGCGTCAGGACGACGATACTCTTATGCAGAGGTGCGAGCTAGAGGGCAAAGTTCCGACGCTTACAGCGGCGCGACCCAATTCGGTGCCCGACGAACGGACAATCATGTCTGTCTAACGGTTGCCTTACTCCGCCAACGCCGCATTCAAAACGGCGCCTGGCTGTTGCGTCGACGCGACGCGGATCAGCGCGGACCATCGGCGCGCGTCCCTCACGCGCCCTTTAATCTAAGCCTCGCCGGAACCCATCGGCGGGTTCGGCGCAGCGCTCGCCACATCAGCGGATACGGTAGCCCGGCACGGCGAACAGCACGAATGCGTATAACGCCAGCGTGCCGCAAAACATAAAGGTGCCGCGATAGCCGAACGCCTGCACCAGCAGCCCCACAGCACGCCCGACAAAATCGAACCGAGCCGCGCCGCGTTGAAGAACAGCGCGGTGGCGCGCCCCGGCGATTCCGGCATCAGGTCCTGCACATAGGTCATGCCCAGGCACGAAGTCACCGCGACCACGAACGCGTTGAGCATCTGCATCGGGATCAGCACGTTGACGTATCCCGCCATCGACATCGCCACGAAATAGACCGCATGCACCAGCGCGCAGGCGGCCAGCCAGTTCGGCTTGCGCAACGTCGACGACCGGGCGCCGAGCGCGAGCATCATGGGGAATTTCCGTCAAGGCGCCAAGGCCAGCATGATCGATACATCGAGATGCGAGCCGTTCAGCAACCACGGCACTGATGTAGAGCGGCAACACGATCATGGTGGCGTTGGCGGCGAGGCCGAGCAGCGTCAGCGCGGCCACCGCGCGGCGGATGTCGTTGGGCGACGCGATGCCAGGCAGGTCTTCGTGCGCGTCTTCTCCGGGCGCGGTCAAGGGCGGCACCGTGATCGACGCCGACGGCTCCGCCGCGGTGTCTTCCACCGTGTGATCGCCGAGGTGGCCTTGCGGCTCGCGCATGCGCCAGACAATCGTCGCGCAGGTCGCGAAACTCGCTGCCGCGAACAGGAAGAGTCCATAAAAGCCTGTTCCCGCCAACACCAGCGCGCCCACGGCCTGGTCGAACACCCAGGCGGCCGACAGGATGGTCCGCAAGGTCGCGCTGGCGAATGCGCGCTCGGCCGCGTCAGGCGTCGGCAGTGTCCTGGCGCGGCTAAACGAGAACACCAGCGAAATAGCGGAACTGCCCGCGCCGATAAAGGCGATGCCAACCA
>CAVTXZ010000009.1:0-107147 GCA_963738755.1 uncultured beta proteobacterium
ACGACAACGTCGCGCCGATGGCGTCGAGCGTGGCAATGTCGAGCGTCGCTCGGCCCTGCTCAATCACGTCGGAGAAAGTGAGCATGCCGGGCGTTTTCGCGTCGCCCATGCGGATCACCGTGCGCAGCTCCGGGAGCCGCGCTGCGTGGAGCGCGTTCGGCTCGGCATCCGCAAGTTCGGGCGCGAGCGTCTGGAGCATCTCCAGATATTTCGATGTCTTGAACTGCTCCGCCGCGATCAGCGCCTTGCAGCCGACCTTGTTCAACGCATATTCGAGTTCGGCCAGCCGATAAGCCGGATTGATGTTGACGAGCACCGCGCCGATCCGCGCGGTGGCGAACTGCGTCAGCAGCCATTCGGACCGGTTCGGCGACCAGATGCCAACGCGATCGCCCGCCTCCACACCCAGCGCGAGCAGCCCGCTCGCGAGAACGTCGACTTCGTCGGCGAACTCGCGCCACGTCCAGCGGATATTCTGCTCACGAAACGTGACCGCGGGACGATCCGGAAACTGGGCGACCGTGCCAGAAAAAAGCGCGAGACGGTGGCGTCGCTCAAGGGAATGTCGGTCGAGCCGCGAGACGTAGGATAGGCCGTCGCACGGTTCGATTTGAGCGCCGGCTTGCGTCGGTTGAATTGCCATCGATGTCTCCGCCATTAAATTTCCGCCTGGATTGCAGGCGATTTGGAAGCCTATTCTGCACGGTAAAAGTAACCGGCGGCATTGGTGTTACCCGCAACGGCTTTAGATTGTCGAAGCGCAACTCCCGTTAAATCAGGGCTTTGGGCGCGTCGCGATCGGCTGCTTATCGGTTACGCAGATTTGCGCGGATGTTTCGAACGCCCAAATAAAAAAGCAGCCCGAAGGCTGCTTTTTTATTCATGCCGTTGACGCCGACAGTCAGTGCTGCGCGCGAAGCTTCCGCAAACGCTGGATCGCCGCGATTTGGGCTGTCGCATAAGCCAGTTCCGCTTGTGCGGTGGCATATTCGAGGTTCGAATCCGTGTTTTGCAGCGCCTCTTCTGCACGCTTCTTCGCTTGCTCGGCTTTCGCTTCGTCGAGATCCGCGCCGCGGATCGCCGTATCGGCGAGCACGGTCACGACGCCCGGCTGGATTTCGAGAATCCCGCCTGCGACGAACACGAACTCTTCCGAGCCGTCTTCCGTCTCGATGCGCACCGCGCCCGGACGAATGCGCGTGATGAGCGGCGTGTGGCCCGGCAGAATGCCGAGTTCACCCGCTTCGCCTGGCAGCGCGACGAACTTCGCCTGGCCCGAGAAGATCTGCTCTTCCGCGCTGACGACGTCTACTTTGATGGTTGCCATATCGACTCCTGTCGTCCCATGCAAGGCTGGGTGAGCGTAGTTCGAGGACGCCGGCACGCGCCAGCGTCCGTTTCCTTACACCCGACCGTTACTGGATCTTCTTGGCCTTTTCGAAGGCTTCGTCGATCGTGCCGACCATGTAGAACGCCTGCTCCGGCAGATGATCGCACTCGCCTTCGACGATCATCTTGAAGCCGCGGATCGTTTCCTTCAGCGGCACGTACTTGCCCGGCGAGCCCGTGAACACTTCAGCGACGTGGAACGGCTGCGACAGGAAACGCTGGATCTGACGAGCGCGCGCCACGGCGACAGCTTGTCTTCCGGCGACAGTTCGTCCATGCCCAGAATCGCGATAATGTCGCGCAATTCCTTGTAGCGCTGCAGCGTTTGCTGCACGCCGCGCGTGATCGAGTAGTGCTCTTCGCCGATCACGTTCGGGTCGATCTGACGCGAGGTCGAATCGAGCGGGTCCACTGCCGGGTAGATACCCAGCGAAGCGATGTCACGCGACAACACGACGGTTGCGTCCAGGTGGCCGAAGGTCGTAGCCGGCGACGGGTCGGTCAAGTCATCCGCAGGGACGTACACGGCCTGCACCGACGTGATCGAGCCAGTCTTGGTCGACGTAATACGCTCTTGCAGCTTGCCCATTTCTTCAGCCAGCGTCGGCTGATAGCCCACTGCCGACGGCATACGGCCGAGCAGTGCCGACACTTCCGTACCTGCCAGCGTGAAACGGTAGATGTTGTCGACGAAGAACAGCACGTCGAGGCCTTCGTCACGGAAGTGCTCGGCCATCGTCAGACCGGTCAGCGCGACGCGCAGACGGTTGCCCGGCGGCTCGTTCATCTGGCCGTACACCAGCGCGACCTTGTCGAGAACGTTCGAGTCCTTCATTTCGTGATAGAAGTCGTTCCCTTCGCGGGTACGCTCGCCAACACCGGCGAACACGGAATAACCACCGTGTTCCTTGGCGATGTTGTTGATCAGTTCCATCATGTTCACGGTCTTGCCCACGCCGGCGCCACCGAACAGGCCAACCTTACCGCCCTTCGCGAACGGGCAGATCAGGTCGATAACCTTGATGCCGGTTTCGAGCAGTTCCGTCGACGGCGACAGTTCGTCGAACGCCGGAGCCTTCTGGTGAATGCCGCGAACCACGTCCGAGTTGATCGGGCCGGCTTCGTCGATCGGGCGACCCAGCACGTCCATGATCCGGCCGAGGGTCGGCTTGCCAACCGGCACGCTGATCGGCTTGCCGGTGTTTTTCACCGTCGTACCACGGCGCAGGCCATCCGAAGCACCCAGACAGATAGTACGGACAACGCCGTCACCCAGCTGCTGCTGGACTTCGAGGGTCAGTTCCGAACCTTCGAGAATGAGCGCGTCGTAAATCTTCGGCATGTCCGAACGCGGGAATTCCACGTCGATCACCGCGCCGATGCACTGTACGATCTTGCCTTCTACCAAAGCAGTAGTACTCATCGCTTTTCCTTTAGATACTCAATTCTTCACTCGCGCAAAGGCGCTGTTTCGATGGAGCCGCCGAGGCGGGGTGCGCCACAAGGGCGCACACGAAGCGGCTTGCTTGACCCTGAGGGTCAGACGGCCGCCGCGCCACCGACGATTTCCGACAGTTCTTTCGTGATCGCTGCCTGACGGCTCTTGTTGTACACGAGCTGCAGTTCGTTGATGACCGTCTTCGCATTGTCCGAAGCGGCCTTCATCGCGACCATTCGCGCCGACTGTTCCGATGCCATGTTTTCCGCGACGGCCTGATAGACCAGCGCCTCGACATAACGCACCAGCAGTTCGTCCACCACTGCCTGCGCATCCGGCTCGTAGATGTAGTCCCACTGCGTGCTCGGCGTCGTGCCGTCTTCTTCCTTACGCTCGAACTGGTCTGCCGACAGCGGCAGCAGTTGCTCGATCACCGGCTCCTGCTTCATCGTGTTGACGAAGCGCGTGTACGCCAGGTACACCGCCGAAACCTTGCCTTCCGAGTACAGGTCGAGTTGCACCTTGACCGCGCCGATCAGCTTTTCCAGATGCGGCGTGTCGCCCAGATGCACGACATTCGACACCACTTTGGCGCGCAAACGGTTCAGGAAACCCAGACCCTTGGTGCCGATCGCAGTTGCTTCGATCGACTTGCCCTGGCCTTCCAGTTCCTTGAACTTCTGCAACGACGCGCGCAGCACGTTGGTGTTCATGCCGCCGCACAGACCTTTATCAGTCGTGACGAGGATGATGCCGGCCGCCTTCGCGCCTTCGTTCGACACCATGAACGGGTGACGATACTCAGGGTTCGCACGGCTCATGTGTGCAGCGATATCGCGGACCTTGTCGGCATACGGGCGAGCAGCGCGCATGCGCTCCTGAGCGCGGCGCATCTTCGATGCGGCCACCATCTCCATCGCTTTCGTGATCTTGCGCGTGTTTTGCACGCTCTTGATCTTGCCGCGAATTTCCTTCATTCCAGCCATTGCTTGCTCCTTGTCGGCCCGAGTTTGCGCTTTAGCGCTTACCCGGGTCCCATGCAAAGCGATCGAAGCAGCACGGGGGCATTTTCATGCGGCCCGCGCCGCTTCAAGGTCCTTTTATGCCTTGCGGATCACTCGCAGATCAATACGCGCCGGACTTCTTGAAGTCTTTGAGAGCCGTATGCAGCAGGGCTTCGTCGTCCTTCGAGAGTTCCTTGGTGTCTTCGATGCGCTTGACCAGGTCAGCGTGGCGCGACTTCAGGTATTCGCGCAGGCCCTTTTCGAACGGAAGCACTTGTGCGACTTCCAGATCGTCGAGGTAGCCGTTGTTCGCGGCGAACAGCGAGATAGCCAGCTCCCACACTTGCAGCGGCTGATACTGCGGCTGCTTCAGCAGTTCCGTCACGCGGCGGCCGCGCTCCAGTTGCTTGCGGGTGGCTTCGTCGAGGTCCGATGCGAACTGTGCGAATGCTGCCAGTTCACGGTACTGCGCCAGGTCGGTACGGATACCGCCCGACAGCTTCTTCACAACCTTGGTTTGAGCCGCACCACCGACGCGCGACACCGACACGCCGGCGTTGATTGCCGGGCGGATACCTGCGTTGAAGAGGTCGGTTTCCAGGAAGATCTGGCCGTCGGTAATCGAGATCACGTTCGTCGGAACGAATGCGGTCACGTCGCCTGCTTGCGTTTCAATGACCGGCAGTGCCGTCAGCGAACCGCTCTTGCCCTTCACTTCGCCGTTCGTGAACTTCTCGACGTACTCTTCCGAGACGCGAGCAGCACGCTCCAAGAGACGCGAGTGCAGATAGAACACGTCACCCGGGTAAGCTTCACGGCCCGGCGGACGGCGCAGCAGCAGCGAGATCTGACGGTATGCCCAAGCTTGCTTGGTCAAATCGTCATAAACGATCAGCGCGTCTTGACCGCGGTCGCGGAAGTATTCGCCCATCGTGCAACCGGCGTACGGTGCGAGGTACTGCATCGCAGCCGATTCCGAAGCCGAAGCGGCCACGACGATCGTGTATTCCAGCGCGCCGGTTTCTTCCAGCTTGCGCACCACGTTCATGATCGACGAAGCTTTCTGGCCGATCGCGACGTAGATACAGAAGAGGTTCTTGCCCTTCTGGTTGATGATCGCGTCGACTGCGACTGCGGTCTTGCCGCACTGACGGTCGCCGATGATCAGCTCGCGCTGGCCACGGCCAACCGGCACCATCGCGTCGATCGACTTCAGACCGGTCTGAACCGGCTCCGAAACCGACTTACGCCAGATCACGCCCGGAGCAATCTTTTCGATTGCGTCGGTTTTCTTCGCGTTGACCGGACCCTTGCCGTCGATCGGGTTGCCGAGTGCATCGACCACGCGGCCGAGCAGTTCCGGACCCACCGGCACTTCGAGAATGCGGCCCGTCGTCTTGACGATGTCGCCTTCCGAAATGTGTTCGTACTCACCCAGAATCACGGCGCCGACCGAGTCGCGCTCGAGGTTCAGTGCGAGACCGAAGGTGTTGCCCGGGAATTCGAGCATTTCGCCCTGCATCACTTCCGACAGGCCGTGAATACGCACGATACCGTCGGTCACGGAGATCACGGTGCCCTGGTTGCGAACGTCTGCGCTCGCTTCAAGGCCCTGGATCCTGCTCTTGATCAGCTCGCTGATCTCAGAGGGATTGAGTTGCATTATTCGCTCCTGATAGTCAATTCTGTTGCGTGCCAGCTGCTGAAGCGCCTCGGGCGCTTCAGGCCGTCAGAGCCGTCTGCATGCTGGCAAGCCGCGCGCGGACCGAGGTATCGAGCACTTCGTCACCGACCGTTACGCGAACGCCGCCGATCAGCGACGCGTCGACTTCGACCGTCGGCTTCAGCTTGCGTTTGAACTTGCGTTCGAGACTTGCGACGAGGTCGTTCAACTGCGCGCCTTCGAGCGGGAATGCGCTAACGATCAGCACATCTGCCGCCCCTTCGCGGGCGTTCTTCAACTCTTCGAACTGCACGGCGATTTCCGGCAGCAATTGCAGGCGATGGTTATCCACCAGCATTTGCACCAGATTTTTCGCTTGTGCGTTGTCCTTGAGCGGCGACTTGACCGCAGCCAGCAGCAGTTCGCTGACCTGGGCGCGGCTTACTTTCGGGCTCGAGGCGATCGACAGCACTTCGGGCAGACGCGCAACCTGTGCCAGCTCCTGCACGAGCGTGGACCAGGCGGCGATGTCACCAGCTTCGGCCACGCCAAACAGCGCTTCTGCGTACGGACGGGCGATGGTTGCAAGTTCGGCCATGATCAGAGCTCGGCTTTCAGTTGATTCAGCAGGTCAGCGTGCGCTGCCTGGTCGACTTCACGCTTCAGGATCTGTTCGGCGCCCTTCACAGCGAGTGCAGCGACTTCGCCGCGCAGCGTTTCGCGCGCCTTCACGACTTGCTGGTCCGCGTCGGCCTTCGCTTGCGCGATGATGCGAGCGGCTTCAGCTTGTGCTTGAGCCTTGATTTCGTCAGCGACTGACACAGCACGCTTTTCAGCGTCAGCAATGCGTTGCTGACCGTCGTTGCGTGCCTGAGCGAGTTCCTGGTCGACGCGCTTGTGAGCGGCTTCGAGTTCAGCCTTACCCTTTTCAGCGGCAGACAGACCGTCAGCAATCTTCTTTGAGCGCTCGTCGAGGGCGTTGATCAACGGCGGCCACACGAACTTCATCGTGAACCACGCGAGGATCAGGAACACGACCATTTGCGCAAACAGGGTTGCGTTGAGATTCACGGTGTTTCCTTAAACGTTGCTAGTTCGGAAAGTGAAACGGCAAGGCGCTCATCGATTCTGTCTTCGATCAGCGCCCAAGTGCCCGTTCCGCCCTGCGCCCTTTACCAGTTATAGCTCAGGCGCAAACTTCCGAGGAACCTTAGCCTGCCAGCTTCGACAGCAGCGGGTTCGCGAACGCAAACAGCATTGCCACACCAACGCCAATCAGGAACGCCGCATCGATCAGACCAGCCAACAGGAACATCTTGGTTTGCAGCGGGTTCATCAGTTCCGGCTGACGAGCACATGCTTCGATGTACTTGCCGCCCATCAGGCCGATACCGATACAGGCGCCGATTGCACCCAGGCCGATGATGATGCCGATACCGATGGCGGTCAGACCCTGGATGTTGGCGATGAAAGCTTGCATGATCACTCCTTTGTGAAAAGTCTTTTAGAACTGGTTGGAACTGGGATTTAATGAAACAAAACTAAAACTATTCGTCGTCCGACACACCGTGTTAGTGGGTGTCGTGTGCCTGTCCGATGTACACCAGCGTCAGCATCATGAAAATGAATGCTTGCAGCAGAACGATCAGAATGTGAAAGATCGCCCAAACCGTGCCTGCGATGACGTGGCCGATAAAGCCGAGCACTGACGCGTCCGCGCCGAAACCCCACATGCTGCCGAGCAGGGCAATCAGCAGGAACAACAGTTCGCCCGCGTACATGTTGCCGAACAGCCGCATGCCGAGCGAAACCGTCTTTGCGACGAACTCGATGATGTTCAATGCAAGGTTCGGGATCCACAGCAGCGGATGCGCGCCGAACGGAGCCGACAGCAGTTCATGCACGAAGCCGCCTGCGCCCTTGATCTTGAAGTTGTAGTAAATCATCAGCGCGAACACGCCGAGCGCAATGCCGAGCGTGCCGTTCAGGTCGGCGGTCGGCACGATGCGATGATGCGGGATGACTTCCGACAGACCCAACCAGCCGATCACGCGGCCCGGCAGGTCAACGGGGATGAAGTCGAGCGAGTTCATCAGCGCGACCCAGACGAACACGGTCAGCGCGAGCGGCGCGATGAACGTGCGGCTGCCGTGGATCATCGACTTCGATTGATCTTCGACCATCTCGACCAGCATTTCGATCGCGCACTGGAAACGACCCGGCACGCCGGAGGTCGCCTTGCGCGCGGCCAGATGAAGAATGGCGATCGTGGCCAGACCGCAAACGATCGACCAGAAAAGGGTGTCCAGATTCCAGACATGGATGTCGAAAATCGACGTCTGGTGCGCGGTGGAAAAGTTCTGCAAGTGATGCGCGATGTACTCGGACGGATCCAGAGCGCGCGTGCCTTCGCTAGCTGCCATATCGTTAATGCCACCCAAATTGTCGAAAATCGTCTCAGGCCGCTCCCGCCGCAATTCTGTATTGCGGGAACATGCCGGGTGCGGATCGTGTCATATCCGCACTCCTGATGCCGGCGCTACGCGCCGGCCTGAATTTTGTGTTGCTACTCTTGTTCCTACCCTAGCGCCACGCCAAGGCGATCCAATACGTCTTGAGCGCGATGAGGTACGTCACGAGCAGCGGCACCCAGCGTACGTCGTGATACCAGAAAGCGATGGCTACGAACATCGCAATCGTTGCACCCATCTTGAGCGCTTCGCCGATCACCCAGCTCATCACCGTTTCGGCGCCGCTCAGCGTTCTAAGCCGTGCCGCGAACAACGCACCCGGCACCCAGCAGATCGCCCCCCCCAGGAACGCGGACAGCGCAGCAGCGCCCGGCGGCTTGTAAAAAAGCCACCACACCAGCGTAGCACCCAGGGACAAAACCATTTGCGCTGCCACGACCTTGAAAGGCGTCACGCGCGATGGACGACTCACATTCGGACCAAACAGCTTTTCAGCTTCAGCCCGCGTGAGCGGAACGATATTGTTATCTTGTTGCTCGACATCCCACGCATCGTCAGTTGTAACGTGCTGACCGGTGGACGCATCGGAAGCGGTGCGTTCTGCGCGGTGTTCGTCGTGCCCATTCTTCGGCGTTTGATTCGACGCTTTGACCGCCATCGCAGTGTTCCGAAAGTCTTATTCCAGCCCGTGAGCTTACGCTGCGCTTACGGGGTTGCCGTGCAATTAAATCCGGGCGATTGTAAGCGATAGTTGCAGGCAATTCAAGACTTTAGGCCGTCCAATAACCAGTGTGAAACGGGTCTTCACGATGCGGGAAACGCCTTTCGACGGACTCGAAGACGGTAAATGTAAGGCGGCCGGGGGATACCAAAACATGCGCCGTGAATCGAGCGCCTTCGAAGTGGTAAACAGGCCGTTTCAATGCTGTTGCAAACGTCTCAAAAATGCAACAGAAGGCAATTGTTGCGCGCTTCGGTAGACAGAAAAGACGCCCTTGGTTAAGGCGAAACAGTGATCACGTGCCCGGTCCTGCCCCGAACGGAATTTATCCGCGCAGCGGCCCCTCTGCAGTCGGATCGGTATCTGGAAAAGACCGATTTGCGCCCCGCCGCTTTAACTGGGGTCGCTCTGCCGACTCGAGCCAGGTTGGAACGCCAACGGCTTCGCTGCGATCACGATGGATCTCGGGACGAACCTATAAATCTGCAATCCTGATCATCTGGTCTGGCATTTATTCAGGAATCCAACCTGTTCATCGGTGTTACAGATCGATCAGAAGAAGCAGCGACAAACCTGCGGTCCGAGCAGATTCGGTCATCGCGATAAAACTTGCGAGAGCCATTCAGGCAACTCGCAAGCACCGTTGGCGCATTTCAGTATGCCTTGCCTCGATCAGGCGGTCGCGTTACCACGCAGTCGCATCAGGATGCCCTCGAGCGCGTCCAGATCACCGAAGTCCACCAGCACCTGCCCGCGGCCGCGACGACCGAGCTTGATCTTCACCGTTGCGGCGAGCAGATCGGACAACTCTTCCTCGAGCCGTCGCGTATCGCGTCCGCCGTCCTGACTCGCACGCGCCTTTACGGTGGGCGCGGCCTTGGTTGTCGTCGTTACCAGCTTTTCGGTTTCGCGCACCGACATGCGTTTATTCACGACCTGATTGGCCAGCGTGATCTGCGTCGCGGCGTCGACGGCTAACAGTGCGCGCGCATGCCCCATGTCGAGGTCGCCGGCCAGCAGCATCGTTTGCACCGGTGACGCGAGGTTGAGCAAACGCAGCAGATTCGACACGGCACTACGCGAGCGGCCAACCGATTCAGCCGCCTGCTCGTGCGTGAAATTAAACTCATCGAGCAGGCGCTGAATACCCTGGGCTTCTTCCAAAGGATTCAGATCTTCGCGCTGGATGTTCTCGATCAGCGCCATTGCCGCCGCGGCTTGATCCGGCACGTCCTTCACGAGAACCGGCACCTCGTCGAGACCTGCAAGGCGGGCCGCGCGGAAACGCCGCTCACCCGCGATGATCTCGTACTTATCCGCCGAAACGGGCCGCACGAGAATCGGTTGCATCAGCCCTTGTGCACGAATGCTGGCGGCGAGCTCCTGCAATGCGCCTTCGTCCATCCGCGTGCGCGGCTGGTATTTGCCGGCCTGCAGTTTGCTGAGCGGCAGCACATTCGGCGCACCCTCGATCACCACGGCTTCAGTGATATCCGCGCTACCGCCGAGCAGCGCTTCCAGGCCACGGCCCAATCCCTTTTTTCTTGCTACAGCATTCATCGTGCTTCCTCGATCCGCTTAGGATGCCTGGGGCGCGCTATTTAGCGCACGCACCCGCTCAATCATTTCCGCGCCGAACTGCACGTACGCTTGCGCACCGCGCGACGCCCTATCGAACACCACGCCCGGCAAACCATAGCTGGGCGCCTCGGCAAGACGTACGTTGCGCGGAATCACCACGTCGAATACCTTGTCGCCGAAATGCTCTTTCAGCTGATCGGACACCTGCTGCTGTAACGTAATGCGCGGATCGAACATCACGCGCAGCAGGCCGATCACCTTCAGATCGCGATTCAGGTTTGCATGCACCTGCTTGATCGTATTGACGAGGTCTGAGAGCCCTTCGAGCGCGAAGTACTCGCACTGCATCGGGATGACGACGCCGTGCGCGGCGCACAGGCCGTTGAGGGTTAGCAGCGACAAGGCCGGCGGACAGTCGATCAGGACAAAGTCATATTCGCCTTCGACAACGTCCAGTGCGGCTTTCAGTTGGCGCTCGCGGTTCTGCACGCTGACCAGTTCGACCTCTGCACCGGCCAGTTCACGGTTTGCGGGAAGCACGTCATAGCCGACGGCTTCTGGCCTGACTCGCGTATCGGCTACGGACACGCCGTCGACGAGCACTTCGTAGACCGTGTTCGCGCATGCGGCCTTATCGATGCCGCTGCCCATCGTAGCGTTGCCTTGCGGGTCCAGATCGATGAGAAGGACTCGCTGTCCCTGCGCTGCCAAGCTCGCGGCCAGATTGACTGTGGTCGTCGTCTTGCCGACGCCGCCCTTCTGGTTCGCAACGCAGAAGATTTTTGCCATCGTAGGTGTGTCCCTTTTGCTGCCTGGATGAAGTGAAAAGCTCGATTTGATACTCGGTGCAATCAGGTCGCCAGCGGCCCTGAGTCGTCACCGTCTACCAGAACCTTGATCAGGTGCCGCTCCGCGTCGAGCGACGGCACGTTCAGCCGAATAATCTGTTCCACGTGGGCGCCCGCAGGCAAGCGCTCGATCTCGCCGTCCGGGCGTACACCCTTCATCGCCCAGATCGCACCGTGCTGTGCGACCAGATGACGGGCCAGTGTAACGAAATCCGCGAGTTCTGCGAATGCGCGGGAGACGATTACGTCGAACTTTGCCGGTACTTCGGCGCCCGGCCGCAATGTTTCTACCCGCCCGGTCACAACAGACAGATTCGCGAGACCGAGTTCCGCCTTGGCCTGAGCCTGAAAAGCCGTCTTTTTATGAACGATGTCGTTCACTGTGACGGTCCAGTCAGGCAGAACGATAGCCAGCACGATTCCTGGCAAGCCGCCACCAGAACCTACGTCGAGCACGGACGATGCACCCCGGGAAGCGAGATGCGGCACGATCGAAAGCGAATCCAGGATGTGCTGAATCAGCATCTGCCGTGGATCGCGGATCGCTGTCAGGTTGTACACCGCATTCCACTTGGACAGCAGAGCCACGTAGTCGAGCAGCTTGCCAAGTTGCGCATCACTTAGATCGAGACCCAGTTCACCGACGCCGCCCGCCAACAACGGTGCCAGCGCGTCCCGAGCATTATTCCCCGCCTGACTCACCGTCATTGCGCCACCGGCGTGCTATCGGTGCCGGGCCCGGCGGGTTTCGTCGGACGCCGCCCCAAACCGCGTTTCAGGTGGACCATCAGCAAGGAGATGGCCGCCGGCGTGATGCCAGAGATGCGCGACGCCTGACCAATGGTTTCGGGACGGAATTGCGTCAGCTTCTGGCGCGCTTCGAATGACAGGCCTCTGACTTCGGCGTAGTCCAACTCCTCCGGCAGGCGAGTACTTTCGTGCGCCTCATTGCGTTCGATTTCATCGGCCTGGCGATCGATGTAACCCTGATATTTGATGCCGATCTCGATCTGCTCCTTGATCTGAGCGAGCAGCACTTTGTCGTCGGCAAGGGTTTCGGGCGCGGCGCATGCACCTTCTCGCAGTCCGCAGACGCCGTCGTACGTGACGCCCGGGCGGCGCAGCAAGTCCGCCAGGCTGTATTCGTGGTCGATCGGCTTGCCGAGCAAGGCCGTAGCCTCATCCGCGGGTAATGTCTTAGGATTCACCCAGGTCGCGCGAAGACGCTCTGTTTCACGTGAAACAGCGTCGCGCTTACGGCTAAATACATCCCAGCGGATGTCGTCGACCACGCCGAGCTCACGACCAATCTCCGTCAGACGCATATCCGCATTGTCTTCGCGCAGGCTTAGACGATATTCGGCACGGCTCGTGAACATCCGATACGGCTCAGACACGCCGCGCGTCACCAGATCGTCGACAAGCACGCCAAGATACGCCTGATCGCGACGCGGACACCACGCTTCCCTGCCCTGCACCTGCAAACCTGCATTGATCCCAGCCAGCAAACCTTGCGCAGCCGCTTCTTCATAACCGGTCGTACCGTTGATCTGGCCAGCGAAGAACAACCCGCTAATTACCTTGGTCTCCAGCGATGCCTTCAACCCGCGCGGATCGAAGTAGTCATATTCAATCGCATAGCCCGGTCGCAAGATATGTGCGTGTTCCAGTCCGCGCATTGAGCGCACCAGTTCCAGTTGCACGTCGAAAGGCAGGCTTGTCGAAATGCCGTTCGGATAAAACTCGTTGGTCGTCAGGCCTTCCGGTTCGAGGAAGATCTGATGTGATTCCTTCGATGCGAAACGATGAATCTTGTCCTCAATCGACGGACAGTAGCGCGGCCCCACCCCTTCGATGACGCCCGTATACATCGGCGAGCGATCCAGACCGCCGCGGATAATGTCGTGCGTGCGTTCATTCGTATGCGTGACCCAGCACGGCACTTGCCGCGGATGCTGCTCCACGCGACCAAGAAACGAGAAGACCGGCACCGGATCGAGATCGCCCGGCTGCTCTTCAAGCTGCGAAAAATCGATCGTGCGACCGTCAATGCGCGGCGGTGTCCCAGTCTTGAGGCGGCCTTGCGGCAGCTTCAGTTCCTTGAGGCGAGCAGACAACGACACCGCAGCCGGATCACCCGCACGGCCACCTGTGTAGTTGTTCAAACCCACGTGAATCTTGCCGTCGAGGAATGTCCCAGCCGTCAGCACAACGGCACGCGAACGGAAGCGGATCCCGACCTGCGTCACTGCTCCTACTACGCGATCGCCTTCCACCATCAGATCATCGACAGCCTGCTGGAACAGCCACAGGTTCGGCTGGTTTTCCAATCGATGCCGGATCGCCTGTTTGTACAATAGACGGTCAGCCTGAGCGCGGGTCGCACGCACCGCCGGCCCCTTCGACGAGTTGAGGATGCGGAACTGAATCCCGCCCTCGTCCGTCGCTGCCGCCATGGCGCCGCCGAGCGCATCGACTTCCTTCACCAGATGGCCCTTACCAATGCCGCCAATCGACGGATTGCAGCTCATCTGGCCAAGTGTTTCGATGTTGTGCGTCAGCAGGAGCGTCGTATTGCCCATGCGTGCCGAGGCCAAAGCGGCTTCGGTGCCGGCATGACCGCCGCCAACGACGATTACGTCAAATTCTGTGGGAAAAAGCATCGCGGATCTCACGCCAGATCGTTGCGTGAGCCTTTTAGAGGAAAATGTATGCGCGAATTATAACGGGTTCGGTTTAGGCCCGAATTTCGTCCGAATGGCCGGGCAATAAAAAAGCGGTGTGTTTCACGTGAAACACACCGCTTTGAACGACAGCGAACAGGTCCGGCAACAGCGACTAAGCCACTTTTTTGGCCAACCCCAGGTACGTCTCGATTACCCGTGGGTTCTGCGCCAGATCCGCCGCCGGCCCTTCCAGCGCCAGCTCCCCGGTTTCCAGCACGTAGCCGTAGTCAGAGATTTGCAGTGCAGCACGTGCGTTCTGCTCAATCAGCAGCGTCGCCACACCCGTCTGCCGTAGCGCACTAATGATGTGAAAAATTTCTTTCACGATCAGCGGCGCGAGACCCAGGCTCGGCTCGTCGAGCATCAGCAGGTCGGGCTTGCCCATCAACGCACGCCCGACTGCGAGCATTTGCCGCTCGCCGCCGGACAATGTGCCTGCAGCCTGCTTGCGACGCTCCTTCAGACGCGGGAACAGCGTGAAGACCGGTTCAAGCTGATCGAGAAAGTTACGCTCCCCTGCTCGTTTGCGCCGGTATGCCCCAAGGACGAGATTGTCTTCGACCGTCATCGTGGCAAAGAGCTCGCGCTTTTCCGGCACCAGGCACATGCCGCGTGCGACGCGTTTCTCGACCGGCACCGCGCTGACATCTTCGCCTTGATAGCGGATTGCACCTTTCGCATGGCCAGTCGACGGCAAAGCGCCCATGATCGCATTGAGCAACGTGGACTTGCCCGCGCCGTTCGGGCCGATCACCGAGACAATCTGCCCCGTCGTCACTTTGATCGCGGCACCGTGCAGCGCTTCGACCTTGCCATAGCGGACTGACAGGCCATTCACATCCAGAATCGGCGCAGCAGTATTCATCGTGTTCTCCATCATTCCACCCCGCCGAGATACGCTTCCAGCACAGCCGGATCTTGCTGAACGTCCTGCGGCAAGCCTTCTGCGATTCGCGTGCCGAATTCCATCACGACCAGACGATCAGTAAGATTCATCACGAAATCCATATCGTGCTCGACCAGCAACACACTCATGCCTTCTGCCTTGAGTCGGCGCAGCAAGTCCGCCAACTGGAGTTTTTCCTGATAACGCAGACCTGCTGCAGGCTCATCCAGCAGCAGCAATGTCGGATCGCAGCACAAGGCCCGGGCGATTTCGAGAATCCGTTGCTGCCCTAACGCCAGGCTGCCCGCCTCGTCATACATATGCTGTTCGAGGCCCACACGGCGAATCTGACGCGCCGCTTCGGCCATCAAGCGGGCTTCTTCTGCACCATTCAGCCGCGCGACGCTGCGCCAAACACCGGCGTGGCCACGCAGATGCGCGCCAATCGCCACGTTCTCCAGCACCGTCATCCCGGGCAGCAGTTTGACGTGCTGGAAGGTCCGGCCGATGCCGCGTTTGACGATTTCACGTGAATTGAGCGCGTCAATGCGTTCGCCGCGGAACGTGATCTCGCCGCTAGTGGCTTGCAGCACGCCGGTGACCAGATTGAAAGTCGTCGACTTGCCCGCCCCGTTCGGTCCGATCAACCCGATGATCTGCCCAGCCTTCACATCGAAGCTCACGTCGTTCACCGCCACCAGGCCGCCGAACTGTTTACGTGCCTTATTCACAGTAAGCAGGTTTTCACCCGCAGCCGGCTTGCTGCGCTGCGGCAACGGCTCCGCATGATCCGACAAATGCGCACGCGGGCCACGCGGGAAAAAGCGCGCGACGAACGGCCACACGCCCTGGCGAGCGTATTGGAGCAATAGCACCATCAGGATGCCGAACACGATCACTTCGAAATTGCCGTTCTCGCCCAGCAACTTGGGCAGCAGCGTTTGCAAATAATCCTGCAGCACGGTCAGGATTGCCGCGCCGAGTACAGCGCCCCACACATGCGACACACCGCCGACCACCGCCATAAACAGAAACTCGATGCCGTGATTCAGACCGAACGGCGTCGGGTTCACCGCACGTTGCAAGTGGGCATACAGAAAACCCGATATCGACGCCAACACGGCCGCGTAGACGAAGATCACCACGCGCATCCAACCCGTGTTCACGCCCATGGCTTCGGCCATCATGCCGCCGCCGCGCAACGCGCGAATCGCCCGCCCCGGCCGGCTATTAAGCAGATTTTGAACAGAAACGACCGCGCCGAGCACCACCACCCAGATCAGGTAATAGATATGCCGGCCCGACTCCAGGTTGATGCCAAAAACATTCAGCACAGGAATCCCGTTGATGCCGTCGTATTTGCCGAGCATTTCGAGGTTGCCGAACAGGTAGAACAACGCGAGACCCCAGGCGATCGTACCGAGCGGCAGAAAGTGGCCTGACAGACGCATCGTTACGAGCCCCAGCATCAGCGCGATCAACGCCGTCACCACCACGCCCGCGATCAGCGCGAGCCACGGCGAAACCCCGTGCTGCGTCGTCAGATACGCGGTTGCGTATGCGCCGATGCCGACGAACGCCGCCTGCCCGAAACTCGTCATTCCGCCGATGCCGGTCAGCAGTACAAGGCCGATCGCGACGATCGAATACAGGCCGATGTAGTTGAGCAGCGTCACCCAATACTCGGGTACGTGAATCGGCTGCGGCAACACAGGCAACGCGAACAGCACCACGAGGAACAACCAGAAGAACTTGTTTTGCATGATTCGTTTCATCGTGTCACTCCTCGTCCTCTTCGGCGTGCGGGCTCGCAAGACTCCGCCACAGCAACACCGGGATGATCAGCGTAAACACGATCACTTCCTTATAGGCGCTCGCCCAGAACGACGAATACGATTCCAGCAAGCCGACGAGAATCGAACCCGCCGCGGCCAGCGGATAGCTGACAAGGCCGCCGATAATCGCGCCCACGAAGCCCTTCAAACCGATCAGGAAGCCCGAGTCGTAGTAGATGGTGGTCAAGGGTGCTACGAGGATGCCGCACAGCGCTCCGAGGCCCGCCGCCAGCGTGAACGCGAGGCGCCCAGCCTGCGTCGTGCCAATGCCGACCAGCCGTGCGCCAAGGCGGTTCACCGAAGTCGCACGCAATGCCTTGCCGGAGATCGAGCGGTCGAAGTACAGATACAGTGCGCCGATCAACACCACGGCGGTGCCCACGACCCACAGGCTCTGCCCGGAGATCGTCAGACTGCCCAGGTTGAAGGTCGCGTCGGAGAATGCGGTCGTACGCGAACCCTCCGCGCCGAACATCACGAGACCGAGACCGACCATCGCGAAGTGCACCGCCACCGCGACGATCAGCAGCAGCAGCGTGGTCGCCTCCGCGATCGGCTCATAGGCCAGGCGGTAGACGAACGGCCCCATCGGAATCACGATCAGGAGTGTCAGCGCGATCTGCGCGAGCATCGGCAGTGGCTGCAGGAAAACGCCACGCGTCAGCGCATACACGGCGATCGGAAACAGCAGATATTTGCCGACCAGCATCACCAGCGTACGCGCGGCATGCCGGCGCCGCTCGGGATGGCGCGCCAGCCCCGCTATTTCGACCACAAAGCAGGCCGCGCCCATCGCCATCAGCAGCCAGCACGTCGCTGGAAACTTTTGCGTCTGCAATGCGGCGAGCGTCAGCGCGCCGTACGAAACAAACTCCCCCTGCGGGATGAAAATCACCCGCGTCACGGAGAACACCAGCACCAGCGCGAGCGCGAGCAGCGCATAGATCGCGCCGGTGGTGATGCCGTCCTGCGCGAGGATCGCCGCAATTGATAGATCCATACTTCCTCGTCCTGAAGCGTCGAAATCGAAACCGGGAAATAGTCGCGGCGGCACAACCAACGGCCAGCCACGAACCTGCAATGCCAGAAAAGGCGACCGCCGCGCCGGAACACGGCGCGGCGGTCGGTGCCATTGTCATCGAACAGAATGGCAATGCGGCATGACATGCCGCACGTTTGCGCGAGAGGCGCGTACCGTCTTTGTTTTTAGTCGTTCTGCAGCTTCCACTTGCCGTCGACGATCTGCACGATCACGCGGGCGCGCTTGTCGAGGCCGTTGTGGTCAGTCGTGGTGGTGTTCATGATGCCGTGCGAGACCGGCAGCTCCTTGATGCCTTCAAGCGCGCTGCGCAGTGCGACGCGGAAGGCCTCGGTGCCCGGCTGAGCGGTCTTCAGCGCTTCCGGAATCGCACGTTGCAGCATCTGGCCTGCATCCCATGCATGACCGCCGAACGTGGCCACGGAACCGGCGCCATAGGCCTTTTCATAGGCCGTCTTGTAGGCTTCCGACGATTGCTTCACCGGATTCGAATCCGGCAACTGGTCCGCCACGAGGATCGGGCCGGCCGGCAGGAATTCGCCCTCGCAATCCTTGCCGCACACACGCAGGAAGTCGTTATTGGCGACGCCATGCGTCTGATAGACCTTACCCTTATAGCCGCGCTCCTTGAGCGTCTTGGCCGGCAGCGCCGACGGCGTGCCCGCACCCGCGATCAGCACGGCGTCCGGGTTCGCACCCATCGTCTTCAGCACCTGGCCGGTGACGGATGCATCCGTGCGGTTAAAGCGTTCGTTGGATACGATCTTCAGATGATGCGCCGCGGCCGCCGCGGTGAACACGTTGTTCCAGCCGTCACCGTATGCATCCGCGAAACCGATGAAACCCACCGTCTTCACGCCATGACGTTCCATGTAGTCGGCGATCGCATCAGCCATCAGGCTGTCGTTTTGCGGCGGTTTGAAGGCCCATGCGCGCTTCGCATCCATCGGCGAAATGATCGCCGCGGAAGCCGCCAGCGAGATCACCGGCGTCTTGCCTTCGGCTGCCGCGTCGAGCATCGCCAACGAGTTCGGCGTGACAGTGGAACCGATAATGGCGTCGACGTGGTCTTCGTCGATCAGCTTGCGGGTGTTCTGCACAGCCTTGCCGGTGTCCGAGGCATCGTCGAGGACGATGTACTGCACGGTCTTGCCGCCGATCTCTTTCGGCAATAGCGCAATCGTGTTCTTTTCAGGAATCCCGAGCGATGCAGCGGGGCCCGTTGTGGACAACGTGACGCCGATTTTCACCTGTGCGAGAGCGGCACCGGCGCCGCACATCAGCGCCATCGCGATGCCCGTGCGTACCCATTGCTTTGTCTTTTTCATTGCAAGTCTCCAAACGCTTTGACGCGTGTATCTGTAATCCGGCTCGCAGGCCGGGTGTCTGAATCTAGTTATAGGGTTCCGGCATGCCAAGCATGGTTTTCCCTGCTCGGCGTAAATACCTTCAACGCTTTGGTGCCACTTCCCTGCCGACCGGAGTTAGCGCTTTACCTGTCGATCCGAGTTAGCGCTTTAGCGCTTACTCCGATTCCATGCAAAGCACTTACTCTGGTCCCATGCAACGTGGTTGCTGCTACGTACTGCCCCTCCGATTTCTCATTCTCTAAATACTAATATGTTAGTAGTATTGCGTTCTGCCTCATTCGTGGTCAACACACTGCAACCCAAAATGCGGGTTTGTCCCGAAGCCGATAAGCAACACTTTGCATATCGCTCGGGCAATAAAAAAGACGCGTCAACTGCACGCGTCTTTTTGTCGGGTTCCGTATCGCTTCGCCTTCGCTCAGTCGCCGGACAGCTTCCACTTTCCGCCGACAATCTCAACCATCACGCGTGCCCGCTGGTCGAGGCCAGAATGGTCGTTCGCGCTCATGTTGAAGATGCCGTGGGAAGCGGGCATGTCTTTGGTGCCCTCAAGCGCCGCACGCAGCGCTTCGCGGAATGCAGGCGTGCCGGGCTGTCCCTTCTTTAGCGCAAGCGGAATCGCACGTTGCAACAGCAATCCTGCGTCCCAGGCGTGGCCGCCGAAAGTCGAGACCGAGCCCGCGCCGTATGCGGCCTCATAGGCGCGCTTGTAGGTCAGCGCGCTCTTCTTCACCGGGTTCGAGTCGGGCAGCTGATCGGCCACCAGCAGCGGGCCGGCCGGCAGATACGTGCCGTCGCAATCCTTGCCGCACACGCGCAGAAAATCGTTATTGGCGACGCCGTGCGTCTGATAGTACTTGCCCTTGTAACCGCGTTCCTTGAGGGTTTTTTGCGGCAGCGCTGCCGGCGTGCCGGCGCCTGCGATCAGCACCGCGTCCGGGTTCTGCGACATGATCTTCAGCACCTGACCGGTCACCGAAGCGTCATTGCGCGCGAAACGCTCGTTGGCGACGACCTTGATCTTCGCGAGATCGGCGGCCTTGCCGAATTCCTTGAACCAGCTCTCGCCGTAGGCGTCGGAAAAGCCAATGAAGGCGACCGTTTTCACGCCGTGATTCGACATATGCTGCGCGATGGCAGTGGCCATCAGAATATCGTTTTGCGGCGTTTTGAAGACCCAGGCGCGCTTAGTGTCCATCGGCTCGACGATACTGGCCGCGGCGGCCATGGAGATCATTGGCGTAGCGCTTTCAGCGGCGACGTCGATCATCGCGAGCGAGTTCGGCACGACGGTCGAGCCGATCAGTGCGTCTACGTGATCTTCGCTGGTAAGCTTGCGCGCGTTCTTGACGGCCTGGGTGGAATCCGTGGCGTCGTCGAGCACGATGTAGTCGATTTTCTGGCCCGCCACCTCTTTAGGCAGCAGCGCGATCGTGTTCTTTTCCGGAATGCCGAGCGACGCCGCCGGCCCGGTTGCCGAGACCGTGACGCCGATTTTCACGTCCGCAAATGCATGGCCGCTCCATGCTGCGGATACTCCGGTCGCGACCAGTGCCGCGCTTATCCAACGCAATGCCGACTTCATCCCGCTCCTCTCTCTACCGCTGTACGAAATTGAAATTAAATCCGTGGATTTAAATCCCGACCCAGTGGTCGGTGAATAGCGAGTTTAGCGGAGCAGACCTGCACGCTGCAAGCATTTTGCAGGGTATCGAAGCGTGAAATCGGAGACATTCGGTGAATAAAAAAGGGGCACCGAATTAGCGGAAAGATTTGAATGGTGCTTTACGAAAGCACAAATAAAAAGCGCTGTTGGATATCAATCCAACAGCGCTTTCGTCTGGGCACTGAGTGCCTCATTGTCTCCTCGTTCTCCACCTGCAAAATTCGTGGTGCATCAGAACTGCATGAAGATTAAACGAGCACCTGGCCGACTACAACTAGCAATTACCCTAGTGGTGCACTGCGGCACTAAATTGGGGCGCAGTTCGCCGAGCCCCGCCCACAGCACCTGTTCGCCTCATCGCGATGCAGCGATCAGGCCATTTATATCGGATGTCGAAGCAGTTTTGAACCGCCCCTTTCAGGCTCGCAGTGGCCGCACCCGCGCCACGATTTCACCGACAATGCCGCGCCGGAACGCCAGCACGCAGGCGATGAAAATCACGCCCGTCACAATGGTCACCGATTCCCCCAGCGAGCGGAACCAGTCGATGCCGGTGGTTGCCGCCAGCGCCGAGCCGATATCGCCCAACCGGTCTTCGAGCGCGACGATTAGTGCCGCACCAAGCAGCGGACCGAACAGCGTACCCATCCCACCGACCAGCGTCATCAGGATAACCAGACCGGACATGGTCCAGTACGCATCGCTCAGCGTCTCAAAACCCTGCACGAGCACCTTGAGCGAACCCGCCAGGCCGGCAATGCCCGCCGACAAAATGAACGCCAGCAGCTTGAAGCGATCCGTATCGTAGCCGAGCGAAATGGCACGCGGCTCGTTTTCCTTGATGGCCACCAGCACCTGGCCAAACGGCGAATGCACGATTCGCACGATCAGCAGGAACGCCAGCACCATCACCGCGAGCACCACAAAATACAGCGTGACGTCGGATGAAAGATCCAGCAGGCCGAACAACTTGCCGCGCGGCACGCCTTGCAGACCGTCTTCACCATGCGTGAACGGCGCTTGCAGGAACACAAAGTAGACCATCTGCGCGAGCGCGAGCGTCACCATTGCGAAGTAGATGCCTTGGCGGCGAATCGCAAACAAACCGACCACAAGCCCGAGCAAGGTTGCCGCCGCAGTGCCGGCCAGCACCCCGAGTTCCGGCGAGAAGCCGAGCGTTTGCATCGCATAGCCGGTGACGTAGCCGGCCGAGGCGAGAAACATCGCGTGACCGAACGACAGCAAGCCGGTATAGCCGATCAGTAGATTGAAGGCCGCCGCGAATAGCGCAAAGCACAGCACCTTCATCACGAAAAGCGGATAGATGCCGAGCACGGGCACCGCGAGAAGCACGATCAGCAGCAGACCGTAGAGCGCTTTTCTCTGCATCATTTTTCCTTGCCGAAGAGACCCGCCGGGCGCACCAGCAATACGAGCGCCATGATCACGAAGACGACGGTCGCCGACGCTTCCGGGTAGAACACACGCGTGAGCCCTTCGATCACGCCGAGCATCAGGCCGGTGAGAATCGAGCCCATGATCGAACCCATCCCGCCGATCACGACCACTGCAAACACGGTAATGATCATCGGCTGACCCATCAGCGGCGAAACCTGAATCACCGGCGCGGCAAGCACGCCGGCAAATGCCGCCAGCGCCACACCGAAGCCATAGGTGAGCGTAATCATGAGCGGCACGTTGATGCCGAACGCCTCGACCAGTTTCGGGTTTTCAGTGCCGGCGCGCAGATAGGCGCCCAGACGCGTTTTTTCGATCACGAACCACGTCGCGAAACACACAGCCAGCGAGGCCACCACGACCCACGCCCGATAGTTCGGCAGGAACATGAAACCGAGATTGGTCGCGCCGGAGAGCGCGGACGGCACGTCGTACGGCTGGCCGGAAGAACCGTAGATCGACCGGAACACGCCCTCCACCACCAGCGTGAGTCCGAACGTGAGCAGCAGCCCGTACAGATGATCGAGCTTGTAGAGCCAGCGCAGCATCGAGCGCTCGATCACCATACCGAACACGCCGACGACCAGCGGCGCGAGCACCAGCATCACCCAGTACGGCAGACCGAAATACGAAAAGCCCATCCACGCGAGCATCGCCCCGAGCATGAACAACGCGCCATGCGCAAAGTTGATCACGTTGAGCAAGCCAAAGATCACCGCAAGACCGAGACTTAGAATCGCGTAGAACGAGCCGTTCACGAGTCCCAGCAGCAGCTGGCTCAGCATCGCCGGCAGCGGAACGCCAAAGATTTCCATTGAAGCCTTAACCCATCGCCAAGGTGAGATCGGTTACCCACGATCCGGCCGGCGCGCGCTCGGCAGAGTCACCGATCGCGCGCGGCATGTAAAACGGTTCGCCGTCAGTCTGTGTACCATCGCGGCGCTTTGCAACGTCCGCCAGGAAGCGCAGACAGACGGCTCTCTGATTATCAGTCTGAGACTACTTCCACAGCGCGCAGCGCGTCTCTGCCTTGGTCGTAAACGCCTGCTCGCCCGGGATCGTCGCGGTGATCTTGTAGTAGTCCCACGGTTCCTTGGATTCCGCGGGCGTCTTCACCTGCATCAGGTACATGTCGTGGATCATGCTGCCGTCCTGACGGATGTAGCCCTTCGCGTAGAAGTCGTCGATCTTGGTTTTCTTCAGTTGTGCCATCACCTTGTCGGAATCGGTCGAGCCGACCGCCTGCACCGCCTTCAGGTAGGTCATGGTTGCAGAGTAATCGGCTGCCTGCAGGCTCGACGGCATCTTCCTCATCTTGTCGAAATAGCGCTGCGCCCACTTGCGTGTGTTGGCGTCCTTGTTCCAGTACCAGCTGTCGGTCAGCACCAGACCTTGAGTGGTTTCCAGACCCAGGCTGTGCACGTCGTCGATGAACATCAGCAATGCGGCCAGCTTCATCGTCTTGGTGATGCCGAATTCCTTCGCGGCCTTGATCGAGTTGATCGTATCGCCACCTGCATTGGCAAGGCCGAGAATCTGCGCCTTCGACGCTTGCGCCTGCAATAGGAATGACGAAAAATCCGACGCCGACAGCGGATGACGCACCGTACCGAGCACCTGGCCGCCGTTCGCTTTCACCACGTCCGACGTGTTCTTCTCCAGCGCCTTGCCGAACGCATAGTCGGCGGTCAGGAAGTACCAGGTCTTGCCGCCCTGCTTGGTCACGGCCGACCCGGTGCCTTTGGCGAGCGCAGTGGTGTCGTACGCGTAGTGGATGGTGTACGGCGTGCATTGTTCGTTGGTAAGTGTGTCAGCACCTGCGCCGATGCTGATGTACACCTTTTTCTTTTCTCCCGCCACGGTGTTCATCGAGAGACCCGTTGCCGAATTCGTGCCGCCGATCAGCAGATCCACGCCGTCGCGATCGAACCATTCGCGAGCGCGCGATGCCGCGATATCCGCCTTGTTCTGGTGATCCGCATACACCACGGTGATCGGCTTACCGTTCACCTTGCCGCCGAAGTCCGCGACCGCCATGCGGATCGCCTCGAGGCCGCCCTGCCCGTCGATATCGGCATACAGACCCGACATGTCCGTGATGAAGCCGACCTTCACCGCGTCGTCAGCCGCTTGCGCGCTGCCCATCGTGAACGCCGCGCCGGCGGCGACCGCAAAACAAAGTGTGGCAAGCCGCGCGAGTGGGTTCTTTTTCATTCCTGTCTCCTGGTTTCTTCGCTTGTGGTTATCAGAGGCAATCGGGTGTTTTCTATACACCCAGTAGATCGTGTAGTACGGGCATCTTGCTTTCGAGTTCACTCGCCCCGAAGTGTTCGACGATGCCGCCGTGCTCCATCACATAGAAGCGATCGGCGAGCGGCGCGGCAAAGCGGAAATTCTGTTCGACCATCACCACCGTATAGCCGCGCTCCTTGAGCGTGATGATCATGCGCGCGAGCGCCTGCACGATCACCGGCGCGAGGCCTTCCGAGATTTCGTCGAGCAGCAGCAGGCTTGCGCCGGTGCGCAAAATGCGCGCCACGGCCAGCATCTGCTGCTCGCCGCCCGACAGACGCGTACCCTGGCTCATGCGGCGCTCGTGCAGGTTCGGGAACATCGAATAGATTTCTTCGATCGACATCATGTGCGCCTTATCGCCGACAGGCGGCGGCAGCAGCAGATTTTCCTCGCAGGAGAGGCTCGAAAAAATCCCGCGTTCTTCCGGGCAATAGCCGATGCCGCAATGGGCGATGCGATGCGTGGGCAGATTGATGGTTTCACGGCCGCCAATGCGGATCGAGCCCGTGCGCCGGCCCGTGAGACCCATGATGGCGCGCAGCGTCGTGGTGCGGCCCGCGCCGTTGCGGCCCAGCAGCGTGACGACTTCCCCGCGGTTCACCGTCAGATCGACGCCGTGCAAAATATGGGATTCTCCGTACCACGCCTGCAGACCCTTGATGTCCAGCGCGGGAGCGACGCCATCCGCACCGCTCACTTCGAGGCTTTCGCGCTCGGCAATCGTATTCATGCGTGGGCTCCGGCAAGCGCCGCATCGGCGCTGCCCATATAGGCTTGCATCACCAGCGGATTCTTCGACACTTCAGCGTAGCTGCCTTCGGCGAGCACCTCGCCACGTTGCAGCACGGTAATCGTGTCGGAGATGCCAGCGATCACATTCATGTTGTGCTCGACCATCAGAATCGTGCGGCCGCTCGATACTTTTTTGATCAGCGCCGTGACGCGATCGACGTCTTCATGGCCCATGCCTTGCGTGGGTTCGTCGAGCAGCATCAATTCCGGTTCCATCGCGAGCGTGGTGGCGATTTCCAACGCGCGCTTGCGGCCATAGGAAAGTTCGACCGTCAGCACGTCGGCAAAATCGGTCAATCCGACCTGGGTCAGCAAATCCATGGCGCGGTCGTCGAGCTCGCACAGCGTGCGCTCGCTTTTCCAGAAATGAAATGCTGTGCCGAGCGCGCGCTGCAGGCCGATGCGCACATTCTGCAATGCTGTCAGATGCGGAAATACAGCGGAAATCTGAAATGACCGGATGATGCCGCGCCGCGCGATTTGCGCGGGACGTTCATTGGTGATGTCGACGCCATTGAAGACGATCTGCCCCGCAGTCGGTTCGAGGAATTTGGTGAGCAGATTGAAGCAGGTGGTCTTGCCTGCCCCATTCGGGCCTATCAGCGCATGGATCGAGCCACGGCGCACGCGCAGGTTCACCCCGTTCACGGCAATGAAGCCTTTGAACTCGCGGGTGAGGCCGCGCGTTTCGAGAATCGTATCGCCGAGAATCATGTTCCCTTCCATACGGAGTAAGGCGAAGCACTACGATCTTCCGCGCGAACGGCTGCGCGACGTTTGATGACGGCGGCACCCCCGTGCCGCTCGTTGGCGTGCTGCACCAATCCGGACGGTAGTCCATGGGGCAACACGCAGCATGGCTGCCATTGTCGCGCCAATGATGCAGCGCATTCATTGGGATTTGCACTTAGTGGACGACGAGCGCCTTATACCCACCGGATGCCAGTTGAATGCCGACGCGCTGTCCATCCGATGCGCGAGGGCCATCGGACTGAGCATACACACTGAACTGTCACACCGCAGACATGGAACGCGTCGAGCCGGTCTGCGCCGCCACGCTACCGCTCACGCGTGCCCGGCGATCTTGGCGGATCATGTCGCTGGCGCGCTCGGCGATCATGAGGGTCGGTGAATTGGTGTTGCCCGAGGTGATACTGGGCATGACAGATGCATCGACTACCCGCAACCCGTCAACACCGATTACTCGTAGCCGGTTGTCTACCACGGAGCCCGGATCATCGGTCGTGCCCATGCGGCAGGTGCCGACCGGATGAAAGATGGTCGTACCGACCGCGCCCGCCGCCTGCTGCAGCTCTGCTTCGGTCTGGTACTGAATGCCGGGCAAAATCTCCTTTGGCTGATAGCGCGCCAAGGCGGGGGCCGCAGCGATGCGCCGCGTGAGACGTAACGCGTTGGCGGCGACGTGCCGGTCGTAATCGGTGGACAGATAGTTCGGTGCAATCAAAGGCGGCGCTGAAGAGTCGGCCGATTCGATATGAATGCTGCCGCGCGATGTCGGCCTCAACTGGCAGACCGACGCCGTGAACGCATTGAACCGGTGCAAGGGCTCACCGAACCGATCGAGCGAAAGCGGTTGCACGTGATACTCGAGGTCGGGGCGGGTGAGCGATCGATCATCCGGATCGGATTTCGCGAACGCACCGAGTTGAGACGGCGACATCGACATGGGTCCGCTTTGAAAGAGAGCGTACTGCATGCCGATCATCAGTTTGCCCCACCAATGCGCGGAGGCCGTATTGAGGGTGCGCACGCCATCGACCTTATAAGCCATGCGTAATTGCAGATGGTCCTGCAGATTTTCGCCGACGCCGCGCAAGTCCTTCACGACTTCGATACCGAGAGTCTGCAGGCGTGCGCCATTGCCGATGCCTGATAGTTCCAGCAATTGCGGCGAATTGACCGCGCCGGAACTGAGGATCACTTCGCAGCGGGCTTTGGCGAGATAGTCGATGTTGTTGCCACGGTATTCGACGCCGGCGCAGCGACGTCCTTCGAATACGACGCGTTGCGTGAGCGCGCCGGTGATGACCGTGAGGTTGGGACGCTTGAGTGCGGGACGCAAAAATGCCTTCGATGCATTCCAGCGGATGCCGCGTTTCTGATTGACGTCGAAATAGCCGACGCCGGTGTTGTCGCCGCGGTTGAAGTCATCGGTGGCGGGGATGCCGGTTTGTTGCGCGGCCTTAGAAAATTCTTCGAGAATTTTCCATTTGAGACGTTGTTTTTCGACGCGCCATGCGCCGCCTGATCCATGTGATTCCGACGCGCCTGCGTGATGGTCTTCGCTTCGTTTGAAGATCGGGAGGACTGAATTCCAGGACCATGATGGATCGTTGGTGACGCGGGCCCATTCATCGTAGTCTTCACGCTGACCGCGCATGTAGATCATGCCGTTGATCGATGAGCTTCCGCCGAGTACGCGGCCACGGGGATATGCGAGGGAGCGGCCGTTCAGGCCGGCTTCGGCTTGGGTTTTGTAGAGCCAGTCCGTGCGTGGATTGCCAATGCAATACAGGTAGCCTACCGGCACGTGGATCCAGTGGTAGTCGTCTTTGCCGCCCGCTTCCAATAGGAGGACTTGTATGTCTGGGTCTTCGGTTAGGCGGTTGGCTAGTACGCAACCTGCTGTGCCGGCACCCACTATGATGTAGTCGAATTCGCCTTCCAGGCGACGGGTGGTTTTTTGTGTGGTCATCGTTTTGTCTCCTAAGGGTTTCGGCCTGCTCGGCGGGTCTGGTTGTTGGGGGTTTTTTGTCTACGGTGTTGGTTTTTTTCTGTGTGCCTATGGCGTTTGGTGTTTCTTTTCTTATTGGTCTATTAGCGTTCCCCCTGTGCGGGGGGGCACTCACTTTCTTTGCCGCCGCAAAGAAAGTAAGCAAAGAAAGCGGGCTCAAACCGCAAATTCTTAAGCGGGTCCCCTGGCTTGGAGGGGATCGTGGCTCCGTAGAGATCGTGCCTACGCACCCCCCCGCCTGAGTGACCAGGCCGTCATGCTTCCGGCGGCGCTGCGCGCGCCGACGCGGTACTTCATCAAACCTCCCGCCGAGTCTTATGCATGTGGGTTGCCCGATGCGCGGCTCTCATTTGCACAGTCTTGCGTGACTCGCGGCCTTCGATCCTGACGTCACCACTTCCAGATCCATCGGTGCGTTTCAGCACCTCGCCGAGGCAAAGCCGATGGCCCCCGCCACGAACAACCGAAGCACCCGGTTTCCCTGGCGGACCCATCCGCGACGCACGCAGTGCGGAGTGGGAGCGGATGACGGCTGTGTCACTGACACTTATGGATCACGATGTGATCTGTTAATCGGACCACCGGCCCCTCCAAGCCAGGGGACCCGCTTAAGAATTAGCGGTTTGAGCCGCTTTCTTTTGCCTACTTTTCTTTGCGGCGGCAAAGAAAAGTAGGTGCCCCCCGCACAGGGGGAACGCAAATAGACCAATAAGCAAAGAAACACCAAACGCCGTAGGCAAAACCACAAAATGCCGCCGCCAAAGGCAAAAAAACCTTACTTAGCTACAGGCATAGTGAACTCAGCCCCCTTCCCGATACTATCGGGCCACCTTTGCATGATGCTCTTATAGCGCGTATAAAACCGCACCCCTTCCTCACCATAAGCATGGTGATCCCCGAACAGGGACTTCTTCCATCCACCAAAAGAATGCCACGCCATCGGCACAGGAATCGGCACATTAATCCCCACCATGCCGATCTGGATCTGCCGTGAAAAAGCCCGCGCAACACCCCCATCGGAGGTAAACAACGACACCCCATTCGCAAACTCATTAGCGTTAGTGAGCTCTACAGCTGAAGCAAAATCGGGCACCCGAACAACACACAGCACAGGACCAAAAATCTCTTCGCGATAAATCTTCATGTCGGTCGAGACATCATCGAACAACGTGCCACCCAGAAAGAATCCCTTCTCATGACCGGCCACCTGATGCCCGCGTCCATCCACCACCAGTTTCGCGCCAGCCGCCACCCCAGCTTCGATATACCCAGTCACTTTCTCGCGATGCGCGCCCGTCACCAAAGGCCCCATCTCGGCTTCCGATTCCATGCCGTTCAGAATCTTCAGGCTCTTCACACGCGGCGTCAGTCGCTCGATCAATTCGTCAGCAATGTGTCCCACCGCGACCGCAACCGATATCGCCATGCAACGCTCGCCCGCTGAACCATACGCAGCGCCAATCAACGCGTCGACCGCCTGGTCGAGATCCGCATCCGGCATCACCACAAGGTGATTCTTCGCCCCGCCCAACGCCTGCACGCGCTTGCCGCGTTTGGTGCCTTCGGTATAGATGTACTCGGCAATCGGCGTCGATCCAACAAACGACAACGCGCTCACGTCCGGATGCGCCAGCAATGCATCAACCGCAACCTTGTCGCCATGCACGACGTTGAACACGCCGTCCGGCAAACCAGCCTCTTTCAGCAATTCAGCCAGCCGGTTCGATGCCGAAGGATCGCGCTCGGACGGTTTCAGCACAAAGGTGTTGCCGCACGCGATTGCCACCGGAAACATCCAGCACGGCACCATCATCGGAAAGTTGAACGGCGTGATACCGGCAACGACGCCCAACGGCTGGCGCAGGTTCCAGTTGTCGATCCCGCCGCCGATCTGGTCGGTGAAGTCGGTCTTGAGCAGATTCGGAATGCCGCATGCAAATTCGACGATCTCGATGCCACGCATCACCTCGCCCTTCGCATCCGAAAACACTTTGCCGTGCTCGCGCGTAATCAACTCCGCGAGCTCGTCGTGGTGACGGTCGAGCAATTCCTTGAACTTGAACAGCACCCGCGCCCGCTTGATCGGCGCCGTTTCGCTCCATGCGGGAAAGGCAGCCTGGGCGGCCGCCACCGCGGCGTCCACTTCGGCGACGCTCGCGAGCGGCACGCGTGCGCTCACGTCGCCCAATGCCGGATTGAAAACGTCGGCAAAACGGTCGCTCGTGCCTTCGACCTTCCTGCCATTGATGAAATGAGTCAGCGCGCGTGCGCTCGTCGCGCTTCGCTGGGCCTCGTTCTGAAGTGTCTCGCTCATCTTGTGTCCTCTTTCTGTGGATTCGTCCGCCCAGCAACACTGGCGTGATGAACGCAAGCGTACGGCGCTTCAGACCGACAAATCCAATGAGTAATGCTCAACTGCGCTATAAGCCGAGCTAATATCAGGATATGGATCTCACTCTGCTCCGGGCATTCGTCACCGTCGCACGCGAAGGCAACCTCACGCGTGCTGCAGTGCAGCTTCACCTGACCCAACCGGCCGTCAGCCTGCAAATCAAGCACTTGCAGGAGACGCTCGGCGTGACCTTGTTCACGCGGACCTCGCATGGGCTTTCGCTGACGCGCGACGGCCAGGCATTGTTGCCCCATGCCGAACGCGCGCTCGCTGCGGCAAACGACGTGCAACGCGCGGCCGCCTCGCTGCGCCATGAGGTGCGCGGACGTTTGCGAATCGGCACGATTCTCGATCCGGCCTTTTTGCGCCTCGGCGGCTTTCTTAAACAACTCGTGGAATCCTGGCCGCATATCGAAACGGCCTTGCGCCACGGCATGTCGGGCTGGGTGCTGGAGCAGGTTCGCGCAGGCGAACTGGATGTCGGTTACTACATTGGCCAGCCTTCAGAAGACGATACGCGTGACGGCACCGCTTTCCATGCCGTCACGCTCACCCACTTCCAATACCGCGTGCTCGCGCCGGCGGGCTGGAGGGATCGCGTGAAAGGCGCACGCGACTGGCGTTCCCTCGCCGCGCTGCCGTGGATCTGGACGCCGCCGGCGTCCGCGCACAACAGATTGTTGACGCGCTGCTTCGCCGAGGCCGGCGTCAAGCCGGTCAAGGTGGCGGAGGTGGATCAGGAGCCGTCGATGCTCGATCTGGTCAAGTCCGGCGTCGGTCTTACTCTTGCGCGCGACGCCACCGCAATCGCCGAGGCCCACGCGCACGCGTTGACCATCGTCGAAGGCGTTACCGTGCCGACCCAACTCAGCTTTATCACGCGCGCCGAACGCCAGGATGAACCGACGATTGCCGCTGCGTTGAAGCTGATCGAGCAGCAATGGGCGACATGAAAGCCACCTAAGCGCGGCATGCGAGCGATATGAGCCGCTCTCATGGCAGCCGCGCGCTCCCCGCCGGCGGCCGCCTGCACTCCGTGCCCCATTGAAACCACGGCGTCACGTACTTTTTGTTAGATTGACGGTTCCGCGCTCACGCGCCGGCCCTGCATCGTTTTCTGTTCCGTTTGACTTTGTCCATCCCGGCAGCTTCGCCCCGGCATGACCGGAAGCCGCCGACCACTCCATCCTTCGACAGGAACCTGACATGGCACGCAACATTGAAATCAAAGCCCGCGCCCAGCATTTCGAGCAACTGCGCGAACGCGCCGCGCAACTCGCCACGGATGCGCCGTTGATCTTCCGCCAGCAGGACTTTTTCTACGATGTGCCGCGCGGCCGCCTGAAGCTGCGTCAATTCGACGACGGCACGCCGGCCGAACTGATCTTCTATCAGCGCGACGACCGCGACGGCCCTAAGGCGTCGTATTACACGCGCAGCCCCGTGACCAACCCTGAAGCCATGCACGCGCTGCTCGCCACCGCCTTGACCACCCGCGGCATCGTGACCAAGGAACGTCATGTGTACCTGACAGGGCGGACGCGCATTCATCTGGACCGGGTCGACGGTCTCGGCGACTTCGTCGAACTCGAAGTCGTGCTGGCGCAAGACGACGACGAAGAAGGCGGCCAGGCCGAAGCCCATGCCATGTTCGCCAGCCTCGGCGTGCCGGAGTCGGATCTGGTGGCCGTCGCCTATGTGGACCTGCTCAGCGCGGACAGCGAACCGAAAGCCGCGTAAAACCCGCCGCCGAGTGTCGGGTGAAGCGGCCGCATCACGCGGCGGCCGCTCCCGGCGACAGATGACCAAGCGGCAAGGGCCCGTTGCGCTTAAAAGTGGTCAGCACGATATTCGAACGCACACTGTCGACTCCCGGCACGCGCATCAGTTTCTTCATGACGAAGGTCGACAGGTAGTTCAGATCCGGCGCGACGATGCGCAGCAGGTAGTCGGCGTCGCCGACCACTGCGTGGCACTCCAGCACCTCCGGCAGCACCTCGATCTGTTGCTGGAACTGTTCGATGATCGAGTCGCCGTGGTGCTTCAACTTCAAACTCGTGAACGCCGTCACGCCGAGGCCGAGTCTTTCCGGCCGCAGCACGACGCGATAACCGTCCACCACGCCCACCTGCTCCAGTCGCTGCAAGCGCCGCCCGATCTGCGACGGCGACAGTGGCACCTGCTCGGCCAGCTGCTGATGGGTTGCACGGCCAAAGCGCTGCAGCACGTCCAGCAGCGCGAGATCGAAGTGATCGAGTTCGAGCATGATTAATTCCCGCATCAATTCCACATGTTATGCATGATTATTGCATAGCAACGACATAGAACGCCAATTTTACGCCCTTTCCGCATCTCTACCGCTCTACACTTGCATCATCGATTCAACTCGCAGTCATCGCCGAGCGCAGCATCATGTCCACACCGAACACCGCCAAACTCAAAGAGCAATTCGACGCCGGCCTCGAAACCCGCGCCGATTTCACCATCGACCAGCCCGCCGAGCGCTACGGCGCGGTCGACCATGCGGTGTGGCAACAGCTTTACGCACGCCAGACCGCGCTGCTGAAAGGCCGCGTGTGCGACGAGTTTCTGGCGGGTGTCGAATGCATCGGTATGCCGGCCGGCCGTGTGCCGTCGTTCGATGAAATCAACGCGAAACTCACGCCCGCGACCGGTTGGAAAATCGTCGCGGTACCGGGGCTGGTGCCTGACCAGGTGTTTTTCGAGCATCTCGCGAACCGGCGTTTTCCCGTCACATGGTGGATGCGCCGCCCGAACCAGCTCGACTACCTGCAGGAGCCGGACTGCTTTCACGATCTGTTCGGCCATGTGCCGCTGCTGATCAACCCGATGTTCGCCGACTACATGCATGCGTACGGGCGCGCCGCGCTCGCCGCCGATGACGCCGGCGCCCTGCCGCTGCTCGCGCGGCTCTATTGGTACACGGTCGAATTCGGCCTGATTCGCGACGCGGCCAGCCCCAACGGCGTCAAGATCTATGGTGCGGGCATTGTCTCCAGCAAAGGCGAAACGCTCTACAGCCTGGAAAGCGCGGCGCCGAATCGGCTCGGCTTCGATCTCGAACGCGTCATGCGCACCCGCTACCGCATCGACACGTTTCAGAAAACCTACTTCGTGATCGATGACTTCGCGCAGTTCTTCAACATCGCGCAAACCGATTTCGCGCCGCTTCTGGCCGACCTCGCCGCCCAGCCGGCGTTTGCCGCCGGCGACGTGCTCGAGCACGATCGCATCGTCACACGCGGCTCGCAGGAAGGCTGGCAGGCCGACGGCGATATCTGACGACACACGCTGGGTCGGCCTTCTGCGGGCATGCGGCATCCGTGAAAAAATAGCGGATGCGCACGTCCGTTGGCGTGCCTGTCCAGATCAACGAGGTGGCACCATGATTCAGAAACTGACTTCGGAAGAACGCGCAACGCAAGTCGCGCAATTGCATGGCTGGCAATCCGTGGACGGCCGGGACGCCATCCAGCGCCAGTTCAAATTCGCCGACTTCAACGAGGCATTCGGCTTCATGACGCGCGTAGCCATCAAGGCCCAGGAAATGGATCATCACCCGGAATGGTCCAACGTCTATAACAAGGTGGACATCACGCTGTCCACGCATGACGCGAATGGCCTGACCGAGCGCGACATCAAACTGGCACGCTTTATCGACAGTATTACCGCTTAATACAAGGCCTCAGGCGCACTGATGGGCGTTTCGTGACGCAAACAGGCGGTAATGAAAGGGCATTGCAGGCAATCTGGCGTTCAAACCTTCAGTTCTACAGGCTATTCTTAAGGTGGACGTAAGAATCCCAGGCAAGCCTGGCAATCCCGTCCAAACGATCCGGTGATAGCGTCTGCTGACGCTGTACAATCATCAGCGCATACGGCTTGGAGAGCGCGCTTGCCTCCTTGCACAGAACGAGTTCGTCGCCGCTCGAAGGTGAGCGGGCGCGCCAGAAGTTGATCGCGGCTTCCAGTTCGTGAATCGTTATTTCGGACATGACTTCGTGATCGCTCCACGGCCGCTTAATGGCTGCTCGAAGGCTGCTTCATGGCCGGTTCCTGCCAGTTTCGGCACGGCCATGCCGCACGCTGCCTGTGCAGCAGGCGCCCCGGCGAACCGCTTGCCCAAACGCCTAACCCATTGTACTTGAGCGAAATCCATGCGACTCCTTCTGATCGAAGATGACCGCCCCATCGCACGCGGCATCCAAAGCAGTCTCGAACAAGCCGGCTTCACGGTCGACATGGTCCACGACGGCATATTCGCTGAACAGGCCCTCACGCAAAACCGCCACGAGCTCGTGATCCTCGATCTGGGTCTGCCCGGCATCGACGGCATGACGCTGCTCTCGCGCTTCCGTCAGAGCAATCGCCACACGCCGGTCATCATCCTGACCGCGCGCGACGAACTGAACGACCGCGTGCAAGGCCTGAATTCCGGCGCGGACGACTACATGCTGAAGCCCTTCGAACCCACCGAACTCGAAGCGCGCATCCGCGCGGTGATGCGCCGCAGCGGTCCGCACGGCGATATGCCGCGTCCGGAAGTGTCGTTGGGCGGTGTGCGTCTGTCGGGCGTCGATCGCCGCATCTTCAACGACGACAAGCCGCTTGAACTGTCGCCGCGCGAATTCGCGGTGCTCGAAATGCTGCTGCTGCGCCACGGCCGCGTGGTCAGCAAAGCCCAGTTGCAAGACCACTTGACGCACTTCGGCGGTGATCTCGGCGACACCGCGATTGAGGTCTACGTGCACCGGGTACGTAAAAAGCTGGAAAACTGCCGTGTCGAGATCGTCACGGTGCGTGGCTTTGGTTATCTGTTGCAGGAAATCCGCCAAGCCGCATAATCGCCGTGAAGGCCGCAATTTGCGTTGCGGCCTGACGGCGCCGGGCCGGCGCCGCGCACTCAGTGCGCAGTTCGCCGGCATCCGGCGAAATTTCACGGCGCTTTCGCCGTTGCCTCTTTCCCGCGCGTTCGATCATGCCCCAGCCGGCCGCCAATAGTCTGCGCCGCACGCTGCTGCGGCGCCTCGCCGCCCCTCTGTCGCTGCTCGCGCTCATGAGCGGCCTGATCGCTTACTGGCTCGCCTGGCAGTACACGCAGCACGTGGTGGACCGCTCACTCGCCGATCTCGCCACCGCGATCTCCAAGCAGATCCAGATTGCCGGCCCGGACGCCAAGGTCACCGTGCCGCCGCTCGCGCAGGCCATGTTCTCGGATCCGGTCGAACACCTCGTCTATCGCATCAGCACCGGCGAAACTGAAATCGCCGGCGACCACAATCTGCCGCTGCAAGGCACCAGCGTTCGGCGCATGCACTACGCGTATGTGTTCGAAACCCAGCACGAGGGCGTGACCGTGCGCGTGGCGCAGGTGCGCGTCGAACAGCCAACCGGCAATCCGATCGTCGTTGAAGTGGGCCAACCGGTGCATCATCGTTTCCGGATCGCCGCCGAGTTTCTCGTCGCCATCATGATGCCGCTGTTGTTATTGCTGCTGGCGGGTTGGGTCATCGTGTGGCGCGTCGTCAATCAGCAGCTCAATCCTCTGACCGATCTCGCTGACTCGCTGAACCGGCAGACTCACACTTCCCTCGAACCAGTCGACGAAACCTATGTGCCGGTTGAAATCCGGCCGCTCACTGGCGCGGTGAACGCGCTGCTCGATCGTCTGAAAACCGCACTCGACGGCCAGCGCAAATTCATCGCCGACGCCGCGCATCAATTGCGCACGCCGCTCACCGCCGTCAAGCTGCACGCAGAACAGGCGGCTGTGGCGCGCGATCCGCAGCAAACGCTTGCCGCGGTGCGTGAGTTGCGCGCGGCCGCCGATCGCGCGGTGCGGCTGTCAAACCAGCTGCTTTCGCTTGCGCGTGCCGAGCCGGCCGAACAGGCAGCGCGCTTCGTCAATGTGGACATGGCCGCGCTCGCGTTCGACACCGGCGCGGAATGGGTGCCCCGCGCACTCGCCGTCCACGTCGACCTGGGCTTCCAGCGGCTCGACGATCCCGCCAACGAATTTCCCTTGATGGCACGGGGCAATCCGGTACTGCTGCACGAGGTGATCGCGAATCTGCTGGATAACGCGCTCAAGTACGTGCCACCGTCGCGCTTCGACGGCGGCCGCATCACCGTAACGGTGTTGCAAACAGTGATCGACGAAGTGCGTATGGCGGAGATCGTCGTCGAAGATAACGGACCGGGTGTGCCGCACGCGCAGCAGGTCGATCTGTTCAAACGCTTCTTCCGCGGCGACGGCCAGAGCGACAGCGGCGTGGATAGCGGCGCCGGTCTCGGCCTCGCGATTGTGCACGACATCATGGTGCTGCATCGTGGCAGCGTGCATTACGAAGACGCGCCGGAAGGCGGGGCCCGTTTCATCGTCCGCATTCCGCTGGTAACGATCAGCGTTCAGCACGATCCGGATGCCGATGCCCGACGCGCGGCAAAAAAATCGGCGCACTCGGCGCCGATCGATATGTGACGATGTTGCGGATCAACGGGCTGGCTTGAGGTTCACATTCGTGTTCACCTTTTGCAGCCCGCATGTCATTTCTTTTTGGCGCTTTTGGCCTTCTTCGCAGACTTAGTGGCCTTAGCCGACTTGTCGGCTTTACCGGCGCCCTTCTCTTTCTCCGGCGGCGCCAGCATCGTGCCCCGGCACTTGCGCGCGCCGCAACGGCATTCGTATTCCTTCTTGAGCTTTTTGGTCTGACGCGCGTCGATCACGAGTCCGTAGTCGTAAAAGACTTCTTCGCCCTCGGCGATGTCGCGCAACGCGTGCACGTACACATGACCGTCGATCTCCTCGGCTTCGCAATTCGGCGCGCACGAGTGATTGATCCAGCGCGCGCTGTTGCCGTTCACCTTGCCGTCGATCACCTTGCCGCTGTCGAGCGCGAAATAGAACGTGTGATTCGGTTCGGCCGGATTGTGCGGATGACGACGCAACGCTTCTTTCCAGGAGATCCGCTCGCCCTTGTATTCGATCAGCCGTTCGCCAGCCGCAATCGGTTCGACGGCAAACACGCCTTTGCCGTGCACACCCGAACGGCGCACGGCGATCCTGCGTGAACTCATTGAATGAATCCTTGTGAAGAACTGGGGGTGAATGTCCGACGGCCGCCAGAAACGCCCGCGTCTAGCGCGCTGCTTTTTCTGACGCGGATAGCAAACGCGGCGCCTTGCGAGCGCCGCGTCGACTTGTGACGCTCATGCGCCACATCCGGCATCCTACACGCTCAAGACGGCTTCCTTCAACCGTCAAAAAGCCGGGCTCACGCAGGGCACGTTGCCCGCTTCACCGTTGTCCGAATGAAATATCGCCGAACAGCGCTTTCTGCTCGCGCGGTTGCGAACGCCAGTACTGCGGCGGCGCTTCAACCGTCGCGCCCAGATTGGCCGCGGCATGCCACGGCCAGCGCGGGTTGTATAACAGCGCGCGGGCGAGCGCGATCAGATCGGCGTCACCCGTTTCGATCAACTGTTCGGCATGCAGCGGATCGGTGATCAGTCCCACGCCGATGGTGACGAGACCCGTGGCCTCCTTGACAGCCTTCGCGAACGGGATCTGATAACCAGGCTCAAGCGGAATCTTCTGCAACGGCGAGACGCCACCAGACGACACGTCGATCCAGTCGCAGCCGCGCTTTTTCAACTCACGCCCGAATACGATCGTGTCCTCGAGGGTCCAGCCGCCCTGGACCCAATCTGTTGCCGACACGCGCACACCCACCGGTTTGTCGGCTGGGAAGGCCGCGCGCACGATATCGAAGATCTCAAGCGGGAAGCGCATGCGGTTTTCGAGCGAACCACCGTAGTCGTCGGTGCGCTGATTGGCGATCGGCGACAGGAACTGGTGCAGCAGATAGCCATGCGCCGCGTGTACTTCGAGCGCGTCGATGCCAAGCCGCGCCGCGCGGCGCGCCGAGGCCGCAAAAGCTTCACGGATCCGGTTCAATCCCGCAGTGTCCAGCGCCAGCGGCGGCTCTTCGCCCGCTTTGTGCGGCAGGGACGACGGCGCGTGTGGCAGCCAGCCGCCCTGCGACACAGGAATCAACTGCCCGCCGTCCCAAGGCGTGTGGCTTGAAGCCTTGCGCCCCGCGTGCGAAAGCTGCATCGCCACGTGAACGTGTGAATATTTGCGGATGGCAGCAAGGACCGGCACCAATGCGGCTTCGGTTACGTCGTCCCACAAGCCGAGATCGCCAGGGGTGATACGCCCCTCCGGCTCGACCGAGGTCGCCTCGATGCACAGCATGCTGGCGCCAGATAGCGCGAGACTGCCGAGGTGGATCATGTGCCACGCCGTTGCCTCGCCACGATCGGCGGAATACTGGCACATCGGGGACACGACGATACGATTGGGAAGCGTCACGCTACGCAGCGTGAGCGGAGAAAAAAGCGCGCTCATGGATTACGCCCAGTAAAACCCAAGAGCAATCGAGCATAGCACCGTGGATGAATTACTGCAGCTTCATCCGGTTCAAGGTTTCGGCTCGACCTGTCCAAGCCATTCGCTGAACATCCGGCGCGCGGCGATTCCCAGCGCCGGGCCGAACTTCGCAGTCTCGGCCCGCAAGTGGCGCGCATCGATTCCATGGCCGGCGATTTCCCCGGCATTGCCGATCAGCCAGGGCTCGAACCGGTCGGCTCGAATCTCCGGATGACATTGCAGGCCCAGCACGTGGCCACCCCAGGAGAACGCCTGGTTTTCGCAGGCAGGCGTCGACGCAAGCCGCGTGGCGTTATCGGGCAGATCGAATGTGTCGCCATGCCAATGCAGCATGGAGGTGTGCGCGCCGTCCAGATGACGTACTGGTGAAGCGTGGCCCGCATCGGTGAGCGTGAGCGGTGTCCAGCCGAGTTCGGTGTGGCCCGCGGGATAGACCCGCGCGCCGAGCGCACGGGCGATCAATTGAGCGCCAAGACAAATACCCAGCGTCGGTAACCCCGCCGCTATGCGCTTTTCGATCATCGAGAGTAGCGGCACGAGGGTGGGGTAACGCGCGTCGTCGGTCGCGCTGATCGGACCGCCCAGCACCACCATCAACGACGCGGCAACCGGATCCGGCGCTTCGATGCGGGCAAAACCGACATCGAGATAACGGACCGGGCACCCGCGCTCGCCGAGCACCAGTTCAAGACTGCCCAGATCCTCGAAGTGCACGTGGCGAATGGCCAGAACTTCGCGATTCATCGGCCTGCCCCACCTTCAGGTTGACTAAAGACTTGCCGCTACGCGGCCCGGACCGTCCGACAGGCGGCGGTGCCGCCCGCCAGACCGGCCAGGCAGTGTAGCGCAATGTCCCGGAAGAAGCCGCCTTACTGGGCGAAGATCTTCCAGGTCTTCTTCTGGGTGGCGAGGTCGGCCATTTCGTACACCGAGCAATCGAGGCGCAAATCCGTATCCGACATGTTCATGTCGAGCAGCCCGCAATGATGCGGCGTCTTCTTCGGATTCTTGCTCGGCTCGAAATGCGTGCAACTCAGGCACATGCGGTGCGGCGGGATCGTGCCTTGCGCTTCCAGGTGATGCACAGTCTTGAGCAGCGTGCGATAGAACACCGCCTGCTCGTCGTCACGCAGCGTGCCGACCGCCTTGGCCAGGAAGTCCGGCCATTGCGCAGCGCGCTTGGCAGCCGTGCGGCCGCGTGCCGTCAGACGGACCGCGAGGGCGCGGCCATCGTCAAGAGCACGGCGCTTTTCGACCAGACCCTTGGTCTCGAGCGTGCTCACCGCATCGCTGGTGGTTGCGGCGGTCAGGGCCGTTTCGCGGGCGATCTCACCCAGACGCATCGGACCTTTGCGCTGCATCAGCAAGACGAGAATTTCACCTTGCGTTGGCGTAAGACCCGCGCCTTCTGCCCATTCCCAAGCCTGGCTTCGCATCGCCGTGCTCAGTCGCAATAGGCTGTGGGTCACTCGCCCGCTTGCCTGTTCTCCGTATACGCCTTCGCTCATAATCTTCGATTGGTTTATTTACAGCTTGCGTGCAATGCCGGCAAACCGCTTGCCGAACACGCCCGTAGCCTGTGTGGGGTAGCCTCGCCCAAAACAGACGAGACGGTTTCTACTATCTCAAAAATTTACCGCCTTGCAAGCCAAAGCGGCGAAAACGACATTCTATGCGAGAGCGGCGAATCGTACAGCTAACTTATCCAACGCAAACTGTGGATAACCATGGGAAAACACAGGGGACGGCATGTGCGCCGATTCTTGATAAGCCCCTGGCCGCTCCTGGCCCCTCCAGAGTTATCCTCGTTTACCGGCGCCGTTACCTGCCCGATCAGCCCAGTTATGGTTTACGCAGTGCATTGACTTTGCAGGGAATTATTCAGTTGTCCACAGCCCTGTGCAATGCTTGTTAACTACTACTATGTTTGTATACGTAAACTTTAGAAAAACCTAAAGCCCCCCGAGCTGGAAAAATAAATTACGAAAAAAAACCCGCTCGAGGCGGGTCTCTCTTACGTTTTAACGTACGCAATCCGGCTTCTGGCTACGCTCGCCACTGCAAACACTGCTGCCGCACGGCTTCGTGCAAGGATTTTTCCTTCTCGAAGACACCCCGCAGCCACGTTGCATCATTAATCTGACCACGCGCGATCGCACCGATCTCGACCAGCGCGTTGCCGGAACCCAATGCTTCGGCATGTGGTGCGATCAGTTCGAGCGTTTCGAGGATGTCCTCGGAAATCGTCTTGCGCTCGCTCGTTTGCGGATTGATACAGTTGCCCGCCAGACCGAAGCGGCACGCTTCGAATCGGTTGAAGGTATAGACGAGGTAATCGTCTTCTTTCGGCGTGATCGGTTTGTCGAGCAGCAGATGCCGTGCAAGGGTCTGGATGTAGCAGGCAATCGCCGCGGCGCGATCGACCGACAACGGCGTATCCATCACACGCACTTCGATCGTGCCAAAACCCGGTTTCGGCCGGATGTCCCAGTAAAAGTCTTTCATGCTGTTGACTACGCCCGTGTGGACCATCTTCGAGAAATATTCCTCGAAGCTGTCCCACGTCAGCACGAATGGCGCGCGACCCGACAGCGGGAAGGCAAACACGGAATTCAGGCGTGCCGAATGAAAACCGGTATCGACACCCTGGACGAACGGCGACGAAGCGGACAACGCGATGAAATGCGGAATGAAGCGCGACATCGAATGCAGCAGATACAGCGCGCTGTCCGCATCCGGACAGCCGATGTGCACATGCTGGCCGAACACGGTGAACTGCTTGGCAAGGTAGCCGTACAACTCGGAGATGTACTGAAAGCGCGGCGTATCCACGATCTGCCGCTCACTCCATTGCTGGAACGCGTGCGTGCCGCCGCCGCACAGCCCGACGTTCAGGTGGTCGGCCGCTGAGACCAGCGTATTGCGGATCTTGCGCAAATCGGCGACGGCCTGTTCGTGCGTCGTGCAGATGCCTGTCGACAACTCGATCATGCTTTCGGTGATTTCCGGCGTGATGTTGCCGGGGATGGTTTCGTCCTTGATGAGACGCAGCAGATCCGTACCGGCTTTGGTCAGATCATAGTCGTGCGTATTGACGATCTGCATCTCGAGTTCGACACCGAATGTGAACGGTTTCGAATCGATGAAGGGTTCGAGTGACATGGCGTCCCCTGAGTCAGGTCGGCCGGGCGTTTTTTACGTGCCCGGCCGTTTTTGAATCGAATAAGTCTGGAAATGCGTTACAGCGTCGGGAGGCGGCGTGGCCTTACTCCTCGCGCCGTTCACCCACCGCCGCGAGGCTGCGATAGACGAGCCACGGCCCGAGAATCTGCAGCACGAAAATCGAACACATCACAATCGCCCGCAACTGCGGATCGAAATTCGGATAGAGGTTGTAGGTATCGTCGACCAGCAGATAGGCCAGCGCCGACATGGGCGATAGTGACAAACCTAGCGCCAGCCCTTGCTTCCAGTTCAAACCGCTCGGTTTGGCGAACGCCATCACGCCCACCAGTTTTGCAACCAGCCGCGCAACAATCAGGCCCAGCGCCGCGACGCCGCCGAGCGCGATGTCTTTCCATTCGAACGAGGTCAGCGTCAGCACGAACAGGATCACGGTCAACAGCCAGCCGGCCGTGCCGAAATGCTGCGGCCACAGTTGCGGGCGCGCTTCATGATTTTTCACGATGATGCCCGCGGCCAGCAGCGAAAGAATCGTTGAAAGCTTGAACAGATGGGCGACCGCGATAGCCAGCAGCACCAGGCCAAACAGCGCGACGAACGAGTGTTCGTCCTGCATGTTCAGGCGGCGATAAAAAAACGTGCAGGTGCGCGCGAGCGCATAAGCCAGCACGAGTGAGCCGACCAGCAGATACAGCGGTTGCAGGATCGTGGCGAAAACATTGCCGTAGGCCTCCTGATGCAACCAGCTCGAGACCAGCTTTTCGATCACTACCGCGTACATGCTGTTCAGCGCGGTCAAGGTGAGAAGACGCTGGGTCACCTGACCTTCCGCGCGCAACTCGGTTTTGAGTTGAATCACCATGGCAGGCGAAGTCGCCATGGCGATCGCGGCCAGCACCGTTGCCACGATCAGCGGCACATTGAGGAACAACAGAACCGGCAGAACCAGCGCAAAAGTCAGCGTCGCTTCGGCAATGCTCGACAGGATCAGCCACGGATTACGGCGAATCCAGCGCAGATCGAGGCGGCTGCCGAGTTCGAACAGCAGCAGACCGAGTGCGACATCGAGCAATGGCCGCGCCGCGCTTGCGGAATCCGCGTCGATGACGCCAAAACCGGCCGCGCCCGCGACCAGACCAATCACCGCGTAACCGGAAATGCGCGGCAGACGCCACGCGCGATAGCACAGTTCGCCGCACAGACCTGCGGTGAGCAATGCGAGACCGGCCCAGAAGATGGCGTCGGGCGAGAGTGGCCAGGCTGGAAAAAATGAAAACGCCGACTTCATGTTGGTGGGTTCTCCTTTGCAGCAACGGCAGGCGACACGAACCGGCGCAAACACCGGCGAGCGAGTGGGCGCATGAGGCGCTCACCGTCGCAACCGCTTCGCGTAACCAGCGTTGCGAGTTTTCAACGATCGGATGATCTGAACGCGCCGCGGCCGCAGAAAGCGCGGCGCATTCGGGGGTGCAGCCGTAGCAACCGGCCCGGCACGGTGAAAGAACGCCGTCGACTCTGAATCAGATTCTGATTGACCGGCACCGTTCCGTTGGTGCGTGTGCCGCTACAGACATGAGGCACGACGCGGGAAGAACGGCGATTGTGCCATAGCTTTTTCAGCCTAGACCGAAAACACGCGAACGTGCAGGCAAAACGGTAAAAACGTACGTCATCTTCGCAATGTGCGGAAAAAGCGACCGTTTTCGGCGTCTATCTGGTTTGTCGAGGACGAAGATTGAAGAGTTAGACAGGGTTTTCAAGGCTTGCTGTGCGGCTGTTCGCCCGTTTTTAAAGGTCGAACCCACATTGACGAGCCCGGATCTGCCCACGGCTTTTCTGTTTACTGGTTTACCGTATGTATACGTAGTAACAGTTAACAAAGGGCCTCGATTTCTGTGGATAACCTCGATTTATCCAAATGAATCATCGGCTTGAAAATGTCATAACCCGATGCACAGGATGTGCGGTAACGGCTGGTATTCAAGGGTAACTTTTCGGCATTTTCGGTCGCGGCAAAGTTACCCCGTTTACGTCCACAACGATTCCACATGAGTTACGCGGGTAAACCAAGCGGTTATCCACATGTTCTGGTGGATAACTTTTAGGTCATGGCGGTTTGCTGAGAACGAGGTATACGCCGCGGTTAACCCGCTGTCCCCTGCCGTAACGCCCGCAGCAGGAAACGCGCCGGATCAAGGTCTTCCGCGAGATCGCGTTCGAGCGGCCAAGGCTCGCCTTCGATCTGCGAAGCGATCAGTTCCGCGCCGAGCGCCGCCCACACCAGGCCACGAGAGCCGTATGCGAACGCGCCGTACAGGCCATCGGTGCGGGGCAGATCGAGCGGCCAGGCACCACGCAGACGCTGGGCATCACGCGTGGCTGCGGCTTCGTCGGCGAACTGGCCGATCATCGGCATCCGGTCGCTTGTGACACAGCGAAACGCGACGCGCCCAGCGAGCGCCGCAGCCCGCACCGGATCGGCCGTACCGCCAAAGGCCGGCAACATCTGTGCGACGCGGTCCAGGTTTTCCAGATGGCCTTGCGCACGCAACGACGTGTCGAGGTCGTCGAGTTCGTAGGTGGCGCCGGTCAGCGTTACGCCGTCCGGCAGCGGAACCGCGTAGCCTTCGCCGATCACCGGCATCCGCAGCGACGGTACGCTGCCGGGTGGCAGCAAACTCAATTGACCGCGAATGCTACGCGTCGGCGCATGCAGCAAACCGGCGATGCGGGCCGCATCGTGTGCGGTTGCGACGATCACGACCGGTGCGCGCGCAACTTCCTCTCCGTCAGAGTTGAATACGCTCCATTGGTCATCCGACCGCTCGAGCCGGGAGACTTCCACGCCGAAGCGTCGTTCCAGCCGCGTGCCGGCCGCCGCGCATTGAGCGGCGCACAGCGAAGCCGGGTCGATCCAGCCGCCGCGAGGAAACAGCCAGCCGCTCTGCGCGAGCGGCATGCCGGCAAGCCGTTGTGCTTCCGTTCGCGATACCGGCGTCACGTAGTCGCAGGGATAGCCGAACGCCGCGATTGCCTCGCTCATCAGGTGTGCCTCTTCTTCGTCCGCGGCGATCTGCAAAAGCCCTGGGCCGCCGCGCAGCGGCCGATGCCCTTGCTGTTCGAGCGCTGCCCAGCGTCCGAGCGCATACAGAAAGCCGGCGCGTGTCACGCGTGAGGCCACGCTGTCGTCGCGGGAGATCATCGGATGGAACACGCCGGCAGGATTGCCCGATGCGTCCTGGGCTACCGATGCATGCCGTTCCAGCGACGTGATGCGCCAGCCTCGTGCCGCGAGGCGCTCGATCACCGCGCAGCCGGCGAGCCCCGTACCGATGACGACGGCATGCCGTTCGCCGACGGCGAGCGGCGCCGGCGGCTCATAGCGGCGCACGCGCCAGCGCGGTGCGAATTGGCCGACCAGCATCGCCCGTTTCCAACCGAAGCCGTCAACCTTGCGGTATTCGAAGCCACATTGAGTCAGCGCGCGTTTGATGTCGCCGGCGCTGCTGTAGGTGGCGAAGGTGGCGTCTTCGCCCGCCAGACGCGCGAGCGCTTTGAAGATCGCGAGCGTCCATAGTTCGGGATTCTTCGCAGGCGCGAAGCCGTCCAGATAGAAGGCATCGGCACGTAATCTCAGGGCCGGCAGACTTTCCGCCGCGTCGCCGAACACCAGTGTCAGCGTGATGCGCCCCGCTTCGAATTCGAGCCGATGTGTGCCGGGCACGAGCATCGGCCATGCATCAAGCAGCGTTTGCGCGAGCGCGGCAATTTCGGGATCGGAGACCGTCGCTTGATAGACGCTGCGCAAATCGGCTTGAGTAAAGGGATGCTTTTCGGTCGAGACGAAATGCAGCCGCTCACAGCGTGCGGGATCGGCACGCCATGCGGCCCACGTCATCAGAAAGTTGATGCCCATGCCAAAGCCGGTTTCGAGCACGGTGAAAATGCGCCGGCCCTGCCAGCGCTGCGGCAGCGCATTGCCGCGCAGGAAAACGTATTGAGCCTGTTCGAGGCCCCCCACAGCGCTGTGATAGATGTCGTTATAGAGCGGCGAAAAAGGCGTGCCGTTGTCGCGAAACGCGAGGACGGCGGGGATAAGCGGATCGGTCATGCGCAGCGGAAATGGACGCCCGGAAGAGCGGTTCAAGCGTTACCGCCAGCGCGTGCAGGTCGCCGGACGGCGAAAAAGACGCGCCGAACGTTGGCAAAAACCAACGCCAAGCCCCGTCCATATTGGGTTTCAGCCCTCGGTTCGAGGCCTTTGACAGCAAAAAGAGCGATTTCCTGCCGTAGGGTCCTGAGAACCGCGTAAATCTTCGAAACCCTTATCCTGATTGGGTTTGCGCTGCGCTATCATAGCAAGCGCCGCGAAGGGAAGCGGCAGCTCGGCCGACGGGCAGACAGACAATGAACTGCCCGGCGCGATTGTCCGGAGGGGATCCGGAGCCGCAGCTGCTCGACGGCGCGGCCCGCGCACGTATAATCGGCGCGTTCGCGCTGTTCGTGTCAACCTAAACTCAGAAAGGAACCTTAATGAACAAACAGGAACTGATCGACGCCGTCGCAGGTCAGACGGGCGCCAGCAAGGCTCAAACCGGTGAAACGCTGGACACGTTGCTTGAAGTGATCAAGAAGTCTGTGTCGAAGGGTGACGCGGTACAGTTGATCGGCTTCGGCAGCTTTGGTTCGGGCAAGCGCGCAGCACGTACGGGTCGCAATCCCAAGACCGGCGAAACCATCAAGATTCCGGCCGCCAAGACCGTCAAGTTCACGGCTGGCAAGGCGTTCAAGGACGCAGTCAACAAGCGCTAAGCAGATTGCTGCCTGGCAGTTGACACCCGCCAATGGCGGGTTTTTTTTCGTCCGCGATTTGCAGCGAGCCACGACGGGTGCCGCGGCCGGCTGCAGGGTGGGAAAGTCCGCTCAGTCGTGACGATGCACGATTTCACCATGGCCGTGACCGTCATGGCCGTGACCGTCATGGTCGTGATGGTCGTGGTCGTCCTCGTCGAAGTCCCATGCCGGGAACGGATCGGCGAACCGTTGCCACGCTTGCGGTCCGAGCGCGTATTCGTCATCCGTCAGCAGACACGCATCGAACTTCGCTTTCCATATAGCCGGGTCGATGTCGACGCCGATCAACACCAGTTCCTGGCGGCGGTCGCCAATGCTCAGGTCGTCGGGCTCGCCGCACCAGTCGGCAGCGATTTCGGCGGCCAGTTCGTCGTCGCCGTCCGGCCACTCGCTGCGGTCCTGAGCGGCCCACCACATTCCCGCCGGACCATGCCGGCAGGCGCCGCCCGCCTGCGACAGCGAACCCGCGATATCGTTGCGCGTGGCGAGCCAGAAGAAACCTTTACTGCGCAACACGCCCTTCCACTCCTGATGCAACAGTGCCCACAGGCGTTCCGGGTGAAACGGCCGGCGCGCCCGGTAAATGAAATTGCCGATGCCGAATTCGTCCGCTTCGCCATGATGGGCATGGCCGTGGTCATGATTCAGCGACGCGAGCCAGCCCGGCGCGCCCGCAGCCTCGTCGAAATCGAAGCGGTTGGTGTTTAGCACCTCGGTCAGCGGCACTGCGCCGAAGCGGCTCACCACCTGCACGGCGCGCGGATTGATGCGGCCGAGAATGCGCTGCAGGCGCGTGAGTTCATCGGTGCTGACCAGATCCGCCTTGTTCACCACCAGCACGTCGCAGAACTCGATCTGCTCGATCAGCAGTTCGACCAATGTGCGATCGTCCTCTTCCGTTGCGGCGATGCCCCGCTCGGCAAGCGCATCGGCCGAGCTGTAATCGTGCAGAAAGTTAAATGCATCGACCACCGTCACCATCGTGTCGAGCCGCGCGACGTCGGACAGCGACGCGCCATCATCGTCAACAAAGGTGAACGTTTCGGCGATCGGCATGGGTTCGGCCACGCCGGTCGACTCGATCAGAATCGCGTCGAAGCGTTTTTCAGCCGCAAGACGTTTGATCTCGATCAGCAAGTCGTCACGCAGGGTGCAGCAGATGCAGCCGTTCGACAGTTCGACCAGTTGCTCTTCGACATGCGAGAGCGCGGCGGCATCACGCACGAGGGTTGCATCGATATTGACGGCGGCCAGATCGTTGACGATCACGGCCACGCGCAAACCGGCGCGATTGGCGAGGATGTGGTTCAGGAGCGTGGTCTTGCCGGCGCCCAGAAAACCGGAGAGCACGGTGACGGGCAATAGCGGCTGGTTCATCGCAGTACGGAAACGCAAGAGGATTGGAGGGCGTGCCGGGCTTGGGGTCGCATGACGCCCCCACTAGTTGATGGTCAATCGCCGACGGCAGCACGAAGCCGCATTGTGCATCAAACGGGCAGCGGCCGCGTCACGGGGCTGATAAGGGAGACTTGTTGAGCGGCAACGATAACCGCGGTGAGACACGGGCACGCAGGGCACCGCTGGATATGGACAGAGCTCAGCGTGTGGCCGGCATCAGGTTCCACTTGCGCAGAATCGCGGCGATCTGCTGTGCGTACTTATCGCGCAACGCCGGCGTTTCGGAGTGATACGCCCCGACCGCCTGCCAGGTATTGCCGTACTTGTTCATCTGCCGGCGCAGATGCCAGGCGGCGATGTACACGTTCTTGCAAGGCTCCATCAGCGTGCCTTGCGAGATGCCGTATTGGGCGAGCGTGGGCAGATGGACCGAATTGATCTGCATCACACCGTAATCGGTCGAACCGTTGGCGTTCTTATGCAACGCGTCCGGACGATTGTGCGACTCTTGCCACGCGATTGCGCGCAGAATCAGCGGATTGACCTTCTGGTACCCTGCGGCCTGGTCAAAGCAATCGGCGCGTGCGGACCCTGCTGCTATCAGCACGGCGAGTCCTGCGGCGACGGTGACGAAGGCTTGTTTCATCGGTCAAGACGACTAAACAAATCTCAAGGTTAAGGGTTGGTAAGGCTATGTATCGGCCAAAATTCAGTCACTGATGGCCGACGAGGCCCACGGGGCGCGGCTGGCTGGGGCATCGGGGAAAACCCGCCTCGACAAGCTACGTCCAGCAGCTCGAACGGCTCGTATCATACCGGCAGACACTCGAGCGTCAAGTTGGCTAAGCGACATAGTCCCGCAAAACGCGAAGGGGTTCTGCGGCACGGCGCACAGAAGAACGAAAGCTTTCAATTACTTAACAGTTCAGAGGTCCCGTTAGGGTAATCGCACGGGGCCCGTTGCTTTGTGACAAATCAGACATGAAAAACTGGTACTGTTCATTTTTTCAGGACATTGAGTGGCTGGCATCCCGGGCAAAGATGGCCCGCGAGGCCAGCTGGCAGACCGAAGGGGCTACGGCTGGCTCATATGTCCGCGCTGCATGACCGTCGGCGGCTATGGCTGCCGGAATCGATACCACATTCCATGAGAAGAAATCGTATGGCTTTGCGTCGCGTCGCAACGGCGCTGCTGGTGGCTGGCTTGATCACCGCGCAGACAGCACAGGCACAGGTGACACTGAACTTCGTGAACGCCGATATCGACCAGGTAGCCAAGGCGATCGGCGCGGCAACCGGCAAAACGATCATCGTCGATCCGCGCGTGAAGGGTCAGTTGAATCTCGTGTCCGAGAATGCGGTGCCTGAGGACCAGGCGCTGAAGACCCTGCAGTCTGCCTTGCGGATGCAGGGCTTCGCGCTGGTGCAGGACCACGGCGTATTGAAAGTCGTCCCCGAAGCGGATGCCAAGCTGCAAGGCGTGCCCACGTATATCGGCAACGCCCCGGTGGCGCGCGGCGATCAGGTGGTCACTCAGGTGTTCGTGCTGAAGAACGAATCGGCCAACAACCTGCTGCCCGTCCTGCGTCCGCTGATCTCGCCGAACAACACCGTGGCGGCTTATCCGGCCAACAACACGATTGTCGTGACCGATTACGCCGACAACGTGCGGCGTATTGCGCAGATCATTGCCGGTGTCGATACGGCGGCAGGTCAGTCGGTGTCGGTGGTGCCGCTGAAGAACGCGAACGCGCTCGACATCGCCACGCAATTGAACAAGATGCTCGACCCCGGCTCGATCGGCAGCACCGACGCGACGCTGAAGGTCTCGGTTACCGCCGACCCGCGCACCAACTCGCTGCTGATTCGCGCGACGAACGCGGCGCGACTTGCGGCGGCGAGGCAACTAGCGAGGGAGCTCGACGCGCCGACGAGCATGCCAGGCAACATTCACGTCGTGCCGCTGCGCAACGCGGACGCGACGAGGCTTGCGAAGACCCTGCGCGGGATGCTCGGCAAAGGTGGCGATACCGGCTCGTCGGCCAACTCGAACGACGCGAATTCGTTTAATCAGAACGGCGGCGGAGGCGGAGGCGGCGGTGGGTTGGGCGGCAATTCGACGGGTTCGGCGGGTTCGCCGCCGTTGCCTTCGGGCGGACTCGGCAGCAGCTCGCTGTCGTCGCCACTGAGCAGCAGCGGGGGCAGCGGCGGAGGCGGCGGATACGGTTCGAGCGGCGGTTCGGGTTCCGCCGGCTTGCTCGGCGGCGACAAGGACAAGAGCGACGACAATCAGCCGGGCGGCATGATCCAGGCGGACTCCGCGACCAACTCGCTGATCATCACGGCGGCCGAGCCGGTCTACCGCAACCTGCGGGCGGTGATCGACCAGCTCGATGCGCGGCGCGCCCAGGTCTACATCGAAGCGCTGATCGTCGAACTGAACTCGAACACGAACGCCAACCTCGGGATTCAATGGCAGATTGGTACCGGCGCCGTATTCGCCGGTACCAACCTCGCGACCGGCAATAGCAACAGCATCATCAATATCACGGCCGCAGCCGCGGCCGGTGCAGCCACGGGCGGTCTCGGCGGGGCGCTCGCAGCCCAGCAGCTCCAGCAGGGCCTCAACGTTGGTTGGGTGCACAACATTTTCGGTGTGCAGGGACTCGGCGCGCTGCTGCAGGCGCTGTCGCAGAGCGCCGACGCGAACGTGCTGTCGACGCCTAACCTGATTACGCTCGACAATGAGGAAGCCAAGATCGTCGTGGGTACGAACGTGCCGATCCAGACCGGTTCGTACTCGAATCTGACGAGCGCCACGCCGAGTTCGGCGTTCAATACGTTCGATCGTGTCGACGTCGGTTTGACGCTGCACATCAAGCCGCAGATCACCGATGGCGGAATTCTCAAGCTGCAGCTCTACACGGAAGACTCGGCGATCGTGAACGGCACGACCAACGTGACGACCAACCCGGCCGGTCCGCAGTTCACCAAGCGTTCGATCCAGTCGACGGTGCTCGCCGACAACGGCGAGATCATCGTGCTGGGCGGCTTGATGCAGGACAACTACCAGGTCAGCAACAGCAAGGTACCGCTGCTGGGCGATATTCCCTGGATCGGCCAGTTGTTCCGTTCCGAACAGAAAACCCGCCAGAAGACTAACCTGATGGTGTTCCTGCGCCCCGTCATCATCAATGATCGCAGTACCGCACAGGCCGTGACGTCGAACCGCTACGACTACATCCAGGGCGTGCAGGGCGCATACAAGACGGACAACAACCTGATCAAGGATAACGACGATCCGGTGGTCCCGCCGATGCCGATCGGCCCCAGCCAGGGAGGTTCTCCCGCGATGAATCTGTTCAATCTCGACGAGATGCGTCGTCAGCAGATGGCGCCGCCGCCGGTGGTCGTTCCCGCGCCGGCAACGAATGGTGGTGCCGTGCAGACCAACCCTGTGCCGACCGCACCGTCTACCGCGTCGCCTGGAGTACAGCCGTGAGCACGCCGTCCACGCCGCCGCCGGCTTCCGCGTCATCAGCAGCGGCGCGAGCCGGTGCGGCGTCGCAAGCAGCGGCACAAGGCTCGGCAGTCGCGGCCGAGCACCCCGAACGCGTCGCGCCATCGGCGGTCGCCGCGCGCCTCGTGCCCTACGGTTTTGCTCGCAGCGGCCAGATTCTGGTGGCGCACCAGCACGTCGACGGTCTCGAAGTCTGGATTAGCGAACGCACCAGCGACGCAGCCCTTGCCGAAGTCGCGCGCAATTTCGGCGCGCTGTCGGTCGTGCGCTTGCCCGCCGACGAACTCGCGCAGGCCATCAACCAGGCCTACGCACGTCAGGACGGCAGCGCGGCGCAAGTGGTCGGCGAAGTAGAAGGCGAAGTCGATCTGTCGCGCCTGATGCAGGACATTCCCGAGGTCGAGGATCTGCTCGAGTCGGAAGACGACGCGCCGATCATCCGTATGATCAACGCGCTGCTGACGCAAGCCGCACGCGAACAGGCATCGGATATTCACATCGAGCCGTTCGAGACGTCTTCCGTTGTGCGCTTTCGCGTGGACGGTACGCTGCGCGATGTCGTGCGGCCGAAGAAAGCCCTGCACGGTGCGCTGATCTCGCGGATCAAGATCATGGCGCAACTCGACATCGCCGAAAAGCGGCTGCCGCAGGACGGCCGCATCACGTTGCGTGTCGGCGGCCGTCCAGTCGACGTGCGCGTCTCGACGCTGCCCACGGGTCACGGCGAACGCGCGGTGCTGCGTCTGCTGGAAAAGGATGCGTCGCGGCTGAACCTCGAAGCGCTCGGCATGGCGGCGGACACGCTCGTCAAGTTCGACAAGCTGATCGGCAAACCGCACGGCATCGTACTGGTGACCGGCCCGACCGGTTCGGGCAAGACCACGACGCTGTACGCGTCGATGTCGCGCCTCGAAACCGCGACCACCAACATCATGACGGTCGAAGACCCGATCGAATACGACCTGTCCGGCATCGGCCAGACCCAGGTGAACGAGCGGATCGGCATGACGTTCGCGCGGGCGCTGCGCTCGATTCTGCGGCAGGATCCGGACATCATCATGATCGGTGAGATCCGCGACCTCGAAACCGCGCAGATTGCCGTGCAGGCATCGCTCACCGGTCACCTTGTGCTGGCCACGCTGCACACGAACGATGCCGCGTCCGCCGTCACACGTCTGACGGACATGGGTGTCGAGCCGTATCTGCTGGCGTCGTCGCTGCTCGGCGTGCTGGCGCAGCGGCTGGTGCGGCGTTTGTGCCCGGTATGCCGCGAAGAGCGCGTCGAAGAAGACGGCAGCGTGCGCTGGCATCCAGTCGGCTGCGACAAGTGCGGCCAGTCGGGTTACGCGGGACGGCGCGGCGTGTACGAACTGTTGTTGATCGACGACGACATCCGCGCGCTGGTCCACCGTAATGCATCGGATGCGGAGATTCTCGCCACAGGCCGTGCGCGAGGCATGCGCACGCTGCGCGAAGATGCCGATCGCTGGCTCGCGTCCGGGCTGACCTCGCTCGAAGAAGTGATCCGCGTAACGGGCGGAGCATAAGCGCATGCCTGCATTTCGTTTCGAAGCTATCGATGCGGCGGGCAAGGCGCAAAAAGGCGTACTCGACGCCGACAGTGCGCGCGGCGCGCGGACCAATCTGCGCTCGCAAGGACTCACACCGCTGGTGGTCGAACCGGCCGCGACGCGCACGCGCGGCGAGCGCAATCAGCGTTTGTCATTGGGGCGGCGCCTTTCGCAACGCGAGCAGGCGATTCTGACGCGCCAGCTCGCGAGCCTGCTGATCGCGGGCCTGCCGCTCGACGAAGCGCTCTCGGTGCTGACCGAACAATCGGAGCGCGACTACATTCGCGAACTGATGGCGTCGATTCGCGCCGAAGTGCTCGGCGGCCATTCGCTCGCCAATGCGCTGACGCAACATCCGAAAGACTTTCCCGAGATCTACCGCGCGCTGGTGGCGGCCGGCGAACATACCGGCAAGCTCGGCCTCGTGCTCTCGCGTCTGGCTGACTACATCGAGCAACGCAATGCGCTCAAGCAGAAGATCGTGCTCGCGTTCACGTACCCGGCCATTGTCACGCTGATCGCCTTCGGCATCGTCACGTTCCTGTTGAGTTATGTGGTGCCGCAAGTGGTGAACGTGTTCGCCAGCACCAAGCAGCAACTGCCCTTCCTCACCATCATGATGATGGCGCTGTCCGGCTTCGTGCGGAACTGGTGGTGGGCGATGCTGATCGGCGTGGCGGTGCTGGTGTATCTGGTGCGCTCGATCCTCAAGCAGCCCGGTCCACGTCTCGCCTTCGACAAGTGGCTTCTGACCGCCCCGCTGCTCGGCAAACTGGTACGCGGCTACAACACCGTGCGCTTTGCCAGCACGCTGGGCATTCTGACGGCAGCGGGCGTGCCGATTCTGCGCGCGCTGCAGGCCGCTGCCGAAACGCTCAGCAACAATGCGATGCGCGAGAACATCGACGACGCAATCGTGCGCGTGCGTGAAGGCACATCGCTGTCACGCGCGCTTGGCAACACCAAGACGTTTCCGCCGGTGCTGGTTCACCTGATCCGTTCGGGCGAAGCGACCGGCGACGTGACGACGATGCTCGACCGCGCGGCCGACGGTGAAGCGGGCGAACTGGAGCGCCGCACGATGTTCCTCACGAGCCTGCTCGAGCCGCTGCTGATTCTGGCGATGGGGGCCGTGGTGCTGGTGATTGTGCTGGCGGTGATGCTGCCGATCATCGAGTTGAACAACCTGGTGCAGTAAGGCGGAGCGTCTTCAAATTGCGCGGCGGCAATGGTCGCGCAATCGGCTGAAGCGGACTGTGACGCTTCAGCGCACGTAGATCGTAGGACCTGCGGGATTGGCCGGCAGGAATACTTCGGAATGTGCGCCATTGCGGTCGATGATGATCGAGCGGGCGCGGACTTCGGAGAGTTTGGCGCCTTGCATGAGCGCGCTGCCGAGCGACACCGCATGCGGCGGTTCGCCGCCTACGCTGACGATCGCCGCGGCGCCTTCGCGTAACGCAAGGATGCCGAACAGATGCACGTCCTGGTTGGCATTGCGGGATAGCTGGCCGCCGAACAGCGTGGCCGCCTGGTCGGTCGAGACCTGCGCATGCGCTGCTGCTGCGGGCACTGGCGCGCCGGACGTCGTGGCGAGCGTGATGACCCAGTAGGTCAGTGTCGCGCAGAACACGGCGAAGAGCGCGAGCGACAGAAGGCGGATTTGAATGGCGTTCATGCGGACATTGTACGGACTATTGTGAAAATTGCGTTGGGGGAAAGTGCCCCTTAAACCGGCGCTTTCTCAACCCTTCAACACCATGACATTAAAATGACCGGCCGGGCGTGTTCAATGGCACCCTGAATTTGGGGCGCCTACGCAACGCGCGAATTCCGCCCGATCGAAAATTTCACCGAAAAGAGGTAGCAAGCTATGCAACTGTCGACCATTCGACGTCTGGAAATCGCGGGTCCACGCAACCGTCGTCAACGCGGGTTCACGCTGATTGAAATCATGGTCGTGATCGCGATTCTGGGTATTCTGGCCGCGCTGATCGTGCCGAAGATCATGAGCCGTCCGGACGAAGCGCGCCGCGTGGCCGCCAAGCAGGACATCGGCACGGTGATGCAGGCTATGAAGCTTTACCGTCTCGACAACGGCCGTTATCCGACCCAGGAACAAGGCCTGCGCGCGCTGATCGAAAAGCCGAGCACAGACCCGGTGCCGAATAACTGGAAAGACGGCGGTTACCTTGAACGCCTGCCGAACGATCCGTGGGGCAACAGCTACCAGTATCTGAACCCGGGCGTGCATGGCGAGATCGACGTGTTCAGCTATGGCGCGGATGGTAAAGCCGGCGGCGAAGGCAATGACGCCGACGTCGGTTCGTGGCAGTAAGGCATTGAAATCCAGGCGCATCGGGTCGCTCTCTGCTCTCACGATCCGTTGCGCGTTTTATCGACTTACCGATTTCCGATCGTTCGTGGCCGGCACTATGCGACTGTCCGCTTGCAAGTCCCGTTTGGACACGCCGTGTGCGGCTGCGCTGCCGCACACGGCGTGTGCCGGCGCGCGCACGCGCGACGTCCGTGGCATGCAGCGGCGCGGGTCGAAGCGGACGGCGGGTTTTACGCTGCTGGAAATGATGGTGGTGCTGGTGATCGCCGGCTTGCTGGTGTCGCTAACGGCGCTGACGATGACGCGCAATCCGCGCACGGATCTGAACGAAGAGGCGCAGCGTCTTGCGTTGCTGTTCGAATCGGCCGGTGACGAAGCGCAAGTGCGCGCCCGGCCCATTGCATGGCAGCCGTTCGATGGTGGTTTTCGTTTCGACCTGCGCACCGAAGACGGCTGGCGTCCACTGCGTGACGACCTGCTTGGGCCGCGTCATTGGGAAGGCGGTGTGACGGGTGTGACGATCAACTATCCCGGCTCGGACGAGCAGCCGAGCCGCGTCGTGTTCGGCACCGAAGCGATCGATGTGCCGGTGCAGATCACGCTGTTTTCGGCGGCGGGGCGCGCGACGATCGTCAGCACCGGCAATGGCCGCTATGAGGTGCACTGAGATGCGTCGTTGCAGGGAGAGGGAAGCTCGCGCATCGCAGCGCGGTTTTACGATGATTGAAGTGCTGGTGGCGCTCGCGATCATTGCGGTTGCGCTGGCGGCATCGCTGCGCGCGGTGGGGAGTCTCGCGAGCGGCGAAGCCGATCTGCATCGGCGCCTGCTGGCCGGATGGAGCGCGGACAATGCGCTGTCGCAATTGCATCTGACGCATAGCTGGCCGAATGTCGGTGATACGAGTTTTGACTGTTCGCAGGGCAACTTGCAGCTGATCTGTACCGAGCATGTGACGGCGACGCCGAATCCGGTGTTTCGCCGCGTGGAAGTGATGGTGACGATGCCTGGGCTTTCCGGCAATCTTGCCCAGATGGTCACGGTGGTCGCGAATGAAAGCAACCGGTCGCTCTGAGCGTCGCCGCCGCTCGGGCGCGCGTGGATTTACGCTGATCGAACTGCTGGTTGCGATTGCGATCCTGGCGGTGATCGCAGTGCTGTCGTGGCGTGGGCTTGACCAGATCATTCGTGGTCGGCAAACCATTACGAACGCGATGGAGGACGAGCGCGTGTTTGCGCAACTCTTCGATCAGATGCGGATTGACGCGCGGCAGGCGGCGTCCGACGATGAGTCTGGGCAACCGGCCGTGTCGGTGAATGGCAATGTGCTACAGATCGTGCGGCAGATAGTTTTGCCGGGGACGGCGCCGCGGCTGATCGTGGTGCGGTATCGGATCTCCGAAGGCCGCGTGGTCCGGTATGCATCGTCGCCGTTGAAGAATGTGGGCGAATTGCGGCAGGCTTTACGCGGTGGCGAGGGTGAGGGATGGGTTGGGGTGCCGTTGATGGGCGGCGTCGGGGCGATTTCAGCGCGGATGTATGTGCCGAAGGTCGGCTGGACCGCGCAGATGAAGGATGTGCAGAGCGCGATTACCGAGAATGATAATAATCTGAAGGTTCCCCAGCTGGGGAGTGCGCCGCTGCCGCGGTCGGTGACGGGGCTTGAGGTGAGTGTTGGGGCTAAGTCGCTGGCGCGGCCGGTCACGCGGGTTTTTCTCGTCGGAGAATGATATGAGGTTCTCTTTTTTGTCTTCCAGACGGGGGTGGGGTTCGCCTTTGGCGGCGGCATTGTTTTGGTGTGCCTACGGCGTTCGGTTTTTCATTTCTTATCGGTCTATTAGCGTTCCCCCTGTGCGGGGGGGCACCTACTTTTCTTTGCCGCCGCAAAGAAAAGTAGGCAAAAGAAAGCGGCTCACACCGCCAATTCTTAAGCGGGTCCCCTGGCTTGGAGGGGATCGTGGCCCCGTAGAGATTGAGCCCGCGCACCTTCTAGCCGGAGTGACCAGGCCGTCATCCGTTCCGGCGGCGCTGCGCGCGCCGAGCGGTACCTCATCAAACCACCCGTGTGTGTTTGCGCCTGCGGCGCAAACACACACGCCCCCCGCCCTACGGCGTTTCGCCGAGGCGAAGCCGACGGCTGCCGCTGCGCGGCAGCATTACCGATGGTTTTGTGAAGTACCGTTCGGCGCGCGCAGCGCCGCCGGAAGGATGACGGCCTTGTCACTTGCGTGGGAAGGTGCGGGAGCACGGATTCCAGATGTACCACTACCCCCTCCAAGCCAGGGGAGCCGCTTAAGAATTAGCGGTTTGAGCCCGCTTTCTTTGCTTACTTTCTTTGCGGCGGCAAAGAAAGTGAGTGCCCCCCCGCACAGGGGGAACGCTAATAGACCAACAAAACAACAAGGAAAGGCCAACGCCGTAGGCAGACAAAAAGCCCAAACCGGCGTAGCCATAATCAGCGCCTTACTAGTAGTCGCGCTATCAGCGATCTTGGTCTCGGGCATGCTCTGGCGCCAGCAAGTCCAAATCCGAAGGATAGAAAACCAACGCCTGCTATCCCAGGCGCAATGGGTCGCACGAGGCGCGTTAGACTGGACGCGCCTGATCCTCCGCTCGGAGGGCGACACCTCCGCCGGCATCACCTATCTGGGCGGTATATGGGGCGTCCCCATCGCCAAAACACGTCTGTCGGATTTCCTCGGGCAAATCGGCGAAGTCCGCGCGCAACAAGGCGCGGCAACCTACCTTTCGGGTTCCATCGAGGATGCACAGGCGAAGTACAACCTCCGCAATCTGGTCTCGAGTCCCGTGCCAGGTGTCCTGCAACTAGACACGCAACAGATCGCGGCCTATCAGCGCTTGCTCGCCTCGCTCGGTGTAAACAGCCAACTGGCAAAAGCCACCGCGATCCAGATGCGCACCAGCCTCGCACAATCGGCGACGCGCTTTCAGACGGGCGCGAACGCCACCGGTGCGTCAGCCACGCCGGCCGTCGAAGGCGGCGACACCGGCGGCACCAACTTTACCGATAAACCAGGGATGGAAGACGGCGGCGGCAACCCGGCGCTCGCGCCGTTGCAAATGACCAGTGTCGACTCCCTGCTCGATATTCCCGGCTACACCCCGGAGATGGTCGCGCGCCTGCGTCCGTTCGTCACCGTGCTGCCCACGGTCTCGGCGGTCAACATGAATACGGCGTCTGCGGAGGTGATCGCGGCAGTCATACCCGGCCTGACTCTGTCCGCCGCTCAAGGCCTGGTCGCGCGTCGCCAGACAGTGTTTTTCCATAACGCCGGCGACGTGCAACTCGCTTTGACTGGCGCCGGCGCGCAGTCGGTTTCGGTCGACCCCAATGACATCGACGTCAACACGAACTACTTTCTGATCCACGGCCGCGTCGAGCATGAACGCGCGGAAGTGGACCGCACGACACTCGTCTATCGCGACCCATTGACTCACACTACGCGTATCGTGCGGGTACAAGACCAACTATGAATAACGCCTTTCCCAGAGAGAGTGGCCTTTGAGCACGCTGATCGTTCTACTGCCGCCGCGTGACCCGGCGGTGCCGTCGCAGGAATGGCAACTGCCGGAGTTGCCGTTTGTGCTGCTCGACAAATCGGGCCGAACCCAACGCGCAGGCCGCTCGGCGCTCGCGCTGCTGCCGCGCGCCGCGTCGACGGTGCTGATGGTCGCCGCGCGCGATCTCCTGATGATGCCCGCCACCCTGCCGCCGTTGCGCGGCCCGCGGCTGCGTCAGGCGCTGCCGAACGTGGTCGAGGATCAACTGATCCAGGACCCGCAAACCTGTCACATCGCCGTCGATCCGCAACCGCTCGCGGGCGGCCGGCGGCTGCTGGCGATCGTCGACCGCGGCTGGTTCCGCTTTATCTGCGACGCCTTCAATTCGGCCGGTCACCGAAGCCTGCGGGCCGTGCCGGTGACGCGCTGCCTGCCGCTGGCCATCGCGCTCGACACGCCCGCCGAAGTCGCGGAAATGGTCAACGCGGGCGAGCCGGTGATGGCGGGCTCGGCGAGCGCGGCGACCCTGCCGGGCCTCGCGCCGGTGATCGCGTCGGGCGGCGCCACGGCGGTGCCCATGGTGGCCGCGGTGCTTGGCACGGTGGTTCAGACGGCGCCCGCCATGCTGCTCGAGGGCGCGATAGACAACGGTGTGCCGCGCGTCGAACTCGCGATCGCACGCGGCGTGCAGGGCGAAGGCCTGGCCGTGCCGGCGAACGCCGTCAACGCCACGCTCGGCGCCCTTGCCGGCGCTGCGTCGCTCACGCTGCATATGCTGACCGAAGTGCCCGGCAGCGAGCCGCGTCTCGGCGCAACCGGCCCGGCGAGGCTCGCTGCCTATGTGCACGGGGCGAGTCCGCTGCCGTTCGAGCAACTCGCGCGGCGCGCGCTGGAGTGCCGCTTTGACCTCTGTCAGTTCGAATTCGCGTCGCAGCCGTGGCGGCTCGACCGTGCGACGATCCGGCGTCTGCGTCTGCCGGTGTTGCTGGCGGTCGGCGCACTGGTGATCGCGATCGTCGGGGCGAACGTGCAATGGTTGTTGCTCGCGCGTCAACGTGAGGCGATCAACACGCAGATGACCGAACTCCTGCTCAACGCCTTCCCGAAAACAACCGTCGTGCTCGATGCACCCGACCAGATGTCGCGCCAGTTGCAGCAACTGCGCGTCGCCGCGGGCGAACTTTCTCCGGACGATTTCCTGTCGCTGGCCGACGGGCTTGCGCGCTCGCTCCCGCCGATACCCGTCAACGGTATTGCCGGGCTCGATTATCACGACCGGCGGCTTGACGTCACCTTCAAGCCTGAGGTGAAGGTCGACGCCGATCTCGACAAGCGTCTCACGCGCAATGGGCTGAGCGGTGCGATCGACAGCAACACCGGCAAGTGGACCATCAGGAACGGACAATGAAAGCTGAACTCGCCCAAACGTGGGCCGGATTCTGGGACCAGCGCTCCGAGCGCGAAAAGACGCTGCTGACGTGGGGCGGCGGCGTGTTGGCGGTGGTGATTGCGTGGTCGGTGCTGTGGGCGCCGGCGCAGGAAGGCCGCACGCATCTGCGCGAATCGCTGCCTTCGTTGCAGCGCCAGTTGGCGCAGATGACCTCTCAGGCGAATGAAGCGCGGCAGCTGGCGGGCGCGACACAAGGCGTCGCGCCGACCGGCGCCGCGCTGAAGGACGCGCTGACGGCATCGCTCGGCGATCATGGTCTTGCCGCGACCCAGGTGCAGGTGATCGGCAACGCGGTGCAGATCCAGATGAAAAACGCCTCGTTTCCAATGTGGACAAGCTGGGTCGACGACGTGCGCAAGCAGTTCAAGGTGCAGGTCGCCGAGGCCCATGTGAGCGCGCTCAAGGAAGACGGCCAGGTGGATGTGACGGCGTCGCTGCAGCCGTCGACTGCCAAATGACGGTGCAGTCACGGGATCTCGCATGAATTACTGGATGCGGCGCCTGCGCTTCGCGCTACCCTGGCTCGTGATCGCGGTGCTGTCGAGCGCCGCCGTGATGCTCGCACTGTTGCCGGCTGCGTGGATTACGCCGCAATTTGGCAAACAGACCGCCGGTCACGTCAACCTTGTCGATCCGGCGGGCTCACTCTGGCACGGCTCGGCAACGCTGATGCTCGCCGCCGGTTCCGACCTGAGTGCCGCCACCCTGCTGCCGGGGCGGATCGAATGGCATACGGCGTTCTGGCCGCTCTTCATCGGGCGTGTGCGGATGACCATGCGGCACACCGAAGCCATGCCCGATCCGATCACTGTCGACGCCAGTCCGCGCGGCGCAACGGTGACCGCCGGCGCGATCGCTGTGCCGGCTTCGTTGCTGACAGGTCTGGGCGCGCCGTTCAATACGCTTGATCTGAAGGGCGACGTGCGGCTGGCATGGTCGGACTGGCGCAGCTTCAACCGCGAAGCGTTCGGCCAGCTCACGGTGACGCTGAACGACGTGAGTTCAGCCGTCTCGATGGTCAAGCCGCTGGGGTCGTACCGGCTGCTGTTCCAGGCGCAGGGCGCCACGTCCACGATGGATCTGACCACCTTCAAGGGACCGTTGATACTGAACGGCAGCGGCACGATGTCGGCCGGTTCGACGTCGTTCCACGGCACCGCCAGCTCGGCGCCGGAAGCGCGCGATAACCTCGCGGGGCTGCTGAACCTGCTGGGGCGGCCAAGCGGACCCGATACGGTCGCGTTGACATTCGTTCACTGAGGGCACGCTTTCGGGTAAGCAAAAAAAAGAGGCATCGCCGCATTGCGCGGCGATGCCTCTTTTGCATGGTCTTGGCGAACGAGGCGGCTTAGTTGCTCTGCGCCCGTTGCGCCGTCGAGGCATTTTGCGCCACCGGCGCGGCGGATGACGCCGGCAACGGTGCGGGCGCCGCCACGTCGCCCGTTTCACGATTCATCTGCGACGCATCCCAGCCGCCGCCCAAGGCCTTCACCAGCCCCACCGACGACACCATCCGCTGCCCCGCGATGCTTTCCAGTTTCAGCTCGGTTGTGAACGCGGTGGTCTGCGCGGTCAGCACATTGACATAGCCGACGGTGCCGGCCTTGTACTCGTTCGTGACGATGGCGAGCGCCTGGCGAGCCGAGTCCACCGCTTGCCGCTGCACGACGATTTCCTGCTCGAGGATGCGCTGCGACGCGAGGTTGTCTTCGACATCCTGGAAGGCGGTCAGGATCGTTTGACGATAGGTCGCGACATCCTGATCGTAGGCTGCGCGGGCGGCCTCGGTCTGTGCGGCGCGCAGACCGGCGTCGAAGACTGTTGCTGCGAGCTGTGGGCCCAGGGTCCAGAAGCGCGACGGCGCGGTCAGCAATTGTGAGAACACCGAGTTTTCAAAGCCGCCGGTGGCGGACAGCGTGAGCGACGGGAAGAACGCCGCGATCGCGACGCCGATCTGCTCGTTCGCCGCCGCGGCTTTGCGCTCCGCCGATGCGATATCCGGACGCCGCTCCAGCAGCGCCGATGGCATTTGCGCGGGCACAGCGGGCGGTGTCGCAGTGAGCGGCAGCGACGGAATCGAGAAGGTTGAGGCGGGCTCACCGACCAGTACGGCGATCGCGTGCTCGTCCTGAGCGCGCTGGACGCCGTTGTCGATCGCGGCTGCTTGCGCCGATTGCAACTGCGTTTGCGCCTGAATCACGTCCGACCGAGCGGCCACGCCCGCTGCGTACTGGTTCTGCGTGAGTTGCAACGAGCGCTGATAGGCCGCGACGGTGTCGTCGAGCAGTTTCTGGGTGGAGTCGAGTGCGCGCAGCGAGAAGTAGGTTTGCGCGAGCGTAGCTTGGGCGGAGAGCCGCGCGTTGGCGAGATCTGCGGCGGCGCCTTGCTGGCCGGCTTTTTGCGAGTTCACGGAACGCGTGATCGAGCCCCACAGATCCAGTTCCCAGCTTGCATCCAGTTGCACATTGAAGCTATTGCTTATGCCGGAGCGGCTCGTGGTGTTGATCGAATTGGACGATGAACCGTTACCCGAGCGTGTTGCGCCGGCGGACGCGCCGATCGTCGGGAAATACGCCGCGCGGGCTTCGCCGACCAGCGCGCGCGCTTGCCGGTAGGCGGCGGCGAACTGGGCGATGGTCTGGTTTGAAGCGTTGAGCTTGTCTTCGAGCGTATTGAGTTGCGGGTCTTCGTAAATGGTCCACCAGTCGCCGCGGTCTTGCCGATCGGACGGTTGCGCGACTTTCCAGCCGGGGGCGGCTTCCTTGTACGACGCGGGGATCTCCGCAGCGGGGCGCTTGTAGTCGGGGCCGACGGCGCAACCTGCCAGCGCGGTGGCGAGCGCTGCCGCCACTGCGAGGGTTAGGGCGCGAGGCGCAATGGTTCGCGCAGTTCGCACGCGCGAGGGTTGATCGAACTTCATGCAATGGATTCCTTCTGGACACCACAGTGGGGGCAATGGCGGCGCATTGCCGATACTGTTTGTCGGGCGAGATCGTGGCGGTGCCGGAATGTTAGCGTATGGGCCCGCTTGGGCGCGGGAAACTGAAAGGGTAATGCCTGAGGGTGGGGAGGTGTGTTACTGAAGGGGTGGGGATGGTTACATGCTATTACTTTGATTGGGGTTTTTGCCTTTGGTGACGGTGTTTTGTTGGTGTGCCTACGGCGTTTGGTGTTTCTTTTTTTATTGGTTTATTAGCGTTGCCCCTATGCGGGGCGGCACTCACTTTCTTTGCCGCCGCAAAGAAAGTAAGCAAAGAAAGCGGGCTCAAACCGCCAATTCTTAAGCGGGTCCCCTGGCTTGGAGGGGCTGGTGGTCCGATCAACGGATCACACCGTGGTCGGTAACCGCCAGTGACACAGCCGTCATCCGCTCCCACTCCGCACTACGTGCGTCGCGGATGGGTACACCAGGGAAACCGGGTGCTTCGGTTGCGCGTAGCGGGGGCCGTCGGCTTCGCCTCGGCGAGGCGCTGAAATACACCGATGGTTTTAGAAGTGGCGACGCCAGGATTGAAGGTCGCGAGTCACGCCGGGCTGGCGGTGCGAAACTGCCGCATCGGGCAAACCGCATGCGTAAAGCGCAGCGAGTGGTTTGATGAAGTACCGCGTCGGCGCGCGCAGCGCTGCCGGAAGAATGATGGCCTGGTCACGTAGGTGGGGAGGTGCGCAGGCTTACTCTCTACGGAGCCACGATCCCCTCCAAGCCAGGAGAGCCGCTTAAGAATTCGTGGTGTGAGCCCGCTTTCTTTGCTTACTTTCTTTGCGGCGGCAAAGAAAGTGAGTGCCGCCCCGCACAGGGGCAACGCTAATAGACCAATAAGAATAGAAACACCAAACGCCGTAGGCACACCAAAACAATGCCGCCGCCAAAGGCAAAAACCCCTACTCAACGGAAGTATGCCGAGCCCGCTTCCCAGCCGCGGCCCGACACGCCGAACGCGCATCGCCTTTTGCCTGACAAGCGCCCGCAGGGCTCGCACCCGCAATCACAACCCCAGTAGCATCAACCGCCGCCGTGCCCCGCTCCACAACCGGCAACCCCGCTTGCCGTCCTCTCCGATGCTCAAACCAGGCAAACACCGCAACCCCCACCGATCCGCCAGGAAGCACAAACAGCACAGCAAACAACGCCAGTTTCCACCAGCGATGCGGCCCTTGAAAGCTGCTCAGCGCGGAATCGGTCAGGGAGCGGCTCAAGCCGCCAAGAGTGTTTTTCAGGTACAGCATCGCGAAAATCCTTGTCGCGCACCACACATGCGGCACGCTGCAATCGGTCAGAACATGGTCTCGGGTGGCGCAGGTCGCGCGTAACTCGTTGCCTGTCATAATATTGACTATGCAATCAAATCTCAAGATACTTCGTCTCGTGCGCACGCTCGCTGTTGTTTTTCCGCCGTTCGCGTTACGCGAATTCGCGTTTGACTTGTCTGCTTAGGCAGCTAAAATCCGTTGTGCTTGGCGATGCCCTGGATACACGATGACTGATGGTCCCTACAACGCAGACGAGATTCACCTTGAATCGAGTCTCGGCTACTACCTGACGAAAGCGCGCAATGTACTGGTCGAGCGGATGGATCGCGCGGTCAAACCATTGGGGCTGACGACCCAGCAGATCGGCGTGATCCTGTTGCTGTCGGCGCAGCGCGCAAGTACGCCGTTCGAGTTGTCGCGGGTCATGTCGTACGACAGTGGATCGATGACACGCCTGCTGGATCGCCTCGAAAAGAAGGGCTTTATCGTCCGCACGCGCAGTGACGCCGATCGCCGCATGGTCATGCTCGAACTGACGCCGCAAGGTCACGACGCCGCGCGGCAGTTACCCAGTCTGGGCGCCGAGGTGCTCAACGAGCAGCTGCGCGGATTCTCCCCGGCGGACCATGCCGCTCTGATCAATCTCCTTGGCCGCTTTATCGCGAACGGTATCGGCGGCGGGGAAAGTGCGGCGTGTGGCCTCGGGCCGTCGCAGGAATCGCAGGAAGAATCACCCGAAGAGCCGTCAGCGAAACGCGGCGACAATTAACCACGACGCAACCACGACGCGCTTTTGAAGGCGCGGGTGTCCAAGAATATCTGTCTGGGCAGAGAGTGATCCGGCATGTAAACGCGTCTATCGGCGCGCGGAATAAAGATGCCGCGACAAGCTTTCCCAGCTGAGGAGAAATTGATGGCTGCCACGGCTTCCGCTACTGCCCTACCCGCCGCCGAACCGGCCCCGCTAAAAGGCGGGACGCTGGCGCTGCTCACCGTCGGGCTTGCGCTCGGCACCTTCATGGAAGTGCTCGACACCTCGATTGCGAACGTCGCGGTGCCGACCATTTCCGGCAGCCTCGGCGTGGCGACCAGTCAGGGCACATGGGTGATTTCGTCGTATTCGGTTGCATCGGCGATCGCGGTGCCGCTCACCGGCTGGCTCGCGCGGCGCGTCGGCGAAGTACGGCTCTTTACGCTTTCCGTGCTGCTCTTCACGATCGCATCGGCGCTATGCGGCTTTGCGCATAACTTCGAATCGCTGATCGCGTTCCGGCTCCTGCAAGGGCTCGTGTCGGGGCCGATGGTCCCGCTCTCGCAAACCATCCTGATGCGCTCGTATCCGCCGGAAAAACGCGGACTCGCGCTAGGACTATGGGCGATGACCGTGATTTGCGCGCCCATTTTCGGCCCCGTGATGGGCGGCTATATCACCGACAACTACACGTGGCCGTGGATCTTCTACATCAACGTGCCAATCGGGTTGTTCTCGGCGGTTTGTGCGTTCCTGCCGCTGCGCGGCCGCGAGACGAAGATCACGAGGCAACGTATCGATGCGATCGGCCTCGCGTTGCTGGTGATCGGCGTGTCGTGCCTGCAGATGATGCTCGACCTCGGCAAGGACCGCGACTGGTTCAACTCGACGTTTATCGTCGCGCTGGCGGTCATCGCGGTGGTGTCGATCGCCTTCATGCTGGTGTGGGAGATGACGGAGAAAGAACCCGTCATCGATCTTTCGCTTTTCAAGGATCGTAACTTCGCCCTTGGCGTGCTGATTATTTCGTTCGGGTTTATGGCCTTTTTCGGATCGGTGGTGATCTTCCCGCTCTGGCTGCAAACGGTGATGGGCTACACGGCCGGGCTTGCGGGTCTGGCGACGGCGCCAGTCGGATTACTCGCGCTGTTTCTGTCGCCGATGATCGGCAAGAACATGCATCGGTTGAACCTGCGTGTGGTGGCGAGTATTGCGTTCATCGTCTTTGCGTTTGTGTCGTTCTGGAATTCAACCTTTACGCTCGATGTGCCGTTCAATCATGTGATCTGGCCACGGCTGGTGCAAGGTATCGGGGTGGCGTGTTTCTTCGTGCCGATGACGACCATTACGTTGTCCAGCGTGTCGGATGAGCGGCTCGCGAGTGCCTCTGGTTTATCTAATTTTTTCCGCACTTTGTCGGGGGCAATTGGGACCGCTATCAGCACGACGTACTGGGAGAATGACACGATTTATCATCATGCGATGTTGGTCGATTCTGTGAATGTTTATGCGGCTAATACCAATTCTTATACCAATGCGTTGGCCGGGGTTGGGCTTTCTGGTGATGGGATCACCGCACAGTTGAATCAGGTTGTTACCGCGCAGGCTTATATGATGGCTACTAATGATTTTTTCAGGATCTCGTGCGCGGCGTTTCTTGTTCTTGCTGTGTTGGTGTGGGTTACCAAACCGCGGAAGGGGGTTGGGCCTTCTTTAGGCCATTAAGCTTTTTTTTGCCTGCAGTGGTCTGGTTTGTTTTGGTTCGGCTTTTGCGGTGGGTGCTTCTTTTCTTAGTGGTTTATTAGCGTTCCCCCTGTGCGGGGGGGCACCTACTTTTCTTTGCCGCGCAAAGAAAAGTAGGCAAAAGAAAGCGGCCCACACCGCCAATTCTTAAGCGGCTCCCCTGGCTTGGAGGGGATCGTGGCTCCGTAGAGATTGGGCCTGCGCACCTTCCCACATCAGTGACAAGGCCGTCATTCTTCCGGCGGCGCTGCGCGCGCCGATGCGGTACTTCGTCCAGTTATCGGCGCGTGGTTGTTACGTTCGCGCCTTGTTTTTCTCTCACTGCGTTACCGCTTCTCCATTCGTCTCCGGAATCGATTGGCCCTGCGATGCATCCGGATGCATCGCCGTCGGCGATGATTTCGTGCCGCCCTGCGGCGCACCCGCCGATGTGCCTCGTACGTATTCCTTGAAATCCGCGCCCGCTTCCCACGGGTTTGGTTTGCAGCCGAGCGAACCGTCGCAATGCGCGGCAAAGCCAATCGTCGCCGTGCCGTCAGGGTTCGGCGTTTTTGTGATCTGGTACGCCAACGCACGCTTACCGCCGTCCGGTCCGGCCGTCTGGATCAACGTGTCCGTCGACGATTCAATCGCGTACGTCGAATGACCCGTCACCCATGTCTGCGCGCGTTGCCACCACACGTCGCACTCGGCCTTGCCCGAACACGTCAACGGCGTCGTCGCAATCTGCATCACGCCAGGATCGACCTGCCCCTGCGTCGAACACCCCGCCGCCCCCACAACCACCAGGCACAGCACGAACAACAGACCTCTTGTCGTCACGTTGATTCCTCCTCTTCTGGTAGCGGGTTACGTAACGTTGGACCTCAACCCACGCGTGGTGTTTCATACGCGCAAACGAATCGTCCACACCCAAGGAGATTTTGCCGATCGCGAATCTGCATACGGCAGCCCGTGTAGTCGTTACCTGTCGGCAATAAAAAAGGCGGCCTCGCAGGCCGCCTTTTGGGCAATCACGTACGTGTCTCGTTCAGACGCTGAAGCGGTTCAGCGTGTATGCGCGGTACGCCGCGACAAATGCGTCGAATGAGCCAACCTCTTCCTTTTCGAGCTTGGCCTGCTCCGCCAGTGATTGCGTAGCGAGTTCGGTGAATTCCTGGGCCTGCGCTGCATCCAGCGGGCGCGCCCGGAAATGCGCGGCGTGCGCTTCGCTTTGCTCAAGGCCGAACGCAAGGAAGCTCTGCTGTTTGTCGCGCATCGTCTTCAGCACGCGTGCCGATGGCGTCAGCGATGCATCCGCCAGCTTCGCGCGCTGAACCGCCACGGCGCGTGCATGTGCATCGCCGCCCTGCAATGCGTCCAGCGCCGCTGCTGCGGCGTCGATCTTGACGAGCAGTTCTTCCGCCCAATCCGTCATTGCGATCGCTTGCCCGTCGCGCGTCAATTCAAGGCCGGGCTTGCGGCCCTCCATCGTCACGCGGCCGAAGTTCTGATTGGCTTCAGCGCATGCGTCAGCCTGCAGCAACGCGCTGTCGTCGAGCGCGCAGACCAGCAGGTATGCGTCGAGAAAACGCGAGGTCTCCAGCGAAATACCCGTGGGTTCGAATGGATCGATGTCCATGCAGCGGACTTCGACATATTGCACGCCGCGTGCCGCCAGCGCGTGCAACGGGCGCTCGCCGGGATACGTGATGCGCTTGGGCCGGATCGTCGAGTAAAACTCGTTTTCAATCTGCAGCACGTTCGTGTTGATCTGCACCCACTCGCCGTCGCGCTGCGTGCCAATCGCCTCATACGCGGGATACGGCTGACTCACGGCTTTTGCAAGCGCGTCGAGATAGCCCTGCAGCGTGTTGTAGTCGGCACGCAGTGCAGCCTGCGCCGTGGTGTTTGAATAGCCGAGGTCGCTCATGCGCAAGCTCGTCGCGTACGGGCGGTACAGTGTGTCGGCGTCGAACGTTTCCAGCGAATGTTTGCGATCGCGGAGAAATCGGCGATCCAGCGCCGGCGATGCACCGAACAGGTACATCAGCAGCCAGTTGGTGCGGCGGAAATTGCGAATCAGCGCAAGGTAACGCTCCGACTGGAAATCAACCGCGCTCGCCGTGGATTGCTGCTCGGCATGCAGTACCCGCCACACTTCTTCGTTCAGCGAATAGTTGTAGTGAATGCCCGCAATGCACTGCATGGTGCGGCCATAACGGAGCGCCAGACCAATGCGGTACACGTACTTCAGTTTGCCGATATTCGAGGTGCCGTAGTGCGCAATCGGAATGCCGTCGTCTGTTTCGGGCAGCAGGCCGGGCATCGAGTTGTTCCACAGAATCTCGTCGCCAAGTTCGGCGTAAACGAAACGGTGCAACGTATCGAGCTTTTCGAGCGTGATGGCGACGTCTTTCTCGGCCGGCGTGATCAGTTCGAGCAGCGCTTCGGAATAGTCTGTAGTAAGCGACGGATGCGTGAGCGCCGAGCCGAGCGCGTGCGAATGCGGCGTCAAGGCAAGCTGGCCGTCGTGCGTGACGCGCAGGCTTTCCTTTTCGATACCGCGCAGGCCACGCGTCAGCGCGTCGCGCTGCGGGCCGGAGGTCAGCACGGACAGGCGGTGCGAGAACGCGTCGGTCGTGCGGGGAGGTGTGGTGTTTGGCATTGATGCGAGTCGGGCGTTGTCGGCCGCCATGTGCCGCTTCGCTGCATGCATACCTGCAGCACTGCGCGGCTGACAACGTTCGGCGGAATTTTCAGTAGCGGGCACTTTAACATCTCGCCACGACGGCTGCTTGAGGCCGCTCCAGGCGGGCCTCCGCCGCCTGTTTGCAGGGCGATTCAACCCGCTGTCCACGTCGCCACTCTATTTGCCGCAGGCCGAACGCGCGATCCGCGTTTGTCCTCAACCTGTGCGGCTTTAGCCGCCGCGCGCGGCGCCCGCCCGATCCGCCACCTCGTTCCACAGATGCATCGCCGCATACGCGCGCCATGGGCGCCACGCGTCCGTGCGGGTACGTTGCTGGGTCGGACGCACCAGCGAAGGATCGCGTGCGCAGATCGATTGCATCAGCACGAGATCCCACGCGGGCCAGGCGTCGGCGTCGCGCCACGCACGCATGGCGACATATTCGACTGTCCATGGACCGATGCCCGGCAAGGCGAGCAACGCCGCACGCAGACTGTCCGCGTCCGCCACGTTGCTGTCGAGCGGCACGTCGCCCGACGCCACCGCGTGCGCAAAGCCCTGCAGGGCCGCCACCCGTTTGCCCGGCATGCCGATTTTCGCGAGATCCACCGCAGCCAGCGCGGCGGGCGTAGGAAAGCGCCAGGCGGTGTTCTCGTGCGGATGCCCTTCGATGCGCTCGCCGGCACGCTGCACCAGTCGTCCGATAATCGTGGTCGCCGCCTTCACGCTGACCTGCTGCCCGACAATCGCCCGCACCACCAGTTCGAAGCCCGACCAGGCGCCTGGCACGCGCAGTCCCGGCACCGCTTCGACCAGTGGCGCGAGCCAGGGGTCGGCAGCGAGCTCCGCGCCGATTTTCTTCGGATCGGCACGCAGATCGAACATCTTCCCGATCGGTGCGGCCAGCGCCTCGGCGTGACGGCTTGCCGGGCCTTCAATGTTGGCGACGATGCAGCGCTTGCGCGGATGCAGACGCACCGTCAGCGTGCCGCCGTCGCCGTCCCAGTCGATCGCGCGGCGATAGGCGCCGTCTTCGACCGCCTCGACGCCGGGCGTCGCGCGTCCGCCGAAAAAACGCAGCAGGCGCGGCCAGTCGAAGGGCGGTTTGAAGGGCAGTTCGAGGGTTGCGACGTCGTCAAGCGTGCTCACGCGGCGTGATCCATATCTGTGGTGGTTGCAATGGCCGCTTCGCGGTCTTCGCGCGCATGTTGCGCCTCGTTATCGAGCAGTGCCGCCTTGCGCGGCAAACCCCAGCGATAACCCGCCAGCGCCCCGCCCTTTTGCACCACGCGATGGCAAGGAATCGCCAGCGCGACCGGATTGGTCGCGCACGCGCTCGCCACGGCACGGACCGCACGGGGCGAGCCGACGGCTTCGGCGATGTCGGAATAGCTGCGCGTCTCACCGTACGGAATGCGCCGCAGCGCGTCCCATACGCGTTGGCGAAACGCGGTCGCGGCGATATCGAGCGGCAGATCGAACTCATGGCGCGTGCCGCGCAAGTAGGCGTCGATCTGCGCAATGAACGGCGCAAGCCGTGCCGCATCTTCGACCAGTTCGGCATTGGCGAACTCGCTGGCCAGTTCGTCGGCGAGCAACGCGGGATCGTCGCCGAAGGCAATCTTGCAGATGCCTTTGTCGGTGGCGGCGACCTGCACGAAGCCGAGCGAAGTCGGCGCGCTGGCATAGCGCACCGTCAAACCCGCGCCCTTGCGGCGAAACGCTGACGGCGCCATGCCCAATTCGGCCGACGCGCTGTCGTACATGCGCGATGGCGAGCCGAAGCCCGCATCGAGTGTGGCGCGGGTGACATCCGCGCCGTTCTGGAGCGCATTGCGAAGCGCGGCGCCCCGTTGCGCGGCCTGGTACTGGCGCGGCGACACGCCCACGACGCGCTTGAACAGGCGTTGTAGGTGAAACGGGCTGACGTGCACGGCGTCGCTCAATTGCGCGAGCGTGAGACGCTGCTGCGGATCGGCGTCCAGCGCAGCGCAGGCGCGATTGACGATCTCAAGTTCGCGCGGCAAGCCGCCCGGTTGACAGCGCTTGCAATCCCGATAGCCCGCGGCGCGCGCATTTTCCGCGTTGACAAAGAAATCGACGTTTTCGCGACGTGGCTGACGCGACGCGCACGACGGACGGCAGAACACGCCGGTTGTTTTTACGGCGTAGAAGAAGGCGCCGTCGGCCTGCGAGTCGCGATGCGTGACGGCGTCCCAGCGCTCGGCGTCGGTTGCCCAGTTGCCGGTGTCGGTAAGCGTGGCAGAGTGGTCGGTGCGGTTCATGATGGTCCCGGAAAGACGGTGTCGATGCTCACCAATGTAGGCCGCATGTCACCACACTACGCTCCGGTTCTTGCTGTGTCATTGCGGTTTCTCGTTACCCGGAAGTCCCGCCAGGCGCTCGTTTTGCCCCAAACTGCGACATTTTGGCACGATATCGGGTTTTCCCTTAAAAAGTTATTGCGTCGCACCAACCCGATGTGTATATTAGTACTTGTCTCCTCCATGTCTCCTCCTGATATGGATTCAGCCCGCTCCACATAGAGCGGGCTTTTTTTCGTCTATACAGTCTTGATGGGTCCCTTTGTCAGACGCTGACATCTGGCGCGCCGACTGCTCCTCGCTATCGCGCCCTTTCTCCTACACTGGCTATTCATCCGTTCTGCGGGCCATTCGGGGCGTTCAACATGAAAATCCACATTCGCGAGATCGATCACGTTGTCATCCGGGCGTCGAACGTCGCGGAAATGACGCGCTTTTACTGCGATGTACTTGGGTGCAGTGTCGAAAAGGAGCAGGCCGATCTGGGGTTGACGCAGCTGCGCGCCGGGCGTTCGTTGATTGATCTGTTGCAGGTTGGCGCAAAGCTCGACCATGCGGAGAACGGCATGCCTGGCGCCGGCCGGAATATGGACCACGTCTGTTTGCGCATCGATCCGTTCGACGCGGAGGCGCTCAAGGCGCATCTGAGCGGGCACGGCGCGCGGCTCGGCGATCACGCGCTGCGCTACGGTGCGGACGGTTATGGGCCGTCGCTGTATCTATTTGACCCGGAGGGAAATATGGTCGAACTGAAAGGACCGCCTGAAGCGGCGCGTGCGACTTCGCTGTAGCGATTGCGCTGACCGATTGCCGGTCGCGGCTGAATGCGGGAAAAGCGTAAGAGGATCAACTCTGCAGCGATGAAATCAGCCGCCGGTCGGCGCACGGGCGAGCCGGCGGCTCATCCGTTAACCGGCGCCTTCAACACGGTCCACTCGATTTTCACCGCGTCGGCCTCGGCGCTGCCAAGCCATGCTTCGCCGTCCTGCACGGTGCATTGCAGGCGCATCGTGCGTTCGGCCAGCGAGCCGAGCGAGGCCGCGATATCTTCGCCGAGTGTCCACACCGTCACATTGCGCATCCGCTCGACCTTGTTCTTCACGCCCTGCCACCAGATGTCCGAGGCGCGGCCGCCGTAGGCGATCACCACGACGTCGTTCGAGCGGCCGCTCGCCTTGGTGATGCGCCGTTCATCCGGCTGACCGACTTCGATCCATGTTTCGATCGCGCCGGTGAGGTCCTTCTGCCACAGGTCCGGTTCGTCGACATCCGACAAACCTTTGCAAAACTCGAGACGTTCCTGCGCGAACAGCGCAAATGCGGCGACGCGCACCATCATCCGCTCGTCGGTTTCGGAGGGATGGCGGGCGATCGTCAGCGAATGGTCGGCGTAATAGTGCCGGTCCATGTTGGCGATCTGGAGTTCTGCCTTGTAAATCGTCGATTTGAGAGCCATGCCGTTGCTAAACCAGGCGCTCGCTCCACCGGAGCGAACAGAAAAAGAATCGTCGACGGCGCGTTGCCGTTTACCGTGTTTGTTGTACATCGCCCGTTCCTCCTGCGCCGACAACCGGCTGCTTTACGGCAACGGGAGAAGCATTTATCGCGCCACTGCGGGTCCAAGCGGAGTGCCGTAAACCTCTGCAGCGGCGTCCCGTAAGGCTTCGAGCACGACGGAGGCCGCTGGCGAAAGCAGATGGGACTGGCGCGTGATGATACCGAATGTATCCATCCTGTACGGTAAATCGATCGGCAACTGTTTCAGAACACCATACTGTTGGTACAGACGCGCCACTTCGTCCGGTAAAACCGCCAACATGTCGCTTTGGAGCAGCAAGCTCGAAATCGCCAGAAAATTGTTGGTATTGACCACGTTTTGCGGCGGATTCAGCCCGATTTGCGAAAACATCAGATCAAAACGGTGACGCAAAACGCTGCCCGGCGGGTGCAAAACCCAACTCGCGTTGACGATTCCCCGCAGCGTCAAATCCGTCTCATTTTCGAGAGGATGACCGGGACGCGCGACCACGCATAGCGGCTCATCGGCGAGCGGCTCATAGCGGACTTCGGTCTTGAACTGGTTCTGCCGCTCCAGCACCCGGCCGATCATGATGTCCAGTTCGCCTTCGGCGAGTTTCGGCAGCATGACGTCCGAAGTTTCCACCTCAGCCCAGATTTGCAACTGCGGATACCGTTCCTTCACGGTGGCAATCGCGCGCGGCACCATGGTCGCCGCGGCCGCCGCGATCACGCCGATGCGCACCTGGCCCGCCAGACCGGCCCGCAGCGCGGAGATTTCATCATGTGCGTGGCTCAGGTTGGATAGCACCATGCGCGCATGGCGGATCATCACCTCGCCGTAGAGCGTGGCGCGCATGCCGTGTGGTGTGCGGTCGAACAGGCTCACCTCCAGCATGTCCTCCAACTCTTTGAGCAGCCGCGACGCCGCCGGCTGCGTCATGCCGAGCACGTCGGCGGCGCGTCGCACGTTGCCTTCCTCTTCCATCGCCGCGAGCAGAAGCAACTGCCGGGTCTTGAGCCGTGCACGCACGAACCAGTTCGAATAGCCACGCGTCATGGCTTGTCTCCATAAAGCGGCTTAAAGCCGTCTGTCGGCCGGAAGGCTTCATCATGCCATACCGGAATTGATATCGGGATGGCCTAAAAAGGGATTGGAAAGTTATTGGGGCGGCTCATACCATTCGTGGACTTTCCGGGCATCTTCACGTGGGCTGCACGTGAGCTTCCATCACTCCTTCCCTTCGATGAATCGCGATCCGCTCGTCCCACTCGTCTCAAGTCCGTTCCGCCACTACATCAATGGCGGCTGGGAGACGGGCGCGACCACGGGCGTGTCGCTCAATCCGTCGGATCTGGATGAACCGGTCGGCGATTACGTGCGGGCTGACGCCCGGCAGACCGATACCGCCATCGAGGCGGCGAACGCGGCCTTTCGCGAGTGGTCGTGCGGCTCGGCGCAGCGCCGCGCGGACGCCCTCGATGCGATTGGCAGCGAGATGCTCGCGCGTCGCGACGAGTTGGGCCGTCTGTTGGCGCGCGAAGTCGGCAAAAGTTTGCCAGACGCTTTGGCCGAAGCCACACGCGCCGGTCAGACCTTCAAGTTTTTCGCCGCGGAAGCGCTGCGCACGCTCGCTGAACCGGTGGCCGCGGCGCGCGCCGGCATCGAGATCGATGTGTCGCGCGAACCGCTCGGCGTGGTCGGCGTCATTACGCCGTGGAGTGCGCCGCTGGCAATCGCCGCCGCCAGGCTCGGCGCCGCTCTCGCGCACGGCAACTGCGTCGTCTTCAAACCGGCGGAATCGACGCCGGGCTGTGCGGCGGCGTTGGCCACGATCATCAGCCGCGTGGGTTTGCCGGCCGGTGTGTTCAATCTCGTGATGGGCAGCGGGCGTCAGGTTGGCGCGCGCATCGCGTCTCATCCGCTGGTGGCGGCGATCAGCTTTAGCGGCTCGGCGGATACCGGCACGCGCGTTTTGCAGACCGCCGCCGCCCGTCAGGCGCGCGTGCAACTGGACATGGGCGGCAAAAACCCGTTCGTGGTGCTGGCCGATGCCGATCTCGAGGGCGCCGTCGACGCAGCCCTGAGTGGCGCGTACGGTTCGGCGGGCCAGCGCAGCACGGCGGCGTCGCGCCTGATCGTGGAGCGCGCGGTGTTCGAACCGTTCGTCGACGCGTTGCAAACGAAGCTCGCGCGACTCAACGTCGATCACGCACTCAAGCACGGAACGGACATCGGCCCGCTTGCGAATGCCGAGCAACTGGAACGCAACCTCGACTACGTGCGCATCGGTCAACAGGAAGGCGCGCATCTGCTACGCGGCGGCCATCAGCTCGAACGCGCCACGCGTGGCTATTACTTCGCACCCGCGCTGTTTGTCGGCGAACCCGAACACCGCATCGCGCGCGAGGACATCTTCGGTCCGCTCGCCGTCGTGCTGATCGCCGACGACTACGACCACGCGCTGCACCTCGCGAACGACACCGCGTACGGCTTATGCGCCGGCATCTGTACGCGCTCGCTGAACCGCGCCCGGCATTTCCGGCGTCATGTCCACAGCGGTCTGGTCACGATCAACCTGCCGACCACCGCCGTCGAGCATCACGCCCCTGCGGGCGGCCGCAAGGCATCGGCCTACGGCACAGCCGACTCGGCCTTCTGGACGGCCCTGAAAACGGCCTACGTGGCAGGTTGACCCATGAGGACACCAACCTGTTTCACCGCCTATCCGCGACCCGGCTGACACCGGACGCGTATCGCCCCGCTGCAACTAAACGAAATCAACGCAGCTTTTCAACTTCAGGAGACAGATATGACCAGCAAGCTTCGCCGTTTGACGCTCACCGCAATTGCCGCCGCCGCCCTCGCCGCACCCTTCGCCGCGCAATTGTCCGCGCATGCCGATCAGCAGCTCAAAGTCGGCTTTCTCGTGAAGATGCCGGAGCAGGCGTGGTTCATCAACGAACAGAAAGCCGCGACTGCGCTGGGTCAGAAGGACGGCTTCTCGGTGGTCAATATCGGTACGCCGGATGGTGAAAAAGTGCTGGCCGCCATCGATAACCTCGGCGCGCAAGGCGCCAAAGGCTTCGTGATCTGCGCGCCGGACGTGCGGCTCGGACCGGCGATTCAGGCGCGCGCGAAGCGCTACAACATGAAGTTCGTCACGGTCGACGATCAACTGGTCGACTCCACCGGCAAACCGCTGGCCAATGTGCCGCACCTCGGCATGTCCGCGTTCAAGATCGGCAACCAGGTGGGCCAGGCGATCTCGGATGAAATGAAGCGCCGCGGCTGGAAGCCGGAAGAAGTCGGCGCGCTGCGCATCACGAACTACGAATTGCCGACCGCCAAGCTGCGCACCGACGGCGCGACGCAATCGCTGCTGGCCGGCGGCTTCAAGAAGGAAAACATCTTCGACGCGCCGCAAAAGACCACCGACGACGAAGGCGGCTTCAACGCTTCTTCGCCGGTACTCGCGCAGCATCCGAACATCAAGAAGTGGGTGATTTTCGCGTTGAACGAAGAAAGCGTGCTGGGCGGCGTTCGCGCGACCGAGCAACTGCACATTCCGTCGGCGGATGTGATCGGCGTGGGCATCAACGGCGCGGGCGAAGCGTTCGCGGAATTCCAGAAGAAAGAACCCACCGGCTTCTACGGCACGATCGCGGTGAGCTCGACCAATCACGGCAAGGACAGCACGGAGAACCTCGTCGAGTGGATCAAGGATGGCAAGCAGCCGCCGGCCGATACGCAAACCACGGGCAAGCTGATGGTGCGCGGCAACTGGCAGGACGTGCGTAAGGAACTCGGTATCTGAGTTCGCGCGGGCGCGGGCCGGTTGCAGTTGAATCGGCTCGTGTCTGATGTTCATCTGCCAGAGGTTTTCGATGACGGTTTTCCACACTGATGAAGCAGTGCTTGCGGCGCAAGCGCCCTGGCCTGCGCCTGCGGCCACTGAGCCGTACCTGCAACTTGACAACATCTCCGTCCGCTTTCCCGGCGTGCTCGCGCTCGACCAGGTGTCGCTCGAAGTGCGGCGTGGCGAAGTGCACGGTCTGATGGGCGAAAACGGCGCCGGCAAATCGACGCTGCTCAAGGTGCTGTCCGGCGTGAATCAGCCGGCGTCAGGCAGCCTGTCGCTCGATGGCGTCGAACAGCAGTTCATCAATACCAAGGCGGCGATCGCGGCGGGCGTCGCGATCATCTATCAGGAACTGCATCTGGTGCCCGAATTGACGGTCGCGGAAAACCTGATGCTGGGTGCGCTGCCGAATCGTTTCGGCGTGCTGGACGAAAAGGCGCTGGTCGCGCGCGCCGTGAAGGAACTCGAGCGGCTTGGCGAGAAGATCGATCCGCAACAACAGGTGAAGAATCTGTCGATCGGCCAGCGGCAGATGATTGAAATCGGCAAGGCGCTCATGCGCGATGCACGCGTGATCGCCTTCGACGAACCGACCAGTTCCTTGTCTTCACGCGAGACGACGCAGCTGTTCCGGATCATTCGCGCGTTGAAGGCCGAGGGCCGCGCGATCATCTACGTCACGCATCGGATGGATGAAGTCTACGAACTGTGCGACCGCGTAACGGTGTTTCGCGACGGCCGCCGTATCGATACATTCGAAGCTGGCGAAGGACTCGATCGCGATCGCCTGATCAGCTGCATGGTGGGCCGTTCTATCGCGGACGTGTACGGCTATCGCTCGCGCGAACTCGGCGACGTGCAACTCGAAGTCAGGCAGTTGATGGGACGCGGCTTGCGCGAACCGGCTTCGTTCACCGCGCGCAAAGGCGAAATCGTCGGCTTCTTCGGTTTGGTCGGCGCGGGCCGTTCCGAATTGATGAAGCTGATCTACGGCGCCGTCAAACCGAGCGCCGGTGAGATCGCGCTCAAAGGCAAACGCGTGCAATTCGCCACGCCGCGCGATGCGGTGCGCGCGGGCGTGGCGTTGTGTCCGGAAGATCGCAAGCAGGAAGGCATCGTCTCGATCGCCTCGGTTTCCGACAACCTCAACATCAGTTGCCGCCGCCACTTCAGCCGCTTCAACGTGCTTAACCGCCGCAAGGAAGCGCAGACCGCGAAGGACTTTATCGGCAAGCTCGCGATCAAGACGCGCAACGGCGAAACGCCAATCGGCACGCTCTCCGGCGGCAATCAGCAGAAGGTGATTCTGTCGCGCTGGCTCGCCGAAGAGATCGACGTGTTCCTGATGGACGAACCCACGCGCGGTATCGACGTCGGCGCGCGCAGCGAGATTTACGGCCTGCTGTACGGCCTGGCCGATGCGGGCCGCACGGTGATCGTGGTGTCGAGCGATCTGGCCGAAGTGATCGGCGTGGCGGATCGCGTGATCGTGATGAAGGAAGGCCGCATTGTCGGCGATCTGCCGAAGGCCGAGGCCAGGCCCGATGCATTGATCAAGCTCGCGCTGCCGCGCTAGACCACGGCGTGCATCGAGTCATTGAATTGCGCCATTGAAAACGGAATAAACCCCATGCATACACCCTCCACCGACCCCTCTGCTCCGACCGTCGCTTCTGCGGGCCTCAGTGCGCGCGCCGCGCGCACGTGGGACCTGATCAACAAGTCCGGCATCGTGATGGTGTTCATCATCCTGTTTGCGGCCTTGTCGTTCACCGTGCCCGACTTCCTGAGCTCGCGAAATATCCAGGGCTTGCTGCTCTCCGTGACCTTGATCGGCTCGATCTCGGTGACGATGATGTTCGTGCTCGCGTTGGGCGAAGTCGACTTGTCGGTGGCATCGATTGTCGCGTTCGCGGGCGTGGTCGCGTCCACCCTGATCACCGCGACGCATAGCGTGCTGCTCGGCGTCACCGCCGGTGTACTCGCGGGTGGCGCGGTCGGCCTCGTAAACGGCGTGCTGGTGGCGCGCTACAAGATCAATTCGCTGATCGTCACGCTGGCGATGATGGAAGTCGTGCGCGGCCTCGCCTTCATCACCTCGAACGGCGACGCGGTGATGATCTCGGAAGAGCGTTTCTTCGACCTCGGCGGCGGCGCCTTCCTCGGTATTTCCTATCCGATCTGGAGCAACATTGTCGGCTTCGTGTTGTTCGGCTTTCTGCTGAAGAAGACGGTGTTCGGCAAAAACGTGCTGGCTGTCGGCGGCAATAGCGAAGCCGCGTTGCTGGCGGGCTTGCCAGTCACGCGTATCAAGATCACTGTATTCGTATTGCAGGGCCTCGTGACGGGCTTTGCGGGCGTCATGCTTGCGTCGCGGATGAGTTTGGGCGACCCGAAGACCTCGGTCGGACTCGAACTCGGCGTGATTTCAGCGTGCGTGCTCGGCGGCGTCTCGCTGACGGGCGGTGTCGCAACGATTTCCGGCGTGCTGGTCGGCGTGCTGATCATGGGCTCCGTGCAGGACGCCATGAGTCTGATGAACGTGCCGACCTTTTACCAGTATCTGATTCGCGGCGGGATTCTGCTGCTCGCGGTGCTGTTCGACCAGTACCGCCGCAGCAAGCGCGTGCATTGACAACCAGGGCGCGCCATCGGTAAGGCGCCCCTCTACATGCTTGCCAACAGGAGATTTCATGGCTGATTCCAACCAGACTAAAAAGCCGCTGCGCAGCCAGGCGTGGTTTGGCCTCAAGGACCGCGACGGTTTTCTGCATCGCTCGTGGATGAAAAACCAGGGCATTCCGCACGACGAATTCGACGGACGCCCGGTGATCGGCATCTGCAATACGTGGTCGGAGCTCACGCCGTGCAACGCGCATTTTCGCGAGCTCGCCGAGTACGTGAAAAAAGGCGTGCACGAAGCGGGCGGCCTGCCGCTGGAGTTCCCGGTGATGTCGCTCGGCGAAACCAATCTGCGCCCCACCGCGATGCTGTTTCGCAACCTCGCTTCGATGGACGTCGAAGAGTCGATTCGCGGCAATCCGATGGACGGCGTGATTCTGCTGGTCGGTTGCGACAAGACCACGCCCGCGCTCCTGATGGGCGCGGCGTCGTGCAACTTGCCTGCCCTCGCCGTGTCCGGCGGCCCGATGCTGAATGGCCGCTTTCGTGGCAAGCATATCGGCTCGGGCACGGGTGTCTGGCAGATGTCCGAGGAAGTGCGCGCCGGCACGATGACGCAGGAAGAATTCACCGAAGCCGAGTCGTGCATGAACCGCTCGCGTGGCCACTGCATGACGATGGGCACGGCCTCGACGATGGCCTCGATGGTCGAATCGCTTGGCATGGGCTTGCCGCACAACGCGGCGATTCCGGCCGTGGACGCTCGCCGGCAAGTGCTTGCGCATCTGGCCGGGCGGCGCATTGTCGACATGGTTCGCGAGGACCTGACGATGGACAAGATTCTCACGCGCCAGGCGTTCGAAAACGCGATCCGCACGAATGCGGCGATTGGTGGCTCGACCAACGCGGTCGTGCATCTGATCGCACTGGCCAAGCGGATTGGTGTGGAACTCTCCCTTGAGGACTGGGAACTGGGATCGAACGTGCCGTGTCTCGTGAATCTGCAACCGTCGGGCGAATACCTGATGGAAGATTTTTACTATGCGGGCGGTCTGCCGGCGGTATTGAAACAACTCGGCGAACAGGGGTTGCTGCATAAAGACGCGTTGACCGTGAACGGCAAATCGATCTGGGACAACGTGCGCAACGCGCCGAATCACGACAAGAAGGTCATCACCACTTTCGCCGAGCCGTTCAAGCCGAAGGCCGGTATTGCGGTGCTCAAGGGCAATCTGGCGCCGAATGGCGCGGTGATCAAGCCGTCGGCGGCAACGGCGCATCTGCTGAAGCATCGCGGCCGCGCGGTGGTGTTCGAGAACATCGAAGAACTGCACGCGAAGATCGACGACGACGCGCTCGATATCGACGAACACTGCATCATGGTGCTCAAGGGCGCAGGGCCGAAGGGTTATCCGGGTTTCGCGGAAGTCGGCAATATGCCGCTGCCGAAAAAGGTGCTGCAAAAAGGCATCACGGACATGGTGCGTATCTCCGACGGTCGCATGAGCGGCACGGCCTACGGCGCGGTGGTGCTGCACGTATCACCTGAAGCGGCTGCCGGCGGCCCGCTCGCGTTCGTGCAAACCGGCGACATGATTGAACTCGACGTCGAGGCGCGCCGTCTGCATCTGGACGTCACCGACGACGAACTCGCGCGTCGGCGCGCCGCGTGGCAGCCGCCTGCGCCGCCCACGCGCGGCTACTACAAGCTCTATGTTGAACACGTGCTGCAAGCCGATCAGGGCGCGGATCTCGACTTCCTGGTCGGATCGAGTGGCGCGCCGGTGCCGCGCGATTCGCACTGATCGACGCTTGACGATTTAAGGGTTGTTCCTGCGCTTTGCGAGAAGGCGTGATGCCGATGCGGATCGAAAGTCCGCATCGGTTTTTTTATCCACCTGACGATTTAAGTGCCGCCACAAATAAAAAACGGCCACGCAAAAAAGCGGAGCCGTTTTATTACTCGCAGGTTTACCGCCCCCGGCTTTTTAAGCCAGAGGATCGGCAGCACAAACCGGACGCCGGTTTTTCGCCGGCGCGTAGACGTTTATTGCTTGATGAATCGATCGTTGGCCCAGAGGCCTTGCGTATCGCTATTGCCGGCATTCACGAATTCAACATCGTGACCGACTACTCGCACCACGCGGAAACTCGAGTCTTGCGGCGTGGACACGCATTGATATCCGGAGAAGAATTCCTGCATCTTTTGCTGTTCACCTGCTTGCGCATGTTCGTCAACAGCGTCGAGTTTGTCCTTCGACAGACAGCCGTACGCGTTGGCCTTGAACTGGATGGTTTGCTGCGGCTTGATCACGGCGTCTTGCGCCTGAACAGAAGCGGCAGCCAGTCCCGCAATGGCGAAAACAAGGGCGATTCGCGTTTTCATATTTTCCTCCGGTGCGGGTTGATACTCAGGTTAGCTATGTATTTAACTTTAACGTCGACCCCGCATCTTGCACTTTAGGAGAACGCGCACGAACAACAAGCACATCTTGTGTGCGGTCGCAACAGCGGCGAATTGTCGCACCCGTTGCCGCACCTGCTTTAACGCTGCATAGAGCCTTAAATAGCCGATATTGAAATGGATAACTAAAAGACGACCATGGCGCTGCGCTATAACCAGTAACGCTTTGGTTGACGTATTCACGTAAACGCGCGGTATCAATTAAGCGAATTAATACAATTAAAACGAAAATATGGTGCGTTGCACACAAAGTCATTCCGCCGACTAATCAAAAATCGCGAAATAACGGTGTGTTTGCAGAAGATAAACGGTGCCAGGCGCGCGGATGGTATGCATAGATAGCGCCAAAAGGCGCATCCATGCGAGTGTTTACGCTCATTCGCCGGACTGCTTCGCCTCGAAGAACTCGGACTGGAACAGGCACATGCGCAATGCATTGTGATAGCGGCCATTGCCGAAAAATTCTTCGATCAGCTCGGCCTCGTGCCGGAAGCCGCATTTCTCGTAGACATGAATGGCGGCGGTATTCGAGGTATCGACGATCAGGTAGACCTTGCGCAGGTTCAACACGGAAAACGCATAGTCGATCGCGAGTTGCGTGGCGACGGTCGCATAGCCGCGCCCTTGCGCCTGCGGCGCGATGATGATCTGGAACTCGCCGCGCCGATGGATATAGTCGAGTTCGATCAACTCCACCACGCCGACGGTTTCGCCAACATTGTCGATCGCGACGAAGCGCCGCTCGCGCAGATCGTGCACGTGCTGGTCGTAGAGCTGCGTCAGTTCGGAAAACGTTTCATAAGGCTCCTCGAACCAGTAACGCATGATCTTCGCGTTGTTATTCACTTCGTGGACGAACCGCAGGTCGGTACGTTCGAGCGGGCGTAGGCTAAGTTGGCTGCTGCGTTCGATCGTCATTGGATTCCCCCGAGAATTATTGGTTTGAATGCACGAGCCGAAGCGCGCGTTTCTGTTAGTCAGGGCGCGGGACGGGGAGTTCTTGCAACGGACGCGTTACACGCAGCGCGATTTTGCAAAGCATGCGGCCATGCGTGGATCGGACAGGAGCAGGGCGTCGCATTGTCGCAGGCGGGTGATCGCGAAATTGTGAGCGGCGCGGCACGGTGCGGGCACGCATGGTGCTCTACAATGAAATCAAGTTCTTGCGATCGGAGGCTACCGTGATCGAGCAACTGGTTTTAGGCGCTTTTCTGGTCATTCCGCTCCTGATCGTCGCCTTTCTTTTCTCCGACGAATTGTGGCAAGAGCACAGACAGGCGCAGGAGATGCGCATCGTGCGCGTGCGGCCTCGTCGCGACTGGCGGCATCCGCTGCGTCGTACCCGCCGTCGCCTTTGATCCGGTTCGGCCTGACTTGGGCCGCCTAGTCCGCGCGCCAATGTGCGCGGATACGAGAAGCAAGCGCCTCTAACGTGGCGGCATCGGCAAGATCGCGCGCATGCATGCGCAGCGGCTGTCCTTCCCAGCGCGGAATGACATGAAAATGCACGTGCGGCACGGTCTGTCCCGCTGCGCTGCCATTAAACTGTCCAATGAACATACCGTCCGGACGCAGGGTTGCACGCAGGGCGATGGCGAGCTTTTGCGTCATGCGCATGCAGGCAACCGTCGAAGCATCCGACAATTCGAAAATCTCCGCCGCTTTCTCTTTCGGCACGACCAGGACGTGGCCGTCGGCTTGGGGCATCAGGTCCATAAAGGCGAGCGCGGCGTCGGTTTCCGCCACTTTGATGCACGGCAGTTCGCCACGCAGAATCTTCGCGAATGGATTGCTGTCGTCGTAGGTCATCACGCTTCCTCTCTGGTTGCCGTTTCGAATCAGACTTGTCTTTGCTGTCACCACCGACATTGTCCACCACAACTGTTACAACGCGCGCGCTGCGCGCTTGATCGCCTGTGGCGGCTGCCCGAACGCCCGCAGAAAGGCCCGCCGCATTCTTTCGGTATCGATGAAACCCGTTTCCGCGGCGACCGCTTCCATTGAATGACGACCCGCTTCGAGCATCGCGCGCGCCGCTTCCACGCGCAACGCCTCAATGGCTTTGGCCGGCGACTGACGGGTTTCGTCGCGAAAGGCGCGGCTGAACTGACGCGGACTGAGGTGCGCGACCTCGGCCAGCTGTTCGACGCTCAGCGGCTCGCGCAGATGATTTTTGGCGTAGGAGAGGACGTCCTGAATGCGGTCGGATTTCGGCTCCAGGTCGAGCATGGCCGAAAACTGTGACTGTCCGCCGGCGCGCCGGTGATATACCACCATCTTTTTGGCGATGGCGCGCGACGCCTCGATGCCCAGATCGTTTTCGACCAGCGCCAGACACAGGTCGATGCAAGCGGTCATGCCGGCCGATGTCCACACCGAACCGTCGACGATAAAAATGCGGTCTTCGTCGACACGTGTCGTAGGAAAGCGCTGCCGCAATTCGCGCGCGTGATACCAATGGGTAGTGGCGTGCCGGCCGTCGAGAATGCCCGCTTCAGCCAGCACGAAAGCGCCGGTGCATATGCTGGTGGTGCGGCGCGAAGCGGCGAGCGTCTCGTTCAGGAACGCCAGCATGCCCGGCGACGACGGCTCGACCATCATGGCGCCCGTCACCACGACCGTGTCATACGCCGGATCGCCGAAAGGCTGCGTGGCGACTTCCACACCCGCCGAACTGCGCACCATTCCGCCGTGCTCCGAGATGACTTCCACCGCGTATTCGGGTTGCGCGGCATCCATGTTCGCCAGCTCGAACACGGAGATCGCCACCATATCGAGGATCTGGAAGCCGGGAAAAACCACCACGCCGACGCGTCTCATGGTCACGTCCTAAAAAGAGGTAAATATGACATTTGAGACGGAAGGCTACGCGCCTAAACTTCCCTCGTCAACACCGCAGTGCACGCCAAACAGGCGCGGCGGCGGAGGTTTCGGTTTTTTCCCATTCATCGATCAGGGCCGAGGTGCGACGCGCCAGGCCCGCAAGGAGAGCATCACATGGCAACGCAAGCACACAAGGGCACGGCATTGGTGACAGGCGCTTCGTCCGGTATCGGCGCGGTATACGCGGATCGTCTCGCGCGCCGCGGCTACGATCTGATTCTGGTGGCGCGCGATGTCAAGCGCCTGACCGGACTCGCCGAGCGTCTGACCGCGGAGACTGGCCGCCACGTCGATATCGTCGGCGCCGACCTGACCGTCAAGGCGGACGTGCGCCGCATCGAAGAACGTCTGCGCGACGATCACGGAATCACGATGCTGGTCAACAACGCGGGCGTCGGCGCGACGGCTCCGCTGATCGAATCGGACGTGGACGCGCTCGAAAGCATGATCGAACTGAACGTGACCGCGCTCACGCGCCTGACGGCCGCGGTCGTGCCGGGCTTCGTGGAGCGCGGCAACGGCATCGTGATCAATATTTCTTCGATTGTGGCGCTGTCGCCAGAGCTGCTGAACGGCACTTATAGCGGCACCAAGGCCTACGTGCTGAATCTCACGCAATCGCTGCATCACGAAGTGGGCGGCAAGGGCGTGCAGCTGCAAGCTGTGTTGCCGGGCGCCACCAGCACCGCGTTCTGGGATCGGGCCGGCCTCGCGGTCGAGCATTTGCCCACACAGATCGTGATGACCGCCGAAGACATGGTGGACGCCGCGCTGGTAGGTCTCGACCGGCGCGAACTCGTGACGATTCCTTCGTTGCCGGACGCGGCCGACTGGGAGCGCTTCAACGCTGCCCGCGTCAACCTGGGGCCGAACCTGTCGCACAAGTTGCCGGCAGAGCGCTACACGCAACCGGCGACGGCGGCTTAACGCCAGTCGGTCGCGACGTCGTCGGGATCGACCAGCGTCAGTCCCGACGACGGCAACGGCAGCGCCGTCTTGTACCGCACCTGTTTCAGCGCAAAGCTGGAGCGGATGTTCGAGATGCCCGGAATTTTCGTCAGATGATCGACGATAAATCGCTCAAGCGTCTGCATGTCCGGCATCACCACGCGCAGCAGATAATCCGCATCGCCCGTCATCAGATAGCACTCCATCACCTCGGGGCGCTCCGCAATCGCCTGCTCGAAACGCAGCAGCGCGTCTTCCACCTGCTTTTCCAGACTCACCTGAATGAACACGTTGATGCGCAGCCCGAGCGGCTCCGGATTCAGCAACGTGACCTGCTGCTTGAACAAGCCAAGTTTTTCCAACGCACGGACCCGGTTGAAGCAGGGCGTGGGCGATAGATTCACCGACCGTGCGAGATCCGCGTTGGTGATGCGCGCGTTCTGCTGCAACTGGCTGAGGATGCCGATGTCGATGCGGTCGAGTCGTCTGGGTGGCGTGGTCATAGCTGAAATATTCTGTAGCGGACGTGAATTTCGGAATAAATAGCCTATCGCAACGCGGGATCACAAGCAAATGAGATGCTCATTTTGCAGGCTCATGGGTACCATTGTTTCACTCGATTTTGAACCGAACGCGTCGATGCGGGAGTGGTGCCATGACGGATTTGTCCAGCGGTAGCGAGCAGTTGCAGTCCTTGAATGCCGAACGCGCGGAGCGGGAAGACACCGATCCGCAGGAAACCGCCGAATGGCTGGAAGCGCTCGACGCCGTGGTCGCGCACGTGGGTCACGACCGCGCGCAGTTCCTGTTCGACAAGCTGGCCGGCCATGCGCTCTCGCTCGGTGTCGAATCGGCGCGCACTAACGTCACGCCGTACACGAACACGATTGCGTTCGAACAGCAACCGCGCTACCCAGGCAATCTCGACCTCGAAGAGCGGCTCGCCGGCGCGCTGCGATGGAATGCGCTTGCGATGGTGGTGCGCGCCAACCAGGCCTACGGTGAACTCGGCGGCCATATCGCGAGTTATGCGTCGGCGGCGGATCTGTTCGAAGTCGGCTTCAATCATTTCTTCCGGGCGGCAGCGCCAGGCGGCGAGGAGGGCACCGGCGACCTCGTGTATTTCCAGCCGCATTCGTCGCCGGGCGTGTATGCGCGCGCGTATCTCGAAGGCTTTCTCTCGGAAGAAAACCTGCAGCACTACCGTCGTGAGATCGGCGGTCCGGGGCTGTGTTCGTATCCGCATCCGTGGCTGATGCCGGACTTCTGGCAGTTTCCCACCGGCTCGATGGGCATCGGCCCGATCAATGCGATTTACCAGGCGCGCTTCATGCGCTACCTCGCGAACCGCGGCCTGGCCCAAACGGATGGCCGCAAGGTGTGGGGTTTCTTCGGCGATGGCGAGATGGACGAGCCGGAATCGACCGGCGCACTTTCGCTTGCCGCCCGCGAAGGGCTCGATAACCTCGTGTTCGTGATCAACTGCAATTTGCAGCGCCTGGATGGTCCGGTGCGCAGCAATGGCCGCATCATCGACGAACTCGAAGCGCACTTTATCGGCGCCGGCTGGAATGTGATCAAGGTGGTGTGGGGCTCTGACTGGGACGCGCTGTTTTCGCGCGACCGCACCGGCGCCTTGTTGCGTGCGTTCGCGCATACCGTCGACGGCCAGTTCCAGACCTTCTCGGCCAACGACGGCGCGTACAACCGCGAGCGCTTCTTCGGCCAGAACCCGGAGTTGGCGGCGCTCGCCGCGCAATTGAGCGACGACGATATCGACCGCCTGCGCCGCGGCGGCCACGACGTGCGCAAGCTGCACGCGGCCTACGCCAAGGCACTCGCGCATCGCGGCCAGCCGACGGTGATTCTCGCGAAGACGATGAAAGGCTTTGGCATGGGCACCTCGGGCCAGGGCCGCATGACCACGCACCAGCAAAAGAAACTGGGCTTCGACGACCTCAAGGCGTTTCGCGACCGCTTTCGCCTGCCGCTCACGGACGAGGACGTCGAACAGGTGAAGTTTTACAAACCAGCGGACGACAGCCCGGAGATGCAATACCTGCATGCGCGCCGGGCTGCCCTGGGAGGCTATCTGCCCAGAAGGCGGAGAGCGGCGTCGGCGGGGCTGATCGTCCCGCCGGTGTCTTCCTGGGGGCAATCCGCGCTGGAATCGAAGGGCCGCGACATGTCCACGACCATGGCGCTGGTTCGCATGCTGACCGCTTTACTGAAAGACGCCGAAGTGGGCCCGCGCGTGGTGCCGATCGTCGCGGATGAAGCGCGCACCTTCGGCATGGCGAACATGTTCCGTCAAGTTGGCATCTATTCGCCGCTCGGACAGTTATACGAGCCGGAAGACCTCGGCTCGATGCTGTACTACCGCGAGGACACGAAAGGGCAGATTCTCGAAGAGGGGATTTCGGAAGCGGGTGCGGTGTCGTCGTGGATTGCGGCGGCCACCTCGTACAGCGTGCACAACCTGCCGATGCTGCCGTTCTACATCTACTACTCGATGTTCGGCTTCCAGCGGATTGGCGATCTGATCTGGGCGGCAGCGGATCAGCGTGCGCGTGGCTTCCTGATCGGCGCGACGGCGGGCAAGACCACGCTCGGCGGCGAAGGGCTGCAGCATCAGGACGGCACGAGCCACCTCGCGGCATCGACGATTCCGAACTGCCGTGCCTACGATCCGGCGTTCGCATATGAAGTCGCGGCGATCGTCGACGAAGGCATGCGCGAGATGGTCGAACAGCAGCGCGACGTGTTCTATTACGTGACGGTGATGAACGAGAACTACGCGCAGCCGTCAGTGCCGGAAGGCAATCTGGAAGCCGTGCGGGAAGGGATTCTGAAGGGGATCTACCCGTTGGCGCATGAGTCGGTGCATGAGTCTGCACAGACCGCATCGGTGCAACTGCTCGGCGCGGGTGCGATTCTCGGCGAGGTGATCGCCGCGCAGCAGATACTGAAAGACGAGTGGCAGATCGACGCCGTGGTATGGAGCGTCACGAGCTTCACCGAATTGCAGCGCGACGGCATGGCATCGGAACGGCTCGAACGTCACGGCGAGGCGACGGATGTGCCTTATGTGACGCAAGCGCTCGCGGCTTCATCGGGGCCGGTGATCGCCGCGACCGACTATGTTCGCGCCGTGCCCGAGTTGATTCGCGCCTATGTGCCGCGCCGCTATGTCACGCTCGGCACCGATGGCTTCGGCCGCAGCGACACACGCCAGGCGTTGCGCGAATTCTTCGAGGTGGATCGCAAGGCGATCGTCATCGCCGCCTTGAAGGCGCTGGTGGACGAGGGTGCAATCGAGACAGGCGTGCTTGCCGAAGCGCGCCGCAGATATCGCGGCGATGCGCCTCTGCCGACCGCTTCCTGGCAATGCTGAAACGACACGGCAGCAAATAAAAACGCGCCCGGCGAAATCTCCGGGCGCGTTTTTTATGGGAAACCCCAAGTCGCGAGCCGAAGACGTCAGCCGCTCACCGCCACCTGGTTCTTCCCATCGCGTTTCGCACGATAGAGCCCGACGTCAGCCGCTTCAATGAGCGTCGTGACGGGCTCGGCGGCGGACGGCACGATCGTCGCCGCGCCGATGCTGATCGTCACGACGCCGGCTGCGGACCCCGCGTGCGGAATCTTCAGCGCCTCGATCGCGAGGCGGATCTTCTCGGCCAGCAAGCGCAATCCACCTGACGACGTACCCGGCAGCACCACGGCAAATTCCTCGCCACCGAAGCGTGCCGCCAGATCGGGCGAGCGTCCGAGACACGACTCGACGGTATGCGCGACACGCTTGAGCACTTCGTCGCCGGCCACGTGGCCATAGGTGTCGTTGTAGGCCTTGAAGTTGTCCACGTCGATCATCAGAAAGCCGAGGCCGGTCTGGTCGCGCGTGCCGCGTCGCCATTCCGCCGCCAGGTACTGATCGAGGTAACGGCGATTCGACAAACCCGTCAGGCCATCCGAATGCGTGAGCCGCTGCAGTTCCAGATTGGTGGCGAGCAACTGCTGCTGCGACTGACGCAGCGCCCGATAGGCCTCGTCGCGCTGCAGCAGGTTCAGATACGAGCGCGAGTGATAGCGAATCCGCGCGATCAACTCGATACGGTCCGGCAGCTTCACGAGGTAGTCGTTCGCGCCTGCCGCGAAGGCCGCGCTCTTTACCAGCGGCTCCTCTTTGGTGGACAGCACGATGATCGGAATATCGCGCGTGGCCGGATTCTGCCGGTATTGGCGCACGAGTGTGAGACCGTCGGTGCCCGGCATGACGAGGTCTTGCAGGATCACCGTCGCGCGGGTTTCTTCGGCGCAGCGCAGCGCTTCTTCGGGCGACGCGCAGTAGTGGAAATCGACGCTCGCTTCGTCGGCCAGCGCCTGGCGAATTGCCTCGGCGATGATCGCCTGATCGTCGACCAGCAACACCATGATCGGGCATTCGGCCGCGGGCGGATTGCCGAGGATGCGCGCCAACGCGTCGTCGATAGCGTGATTCGGTGCGTCAACCGCGTGCGCCTGCGCGTTCGCGTCGTCCTCTGCGAGGTCCGGCGTGGCGGCGTCCTGATGCGGTTTGCGAGTGTCCATGTTGGTCAGCCAGAATAAATGTCAGTGAATCGAAGCGTCTGCTATGCGGTGTGGCGGCTATCGGGCGATGGCCGCCGCGAGCGCCGCGGCAATCCGGGGCAGCGGCAGAATCGCCGCAGCCGCGTTGAGCGCGGCGGCGGCTTTCGGCATGCCGTACACGGCGCTGGTCGCTTCGTCCTGCGCGATCGTCGGATAGCCCTTGGTGCGCATCGCCTTGAGTCCGATGGCGCCGTCGCGGCCCATGCCGGTGAGGAGCAGGCCGACCGCACGCGCCGGCCAGCGCGCCACCACGCTATGGAAAAACACATCGACGGAAGGGCGGTAGGGTGTCTCTTCCGGCACGCGGGTGTAGCCCAGCACATTGGGCAATTTCAGGTGCAGATGATCGTCGGTGGCGGCGAGCAGCACGACGCCCGCTTCCGGGCGGTCGCCTTCGCGCGCGATCCGTACGGGCAGCGTCGAATGCTGGTTCAGCCAGTCCGCCATGCCGGCGGCGAACGCCGCGTCGACGTGCTGCACGATCACGGTGGCTGCCGCGAAATCCTTGGGCAAGCCGGCGAGCAGGGTGGCGAGCGCCGCCGGACCGCCCGCTGAAGCGCCGATCGCGACCAGCGGCGTCTCGCGGTTCGTCAGGTTGGCTTTCGACGACTCACCCGCAGCGCCCGGCGCGTGACGCTCCTTGACGAGCGCGCCGATGCGGTCGATCTTCGCGATCAGCGTGGCGATGCTCTTGTGCGCGTCCGGGCCGCTCAGCGAAGGCGTATCCACCGCATCGAGCGCGCCCGCACCCATCGCTTCGTAGACGCGCCAGGCATTCGCGCCCACGTCGACGGTCACGATCAGGATGGCGCAAGGCGCGCGCGCCATGATGCGGCGCGTGGCCTCGATGCCGTCCACGTTCGGCATCACCAGATCCATCAGCACGATATCGGGCCGCTGCGCCGTGCAGAAATCGACGGCCTGCTGGCCATCCTGCGCGACCCACAGCACCTCATAGTCATGGCGCGCCGCGAGCGCCCGACGCAGCGCCTCGATGGCGAGCGGCATGTCGTTGACGATTCCGATTTTCATCCGTTTTACCCGTGGGTTTAACCGTAAGCTTCGCCGATCAGATCACGCACTGCATCGAGCAGTGCTTCGTCATGGAAACTGCCTTTCGCCAGATAGTAATCCGCGCCCGCGTTCAGACCGGCGCGGCGGTCCTCCTCACGATCCTTGTACGAGACGATCATCACCGGCAGCGCCTGCAACTGGGGATCGCGCTTGATGAGGGTGACGAGTTCGATGCCGTCCATACGGGGCATGTCGATGTCGGTGATGACGAGGTCGAAGCGTTCGCCGCGCACCGCGTTCCAGCCGTCCATGCCGTCGACGGCGATCGTCACGTCGTAGCCGCGCGCGGCGAGCAACTTGCGTTCGAGCTCACGCACGGTGAGCGAATCATCGACCACCAGCACGCGCCGTGTGACTCGCTGGGCCGCTTGCGCAGCGCCATGTTGCGCGTGTTTGAGAGCGCCACCGGCCACCAGCCGTTCGACCGAACGCAGCCAGTCGTCGACGTCGGCGATCAGCACGGGGTCGCCGTTTTCCATCAGCGCGCCGGCGGTGATGTTGCGGATCTTGCCAAGGCGCTTGTCGAGCGGTTGCACGACCAGCATCCGCTCGCCGAGAAAGCGATCCACCACGACGCCATAGGTTTCTTTGCCATCGCCGATCACGACCATGCTGACGGTATCGGCTTCATGACTGGGCGGCGCAGTATCGAGAATCTGATGCGCGGTGACGACGCCAATGCGGCGGCCGTCGAAGGCGATGTGCTGATGACCTTCAAGCAATTCGATGTCCGTGCGATTCACGAGCAGCGTGCGATTCACGTGCGCCAGCGGCACGGCGTACGGCTCGTTTGCGACTTCGACCAGCAGGCTGCGGATCACGGAAAGCGTGAGCGGCAACTGCAATTGCACACGCGTGCCGAGGCCGGGTTCCTGCGTGATGCGCACCGTGCCGCGCACGCGTTTGACGACGTCGTGCACTGCATCGAGGCCAACGCCGCGGCCCGATACCTCGGTGACCTGATCTCGCAGCGAAAAGCCCGGCAGAAACAGGAACTCGAGCAGTTCCGTCTCGGACAGCCGCTCGGCGGTTGCCGCGCTCGCCAGCTTCTTGCGAACGATCGACGCGCGCAACGCTTCGAGGTCGATGCCCGCGCCGTCGTCGGATACGGAGATGAGTAGCGAGCCGGCGGTGTGGCGCGCGTCGAGCGTAAGCGTGCCTTCTTCCGGTTTGCCGCGCGCGAGGCGCACGGCGGGCGTTTCGATGCCGTGGTCGAGCGCATTGCGCAGCATATGGCCGAGCGGCGCTTCGAGCAGATCGAGGATGTCGCGGTCCACCTGAGTCGATTCGCCCACCAGTTGCCAACGCACCTTCTTGCCGAGCGAGCGCGCGACGTCGCGCACCATGCGCGCGAGGCCGCCGGCGCCGTCGCCGAACGGACGCATCCGGCATTGCAGGGCGGCGTCGTAAAGCTGTTGCGAGAGGTGCGTCGAGCGGCGGTCGAAGCTTTCCAGATCGGCGAGGCGCTCACCAAGCAGATGCTGCGATTCCGCAGTGAGGCGGCGCACTTCTTCGAGCGCAGCGCGCGCACGCGGATCGAGCTTCAGGTCGGCGAGTGTTTCGTGCAACTGATCCAGCGCGCGCGTACTGTCACGCTGGACGCGTTTGACACGCAGCATCGATTGCGCGAACGGTTTGAGCCAGCGCGATTCCACCAGCGATTCACCTGATAGCGACAGCAGGCGGTCGAGGTTGTCGGCGCGTACGCGCAGCATGCGGCCGGGTTCGCTGGCCGGGGTCACAGCTTCGCGGGAAACCGGTGCGGGCTCGCGCGTGATTTCTGCGGGCGGTGCTTCCGCGCGTAGCGCGTCGGCGAGCAGATTGAAGGCGGCGTCACTGTCGCCTGATGCGGCGGGGGGCACCGGCGCGCTGGTTGCTGCGATGACAGGCGCCGCGCTGTCGCGCCGCTGCGCGCCGCTCGCCATACGCGCGTGCAATTGCGCCACGCACGCGCTAACCGCGTCGCGCGTCGACTCGTCTTCGTCGTTGCCGATGCGCGTGACGATATCGACGCCGCGCAGCAGTTCGTCGATCCACGCGGCGTCGAGCAACGCGCGCCCTTCCTGCGCGGCGACGAAGCATTCCTCCATTTCATGCGCGAGTTCGACGCCCACCTGCACGCCGACTATGCGCGCCGCGCCCTTGAGCGAGTGCGCCGCGCGCATGCAGGCTTCGAGGGCGGCGGCGTCGCGCGGGGCACGGTCGAGCGCGAGCAGGCCGTCGTTGAGCACGCGTGCCTGAGTCCGCGCTTCTTCGCGGAACAGATCGATCAGCGACGGGCGGCGCGGGTCGTCCGTCATCCGAGACTCCGGTTCAAGGTGTCGAAGAGCGCGTCGGCGTCGAGCAGACCGACCGTCACGCCGTGCCACGGCGCGACTGCACGTGTATGCGCGGCCGCGGCGAGTGACAGCGTCGCGGGTGGCGGGCGGAAAGTGGACAACGTGATTCGATGCACGCCATCCACCTGATCCACGGGAAATACCGCGTGCTCTTCCTCGCGCGAGATCACCAGTAAACGCGGCAACTCGTGCCGCGCTTTGTCGTCAGGCGCAGTGGTGCCGGGTTCGAAGCCGAGCAGATGCGCGAGCGACAGACACACCAGCAATTCGCCCTGCACATTGACCACACCCAGCACCGCACGATGCTGCCGATGCGGCAGCGTATGAATCGGCCGGGTCTGCACGATGCGTTTGAAGATCGGCGTGGGCAGCGCGAGCCATTCGTCGCCGATGCGAAACACGAGGAACGATTCGGTCGCGCCTTGCGATGCCACTTGCGTGGGCGCGCGAAGATCGTGCCGCGAGAGATCCACGAGCGGAATCGGGCGCTCCAGCAGCTTCGCCGCCGCGGTTTCAAACACTGGGCAATTCAGGCAGCGCACATATTCTTCGAGCCGCTCGCACGACGAGTCGCCGCGCACGCCAATGCGGTTCCAGCAGTCGTCGAAAACCATCGCGCGAGCGTCAGTCACGTTGCGTTCCTTGCGCACGCGACGCGCGTTGCATCAGCAAACGGGCACCGTTGCGATCGCCTTCGAGTTCGAGCAGTGTCGCGAGATGCGCCAATGCTTCAGCGTGCCGCGGATCGAGATAGAGCGCCTTGCGATAGTGACCACGTGCGAGACTCGTGTCGCCGTTGGCGTCGGCGAGTACGCCGAGCAGATAGAACGCGTCGGCGTGCGGTGCGTGTTGTTGCAGATAAACGGTGAGGGCCGTAGCGGCTTCCGCCAGCTTTCCGGTGTCGGCCAGCGTGCGCGCCGCTTGCAGCGTGTCGCGCGCGGCGTGGGTTGGGACGGCGGCCTGCGGCGCATGGTTCTGCGGCTGCCACGCTTTAAGCGGCTTCAACGCTTGCAGCGCAGTGGCGCTCGACGACGCTCGGGCAACGGGATCGGGCCATGCGAAGGGTTCGGCCGAGAACACCTGCGGCGGCGTCAGCGCGGGCCTCGGTGCATGCGTCATGGCGAGGGCGGCGGCCGTGGCGAGCGGCGCGGTGTGCCGGCCATCGAACGATGCTGCGCCAGCCTCGGCGCGGTGGAATGCGAACGCCAACGGAATTTTCGCGGACTGCATGCCGTAGCGCATCAGCAGCCCGGTTTCGGATGGGCCGACAAACAGCGTGCCGCTTTCGGCAAGCACGCTATTGAGCGCATTCAACGCTGTCTGCTGCGCTTCGCGGTCGAAGTAGATCAGCACGTTGCGGCAGAACACGAAGTCGTAGACGCCCAGCGCCGACGCGTCGAGCTGCATCAGGTTTGCGCGCGAGAACCGTACCGTTTCGACTATGCGCGATGCCAGACGCCAGCCGTCTTCGGTGCGCGTGAAGTGCGTGTCGCGAAACGGAAAGGCGCTGCCGCGAAACGAGTTGCGGCCGTACACAGCGCGCTGCGCGACGGCCAGCGAGCGCTCGCTGATATCCATTGCGTCGATGCGCAGATGCGCGGCGTCGATGCCGGCGTCGAGCAAGGTCATCGCGATGGTGTACGGCTCTTCGCCAGTCGAGCAGGGCAGGCTCAGGATTCGCAAAGGCAGCGCCGTGCCGCGCAGGGACAGTCGTTCGTGCGCCAGCCGCGCAAGCGCCTTGAAGGCGTCGGCGTCGCGATAGAACCAGGTTTCCGGCACGATGACGGTTTCGACCAGCGCCTGCACCATCGCGGGCGAGGCCTGGGCCGCGTCCCAATAGTCGTCCAGCGTGGCGTCAGCGTGGCCGTCCGCGCACCAGGCGGCGGCGCGCAGATCGACCGCGCGCTCGATCGCGCCATGACCGACCGATGCCGCGTCGAGCCCGATGGTTCGATGCAGCAGATCGGCGAAGCGCCGATAAAGCGGCGCGCCGTGATGGTGCGCGTTCACGCTTGCGCCTCCGGAAACAGCAACGCTTTGACGTCGTCCGGCAACAGATGCTCGACACGAATCCATTGCACCAGACCATCGGCCTCGCTCGCCACGGGACCGAGATAGCGCGCGTGCGGTGTATCGATGCCGGCGTCATGAAACGCGTCGGCCTGCAGACGAATGGTGCGCGTCGCGCCTTCGAGCAACAGTCCGAGCAGGCGCACCGTGCCCGCATCCGGATAGCGCACCAGAACCAGGCGAGTCGACATCAGTTGCGCAGCGGGGCGGCCGAGCGCGAGCGCCGGCAGATCGATCACCGGCAGCGGCGCGCCTTCGTGATCGAGCACGCCCGCGACCCAGCGAGGCGCGCCGGGGATCGTCTTCGGCGGCGACTGCGGCGTGAGCGGCATGAGGCGCTCCACCTGCGTCGCGTCGATCACATAGCGTTCGTTATCGAGCGTGAAGAGGATGAAGAGCATCGGTGTGTGCCTGGGCTGGGGAGTGGCTGCGCCCTGCGGCGCGTCAGGCCTGCACCTTGAAGCGCGATACGCCGGTGCGCAGGCTATTGGCGACGTGAGTCAGATCGTCGATGGCCTGGGTCGACTGGCGCAGCGATTCCGCCGTCTGCTGCGCGGCCTCCGACAGTTGCGTCAATGCCTGGGTGATCTGCTCCGCGCCGGTGGCTTGCGTCTGCATGCCTTCGTTGACCATCGAGAAGCGCGGCGCGAGCGCCTGCACCTGCTGGATGATCTGCGTGAGATGACCGCCTACGTTCTGCACGTCGAGCATGCCGCGCCGGACTTCTTCGGAGAACTTGTCCATGCCCATCACGCCCGCGGCCACTGCCGACTGGATCTCCTTCACCATCTGTTCGATGTCGTAGGTTGCGACGGCGGTTTGATCGGCGAGGCGGCGGATTTCGGTTGCCACGACCGCGAAACCCCGGCCGTACTCCCCCGCCTTTTCCGCTTCGATTGCCGCGTTCAGCGACAGCAGGTTGGTCTGATCCGCGACCTTGGTGATGGTGGCGACGACCTGGTTGATGTTGCTGGCTTTCTCGTTGAGGATCGCGAGCTTGGCGTTGACCGAACCGGCCGCTTCCATCACAAGGCGCATGGTTTCTTCCATGCGCGTGAGGCCGGCATGGCCCGTGCCCGCGAGTGCCGCCGATTGGCCGGCGACTTCGGAGACTTCGTTCATCGTGCGCAGCAGATCTCGCGAGGTTGCGAAGATTTCACGCGAGGTGGCGCCGATCTCAGTCGTGGTCGCGGCGGTTTCGTTCGCGGTGGCCTGCTGTTCGCGCGAGGTGGCGGCGATTTCCGTGACAGATGTGGTCACCTGCACCGCCGACTTCTGCGCCTGGCCGACCAACGCGGTCAGCTCATCGGTCATGCGGTTGAAGCCGGCTTCGAGCGCGCCGATTTCGTCGGCGCGGTTCAATTGCAGACGTTGTGTGAGATCGCCGGTGCGCATCACGTCGACCACCTGCAGCACCTTGGCCATGGGTGCCGTCACCGCGCGCAGCAGCCAGTAACCGGCCAGCACCGCGGCGATAGCGGCGACCAGCAGCATCACGAGCAGCACGATGCGGGTGGTTTCGACCGAACTGCGGATGCTGTCGGCGGCCTGGTCGGCGTAGCTCTTGTTGTCGTCGACCAGCTTGCGCACCGAGAGCCGGCCGCTTTCCCAGACCGGTGTGAGCTGGGCGTTGAAGATCTGCACGGCGTTCTCTTTCGAGCTGGGCAGCGCGGTTATCAGTGACGCCTGAATCGGCAGATACTGCGCGTGCTGCTGGCGGAAGTCATTGAACAGGTCGCGGTCGACCTGACGGAAGATGGTGCCGCCATAGTCGCTCAGAAGCTTCTCGAGCGCCTGCTGGGTTTCGGTCAGGCGCGCGGTGTCCCGTTTGACGGACTCCGGGTCGGCGTCGACGTACACCAGACGCTGCGTCACCGTGTAGTTCTCGAACCATGCCGCGCGCATCGCTGTGGCGTAGTAGAGGCCGGGCATCGAGTCCTGCTGCTGGCCCTTCGCATCGCGATCGATACCGCCGAGCTGTTCGAAAGTGACGATTGCCATAACCAGCATGACGATCAGCACGATGCCAAAGCTGCATAGAATCCGTTGCCGGATGGTCCATTGTTTCACGCGCGCCCCCTTACTTTTGGCTTCGTCTCGACACCCGCTTGCCGACGCTGGTGTGATGCGCGGAATCTTGTGACTGCAAAGTCTTGCGAGTCGTCGGATTTGTCTGACGGGTTATGCGGCGAATTTTACATTGATCGGGTGAATGCGGTGGGGTGTATGGGGACGAGGGTTTTAACGAGGTAAGGGCGTGCGGCGTGCTCGCTTTTTTGCGGTCTCCTGGTGCCTCGCCAACCGTTCGTCGACCCGTTACACCCGTAATGCCCCGTTACCACTTGCAGCATCTATTTCTATGCGCTCCATACACAATCCATTCCATGCCTGAACGGCGGGAGCTAAAAATGAAAAAGATTGCAGTGGCATTGTTGATGGTGGGGAGTCTGAGCGTGGCGGAACAAGCCTCCGCTCACGGCAATGGCGGCGACGTGGTCGGCGCGCTGATCGGCGGTGCGGTGCTGGGCGCGGTGGTGACGTCCGTGCTGAATCCGGCGCCCGTAGTCGCCTATCAACAACCGGTGTATGCGGCGCCGGTGTATCAGCCGGCACCGGTCTACGCAGCAGCGCCGCCGGGATATTGCTACGACCAATACCAGCGCGCTTACGTCGCGTGTGGTGCGCCGCCACCCGGACAATACGGCTATCCGCAGCAGCCTCAGCCGGGGTGGTAACGGCACCAGTGCGCATTCAACGCTCGCGCTATAGACAAAAAGGCCGTCGCGCGTTGCGACGGCCTTTTTGTTAGACGCGTTGTTCAGTGCTTGTGATGCAGCCACTCTGCATAGTGCGTATCGAGCCAGCGCTCGATGCGTTCGGGTTTTGCCTTCTGGTGGTAGTGCGACGCGGCCCAGATCGCGACACCAACCAGTAGCATTACCGCTGGTCCCAGCAGATAAGCCAATAACGATTCAGACATGGGCGCCTCCGAAGGGGGTTGCAACCATGCTTCAGTTTAGGCGATGAATCGCGAGAAAGAAGGGCTTTGACGAGGTGGCGGGAACGGCGTGAATGTGAGAGGGTTAAGACGTTTCTATAACCAAGTTAATGCTTTGTTTTTCGTAGCAAATACAGTTAGTTATGAACTATTTATGAGTATCTGTGTACCATCTTATCTAGCCGAGGTCGTTAGCCGGATGGGCGCCGAACACCGTACGGCGCCTGCCGAACTAGCCGATTATCCCTGTGCGGCCGCCCTCGATCTGGGCATCGACAAAGTCTGCCCAGAGCTGCAGAGCGAGGCGCTGCCCGGCGCTGTCGTTCATGCCACGAGCATTTTTTTTTGCATCTGCCGCGGCGTTTTCGACTGCGCCCGAACGCTCACCCATTTCGCGCAAGTGCGTAGATGCGGTGCGGCGAAAATCATGTAAGACGAAATGCTCCACTTCAAGCCCAAGTGCCTTGACCGCCTGATTGAGGGTGCTCTTCGCAATCGGCCGATCGTCGCCCCTGACGCTCGAGAACACGAACTTTCGGCTGCCACGCGCGCCATGCAACTCCCGAAGCATCGCAACCGCCTGGCGCGGAAGGTGCACATGGCGCTCGCGGTCCTTGCCCACGCGCGAGGCGGGCAGTGCCCAGCGTTCTGCCTCGAGGTCGAATTCTGACCAGGCCGCTTCGATCAGTTCCGATTTACGGACCATCGTCAGTATCAGCAGATGCAGGGCCAGCTTCAGCGGCCTGCGCAGGCTCGACGCGTAGATCGACCGCAGCGTGGCGCCGATTTCGTCCGGATTGAGCACGCGAGTGCGGCTCGTCGGCGTTGCGATGAAGCGGGCGGGGATGAGCTCTGCCGGGTTAGTGGTGGCGAGTTGTCGTGCTATCAGAAACGCATAGAGCCGCTTCACCGCATTGCGCGTGTGCAGCGCCATTTTGGGCGAGCCGCGGCTTTTGATCTGGTCGCAAATCGAGCGAATATCGGCTTCCGTGACGGCTTTGATCGTCTTGCCGCCGATCACCGGCAAGACGTCTTTTTCGAGCGCTCGCCGCGTGGTGCGCTGATACTCGTCTGACTTGCCGGCCATTTCCGTCGCGAGATACAGTTCCGCGCCTTCCCGCAACACGTCGGCCTTGCTTTCCGCGCCACGGTCGCGGCGGGCCGTGGCAACCGGCGAGACGCCGCTTGCGACCATGTCGGCATACTTCTGCGCCTTGGCGCGCGCCACGCGCAGCGAAATCATCCGGTAGTCGCCAATCGTGACGAGCGGCTGCCGCTTGCCGTTCAGCGAATAGCGGAAGCGCCAGACTTTGGTGCCGGTCGTCATGACTTCAATGACGAGGCCGTTGCCGTCGGCTACGCAATACCGGGTGGCACGCGGTTCAAGCGCACGGATCTGGCTTTCAGAGAGGGGTGCGGCGAGTTTGGGCATGGTCGAATAGTCGATACACGGGCAGCGGGGATTTTAAACCGCCTATTCGCTGTGTACCAACAATTCGGTCGCATTTGGGTCAACAAAGGTTGTTGACCTGCAATGGCGCGGTGTGTGAAAAATGCCGTGAAGGCCTTTGAATTTAGGGCTTTTGCGCCATTGTGCGATTGGATTCTACTTGCCGATACAAAACCGGCTGAAAATCACGCCGAGCAGATCGTCCGAGCTGAATTCGCCGGTAATCGAGTTCAGTTGATCCTGTGCGAGCCGTAACTCTTCCGCAAACAGGTCCAGCGCCTGCGAATTCTGATCTGCGTGCGCGGCTGCCATCGCCAGATGCTCTTGCGCCGCGCGCAGCGCAATCAGATGCCGCTCGCGTGCGAGGTACACGCTCTCCGCGCCCGCCTGCCAGCCGGCGATTCGCAATAATTCTTCGCGCAGCAGCGCGACGCCATCGCCCTGTTTCGCCGACAGGCGCACTTCGCTCAGATCAAGGTCCGCATCGAGCGACTGCGCCGCAGGCGCGAGGCCGGTCAGGTCCGTCTTGTTCAGCACCCGCACCACCGGCACACCGCCCGGGAAGCGCGCGGCAATCACTTCGTCTTCGTCTGTCATGCCGGTGCGCGCGTCGAGCAGATGCAACACGACGTCCGCGCGTTCAATCTCGCTCCACGTCCGGGCGATGCCGATTTTTTCCACCTCGTCCTCGGTATCGCGCAAGCCGGCGGTGTCGATCACATGCAGCGGAATGCCCTCGATCTGGATGGTCTGCGCGACCTTATCGCGGGTCGTGCCCGCGATTGGCGTAACGATGGCCAGCTCGGCGCCGGCCAATGCGTTCAGCAGCGACGACTTGCCGACGTTCGGTTGTCCGGCCAGCACGACCGACAAGCCTTCGCGCAGCAGCGCACCTTGCCGCGCTTCGCTCAGCACGTGCGCGAGACGCTCGCGTATCCGCGTGAGCTTGCCGCGCGCGTCGGCGGCTTCGAGGAAGTCGATTTCTTCTTCAGGGAAGTCGAGCGTCGCCTCGACCAGCATCCGCAGGGTGATCACCTCTTCGACCAGCGCGTGAATGTCGCGCGAGAACGCGCCGTCGAGCGAGCGTCCCGCCGACCGTGCGGCGGCCTCGGTGCTGGCTTCGATCAGGTCAGCGACGGCTTCGGCTTGCGCCAGATCGAGCTTGTCATTGAGAAACGCGCGGCGCGTGAACTCGCCCGGTTCGGCCAGACGCAAGCCGAACGCGCGGCCGGCGTCGATACAGCGCTGCAGAACCAGTTGCAGCACCACCGGACCGCCGTGGCCTTGCAATTCGAGGACATGCTCGCCGGTATAGGAGTGCGGCGCGGGGAAATACAGCGCGATGCCGCGGTCCAGCACATTGCCGCCGGCGTCGAGGAACGGCACGTAACTGGCGTGACGCGGCGCGAGTGTCTGGCCGGCCAGCGCCTGCATCAGCGGCTGCGCGGCGGCTTCCCCCGCGCGGCCGAATGAAATCCGCACGACCCCGATTCCGCCTCGGCCGGGTGCGGTGGCAATGGCGACGATCGGATCGGAGTCGGTAGTAAGCATGGGGACGAGGCTATCAGAAGGAATCGAGTGCGCGCGAGTGGGCGCCGGGGATTGTAACGCGGGCGCTTACGCCGGCCTTGAGCGGGCCCGGATTCTTAACGCTTTGATGGTTTTGTCAGATAAATAAGGATTTATCTTGCGTGAGCTAAGATGAGCTAAGAGACGAATGCGACATATCGACGCGTCAAATTCACTTGAAAGCCCCATCGCAGAAGGAAAAAACAGAATTCGACAAAATCGCGAAACGCGTTATTTGATGGTCATTTCAGGCTAAAAATAACCTATTTACGTTAAAACATCGCCCAAATGGTTGTCCACTGATTATGCGCTGAATTGCACAATCGGGCCCATGCCGACCTCCAAAGAAAAACTTGCTTTCGCCAAACGGCTGAAAGACTCGCTCCCTCCCGACTCCAGGGGCGGGACCGTTTTGGCCAAAAAATTCAATTTCCTCTATGCCGGCGGCCCGGCTATTTCACCGCAAACCGCCCACAAATGGCTCACAGGTACGACGATTCCGAAGTCCGATAAGTTGCGTGTTCTGGCCGAGTGGTTGCAAATAGATCTTCACTGGCTGCATTACGGGCCGGGCCCGTCAGGCAAGACAAAACCGATGGCGCGTGGCGAGAAGTATCCGCCGTCGCAGGAAACGATCGAGTTGGCTTCCCGGTTCGCGAATTTATCGCCGAAGCAGCGCAATCTGCTCGAAGAAATGATTACGGAATTCGATGGCGGCGCGGATCAGCAATCCACTGCCACGCCTGAAGAAAAATAGAGCCACCTGGGCCAATTGAGGTCATCGGGCCAATCGGCCACGCAATAAAAAAGCCGCCCGGCGCAAACCGGGCGGCTTTTTTACAGCGTGCTTCTGCCTGTGTCACACAGCGGGCATTACCGCCGCCCGCCGCGGGCAAGACATCAATCAGGCCGCTTTGGTCTTCGACTGCCCCATCATCCGCGTGATGTAGTACTGCTGGGCGATCGACAACACGTTGTTCACCACGTAGTACAGCACCAGGCCGGCCGGGAAGAAGAAGAACATGACCGAGAATGCGATCGGCATGAACATCATCATCTTCGCTTGAACCGGGTCCGGCGGTGTCGGGTTCAGCTTGGTCTGCAGGAACATCGAGACGGCCATCAGCACCGGCAGGATGAAGAACGGGTCTTGCTGCGACAGATCGTGAATCCACAGAATCCACGGCGCGCCGCGCATTTCCACCGACGACAGCAGCACCCAGTACAGCGAGATGAACACCGGGATCTGGATCACGACCGGCAGACAGCCGCCGAACGGATTGACCTTCTCGGTCTTGTACAGCTCCATTAGCGCCGAGTTCATCTTCTGCGGATCGCCCTTGAAGCGTTCGCGCAGGGCTTGCATACGCGGCGTGATCGCCTTCATGCGCGCCATCGACTTGTAGCTCGCCGCCGACAGCGGGAAGAACACGGCCTTGATCAGCAGCGTGAGCAGCACGATCGACCAGCCCCAGTTGCCGACATAGCTGTGGATCTTCTCGAGCAGCCAGAACAGCGGCTTGGCGATGATGGTGACCCAGCCGTAGTCCTTCACCAGTTCCAGACCCGGCGCGATGCCTTCGAGCATGCGCTCTTCTTCCGGACCGGCGAACAGGCGCGCGGAAACATCGACCGATTGGCCCGGAGCGATGGTCGCCACCGGTTGCTTCACGCCGACGCGATACAGCGCCGGGTCGATCTTCTCGACGTAGATGTCGCGCTTCACACCTTGCTGCGGAATCCACGCGGACGCGAAGTAATGCTGCACCATCGCGATCCAGCCGTTGTCGGCCGAATTGACGAAGTCTTCCTTGTTCTTGTCGATGTCGCCGAACGTCATCTTCTGGAAGTGGTGCTGGCTGGTGTAGACAGCCGGTCCGATGAACGTGTGCGAGAAGCGCGGCGTTTCCACCGGCGTGTCGTCGCGCACCAGTTCCATATAGACCGACGGCGTCACCGGCGCGGCGCCGACGTTCTCGATCTTCGTGTCGACGTTGATCACATAGCTGCCGCGCGTGAACGTGTAGGTCTTGACGACCTTCACGCCACCCTTGACCGGCGAATCGAAGCTGAGCTTGAACGACTTGGCGTCGCCCGTCAGATCGGTCGGCTGGTTCGGCACCGGCGTGTAGATGTCGTTGTGGTTCGGGAAATCGCCGCCGAGCAGACCCGTGCGCGCCACGTACGTGTGGTTCGCGGTGCGGTCGAACAGCGTGATGACCAGATCCGGCTGCTTGCCGTCGCCTTGCTTGACGAGCGACAGTTTCGACAGCGTGCCGCCACGGGTGTCGATCTCACCGGTGAAGACGTCGGTGCTGAACTTGACCAGTTGCGACTGCGTTGCCGCCGGCGCATTGCCCGGCGCTGCTGCGTTGGTGGCCGGCAGATCGGCGGGCTGGGTTCCCGGCGTCGTGGTTCCCGGTGCGGCGCTACCGACGGTCTTGGTCGGCGTGGCGCTCGGGAAGAACATCGACGGGCGTCCGTGGTCGCGTTGCCAGTTGTCGAACAGCATGACCGCTGACATGAAAAAGATGACCCATAGGACGGTGCGTTTGATATCCATGCGTTGTCTCAGTGTCGATGGAACGGCGCGTCAGCGCTTTTCAGAAGTGGGAGGCGGGACGAGATCGATGCCGCCCGCGGAAAAAGGGTGGCAACGGCAAATACGCCTGGCGGCGAGATAAGTCCCGCGCGCGGCGCCATGATACTGGATTGCTTCGCGCGCGTAATCAGAGCAGGAAGGGTAAAAACGGCACCGGTTGCCGAGCATAGGGCTGACGGCAACCTTGTAGAAACGCAGTAAAGCGAAGAGTACCGTTTGCATGACTGGTGCGGCCTGGCGGCGCCGCGCAACGTGAAGTACCGGGCGACGCCCGCGCAGCAAGGCTGCTATAGCTGCGGACCGGGCGGTCACTTGAGCGTCATTCCGTCTTGGGCGCTTCCGCGGGCGGCGCCTCGCGACGGACAATTTCGCGCGCTGCCTTGTCGAGCAGCGCCTCTATCTCGCTGCGGCACAACGCCTTCAACGGCGGCGACGAGGCGCTCGGCAAAGCCTTCTTGTCGAAGCGCGTGTGCAAACGCAGCAGCACATCCCAACCGCCGAATTCCGCGCGACGCAGCCGGAAGGCTTCACGCGCGATTCGACGGACCAGATTACGCGTGGCCGCGCGCGGCGCATATTTCTTGCCGATCACGAGCCCTAAGCGAGCGTCGTTGCCGGTGGGCCGGCCGTACACCACGAAGTGCGCGGTGCGGCGCCACGGGCGCAAACGAAAAACGGATGAAAATTCATCCGTTTTCAGTAGCCTTGCGGCTTTGGGGAAGGCGGCTTGCGCTCGCAACGGAACCGAGCCCTGTTGCGGCGCCCCTGCCGCTCCCGCTTCGCTTGCCATAGACGGAGCGCGCAATCCGCTCGCCTGCCTTAGATGGCGAGGCGCTTGCGGCCCTTCGCGCGGCGTGCGTTGATGACCTTGCGGCCACCGGCGGTCTTCATGCGAACGCGGAAGCCGTGGGTGCGCTTGCGACGGGTAACGGAAGGTTGGTAAGTACGTTTCATGTTGCTCTCACTTGATCGAAAAATAACCGCGCGATCATCGCTGAAAGCGCAATGGCCGGTGGTTTGTGCAGAATTGGTTTTCGCGGAACCCGCTATTTAAACCCGTTTTCTTTTGGCCGTCAATAGTTTAGCCTGGTTCGGCCGCGGTTCGCGAGCGCTTCTTCGGCTGATCGGTCCCTGTGGATAACTCCCTTGCGGGGTCGTTTTGGCGTTAGAATCCTGCCTTACTTCCCAAAAATCCTGCACGCCGCTCCGGCTCGCTTGCCCCGCAAACCCTTGTGGCACAAGCGCCTGGAGCGATTGCGCCTGGTTAGCCTGGCTGCTCAGGGCCTTGTTGCGCACACGCTACAAGGGCAGCGGCGACCGCCGTGCACACCATAACGACAGCAACTCGATGAACGATTTCTGGCAACACTGTTCCGCATTGCTGGAGCGTGAGCTTACGCCCCAGCAGTACGTGACGTGGATCAAACCGTTGGCCCCGGTCGCCTTCGACGCCGCTGCGAACACGCTTAGCATCGCCGCGCCGAACCGCTTCAAGCTCGACTGGGTCAAGAGCCAGTTCTCCGGCCGCATTTCCGATATGGCACGCGATTTCTGGCATGCGCCGGTCGATGTGCAATTTGTACTGGACCCCAAGGCAGGCATGCGCGCCCCCGCGGCAGCGGCGCCGGCTCCGTCGCGTCCGGCTTCGTCCGCGCCGATGGGTGTGAATGCGGGCGGCGGTGCCGCCGTGGACGCCGCCGTCGGCGCCGTGCAGGCTTCGCAGGCCGCGCGCGCCAATGGCG
>CAVTXZ010000010.1:0-54305 GCA_963738755.1 uncultured beta proteobacterium
GAGGTGCTCGAGCGGCGCGGACTCGCGGTATGGCTGGTCGACGCGCGGCAGATGAAGTACGTACCGGGACGCAAGAGCGACGTGCAGGATTGCCAGTGGCTGCAGAAGCTGATGAGCCTGGGGCTGCTGCGCGCGGCCTGGCGCCCGGGCGACGAGGTCTGCGTGGTGCGTGCGGTGGTACGTCAGCGCGAGGTACTGCTGGCCGAACAGGCCAGCTGGGTGCTGCGCATGCAGAAGGCGCTGGTGCAGATGAACCTCCAGCTTGCCGAGGTGCTCACCGACGTGATGGGCATGACCGGGCAGGCGATCGTGCGGGCGATTGTGGCCGGCGAGCGTGACCCCAAGGTGCTGGCCCGGCACCGCAACGGCCGCGTCAAGGCCAGCGAGCGCGACATCGAGCGGGCGCTGACGGGCAACTGGCGCGAGGAGCACCTGTTCGTGCTCGGGCAGGCCCTGGCGATGGTCGACAGCCTAGCCCTGCGGGTGCTCGAGTGCGACGCGAAGACCGAGGCGCTGCTGGTACCGTTAGGGCGTCACGACGTGGAACTGGCCGGGCCGGACAAGAAGCGCCACAAGAACACCCCGCGGTTTGACGCGCGTACCGCGCTCGCGCGCTGGGCGGGCGTCGACCTGACGCGCATCAACGGTCTGGCGGTCACCACGGTAATGACGATACTCTCGGAGATCGGCCCGGACCTGAGCCGCTTTGCCAACGTCAAGCACTTCTGTTCGTGGCTGGGACTGTGTCCGGGCACCAAGGTCAGTGGCGGCAAGGTGCTCAGCGCCCGCACCCGGCGTTCCACCAACCGGGTGCGCCAGGCGCTCAAACTGGCGGCCATGAGCCTCTCGCGTAATGACTCGGCGCTCGGCGCGTTCTACCGCCGGCTCTGCTCACGCATGGACAAGCCGCGTGCGAATACCGCGGTCGCCCATAAGCTCGCCCGCATGGTGTACTTCATGCTCACGCGTGGCGAAGCCTTCGTCGACCAGGGCCAGCAGCACTATGAAGAGCTGCAGCGTCAGCGCAGCATTGACGCCCTCAGGCGCCGCGCCAACGCCCTCGGTTTCCAGATCACTCCGGCTGCGCCAACGGCCTGAAAACCGACGTTATCCTGATTGTTTCTCAGGAGTTAGCGGTTTGAGCCCGCTTTCTTTGCTTACTTTCTTTGCGGCGGCAAAGAAAGTGAGTGCCCCCCGCACAGGGGGAACGCTAATAGACCAATAAGAAAAGAAAATCCCAACGCCGTAGGCAAACCAAAGCAACACCGCCGCCAAAGGCAAAAAGCACCCCATACCCCCCAACTACTTTGACGTCGCTAAAACCCCCAATCCTCCGCGATCAAAACAAAACAGCAGCGACCTGTCGCAAACACCCCCCAACCCCAGCAGCCGCAGGCAAAACCCCACTCCAACCCCTAATGCAAACCAGCAAATAAAGCGCTAATCTCGACCCCGCAAAACCGCCAGGGCCGCGCGCAGCGCACGAAACAGCACTGAAAAACGCCACCCCGCAGCGGGCAAAAAAAGCACCACGGAGTACCTCTTTGGAAAAGTCAGCATCCCCTGAAGACTGGATCACCCGCAGCCTGCGTGCCGTCTGGCACCCCTGCACCCAGATGAAGCACCACGAACGCCTGCCGTTGATCCCCGTCGCGCGAGGCCAGGGCGCGTGGCTCTACGACCGCGCCAACCATCGTTATCTGGATGCCATCAGCTCCTGGTGGGTCAACCTCTTCGGCCACGCCAATCCGCGCATCAACGCCGCGCTGAAAGACCAGCTCGATACGCTCGAGCACGCCATGCTCGCCGGCTGCACGCACGAGCCCGCCATCGAACTCGCCGAACGCCTCGGCGCCCTCACGCACAACACCCTCGGTCACGCGTTCTTCGCATCCGATGGCGCGTCAGCAGTCGAAATCGCGCTGAAGATGAGCTTTCACTCGTGGCGCAATCGTGGCTTCACGGACAAGCAGGAATTCGTCTGCGTCGCCAACAGCTATCACGGCGAAACCATCGGGGCGCTCGGTGTCACCGACGTCGCGCTCTTCAAGGACGCCTACGATCCGCTGATCCGCCACGCGCACGTGGTGGCGTCGCCCGATGCACGTCTCGCACAACCCGGCGAAACAGCCGAAGACGTCGCGCGCCGCGCGCTCGATCACGTTCGCGCACTGTTCGATGCCCGCGCCGCGAAAATCGCCGCGCTGATCGTCGAGCCGCTGGTGCAGTGCGCCGCCGGCATGGCCATGCATGACGCGTCGTATATCGCGGGTCTGCGCGCGCTCTGCGATCAGTACGGCGTGCATCTGATCGCCGACGAAATCGCCGTCGGCTGCGGACGCACCGGCACCTTCTTCGCCTGCGAACAGGCGGGCGTCTGGCCGGACTTCCTGTGTCTGTCGAAAGGCATTAGCGGTGGCTATCTGCCGCTCTCGATCGTGCTCTCGCGCGATGAGATTTTTGACGCCTTCTATCACGACGACACGGCGCGCGGCTTCCTGCACTCACACTCGTATACCGGCAATCCGCTCGCCTGCCGTGCGGCGCTCGCCACACTCGATCTGTTCGCGAGCGACAACGTCCTCGCCGCGAACGCGCAGAAATCCGCGAAACTGAAGGCCGCCCTCGCGCCGCTCGCGGAACACAAGCAGGTGCGCCATCTGCGTCAGTGCGGCACGATCTTCGCGTTCGACGCGATCATCGACGACGCTCAGCACGCCCGCACATTCTCGCGCCGCTTCTTCGAAAACGCGTTGCAGCGCGAACTGCTGCTGCGCCCGATTTCGACCACGGTGTATCTGATGCCGCCTTATATCCTCGATGACGAAGAGCTCGCGCTGCTCGCCTCGCGCACCCGCGAGACCTTCGAAGCGACGCTCGCGGAGACCCGCTAATGCATTTGCTCGACACGCTCGCCCAAGGGCTCAAGGAAATCGACGAACACGGCTTGCGCCGTCGTCGCCGCACGGCCGACACGCCGTGCGCCGCCCACATGACCGTCGATGGCCGGGAGATCATCGGCTTTGCCAGCAACGACTATCTCGGCCTTGCGGCGCATCCGCAACTGATCGCAGCGATCGCCGAAGGCGCGCAGCGCTACGGCGCGGGTAGCGGCGGCTCGCATCTGCTCGGCGGCCACTCGCGCGCGCATGCGCAACTCGAAGACGATCTGGCTGAATTCGCCGGCGGCTTCGTCGACAATGCGCGCGCGCTCTACTTCAGCACCGGCTACATGGCGAACCTGGCGACGCTCACCGCGCTCGCGGGCCGTGGCACCACGCTGTTCTCCGACGCACTGAATCACGCGTCGCTGATCGATGGCGCACGTCTGTCGCGCGCCGATGTGCAGATCTATCCGCACTGTGATATGGACGCGTTGAGCGCGATGCTCGACGCGTCGGATGCCGAAGTCAAAGTGATCGTTTCCGATACGGTATTCAGCATGGACGGCGACATTGCGCCGTTGCCGCGTCTGCTGGCGCTCGCCGAACAACACGGCGCGTGGCTGATCGTCGACGACGCTCACGGCTTCGGCGTGCTCGGCCCGCAAGGCCGCGGCGCCATCGCCGAAGCGGCAATGCGTTCGCCGCACCTGATTTCGATCGGCACGCTCGGTAAAGCCGCAGGCGTTTCCGGCGCGTTCGTCGTTGCGCATGAAACGGTGATCGAATGGCTCGTGCAGCGTGCGCGTCCGTATATTTTCACCACCGCTTCGGTGCCCGCAGCGGCGCACGCGGTGTCGGCGAGTCTGCGCATCATCGGCGGCGAAGAGGGCGACGCGCGACGCGCGCATCTCCGGCAGTTGATCGAACGCACGCGCGCGATGCTCAAGGCCACGCCGTGGTTGCCGGTCGATTCGCATACCGCCGTGCAACCGCTCATCATCGGGGCGAACGATGCCACGCTGGACATCGCGGCCACGCTCGATCGCGCGGGTCTGTGGGTGCCTGCGATCCGTCCGCCGACCGTGCCCGCCGGCACGTCGCGGCTGCGCATTTCGCTATCGGCTGCGCATTCGCACGCGGATCTGGACCGGCTCGAAGCAGGTCTGCAACAACTCGGGGTGAAAGCGGCATGAGTGGCTCGAGTCAAAACACGCTATCCCTGTTCGTCACCGGCACCGATACGGAAATTGGCAAGACCTTCGTGTCGGCGGCGATGCTGCGTGGCTTCGCGCGTGAAGGCCTGCGAGCCGCCGCGATGAAGCCGATCGCGGCAGGCGCATTCGAACTCGACGGCGTGCTGCATAACGAAGACGCGGATCAACTCGACGCCGCATCGAACGTCTTGCTGCCGCCAGCGATCCGCACGCCGTATCTGCTGAAGGAACCGGCCGCGCCGCATATCGCCGCCGCGCTGGAAAACGTCACGTTCGACATCGGCCATATTGTCGATTGCCACGAAGAGGCGCTTATGCGCGCGGACATCGTGGTAGTGGAAGGCGTGGGCGGCTTTCGCGTGCCGCTCACGGTCACCGAGGACACCGCCGATCTCGCGGTCGCGCTGAAGCTGCCAGTCGTGCTGGTGGTGGGCATGCGCCTCGGCTGCATCAGCCATGCGTTGCTCACCGCCGAAGCGATCGCTGCGCGCGGCCTGACGCTCGCTGGCTGGGTCGCCAACCGCGTCGATCCCGACATGACGTTCCCCGACGAAAACATCGCCTCGATCCGCGAGCATCTCGCGCGTGAATACGATGCACCGCTGCTCGGCATCGTGCCGCATCTGAGCCCGGCTTCGCCCGAGCTCGCGGCAGATCAACTCGACATCAACCGGCTTCTACACACGCTGCGCGCCGCGCAGCGTTGAACCCATTACATCCATCCATGAGGATTGACGACATGACGCAACTGAACATCGCTCCGACGCCAGCCGACACGGCCGCCGCGAATAACAATGCCAATAACGCCAACGCCGCCGCCGGCGCGAAATCGCTGGCGCGCTGGCGTGTCGCCGATATCGTCGCGTTGTACGAACTGCCGTTCAACGACCTGCTGTTCCGCGCGCAGCAAACTCACCGCGAACACTTCGACGCGAACACCGTGCAACTGTCGACGCTGCTCTCGATCAAGACCGGCGGCTGCGAAGAAGATTGCGCCTATTGCCCGCAGTCGGTCCATCACGACACCGGCCTGCAAGCCGACAAGCTGATGCCCGTCGATGAAGTGCTGGCCGCCGCGAAGGTCGCCAAGGAAAACGGCGCGACGCGCTTCTGCATGGGCGCTGCCTGGCGCAATCCGAAAGACCGTCATCTGGAGCCGATCAAGGACATGATCCGCGGCGTGAAGGCGATGGGTCTCGAAACCTGCGTGACGCTCGGCATGCTCGAAACGCATCAGGCGCAAGGTCTGCGCGAAGCGGGCCTCGACTACTACAACCACAACCTCGACACGTCGCCGGAGTTCTACGGCCAGATCATTTCGACGCGCACGTATCAGGACCGTCTCGACACGCTCGAGCGCGTACGCGAGGCGGGCATCAATGTGTGCTGCGGCGGCATTGTCGGCCTGGGTGAATCGCGCCGTGAGCGTGCGGGCCTGATCGCGCAACTGGCGAACATGGAGCCGTATCCGGAATCCGTGCCGATCAACAACCTGGTGCAGGTGGAAGGCACGCCGCTGACCGGCACTGAAGCGATCGATCCGTTCGAATTCGTGCGCACGATCGCGATTGCGCGTATCACCATGCCCCGTGCGATGGTGCGTCTGTCGGCAGGCCGTGAACAGATGGATGAAGCGCTGCAGGCACTGTGCTTCCTCGCCGGCGCGAACTCGATTTTCTACGGCGACCAACTGCTGACGACAAGCAACCCGCAAGCGGAAGCGGACCGCAAGCTGCTCGAACGCCTTGGCATTCGCGCGGAAGCGGCGCAACAGATGCCGCTGGATCAGAGCGGCTGCGAACATGGCTGCGCGCATGAACACGACACCCACGCCGCGCCGAACTGAAGAAACTAAAGAGACTAAAGAGACTAAAGAGACTAAAGAGTCCAGCATTCAGCGTGCGTAGCAAGCACGTGCAATAAAAAAGGCCGCCTTGTTATCAAGGCGGCCTTTCCACATCAAGCGATCAGACTTACTTCTTGTCGACGATGATCTGATCGAACGTGCCGCCATCGGAGAAATGGGTCTGCTGCGCCTTCTGCCAGCTACCGAACATCTCTTCGACAGTGAACGTTTTGATCGGCTTGAACTCCGCCGCATGCTTCGCGAGTACGGTCTTGTCGCGCGGACGCAGATGGTGCTGCGCAATGATTTCCTGCGCGGCAGGCGACCACAGATAGTCCAGATACGCCTGCGCTTCCTTGCGCGTGCCGCGCTTGTCGACCACCTTGTCGACGATCGAAACGGGTGGTGCGGCCAGCAGGCTCACCGACGGATACACCGCCTCGAAATTGCCCGCACCCACGCCGCTGTCGATCAACGACACTTCGTTCTCGAACGTCACCAGCACATCGCCAATGCCACGTTGCGTAAACGTCGTGGTCGCGCCGCGGCCGCCCGTGTCGAGCACAGGAACATTCCTGAAGATCGTCTTTTCGAAGTCGAGCGCCTGCGCATCGGTGCCGCCGTGCTGCTTGCGATAACCCCAGGCCGCCAGATAGGCGTAACGGCCGTTACCCGAGGTCTTCGGATTGGCGATCACCACCTGCACGCCTGGTTTCGCGAGATCGTCCCAGTCCTTGATGTGCTTCGGGTTGCCCTTGCGCACGAGGAACACCATGGTCGTGGTGTACGGCGCGCTGTCGTCCGGCAGGCGCGTGCGCCAGTTCGCGGGCACCAGTTGCCCCTTCTCAGCGAGCAGATCGATATCGTTCGGCTGGTTCATCGTCACGACGTCAGCCTGCAATCCTTGCAGCACCGACAGAGCCTGCGCGCTCGATGCGCCATGCGACTGACGCACCGACACGGTCTCGCCGCTCTTCTGCTTGTACGTCGCAATGAAGCCGGTGTTGATGTCCTTGTACAACTCGCGCGTCACGTCGTATGACACATTGAGCAGCGACGCGTCTGCGTGCGCCGTCGATACGCCGCCGAGCGCGAGTGTCATTGCCGTCATGCCAGCCGCCAGCCAGCGCGATGTCCCCGTCTTGCCTGCCATCCTGTCCCCGCCTGTTGATGTTGAAAGCCTGTGGCCGCGCGAAGCTGCGGCATGAAGCGGGATTCTAACGGATCGCTTACTCGCTCACTTGCGCCGCGGCCGACGCCAAAGCGCCGCGCACAAGCTTCACACGAACGCGTGCTGCACGGTCTCGAATGGCTCCTCGCGAAAGCGCAGCGGCGCCGCGCAATGCACCAGCGTGTCGATGAAATATTTCGCTCGCGGCCACGGGCCGAATCCCGCTGCCGTGTTGATATGCCCCGCGTCGCCCAGATTGACGAACGCGCTGCCGAAACGCCGCGCCAACTCACGCGAGCCGGCGAGCGGCATCCACGGATCGGTTTCGCTGCCGATCAGGATCGACGGCACACCGAGACGCCGCGCGTCGAACGGACCGGCAAAGGCGAATTTCTCCGGACTTGCCGGCGCGACAAACAGCACGCCAACCACCTCGGCGGCATACGAGGCCTGCTGGAGTGCATGCGCGGCCGCAAGACAGCCGAAGCTGTGCGCGGCCAGCACGAACGGTCCGCGCTCGCGCGCCAGCAGCTCGCGCAGCGACTGCGACCAGACGGCGAGATCCGGCGCGTCCCAGTCGGCCTGCTCGACGCGCAACGAGCGCGCGAACTGCCGTTCGAGCCACGATTGCCAGTGCGCGCCCTCGCTGCCGTGCAGGCCGGGCACGGTGACGAGCCGCGGCGGCCATGTCGATCTGGTGCATGAAAGCATGTCTGTTCCTCGCTGCCGGAATCCGGAAAAGTATTGTCCCGCCGGGCGCAGCGCAGGCGAACCAAGTTTTTGTGCTTTGTTTATGGGGCGGCAAGCGTCCGGCGAGCGTCGAAACTGCACGCCCGTGCGCAAACGCCCGCGATTCGCGTCGAAAACGTAGAATGAAGCCCGTCTCGACCATGCACGCGCCATCTGGACAGTATGAAAATCCTCTTTTACATGCCGCATGCCGACGCTGCCGCGTGGCTGCACGACTTTGCAAGTGCGCTGCCGGAGGCCGACTTGCGCGAATGGCAGCCGGGCGACCAAGCGCCGGCCGACTTCGCGGTCGTATGGCGGCCGCCGCACGCGATGCTCGCCGGGCGCGACGATCTGCGCGCGATCTTCAACCTCGGCGCGGGTGTCGATGCGATTCTCGCTCTCGAACACGCGCAGCCCGGCACCTTGCCACGCAATGCGCGCCTCGTGCGGCTCGAAGACACCGGCATGGCGCCGCAAATGGCCGAGTATGTCGCGCACGCGGTGCTGCGTTACATGCGCCGCTTCGATGAATACCAGATGCAGCAAGCCGAACGTCGCTGGCACGTGCTCGATCCGCATCCGCGCGAGACCTTCACGGTCGGCGTGCTCGGACTCGGTGTACTCGGAGCCCAGGTTGCGCAAACGGTCGCCGCGTTCGGCATGCCGGTGCGCGGCTACAGCCGTAGCGCGCGGCATATCGAGGGCATTACGACGTTTGCGGGCGAAGCGCAGTTCGACGCGTTTCTCGACGGCGTGAAGGTGCTGGTGAATCTGCTGCCGCACACGCCCGATACGGCCGACGTACTGAACACGCGCACTTTCTCGAAGCTCGCGCGCGGCGCCTATCTGATCAACGTCGCACGCGGCGGCCACCTGGTTGAAGCGGATCTGCTCGAAGCGCTGGCGAGCGGACAGCTTGCCGCCGCCACGCTCGATGTATTCCGCGACGAACCCCTGCCGCCCGATCATCTATTCTGGCGGGAGCCACGCATCACGATTACGCCGCATGTGTCGGCACTCACGCTGCGCGAGGAGAGCGTCGCGCAGGTCGCGCGGAAGATCGCCGCGTTGATGCGCGGCGAACCGATTAGCGGCGTGGTGGATATTGAACGCGGATACTGAACACGGTTGAACACTCGCGAACCCAACTGAAGAAGCGCCGCCAAGTGCGGCGTCAACAAGTGACACGGGACCAGACCAGGCGCTGAAGCGCCAACTCTGGTCGACACTGGAGACACATCATGGCCCTGCCTCAACAAGTCAAAATCGTCGAAGTCGGTCCGCGTGACGGACTGCAGAACGAGAAAGAATTCGTCGCCACCGCGACCAAGATTGAACTGATCAACCGCTTGTCCGCGGCAGGTTTCCGCAACGTCGAATCGGCCTCGTTCGTGTCGCCGAAATGGGTGCCGCAGATGGCCGACGGCGCCGACGTGATGGCCGGAGTCGAGCGTCGCCCGGGCACGATCTATTCGGTGCTGACGCCGAACCTGCGCGGCTTCGAAGGCGCACTCGCCGCGCGTGCTGACGAAATTGTGATCTTCGGCGCGGCCAGCGAGGCGTTCTCGCAGAAGAACATCAATTGCAGCATCGCGGAAAGTATCGACCGCTTCGCGCCGGTCGCGCAGGCGGCGAAAGAACACGGTGTGCGGATTCGCGGCAGCGTCTCGTGTGCGCTCGGCTGCCCGTATCAGGGCGAGGTGGCGGTGGCGTCAGTGGTCGATGTGGTCGAACGTTTCGCGGCGCTGGGCTGCGATGAGATCGATATCGCCGATACGATCGGCGTCGGCACGCCAAAGCGTACCCGCGAAGTGTTCGAAGCGGTCATGAAAGTGTTTCCGCGCGAACGTCTGTCGGGCCATTTCCACGACACCTATGGTCAGGCGCTCGCGAACATTTACGCGGCCCTGCAGGAAGGCATCGAAATCTATCACGCGTCGGTGGCGGGCCTCGGCGGCTGTCCGTACGCGAAGGGCGCGACCGGCAATGTCGCGACCGAAGACGTGCTGTATCTGATGAACGGCCTCGGCATCGAGACCGGCATCGATCTCGCGCAAGTCGTCGCCATCGGCGATTTCATTTCGACTTCGATTGGCCGGCCGAATGTGTCGCGCGCCGGCAAGGCGCTGCTCGCCAAAGCGCGCAGCGAACAGTCCGATTGCGTTTGACTGCTACATCCACGAAGGAATTTGGACCATGACGGACCACGCATCTCTCGAATCCGACGATCTCGACGGCCTGCCCGAATCGGCACGCCGCGTCGCTTTACTGCTGCGTGAACGGGGTCACGCGGGGCGCATCGTGATGCTGCCGGAAACCGGCAAGACCTCCGCCGAAGCCGCCGCCGGGCTCGGCTGCTCGGTCGCGCAGATCGCCAAGTCGATCCTGTTTCGCCGCCGTGAAGACGACGCGCCGGTGCTGGTGGTCGCGAGCGGCGCGAATCGCGTTGACGAAAAGAAAGTCGCGGCGCAGGTCGGCGCCATCGGCCGTGCGGACGCGAAGTTCGTCCGCGAAAAAACCGGCTATGCGATCGGCGGCGTCTGCCCGATCGGCCACGCCACGGAGCCGCTGACGCTGATCGACGCCGACCTGCTCGAACTCGACAGCCTGTGGGCCGCCGCCGGCCATCCGCATGCGGTCTTCAATCTCACGGCGCAGGAACTGATTGCGTTGACGGGCGCGCCGGTACTCGATGTGGCGTTGCGCGAGACGGCGTGAAGACATGACCTCGGGTACCGACAACGAAGATCGCGCTGCCGTGCCGTCGCCTTGCATCAACGTGTGCCGGATGGATGCCTCAACCGGCTGGTGCGAAGGCTGTCTGCGCACGATCGATGAGATCGCCGGCTGGTCGTCATTCGACGACGATGCGAAGCGCGCGGTCTGGGACGCCATCGAGACACGCCATGCGGAGTTCGTGGCGCGGCAAGCGCAGATTCAAACGCGGAGTCAAGCGCAGGTACCACGATGAACGCCGCGCCTCGCATTGTGACGATAGGCGAGACGTTTAGCTCGACGCTGGAGCTATCGGCTGATTCGGTGAAATCGTTCGCCACGCTCGTGAACGACCTCAACCCGCTGCATCACGACGAAGCTTATGCCGTGCAAAGCCGCTTCGGCGGACTGATCGCTTCCGGCACGCAACCGACCGCGCATTTCATGGCGCTGCTGGCAACCCATTACTCGACCTATGCGCAGCCGCTCGGGCTCGAATTCGATATCAAGCTGAAGAAAGCCGTCCGCGCACACGATTCGCTGACGATCACCTGGCGCGTGCGCGCCGCTTACTGGAAGCCGAGTCTGAACGGCGATCTGACGCATCTCGATGGCACAGTGGTCAATCAGCATGGTGAAACCATGTTGACCGGCACCTCGACGATTCTCGTGATGCACAAGCCCGAAGCGTCAGCACAAGCGAGCCTGCCATGACGACGCTACCGCAGTCGATACGCGTATTCGAACGGGGCTGGCTTTCGTCGAACAATGTGCTGCTCACCGACGCTCAGTGCGCCGCGCTGGTCGATACCGGCTACGCGACCCACGCGCCGCAAACACTCGCGCTGGTGCAGCAGGCGCTCGGCACGCGGCCACTCGATCTGATCGTCAACACGCACCTGCATTCGGATCATTGCGGCGGCAACGCGCTATTGCAATCGGTATGGCCGTGCCGCACTTCTATCCCCGCTTCCGAAGCCGACACGGTGCGCGACTGGGACGAAACGCGTCTGACGTTTCGCGCGACCGGCCAGACCTGCGAGCGCTTCAGCTTCACTGAGACGATTGCGCCCGGTGCACATCTGCAGCTCGGCGCACTCGACTGGCAAGTGCTCGGCGCGCCCGGCCACGATCCGCATTCGCTGATGCTGTATTGCGCGGACGAGCGCATCCTGATCAGCGCGGACGCGCTGTGGGAAAACGGTTTTGGTGTGATCTTTCCCGAACTGGAAGGTGAAAGCGGTTTCGCCGAAGAACAGGCGGTGCTCGAAACCATTGCAAAGCTCGACGTGCGGCTCGTGATCCCCGGCCACGGCTCGCCATTTACGAATGTCGAACAGGCGCTTGAACGGGCGTTTTCGCGCGTCGCGTGGCTACGTGCCGACCCGGCGCGCAATGCAAGGAATGCATTGAAGGTGCTGATCGTATTCAAGCTGCTCGAAGTCCGCACGATGGGCTTCGACACACTGCTGCAGATGCTCGACGATGCCGCCGTGATGCGCGCCGCCGCGACCATGCTCAAGCCGCGCGGCGAATGGCCCAAGTTGGTGCATGCACTTATCGAGGAACTGGCCGGCCAGAACGGGCCGCTGCGGCTCGATGGAGAGCGTATTTCTGCGCGTCACGGCTGAAGTTCCCGCAGCGCGGGGCGGGCCGGCTACCGGGATCATCGCCACAAAAAAGAAAGCCGCTCGACCATCAAGGCGAGCGGCGGAAATTCTGTCGGACGTGATCAGCGTCACTGCGCATGATACGCGTGCCTGTTTTTTGATCGCATCGGTGATTTCCCTACAGAAGTTTGACGACCCCTTTTAAAGCTGCATACATGCCACGCTACGAAGCCTCGTAGTGACGAGTGTACCGCGCCATTAGTCCGTCGATATGAACAATGCCGCGGCCCATTTACTCCGGAATCCGTATCATTCGCGGCACCGCGCTATCTGCATGTCCGCTATCAGGTCGAGGACAGGCGCTTTTGCGGCACGATTCGCCAGCCGAGATTCACGCCCGCTGCCGCGAGCAGAATCAGCACAGCGCCGAGCACCTGAATCCACGCAAGCGTCTGCCCGAACGCAACCCGATCCACGATGATTGCCACCACCGGATAGATGAACGACAGCGCGCCGGTCATCGAGGTCGGCAGCTTCTGGATGCCGCCGTAGAGCAGCACGTACATGAGCCCCGTATTGACGACACCGAGCACGATCAACTCGAGCCATTGCACACCCGTGGTAGGCAACGCATCGAAGCGCACGAATGGCGCGAGCATCAGCACACCGAGCAACACCTGAATCAGCGCGATCAGATGCGGCGGCGTGCCCTTCAGCCGCTTCGTGATGATCGACGAAACTGCGTACATGGCCGCGGCGCCCACCGCATACGCGACGCCGGTAAGGTACTGTCCCGGCACCGCCAGCACCGCCGGCTCGACCTTCACGACAAACACGAGGCCGATGAACGCGACCGCCAGCCAGGCCACCGTCGACGCGCTCACGCGCTCGCGAAACACCAGCGCACCGAGCGCGACCAGCATGAAAGGCTGCGTGTTGTAGACGGCGGTCGCCATCGAGATCGACGCACGCGAATAGGCGGCGAACAGCAAAACCCAGTTGATGACGATAGCCGCGCCGCCGAGCAGGGCGAGGCCAAACATCTTCCACGAAAAGAGCTTGCGCCTGAACAGCCCGAGCAGCGCGCAGACAAGCGCCAGGGTCGCGCCGCCGAACACACAGCGGAAGAACACCACATTGAACGCGCTCTGCTGTGACGACACGACCAGCCAGCCGATCGTGCCGGACATCAGCATTGCCATGCTCATTTCGGCCGCGCCGCGGCGAATCTCGTTTGACGCCATGATTCGATCCTTGATTGATCACTGCATGGGAAGCAGTGTAATTAATCCAATCGCGCGAATACATGGCTAAACTTAAGCTTTCTGGCGCCGTCACCTAAAAATCGAAGGCCATCATGGGCAAACGCCTTGTTCCTGCCGCACCCGCCACGCTCGACGACACCGACCGCGCGCTGCTCGCCGCGCTGGCCGAAGATGCGCGCCAACCGGTGAGCGAACTGGCGCGGCGAGTGGGCCTGTCCGCGCCGAGCACGGCCGAGCGTGTACGCCGGCTCGAAGCACAAGGCGTGATCGAGCGCTTCACCGTGCAGATCGACCCGCGCGCGCTCGGCTTTACGCTGCAGGCCATCGTGCGCGTCAAGCCGCTACCCGGCCAGTTGCATCTGGTGGAAGACGTGATCCGGCGGATTCCGGAGTTTGTCGAATGCGACAAGGTGACGGGCGACGATTGCTTCATCTGCCGCCTGTACCTGCATTCGATCGAACAACTCGATGAGATTCTCTCGAAGGTCACCGAGCGCGCGGAGACCAGCACCGCGATCGTCAAGTCGACGCCGGTCGCCCGCAGACTGCCGCCGCTCGGCTAATCCCGGCGGCTTCATTGTCCATCAGCGGCTTACTGTTCCACCGCTTCAAAAAACGACAGCATTTCGGCGACCAGTTCCTGCGACGCCTCTTCCGGAATGTAATGCCCGCACGACAGCGCACGCCCGCTAACGTCGCGCGCCACGTGACGCCATTCCGCGAGAGCGTCGAAACACTTCTCGATCACGCCCTTGTCGCCCCACAGCACCCGCAAGGGGCAGCCGATCTTGTGCCCACGTTCGATGTCGGCGCGATCGTGTTCGAGATCGATGCTCGCCGACGCCCGGTAGTCCTCGCACATCGCATGCACGGTGCCGGGTTGCGACAACGCCGAACGATAGGCGTCGAGCGCTTCGGGTGTGAAGGGCGAGAGGCCGGCGTGACGGCTGCCCATCACCGCATCCACGTAAGCAGATGGATTGGCGCCTATCAGCGTTTCGGGCAGCGGCTCGGGCTGGATCAGGAAGAACCAGTGGAAGTAATGCGTGGCGAAGGCGCGGTCGGTGGCTTCGTACATCGCAAGCGTCGGCGCGATGTCGAGCAGCATCAGACGCTCAACCACGTCGGCGTGATCGAGCGCCATGCGGTGTGCGACGCGCGCGCCGCGGTCGTGGGCGCAAACCAGAAAGCGCTCGAAACCGAAATGACGCATCACGGCGACCTGATCCGCGGCCATCGCGCGTTTGGAATACGGCGTGTGGCTCGCGTCGCTCGGCGGCTTGCCGGAGGCGCCGTAGCCGCGCAAATCGGTGGCGATCACCGTGAAATGCTCGGCAAGTTGCGCCGCACAGCGATGCCAGATCAGATGAGTCTGTGGATGACCGTGCAGCAACAGAAGCGGCGGCCCTGCTCCGCCCTTCACTCCGAAAATATCGACGTCGCCCGCGGCGACGCGAAAGGGCGTGAAATCCTCGAAGGTCATGGCGAGTCTCTTGTCGTTTAGGTATGAAAGCATTGTAGAAGCGCAACGTGTCAATGCGGGGTGGGATATCCCACGCAGACATAGAACCTGAACACTCCTTCCAACTGTTCAAAACGCGCACACCGGACGCGATGGGTGCGACTGGCATATAATCGAACGACCGTTCTTAAATTTCGCGCGGCATGGCGGCCGTCCGATTGCGCTGAACCGCTTCGGCACAACGCGCGCCATGTGCCGCTAAACTCATCAGTCGCCGGGCGCCGAAAACGCCGCACCGGCCGGCTCATTCAGGAGACTCGCACCATGGCATTGCCCGCCGTCCTGCAAAAACTCGCGCTACCCGTCGTCGCCTCGCCGATGTTCATCGTCAGCTACCCCGAACTCGTGCTGGCTCAATGCAAGGCCGGCATCGTCGGCTCGTTCCCGGCGCTCAATGCGCGCCCGGCCGAATTGCTCGACGAATGGCTAACGCAGATTCAAACGCAACTCGCCGAGCACAAGGCGGCCAACCCCGATGCGGTCATCGGACCGATCGCCGTCAACCAGATCGTTCATCAGTCGAATTCGCGGCTCGAGCACGACGTGCGCGTGTGCGTCGAACACAAGGTGCCCATTTTCATCACGAGCCTGCGCGCACCGGCGCGCGAGATCGTCGACGCGGTGCACAGCTACGGCGGCATCGTGCTGCACGACGTGATCAACCTGCGCCATGCGCAGAAGGCCCTTGACGCGGGTGTCGATGGTTTGATTCTCGTGGCCTCGGGCGCGGGCGGCCACGCCGGCACTACCTCACCGTTTGCGCTGGTCGGCGAAGTGCGGCGCATGTTCGACGGTCCGCTCGTTCTGTCAGGGTCGATTGCCAATGGCGGCTCGATTCTCGCCGCGCAAGCCATGGGCGCGGATCTGGCGTACATGGGCACGCGTTTCATCGCGACCAAAGAGGCCCACGCGGTCGACAGCTACAAACAGGCAATCGTCAATTCCACGGCCTCGGACATCATCTACACGAACCTGTTCACCGGCGTACACGGCAACTACATCCGCGAAAGTATCGTGAATGCGGGGCTGGATCCGGACGCCTTGCCGGAATCCGACAAGACCGCGATGAACTTCGCCAGCGACAAGGCGAAAGCGTGGAAAGACATCTGGGGCGCAGGCCAGGGCGTCGGTCTGATGGACGACGTGCCCAGCGTGAGCGAACTGGTTCAACGTTTGTCGCAGGAATATAACGACGCGAAGGCGCGGCTGGGCATTGCGCGCTAAGGCGCGGGCTTGACACGCTGTGCTGCGGCCCGCTTCCTGGCGGGCCGCAGCATGAAGCGGGCTTACAAATCGGCCTTACATATTGCGGCGGTACTGCCCGCCCACCTCAAACAACGCGTGCGTGATTTGCCCGAGCGAGCAAAACCGCACAACATCCATCAGCACGGCAAACACGTTTTCATCGTCGATCACCGCGCGCTTCAGGCGTTCGAGCGCGGCGGGTGCGTCGTCGCGATTGTGCGTCTGAAAATCGCGTAGACGTTTCAACTGATTCTGCTTTTCCTCATCGGTGGAGCGGGCCAGCGCGATCGGTTGCGGCGCTTCGTGCGGATGCGAGCTTAAGAACGTGTTCACACCCACAATCGGATACGAGCCGTCATGCTTGCGGTGCTCGTACAGCATCGACTCGTCCTGAATGCGTCCACGCTGGTAGCCGGTTTCCATCGCACCGAGCACGCCGCCGCGCTCGGTGAGGCGGTCGAACTCCGCCAGCACCGCCTCTTCCACCAGATCGGTCAGCTCCTCGATCACATAGCTGCCCTGGTTCGGATTCTGATTCTTCGCGAGACCCCATTCGCGATTGATGATCAACTGGATCGCCACTGCGCGGCGCACCGAATCCTCGGTGGGCGTGGTGATCGCTTCGTCGAACGCGTTGGTGTGAAGCGAATTGCAGTTGTCGTAGATGGCGATCAGCGCCTGCAGCGTGGTACGGATATCGTTGAAGTCGATCTCCTGCGCATGCAGGCTGCGGCCCGAGGTCTGCACGTGATACTTGAGCTTCTGGCTGCGCTCGTTCGCGCCGTAACGTTCGCGCATGGCAATGGCCCAGATGCGCCGCGCAACACGCCCCAGCACCGTATATTCCGGGTCCATGCCATTCGAAAAGAAGAACGACAGATTCGGCGCGAAATCGTCGATCGACATGCCGCGCGCCAGATACGCCTCGACATACGTAAAGCCGTTCGCCAGCGTATAGGCCAGTTGCGAAATCGGATTCGCGCCGGCCTCGGCGATGTGATAACCGGAGATCGACACCGAGTAAAAATTGCGCACGCCGTGTTCGACGAAGTACGCCTGAATATCGCCCATCACTTTCAGGCTGAACTCGGTCGAGAAGATGCAGGTGTTCTGGCCCTGGTCTTCTTTCAGGATGTCGGCCTGCACGGTGCCGCGCACATCTTCCAGCGCAGTGTGGCGCGCGGCAGCGAGTTGTTGCTCGGTGAGCGCGTGGCCTTGCTCCTGCTGCATGCGCGCGATCTGCTGGTCGATTGCCACGTTGAAGAACATCGCGAGGAGGGTCGGCGCGGGGCCGTTGATCGTCATCGACACCGAGGTTTCCGGCGCGCACAGATCGAAGCCGTCGTAGAGCGCCTTCATGTCGTCGAGGGTCGCGACCGAAACGCCCGAATTGCCCACTTTGCCGTAGATATCGGGCCGCTCGTGCGGCTCCTCGCCGTAGAGCGTGACCGAATCGAACGCCGTCGAAAGACGTTTGGCGGGCATCCCTTCGGAGAGCAGCTTGAAACGGCGATTAGTGCGGAACGGATCGCCTTCGCCGGCGAACATGCGTGTCGGGTCTTCGTTCTCGCGGCGAAACGGAAATACGCCCGCGGTGAACGGAAAATAGCCCGGCAAGTTGTCTAGCATCAGCCAGCGCAGGATTTCGCCATGATCGACGAATTTGGGCAGCGCGACTTTGCGGACCTGCGAGCCCGATAGCGTGGTGACCGTAAGCGCGGTGTGAATGTCGCGGTCGCGAATCCGGACAATGTGTTCGTCGCCCGAATATGCAGCGACAGTGTGCGGCCACGCATCGAGCAGCTTGCGTTCATGTTCGCCGAGGCAGGCGGTGTGCTGGTTGATCAGGGCGTCGAGTCGAGTGAGGTCGGCCTTGTCCGCAGCGGTCATGGCGGGTTCGGCTTCCGTCAGCATGCGGCGTGCTTCGGCGAGTTGCCAGCGTTCGCGCGCCACCTGCGCCTGGGCATCGGCCCGGTCGCGATAGGCGTGGACGGTCTGCGCGACATCCGCCAGATAGCGCACGCGCGCCGGCGGCACGATGGCGTTGCGTCCGCTCGAATAGCGCACGCTGTCGAGCCGTGGCAAGCGGCCGCCGCCGGCACGCAAACCGTGCGCGCGTAATGCCTCGGCGACATGCTGGTACAGCGCGGTCACGCCGTCGTCGTTGAAACGCGAGGCGATCGTGCCGAACACCGGCATGGCCTCGGGCGCCTTCGCGAAGTCGCCGCGATTGCGCTGCACCTGCTTGGCGACATCGCGCAATGCATCTGGCGCGCTTTTGCGGTCGAACTTGTTGATCGCGACGAAGCTGGCGAAGTCGAGCATGTCGATCTTCTCCAGTTGGCTCGCCGCGCCGAACTCCGGGGTCATCACATATAACGATTCGTCGACGAACGGCACGATCGCCGCATTGCCCTGACCGATCCCCGAGGTCTCGACAATGATCAGATCGAAGCCTGCCGCCTTGCACAGCGTCAGGACGTCTTCGAGCGAGTCGATGACTTCACTCGATGCGTCGCGCGTCGCCATTGAGCGCATATACACGCGCGCGCCGCCGCCCCAGTCACCAATCGCGTTCATGCGGATGCGGTCGCCGAGCAGCGCGCCGCCGGATTTGCGGCGCGACGGGTCGATCGCGAGCACGGCAATCGTGAGAGCATCGCCGTAGTCGAGGCGAAAGCGCCGGATCAGTTCATCCGTAAGCGAGGATTTGCCGGCGCCGCCGGTGCCGGTGATGCCCAGCACGGGGACTTCGATCGCCTCCGCGAGAAACGCGAGCGACTCCTGCTCGACGGCGTTGATGCGCCCCTCTTCGAACGCGCTGATCAGTTGCGCGAGCCGGCGGAAAGTGAACGATGCGGGGTCCGGCGCTTCGACGGTAGGGTTGGCGCCATCTGCCTGACGCGCTTTGGCAGCAGCGAAGCGCGGTTCGCTCGCCTGCTCGGCGCGCGGCTCGAAGCGCGGCAAACCATTGGCCGAGAGATCGCCCACCCATTCGCCGATCGGACTGTGCCGCGTGGCTGAAGCACGACGCACAGCTTCTGCACAACGTCCGATCATATCGTCGATCATGCCTTGCAGACCAAGCCGCTGGCCGTCGTGTGGCGAATAGATCTTTTCGACGCCATAGCGTTCAAGCTCGGCGATTTCTTCGGGGACGATCACGCCGCCACCGCCGCCGAACACCTTGATGCGTTCGCCGCCACGGGCACGCAGCAGATCGACAAGATAACGGAAGTATTCGTTGTGGCCACCCTGGTAGCTCGACACGGCGACGCCGTCGGCATCTTCGTGCAAAGCGGCGGTGGCGACTTCGTCGACCGAGCGATTGTGGCCGAGGTGGATCACCTCGACGCCGCTCGCTTGCAGGATGCGCCGCATGATATTGATCGACGCATCGTGGCCGTCGAACAATGCTGCGGCAGTGACGAAACGCAGGCGCCGGCCCGCGGGCAGATTGTGGCTGCCGGTGCGCTGCGGCGCGGACAGATCGGTCATATCTCCCCCTGATCGATATGCGTATAACTGTTGCCAATCAGTATAGCGAAACGGCCTTCGGCGCCGCGCCAGGCCTGATCTGCCTAGCGCCGCGCCAGCGCCTTGATCTGTTCGAGCGACGGCCACAGCGCCTCGTTCGCGAAACGCTCGGCGAGAAAATCGACAAACGAGCGCACCTTGGCCGACAGATGCCGGCGGCTCGCATAGACCACGTGGATCGGCAACTCGCGCGGCGGCACGTCGTCGACCAGCAGCGGCACAAGGCGCCCCGCGGCCAGGTCCTCGCCGATCACTTCGGTGCCGAGCACCGCGATGCCCGCGCCTTGCAGCACGATCACGCGCTGCGCTTCGAGGTGATTGACGATCAGATTGCCGGACAGGCGCACGCGCGGCGTGGCGTCGCCGGTCAGAAGCTCGAGCGCGGACACGCCGGCGTACTGCAGATAATTGTGGCGCGCCAGGTCGGCGACGCTCTTTGGTGTGCCATGCCGGCGCAGGTAATCAGGCGACGCGCACAGCACCAGATGGGCGGTGGCAATCTGCCGTGCGATCAGCGAGGACGATTTCAGGCCGCTCGGCGAGGCGCGGATCGCGACATCGAAGCCTTCGTCGATCAGTTCGACGACGCGATCGGACAGCGTCATGTCGACGATCACCTGCGGATACTGCGCGGCGTAGTCGGCCACCGCGGCCATCACATGGCTTAAACCAAACGCCGAGAGCGATGACACCCGCAAGCGACCCTGCGGCACCACGCTCGCCGCGCCGACCGCCTGCTCGGCTTCTTCCAGCTCGGCCAAAACCTGCGCGAGTCTCTCGTAGTATTCGCGCCCCGCCTCGGTCGGCGCGACACGCCGTGTGGTGCGGTTCAGGAGCCGCGCGCCGAGTTGCTGCTCGAGGTGCATCACATGCTTGCTCGCCATCGCCGCCGACATCTCCATGCGCTCGGCCGCGCCGACAAAGCTGCCGACTTCGACCACGTGCCGGAACACTTTCATGCTGACGAGGGTATCCATCTCAATCGCTCGCTTCAGGAATCAATCGATGTCATTTTGCCGGGTTTATCAAAAACTGGTCGGCAAATTGGTCGGATGACGCCGTTAGAAACGACAAAGCCCGCCTTCAGAAAAAGGCGGGCTTTGCGACGCCTGCAAGCACGCGCAGGCCGGATCCCTGGCGCCTAGAACTTCGCGCGCAGGCCGACGCCGTACGTGTTGCCGCTCGACTGGCTGGAGATGTGGTCGTACATGTAAGCCGCGTAGATGTCCGTGCGCTTGGACAGCGGATAGTCATAGCCGACTGCAGCCGTCTGACGGGTCTGGTCGAAGCCGCCGCCGTCACGCGAATAGGCGTACGAGGCCATGATCGTGCCCGGGCCGGCCGGCACCGAGACGCCGCCCTGTGCCGTGTTCACGTGCCAGCTGGTGATTTGCTGGTCGTTGTACGTGTACATGTACTGGCCGAAGAACTTCACATACTTCAGGTCGTAGGACACGCCGGCCTGCGCCACGCTCTGGCTCTTCAGCCCCGGAACGCCCGAGTTATCGAAGCTGCCCAGATCGCCCGGCACGTTGTTGAAGTTCACGTACTGGTACACCGCGGTCGCCGCGAACGGGCCGTTGAAGTACAGCACCTGCCCACTCCACTTCTTCGCGCCGTTTTGCGTCGTGTTGCCGAGCGCGTACATTGCCGTCGCGGACAGGCCGTTGAAGTTCGGCGAAGAGTACGACACCGCGTTGTTCCAGCCGGAATCGCCTGTCACGCCCTGATCCGTCGAGTACGTCGGGAACGTGCCGAGGCCGAGGTACACGTGGGTCACCATCGGCGAGAACACGTACGAGTCGATGAACGGGTTGAACAGGATCGTCGACACGAACAGCGGCGTCGTCAGACGGCCGGCGGTCACCGTGCCGTACGGCGATTCGATACCGACGTACGCGTTGCGCGAGAACATCGTGTCACCCTGGAAACGGCCGTACTGACCGTTCTGCGCACGGAAGAAGCCTTCCAACGTGAAGATCGCCTTGTAGCCGTTGCCCAGATCCTCAGCCCCCTTCAAACCCCAGTACGACGTCGACATGCCGCCGCCGGAGACCTGCACCGCGGTCTTGCCGGCCGGGAATTTCTGCGCGCCGACCCATTCGTCGACCTGGCCATACAGTTGCACGCTCGATTGCGCAAAAGCCGACGATGCGCTCGCCAGCAAAGCGGCGCACGCCGTTACCTTGAGGGTGGTCTTCAACGCACGGCTGGTGCTTGTTTTCATGGGTTCTCCTGTCTTTGTCAAAAGGGGTGTGGCTGTGCGAAAGGGGGAGCTCGCGCGAACCATTGTTGTTGTCCGTTCGATCATCGAGCCAATCTGGGCGGGACCATCTTTGCGGACCATTTTTATGGACAAAAATATCGTTGGTTATTGCCGGTATATCGGTCTGGTTAGTTTTGTCGCTTATCGGCCTGATAAAGCCGCGGTGTGACGCCTCGGCATCGCATCGCCGCAGAATGCGCAACACGCCTCAAAGCGTTACTGAGATGGCGCCCGACTGGGTGATAACGGTTGAAATCACATCCAGATGACGCGCCGCCGCGGAACCGACCAAATTTGACGATGAGAGACGCTTGCTTGCCGAGTATTTTCAAAAAAGTGTGGCGTCGAAACGTCACATGACAGGGGCTTTTAGGCGCGCCCAGAAGCGGAAAGCCACAGCTAATCAGTTTGAAAGCTGGAATATCCGATTTGGCGGAATGTGGAAACGGATTTGAACAGAGCGCGACGCGGCGTTTGGCTCGCAATTACCGGCGTCAGGTTAATGCGGAATGAGTTGGCGAATAAGAGGAAAGCAGACGAGGTGTTGCCTAATTGCGGTAGGGCGAACCTTCCGGTTGGCGCGGATCGTCACCTGGGCGCTGCATGGCGCGGGAAGAACCGCGCTCTTCGTTGTAGCGGGCGACATCCGCGCGAATCGAGCCTGAGCGAACCGGCGCGTTGGCCGGCGGACGCGGCACGGTGCGCGACTCAGCGCTGATAGGCGTGATCGCACCGGCATACTGCATGCCGCCGCGGCCATCGCCGGGATATCCGGCCGGCCCGGCGACGCGACGCACTCCTGAGTTGTAGCCGCCGAAGCCGTTGATGTAATCGCCAGTGGCGAACTTCGCTCCGCCGCGCGGCGCATGCGAATTGCCATTGGCCAAGCTATTGCGCGGTACGCCAAGGTTGGCAGCGCCATAGTAACGGGCACCGTCGTACGGGTCGCCGCGCATGACGAGAGCGCCGGCAGCATGCGTATTCGCCCCGCCGCCGTGCGGCATGCCCGGCGCTTTTGCATAGACGAACGAGCACAGCGCAGCGATAAGCGCGCCCAACACCCAGTGCTTCGTTCTCGACAACCCGTCCACCCGTTGACTCACATGCCCGAAGACCTGCCTGAAGTCCACCGTTCGAGCTGCGGTGAACTTGTTCTGGGACCGACGCGAGCGCTGCGAATGGATCGCGGCGCGGAGCATCCCGATGGCCTTTGAGCAGTAATTTATGGTCGCGCGCTAAGGGTGTCGAGCCAAAAAGTGTTAGGCCGTAACGGCTGTTGTAACACCTTGTTACTGCGACGTTTTTCCGCGACAGAACGCTTGCGGGAAAGCCTCGGAACAGCTTGCCTGAGCGGCTTTTTCGCGACTCGCCGAGCGCTCAGAAGTATGACGAATGGAGGCCAGTTTTTTGCCCCAATTGTCAAAACGGCAGTGGACCAATGAGAGACCCTCGCCAATACTGGAACTGATGGCTTGCGTCATTCCAATTGACACGGATCCCATGCGTTGATGCAGAACAGTCATTAATCGATTCGGTAAATGAATTTGCATTTTCAATCGCTTTTCAACAACAATAGGCGTTTTCCATAGGCTGCGGCATGCGCCCTTAGGCGCGCCTATTCTCCCGCGCCACCGAATCGAGATTCCGACATGGCTCGCCCGAAACTGCTTCCCGACAACTTCACCTTGTGCCTCGTCGGCACCGTGATTTTCGCCAGCTTTCTGCCGGTGCGCGGGACGGCCGCAGTCGGGTTCAACTGGGTGACGAACATTGCGGTCGGCCTGCTGTTTTTCCTGCACGGCGCGAAGCTGTCACGCGAAGCGATTATTGCGGGCGCGACGCACTGGCGCCTGCACCTGGTAGTGCTGCTCAGCACGTTCGCGCTCTTTCCGCTGCTCGGCCTCGCGCTTAAACCGCTCCTTTCGCCACTTGTCACGCCGGCGCTCTATGCGGGGATCCTCTTCCTCTGCACGTTGCCGTCGACGGTTCAGTCGTCGATTGCGTTCACGTCCATTGCTAAAGGCAATGTGCCGGCCGCCGTCTGCAGCGCGTCGGCCTCGAGCCTGCTCGGCATCTTCATCACCCCCGCTCTCGTCAGCCTCGTCGTCACCAATCAGGCGGCGGGCGGTAGCTCGCCGTGGCATACGGTGGGTAATATCGTGCTGCAATTGCTGGTGCCGTTCGTGGCCGGCCAGTTGCTGCGCCCGCTGATCGGCAAGTGGATTGAGCGTCATCGCGGCGTGCTGAAGTTCGTGGACCAGGGTTCGATCCTGCTGGTGGTGTACGGCGCATTCAGCGAGGCCGTGAACGAAGGCCTGTGGCATCAGATCCCGTTGTCCGCCCTCGGTGGATTGCTGCTGATCAACGTGGTGCTGCTCGCGCTCGCGCTGGCCTTGACCATTTTCGCCAGCAAGCGGCTTGGCTTTAACCGCGCCGACCAGATCACGATCATTTTCTGCGGCTCGAAGAAGAGCCTCGCCGCCGGCGTGCCGATGGCGAAGGTCATTTTCGCCTCGCATGCGGTGGGCGCCGTGGTCCTGCCGCTCATGCTGTTCCACCAGATCCAGCTGATGGTGTGCGCCGCGCTCGCGCAGCGCTGGGGTGCTCGCGACATGAGCGGCGAAGCCCGTGCCGCCTCGCGCGAGCAGGCCGCCGCCGTCGCGCGCCGTTGAATACGCGCGCAATGCAAACAGGACATTCATAAGCGCCCTCCCTGAGCGTGATGTAAAGAAAGCCGCCTCGTGCGGCTTTTTTGTTATTTCACGCGGAAAAGCCGCTGCTGTCGCCTCGGCCGGAAGGCATAAGCAGATTCCTGGAAATTCCGAGAGCACCAACCCGGTGCAACGATTCACTAAAAGTTCACTTAATTCCGCGAAGGTCAGGCCGATAAGTCGAAGGTCGATCGCTACGCCTATCTGCCATGCAACTCCGCTCGCCCTCCCGAACCGCTGCGCCACGCATCGTGGAGTTGATCGCCCGGCGTGATCTGTCCGCCGTGTTCCAGCCGATCGTCGATTTCGAAGACGGCGCGATTCTCGGCTACGAAGGCCTGATCCGCGGCCCGGCCGGCACGCCGCTGGAAGCACCGTTCGCCCTGTTCTCGCAAGCACTCGCCGAGGGTTGCACGATCGAGCTCGAACGCGCCGCCGCGCGCACCTGCATCGAGGCGTTCGCGAAGCTGAGTGTCGACGGCAAGCTGTTCCTCAACTTCAGTGCGGGCGCGCTCCGTCAGTTAGCCGAAGCGCCTGACGAGACGCTCGCGTTACTGCGCCATTGCGGCGTCGACGCGCAACGGATCGTGATCGAGCTGACCGAACAGAGCACGATTCCGGACCTCGGCAGTTTCCTGCCGGTGATTACGGCATTGCGCACGGTCGGCGCCCAATTCGCGCTCGACGACTACGGCACCGCCAATGCCAGCATGAATCTGTGGGTGCGGCTGCAGCCGGATGTGGTGAAGATCGACCGCTTCTTCATCACCGACATCGCCAGCGATCCGCTCAAGTTCGAAGCCGTGCGCGCGATGCAGCACTTCGCCAACGCCAGCGGTGCGCGGCTGGTGGCCGAGGGTATCGAGAACGAAGCGGATCTGATCGTGGTGCGCGACATGGGGATCGGCTGCGGGCAAGGCTATTTCTTCGGCCGGCCGCACGCGCAACCGGCGCGCCGCGTCACCGACGACGCCCGCGACGCCCTGCGCGCCGGCCACATTGCCGTGTTTCCGGAGACGACCCGCACGGTGAGCAGCGCTTCGCCGTCCGGCGGCATGGCGTCCGCGAAAATGCTGGTGCATGCGCCCGCGCTGCCGCGTCATGCGACCAACAACGACGTGCTCGAACTGTTCAACCGCCTGCCCGATCTGCACGCGGTCGCCGTGGTCGAACATCAGGAGCCGGTCGCGCTGATCAACCGCCGCAGTTTCATGGACCGCTACGCGCTGCCCTACCATCGCGAGCTGTTCGGCAAACGGCCGTGCCTGCTGTTTGCAAACGCATCGCCGGTGATCATCGAAAAATCGATGACCGTCGAGCAGATGGCCAAGCTCCTCGCCAGCGACGACCAGCGCTATCTTGCCGATGGCTTCGTGATCACCGACAACGGCAAGTATGCCGGCCTCGGCACCGGCGAGAACCTCGTGCGCGCGGTGACCGAAGTACGCATCGAAGCCGCGCGCTATGCGAATCCGCTGACCTTCCTGCCGGGCAACATCCCGATCAGTTCGCACATTGCCCGCCTGCTCGGCAACGACGCCGGCTTCCACGCCTGCTACGTCGACCTGAATCATTTCAAACCCTTCAACGACCAGTACGGCTACTGGCAAGGCGACGAGGTCCTGAAATTCGCCGCCGCCGTGCTCGCCGACGTCTGCGACCCGACCCGCGACTTTCTCGGCCACGTCGGCGGCGACGATTTTCTGATCCTGTTCCAGAGCGACGACTGGCAGGAGCGCGTGCTGCGCGCGATCCACGTGTTCAACGAGGGCGCCCAGCGGTTTTATGCGCCAGCCGACCGGCTGAGCGGCGGCATCCACGGCGAAGACCGGCGCGGCAATCCGAGCTTCTTCGGCTTCGTGACCATGGCGATCGGCTGCGTGTGCGTGGAGCCCGACGGCGGACCGTCGCTGTATAGCAGCGACGAAATTGCGTCCGTCGCGGCGCTGGCCAAGCGGCGCGCGAAGCAGGAGCTCAACGGTTTCACATTGATCGACGCGGACGAAAGCGTGGCGCTGCTGCGCGGACAAGCCGAAATGGCCCAGACCGACCCGGCTCAGGTCGCGATCGACTAACCACCTGGCGCGCTGCACCGAACAACACGCTTTGTTTAGCATTTTTACTAAACAGCATATTTCGGGCCAACATCAATATCTACGGGTATTTCCGGGTGTTGATCATGCTTTCGTCGGGCCGTTTCAGACCGGTTTTACTATACAATCGCCCGAACTCAAACAGCGTGCGGTTGCCTGACTGCGGCCGCTTCATTCGATGGCCACAACCATCCGCGACGTCGCCCGCGCGGCCAGCGTGTCGATCGGCACGGTTTCACGTGCATTGAAGAACCAGCCCGGGCTTTCCGATGCCACCCGCGTACGCGTTGTCGAAGCCGCGCGGCGGCTCGGCTATGACGCCGCGCAGCTGCGCCCGCGCATCCGCCGCCTGACCTTCCTGCTGCACCGTCAGCACAACAACTTCGCGGTGAGCCCGTTCTTTTCGCATGTGCTGCATGGGGTGGAAGATGCCTGCCGCGAACGGGGCATCGTGCCTTCCGTGCTGACGGCGGGCCCCACCGAAGACGTGATCCAGCAAATGCGCCTGCATGCCCCGGATGCGGTGGCGATTGCCGGCTTCGTCGAACCCGAGACGCTGACCATGCTGGTTGCAATGCAGCGCCCGCTCGTGCTGATCGACCTGTGGGCGCCCGGCCTGCGCTCGGTGAATCTCGACAACGCCGCAGGCGCCACGCTTGCCATGCGGCATCTGTTCGAGCAGAAGCGCAAGCGGATCGCGTTCATTGGCGGGTCGCTCGCACACTTCAGCATCGCGCAGCGTGCGCTTGGCTACCGGCGCGCGTTTTTCGAGGCGGGATTGCTGTTCGACCCTTCGCTGGAAGTCGCCATTGACGCCGGCCTCGACCCCGACAGCGGCGCCGCCCGTGCGATGCATCAATTGCTCGACGCACCCGGTCCGCGCCCCGATGCGGTATTTGCCTACAACGACGCCGCCGCGCTCGCCGCGCTGCGCGCATGCCTCGCACGCGGCCTGCGCGTGCCCGAAGACATCGCCATCATCGGCTTCGACGACATTCCCGCCGCCGCCCATGCCACACCGCCGCTATCGACCATTTCGGTCGACAAGGAAGCGCTGGGCCGCCGCGGTGTCGAACTGCTGCTTGAAGACGCACCCACCGAACTCGAAGTCCGCTTGCCCGTCCATCTCATCGCCCGTGCCAGTACTTTGGTAAAAACGCCATGACGCAATCCGCTCCGCTTCACACCTCCAACGGCGCTGCTGCAGTGGTGCCGCCCGTCGACAGCTTTCGCAGCCGCGAATTTCTGCATTCGCATGTGCAGGACACGTTGCGCTTTTACGCGCCGAACGTGTTCGATACGAGCGGCGGCTTTTTCCATTTCTTCAGCGACGACGGTTCGGTCTACGACAGGACCACGCGGCACCTCGTAAGCAGTTGCCGCTACGTCTTCAACTACGCGATGGCGTATCGCGAATTCGGCGACCCGCAGCATCTCGAGTACGCGCGCCATGGTTTGCAGTTCCTGCGCGAAGCGCACTGGGATGCGCAGCACGAGGGCTACGACTGGGAACTCGAATGGCGCGACGGCAGAAAGCGCACGCTCGACGCGACGCGCCACTGCTACGGCCTTGCGTTCGTGCTGCTGGCCTATTCGCATGCGGCGATGGCCGGCATTGAAGAAGCGAAGCCGATGATAGGCGCGACCTTTGAGTTGATGGAGCATCGATTCTGGGACGCCGCTGCCGGTCTCTACGCCGACGAAGCGACACCCGACTGGCGCGTCAGTTCGTACCGCGGCCAGAACGCGAACATGCATACCACCGAGGCGCTGCTGGCCGCGCATGAGGCGACCGGCCACCTCGTCTATCTGGATCGCGCGGAGCGGGTCGCGTCGAACATCACGCTGCGCCAGGCCAAGCTGTCGCAGGACCTCGTCTGGGAACACTTTCACGCGGACTGGTCGGTTGACTGGCACTACAACGAGGAAGACAGTTCGAACATTTTCCGCCCGTGGGGTTTCCAGCCCGGTCACCAGACCGAGTGGGCGAAGCTGCTGCTGATTCTGGAGCGCTTCCGCCCGTTGCCGTGGTTGCTGCCGCGTGCGATCGAGCTGTTCGATGCCGCGATGACCCACGCATGGGACGAAGATCACGGCGGCCTGTACTACGGTTTCGGCCCGGACGGCACGGTCTGCGACCACGACAAGTATTTCTGGGTGCAGGCCGAAACCTTCGCCACGGCCGCCTTGCTTGGCAAGCGCACCGGCAACGAGCGCTTCTGGGATTGGTACGACGAGATCTGGCGTTACAGCTGGGCTCATTTCGTCGATCACAAGTATGGCGCGTGGTATCGCATCCTCACGTGCGACAACCGCAAGTACAGTGACGAAAAGAGTCCGGCTGGCAAGACCGACTATCACACGATGGGTGCGTGCTACGAAGTGCTGGCGCACGCGCTGCCTTCCGGCGCGGCTGCTGCGTCTGAATCCGCGGAGTGAACATCATGAGCGCGAACACCGAATTCCCCCTTTTCGTTTCCGCCGGCGACATCCTCACCGACCTCGTGCGGACCGGCGCATCGCAATGGCTCTCGCGGCCGGGCGGCGCCGGCTGGAATGTCGCGCGCTGCGTGGCGCGGCTGGGTTTGCCGACCGCATGCGCGGGTTCGCTGGGCGTCGATAATTTTTCCGACGAGATCTGGAACGCGAGCGTTGCCGCGGGGCTCGACATGCGCTTCATGCAGCGTGTGGAGCGTCCGCCGTTGCTGGCGATCGTTCATCAGACGCATCCGCCTGCGTATTTTTTCATGGGTGAGAATGGGGCTGATCTCGCGTTCGATCCGGCGCGCTTGCCGCCGGGATGGATCGAGCAGGTGAAGTGGGCGCATTTTGGTTGCATCAGTCTTGTGCGCCAGCCGTTGGGCGACACGCTTGCTGCGCTGGCCGCTCAATTGCGTTCGCGCGGCGTGAAGATCAGTTTTGATCCGAACTACCGGAATCTGATGGAGCATGGGTACGAGCCGACCTTGCGGAAGATGGCTGCGCTGGCCGATCTGATCAAGGTATCGGACGAGGATTTGCGCTTGCTGTTCAAGACTGACGATGAAGTGGGGGCGCTGGCGCAATTGCGGGCTATGAATCCTGAGGCCACTGTCATGGTGACGCGCGGGCCTGACACTGCGATGTTGATCGATGGCGCCATGGTGGTTGAGGCTCGGCCGCCTCGGGTTGAGGTGGTCGACACCGTGGGTGCTGGGGATGCTTCTATTGGGGGCTTGCTGTTTAGTTTGATGACTGCTGCGCAGCGGAGTTGGTCAGAGCATCTGGAGTTTGCTTTGGCCGCTGGCGCGGCGGCGTGTCGGCATGCGGGGGCGCATGCGCCTTCTTTGGATGAGGTTGTGGCTTTGTTGTAGGTTTTTTTTGCCTACGGGGTTGGCCTTTTCTTGTGTTCTTTGTGTGCCTACGGCGTTGGCCTTTCCTTGTTTTCTTATTGGTCTATTAGCTTTCCCCCTGTGCGGGGGGCACTCACTTTCTTTGCCGCCGCAAAGAAAGTAAGCAAAGAAAGCGGACTCACACCGCCAATTCTTAAGCGGCGCTCCTGGCTTGGAGGGGATCGTGGCTCCGTAGAGATTGAGCCTGCGCACCCTCGCGCCTGAGTGACCAGGCCGTCATGCTTCCGGCGGCGCTGCGCGCGCCGATGCGGTACTTCATCAAACCACTCGTCGCGTTTTGCGTATGCGGTTTGCCCCACGCTGCTGCTCGTACTTGCATAGCCTGGCCTGTTGTGCTGGCTTCGGCGCTGACGCCAGTGCTTCCAAAACTTCAGTGTGCTTCGGCGCCTCGCCGAGCCGAAGCCGATGGCCCCCACCGCGCACGAGCGAAGCAACAGGTTTCCCTTGTGGACCCGTCCGCGACGCACGTAGTGCGGAGTGGGAGCGGATGACGGCTGTGTCACTGGCGCTTATGGACCGCGGTGTGATCCGTTAATCGGGCCACCAGCCCCTCCAAGCCAGGGGACCCGCTTAAGAGTTAGCGGTTTGAGCCCGCTTTCTTTGCTTACTTTCTTTGCGGCGGCAAAGAAAGTAAGTGCCTGCCCCGCACAGGGGCGAACGCTAATAGACCACAAAGAATGCAAGGAAAGGCCCAAGAAGCCAGACAAAGGAACACCCCAACCTCAAAGGCAAAAAACCAAACCCTCCCCATCGTGCTACGATAAAAACCACACCCCCGGGAAGGAGCCAAATCATGGAGGACATCACCTACACGAAAGGCATCTACACAGCCACCGCATCGGTACGCGAAGTAGAAGACGACCAATTCCAGGGCGTGGTCACTCTTTCCCGCGATGAAGGCGACCCAACCGCCGACCAGGAAACCACGGTCTACGAAGTAGACAGCACTTCATCCACGCCAGAGGAAGCATTCGAGGAAGCCAAAGCCCTCGCCCACCGCATCCTCGGCGAAATCGAACTCTAGTCAGCCCGGCGCCGCGCCCACCGCACTGCGCCCCCATGAACCCATCGGCTCGAGGCGATCATGACCGAGCAGCTCTTCCTCTACGGCGTGTACTCGATTCACGTCCGCCCAATCGAACTGAACGGCGCGCGCTGGGACGCGGAATACGAAATCCGTCATCGTGAGAAAGCCGTCAAGTCGTGGACCACCATCGGCGGCGATAACGGCTACGCGGACGAAGCCGAAGCAGTCGCCGCAGCGCATCAGCAAGCCATCGACGACATCGAACACGGCGCCGGCATTCCAAAGCCAAGAGCCTTTCCGTAGACCCAGGGCGAGCGGCGTTCATCAGCACACGCGCGTCAAGCGAGCGCCGTAGAGCATCCCAAAGACGCGCCGCCGAATCACCGTACGCGCGCGGCAGATGCGCCACTTTTGCCACCCGCGCGGCACGCTGAAAATCGACTTCCCCGCGCCAACCGGCGTGCTACGCTTTGCGCGTTTTCATTCCCACGGACACGCGATGGCCACTGAACCGTCAGACCGCCTTTCCGGTGTCGGCGACGCCGAAACCCGTGCGTCAAGACGGCGTCCGCGCGGCAGCCGCGAAATGCGCCTGGACGATCGCGTCGTCATCGCCCACGGCCTGCCGGTGCCGATCTGGCAAGACCTCTATCACCGCGCACTCATGGTGCGTTGGCCCGTGTTCTTTCTGTCGCTCGGCATTCTGTTCCTACTGCTCAATACCGCGTTCGCCACGCTCTACATGCTCGGCACCGCGTCGATCGCCAACCAGTTTCCACCGGGCTTCGGCGGCGCGTTTTTCTTCAGCGTCGAAACGCTCGCCACGGTCGGCTATGGCGACATGCATCCGCAAACCGTCTACGCGCACTCGATCGCGACGCTGGAAATTTTTATCGGCATGTCCAGCATCGCGTTGGCAACCGGGCTGATCTTTGCGCGCTTTTCACGGCCGCACGCCAAGATCATGTTCGCCCGCTACGCAATCGTGCGGCCGCTCGAAGGCCGTATGACACTGGTGGTGCGTGCCGCGAACGCCCGTCAGAATGTCATCAGCGAAGCACATGCAAAGCTGCGCATCATGCGGCTGGAAACCACCCTTGAAGGCTTTACGCTGCGCAAGCTCTACGATCTCGCCCTCGTGCGCGACCAACACCCAGTGTTCAAGCTCGGCTGGAGTCTGATGCACGTCATCGACGAAACCAGCCCGCTCTTCGGCGAAACCGCCGAAACACTCAAGGCAAGCGACACCTCGCTGCTGATCACGATCGAAGGGGTCGACGAATCGACTTCGCAGACCATGCACGCGCGCCACCTCTGGAGCTGCGACCGGATCTACTGGCAACATCGTTACGTCGACATCATGCGCGAAGAAAACGGCGTGAGTCATATCGACTATTCGCATTTCAACGAAGTCGTCCCGCTTGATCCGCCGGCTACCGCGGACGTCGCAAGGACGCCGACGCCGTAGACCGCGCAGCCTGATCGACCGCGCGCGAAGCGTGGAGGGCGCTCAGAACTTGTGGCGGATCCCCACCACACCCACCACCTGCGTGTTGGTGCTCGACGGGTTGCTGATCCCCTCGATCGCCGCCACCGCGTTCGACGAAGAGCGCTGGTAGATCGCATTCACGTACACATCGGTGCGCTTGGACAGGAAGTACTGCACGCCCGCGCTGGTTTGCAGGTAATGCACGCTCGGGTTGCCGCTTCGTGTCGTATGGACCTGCGTGTACGTCTCGCCGATTGCAAAGGCCAGCGCCGGCGTGAAGCGGTAACGGAAGCTGCCTTCGTAATTGTTGAAGCGCTGCGACGCACCCGTCTGCAGATTGAACAGCGAAGTGGTGTAGAGCAGGCCGAAGGTCGCGTTGCCGAGATCGTAAGTCCCCGCCGCGCCCCAGATCTGCTGCTTCGTGATGCCCTTCAGGAAGGTGTAATAGTTGTCCGACGGAATCGCGCCAGTTGTGTCGAGCGCTGGATTATCGAGGACCACGTAGGCAACGCCAAGGTGCAACGGCCCTTGCGCATAGGTGCCGCCGACGCTCCAGGTGCGGTTCTGCGCGAAGTTGGTCGCGTTGGAAAAGCCGTACATGGCGTTGCCCTGAAAGCCAACCAGGTTCGGCGTAACGTATTTCACCGAGTTGTCGGTACGAAACGAGTTGTTCAGATCGTCGGTATCGAACGGATGCAGCGCATATTGTGTGAGCGAAATGCTTGCGCCGATCTGCAATGGCGCCAGCGAATCCTGCGCCGCGTTGTACTGACGACCCATGGTGAAGCTCCCCCAGCGCTGGTTCGACAAACCCACCCAGGCCTGACGTCCGAAGATGCGGCCATTCGCGCTCGCCGTACCGGTCTCGATGTTAAAGCCGTTCTCGAGCTTGAAAATCGCGCTGGTGCCGCCGCCCAAGTCCTCCGTCCCCACCATGCCCCAACGCGTGCCCTGCTCGCTGCCCCCAGTCGCCTGCCAGGTCGAACTGCCCTTCTGGTTGCTCGTGTAGGTGATGCCCGAATCGACGATGCCGTACAGCGTCACGCTCGACTGCGCCGCCGCATTGCCGCACAGCACCGCGCCAATCCCCGCGCCCGCGAGCACCATCCCCCAACCTTTCGTGTTCATGCTGCGTTTCCCTTGTTGTAAGTGTGAGCCGGTTCGCCGAAGCCGCTCGACCTCTAATCTGCCAGCTTCCGAGTTGTTTTATTGAATAAAACGTTGGTTCGTTTATTATTCGAAATGCAAAATCGCCTGGTCAAGACACAAGAAAAATACTGGTTTGCCCGCATTGACCGATAAACACGATGCTGGGGGTTTTACTGGCTAACACGGCGAAAAGCCGCGACCAGCAAGGCTTCTCAAATGGAGAGACCGGATAGCAAGGCTTTTGGCGACTCACTTGACCTGTCATTCCGTTCAGCGTTAAATATTGATATGCCGTTTTATTTAATAAAACACGAAAGACGCTTACTTCGGCAAGGACGCCCTTTACAGAGCGTCGGCCGCCCGAAAGGAATTTGTTTTGACGCCCGATAGCAACACTTTTCCCGTCCCAGCCGACGCTCCATTCTTTGTCGCCGAACCTGCAGGTGAACGGCTACCGATCCTGTTCGACTCGCCGCACAGCGGCATCTCGCTGCCGGCCGACTTCGGCACCGCCGCGCCGCTCGCCGCGATTCGCAGTTCGTGGGACGCGTTCGTCGACGATCTGTGGGCCGCCGTGCCAGAGCAAGGCGGCGTGCTGATCGGCGCGCATTTCCCGCGCGCCTACATCGACCCGAACCGCGCGATCACCGATATCGACGCGCAATTGCTCGCCGAGCCGTGGCCCGAGCCGCTGTCGCCGGAGAAATACACGCTGCGTGGCATGGGTCTGATCCGGCGCGACGCGCTGCCGAACGTGCCGATGTATGAGCGCAAGCTGTCGGTGGCCGAAGTGCAACACCGCATCGACACGTACTACCGCCCCTATCGCGCGGCGTTGACGAACGCGGCCGAGCGCGCTTACGCGCGGCACGGCGCGTTATGGCATGTCGACTGCCATTCGATGAAATCACGCGGCAACGAGATGAACGTCGACGCAGGCGCCGCGCGTCCGGATTTCGTGATCAGCGACCGTCTCGGCACCACCGCCAGCCCTGCGTTCACGCAATGGGTGGCGGACTATTTCAGCGGCGCGGGCTATCGCGTGCAGGTCAACGATCCGTATCAGGGCGGCGACCTGCTCGCCGCCGTCAGCGATCCGGCGCGGCGGCGGCACAGCATCCAGATCGAACTGAATCGCGGGCTGTATATGGACGAAGCCGCGTTCGTCAAACACGCCGGCTTCGACGCGCTCAAGCGCAATCTCGACGCCTTTGTCGCCGCGCTCGCCGAATACGTGCGCGCACAACTTGCCGCGCCGCATCCCTCGCATTGAAGGAACAACCGTGAACTACATCGTCGATTCCGTCGACAGCGCTCTCAAGCTTTTGAGCCACGTCGCCGAGCATCCGGGCCTTGGCGTCACCGAACTCGCCAGTCAACTCGGCATCAACAAATCGCGCGCGTACCGGATGCTGTGCACACTCGAACTGCATCGCTTCGTCGTACAGGACACGCGTGCCTCGACCTACGCGCTCGGCCCGCAGGCATTCGTGATCGGCGTCGCGGCCGCGCAGCAGAATACGCTCGTGCGCTCGGCGCAAAAACACATGCTCGTGCTCAATCAGGCGATCAATGAAAACGTCGTGCTGCGCGTGCGCGAAGGACTCGAAACTGTGTGCGTCGCGCGTTGCGAGACTACGCATGAAATGCGCACCATCGGCGCGGTGGGCAATCGTCGGCCGCTCAACTCGGGCGCGTCCGGCAAGATCCTGCTCGCGTTCGCGCCGGACGCCGTCAAGACCGAATACCTCGCGCGTCTGAAGAAGCTGCCGCAGGCGCCGGATCTGATGAAGCTCGTGGACGAACTCGAGGCGATCGCGCGCAAAGGCTACGCCGTCAGCGTGGGCGAAGTGACGGCGGGCGCGGTGGCGATCTCGGTGCCGGTGCGCGATATGAGCGGCGCCGCCGTGGCCGCGCTCAGCGTATCGGGACCGGAAATGCGTATCAGCCGGATCGAGATTCCCGACTACCTCGAACGCCTCCAGGCGTGCAGCCGCACGATCTCCGCTGAACTTGGCTACACCGCGCCGCAATCGAACCCGCAACCCGCTTGAGCGCGAGCGGGTGCCGGCGGCCCCATGTCACCCGCCGCGCCCGCCCCCGCCCAACCGCCGATCGCCGAGGCGCCGTTTGCCGCGCCTCGAATCGCATGACAGGAACCCGCACATGACCACGCTCGCCCCATCCTCGGCCTCAGCCGCCGACGAAGACCATCCACACGGCAGCCACCCCGGCAGCGAAGAAAAGAAGCCCCACGGCAAAATGCTGCATCCGGTGGTGATGATGATCTGGGTCGTGCTCGCCGCCGTGGCGATGACCTACCTGATCGACGCCGGCCGCTTCGAGCGCCACGACAAGCTGGTGGTGCCGGGCACGTACCAGGTCGTACCGAAAAGTCACAGCCTCGCCACATTGGTCGCGCCAAACGTCAGCAAAAGCACGCCGGAGCAGGCCGCGCCCGCGAGTCTGGTGTCGGCGTTCGTCGCCGTGCCTAATGGGTTGATCAAAAATGCGCCGCTGATTTTCATGGTGATGTTCGTCGGCGGGATGTTCGGCGTGATGCGCAAGACCGGCGTGGTCGATGCGGGGATCGACCGGCTGCTGCAACTCACCGCCGGCAATGTCTACGTGCTCGCGCCATTGCTGATGCTGATTATCGGTCTCGGCAGCACGCTGCTCGGCTTCATCTCCGAATATCTCGTCATCATTCCGATGGTGATGGTGCTCGCGCGCCGGCTCGGCTTGTCGAATCTGTTCGCGGTCGGTCTCGTGGCGATTGCGGCGAAGGTCGGCTATATCGCTTCAGTGACCAATCCGCTGTCGCTGGCGGTCGCGCAACCGATCGTCGGCGTGCCGCTTTTTAGCGGCATCGCGATGCGCATCGGCGTGTTCGTCGTCTTCCTGACGCTCGGCGTTCTGTATCTGCTCGCGCATGTGCGCCTGAGCGGCTACCGGCTGGCCATCGCGCGAGCCAGCCTCGACGAACAGCCGCACGCGAAGCTGTCCGGCCGCCATAAGGCGACGCTGATCGTGCTGGCGATTGCGGCCGCGATGCTGGTGATCGGAACGCGTGAGCTGCATTGGGGTAACGTGGAGCTGTCGGCGTTCTATGTCTTTATCAGCATCGTGACGGCGGCCGTGGGCCGGCTGGATTCGCGCAGCGCGGCCGATGCATTTGTCGACGGCATGAAGGGGATGATTCTGGCCGGCTTGCTGATCGGACTTGCGGCATCGGTCGAACTGATCCTGCAGAACAGCCTCGTACTCGACACGCTGATCGAACATTTCACGCGTCTCGCGCGCGGCCAGTCGGCGGTGTGGGTGGCGAATGGATTGATGGCCGTGCAGATGGTGCTCGACGTGTTCATTCCCTCAGTGTCAGGCAAAGCGGCCGTCAGCATGCCGATCATCGGACCGATCGCGCAACTTTCCGGCGTGAGCGGCCAGACCTCGGTGCTCGCCTTCGTGCTGGGTGGCGGCCTGACCAACATGGTGACGCCGACTTCAGGAATGCTGCTGGCCTATCTTGCGACCGCACGCGTCGGGTTCGGCCAGTGGATCCGGTTCATTCTGCCGTTGTTCCTGGTGCTGCTCCTACTTTCCGGCGGCGCGCTGGCTCTCGCCGTGTGGACTGGATATTGAAGCGCAACCAGTTGCGTCGAACACCATTCCGCCGCGCGGCGTTTGCCTGAACCGTTCATCCGCCTTGGCCGCCCGGCCGCCACTCCCTCTCACGAGGCCGGTCAGGCGGAGAACAAAAAGCCCCCTTCACCGCCACCCCACGCACCAGGGCATACCCGCATACGGCTGCCGCGCGGCAGATCCAACTCAAAACTTCATTAAAACGCGCGGCCTGTCGCGCGTGCTTGCTGATCGGATCGCGAAGTAGAAAAAATCCACTCTGATGGGCGCTAAAAAATAGAGTCTCTTTCGCCGCGTCACTTTTTGGGGGTCCCCACCCACGGCGCGCGGATGCAAAACACTGGAGACTCACCCATGACCGCTCGCCTGCCCATCGACGGCACGCCCGCTCTCGCCGACTACAAGCTGTCCGATAACCTCACCGCCACGCGCGGCCGGATCTTCCTGACCGGCACGCAGGCGCTGGTGCGCCTCGCCTTGATGCAACGCGCGGCAGACCGCGCGCACGGCATGAATACCGCCGGCTTCATCAGCGGTTATCGTGGTTCGCCGCTAGGCATGGTCGACCAGCAGTTGTGGAAAGCGAAAAAACTGCTTACGGCGAGTGATATCCGCTTTTTGCCGGCGATCAACGAAGAACTCGGCGGCACGGCTGTGCTCGGCACGCAACGCGTGGAGTCGGACCCGGAACGCACCGTCGAAGGCGTATTCGCGATGTGGTACGGCAAGGGCCCGGGCGTGGATCGCGCAGGCGATGCGCTGAAGCACGGCAACGCGTACGGTTCGTCGCCGCACGGCGGCGTGCTGGTAGTGGCGGGCGACGACCACGGCTGCGTGTCGTCGTCGATGCCGCATCAGAGCGACTTCGCGTTGATGGCGTGGCATATGCCGGTGGTGAATCCGTCGAATATTGCCGACATGCTCGAATTCGGCCTGTACGGCTGGGCGCTGTCGCGCTTTTCGGGCGCGTGGGTCGGCTACAAGGCGATCTCCGAAACAGTCGAATCGGGCTCGACCGTCGACCTCGACGCGCTGCAAACCGAATGGGCGACTCCGCAGAATTTCGAAGCGCCGGCGGGCGGCCTGCACAACCGCTGGCCCGATCTGCCGAGCCTGACCATCGAAGCACGGATGCACGCCAAGCTCGACGCCGTGCGCCATTTCGCGCGCACCAACAGCATCGACAAATGGATCGCGCCGAGTCCGCATGCGAACGTCGGGATCGTGACGTGCGGCAAGGCGCATCTGGACCTGATGGAAACGCTGCGCCGCCTCGATCTGACGGTCGCCGATCTGGACGCGGCCGGCGTGCGGATCTACAAGGTCGGCCTGTCGTTTCCGCTGGAAATGACGCGCATCGATGCCTTCGTGTCGGGCTTATCGGAAGTGCTGGTGATCGAGGAAAAAGGTCCGGTCATCGAACAGCAGATCAAGGACTATCTCTACAACCGCACGCAGGGCACGCGTCCGGTCGTGGTCGGCAAGAACGCGGAAGACGGCACGATGCTGCTGTCGTCGCTGGGTGAATTGCGGCCCTCACGCATTCTGCCGGTGTTCGCGAATTGGCTCGCGAAGCACAAACCCGCGCTCGACCGCCGCGAACGCGTGGTCGATCTGGTCGCACCGCAAATCCTTTCAAACGCCGCAGATAGCGTGAAACGCACGCCGTATTTCTGCTCGGGCTGCCCGCACAACACGTCGACCAAAGTGCCGGACGGTTCGATCGCGCATGCGGGGATCGGCTGCCACTTCATGGCGTCGTGGATGGAACGCGACACCACAGGCCTGATCCAGATGGGCGGCGAAGGCGTCGACTGGGCCTCGCACTCGATGTTCACGAAAACGCGCCACGTATTCCAGAATCTCGGCGACGGCACGTACTTCCATTCGGGCATTCTGGCGATCCGCCAGGCGGTTGCCGCGAAAGCCACCATCACCTACAAGATTCTCTATAACGATGCGGTCGCGATGACGGGCGGCCAGCCGGTCGACGGCAGCATCTCGGTGCCGCAAATCGCGCGTCAGGTGGAAGCCGAAGGCGTGTCGCGTTTCGTCGTGGTCAGCGACGAGCCGGAAAAATACGACGGCCATCACGACCAGTTCCCGAAGGGCACGACCTTCCACCATCGCAGCGAAATGGATACGGTGCAGCGCCAATTGCGCGATACCGACGGCGTAACCGTGCTGATCTACGACCAGACCTGTGCGGCGGAAAAACGGCGTCGTCGGAAAAAAGGCGAATTTCCCGATCCGGACAAGCGTCTGTTCATCAACGAGGAAGTCTGCGAAGGTTGCGGCGATTGCGGCGTGCAATCGAATTGCCTGTCGGTCGAGCCGGTTGAAACCGCGCTGGGTCGCAAGCGCCGCATCGATCAGTCGTCGTGCAATAAAGACTACTCGTGCGTGAACGGCTTCTGCCCTAGCTTCGTCACCGTGGAAGGCGGCAAGCTGAAGAAAGCGGCGGGCGCCGCCTTCGATCCGGCGGCGCTGGCGGCTCGCGTCGATGCCTTGCCGGTTCCAGCGACCCATCTCGATGCGGCACCGTATGACATCCTGGTGACGGGTGTCGGCGGCACCGGCGTCGTGACAGTGGGTGCGTTGATCAGCATGGCTGCGCATCTGGAAGGCAAGAGCGCGTCCGTGCTCGACTTCATGGGCTTTGCGCAGAAGGGTGGCTCGGTGCTGTCGTTTGTGCGCTTTGCCGCGCGCGACGAATGGCTCAATCAGGTGCGCATCGACACACAACAGGCCGACGTGCTGCTCGCGTGCGACATGGTGGTCGGCGCGAGCGCCGACGCGCTGCAGACGGTGCGTCATGGCCGCACGCGCATCGTCGTCAACACGCACGCGATTCCAAACGCGACCTTCGTAACGAATCCGGACGCGACGCTGCACGCCGACGCATTGATCGACAAGATGCGTCACGCGGCGGGAGCCGAGCGCATGTCGACCTGCGACGCGCAAGCGCTCGCTACGCGCTTTCTCGGCGACACCATCGGCGCGAACATTCTGATGCTGGGCTACGCGTGGCAACTCGGTCTCGTGCCGGTGTCATTCGCCGCGATGATGCGTGCGATCGAATTGAACAACGTGGCTGTGCAGATGAATCAGTTGGCGTTTTCGATCGGCCGTCTGGCCGCTGAAGATCCGGCTGCGCTCGAATCGCTGTGGCAAGCGCGTCATCTGACGAAGCAGGCCGTGCGCGTCGATACGCTCGACGAGTTGATCGCGCATCGCGAAGGCCGTCTGCACACTTACGGCGGCGCAAGTTATGTGAAGCGTTATCGCACGCTGGTGGATGCGGCGCGGCGCGCTGAAACTGCTGTCGACGCAAGAAGCGAGCGCCTCACGCGCGCGGTGGCGACGACGTTCTATCGCCTGCTGGCCGTGAAGGATGAATACGAAGTGGCGCGACTGCACACGGACAGCGCATTCCGTGAAGCACTCGAAGCGCAATTCGAAGGCGTCGCGGGCAAGGACTTCGGCATCAAGTTCAACCTCGCGCCGCCGACGCTGACGCGCCCGCAAGCCGGCGTCAATCCGACCAAGAAGACTTTCGGTCAATGGATGTGGCCCGTGCTCGGCATGCTGGCGAAATGGCGCGGTCTGCGCGGCACGGCACTCGATCCGTTCGGCCGGACACTCGAGCGCAAGATGGAGCGCGAACTCGCCGGCGATTACGAAACCACGTTGCAACGCGCGTTGGCGAAACTCACCGTCGGCAATCTCGACGACGTGGCGAAGCTCGCCGATCTGCACGCCCGTGTGCGCGGTTATGGTCACGTGAAGCTGGCGAATCTGGCAGGCGTGAAGCGCGGTGAGCGCGATCTCGCTGCGCGCCTGCAGATCGATGCGGCGACGGGCGCGTCGGTGAAACAATCGTTGGAAGAAGTGAAAGGCGCCGGCCAGCTGCGCGGTATTCCGGTCGTCGTCGCGAAGTAATTTTTTATGCGTGCGATGAAGAAGGCCGCTTCGGGATCTTTCCCGAAGCGGCCTTTTTTTGCTGCATGAATCCGCTTACACTGCGTCGAGCAGTGCTCTCACGCGCGCCACTCGTTGCGCGTCGACCGGCGCGAGACCCTGACCGCCGACGCGTACGCCCGAACCGAAATGCACGGCTTCAACCTCCGTTGCGCGCACGAAATCGGCCACCGCATCGACAGTCAAACCGGCTCCCGCCAGCACCGTGCAATGTGAACCGGATGCTTGCTGCATCAACGTCCGAATTGTCTCCTGCGCCTGCAACACGGATGGTTTGCCGCCCGAAGTCAGCACGTTCTTCACGGCCTCGAAACCAAGTAATACATCAAGCGCCTTGTGCAGATCGCGCGTTTCATCGAATGCACGATGGAACGTGATGGTGAGACCGTCCGCTGCGTCGATCGCGCGTGCGAGTCCTTCGCGATCGATGTCACCGGCGGGCGTCAACATACCGATTACCACGCCGTTCGCGCCCGCCGCCTTGATCGCCTGCACGTCACGCAGCATGACGGCGTAGTCGTCCGTGTCGAACACAAACGCGCGGCTGTGCGGCCGGACGATCACGTTCACTGGAATCCGTACGGCGGCGACCACCGCTTCAATCAGCCCGACGCTCGGCGTCAGTCCGCCCTCGCCCATCGCGGCGATGAGTTCGAGGCGATTCGCACCCGCTGCTTCGGCGAGCCGCGCGTCGGCTACGGTCGTGGCAATGACTTCAAGTAGAACGGACATATGAGCGGCTGAGTGTCGTTAAAACGACATGATCTCAGAACTGCTCTTCGTCGATCCAGTCGATATCGCCGCACAGCACGCAAGTCTGCTCACCGACGCGCGTCGCCACCGATAGCGTCACGCACGGCAGCGCCTCGTTGATCGACAGATACGGACGTGTCACATGCACGCGCTCGGGCGTGCTGATTGCCGCGCGGAAGTATGGACGCCGCAGCCAGTTCGCCCCTTGCGCATCCGCGAGCGGCAAAAATCGCGTTTCGTGGGCTGCGCGATCGGCGCGCAGCACGACGTTGCGGCCGGCCTGCTTACCGCTCGCGTCGAGCAGGAAGCAGCGCGCGGCGTGATCGAGCGCGAGAAAATTCCAGCACACTTCCTCGAGCGGCTCACCGGCCGCGAGCCGCTCGGCCGCGCGTTCGAACGCGCGCAGGTACGGAGCAAGACGGCTCGCATTGCGGCGCTCGCGCGCTTCGACCTGATCGCGGTAACGATCGGTGACTTCGCTGATGCAGGTCGTCGCGTGTAGTGCGTCGGCCGCACCGGGATTCGGACGGCCGAAGAAAAAACCCTGTACGAAGTCGGCATCGCAGGCGAGCGCCATTTGCGCTTCATGCTCCGTCTCCACGCCTTCGATCAGCACCAGCTTGCCCGCTTCGTGCAGGAGCGCCACCAGCCCCGGCAGGATTGCGGCCATGTCGGTGCGATGCGCGGCGTGCGACAACATGATGCGGTCGAGTTTCACGATGTCGGGGTTCAACTGCCAGATCCGTTCGACGTTCGAGTGACCCGCGCCGAAGTCGTCTAGCGCGATCAGGAAGCCGCGTTCGCGGAACTGCCGCACGGCGTCCGCGAGACGTTCGAGGTCTTCCGCGCGCTGTTCGAGCACTTCGAGCACGATGCGCCGCGGCGGCAGGTCCAGCCGCCGCAAATTGGCCAGTAGTGCGGCGGACAGATAGGGATCGGTGAGTGCGCCGGGGTGGACATTCAGAAACAGCCATTCGCGCTCGGCGCCGAGTACCTTGAAGTTCTCCAGATGCAGCGTCTGGGCGAGCCGGTCCAGTTGCAGGACGTCGCCTAACCGCGCCGCCTCGCCGAATACGTCGAGCGGGGACACCGGGCGGTCGAGCGCGTCGTGCGCGCGCAGTAGTCCCTCATAGCCGACCGCTCGCATATGCGACAGACTGAAGATCGGTTGAAACACGCTGGTCAGTGTCAGCTCGCCGTGTTGAACTGAAAAACGTTCGAGCCCCGACGTCACTTCGACATCGAAACCGTGCGGCGGGCTGGCCGTCCTTTCCTGTTGCGCAATGGTCATGCAATCCTCTCACGCGAGAGCCGGGCCGGTCCGAACGCGGAGGCGAACAACTTCGGCGCCAGTTCTCAGAATGTGCGTTATCGGTATTGCTTAAGCAAGGTCTGTGCGCACGGTGGCGCACATTTGAGGGAAATTTGCATAGTGGTTTGCACCGATGGAAGCGGTAATGCGCTTGGCGGGGGCGCGGGGCGCACTGTTTAGGTGCAAATTGGTTGGTGGCGAAGCCACTGGGGTTTTTTTGCCTGCGGCGAGGGGCGTTTCTTTTCTTATTGGTTTTATTGGTTTATTAGCGTTCCCCCTGTGCGGGGGGGCACTCACTTTCTTCACCGCCGCAAAGAAAGTAAGCAAAGAAAGCGGGCTCGAACCGCTAATTCTTAAGCGGGTCCCCTGGCTTGGAGGGGATCGTGGTGCGATTAACGGATCACACCGTGCTCCATAAGCGCCAGTGACACAGCCGTCATCCGCTCCCACTCCGCACTGCGTGCGTCGCGGACGGGTACACCAGGGAAACCGGGTGCTTCGTTTGGGCGCGGTGGGGGCCGTCGGCTTTGCCTCGGCGAGACGGCTGAAAATGCGGATATTCCGGAAGTATCGCCCGGCGACGTACGCCGCGCGTCCCGCCGCGAAGCGCGCACAGCACCGATGCATTGAGATGATCTTGAGAGCGTTGAAGCCGGCGAGTCGGCCATGGCATGCCGCAGCGAGCGCAGCATTGAACAACGCCCGAGCGCAAAAAAGACGGAGGTGGTGTGACGAAGTACCGCCTCGGCGCGCGCAGCGCCGCCGGAAGCATGACGGCCTGGTCACTCAGGGTGGGGAGGTGCGCAGGCTCAATCTCTACGGAGCCACGATCCCCTCCAAGCCAGGGGAGCCGCTTAAGAGTTAGCGGTTAGAGCCCGCTTTCTTTGCTTACTTTCTTTGCGGCGGCAAAGAAAGTGAGTGCCCCCCGCATAGGGGGAAAGCTAATAGACCAATAACAAAAGAAACAGCCACCGCCGCAGGCACACCAACCAACCGCCGTAGGCAAAATCAGAACAACGCCGTCGCCAAAGGCAAAAAAACAAAATCAAGCCACCTGCCCCACAGCAGGTTTCCTCCTCAATAACGCATAAAGAATGATTGCCCCAAACGTGGCAGTCCCAATCCCCCCGAGCCCAAACCCTCCAAGCTTCAGCGAAAAATCCCCTGCCCCCAGCACGAGCGTCACCGCGGCGACAATCAGATTCCGGTTATCGGAAAAGTCCACCTTGTTAACCACCCAGATCCGAGCGCCGGTAACCGCAATCAAACCAAAAACAACAATCGACACCCCGCCCAGCACGGGCCCAGGAATCGTCTGGATCACCGCGCCAAACTTCGGCGAAAAACCCAGCACCAAAGCAATCACCGCAGCAATAACAAACACCAGCGTCGAATAAATTTTGGTCACGGCCATCACGCCAATGTTCTCGGCATAGGTCGTCACCCCAGTGCCACCGGCAAAACCAGAAACAATTGTGGCAAGCCCATCGCCCAGAAATGCACGACCGACATAGCGGTCGAGGTTCTGCCCCGTCATCGCGCTAACAGCCTTGATGTGGCCAAGATTCTCGGCCACCAGAATCACCGCAATCGGCGCGAGCAAGGTCATCGCCTGCACATTGAAAACCGGCGCCGTAAAGTGCGGCAGACCAAACCACGCAGCGTTCGCCACGATCGCGAAGTCAATCGGCTTACCCATGCCGAGTCCGTTCGTGACGATTGCGTAAATCACATACGCCATCAGCAAACCGACCAGAATCAGCAAACGCTGCAGCATGCCGCGCGCAAACACCGCCACCGCGCCGACGCACAACACGGTCACCAGCGCCATCCACGAGTCGAAGTTGCTGCCGCTCACGCCATGCACCGCAATCGGTGCAAGATTCAGCCCGATCACGCAGACGATCGCCCCCGTCACCACCGGCGGCATCAACGTTTCAATCCATCGGGTGCCAACGGCGGAAACGATCAACCCAATAATTGCGTACACCACCCCGCACGCGATGATCCCGCCCAACGCAACCGGGATGTTCATGTTCGGTCCGTGTCCGCCATACCCGGTCACCGCGATCACGAGGCCGATAAACGCAAAGCTCGAGCCGAGATAGCTCGGCACCCGCCCGCCCACCAGTACGAAGAACAGCAGCGTGCCGATGCCCGACATGAAGATGCACAGGTTCGGATCGAAACCCATCAGCAACGGCGCGAGCACAGTTGATCCGAACATCGCGACGACGTGCTGAATGCCCATCGCGAACATCTGCGGCCACGCAAGCCGTTCGTCCGTGCCGACGATGCGGCCCTCGGCAGCACTCGGCTGGGTGCGCCAGCGGGGGAAGTAGGAATCGGCCATGGCGGGGGTTCTCCTCTGTCGGCGTTTTGGTGGACGGCGCCGCGAACGACGCCGCCTATGAATTACGCGCGAGTGTACGGAGTGCCATCTGGCCTGGCAAGGGCGACGCAACGCGCGCCCATCGGGGATCGGCTGCTCGTTCAGCCGTGCCGGGCTTCCAGCGAAAACACCGTCACCGCCGCCTGCAACTGCCTCGCCTGATCGGCCATCGATGCCGCCGCGGCCGCCGCCTGCTCGACCAGCGCCGCGTTCTGCTGGGTCACGTCGTCCATCTGCGCGACGGCGCGGTTCACCTCCTCGATGCCGGTGCTTTGCTCCTGCGACGCCGACGAAATCTCGCCCATGATGTCGGTCACGCGCTTAACCGCGTGCGTGACCTCGGCCATCGTCTGACCAGCCCGCTCGGCCAGTTCGGCGCCGCTGCCCACGCGCGCGGTCGAGCTTTCAATCAGCTCCTTGATTTCCTTCGCCGAAATCGCACTGCGCTGCGCGAGAGAGCGCACTTCGCCCGCCACCACGGCAAAGCCACGCCCCTGTTCGCCTGCCCGCGCCGCTTCGACGGCCGCGTTCAACGCGAGGATGTTGGTCTGGAACGCAATCCCTTCGATCACCGCGATGATGTCGGTCATCCGCTTCGAGCCGGCAGCCAGTTCGCGCATCGTTTCGACCACGTCGCCGACCAGGCTGCTGCCGCGCGCCGCCACTTCCGATGCGCCATGCGCGACACCACCCGCCTGCTGCGCGTTCTCGGCGTTCAGCTTCACCGTCGACGTCAGCTCCTGCATGCTCGACGCGGTTTCCTGCAACGCTGCGGCCTGCTCTTCGGTGCGCTGCGACAGGTCGGTGTTGCCCTGCGCGATCTCGCCGGACGCCATCAGAATCGACTCGCTCGACTCACTGATGCCCGAGACGATACCGGCCAGCCGCTCGCGCATGTTGCGCAAGGCGAACAGCATGCTGTTCGTGTCGCCCGCGCGAGTGTCCACGCGCACGCTCAGGTCGCCATCGGCGATACGGTTGGCGATGTGCATCGCGTAATCCGGTTCGCCGCCGAGCTGACGCGCCAGGCGGCGCGCAATGACGGCTGCCAGCAGCGTGCCGGCCGCGATGGCGCCCAGCACCAGCGCGAGCATCACGATCCGCATGTGCTGATAGTCGGCGGTGGCCTCCTGCTGCGCTTCGGTGGCCTGCTGACGGCGATAGTCGATCAGCGCCGTAATGCGATCGCGCAGCGCCTCGCTCGACGCGATCGCACGCCGCACGAGTTCGTTGTTGTCCACGCCGGCCGGAATCGGTTCGAGGCCGATCTGCTGATGCACGATGCCCTCCCATACGGCCGATTTGCGCAGCACGTCGTCGAACATTTCCTGACCCTTGCCGGCTTCGATCGTCGCGCGGTACTGGTCGTAGGCTGCGTGCATGTCCTTGAGCGATCCGACGATGCCGTCCTTCAGCTTTTGACGGCCGGCGTCGTCGGCGGCATAGCCAAGATTGGCGGCGGCAAGATCGGAGTCGATCTTGTGGCGGTTCGCCTCTTCCATCCAGTAGAGACCATTCATGTGCAGGTCGCAGATGGCGTTGGTGATGCCATGCATCGACGAGAGCGTCGTCAGCGAAGTTCCGCCAATAACGACACAGAACCCGATCACAATGGCAAACGCCAGCAGCAGCTTTTTGAATACGGTCATGCGATCGAACCACTTCATTTCATCATCCTTCGTTAGTCCTGACGGGACGCTGCGCGCTGTGGCGCATTCGCAGCGGCGCTCCCACTTCATTTACGGCGGCGAGCCCGGAGACTTGATGCGCTAAATGCCGGGAATAACCGGGACAGGATGCTGTAAGGAATGCCTGGCGCACGGGGCCAGATCGCAAAGGCCAACGGCGGCGAAGACAGGGCCGAACACCGGCTCGCGTGCTTTGCGATTGGGAGTTGTCTGATAGTTGCGTCGCGGTCGAACTCTTAAACTTTCTTTGCTGCGTTTGATCCCCATGAGTAAGCGCATGCGATGTTGTTGTAACTCTCCGACTTTCCCGCTCACACTCCCCCGGTGTGAGCGGTTTTTTTTTTGCCCATACGCTTTGCTGGACGACCCGGGCGCTTCGCGTCGGACGCCCCGCCCAATTCAAGGATGGGTGACGAAAGCGCCAGCCCACTGACAATTCAGTCAGTCCCAATGACGCGGCAACACGGTGATTTCTCCGACGACGATGCTGAATTTCTGCCGGCCGCGGCCGCGCAGGGAATCGTCTTCGTTCGCGTCCGCGGTGGGCGCGGGCGATTCGCCCGTTTCGCTGATCGCCAGCCGTGCCACGATCTCCTCAGCGCGACGGCTGCGCGGCAACGCGGACGTTTTCCGCGCGCGACGCCACCGGATAGCACAGCACGCGATTACGGCCTGCGTCCTTGGCTTCGTAGAGCGCCTCGTCCGCGGCGTTGACGAGCGCGCGGCTCGACGCGAACGCCTGGCCCTTCGTGCAGGCGATCCCGATGCTGACCGTCAGCACACGGTGCGAACTAGCGACGTGGCTGAGCTGGAGCGCCTGAACCGTGGCGCGAATCTTCTCGGCAATATGCATTGCGCCAGTTTCGTCGGTATTGGGCAGCAGCACGGCGAACTCCTCGCCGCCGTAGCGCGCGGCGGTATCGCCCGGGCGGCGCACGCTCTGCGCAATGCAGTGTCCGACGCCGATCAACGCGTCGTCGCCCGCCGAATGGCCGTAGATGTCGTTAAAGCCCTTGAAACTGTCGACGTCGATCAGCAGCATCGACAACGGCCACACATTGCGTTGCGCGCGGCGCCACTCCTCTTCAGCATGCTCCTCGAAACTGCGGCGATTGTTCAGGCCGGTCAGCCCGTCGGTGCGCGCCAGCATGTGCAATTCGTCTTCAGCAGCGCGCCGGCGCCGTAGCTGCTGCGAGAACAGGACAGCAAGCGCGATGATGGTCACATCGAGCGCGGCAATCAGCGAGCCGATGATCCAGGCGCGGCGCCGCCATTCCACGTAGATATCCCGCGTGGACAACGCGACATCGAGAATCAGCGGATACATGTCGATGTGCCGGAACGCATACCAGCGCTCGACGCCGTCTATCGCCGCCGTGCCGAAGAAATCGCCGCTCGGTTGCTGGGTGAAGCGCGAATAGTTCGCGGTGCCGGTCAGATTGAAGCCGATGATTTTCGGATCGTACGGACGCCGCATCAGCATCGTGCCGTCGTTCAGCATCAACGCCATCGAGCCGCCCGAGCCGAGATTCATGCCGGCGAACAGCCGGCGGAAATAGGTCAGGCGCATCGTCCCCGCCACCACGCCGCCAAAGCTGCCGTCCGGCCGCGTGATGCGCCGGCTCAGCGCGATGCTGACGTCCTTGCCGGTCACCTTGGGAATAAACGGATGGCTCACGTATAAGCCCACATTGGGCGAGTCGCGTTGAACCCTGAAGTAGTCGCGCTCAGCGAGGTTGATGCGACGCGGCGGGCTTGCCTGCGAGTCGAATATGACGTTGCCGGCCGGGTCGAGGACCAGAATCGAACCCATGTCTTTCGCACTCGCCGAGCCGTCGAACAGCACCATCTGGCGGATTTCAGGCGGCAGGCTCAGAACGCCGGGTTGTTTTAGACCATCCATTACCGCGCGCAGCGAGAGATCGTAGATTTCCAGGTTACGCGATATGTCGCGTTCGATTAGCAGCGAGACGTTGAACACCGAATCCTGGGCGCGCCGCAGAGCGTCATCGCGCATCTGCGCCAGCACCCATACCGCGATCGCGAGGATCATGCTGGCCAGCACGATGCTGATGGCAATCACGATGTTCGGTCGACGCGTCACCATGGGCTTTTCGTTCGAGCTTGCGCTGACCCACGCGCGTGAAGAAGTCGGCCGCGTCCGGAAGGCGCGCCGGGTGAACCGGTAGCCTACCAGAGGCCGCGAAACATTAGACGCTCGAAAAGACGGGATTCTGGTGGACCAAACCGGACTTGGGCGATCGCACGGGCGGAAGCGAACCCACCGCAAACTGCTGCGGCTTGCTGCGGCGCGCTATTTCGGCAGCCGCTGCAACGCATTCCCGGTTCGGCCCTTGAGACGCGCCCACAAGCTGCGGCCATATTCACCGTTATCGCCCTCGCGGCCAATTCAGTTCGAACAGGTCATAAGGTTCGGTGAATAGATTCACTTTCAGGCCATCAGGCTACAGAACCCTAGATTCGCGCTTTCATCATGCGCCTAAATATATTTATCCATGCCCGAATTGGCATTTTCTTCGTTCATCGTATGCAAGCTTTGTAAAGATATACCCGACTTCGCTTAAGTAGCCGCCGGTCCAGACCGATATCCAGTAAATGGGATACCCGTTTGACGCCTGACGCGCGACACGACGCATTGTTCGCGATGCGTCAGCGCAAGGCACGAATGGGGCAGACAGCGCGGGGCGCCATGATGTTCGGCGGTCAGACAGACGCACCCATGTACCGGACCTGAGAGTCCATTGCGAACGCTTTCACGTTTCGTTATTGGAGAAACAATCGTGACACTCAAGCATCTCACCATCAAAACCAAACTCGTTGCCGGTTTCGGCATGCTGTCTCTCATTGTCGTCGCAGTGTCCGGTCTCTCCCTGAAGGCGCTGAGTGATTCAACAGATGGCTTTTCCGGCTTCGTGCACGGCATCAACGCACGCGCCGACATGGCGATGCAGGTACGCACCGCAGTCGATCGCCGCGCGATTGCCGCGCGTAACCTGGTACTGGTGACGAAACCCCAGGACCTCGAAATAGAGAAAGCCGACGTGACGCGCGCGCACGAAGACGTGCAAGCCGATCTGAAGAAACTCAACGACATGATTGCCGGCGCGACGGACACGACGGACAAAGCACGCAGTCTTGTCGCCGAAATCAATCGCGTCGAAACGTCGTACGGCCCGGTCGCGCTCGACATCGTGAACCTCGCGCTCACCAACAAGCGTGACGAGGCGATCGTCAAGATGGACGAGCAATGCCGGCCCCTGCTTGCCGCGCTGATTCGTGCCACCAACGCGTATGCCGACTACACACGTACGCGCCAGGAAAAGCTGATCAACGACCACGCAGCGCACTACGAGAACCAGCGCAACCTGCTGATTGCGATATGCCTGATTGCGTTGGGACTTGCCATCGGCGCGTGCGTGCTGATCACGCGCGCGGTGACCGGGCCGCTGCGTCTTGCCATCGACGTTGCGCGCACGGTCTCGGAAGGTGATCTGCGCACACGCATCACCGTTGACGGCAGCGACGAGACTGGCAAACTGCTTGCCGCGTTGCGCGAGATGACCGAACGGCTAACGGCGATCGTCGGTCGGGTGCGCGACAGCAGCACCAGCATTGCCGGCGCCGCACGGCAGATCGCCGCCGGCAACATGGATCTGAGCCAGCGCACTGAGCAGCAGGCGGCGTCGTTGCAGGAAACAGCCTCCAGCATGGAGGAGCTCACGTCAACGGTGAAGCAGAACGCTGACAACGCCCAGCAGGGCAGCATGTTGGCCGCGAATGCGTCGACGGTTGCGCACAAAGGTAGCGAAGTGGTGGGTCAGGTGGTCGACACGATGCACGACATCAGCGACAGTTCGACCAAGATTGCCGAGATCACCGGCATCATCGAAGGCATTGCGTTCCAGACCAACATTCTGGCGTTGAACGCGGCCGTCGAAGCCGCGCGTGCCGGCGAGCAGGGGCGCGGTTTCGCGGTGGTCGCGAGCGAGGTCAGAAGCCTGGCGCAACGTTCATCGAGTGCGGCCAAGGAGATCAAGGATCTGATCGCGACCTCAGTGGCAAGGATCCGCGACGGTTCGGCGCTGGCGGGTGAAGCGGGCAAGACGATGGCCGAAGTGACCCAGGCCGTTGCGCGGGTGACCGACATCATGTCGGAGATCGCGGCGGCATCAGCGGAACAGAGCCGCGGGATCGAGCAGGTCAATCAGGCCATCACGCAGATGGATAACGTGACGCAGCAAAACGCTGCATTGGTTGAAGAGGCTGCGGCGGCTTCGCGGTCGATGGAGGATCAGGGGCAGCAGTTGAATGAAACGGTGGCGTTCTTTCAGATTGCGAATGGGGTGACTGCGGCGGGGGTTGTTGCTGGTTCTGCTTCTTTTGCCGCTCCGCGGCGGGAGGGTGCTAATGCCGCGCCTGCGCTTGGCAAACGGGTTGCCAAGGCTTCTGCTGCTCCCGTTACAGCGCCGGTTGGGGTGCTGGCTGCCGCAGGTGCGAGTGGGGATGGCGGATGGGGTAAGTTTTGATTTTTTCTGGTTGGTGAAGGTGGTTTGGGTGGATGTTTACACCTGCGGTGTTGGCGTTTTCTTGTTAATGGACGAATACAAATGCAAGGAAGGCCAACGCCGTAGGCAGACAGAGGAACAACACCGCCACAGGCCCAAATCTCATACTTCAAAAACGCAAAAACCGGCGCGTGGCCGGTTCTTACGTAAAACAAATAATCAATTGGTGGGGAGGAGGAGGATCGAACTCCCGACCTTCGCATTGCGAATGCGAACAAGTCGACATTTCTTGAGATGGATCGACATTGATATAATCCGTAAGCCATTGTATTTTAAAGAATTTCACCTTACCCAGCCTGCCAATCGATGTTGATCGACATACCTTCATTGCCGCATAATCCGGTTACACAGCGGTTACACGGGATTGCCGACTTACGAACAAGGAGGTTAGGTGGCGAAGGTAAATTTCACTGCGGCTCGCGTAGAAGCGCATCGCTGCGCCGAAGGTAAGTCGCAGTCGTTTCTCTGGGACAGCAAGACCCCGGGCTCGGTTTGCGTGCCACCGCTGGCGGAGCCAAGGCTTACATCTTCCAAGGGAAGATCCATGGCTCGACGGTGCGGATCACAATCGGCGATCCGAGGAGTTGGACTATCGACCAGGCGCAGGAGCGAGCACGAAGTCTCCAGACGCTTATCGACGGCGGCGTCGATCCGCGGGAACATGAGGCCGAGCAGAAGGCAGCGCACGAAGCTCGGCAGGCAGCCAAGCACCGCCAGGACGTGACTGTCGGCGAAGCATGGGAACAGTACCTGGAGCATCTTCGCACGAAGATTTCCCCGAAAACGAAAAAGCCTCGGTCGGAGAGATACATCCTCGACCATATCAACCTCTCCGTCGCCCGGCGGCGGTATTGCCAAACGCGGCGGCAAAGAAAAAGTGCGTGGGCCATTGGCACCGCTCATGCCGCGCAGGTTGACCGAGATCACGGCAACATCCATGTCCGAGTGGCTCGAGGCCGAAATACCCCGAGGACCAACGAATGCCGGTCATGCGTTCGGTCTGTTCAAGGCGTTCATTCGGTGGTGCGACACTCACGAGACGTATGCAGGCATCATCCCGCACGAGGCCTATGCTTCGCCAAAGGTCAAAGGCATTCTCCCTCGTAGCGCCGCGAAGGACGACTGCCTTCAGCGCGAGCAGCTGTCTGTTTGGTTTAGCGCGGTACGTGGCATCGCGAATCCGGTCATCAGCGCATACCTGCAAGGCCTTCTGATCACAGGCGCCCGTCGGGAAGAGCTAGCCGCGTTGCGTTGGGAAGACGTGGACTTCCGCTGGCGCAGCTTGACCATGAACGACAAAGTTGAAGGCACTGGCGGCCGGACTATTCCGCTCACCCCGTATCTTAGCGAGCCTATTGCGGCATCTTCAGCGTCTAAACGAGATGCCTCCCAACTAAACGCCAAGCCGCTCGCCTCGCTGAAAGGGGCGAACAGTGGGAGCCTCCGGAGTGGGTGTTCGCCAGTAAAACGGCATCGGACGGAAAGATAGCCGAACCGCGTCACGCGCACAATCGCGCGTTGGCGCCGACGGGTTTGCCTCACATTTCGCTGCATGGCCTGCGCCGGTCATTCGGCACGCTGTCGGAGTGGGTGGAGGTTCCGGTCGGCGTTGTCGCTCAAATCCAAGGGCATAAGCCGTCGGCAATTGCCGAGAAACACTATCGCCGTCGCCCTCTCGACCTGCTGCGCATGTGGCACGACAAGATTGAAGCCTGGATGCTTGAGCAGGCGAAGATCAAGTTTGAGCCCTGAAGTTTATGCGGGCCGCCCACCTATTCACACGCGACCTGCGAGTGCAGATAAGTGATAGCGACGACAGGCGGGATCGGGGGTTGGCTCTCACCAGCAACCGTTGTCGTCCATTCGCGTCAAGGTATGCGTTGCGTCAGAAAGCGAAGATCAAACTCCTGACCGCAAAATGAATAACGATCCCCGAATCTACAAGGCGGAGATGCCCCCAAAGTTGCCCCCAATGAGGAGGCGCTGCACTCACGACGATCACTGGCGGAGTTCAAGCCAACGTTGTCGCTGCCTGAAGGGAACCGGCGCATCGTTCGTGCCGATCCCAGGCTCGCTGCCGTC
>CAVTXZ010000011.1:0-300862 GCA_963738755.1 uncultured beta proteobacterium
CGGCCGTAGTGCTCGGGCGGCTTCGCCAGCACGCATCCGCCCGGAAGCTCGATGTTGCCCATCAGCGCGTTCAGGATCAGCGCCGAGCGGCTCACGTAAAACGACTGCCTGTGGCGAGCTGACATCCACCCCGGATGGAAGATCACATGTGGTGCGTCCGCGGCGATCTCGGTCACGAACGCGCGAAGCTCGGCGGCGGGAACGCCGGTGTGCGGCTCCTGCCACTCGGGCGTCGTGTCCTTGACCGCCTCCCGCAGGTAGTCCATGCCGGAGACGAAGCGGGCGACGAAGTCCTTGTCGTAGGCATCCTGCTCCAGGACCTCATGGATGATGGCGAGGTTCAGCGCGTAGTCGCTCTTCGGCCGCACCTGCCAGTAGCGGGTGGCCTTGGACGCCGTGATCGTGGCGCGCGGATCGATGTAGGTGCAGCGCATCCCCCTCGCCACCGCGGCCATGAACGCCTTAGCCTCCTTGACCGCCAGCGATTCGACGATGTTGCGGCCGTAGAGCACCAGATGCTTGCAGTGCTGGTAGTCGAACAAGAGCCCCGCGGCGCCGAAGCCGTACAGCGAACGCGTGGCGTTATGGACATTGCCGGCGCAGGCGGCATCGTGATCGAAGTAGTTCGGCGAGCCGAGCGCCCGGACGAAGGCCTGGGTCAGGTCAGTAAAGGGGCCGCCACGATCGGAAAGCGCGATACCGCGCCCGCCGAAGACATCGATCGTCTCCGTCAGCTTCCCGGCGATGTAGTCGAGGGCCTCGTCCCAGGACGCCCGCCGCCACTGGCCGCCGCCACGCTCGCCAGCCCGGATCAGCGGCGTCTGCGGCCGCTCGTCGTCACCCTCCAGAAACAGGCCGGCCGCGCCCTTCGCGCACAGGCTGGCGCCGAGGGCCTGGTCGTGCGTATTGCCCTGCAGCCAGGTCACCCGGCCGTCCTCGACCGTCACCTCCATCGGGCAACGCACCGCGCACATGCCGCACATGCTGTAAACAGTGCGCCGGCCGGGGGCGTCCACACCACTCACGTTCGGCGCCATCACAGAACTCATAACGACCTCGCTTCCACGCGTCTCAGCCAGCCCACGCACGTCGCCGCTGCCACGGTCGACCGTCCCCCGACCCGGCGACACGTTACCAGGGCCCTACGTCCCTAAGCGCCCAATCGATGGTCCAACGGCCGCAGGTGACCTGTCATCCCCTGCCAGTCTTTTCCCCTAGGTGAAAAAGACTGAGCCGCGCCGTCCCCGCCGCACTGTGCCACTCATCAGAGCAGTACGCCGGACGAGGGCGAAGGTATGAAGCACCCGAAGGAGCTCAAGATCCAAACGCCAGGCTGAAGAAGGCTCCTGGCCGAGTACAAAGCCGCGCAGGTCGCCGGGATGGTCAGGTGGGCGAAGGCCACCCGTAGCCGGTGAGCTAGAGCCCGTCGGTGTCGAGTAGCAGCACCTCGACGCGCCCGCCGGCCCGGACGCCGTCGCCGTCCGGCAGCAGTGCGAGGGCATTGGCCTGGGCCATGGCCATCAGCATGTGCGATTCCTGGCCGCCCGATGGCCGTACCCGCAGCACCCCGTCTGTCCCGGTCCGTGCCGTCACCCGCACCAGGTAGAGCTTGGGCCCCGGCCGGCGAGGCAGGTCAGTTTCCGCTATCGCGGCAACCCGCGGCCGGTCGAGCACCGGGCAGCCGGCCATGGCCCGTAGCGCGGGCCGGACGAACAGCTCGTAGGTGACAAGAGCGGCCACCGGGTTCCCCGGCAGCCCGAAGGCCGGTATGCGCTGCTCGCCGAGCGACGCGACGGCGACGTGCTTGCCGGGCTTCATGGCGACCGTCAGGGAGTGCATCGCAGCGCCGCCCAGCTTCTCCAGGGCAACCTTCAGCACGTCATGGTCCCCGACGCTCACCCCTCCCGTGGCGATGATGGCATCGCAGCGCGACCCGCCTGTCCGCAGGCGATCCGCCAGGATGTCCTGGTCGTCTCCGCCAATGCCGAGATCGACCGGACGGAATCCGTCCGATCTGAGCTGGGCCAGCAACGCCGGGCGGTTGGCGTCACGGATCTTCCCCGGCATCAGGGCAGCATCGGGAGCCGCGAGCTCGTCGCCGGTGGACAGGACGCCGACCGCCGGGCGCGGATAGACGAGCAGCGCCTGGATGCCGAGGCTCGCGAGTACCCCGACGTGGGCGGCCCTGAGCTGCGTTCCCGGCCCAAAGACCTCGGTACCGGCCGCGATGTCCCCGCCAGGCTCCCGCACATTCGTGCCAGGGCTCACTGATTCCTCAACGAGCACGGCCAGCCCGCCATCCTCCGCCCTCGTATGCTCCACCATGCACACTGCGTCGGCACCTGGCGGCATCAGCGCACCGGTCATTATCCGCACTGCCTCGCCGCGCGAAACGACGGCCTTCGGCCCGTCGCCGGCCGCCACGGTCCCGGTCACTCGCAGGCGAACCGGGGCGGCAGCCACATCAGCGGCCCTCACGGCATAACCGTCCATCGCGGCATTGGCGAAGCGGGGCACGGGCTCGGTGGCCTGCACCGCCTCGGCCAGGACATGCCCAAGCGCATCGCCGGTGGCGACGCGGCGCGGCGCCAGCGGCGTGATCGCGGCCAGGACAAGACGACGCGCCTCAGCAACCGGGATCAAAGTGGTCACCCGTACAGTTTCCGTGCAACCGCAGCCGGATCACCAGGGCACAAGGTCCTGGCAGACTTGGCCCCAGGTCCGCGCCCGCCAACGCCGGCCGCGATGATCCCGTCAAGGGGTGCTAGCGCATGGCCGCAGCGACACAGCCCGGCGGCTGACCTCAGCTGCCGTTCGCCTCGCTGCCCGCGGCAAGCCGTTTGCCGGCGGCGAGCGCGGCCCGGGGATCCAGGCCTGCCCGGCCGACCAGCCAGCAGGTGATCGGCGCGGCAGGCCGCTCCGAGGCGTGCGCGGCGATCCCGGCGAGTTCGAGCAGCATGTCCAGCTCTTCGCGGGTTGGCGGGACAGTGCCGATTTCGGCAGCGAACCCCGCTAGCCAGTCCTGAATGTCTTGAGCCATGCCCTGACTGTAACGACGGCTGCTGGCGGGCACCGGGCTCCTTCCGGCGGAGCAGGCTCCCGCCGCCTAGCCGGCCAGCAGCCAGCGGCTGGCCGCATTAGGACCACTTGCCCAGGCAGGCTCCGCCTGATACCGCCGAGGTCTGCGGTGCCGTAGAGACACAGCGGTGCAGGCGGGCGATCTACCGCAAGCTCGGCGTCTCCTCGCGGGCCGCCGCGCTCGAACGTGGCCGCGAACTCGGCCTCCGATAGTGAGCATCCCAGGGATAACCCACCGGGCGCCTTCGGCCGACGCCGCAGCCCAGGTCTACCTGCCTCGTTGTCTGTGACTGGCCGGCGCCCGGACGGGCGTACGGGCCGGGTCTGGCCTGACACCAGCTTCCCCTAGGTGAATCCGGCCGGAAGGTGATGACGGGTCGTTTGCCTCAGTGTGAGGCTGCCTAAACATGGACAGCAACGGGGTGCAAGGCCGCAGGTACCGGCTTGTCCTTCGCGGGGAGCTGGGCGATGCGTTCGGAATCCTGTTTGACAGCATGCAGCTGCGGCGGCTTGCGGGCATGACGGTGCTGACCGGCCAGGTCACCGATCAGGCGCACCTGGCCGGGCTCATCGAGCAAATCCAGGAGCTGGGCGCTGAGCTCATATCCGTCACTCCGGACCAGGGGAACGGACGGCGGTGCAGCGGGTCCCGCGATAGAACCCGGCTGGTCATGATGGCTCATCGGCACGCCCTCAGCGAGCCGTCGCCAGCCGGACCGAGCCCCAGCTCGAGCTGCACCGGCTCCGCGCTTGCCGTCAGATGCTCGAGGTCCACGACCCCGAGCTCTGGCTCACGCGTGCTGGCGGAGATCGGGGAGGATCACATCTACGACAGTGTGCAGGCTGCTGTCGCGGCGAGCAACGGGCCGGCGGAGCAAAGGACAAGTCGGCGGAGCACGGGGCAAGAGAGTGACCGTGTGGTGGATCTTCGCGGACGCTTGCTAGAGGAGGACGCATGTTCGTCGCTCTCATTACCATCGCCGTGATCCTCATCCTGTACGGGACGGTTTCCAAACCGCTCGATGCGCGAGGCATCACGTCGGCCATGATCTTCACGGCGGCCGGCCTCTGCGTCGGGACGTCCGCTCTCAAGCTCGTGAACATCCACCTCGAGAGCATCACCGCGGAGCGGTTCTGCGAGCTCGCCCTCGTCTTCCTGCTGTTCAGCGACTCGACGCGGATCGACCTCGCGGGCCTGCGCCGGCATCTGGGCTGGCCCAGCCGGCTTCTGCTCATCGGCCTGCCGCTGACGATACTCGCTGGCCTGGGTGCCGGCCTCCTCGTCTTTCCCGGCATCGCACTGGCCAGCGCCTTCGTTCTGTCGACGATGGTCTGCTCGACCGACGCGGCGCTCGGGCAGCGTGTCGTCTCGGACCCGTCAGTGCCGCCCCGCGTGCGCCAGGCGCTGGACGTCGAAAGCGGACTCAACGACGGCCTCGGCGTGCCGTTCTTCCTGGTAGCTGTCGACCTCTCGCTCGCTCAGCTGTCGACCGGCGTCACGGCTGCCGTCGTGCGCAACATGGCGGAACAGATCGGCTGGGGCCTCGTCGCCGGTATCGGAGCGGGCACGCTGGCAGGCCTGCTGCTGCGCGCGGCGGATGATCGCGGGTGGCTGGAGGGACAATGGCGGCAGATCCTCCCCCTTGTGGCGGCGCTGCTGGCCTACCTGGCCGCCCTGCGGCTGGGCGGCAGCGGCTTCATCGCGGCCTTCACCGGAGGGATGACGTTCGGCTATTTCTCCAGGCGCCACGACCTGCCCGTGACCAGCCTTAACGAGGGAGTCGGAGGGACCCTCGCGGGCGCCACCTGGGTCGGCTTCGGGGCACTCGCCGTCGGCATGATGCTGCCGCACGTCACCTGGCAGATCGTCGCCTATGCGGTGCTCAGCCTGACACTGATCCGCATGGTTCCGGTGGCGATCGCCATGCTGGGGACCGGGGCGCAGCTCCCGACCGTCGCCTTCATCGGATGGTTCGGTCCTCGCGGCCTGGCCTCCATCGTGTTCGCACTGATCGCCCTCGAGAATGACATCCCCGACAAGCAAACGCTGCTCACCACGGTGATGCTGATCATCCTGCTGAGCGTCTTCCTGCACGGCCTGTCCTCGGTACCGCTGGTCGCGGCCTACAGCCACTGGTACACGGCGCACGTGGCGGAACACCCGAGCGCATCCGAAGCGAAGCCGACGATCATGTCCCGGCTGCGGCATCACCCGACGCCGGAGGAGACTGAACCGGAGAAGCCTGAACCAGTGACCGCCTAGCACTGGACAGACGGATGCCGGTGTTCGCAACTATCGACAACGCCCGGGCGCTACTCACCGCTACAGCCTGCGTCTAGGCAGCGGGGACAGCCGATGGACTGCAGTGCGATCGGCAGGCAGCGAATACGCCGCTTACCGCTATGTCCGGGCCGCCCGCCAGAGCTCCCCGGCTACGCAGCACACCGCATGCGACCCATCCAGAGGCTGCACCGGAAGACTAATCAGGCCAGTGGTGGTCGAACACGACGTTGCTGAAGTCCCGGATCGCCAGGTCAGGCGGGCCGATGGCATCGCGGATTTTGCCCGTGGCCCCGTGGTAGCCGTCGAGCAGCCCAAGGCCGTTTCGAGGATCAGTCCGGCCGAGAAAGATAAGCGCAGGCACGAACCAGAGGTTGTCCCAAACCGCGAAAGCGGCCCGGCGCCAGCGTTTACGGTCCGCTTTCTCCGTGGTCGTCATCCTCCGGCCTGCCTCTCTCCGCGCTTGGCGGCACATCAGCTCGGTGTGGTGCGTCATCCTCCGGCGCTGTGCTCCTGAGCGAGGCTGTCTGTTTCGCCGCGGCGGCGCTGGCCTGCTTGCGGCTGGCCAGGAAGTATTTCACGCCCTCCATGGTGAGGAACGAGGTGATGACGGCGATCAGGATGGGTGCGGTCTGCAGCGCCCCTACCTGAGTCAGGAACGCGGCCATCAGCACCATCGAGAACGGCGCGGCCGCGAGCGCCCCCGGGACCGCGGCTAGCAGGCAGGTGAACGCCAGTCCCAGCGGGACGCCGGGGATGACATGGTGAACGATGACCCCGGCCGTCCCGCCGATGAACAGCGACGGGAAGATAGGGCCGCCCACAAATCCGCTGCCCTGGCTGACGGCGAAGGTGAGCATCTTGGCGATGAGGGTGGCGATGAGCAGGCCTAGGCCTAGGGTTCCGGCACCTTTCAGCACGGAATTGAGTTGATCGCTGCCGGAGAACATCGTCAGCGGCAGGGCCACGCCGATGATCCCGAACACTACGCCGCCCAACGTTGATTTGGCGATGGCCGGGACTTTCAGCCGGCCGAACAGCCGCGACGCCGCCATCACGAACCCGGCCAGCAGCGTCATCACAACGGCCGCGAACAGGCCCAGGGGGACGCCCGCGAGCAGCTGCCAGTCGTGGAATGTGTACTGCGGCACCTTGTAGTCGTCCAGGAAGACCGCGCCGGCGATGGCGAAGTAGAGGCCGAACGAGACACTCGAGGCTACGATCTCCGCGGCCAGGGCCTTGGCGAGCCGCTGCCCGCCGGGGCGGGCGACCTCCAGGATCAGCATCACCACGATCACGGTGCTTGAGAACAGCCCGCCGTAGGCTCCGGCGAAGCCGGCCAGGGTGTTCACCTGGGAATCCTCTTCGCTGAGCGCTCGCCGCCGGGCGATCCAGCTGCCCGCCCCGCCGCCCATCGTGCCCAGCGCCTTCTCGGGGCCCAGGCTGGCGCCGCCGATCAGCGACACCACCGAGACGGCCACGATCCCTGGCACCAAGCGCGTCTCGACGTGCCCGGTTTTCAGGTCGTCGAACAGGCCTGGAGTCTCCCAGGGCAGGCGGGTCAGGCGGCGCAGCAGGCCGACCGCGACGCCGGCCGCCGCGGCGACTGCGACCCACCACCAGTGCCCGCCGAACCAGCCCGGATGGGAATCGTCATACCATTTGCCCCCGAACTTGATCACTCCGATGAACACCAGGCCGGCGAACGCGCCGAAGACCCCGAGGACGACCGCGTATCCCATCAGGACCCAGAACTCCCGCTTCTGGGTGACCGGCGGCGCCAGGGCCGGCCCGGGCGCGGCGCTCACCGCGCGGACCTCATGGCGGCGGCCCTCGAGCGGCGAGCCGTGGCAGCCGGCAGCAGCCCGCGTCGGCTCAAGTCCTGGGGCATCAGCGAGCCCCGGCCTCGCATGCTGCCTCCAGCGCTAGCAGGTTCCGGTGTGATCACGATCGGGCCGCCGCCTTCCGGGACTTCTGCGGTCTCAGCCGGCTCTGGCTGGGGTGGGGGTGGTGCCGTGGCAGCGTTTCCATTTGCGGCCGCTGCCGCAGGGGCAGGGGTCGTTTCGGCCGCGGCGGGAGTCCTGCCTGGCGTAGGCGGCCATGGGCTGGGCGGGTGCCTGGCCGACGCGCAGCATCGCGGCCATGGACGTCCATGGGCGTGGTGATGTGGTGGAAGAAGTCTTTGCAGCCGGGGCACAGGTAGTGCTGGCCGGGTTCGCCGTAGGGGGAGATGGCGAACCGGTCTTTGGGGCAGCCGCCGTGGCAGGCGGACCGGACGTCGCAGTCCCGGCAGTACCGGGTCAGGGTGTCACGCTTGTCGCGGCCGAACTGCCGCTGCCGGGGAAGGGCGATCAGCTCCAGCACTTGTCCTTGATGTTGCCCAGCAGGTAGCCGGGCTCGACGTAGTGGTCGCAGGAGTACAGGTCGCCGGTGTGCTCCAGGGCCAGCTGGCTGCCGCAGGTTTCCGCGTGCACGCACATCCCGCCGACCTCGCCGTACCAGTTCGCCAGCGCGGTGTCGAACATCTGCACGTACACGGTGCCGATGTCGCAGCGGACCCGTTCCTCGAACACCTCGATCAGGAACCGGCCGTACTGCTCCGGGCCCACCGACCGGTGGGTGACCAGGCTCCCCTCCTGGATGTACAGCGGGCGTCCCTGCACGCCAGCGCCCCAGCCGGCGTCGGCGACCGGCAGCGTCTGCTCGGCGGCCCGCTCGATGATCGGGATGAACTGGATGAACGTAGCGCCCAAAGGAACTCGCCCCACTCGTCGGTCAGCAGGGTGCCGTTGGTCTGGATCGTGTTCAGCACCCGCTGCCCTGACCGCGCGTACTGGCGCTCCAGCTCGATGGCGCGGCGGAAGAAGTCCAGGCCCATCATCGTCGGCTCGCCGCCCTGCCAGGCCACCACCACCTCCGGCGCCCGGGCGTGCGCCTCCAGCAGCTGCCGGATATAGGTCTCCTGCAACCCGGCGGCCATCCGGAACCGGGACCCGGGATACAGCATCTCCTTGGACAAGGAAAAGCAGTACTCACAATCCAGGTTGCACACCGCACCGGTCGGCTTGGCCATCACGTGAAACGCCAGCGGCGCCCCCGGCACCGTCAACACCGGGCCGATGACGGCGATCGAGATGAGCGGCTGCACCCTCATTGCGGTCTTCACGCACGGGACCATCGGCATCATGTCGGCAGGGCTGAACGCCGAGGCGTTCGTGAGTCCCAGGTACAGGTAATCGAAGGACAGCGGCGTCAGCCCGCGGGAAAGGAGCCCAGTCAGACTCAAGTCCACCGCCGCGTCCGGCAAGGCGCACGTGGGGATCCGATGACTGCCGCCATCCTCCCAGCCAATCGCTCACTTGAACGTGTCCGTTATGTCCGTTTACTACGTGAACATAGGCGCAGGTCAAAGGTGAAGACCTTCTGGTGGGCGCAGTAGGATTTGAACCTACGAACCCCTCGCTTGTAAGGCGGAATGAGGCAAGGATTACACCCAGCATTCCGGGTCAGTTCACGCATCTGAACTGCGAAAACCATGCCCGAAGATGCCCTAAGGTGCCTGGGGTAGTTTGCACGGTGGTTCCCGCAAGTGGTTCCCGGAGCAGTCTGCTGACCCCTCGCTCCTGACCCTCGCTCCTGGAGCGAGTTAGGGCCTGGCGGCAGGCGTATCGGAGTCGCACCCGCCGGGATGGCTGGCACTCCCTCTGTCCTTTCGGACTCTGGCGGACACAGACGGAACTGGGTTTCCCAGGAACGTTGACAGTCGCGCAGCGCCTAGTCCGGCGTGACGTTGGCCAAGGTATCGTTCCCGGACTGCCGGGTGACGAATCGGGATGGGGAAGCTACCGATGGTGAATGTGGCGCGATCAGCATAAACCGAGTCCCAAAGGTAACCGAGTTGTCCGGAACCGGCCTCGGAGGCAGCGGGACGCGTACCTGAGACGCCAGCTCCGTAAGCATGGTGACGGCGAGGCCGAAGGCAGCTTTAGGGTCGACGTTGAATCCGTCGGCGATCATTGTCTCCAGCCCTGACTGTGGCAGGTGGCGTTGGAGGCGCGAGGACTCAAATACCGGCAGTCCGACTTCAATCTCATGTGTGTCTGAGCCCATTCTGGCAAGAACTCCCAGCAGGAGAGCAGATGTCTCATAGGCCGCGGCCCGGTAGGCGATCTCCTGGGCGGCGCGGACGAGCAGCATGGTCTGTTCTTCATGGCCGCCTGCAAATTCGCTGGCCTGGGAGAGAAGGAACGCGGCGGCCGCGGACGGCGCCGCCGCGCTAGCGGCCATGGCGCGCAGGACCAGCGAGTGGATCCGGGTCTGCGGTCTAATCTGCTCGCTCGCGGGCATAGCTTCGAGTTCGACGAGAGCATCTTCGTTCCTGCCGAGCGCCAGATACGCGGCCGCCAGGCCCACGGCCACCTCGGCCTCACAGCTCGGTCCGAACGTGTTGCCAAGGATTCCCCTGGCCTCAAGCGCGATCCGCAGCGATGTGTCGAGGTCACCAGCCCGCCGCTGGGCCACGGACAGGTACGTCAGGCAGAATCCGTGGGCTAGCGTCATCCGTTCTATGCTGAAACACCGGGCTGCCTCGGTCAGCAACTGGATCGCACGATTCGGATCACCGCGCTGCAGGTACAGGACGCCCTGGCGCACATTCAGATCGCCACGTGTCGACAGCTCAATATGACCGGGAATCGCAGCTATCTCGGCTAGGCAAGGGGCAGCCTCATCGAACCTGCGGGTCTCAATCAGACAGCCCGCAAGAATCAGCAGGCCATGACGCAGTTGGTTAGGATCACCGAGGTCTCGCCGCACTTCGACACTGCGCCGCGCAGCATCGATCGACTCGGCGTACCGCCCTTGATAGGCGAGGAGATTCGCCAGTATGCCGAGAGCCTGCCCGCGTTCGGCAAGAGTCAATGGTGCTCCTACTTCGTCCGCCTTCGCCAGGAACCGGCAGCCATAGGCCAATTGTGAGCGGATATGCCAGTACGGCCAGATCGCGACGGCCAGCCGCACCTGGTCAGCAGGCGATTTTTCACTCGCCTCAAGCGCTATGCACAATAGCGGGAATTCCATGTCGAGCCGCTCGATAGTTTCTGCCTGATGAAACTCAGTCTCGTTCATTTCGACGAGACCAAGAGCCCAGTACATGAGCTGCCGCACTGCCCGCTGGCGATCTACTGGACTGAGGTGCTTGAGGGCAAAGCTGCGCACTACTCCCAGAACCTTGAACCGGGCGTCGCCGGCCTCGTTCACTTCCCGTGACACCAGCGACTTGTCTGCCAGCGTTGCGACCAGGCGTTCACCATTATCCAGTTCCTCATGCGCCACCCTGGCGGCGCACTGGAAGGTGAACGGTGCGGGCAGGATGGCGAGCCGGCTCAGGGCACGCTGCTCATCTGGTTCGAGCAGGTTCCAGCTCCAGCTGATAGTCGCCTCGATCGCCTGATGGCGCGGAACCTCCCGGCGGCCGCCGCTCAAGATGGCCAGGCCCCGCGCGACGCTCGCTGCGATGTCGTTCACCGACAGCGTCCGCGACCGGGCCGCGGCAAGCTCAATACACAGTGGAATACCATCAAGCGCGCGGCACAACTCGACCATGGCGGCGGCTTGTCCCGAACTCAGCTCGGTTTCACCGCCGCGAGCCCGGTCGAGCAAGCCAATGAACAATTCGACCGCGTCGCCTGACTGAGATGCTGGCGGGCTGCCCAGCGTGTCACGGTCTGCGACTGGCAGCGGCCCGACGGTCATGACCGATTCGTCCGGCAGATGCAAAGGCTCCCGGCTGGTGGCGAGGATGCGGACTCCAGCGCACGCGCTCAGCACCTGCATGACCGCGACGGCGGCGGACTGCACGACATGCTCACAGTTATCGAGGATGATGAGCGCAGGCGTGTCGGCGAGCACAGCACCAAGCCTGGCCACAATCTCGCCACCGTCTCCGGTACCACCAGTGTCGCCGAGAATCAGGCTGGCGAGTACCGGCAGCAGCGGTTCGCCCGCCCGGACCAGGGACAGGTCAGCGAACCAGGGACCTGCCAGCTCAAACGGACGTGGTTCGGCAAAGCGCAGGCACAGCGCAGTCTTGCCGATCCCGCCGGGCCCCACTACCGTGACCAGCCTGTGACGGTCAAGCAGTCGCGCCAGTGCGCTCAGCTCCATCCGCCGACCTACGAAAAGCGATGGCGAGCGGGGCAGAAACACCGGCCTGAGCTGTGGCGCGAGCCTTGCTCCCTCACTCCCGCCGGCCAGCCATCCTTCATTTTCAGGCACTATTTTGCGCGCAAGCTGCTTGTCGATGCCCCTTTGCTGAATCTGTAGGATCTGGAAGGTTTCAACAAGCTCCTGGATTTCACGCGACGGCCCGCGATGGCGGGCCACAGCGGTGATGAGCGAGCTAGGCGGAGCCGACTCGTAGTCGCCCTTCTCGATGCGGCGCACCACGGTCGCGCTGACGCAGCCTTCCGCAGCAAGATCCTGCTGCAGTATTCCGCTGCGTTCCCGCCAGGCTCGCAACTCCCGGCCCATCCTGGCCATCACTTCGCCGCGCTCACGGCGGATGCTGTCGCGGGCCGTCAGGAGGCGGTTCCGGGCGTGGTCTTGCCCTGTAGCTGCTCCCTCGTCCACGAGGCGCCCTCCCACCAGCCACCACAATGGCCGACCACCACAAACCGAACACTTTGCGCCGAACCGTTGGTTCGGTACGACCCGTCGATCGAGCATAGGGCGTGCCGGTCCGACCAGGGCCTTAAGGGCTGAATCTTTCCCTCATCGGGACAAGGGATGCGGTACGTGGACACGGCTGAGATGGGAGGAAACATGAACCCTGCAGGAGCCGACGTCGCCATTACGGACACCATGCCGCCGACCCTTGTGACCCAGCTCGCCCCTAACCGCGCCACTGCCGGTCAGGCGACGACAACAGCCGCGCCGGGCGGCCCCAGTGCCCCTTGTGGAGACAATGGCGAGCCCGGCAGTACACCGAGCTGCGACCTCGGCGTACCGGCTTATTACACGGCGTCGCCTAGACCTTGCTGCCCTGGGAGAGCTGGCTGCTCCGTAAGCAGCTGCCTCCGTCATAACCACGAGGCGGGCGCGCTCATGACCCGGGCGCGCCCGCCGGGAAAGGAACTCACCATGAACGGAACCATCATCGCAGCGCTGCCCATCGCCGCCATGTTCGGCATTGCCGGTTACCGCGTCGGCACCGGGCGTGGCCGCCCGGGGCTGGGGGCGGTGCTGGGCTTCGCCCTGGGCCTCATCGGGCTGGGCATCTTCATGCTTATCCCGCGCACGGCCGAGGCGCAGGCGCGGCACGACCGCGAGCGCGCTGAGCGGCAGCAGCCCGAGCAGCTGACCCAGAACCAGGACACCGTGCGATGACCGATCAGGCTACGGCCGAGACCACGGCGCAGCAGCCCTGCCAGCCTGCGCCAGCCAAGCATGACACGCTGGCCGTGCTGGCGTTCCTCTTCGGCATCTTGCTCTGGCCACTGGGCATTTACCTGGGCCACGCCTCCTGCCAGGAGGCCGTCCTGGCCGGGCGCAAGCGCTCAGCCCTGGCGCTGGCCGGGATGACCGTGGGCTACGCGGCCGTATCCGTCACATCCCTGCTATTCGTGTCCGGCCTGATCGGATTCGCGACCGGCAACGGAGGCTGAGGGGGTGCTGAGCGCCGCGATGAGCACGTACATGAGGAGCACGATTACGACCCCTCCCGCCCCTCCTTTGGTGCACACTGACCCAGAAGAAGGCATCGGAATGCGGTACCACGGGCCTGGCTGTGGGGGGTCGCTACATGACATCGAGCATCGGCATTTCACCTGGTCCGGCGGCGCCCGCGCTTGCGATCGGGAGCGGCTTGTGGCGGTCCCGATGCCCGACAACCAGCGGGAATACGACATTCAGCAAGGGCTCGTGGACATCGTGGCGCACACGATGACGATCACCTGCGGCCGGCTGAAGCGGGAAGACTTTTCCAGCGTCTGCTTTGACGCGCACCAGCGGGTCCTGCTGCTGAAAAACTCAAAGGCGCATAGCCTGGCCGACCTTCGCGGCCAGAAGGTCTGCTCGACGAGCGGGGCCACCTCGATCGCCAGAATCGTCGCGGCCAAGGCAATCCTGGTCCCCGTGACGTACTGGACCGACTGCCTGGTGCTGTTGCAGCAGGGTGACGTGGCCGCGATCTCCACCGACGACTGCATCCTGAAGGGACTCGAATCGCAGGACCCGTGGACCGAGCTGAGGGGGCCGCCGGTCACCAATGAGCCCTACGGCCTGGCGATCAATAAGCACCCGGATTTTGTCGCCTTCGTGAACGCAGTGCTCGAGCAACTGCGCACGGACGGACAGTGGTCCGCCAGTTACGCCCACTGGATCGGGACCCCGGCTCCGGCAGCGGAATACAGGAGCTGACCGGTGGCGGCAACGTTGACCAAGAAGCAGGCAGCTGAAGCGGTGGCGGCGGCATGTGACGAACGCGAGATCATGCAGGCCAATCTGCTCGACCTGGACGGCAGCTTCGGCAGGCGGCTGCTGGCAGGCGCGACGCTCACTGGGATAACCAGGCAGCGGTGGGAGTCGGCCGCTGGAGACCTGGCGGCGCTGTGGGACCTGTACGAGGCGTATTCGGCTGTCATCGACCGTGCTGCCGAAACCCTGGCCAGGCGCCCCGGCCAGAAGGGACTGGCGGAGATCACCGCGCTATTGAACGGGCCGTCCGTTGAGATCGACCGCGGGCCGCTCCTCTGGCCCGTCGTAACCTGGTCGACACTGGGCGTGAGCAGATGACCCTCACCACCGCGCGGGCCCGGATGAGCGCCGCGTTCGCCTGGGTGACCGGGGTGGTATCGGCGGCCGAACAAGCCTGGAACGACATGGCGGGCAAGCTCGACTCCGCGGCCGCGGACCTCAGCGGGGTCGACGTGCTGGGCGACCAGGACCTGGCCTTTGAGATGGCGGAGGTGCAGGCCGATCTTGACTGGCTCCGCGGCCTGCTGAACACCGATCCGCTCGGCGGCCAGGCCAACCCCGCAGCGGCGGATCGACTGCTGGAACGCGCCGCTGCGGTAGCGGCACGATCCGCCGATCTTGCACGGACGCGGGACGGCGCCAGGCAGCGGATCGCCGCAGTCACCGCGGCCGCGGATGCAGCACGTGCCGCGCACGAAGACGCCGCCGCGGCGTGCCTGCGCGCCGCCGCGAAGATCACCGCCGTGCCGCTGGTCCCCGTCGGCCGCACGGACCTGTCCGCCCGAATCGCCGCTCTCGACACGCTTCTGGCCGCGGGCCGGTGGACCAGGCTCTCATCCGAGCTGGACCTGATCGAGCGGGAGCTCGCGTCCGCGACCAGTAATAGCCGGGATACCGAGCGGACTGTGGCCGCGCTCCTTGGCAGACGCGATGAGCTGCGCGGGCTCTTCGACGCATACAAGGCGAAGGCAGCCCGGCTGGGCGCCACAGAAGATCCGAGGCTAGCCGCCCGGTACGACCAGGCCCGCGAATTGCTATGGACAGCGCCGTGCGACCTGAACGCCGCGGCGGATGCGGTGAACCGCTTCCAGCAGGCTGTGCTGACCGTAGGAGCGCAACGGCTATGAACACTTGCACCAGCTGCGGCGGGGCGATCGAGGACGGATACTGCACGGTCGACGGGCTGGCTGCCGCACCGGCGCCACCCGGCGCCGTGCCCGGGGCCCCTAGCGCGGCGCCCGCAGGCTCGGGGTTGACCGCCACCCGCCAGGCCTCGGGCGGCAGAGGGTCCAGGCTGACGAGCGGCAGGTCGGTGCGAGGACGGCTCGGGGCGGGGCTGGTCGAGATCCCGCCGGTGCCGTACCGGGATCCGGCCAGCGCCGTGCTCACCGATCCGCAGGTGCCGGAGAACAGGCGCTTCTGCGCTAGCTGCGAGCAGCCCGTCGGACGGGGCAGGGACGGCCGGGCGGGCCCGACCGAAGGGTTCTGCCGGAACTGCGGCACGCGGTTCTCGTTCACTCCGAAGCTGGCGACGGGCGAGCTGGTGGCCGGGCAGTATGAGGTGCTCGGCTGCCTCGCCTTCGGCGGGCTCGGCTGGATCTACCTGGCACGTGACCGCAATGTCAGCGACCGCTGGGTCGTGCTGAAGGGGCTGCTGAACACCGGAGACGCGGATGCCATGGCGGCCGCCGTCGCCGAAAGGCAGTTCCTGGCGCAGGTGGAGCACCCCAATATCGTTCGGATCTACAACTTCGTGCAGCATGCGGACCGTCGCACCGGCGAGTCGGCCGGGTACATCGTGATGGAGTACGTCGGCGGCAAGTCGCTCAAGGAGATCCTGCAGGACGCGCGGCGAAGGCGCGAGTCAGTGCCGGTGGCGCACGCCATCGCCTACGCCGTCGAGGTGCTCCCCGCCCTCGGCTACCTGCATGACCGGGGGCTGGTCTACTGCGACTTCAAGCCGGACAACGTCATCCAGACCGAGGAGCAGCTCAAGCTCATCGACATGGGCGCAGTACGGCGGATCGACAGCGACGACCCTATCTATGGCACGGTCGGCTACCAGGCGCCTGAGATCGAGACGGACGGGCCGTCGGTGTCGTCAGATCTGTTCACGGTGGCGCGGGCGCTGGCCGTCCTTACTTTCGAATTCAAGGACTACCAGAGCTCGTACAGGTTCACTTTGCCGGATCGGGTGCCGTTGCTCGCGCAGCAGGAGTCGTTCGGCCGGCTGCTACGCCGAGCCACCAACGCCGATCCGAACCGACGGTTCGCCTCAGCGGCAGAAATGACCGAGCAGCTCACCGGCGTGCTACGCGAGGTGCTCGCTGTCGCGGACGGCACGCCGAGACCCGCATTCTCCACGGTGTTCAGCCCTGAACTACAGGCGATCGGGACAGTGGACGATACCGCAGGTGACGCGCTGGCCCCTCCGCAGGCGGCGGAGATCATCGGGGGAATGCCGATGCCGCAGGTGGACCGGGCCGACCCAGCGGCCGGTTACCTGGCCACGTTCGCAGGGCTCGATCCCGGCCAGCGAGCCGCCACATTGTCCAGTGCCGTCTCGGGCGATCCGACCGTGCCGAGCGAGGTGGCCACGTCCGCCGAGACGCGGCTGGCGCTGGCTCGCGCCCGGCTCGATGTGGGCGATTACGACGGTGCCAAGGTCACGCTGGCCGGCTTGGCCGCCGATGACCCGTCCGATTGGAGGATCGCCTGGACTGATGGTCTCCGTCGTCTCGCCACCGGTGATCCGGCCGCAGCGGGCGGGGCGTTCACCGCCGTTTACGATGAGCTGCCTGGTGAGCTCGCGCCCAAGCTCGCGCTGGCTTTCGCCGCTGAGGCGGTGGGCGATCTCGTGACGGCAAGCCGTTACTTCCAGCTCGTCTGGACGGTTGACCGGTCCTACATCAGCGCCGCGTTCGGACTGGCGCGCACCTGCCTGGCCGCCGGCGACCGGCCCGGTGCGATCGCGGCGCTGGCCGTCGTGCCCGAGACGTCAAGCCATCACGCGGCGGCGCAGATCGCGGCGGTACGCATCCTTGTGTCGGCCGGAGTAACCCACGATGACCTGCGGCAAGCCGGCGGCCGCCTGGATCGGCTAGCCCTGGACGAGGCGCGCCGCCAGCAGCTCACCGTGGAAATCCTGCGCGCCGCGCTGGACTGTGCCAGCGCCACGCAGCCCGCTCGCTCGCGGTCTTCTGGGCGGCACGCGTCCGGCGCGGATCGCGCCCAGGGCAGCCTCAGGCGACGGTCTCATCCTCGGCTGTGAGCCCGACGAGCGCGCTTTGCGCCTTGGGCTGGAACGTGGCTACCGGGCGATGGCCCGGCTGACGCCGGACCACGACCGCCGGATCGAGCTGGTCAACATGGCCAACGCGGTCCGGCCGAGGACCTGGACATGACGGGCGATACCGGTAGATACCGGATGCTTGTCACGGCTACGCCCCCGGCGGCGCCCCAGGAACCGCCCGGGCGGCGGCCCGCGGTCCGCTTGCGCCTGCTGGGGCTACAGACCACGCCGGAGCGCATCCGCGCGCTCGCCGCCGTCGCGGTGCTGGCGATCGGCGGGTTCTATATCGTCGCCAACATCGCCGTCGGGAACGCGCGGGACGGTCTGCGCGTCATCGGGCATGACGCCGGCCCGCAGGTTCTCGCCACCGGCGATCTGTACTACGCCCTTGGCGACATGGACTCCCAGCTGGCCAGCATCCTGCTCACCGGCCGCGAGCCCAGTCCGGGCGCTGGCCAGCAGGAACTCCGTAGCTACAGTCAGGACCGGGCCACTGCCGACCGTGCCGCGCTGCAGGCCGCAGAACTCTCCGCTGGCGATCCTGCCGACCAGGCAGCGGTGCGCTCGATCCTGGACGGGCTCGGGCAGTACGAGCGGCTCGCCAGCCAGGCGATGGTCCTTGACCAGCAGGCGCATCACCGAGCCGGCCCGCCGCCGGGCAATGTGATCGCCGTGTACCGCCAGGCCACCGACCTGATGACGCTGGACCTGCTTCCGCCCGCGTACAACCTCACCCTCGAGGGCGGCGCCACGGTCCGCGAGGCGTACGCGGCGAAACGCTCGGCGGTGCTGACGGGCCGGCTCTGGGTAGGACTCGCGGGCTTGGCCGTGATCGCGGTTCTGGCGGCCCTGCAGTTCTTCGTCGTGGCACGCTTCCGGCGGCGGCTGAACCCCGCGCTGGCGGTCGCGACGCTCGGGCTGATCGTGCTCACCGTATCGGCGGTCCGCCTGCTGTCCGATGAGGCTGCGCACCTGCAAGCCGCCAAGACCAGCGGGTTCGATTCGATCCTGACGATGTCCCGGGCCCAGGCGATCAGCGACAGCCTGCACGCCGACGAGAGCCGCTTTCTGCTCGACCCGGGACGGGCCGATATGTACTCGCTGGCCTACCTGGACAAGTCGCAGACCGTGCTCTACGTTGCGTCGGGGAATCTCGGCGAGTACTACACCGCGCTCAGCGCCTCCATGAAGGCATATCGCGCGAACCCGCGGAGGGTGGGATTCCTCGGGTTTTACGGAGACGAGGCACGCGCACATCCCGGTCCCGCCGTCACCGCGGTACTGGCGCGCTACCAGCAGTTCCAGGCCGACGATCAGCGTATCCGGCAGCTCGTGCAGGCAGGGCAAGACCGCCAGGCGGTCAGGCTGCTCACCGGCCGCACGGCAGGTTCCTCGGGGTACGACTTCGATCAATACGACCAGGCGGTCGTCTCCCTCATCGGCCAGCACCGCGCGACCTTCGATCAGACGATCCGCGCCGGCGACCGGGAGCTCGGGCGGTCCGTCCTGGGAAACTGGGCGGTCCTGCTGCCGCTCGCGGCCCTCGGCGTCGCCGTCCTCGTCGTGGCCGGCATCTGGGCGCGGCTGGCGGAATACCGATGAAACGGCGGCGCGCGGCGGCGGGCGGCTGGGTCAGCGCCGTGGTGGCCCTCGCCCTTGGCCTGTCGCTGGCCGCGTGCTCGGCCACCGGTCCGGCGTCTATCGTGGGCCAGCAGACGCTGCGGATCGGGGTGAAAGCTGACCAGCCCGGGCTTGGACTGCGGCTGCCGGACGGCAGGTTCGCGGGATTCGACGTCGACGTCGCCCGGTACGTCGCAGCCAAGCTGGGCGTCCGCCCTGATCACATCACCTTCGTGCCGGTGACCTCGGCGACCCGGGAAGCGGCACTGGAGAACGGCACGGTCGATATGGTGATCGCGACCTATTCGATCACCCCTGAGCGCGAGACGAAGGTCACCTTCGGCGGGCCGTATTACGTGGCCCACCAGGACACCATGGTCCGCGCCGGCGACACCGCGATCCGCAGCGTGCACGACCTCAAGGGAAAGCGGCTGTGCCAGGTCACTGGCTCCACCTCCTGGAAACGTGTCACGCAGGAGCTGAACATCGCAGCGACACTGGTGCCGGCCGCCAGCTACAGCGCGTGCGTCACCATGCTGCTGGACGGGCGCGTCGACGCCGTCTCCACCGATGATCTGATCCTGGCTGGTTTCGCCGACCGTGCGGGCACCGCGGTCCGCATCGTGAACGCGCCATTCTCCTACGAGCGGTACGGCATCGGCATCAGGAAAGGCGACGTGAGCGGCTGCGAGGCCGTCAACAGAGCCGTCAGCCAGATGTACCTGGACGGCACCGCAGCAGCCCTGCTGCACAAGTGGTTCGGCAAGACCGGGCTGCAGCTCGACACCCACGTGCCCCAGTTCGAGGGCTGCGAATAACCACCCTTGTCCGGGCCAGCCGTAAACCCGGAAGATTTGCGGCGGAAGCGAATCGACCCTAGCCGCCCAGCCTAACGGTAGTTTGTTGCACACCTGCTGCATGCTGGAGCTGACGGGTGCGAAGCGGATCTCAGCCCGGCTTCGGCCTATCTGGCGCAGATCGCCGCGATGATGGACGACCGCACTCAGCGCCTAGGCCAGCACGCTGCCCATACCTCCCCCGCCTGGGCAACCCAGGCGCTGGGCTCCGCGCCCGCCGCCCCAGCCCGCCGCGACTGGGAACGCAAGGCCGCCGCGATCGCCGCCTACCGCGAGATGTACGGGTATGACCATCCCGAGGATCCGATCGGCGCCGAACCCAGCCACCAGGCACCGGGCCAGCGGGCCGCCTGGCATGAAGCCTTCACCGCCCTCGGCCCGGCCAAGGGTCCCGGCGTCCGCGCTCTGCCCGAGGGCCGACTGTGGCTACTCCGCGACGCCTACGCCGCCGAGACCGCCTGGGCGCCCCGCCACACCGGGAAAGAACTACGGCTGGCGCGGCTTGGAGCCTTCGACGCCGGTCTCGGTGCCATCCGTGCCGACGCCGAAGCCGACGCCGCCCGCAAGGATGGCGATCACGACCGCGCCATGCGCCACGCGCACCTGGCCGCCAGCTATCGCAGCCTGCGGGACTTCTACCAGCAGCGAGAACAAATCTTCGCAGAGGGGATGGCCGACCGGCAGGAGTGGGAACAGGCCACTCGCGCACACCCGCCATCTGGCCATCACCGCCGACGCAGAGCTACGCCGTCGGCACCCAGACCGCAAGATCGAGCCGCTACGCTCCGCCGAACCAGACCCTGTCGGCGACGTTAAACGTCAGCACCCGGACTTGATCTCCCATCAGAGGAACGGCGAGACGACCTGGATCCGTGACCTCGAGTTGCAGCAACAGGCCCTCCAAACAGGGATGAACGAGCGCTCAGGGCTTGTCCCCGACGAAGATACGGCCCGGGCCGGCCCCGGCGAAGCATCTCCCGCCTTGCGGCCGCCGTGGCGGGATGCGATCTTGCAGCCACCCAGGCCGCTGATCACGCCGTCGGCGGAGATCCTCCAGCTCGCCGACGAGCACGACATCGAACCCGAGGCCGGAGGCTAACCACTGCCCACCGCGCCACGGTATGCAGCGAGCTAATGAAACTCGCACTGTCAGCTTGGGAATCAGGGCCTTCCGAGGCTTTCACGTGCCCTGAGCTGCGAAGCTGGCTGTCCGTGAGTCCTCATCACCGCCTAGTGAGCTACGCATTGAGAGCGTGTTCTCGCGCGTTGCTCGCGGGTTCAAAGGCAGGCTAGCTTCATTTCCGCAGGGCGCTGCTGGGGGCAGTCGTTGGCTGTTGATGGCGGTTCGGGGACATCTCGGGGACATGCACCGGCAGTGCGCGGGCCAGGCTCTCAGTGGGCTGGCGCTGCCGGACGACCGCTGGTGTTCAGGCCAGGCGTGTCGCGGCGCATAGCGCCCCAGAACCTTCCCGGAGTGCCGGGGAATGGGACCTCATCAAAGTGCAGCATGATCCTGGGACCGGGCGGTAGCGCGAGCCTGCGGCGCAGCCGTGAACTCTCGGCCGGAGTGACATCGAGCCGATACCCGACGATGATGCGGGTTTGCGGATCCACGTGACAAAGATGTTCCAGTGACACCGGTACTTCGGCCAGCTCGGCGATCCTGCGCAGCTGATCGTCCGATGTCAGCTCCGCTATCTCGCGGATGTCCTCGCGGAACTTCGGCGTCAGGCGGGTCGTGGTTGTGTAGACGCCACCTGTCCGCTGGAGTAGATCGCCGAGAACAGCACCCGGTTCCGTGCGCATGTCCCGGTCAAGTTCGGCAGGCCGGTATCTGCTCGGCCTCCACGTGAGACTGGCCTTGTAGTTCTTCATCATCGGATGGTCAGGCCTGAGAACCTCCGCGTACGTTCTGAAGGTCGCCATCGGGTATCACCCGGCTTCCTTTCCCTCCGGCGGGGAGCAGTTCGGTGAGACTGCGGCCTGCATCTTGTGACCATGCCCAGTCTGTCACCTACCTGAAGGACATTGAACCCTTGCCGTCCGCCTGAGGATCGCACGCCGACTTATATTGGGCGCGTCGTGGACGAGTACATAATCGGTACTGCTCAGCCGTAATAAGTGCGTAGAGTCTGGCTCATGCTGGACTCGCTGACGCTACCGCCGCTGCCGACGTTGTACGGCGAGCGGGTCATCTTGCGCGGCCCGCGGGACTCCGATGTTGATGACCGGCTGCGTCTTCCCATCGACCCCGAGGAAGAAGACCTCTACGGCTCGGCGTGGCGGAGGGAGTGGGATGGCCGCCGCTACCACACCCGGGAGTATCTGACCGCGGGCAGCTCTTCGCCAGATCCCCGCGCCTACGCCTGGAAGGTTGAATACGACGGCCACTGCATCGGCAGCGCCGCCCTTGATGTGAACCCCGAGCAGCACTCCGCGGAATACTCGGTGGGCTTGTTCGTCGCCGCTCTGCGCGGCCAGGGATTGGGCCGTGAAATTACCAGGCTGGTGTTGGCTTGGGCGTTCGATGTGCTGGGTGTGCACCGCGTCGAGTTGCAGGTCCTGGCGAGCAATAGCCGTGCCATCAACTGCTACCTGGCCTGCGGCTTCCGCCAGGAAGGAGTCCGCCGGGAAGCCGAACTCTACCCCGACGGCTGGAAAGACTTCATCATGATGGGCATCTTGAGCTCCGAGCATGCCGCCCAACCCGGAATCCCTGTCACTGCCCGAGTGGAGGCCTCCGCGTCAGCGCCGGTAGTTGGCTCGCAGCCTGCCTAGTCCTCCCCCGTCTTCCTCGTAGGCGCCGAATCCTTGTGAGTGGGTGCCGGGTCTGGGCTGGCGAAGCCATCGCGCAGCGACGCCCGGAGGGCGGCCTAGACGCGGTGCCTGCGAGCTGGACAATGAGAGCCGAGGAAGATGGCGCCTCGCCGGGCCGTGCCCGAATGAGCCGGATTGGACTGCGGCACCTTACCGATGCGGCGCGCCCGTGCCGGGCGGGCGCCCCAAGCGCAGAGCCCGGTGACGGGCGCGCCAGCGGCGCCGTAGGCGCCGCTCTTGATTCCTTATACGGCTCAATTCGGCAACGCAGCGCAGGTGCGAAAGGTGAGCGTGGCGCAGTCGCAATCCTCGATTTTTATGCCTGCGACGAGAAGATCCGGTCCATTATCTCGGCGCCGGTGGCGATCACGGGGCGAAGTTCGCGACGGTAGACAAGCTCAGTAGTACTGGTCTGCTGGTGGCCGGTGATACGAGCGATCTCCTCGACGGGGACGCCGCCTGCGGACATGATGCTCACGAAGGTGTGCCGCAGCTCCCGGGGAACCCATTCGTCGCCCAGGCCCGCGGCCCGGGTGATCTGGCGGAAGCCGCGGCGGATGTTGTGCTGGTCGAACATGGTGCCGATCGTCGTGGTGAACACCAGGCCGGTGTCCTGCCACGCCTCCCCGCCTTCAGGCGGTCGGCGGCCTGGGCTGCCTTGCGCTGACGGAGGGCGTCCACGGCGACCTGGGCGAGCCGCAGCGTGCGCCGGGACTTCGGGGTCTTGGTGTCGCCCCCGGCCCGATCGGAGCGCCAGACGGCGACCGTCCCCGCGTCCAGGTCGACGTGGTCCCATCGCAGCGCGCGGGCCTCCTCCGGCCGCAAGCCCGTCGTCAGCAACAGGACCACATAGGCATGCAACCGGTGCGGAGAACCGCCAGGCCCCTCATCCGCGGCCGCGCGCAGCAGCTCCTGGGCCTGATCCACCGACAGCGCCTTCGACGGCCGCCCCTCGTGACCGGCGGGCGGGCGGATCAGCGCGGCCACGTTCCGGCCCACTAGGTCATTGGACTCGGCATGCCGGATGGCCCGCACCAGGCAGTTGTGCGCGATCTGCAGCGACCTGGTTCACAGCTGCCCGCTCAGCACCGCCAGCGCCGACCGGACATCTGCCGCGGACAGCTTGCGCAGCGGCCGGGCCCCGATCCGGTCGGTCAGCGGCCTCACCCCGTCCCGGTACAGCTGCACCGTCCGAGCCGATCGCCCAGACAGCTCGTGCTCCAGGCCGGATCGCACCGCCTATCCCGCCGCTCTGGTCAAGGCAGGATGGCGGCAGTCACGCCGCATGGCCTTTCCTGGTTGAAGGTTAGGCGGCGGCGAGGAGCTGGACGGGAGGGCTGTCCAGATAGGCGCGAGCCATCGCATATCGGCGTTCGATGTAGCCCAGCGCGATGTTGCAGGCATGGCACAGGAGCCCTCGGATGCACTCTCCGCACGATCGGTTCTTCCTCCGGCAGCACGCGTGATCATGGTCCACGTGGATGAGTTGCCCCTTCTCGAACGGCTCGTGACACATGCCACAGGCGTTCTGCTGTGCTTCCAGAAGCAGGTCGAACAACTCCTGGGTCAGCCCGTAGCTAGAAATCCGGTACTTCCGGTTGGACTTCTTGCGGGACTCCCGCGACTCGCGATGTGGGTGGTCGCGGTTGTACAGCCTGTTGCGCTCCATGGTCTCGGCTGTCTTGCAAGGGCCTCCATGCCCGGAAGTACGGGCACATGTCGTCTTCTTTCGCGGCATCCACATACCGCACCGCTCTTGCCCCATTCAGGCAAGGTATATCTCCGACTCATCGGCTTTACGTTATGACACGCCGAATCAAGTATTCGAAAATTGTGGGCGCAGTAGGATTTGAACCTACGAACCCCTCGCTTGTAAGGCGAGTGCTCTACCGCTGAGCTATGCGCCCTGGCGTTCCGGGCGCCGTACGGCACCACGAACGCAGCTAGCGTACCGGTTCCCGGGCCTTAGACCGTAGAGGAAGGGCTGACGCGTTCGCCGGCCGGGCCATCGGCGGTCGGGGCAGCGCAGCAACCATGGACCGTTCGGGATCAATACTGGACGCGGGACGCCAGCCGGGCTGCTTCCGCCGGCCTTTGCTCGTAGAGGGTGATCGCCGGGTCGACGTCGAGCCGGGCGATGGCGCCAAGCTGGCCGGGGGGCCGCCGCAGCACGGCGGCGCAGGCGGGCCGGTCCTCTGGCTCGCGGATCCGGACCGGCACGCTAGCCCGCGGGTTCAGCCGCCGCGGGGGCGGGCTCACCGCTCAGCCCAGGGGGCCCCTCATCGCGCGGCGGGACGGAGCGCTGCCCGCTGCGCACCCCTAGGCGCTCGGCGGGCCGCCTAGCAGGACGCCCCACAGGCCGCAGGGCGGCGTTGGCCCGGCGGCGTGCTGGGTGCTGGCCGCCGAGACCTCCTCCAGGTGGGTCATCATCCGGTGCCGGGCCAGCGCGCCCATCGCGGGCGATGATCGCCTCGGCGATCTTGAGGTGCGCCGCGTGAGATGTCGTCGCGAGGGACGCGGCGCTCGAGGACCGGCTGCCGCTGGGTCAGGTGGGCGCAGCGTCTGCACGAACAGGTGCAGGGCCGGGTTGCCGGTCAGCCGGGCCATAAGCACGTGAAAGTCGTACAGACTCGGAGCCCCGCCGGAGGTGACCTGGGTGGCCTCGACGGCCAGGTAGGCCCGGATCTCCCCCACCTCGTCCTCGCTGATCCTGGCCGCGACGCGCTCGGCGCAGAACAGCTCGATGGCGAGCCGGGCGTCCTCGAGCTGGCGCGGCTCGACCTTCTCGAAATCCAGGTAGACCGCCATCGCCTTGGCCACCGGCGCCGGGATCCGGCTGCCGGATGAACAGGCCGCCGTGCAGTCCGCGGCGCATCTCGGCCAGGCCGTGGTGCTCGAGCAACCGGACCGCCTCGCGGAAGACCGCCCGGCTGACCCCGTAGCGGGCGATCAGCTCCACCTCGCTGCCGAACAGTTCCCCAGGCTCCCAGCGCTGACCGACAATCGTTTGCTCGATCTGATCAGCGACTATCTCTGCCTTTTTCAAGGTCGACGTGTCCTCGTCCGCGGCGGCAACGGCCGACGGCGCCGGCCGGATCGTTCTACGAGGGCCGAGCCATACTCTAGCGGCGCAAGTCACCCTATGCGGCCGACTGTACACCGATCGGAGGCCTTTTTCATCCCGCGAACGGCCGTTCACGGCGCAGTTCCTGGCGGGCGATCGAGCGGCGGTGCACCGCGTCGGGGCCGTCGACGATGCGCAGCACGCGGGCCCAGGCGTAGAAGTAGGCCAGCGGGGTGTCGTCGCTGACGCCCGCCGCCGCCGAAGACCTCGATGGCCCGGTCGATCACCCGGGTGGCCACGGCCGGCGCCGCCACCTTGATGCCGGCGATCTCGGACTGCGGCCGCCTTGGCGCCGTCCCGGTCGATCAGCCAGGCGGTCTTGTAGACGTACAGCCGCACCTGGTCGATCTCGATGCGCGACTGGGCGATCAGCTCGCGGACCACGCCCTGCTCCGCCAGCGTGGTCCCGAACGCGGTCCGGCGCTTCGCCCGGTCCACCATCAGCGCGAGCGCCCGCTCGGCCATGCCGATGGCCCGCATGGCGTGGTGGATCCGCCCGGGACCCAGCCGGGCCTGGGCGATGGCGAAGCCGTCGCCCTCGCCGGCGAGCAGGTTGGACGCCGGCACCCGGACGTGGTCGAAGACGAGCTCGGAGTGCCCGTGCTGGTCCTGGTAGCCGAAGATGGGCAGGTGCCGGACGATCGTGACGCCGGGGGTGTCCCGCGGCACCAGGATCATCGACTGCTGGCGGTACGGCTCGGCGTCCGGCGCCGATCTTGCCCATCACGATGAAGATCTGGCAGCGCTCGTCGGCGACCCCGGTGATCCACCACTTGCGGCCGTTGACGACGTACTCGTCGCCGTCGCGGGCGATCGAGGTCTGCGATGTTCGTCGCGTCGGAGGACGCCACGTCGGGCTCGGTCATCGCGAAGGCGGAGCGGATCTCCCCGGCCAGCAGCGGCTCCAGCCACCGCTGCTTCTGCTCCGGCGTGCCGAACAGGTGCAGCACCTCCATGTTGCCGGTGTCCGGCGCCTGGCAGTTGATCGCCTCGGGCGCGATCACCGGCGACCAGCCGGTGATCTCCGCGACCGACGCGTAGTCCAGGTTGGACAGCCCGGACGACCGCCGGCAGGAACAGGTTCCACAGGCCCGCGCGCGCGCGCCGACGCCTTCAGCTCCTCCATCACCGGCGGGTAGGCGTGCTCGCCGTGCTCGCGCGAGGTACGCCGCCCACACCGGCTCGGCCGGGAAGACCTCCTCGCGCATGAACGTCCACATCCGGTCGCTCGTGTCCTGGGCCGCTGCGCTCAGCGAGAAGTCCATGTCAGCTCCCTTCGGTGAGCAGCGCGAGTCCGTCGGCGGCGATCCGGTCGACCTCGCCGCTCGATGTCGCCGAACTCCTGGCCGGCCATCGACCCGGCCTGCACCCGCGCCGCGATGCCCTGCGCGATCGACCGCGGACTTGAAATGGGCCAGCGCGACCCAGGCCGGCAGGTCGCTCAGGTCGGCGCCGGTCCGCTTGGCGTACCGTTCGGCCAGGTAGGACGCGGGGCGGGAAGCCGGGCAGCATGGTCGGCGCCGGCGTCAGCGACCGGTTTGGTCTCGCCGGGCTCCCGCCAGTAGAACAGGAACAGGCCGAGGTCGGCCAGCGGCTCGCCCAGCGTCGCGAGCTCCCAGTCGAGCACGGCCGCCACGGCCGGCGGCATCCGCCGGGCCAGCAGGCAGTTGTCGATCCGGTAGTCCCCGTGCACGATCGCTCCCCCGGGCCCGTTCGGCGGGTCGGCGCGCAGCCGGCGGCCGAGTTCGTCGACCGCCGGGACGTCCCGGCTCTTGGACCGCTCCCACTGCTCGCTCCACCGGCGCACCTGCCGCTCCCCCAGGCCGGACGGCCGGCCGAAACCGGACAGGCCGACCTCGTCGGGATCCACGGCGTGCAGGTCCGCCAGCGTGTCCACCAGGACGTCGGCGATGGCGCGCCGGTCCTGCGCCGACTCCGCCCACCCGGCGGGCAGCGTGTCGCGGATGACGTACCCGTCGACCTTCTCCATCACGTAGAACGGCACGCCGATCAGCTCGCCGGCGTCCTCGAGCAGGATGGCCGGCACCGGGACGGCGGTGGCCGCCAGCGCGCGCTGCACCCGGGCCTCCCGGCCCATGTCGTGCGCCCGCGGCAGCAGCGGCCCGTCGGGCGGCCTGCGCAGCACGGCCTCGCCCGCGTCGCTGGTCAGCTCGAAGGTCAGGTTCGACTTGCCGCCCGAGACGAGGGAGGCCTCCAGCCGTTCCCACCCGGGATCGCCCAGGGCCCGCGCGAGCGCGGGGCCGACGAGGTCGAGCCGGGTCAGGTTCTCGTACATCGGTCCTTCCCGTGATGCCCTTTCCTGCGGTAGCTCTCTCGCTGAGATTAACCGGTCAACAGATTCGCCGTTCCGCCGCGCTAGCGTACGACGGCACACCCAGCTCGACGTTCCTGGCTGAATCGCGCAACGTCGTCGTCGTCGGGATCCGCCGGACGGACGCCCGTACCGGAGCCGTAACTGGACTGGGCGGGCAGCGCTTCTGTCTCGGAAGCGATCGGGTGAGGTACGCGACCAGGCCGCGACCCGGGGCGCGGTTGCTCATCGACGATCTCCACTGGCTTCCGGTGATGCTGGTCCCGGCCACCGTCGAGATCCGCGAGGAAATCGCCGCTGAGCTGCCCCGCTCTGTGCCATCAGGGAAAAGCACGGGTGGCCGTCTGGACGAGGAGGCGCATCACCGGGTCCGGCGGCGGAGCGGCGAGTCCGCTGGCCGATCACACCCGACGGGCCGCCCTTGAGCTGGACGAGCTGGGGCCGGATGCCAGATCGCGGGTGTGGCCACCAGTCGGACTCCGGCCCACACGGAATCCGCACGAGCCGGTGCCGCGTCGTCGCACGTCACCCGCTACCGGCCACGCACCCTGAAACCGGGAGAACCGCCTGGCTTACCGTGGGAGTCGCGCGGGCAGTGCCGTGGTGGGGTCTGGTCTCGGCGGCAGTGGCGCCGCTGGTGCTGGCCTTCGCGCGGATCGTGGCGGCCGGCCGCCGGGTTCGTTCGACGCGGTATCCAGGACGATCAGCGCGCTGGCGGCGCAGGGTGCCACCGACCGGTGGGCGATGACGCTCGTTCTGCTGGGGGCGGGACCTGCGACGCCCGAATCGGTCCGGCGCTGAGGCCAGCCGCCCGGGCGGAACGGGCTATCGACCGTGGGCGGCGCCGCTCTCGTCGCGGCGGCCGGAGCCTGCAGGGGCGGCGGCCTGGTCGACGGGTGCCGACCTGATCGTCTCGCCGACGTCGTGGTGGGCGGCGTCAAGAAGGCCCTTCCCGGCGATGTCCGGCTGCAGCGTCCGTTCGCTGGATGAACGCCGGTTTCGGCACCGGCGCGGTCCACTCCGCCACCGCATCGCGGGCTCGGACCAGGCCGGCGCAGGCGGCTGAGGGTATCCTGCCGGGCCCAGCCCCGTGACCTCGACGGGTCTTGTCCGGCTCGCCGCCCCGGCGATCAGCGGTCCGGCGCGGCGGCGCACGCCGAAGCGGCGGCCCGGCGGTCAGCGCCGCCTCGGTGGCCCTCCCGTCGACGGCGCGCGCGCTGACCCGGACGATGCAGCACGCCGCCGCGCTCCCCGCCCACCCCGGGCCGGGCGGCGCCAGGCCGGCCCACACGGTATCGCGCCGACACCAGTGTGCCGTCGATCTCCGGCGAGACCGGCCGAGGCGGCAGCCGGGATAAACGGCGCCTGGAGCGTCCGGAACGCCGCAGACACCCGGCCCTCCGGTCCTCATCACCGCGTGCGGCTCGTGCCACCGCGCAGCTCAGTGTCCGGACATGCCGCCGTCGACGGCGAGCGTGACGCCGGCGATGTAGGACGAGGCGGGGCTGGCCAGGAAGACGACGGCGGCGTCGAGCTCGTGCTGCTCGCCCATCCGCCCGAGGGTGGAGGTGCTGGCGATGTACTCGCGCAGCCGGTCGGGCGGGATGGTCTCGGTCATCTCGCTGCGGAAGTACCCGGGCGCCACCGCGTTGACCCGGATCCCGCGGCGGCCGGACCACTGCTGGTTCAGGTCGCGGGTCAGCCCGATGAGGCCGGTCTTGCTGGCCGCGTAGGCGGCCTGCGGAGAGAAGGACTTCATCAGGCCGATCACGCTGGCGATGTTGACGATGGCCGAGCCGGGCGGCATGACGTGCGCGGCCGCCTGGGCCATCCAGTAGGCGCCCATCAGGTTGACGTCGATGACCTCGCGGAACTGCTCCGGGGTCTCGCGCAGCGCGGGCACGGCCGTGCCCAGGCCGGCGTTGTTGACGAGCACGTCCAGATGGCCGAACCGCTCGACGGCCGCCCGCACCGCCGCCTGGCAGGCGCCGGGTCGGTGACGTCGGTCTCCACCGCGAGCGCGGCCCGGCCCAGCTGCTCGATCTCGCGGCTGGTGGCCTCCAGCCCGGCGCGCCGCCGGGCCGCCAGCACCACGTCGGCCCCGGCCTGGGCCAGCGCCACCGCGAAGCCCGCGCCGAGGCCGCTGCTGGCCCCGGTGACCAGCGCGACCTTCCCGGCCAGCGAGAACCGCTCGAGAATGCTCAGGCACTCTGTATCGCTCATGGCCTGGTCGCGCAGGACGTTCTTCTGGATCTTCCCGGTGGACGTCTTCGGCAGGTCACCGAACTCGATGCGCTTGGGCACCTTGTACCGGGCCAGGCGCTCCCGCGCGTAGTCGGCCAGCGCGCCGGCGTCGACGTCCTTCCGGAGCATCACGAAGGCGACGGGCACCTCCCCCCAGCGCTCGTCCGGCACACCGATGACGGCGCTTTCCACCACCGCGGGATGACTGTCAAGCACGCGTTCGACCTCGACGGATGCGATGTTCTCTCCCCCGGAGACGATGATGTCCTTGCTCCGGTCGCGGATCTCGACGTATCCGTCCGGGTGCCGTACGGCCAGGTCGCCGGTCAGGAAGCAGCCGCTGCGGGTGACCTCCCGCGTCGCCTCGTCGTCACGGTAGTAGCCGAGCATGACGTCGTTGCCGCTGACCGCGATCTCGCCGATCGTCTCGCCGTCGGGCGGCACGTCCCGGCCGTCGTCGTCGAGGACCCGCAGCGGGCGGGCGATGATGTTGGGCGCTCCCTGCCGGGCGCGCAGCGTGGCCTGCCGGCCGGCTCGAGGTTGTTCCACTCCGGCTGCCATTCGTTGATCGCCAGCGGGCCGTAGGTCTCGGTGAGACCGTAGAGATGGGTCACCGCGAAGCGCATCTTCTCCAGGCGCGCCAGCAGGGTGGCCGATGGCGGCGCGCCGCCGGTGTCCACGTGCACCTCGTGCTCCAGGGGCCCGGCCGCGGCATCTTCGGCGATCATGGTCAGCACGGTCGGCGCGGCGCTGAAGTGGGTGATCCCCTCGGTGCGCAGCAGGCGCCAGATCTCGGCCGTGTCCACGGCCCGCAGGCAGACGTGGGTGCCGCCGGCCGCGGTGACGGCCCAGGTGAAGCACCAGCCGTTGCAGTGGAACATCGGCAGCGTCCACAGGTACCTGGCGCCCGGGCCGAGGCGGGCGTGGTACGCCATGGCCGTGGCCTGCAGGTACGCGCCCCGGTGGTGGTACATCACGCCCTTGGGCCGCCCGGTCGTCCCGCTCGTGTAGTTGATGGCCAGGAGCTGGCGCTCGTCGATCTGGCCGGCCATCGCCCCGGCCGGATCGGCGTCCGCGATCCACGCCTCGTAGGCGTCACCGGGCCCGCCCGCGATGACCAGCGGCAGGTCCAGCTCGCTGGCCAGGCGGCCGCCGAGATCGGCGAACTCGTGCGTCGCCACCAGGAGCGACGCGCCCGAGTGCCGGAGGATCTCGGCCATCTCCGCAGCCGACAGCCGGATGTTGACCGAGACCAGCGCGGCTCCGCGCATCGGCACGGCGTGGTGCAGTTCCAGCATCACGTGGCTGTTGGCGCACAGCGCCGCCACCCGGTCCTCGTGCCCCACGCCCATCGCGGCCAGCGCGCCGGTGAGGCGGCGGCAGCGGTCGGACATGTCCCGGTAGGTGAAGGTGCGCTCACCGTCGACGATCGCGATCCGGTCGGCGAAGACCGCAGCCGAGCGGTCGAGGAAGGACGCGGGAGTCAGCGGGGCGAAGGTGAACTCTGCCATCCAACCGCCCTTTCCCGCACCGGTTTTTTATGCGTCTGCGTTCCAGAACGGCCAGGCTGGTGCGGGCGGGCCCCGGGACCTGGCGGACCGCAGCGTCGGCGTGGGCACCTGCTGGACAGACCAGTTAGTCTAACTTAGCCAGCAGCCGAAATTGGTCGCCGAAACCTGCCGGCGAAAAACCTCGCCAATCTGACCCGGCCAGGGGCATAACCGGCGCATTCCGGGTACGGCAGCAGGTATGACCTAGGTCACGCACCGGGTCCCCGCCGCACGACCGGACAAGGCAACTCGCCGGCGGAGCGCAGCTCCGCCCAGGAGGTAACAACGTGAAACCGTTCGTGGTCAACCGGCATGGCCGCCTGGTGTTCCCGGCCAATTTCCTCGGCGAGCTGGACTTCTCGGTGCTGGAGACGCTCGACCAGTTCACCGCGGTGATCGGGCGGGACTTCGAGGCGAAGGCGCCGACCGGGACCGACATCCTGGCCCGGGTCGAGTCCGGGGCTACCCGGGGCGCTTCGAGCTGCTGCGCGACCTCGGCCAGAACCTGTACTGGGTCAACCGGTACGCGATCACCATGTTCGACAAGCGGCCGACGCGCTGGCGCGACCTGGCCAAGCGCCGCGACGACGTGTTCCTGCCGGTGCTGACGCCGTGGGAGGACAGCGAGCGCAAGGTGGCCGCGGTCGAGCAGGCCTTCCGCGCGCTGCCCGCCGACGTGGGACGCCGAGACCGAGGACACGGATCTTCGACCTGCTGTTCGACGTGTTCCGGACCAAGCTGCACCACGCCACCGAACTGCCCGCGATCAAGCCGACGGTGGCCGAGTTCCTGGACCAGCCGGACGCGCTGACGTTCGTCATGCCCGACCACGACCCGGACTACCCGGTCTTCACGACCGAGGAGATCCTCGACGCCCACGAGGACGTCCCCGAGCTCGAGGCGCTGATGCGCTGGGCGATGGTGCTGCACAACCAGTACCCGTGGGACCGCTCCCGCACCGAGCTGCGCGGGCCCGGCGAGATCGGCGACGACGACTTCGTGGTCGCGTTCCACCCGCGCAACCGCGACGTGATGGCCTTCATCGAGCGGGTCAAGCGCCCGCCCCGGCCCCGGCGCAGGAGACCGGCGACCCGGGCCGGGCGAGGCGGTCGAGCCGGTCGCGCCCTATCCCCCGGTGCGGGTGCGGGAGGCGTTCGCGGTCCAGCCGAAGCTCGAGGCGCTGGCCATCGTGCGCGGCGAGCACGTCTGCACCAACGCCGACGTGATCAGGAACGCCAGCTTCTCCTGGTCGCCGATGAGCGCGGACGAGATCGCCGCCAAGACCGGCATCGAGCAGCGCCGCTACACCAGCCGCGAGCCCGAGCAGCTGGCGCTGCACGCGGCCCGGGCCGCGCTGGCCAAGTCAGGCCGCTCCCCCGCCGAGATCGGCGCGGTGCTGGTCAGCACGTGCACGAGCAACCGGCAGATCCCGTCGATCGCGTGCTGGCTGTCCGGCGAGCTGGGCCTGCAGCAGACGCACGCCTCGGTCGACATGGTGGCGGCCTGCGCCGGGCTGCCGTACGGGATGAGCCGAGGCCATCCGCCAGCTCCAGGAGGTCAGGCGGCCCGTCCTGCTGGTCTGCGTGGAGAAGTTCTCCGACAAGATCGGCACCGTCCGCACCTCGCGGATGATCTTCGGCGACGGGGCGGCGGCGATGGTCATCGCGCCGGCCGCCGACGGCCAGACCGGGGACGTGGAGGTGGTGCAGACCTACGCGAGCGGGCCGCACAGCGAGGTGAACTCGATCATCTGGCCGAACTCGGAGTTCGACGGCGACATCACCGTGTACGGTCCGGAGGTGAAGGCGCTGGTCCAGCGGTACCTGGGGCAGATGCTCGGCGAGCTCGGCGCGCAGCCGGACCCGGACGACCCGGGCGGGCGGACGCTGCTGGAGAGCATCGAGCTGATCGTCCCGCACCAGGCCAACAAGACCATGATCCTGAACCTGGCCGGCAAGGCCGGGCTCTCCGCCGACCAGCTGTACTTCAACGTGGAGAGGATGGGCAACGTGTCCGCAGCGAGCATCCCCATCGCGGTCTACGACGCCGTGCGCGACGGGGTGATCACGGGACCGGTGCGGGTGTTCGCGCCCGGGTTCGGGGCCGGCGCGGTCGGCGGGTACGCGGTGATGCGCATCGACCCGGCGCATCGTCGCGGACGAGGTGGTGCTGGACGTCCTCCAGGACACCGATCGGCACGGCCGGCGCGCCGCGGCCGGGAGCACCACCGACGACATCCGCGCCGCCTTCGGTGAGTAGCGCGATGAGCCGCCCTGACTTCGCCTTCCAGCGCGTCGCGATCGTCAACCGGGGCGAGCCCGCCATGCGGCTGATCAACGCCGTCCGGGAGTGGAACGCCGAGGGACGCCCGGCGCTCCGGGTCATCGCCGTGTACACCGCCGCCGACCGGCACGCGACGTTCGTCCGCGAGGCCGACGAGGCGGTGCTGATCGGCCCGGCCGAGCGCCGACGCCGCCTTCGCCGGGAGCCCCTACCTCGACTACGCCGAGCTGGAGCGCGCGCTGCGCGCCTGCCGGGCGGACGCGGTGTGGCCCGGCTGGGGGTTCGTCTCGGAGAAGGCCGAGTTCGCCGAGCTGTGCGACCGGCTCGGGCATCACCTTCATCGGCCCGTCGGCCGCAGGTCATGCGCCGGCTCGGCGACAAGATCGAGTCCAAGCGGCTGGCCGAGCAGGCCGGCGTGCCGCTCGCGCCGTGGAGCGGCGGCCCGGTGGCCGACCTGGCCGCGGCCCGCGCGGCGGCCGAGTCGATCGGCTACCCGCTGATGGTCAAGGCGACCGCGGGCGGCGGCGGCCGCGGCATCCGGCTGGTCGCAGTCGCCCGAGGACCTCGACGAGGCGTTCGAGCGGGCCAGCTCGGAGGCGTCGAAGACGGCCGGCGACGCCACGGTCTTCCTGGAGCGGGCGATCCGCGGCGGCCGGCACGTCGAGGTGCAGGTCGTCGCCGACGCCGAGGGCACGGTGTGGACGCTGGGCGTCCGGGACTGCAGCGTGCAGCGGCGCAACCAGAAGGTCATCGAGGAGTCCGCCTCGACCGCGCTGGACGCCGAGCAGGAGAAGCTGCTGCGCGCGCACGCCGCCGAACTGGTCCGGGCGGCCGGCTACGTCAACGCCGGGACGGTGGAGTTCCTCTACGAGCCCAGCCAGAAGCTGCTGTCGTTCCTCGAGGTCAACACCCGGCTGCAGGTCGAGCACCCGGTCACCGAGGCCACCACCGGCGTCGACATCGTCAAGCTGCAGCTGCACATCGCGGCGGGCGGCACGCTGGCGGAGATCGGCCCGGCCGAGCCGCCCGCCCGCGGGCACGCCATCGAGGCCCGGCTCACCGCCGAGGACCCGGAGCGCGACTTCGCGCCCGCCCCGGGCCTGATCGAGCACCTCGCCCTGCCGGCCGGCCCCGGCATCAGGGTCGACACCGGGGTGGCGCCGGGCGACGTCATCCCGCCGCAGTTCGACTCGATGATCGCCAAGGTGATCGCCTGGGGCCAGGACCGCGCCGAGGCCCGCGCCCGGCTCTCCCGCGCGCTCCGCCAGACCAGCCACGGTCATCCAGGGCGGGACCACCAACAAGGCGTTCCTGCTCGACCTGCTCGACCGGCCCGAATTCGTCCGCGGCGAGGTCGACACGACCTGGCTCGACACGATGATGGCCGACGGCTACGCGCCGCCGCGGCGGGTCGACGTCGCCCTGCTGGCCACCGCCTTCGAGGCCTACGAGGCGCACGCGCGGCGCCAGCAGGACCGGCTGTTCACCTCCGCCGAGCGCGGGCGCCCCGAGGTCGGGCACGAGACGCGGCACCAGGTCGACGTGCGCGTGGGCGGCGAGGCCTACCGGCTCCGGGTGTCCCGGAGCCGCCCCGGCCGGTACCAGGTCGAGCTGGACGGCCGTTCGGTCGAAGTCGACGTCGAGCGGTCGGGCCGGTTCGAGCTCCGGCTGGCGCGTCGGCGGCCAGACCTTCGACGTGCTCTCGGTCGCGCAGGGCCCGGACTACCTCGTCGAGGTCGACGGCGCGGTGCACCGGATCTCCGGCGGCGAGGCCGGGCTGGTCCGCGCCCCGGCCCCGGCCATGGTGGTGGCCATCCCGGTCGCGGCCGGCGACGAGGTCGCCGAGGGCGACGTGGTGGCCGTCGTGGAGAGCATGAAGCTGGAGACGTCGCTGCGCGCCCCGGCGGCCGGCCGGGTCGCCGAGGTGTTCGCCGACGTCAACACCCAGGTGGAGAGCGGCGCCAAGCTGCTCCGGATCGAGCCCGCGGCGGACGAGGCCGCGGAGCCGGAGGCAGCCGGGAGCCAGGCGTCCGGGCCGACCTGGGCGCGCTGGCCGCCGCGGCCGGCGGCGACGCCGATCCGGCCGCAGCCGTGGCGCGCCGACGCGCTGGCGGCGCTGCGCTCCCTGGTGCTCGGCTTCGACGTCGACGAGCCCGAGGCCAGGCGGCAGCTGCAGCGGCTGGCCGCCGCGCGAGCCGAACTGCCCGCCGACGACCCGCGGCTGCTGGCCGGCGAGGCCAAGATCCTGCAGATCTTCGCCGACGTGTCCGCGCTGTGGCGCAACCGCCGGGTACCGGACGAGTCGCAGGCCGACGACGAGGCCGCCGTGGACGCCGAGGCCGCCCGCAACCCGCAGGAGTACATGCACGCCTACCTGCGCTCCCGGGACGCCGACGCGGAGGGCCTGCCCGAGTCCTTCCGGATCAAGCTGCGCCGGACGCTGGCCCACTACGGCGTCGACCGACCTGGAGCCGTCGCCCGACCTGGACCCGGCGCTCTACCGGATCTTCCTCGCCCACCGCCGGGCCGCCGCGCACGTGCCGGTCGTGTCGGAGCTGCTGCAGTGGCGGCTGCGCCACCCGGACTCACTGCGTCGAATCGCTGGCCGACGACGCCCGCGACGGCTACCGGCGGATCGTCGACCAGCTGGTCTCGGCCACCCAGCTGCGGCACCCGGCCATCGGCGACCTGGCCCGGCAGGTCCGCTACCGCTGCTTCGACGCCCCGCTGATCGCCGCCGAGCGGGCGCAGGCCCAGCAGCGGGTGCGCGCCGAGCTCGACCGGCTCTCAGCCGGACCCCGAGGCCAGGGCGGCGCAGATCGACGCCATCGTCGCCTCGGGCGAGCCGATCCTCGGCGTCTTCGCCGAGCGGCACCACGCCGTCATGCTCGAGGTGATGACCCGGCGGTACTACCGGATCAGGCCGCTGCGGAACGTCCAGGTCACCGAGCGGAGCGGCCGTCCGCTGCTGACCGCCGAGTACGCCCACGACGGGCACGACTACCTGATCATCGCGACCGTGGCCGGCGCCGGGGAAAGCGCGGCCGGGACCGACCTGCCCCAGCTGATCGAGGCGCTCCCGTCCGGCCGGACCGTGCTCGTCGACCTCTACGTCACCTCCCAGACGCCCGAGGACGAAGGCGACGGCGACCCGGACGCCCGCGCGGACCGGATCCGCGGCAAGCTCGGCCTCATCCCGCCCGCCGTCGCCCGGGTCGCGGTCGCGGTGCGCCGCGCCGACGGCACCGAGAGAGACGACCCGGCCTGGTTCACCTTCTCCGGCGGGCCGGACGGGGAGGCGGTCGAGGACCGGACGCAGCGCGGCCTGCATCCGCTGGTGGCCGAACGACTGGGCTTGTGGCGGCTCTCCGGGTTCGAGCTGACCCGGCTGCCCGCGGCCCCGGACGTGCACCTGTTCCGCATCCGGGGCCGCCAGGTGCCCGACGACCAGCGGCTCATCGCCCTCGCCGACGTGCGCGACCTCACCATCGTGCGCGACGAGCCGGGCAGATCACCGGCCTGCCGCAGGTCGAGCGCATCCTGGACGCCTGCCTGGACAGCCTGCGCTCGGCCCGGTCCGCCGACCGCGAGCTGGCCCGGCTGGACTGGAACCGCGTCCAGCTGTACGTGTGGCCGGTCGTGGACGCACCGCTCACCGAGCTGGACCAGGTCATCCGGTCGCTGGCGGCGCGCACCGGGGCGCTGGGGCTCGAGCAGGTGCTGGTGCAGTTCCGCGACGCCGAGGGCCGCGAGCGGATGCTGCGGATGTCCCGCCCGCCGGGCGCCGGGCTGACGCTGCGGGTCACCGACCCGCCGCCCGATCCGCTGCGCGAGCTGAACGCCTACACGCAGAAGGTGATCAGGGCCCGCCGCCGCGGCACCGTGTACCCGTACGAGCTCATCCCGCTGATCACCCGCTCGCCGGACCCGGGCGGCGCCCCGGCGACGTTCACCGAGTACGACCTGGACGAGGCCGGCGCCCCGGTGCCGGTCGACCGGGCGCCCGGGCGCGAACACCGCCAACCTGGTGCTCGGCGTGGTCAGCACGCCGACCAAGCGGTACCCGGAGGGAATGCGCCGGGTCGTGCTGCTCGGCGACCCGACCCAGGCGCTGGGCGCGCTGGCCGAGCCGGAGTGCCGCCGGGTGCTCGCGGCCATCGAGCTGGCCCGGCGGCTGCACGCCCCGGTGGAGTGGTTCGCCATCTCGGCCGGCGCGAAGATCGCGATGGACTCCGGCACCGAGACCATGGACTGGATCTCCCGGGTGCTGCGCGGGATCATCGAGTTCACCCAGGACGGCGGCGAGATCAACGTCGTGGTGACCGGCATCAACGTCGGCGCCCAGCCGTACTGGAACGCCGAGGCCACGATGCTGATGCACACCAGGGGCGTGCTGATCATGACGCCGGACTCGGCCATGGTGCTGACCGGCAAGCAGTCGCTGGACTACTCCGGCGGCGTCTCGGCCGAGGACAACTTCGGCATCGGCGGCTACGACCGGATCATGGGCCCGAACGGCGAGGCCCAGTACTGGGCGCCCGACCTGTCCAGCGCGGTCGACGTGCTGCTGGCGCACTACGAGCACACCTACGTCGCCCCGGGCGAGCGCTTCCCCCGGCCGGCCCCGACCACCGACCCCGCCGACCGGGACATCTCCGCGTCGCCGCACGCCGGCCCGGAGTTCAGCACGCTCGGCGAGATCTTCGACCCGGCGAGCAACCCGGAGCGCAAGAAGCCCTTCGACATGCGCTCGCTGCTGGGCGGCGTGGTCGACGCCGACCACCCGCCGCTGGAGCGCTGGGCCGACATGGCCGACGCCGCGTCGGTGGTGGTGCTCGACGCGCACCTGGGCGGGCAGCCGGTCGCGCTGATCGGCTTCGAGTCGCGGCCGCTGACCCGGCACGGGTTCTACCCGGTGGACGGCCCGTCGCAGTGGACGGCCGGCACGCTGTTCCCCCGCTCGTCGAAGAAGACCGCGCGGGCGATCAACGCCGCCAGCGGGAACCGGCCGCTGGTGATCCTGGCCAACCTGTCCGGGTTCGACGGCTCGCCGGAGTCGCTGCGCCAGCTCCAGCTGGAGTACGGCGCGGAGATCGGCCGCGCGGTGGTCAACTTCGACGGCCCGATCGTGTTCTGCGTGGTCTCCCGCTACCACGGCGGGGCGTTCGTGGTGCAACCAACTCCTTACCCAAACCACGAGCGGCACCACCACCTACTACCTCTACGGCCCAGACGGCCTCGTCTACGAACAACTCACCGGGCCAACCGGAACCACACCAGCCGCCTCAAGCGCCCTCTCACCACCACGACCAACTCGGCTCCACCCGCGCCGTCACCAATAACGCCGGCGCCACCGTCCTCACCGTCACCTACAACCCCTACGGCCAGATCACCGCCTGGACCGGCTCGACAGCCGTCAACTTCCTCTACGCCGGCTACTACTACGACAACGAAACCGGTTACAACTACCTACTCAACCGCTACTACGACCCAGCGACAGGACAGTTCACAAGCGTAGACCCAATGTCCGTCTTCACCGAACGGCCCTTCCAGTATGCGGGCGGTAACCCGATGAACACGATGGATTCGAATGGTCTCTTTCTCCATAGCGTCGGGAGCGCATTCACGAGTACCGCCCGCTAGGGTCGGCTCGCACCCTGCGATTATCGGGGATGTGCTCACTGCTGTGGCCTGCCTCGATCCAGCCACCTCGGCGATCGGGTGAAGCACTCGTTAAACTCAAATGGCCTCGATTCTGAGGCCTATCTGACATTGGCGCACATCGCTGCGTCAGACTGGCGTGCCCTCCCCGGCGGCGCTTCCGCCGCTTCCGCCTCCGCCCCCACCCCCGCCGTCATGACCGCCGCCTGCCGGTGTCCCACCGTCGTGCTTGCCGTCACCGTTTTTATCATCGTCGCCACCATGGTGGTGCAGTTTGTGCGTCACCTCGTCGAGCTTATCGCCAAGCAGTCGGCGCACGACCACATAGAACACCGGAATCAGCAACAGCCCGAGAAAGGTCGCGAACAGCATGCCGCCGATCACACCGGTGCCGATTTCGTGACGCGAAGCAGCGCCCGCGCCCGACGAGATAACGAGTGGAAACACGCCGAGGATGAACGCCATGGAGGTCATCAGGATTGGACGCAGTCGCAGACGCGCCGCGCTCATGACGGCATCGCGCAGCGTCATCCCATGCGTCTGCCCCTCCACTGCGAACTCGACGATCAGAATCGCGTTTTTCGCGGCGAGACCGATCACCGTGACGAGGCCGATCTTGAAGTAGATATCGTTCGGCACGCCGAACGACAGACAGAACACCAGCATGCCAAGCATGCCGAGCGGCACGACGAGCAGCACCGCAGCCGGAATCGACCAGCTTTCATACAGCGCCGCGAGACAGAGAAACACGACCAGGATCGACAGCATCAGCAACGTCGTGGCTGATGAGCCCGACAGAAGCTCCTGGAACGACTGCCCCGTCCAGTCCGCCGCGAAACCCGTCGGCAACTGGCGGTTGACGATGTTCTGCAGCACATCGATCGCCTGTCCGGTCGAATAGCCGGTGGCGGAGTTACCGACAATCTCGATCGCCGAGTAACCGTTATAGCGCGGCAGCACCGTCGGCCCGAAGGTCCATCGGGCATTCACCACGCTGGAGAGCGGCACCATGTTGTAAGGGCTGATCGACGTATTCGCGGGCGACGGATCGACCGGCGTCGCGAAACCGTTCAACGCAGTCGCGCTGCCCGATGACGGCTTGCTCGCCGTCGAGCCGGTGCCGCCGCCGTTCGTGAACAAGCTCGGTGTGTACAGGTGCTGCAGCGCGTCGAGCGACATCCGGTATGGCGCGTCTGCCTGGAGATAGACGCGCTTCACGCGCCCGCCGTAAGTGAACTGGTTGACGTAAAACGGCGCGAGCTCCATCCGCAGCGTGTCGTAGACATCGGTCAGCGACAGCCCCATCGCTTCGGCCTGGGTACGGTCTACCGCGACGTCCAGTTGCGGTGCGCTTGGCAGCGAGTTAGGGCGAATCCCGAATAACGCCGGGCTCTTCGCCCGCCGCCGTGAGCAGCGTGCGCTCGGCCTCGCCGAGTTCCTCGCGCGACTGGCCGCCGCGCGCCTGCAGATACATGTCGATACCGCCGAACTGGCTCAGACCACGAATGGTCGGCAGATTCACCGCGAAGATCTGCGCGTCCGTAACGGAATGCAGGATGCCGTTGATCCGCGGAATCAATTGCATCGCGGTTGCAGAGCGCTTGTCCCAGTCCGCCAGCTTGATGAACGACATGCCGACGTTTTCGCTCGTGCCGACAAAGCTGAAGCCTTCCGGCTGGAAAATGCCCACGATGTCCTTGCCGACCGCACTGTTCGTGAGCTTGTCGCGCACCTCGCCCATCACGTGATCGGTTTGCTCCAGCGTCGAGCCGGGCGGCAGATTGATAAGCGCGAGCACGAAGCCCTGGTCTTCGTCGGGTACGAAACTGGTCGGCAGCTTCGTATAAAGAAAGCCCGTCAGCACCACGACCAGCACGAACACCACCATCCAGCGTGGCGCATGCGTCACGGCCCGGCCGGCATGGCCGAGATATTTTTTCGACGTCCAGTCAAAGGTCCTGTCGAACCAGCGGTAGAACGCGTTCTTCTTCGTCTCGTGCTCGGGCCTCAGGATCGCCGCGCACAGCGAAGGCGTGAACGACATCGCGAGGAACGCGGAGAATCCCATCGACACCGCGATCGTCAGCGCGAACTGCGCATAGATGATGCCGGTCGCACCCGGCTGCAGCGCGGACGGCACGAACACCGCGGACAGCACCACCGTGATCGCGACAATGGCGCCGGTGATCTGGCCCATCGCCTTGCGGGTCGCCGCTCTGGGCTCCAGATGCTCTTCGGTCATGATGCGTTCGACGTTTTCGATCACGACGATCGCATCGTCGACGACGATGCCGATCGCCAGCACCATGCCGAACAGCGTCAGCTGGTTAAGCGTGTAGTGCAGCGCCGACAGGCCGATGAAGGTCCCGAGCAGCGCGACCGGAATGACGAGCGTCGGGATGATCGTGGCCCGCAAATTCTGCAGAAAGATCAGCATCACGAAAAACACCAGCACGATCGCCTCGATGAGCGTGCGGATCACATCGATGATCGACGCAGTGATAAACGGCGTCGTGTCGTACGGCACGCTCCACGTGACGCCTTCGGGCAGGTCCCGCGCCAGTATCGCCATCTCGGCTTTGACCGCCTTCGCGACCGCCAGCGCGTTCGCACCCGGCAGCAGGAAGACCGCCATCCCCCCGGCCGCCTTGCCGTTATAGACGGGCGCGAAGCCATACGTCTGCGAGCCGAACGAAATGCGGGCCACGTCGCTGAGCTTGACGGTGGTGCCGTTGCTGTTCGCCACGACAATGATGTCCTGAAACTGCTTGAGCGACGAAAAGAGGCGGTCGCCCGTCACGGTCGCCGTAAACACCTGCCCCTTCACGGCCGGATCCGAGCCTAGCGCGCCGGCTGCGAACTGCGCATTCTGCCCACTCACCGCATTGAGCACCTGGGTCGTCGATAGCCCGTAGCTTTGCAGCTTGTCGGGGTCGAGCCAGATGCGCATGGCGTACTCGGAGCCGAGCAGCGTGGTGTTGCCGACCCCGGTCACGCGGCCAATATTAGGCTGGATCTGCGACGCGAGAATATCGCTCAACCGCCCTGCATCGATCGACGGGTTGTCCGACTGCAACGCAACGAACAGCAGGATGTCCGGACTCGCCTTCGCCACCACGACGCCTTGCTGCGTGACCTGGGTCGGCAGCAGCGGCTCGGCGAGCGTGACCTTGTTCTGCACCTGCACCTGGGCGATGTCCGGGTTGGTGCCCGTCGCGAACGTGAGGATGATCTGGGTCTGTCCATTCGAACTCGACGACGAACTGAAATACAGCAGATTGTCGATGCCGGTGAGTTGCTGTTCGATCACCTGGGTCACCGTCGATTCCATCGTCTGGGCGCTCGCACCCGGATAATTCGCAGTCACGGTCACTTCGGGCGGCGCGATATCCGGGTACGAATCGATCCCCATGCTGTGCACCGAGATGATGCCGAACAGCGAGATCAGGATCGCAATGACCCACGCGAAGACGGGGCGGTTGATGAAAAAACTCGGCATGGGCGCTCTCCTACTGCGCCGCGCCGGCCGAAGCCGACGGTGCCGTGGAACCCGACGCAGCAGCGGCTCCCGACGCCTGCGCAGCCGGCGCCGCGGATACCGCCGCGGCCGACGCACCTGAAGCCGCCGCAGGCGGCTGCCACGCGACGACCTTTGCCGGCGCCCCTTGCTTCGCCATTTGCACGCCTGTCACGATGACCTGGTCGCCGTCCGCCAGCCCGCGCGTCACGATCCAGTTGTTGCCGAGACTATTGGTCGCCTCGACCTCCTTGCGCGCCATCTTGTTGTCGCCGCCGACCACCATGACGTATGCGCCGGTGGTATCGCGCTGCACCGATTGCTGCGGAATCAGATACACGTTGTTCTGCCGGCCGAAATCGACAGTCAGCGTCACGAACATGCCCGGCAGCAGACGCCGCTGCGGATTCGCGACGAGCGCGCGCATGTTGATCGAGCCGGTCGAAGCATTGACCGTGACGTCGGAGAAATCGAGCGTACCCGCCGTGCCGTACGATATACCGTTGGGCAGCCCGATCCGCACTGGGGTGCGGTTCTGTTGCGAGAGATCGACCGAGCCGCTGGTCTGGGACTGCTGCAGTGTCGCCAGATCCGCAGAGCTGATCGTGAAGTTCACGTACATCGGATCGATCTGCTGGACCGTCGTCAGCAGCGTGCCGCTACCACCCGAGTCGGATGTACCGGAGCCGACCACCGCGCCCGCGGTCGCCTGCTGTTGTCCGGCGATCCCGGTGATCGGCGACGTCACGCGCGTGTAGTTGAGCGAAATCCGCGCGCTCTCGACGGTCGCTTCGTCAGCCTTCACCTTGGCCGCCGCGCTGCGTTCGGCGGCATCGGAATTGTCGACGGTCTGCTGCGAAACCGAGCCCACCGGCAGCAGCTTGCGATTGCGCGCGGCCGTAATGTGATCGTTGACGTAGGTGGCCTGATCCTGGGCCAGGAGGGCAAGATCGTTATTGAGCTGCGCGCGGTAAAAGACCGGATCGATCTCGAACAGCAGTTGCCCGGCGCGCACCTGGGCGCCTTCCGTGTAGGTACGCCGCAGCAGCACACCGGCCACGCGGGCCGTGACGTTCGCGCTGTAGTAAGCCGAAAGCCGGCCGACAAACTGGCGCTCGAGCGGGACCGATTGCGATTGCGCCTTCACCACCGCAACCTGCGTGGGTCCAGGGGGTGGCGCGCTTTTCGAGCAGGCGGCGAGTACGATCAGACACAGATACGACAGCGTCGCGCGCTGAGGACGTGACTTCATGAGAACTCCGTTCTTGCTTGAGGCCGGCACGCGCGGGCTTCGCGGTATGCCGGACCATAGGAAGCAGCAGGCGGGTCAGTCTGCCGACCGCGCCGCGGCAGGTGTCACTGCCGTGCCTGAAGCGGACGATGAAGCGGAAGCCGGCGCCGACGCAACCTCGGCGTCATCGCGCTGCCACCCACCGCCAAGATTCTTGACGAGCAACACGTTGCTCTCGGCGAGGAGCGCCTGCGTGTCGCGCACGCTCTCCTCTGCCTGGATCAACGTCAGCCGTTGCGACAGCACACTCTGCTCGCTGACCGCGCCGGCACTGAACTGCGCCTGTTCACTTGCAAACAGCCGACTACTGCTGTCGTACACCTGCGCGAACGCATTGGCCTGCGCCCGCAAGTGATTCATCGACGACAGGCTATCTTCCACACTCTGGAACGCCGTCAGCACCGTATTGCGGTAGTTCGCAACATCCTGGTCGTAGGTCGCACGCGCGCCGTGTACGGCCGCCGTGCGCGCGCCGGCGTCGAAAATCGTTTCCGCGAGATCGGGGCCGAGCGTCCAGAAGCGGCTCGGCAACGAGAAGAGATGCGCGAACGTGTTGTGCGCGAAACCGCCCTCGGCCGAGAGCGTCACCGTCGGAAAGAACGCAGCCTCGGCTACGCCGATCTTCGCATTGGCCGCCGCTGCTGTGCGCTCGGCACTCACGACGTCGTAGCGCCGTTCGAGCAATTGCGAAGGAAGCGCGGCCGGCACGGCGGGCGCCGCGAACCGGTAGTCCGGATCGGGCGCAATCGCGAATGACCCCGGCGGCGTGCCGGTCAGCACGGCAATGGCGTGCTCGTCCTGCTCGCGTATCGTTTCGGTCGCTTGCAAGTCGGCGATCACAATCTGAATGTTCTGCTGCGCGGTGAGCACGTCGTCGCTCGATGCCAGACCTTCTGCGAAGCCGGCTTGCGTCATCGCGAGAATCCGGCCGTAGATGTCCTGCTGCTCCTTCAACATGCGCGTGTCGAAGTCCGCCTGCCGGAGCTGGAAGTAGTCGGTCGCGACACTCGCCGCAATGGAGATGCGTTCGCCTGCCAGCTGCGCATCGGAGGCCTGCGCGCTCGCTTTCGCCGACTCGATCTGGCGCCGTATCTCGCCCCATAGATCCAGTTCCCAACTCACGGCCCCGCTGACGACGACGTGATTGCCGGCCGTGGAAGTCGACGAGCCCGAGCCTCCTGTTGCGAGCCCTTCGATGTTGCCGCCGGAGCGCGCAGCGGATACGCCGAGACTAACGAGCGGAAACAGACTCGCCCGGTTGGCCTCGACGGTTGCGAGCGCGACGCGGTAAGCGGCTTCAGCCGCCGCTATCGACTGGTTTGCCTGCAGCGCCTGCTCGACGAGACCATTGAGCGTCTCGTCTCCATACATGCGCCACCATGTGCTCGAGATCGCGGCTTGCGGATTCGCCTCGGCGCGCTGCCAGTCGACGGCTTCTTTGAATCCTTCCGGCACCTGGACCTCGGGCTTGCGATAGTCCGGGCCGACCATGCACGCCGCAAGGGACGCGGCAAGCACGAGCGCGATGCCGACCTTCATCGTGCGTCGCGATCGGGAGCGCACAATGTTTTTGTAAGCGGAGCCAGAGGTACGCGAATCACCTTTCAAGTGGATTCCCCTGCTTGCCGGATCAGCGGTCAAATTACCCAATAAAACATACTCTAGCGAGATAACGTGCGCCTTGTATATTTAAGCAGCTAAGAAAAGCGTCGATCGGGACCCTTGCTGCCAACTTCACCAGACTGCATTGGCGCTGCCGCTTGATACGGGCGGGGCTGCCCACGCCTGCGGCACAATGTGCGCCATTCTTTCCGAAGTCAGTATGGTTTAAAAAACGGGCACATGTGACGCAAAATGAGTCGCTGCCTGTTGCAACGTCGCTGACGAAAACTGCCAGGGAGAACTTCCAATTCCTTACAAAAACATTAATTCCGCAACCGGCGAAAGTCTGGCGATATTGACAGAACACGATGGCAGATCATGGCCAACGCGCTCTCGCACGACATGACGAAACGCTGTCAAGTCACGGTTCCGGATCGCCAAGACTGGCTGCGCGCAACCGGTCGAAATCCAGAATGGCGATTTCCCCGGATTTCAGGCTCAATATCTGTTGGCTCTCGAGGTTCCTGAGCAATTGATTCGTGGTCTGTCGCGACAGCGACACCATTGAAGCCAGGCTGTCCTGCGAGACCCTTATCCTGCTCTGCGAGGCGTTGAGACCGCCATACCCTCCAGCGATCATCAACAAACGGTTGGCCACGCGTTGTGGCGCGGGCAGCAGGCTCATCGCTTCGGCGTTCTCGAATAAAACCCGAAGTCGTTGCGCCATCAACAACGCAAAATCGCGCCAATAGCGGGGCGTAGCGTCGAGCACACTTTTTAGCGCGGCTTCGGGTACGTGCAGCAGAAGCGTCCTGCTGACGGCGGTGGCGTCGTTCGGGCGTGGCAGCCCGTCGAACAGCGAGATTTCCCCCAGCCATGCAGTCGGTCCGAGCACCGCGAGCAACGCCTCTTTCCCATTCAACCCGATAGTGCCGATAGCAAGTGCGCCGCCCAGCACAGCGTACAACCCATAAGACTGTTCGCCGCGCCGATACAGGAATTGACCCTTCTCCAGCGTGAGCAAGGTGGCATGGCTGATCAGATAGTCCCGCAACTCGACGGGCAGGCCCCGGAACCACGGAGTCGTTTCGAGTTGGGTTCGGTAGCGGTGCAGGCTGGATTCCATTGGCGCGTCGTGCTGTCGGGTATCTGACAGATTTTAGGCGGGTTCGCGACCATCATGTGGACTCGCATCCGACTACGCGATGACTCTGGTCCTCGACAGCACCCGCTGCGTCGCAAGGTCGTAAAGCGCGAAATCACAGGGCGTTATCCTGCGTTGTGTTGAGTTATTCCATCGCCTGAATCCTCGAATAAGGAGTGTCGACGTGGCCTCATCTGATATCAGTCTGAAGAACGATGTATCACCCGCCGAATGGGAAGCGCGAGTCAATCTGGCAGCGGCCTACCGGCTCACTGCGTTGTTTGGGTGGGACGATCTGGTGTTCACCCACATCTCGGTGCGCGTGCCCGGCCCCGAGCATCATTTCCTGATCAACCCGTACGGCATGATGTTCGACGAAATCACTGCGTCGTCGCTGGTCAAGATCGACCTCGACGGCCGCAAGGTTGCCAAATCGCAGTATGACGTCAACCCGGCCGGCTTCACGATCCACAGCGCCGTGCATGCGGCCCGCGAAGACGCCCATTGCGTGATGCATACGCACTCGGTCAACGGCGTTGCGGTGTCGGCGCAGGAGGCGGGACTGCTGCCGCTCTCGCAGCAATCGCTCGGGGTGCTGGCATCGCTCGGCTATCACGACTACGAGGGCATCGCACTCAATGAAGCCGAAAAGCCGCGGCTCGTTCGAGACCTCGGAAGCAATACCTACCTGATGCTGCGCAACCACGGTCTGCTGACGGTTGGCGCGACGCCGGCGGATGCCTTCGTAGCGATGTACTTCTTCGAGGCGGCCTGCATGATTCAGGTGCGGGCCCAGTCTGGCGGCGCCAGGCTGACGCCGATCGCGCAGCCGATTCTCGAAGGCATCAAGGAGCAGATCGCGCTGGCGACGCGGGGCGTGACGCCAGGAGCGCTGGTGTGGCCCGGACTACTGCGCCGGCTCGACCGACGCAACCCCGGATACACCGACTAACGCCGTCCGTTCGCACGATGCGCTACAGACGCTGACGTGCGCTGAACGAACGATGTAAGCGTCATGGGCGGCATTTGTAATTCAACGCATCGCGGATGCAACTGATTGGGTCACTGAGAACCTGTATGGCAAAGATCTTTATCTACGGCGCCGGCTCTATCGGCTGTTATGTCGGCGGACGACTTCTCGCCGGGGGCGCCGACGTCCGTTTCATTGGACGTGCTCGCGTGGCCGATCAGTTGCGCAGTGCGGGCATCACGCTGTCGCGGCACGACAATCGCCGCTGGCATGTCCCGCCGGAGCAAACCGACGTATCGACCGACGCGGCCAGCGCCGCCGCAGCCGATCTCGTGCTCGTCACCGTGAAGTCCGCCGCGACACCCACGGCGGCGGCAGAACTGGCGAACGTGCTTCGCCCCGGCACGATCGTCGTGAGCTTCCAGAACGGCATCGGCAATGCAGACGTATTGCGCGCCGCGCTGCCTCATCACACGGTGCTGGAGGGCATGGTGCCGTTCAATGTCGTCGAACGCGGTCCCGGCGCATTTCATCAAGGCTCGGCGGGCGAGCTGGAGATCAGGCACGCGCGCGGCCATGCAGCCGTTCGTCGAAGCGTTCAACCAGGCGGGCCTGCCGCTGATCCAGCACGTCGACATGTTGCCGGTACAGTGGGCAAAGCTGCTGCTCAACCTCAACAATGCCATTAACGCGCTAGCGAATCGTCCTTTGAAAGAGGAGCTCTCGCAACGCGCCTATCGGCTCTGCCTCGCCATGGCGCAGAAAGAAGCGCTCGCGCTTCTGAAGCAGGCCGGCATACGGCCAGTCAAAGTGACGCCGCTTCCGACCTCCTGGATACCGCGTGTTCTCGGCGTACCTGATGCGTTGTTCGAGCGGCTGGGTCGCACGATGCTGACGATCGATCCGCTCGCGCGCTCGTCGATGTCCGACGACCTGGCGGCGGGGCGCACCACGGAGGTCGACTGGATAAATGGCGAAGTCGTGCGCCTCGCCAAACGCCTCGGGCGAACGGCGCCGGTCAACGAACGGCTATGCCAACTCGTGCGGGAGGCCGAGCGAACCGAGGTGCGGCCATCCTGGTCGGGCGAAGCATTGCTGGCCGAGATGCGGGCTGCAGCGCGTGGCAATTCGGCACTGCACGAAAAAATCTGAACGCTGGTCGTCGTAGCGATCGCGCCTCACCAGGCAACTCGCCGACACGCCACGTCCGTCTTCATACAGCGTCGGATCAAAGCGGCCACTCGTCTGCAGCGTTTGAGTTTTTGTGCAAAGAAGGCGCCGTGTACTACGCCTTTCAATGGCTATCCCAACTTGACCAGGTTGTGCACTGGCAACGGGCCGCCCGGAATCTGAATGAGCCGCCCCCCGCCTACGAGCGAACCCAGATCGATGCCGAAGAAGCCAAGCCGGTCGATCAGTCCGCTCACAGCCAATCTGGCATGCACGTCGTCTCCCGCGAAGAACAACACGCGGTGTCCGCCCTCGGCCTGTGGATCGTCGGAGAGCAGATGTGCCGGCAGATGATTGAACGCCTTCACAACGCGCGCGCCCGGTACGAGATCGGCGACCACTTCACTCGACGTCCGGCCATTCAATTCGGCGGGTGCGAACGTCGGCGGTTCGATCGGGTTGTTCGCGTCAATCACGATGCGTCCGCCGAAGTCCGGCAGCCCTGCCATGGCGGACGGCAGCTTCGACCAGTTCACTGCGACGAGGACGATGTCCTGCGCAGCCGCTTGTTCGCGCGTTCCCGGCGTGATTGAGGGGCCCAGTTCGCGCGCGAGGCGACCGACCGCAGCGAGCCGGCTGGCGTGCTGAAAGTCAGCATGGCGCCGACGTTAGACATCACATACGTCATACAACTGCTCCCGGCGTTCCTCGCCCGCTATCCGATGATTCGTCCGGATTGGTACTTCGAGAACCGACCCGTCGACCTGATTGCAGAGGGATACGATGCGGCGCTGGGCGGTGGATTCGATCTCGCCCCGGGCGTCGTGTCGCGCCCATTGGCTGCCGCGCATCTCGTCGCGGTGGCGTCTCCGGCCTACATGGCCGGCCGCGAACCACCAGCCGATCCTGGCGATCTTGCGGCACTCGACGGCATCGTGATGCGTTCGAGCCGCACCGGCCGCGTGCGTCATCGAACGATGCGCGACACGGCAGGCGGTGAAATGCTCGCGCAGCTCGGCGAGACCATTATGGTCAACGACCCCGCCGCGATGCGTGAAGCGGCGATGCTGGGACTGGGGGTTGCGCTACTGACCGTGTCAGACGTGCTGTCGTCGGTCGAACGGGGGGAGCTCGTACGATTGCTACCGCACTGGTACGCGGACGCCGGGGCAATTTCGATCTATTACGCCATGCGCGCGCTGCTGCCGGCGAAAACACGAGCGTTTGTCGACTTTGTTGTCGAAGCGTTCGAGCGGGAGCGATTGGCCGAAAGGTTTGCGGGAAGCATCGAATGAGTCGAACAAATCCCCTCAACCCGCGCCGAAAGCCATTTTCACTCCTGCTGGCGCGCCGTCGGCTTGCGCCTGCGCTGCATCAACTATTTGCATCGCCAGCAAGATAGCGACCGGTTGACGGCTGTGGACAGGACGTTCGACCAGACCGATTTCCCTGAAGAATGTGGCTTCCTCAAGACTCAAAGCAACCACCCCTTCCGGAAGCAACAGCGCAGATGTAGACGGAAGCAACGCTACTCCCGCGCCGCGCCGAACGAGCTGAACAATCCCCTGAAGTTCATCAAGCTCTATCGCCTCCTTCACGGAAATCTTTGAACGGCGCAGAAATTGATCGACAAGTCTGCCATCGAAAGCGTTCCGGTCGTACCGGATGAACGGCAACGTTTCCAGCAATTCACGCCACGTGAAGCGTTCATGTGTCTCGGGTGCGAGCAGGAAGAAGGGCTCGGATAACAGCATTCGCCACTGAAGATCTGCGGGGAGAGTGAAGCGGGGTTTAATGATCACCGCCATATCCACCTCTCCGGAATCGACCTGTCCCAGCAAATTCAGGGAAACCCCTGGAACCAGCCTCACACGGCATTCCGGATTCTCAGATCGGAAGATTGCAACTGCGTCCGCGAGAAAAGAGGCCTGCGCCGAGGAAATGGCGCCGACACGGATCAAGCCGGCCCGGGAATTGGACGCGCTTCGGCCCAGCTTTGAATAGGCCGCCATGACTTCGTCGGCCACCGCCAGAGCCTCGTACCCAGCTGAATTGAGCACGGCATGCCGGCCGCTCCGATCGAATAACGCGAGGCCAAGCTCCTCCTCAAGCCTATGGATCTGCGCACTCACTGCAGACTGCGTGAGCCCGATATTGGCGCCAGCGCTAGCGAACGATCCGTAGCGCACCACGGCCAAGAAGGTCTGAAGTTCCCGAAGCATCGCGACTCATCAAAAAAAATGTTCACAAGGGCAAAGACATATCGTTTTCGGTGCTTTAATTTTCGCCATAGACTACCCCTAAGCTTCCACCTTGAGAAGCGAAGAACTCCACCACGACTTTCTACGCACCGGCATCTGAAGCGCTTGGCGAGCTCCATGACCTACCTGCCCTGTTGTTGCGTCGATTCTTATATGTCTACATAAAAACTGATGCGTGTGAACCCTATGTGACCCAGGTAGCGCATTGCCGCATGTGCACCCTTCTTCCTGCACACTTCAGAACAAGATTTTCAAGTCGAGACCAATGTAAAGAGGAGTATTAGTCATGCTTAAGAAGCTCAGGATTTTCTCAGGGATTGCTTTGCTGGCAATCGCGTGCAGCGCCATGGCTGACGATCTGGGCCCCACGCTGCAAAAGATCAAGGACACCGGAATCATTTCACTCGGCGTAAGGTATGACTCGCCTCCGTTCAACTATAACCTTGGCGGCAATCAACAGGCCGGATATTCCTACGACATCAGCACGCAGATCGTCGATGCCGTCAAACACCAACTGAATCTGCCGACGTTGCAGGTGAAGGAATTGAGCGTCACTTCCCAGAACCGGATCCCGCTGCTGATGAACGGCACAATAGATCTCGAGTGCGGTACGACTACCAACAACCTGGAGCGCGAGAAGCAGGTGGGATTTTCAACCACTATCTTCATCATCGGTACTCGACTCCTTGTGAAAAAAGACAGCGGAATCAAGGAATGGTCAGACCTGAAGGGCCACAACGTCGTTGCAGCAGCAGGATCGACCGGTGAGCGTCTGTTGCGGGACATGAATGACAAGCAAAAGCTGGGAATGAGTGTCATCGGTGCCAAAGACGTGGGAGAGGCGTTCCTGATGCTGGAATCTGGCCGCGCTGCCGGGTATATGGACGACGATGCAATCCTGTACGCTGAGCGGGCCAAGGCGAGATCGCCGCAGGACTGGGTGGTGGTGGCCAAGCCTTTCACCCGCGAGGCTTATGGTTGCATGCTCCGCAAGGACGACGCACCGTTCAAGAAGCTGGTGGACAACGTCATTTCCAGAATGATGACGGATGGTTCGATCAACAGGCTCTACACCAAATGGTTCACGCAGCCGATACCGCCGCGAGGATTCAACGTTGATTTCCCAATGTCTTCCGATATGAAGACTCTAATCTCCAATCCGAACGATAAGGCGCTCGACGAGTAGATGGGTCTGTATCGAACATTGACGGCCGGAAGGCAGCCACCTTCCGGCACGGCATAGACCAGTACTCACGAACTCGTTAGAAAATCGGCGCGCAGGCGTGTGGCCATCTCCAGTGACCAGAACGACGCGCAAGATCCACGCTTTACTTTTGGCGAATGTCGAAAGACTGCGAACTAACCTGAAGCGCTCCGCAGTCGGGACACGTTCATACGGATACCATGCCTTATCTTTTCCATTGGAGCGTATTTCTTGAAAAATCCTCCTCTACTGAGACATACCTTGATTGGATAGTATCCGGACTGAAGGTCACAATCGCCATTGGATTGACCTCGTGGATCATCGCGCTTTGCATAGGCTCCGTTCTCGGAGTGATGCGCACCCTGCAGAACAGGTGGGCATCCGGATTCGCCAGTGCATACGTCGAACTCTTTAGAAATGTTCCGCTGCTCGTGCAGTTGTTTATCTGGTACTTCGTCGTTCCAGAACTGTTGCCCGGCGGCGAAGCGATTAAAAAGATGAATCCTGTCGCCCAGCAATTCCTGGCCGGCGTCATCTGTTTAGGAACATTCACGGCCGCCCGGATTTGCGAGCAGGTACGTTCCGGCATTGGCAGCCTTTCGCGTGGTCAGGGAAACGCAGGCCTCGCTCTGGGTCTGACCTCTCTACAGACTTACCGCTATGTAGTGCTGCCCATGGCATTCCGCATCATTGTGCCGCCGCTCACAACGGAGTTTGTCAACATATTTCAGAATTCTGCCGTGGCCTCAACCATCGGCCTTCTGGATCTGGCCGGCCAGGGCCGCCAGTTAGTCGATTACACGGCCCGCCCTTATGAGTCGTTTATCGCGGTAACGCTGTTGTACTGCCTCCTCAACGTGGCTGTGATGATGCTGATGCGCTGGATCGAACGACGCGCTCGCGTTCCAGGTTACATCGGCAGCAAATAAGAGATCAATATGGCCTACCAATTCGATTTCAGCCTGATCAATCCTGCCAACCTTAAAGTGCTTGGCGACGGCATGCTGGTATCCCTCGAGATCACCTTAACGGGGGCGCTCGTCGGTATTGTATGGGGATCGATTCTTGCGATGATGCGCCTGTCTTCGAATCGGCCGTTGAGCTGGTTCGCAGAGGGATACGTGACCGTCTGCCGCTCGATTCCGCTCGTGATGGTCTTGCTGTGGTTCTTCCTGATCGTCCCACAGTTGCTACAGAATGTATTACACCTGTCGGCTGCCTCGGATCTGCGGATGACGTCCTCGCTGATAGCTTTCTCGCTGTTCGAAGCCGCCTACTGCTCCGAGATTATCCGCGCGGGCATTCAGGGCGTTCCACGTGGTCAGCTATTTGCAGCACAAGCGCTGGGAATGCACTACGGACAAGTCATGCTCCTGGTGATCCTGCCGCAGGCCTTTCGCAATATGGTGCCGCTTCTTCTGATGCAGGGAATTATCCTTTTCCAGGACACATCGCTTGTCTACGTCAGTGCATTAGCAGACTTCTTCGGCCGAGCCTACGACATTGGTGAACGCGACGGACGCACGGTAGACATGCTGCTATTCGCCGGCTTCGTATATTTCGTGATCTGCTTCATCGCCTCCCGGACGGTAAGGCGTCTCCAGAGAAAAAGGGCTTCCATATGATCGAGATAATCAACGTATCCAAGCATTACGGGGCTTTCCAGGTACTAACCGATTGCACCACCCAGGTCGCCAAGGGTGAGGTGGTCGTGGTATGCGGTCCCTCTGGATCAGGCAAATCGACGCTGATCAAGACCATCAACGGCTTGGAGCCGATACAGAAAGGTGACATCCTGGTCAACGGAACACCCGTCTGTAGCCCGACGACGAATCTTTCGAAGCTTCGGTCAAAGGTCGGCATGGTGTTTCAGCACTTCGAACTGTTTCCCCACCTGACGATCGCCGGGAATCTGACGCTCGGGCAGATCAAGGTGCTGGGTCGCGGCAAGGACGAGGCAACCGACAAGGGTCTGAAACTGCTCGACCGCGTCGGTCTCAAGACGCAGGCGGACAAGTACCCGGGTCAGTTGTCCGGCGGCCAGCAGCAGCGCGTGGCAATTGCCCGTGCGCTCTCGATGGACCCGATCGCCATGCTGTTCGACGAGCCAACGTCGGCGCTCGATCCCGAGATGATCAACGAGGTTCTCGATGTGATGGTCGAGCTCGCGCGCGAAGGGATGACGATGATGTGCGTGACGCATGAGATGGGTTTCGCGAGGAAGGTTGCACACCGCGTGGTCTTCATGGATCAGGGCAGAATATTGGAAGACACTCTGAAGGACGAATTCTTCGGCAATGTTGAGGGACGGACGGATCGGGCGAAACAGTTCCTTTCGAGAATTCTCCACCACTAACCTGTTTCGCAGAAGGTTTCACAACGACGTCAAAGCTTCGACTCTCCGCTCCCGACGACGGCCCTCGTTTTTTCGTTGATCAGTTCAACCCATCAAAATATTTGGTGAGTGGCAACGATATATATTGATTTTCCTTTTAACGCTATGCAACTACCATGGTTATTACCAAGTACATTGATTAGGAAACCGTATTTCCTTCCTGGATGAAATAAACACTCAGTAAAACCTACCCCTTCATTTCAACCCTGGTTAATCAACCAGGGTTATATTACGAAGCCGATCGCCCATGCTATCCAAACTTCTTGGTGAAGTTAAACCTTCACCGACGCTTTCCATTACGAGGCGTGCAGCCGACATGCGTCGAAGAGGCATCGACGTTGTGAGTCTTTCTCAGGGAGAACCAGACTTCCCTACTCCCGACCATATCTGCGAGGCGGCGAAACGCGCAATTGACTCTGGCGCCACTCGCTACACCGACGTTGACGGCACCCCCGAGTTGAAGGAAGCCATCGTTCGAAAATTCTGGCGCGACAACAGCCTTTCTTACGATGTCAGCGAAATCAGTGTTGGCACGGGCGGCAAGCAGGTTATTTTCAATGCACTGTTTGCTTCAGTTAATCCTGGCGACGAGGTCATTCTCCCGGCGCCCTATTATGTCTCGTATCCCGACATGGTTCGGTTGGCGGGCGCTGTGCCCGTCGAAGTCGCGTGCAGCGAAGCACAGGGGTTCAGGATTACCCCAGAGCAGCTTCGCGAAGCGATTACGCCTCGCACCAAGTGGTTGATTCTTAACTCTCCTGGCAACCCTACTGGAGCAGGTTATTCGCGCGTAGAACTGAACGCGCTGGCGGCGGAGCTCCTCAGGCATCCGCACGTTCTGGTGATGACGGACGACATCTACGAACATATTCGCTATGACGGGTGGCAGTTCTCGACCATCGGGTCGGAAGCACCAGATCTGCGCGAGCGGATTCTTACCGTCAATGGCATGTCGAAGGCTTACTCAATGACAGGATGGCGCATCGGCTACGCCGGTGGTCCGAAGTCGCTCATCGAGGCGATGGCAACTATCCAGTCACAAAGCACCAGCAACCCCTGCTCCGTCTCTCAAGCTGCAGCACAAGCCGCATTGGACAGTCCGATGGATTTCATCACGGAACGCAATCAGGCGTTCCAACGCAGGCGCGACATGGCGTTGAGCAAATTGAACGCGATCGACGGCATTCGCTGCAGAAGTCCAGAGGGTGCGTTCTATCTGTTCCCCTCCTGCGAAGGACTGATCGGCAGAGCAACGCCAGAAGGAAAGGTTCTGCAAAACGACCTCGACCTCTGTCAATACCTGTTTGATCACGCGCACGTTGCAGTGGTGCCTGGCAGCGCCTTTGGTACCGGAGGGCATTTCCGGATTTCGTTTGCTACGTCAGACGAGCGTCTGGCGCTGGGGTGTGATCGCATTAGTCAAGCTTGCGAGCGGCTGGCTTAGACAAATCCGGGAGCATGCACCTGCATGCCGGGCGGAATCCGGGTAACGGAGAAATTCTCTTTGTGAGGCACTTCCGCATCTATCGAACACTAGTGAGACTCCCATGGACTTAGGTATCAAGAATCGCGTTGCGCTTGTCATGTCAGCCGGTGGTGGACTCGGCTCAGCTATCGCCCTGGCGCTCGCTCGCGAAGGCGCGACGGTCGCCGTGTCGGATCAGAATCGCGAAGCACTGGAAGACACCGTATCGCGCATTCGCGCGGCTGGAGGCGAGGCCTACGGCTTCCAGGCCGACCTGGCCGACCTGGAAAGCATCACTGCCATGGTCGCGGATGTCAGAAGCACGCTGGGCGACCCGCAAATCCTGATCAACAATTCCGGCGGACCGCCCCCTTCGCCGGCCTGCAGGTGTGGCAGCGGAACAGTGGCGAAAGCAATTTGACGCGATGGTTCTGTCACTGATGCATCTCACTGACCTGCTGTTGCCCGCGATGAAACAGGAAGGTTGGGGGCGCATCGTCACGAGCGCTTCCTCCGGCGTGGTCGCACCCATACCCAACCTCGGCATGTCCAATGCGTTGCGCCTCGCCTTGTTGGGCTGGTCGAAGACATTGGCCAATGAGGTCGCTGCCGATGGCATCTGCGTCAACGTCGTTCTGCCAGGACGAATCGCGACGGACCGCATCCGTTCACTGGACGAGGCACGTGCAAGCCGCGAAGGCAAGACCTACGAGGAAGTCGTTGCCGCGAGCACGGCGTCGATACCGGTCGGGCGCTATGGCAAACCCGACGAATATGCTGACGCAGTGGCATTCCTCGCCAGCGAGCGCGCGGCTTTCATAACGGGCTCCGTTATACGCGTCGACGGCGGCATGATCCCCAGTATTTAATCGATCTATTCCAAAGGAACAGATGATGGAAACAATTCCTGTAGTGCGAAGCGCAGCGGATCGCGAGGCCATTCGCCAACGATTTTTGTTAGTGGACACATCCAACGTCGCCGACGTGCTCGACACGCTCGGTTTGTTCCACCAGGGACTCTCGTCGGTCCTTGTCCCCTATCCTGCTTCGTGCAGCAAGCTGGCAGGCTGGGCATATACGATTCGCGGTCAGATGTCTCCGTATCGAACTCGGCGGCGACCCGGACAAGATGAAAGCCTGCGCAGGGGTGTCGACAGGCGATGTCACGGTCTGGAGCGGCGACGGGGAAGGTGTCTGCTATTTCGGCGAACTCATCGCCATTGGAATGAAAGAGCGAGGCTGCGTGGGATCGCTAGTCGACGGCGGCATTCGCGACATTCGCTGGATTGCCGACCAGGATTTTCCGGTGTTCGCGCGCTATCGCACTCCAGTGCAATCCATTGCGCGCTGGAAGGTCAATGGCTGGCAAGTGCCAGTGAGCATCCGTGGCGCGACCTCTCAATGGGTAACAGTACGCCCCGGCGACTTCGTGCTCGGTGATGAAGATGGTGTCCTGGTCATTCCAGACGAAGTGGTCGAGACGGTGCTGGTCGAAGCAGAACGCTTAACGGAGAAGGAAAGGCTCATCCGTATCGATTTGCAACAAGGGCTTAGTCTGGCTGAGGCATTGGCGAAGTACGGGCATGTCTGATCATGTAATGCCGCCCGGCCACTCCATGATCGCGAGCGTCAGGTTCACGCGTCGCGAGATACTTTCGCGCGATGCCTCGCACAGCGGCTGAGAGGCAAACCACAGACTGCTATCGCTACAAACCGCGGCGACATGGGGAAACGGGCTCTTGCAGACCGTTTCCTAGAAATAGTGACGCAGCCCGATTGCCGCGACGCCCTGCGCGGAACTCGAACTGGGCGACATTCCGAATATTTGTGCAGGGCGGCCACCCGTCGCATGCTGGAAGACGTAAGTCACGTAAATGTCTGTGGCCTTGCTGAGTCTGTAGTCGTAGACCACGCCATATGTGCTTCGGATACTCGCGTAGAAAACGTTTTTTGCACCGTTGTTTTTGTCGAGGTACGTGTATTCCACTCCGGCAACCTGGAACGGTGTGATGTTGTATCGCACACCGACATCAAAGATGCTGGCAACGTCGCCGGTCAGCGTCCATCGCGAGTTGGTATAGAGCGCATTGACGATAAAGTCGCCCAGAGACGTCGTGCCGCCTACACCCAGCGTACGCAACGTCCCTGGTGTCAGATTGTCCTTCCGGATCGTGTAAACAGCGCCCACTAGCGTCCCGGTCGTCGTCCACGTCGCTCCATAGCTTTGCGTGCTATTAGGCGAGCCGATTCCCGGCGCGTCGCCGAATCCGTACATCGCGCCAAAGCTCAATGACTTCACAGGACTCCACGTTGCCTTCACTGAGCTATCGACTTCACCTCCCCCAATGCGATCGAGCGAGGGATTGCTGCCGTTGTTGCCAAAGAAGTTGGCGTTGATTGCCGGGTGGAACTCTAGCGATGTACCGTACCAGGAGTTCGCGGTAGTCTGCAGGTAGTCCAGCATGAAGTCCGGCTGCCTGCCGAATAACACCTGCACCTTATCGTTGGCCAGTCCGACGTAAGCGTAACGACCGAAGATCCGCTGCGCAGTCGACGTGCTCTGGCCGAGCACCCCGTTGTTCAGCGAGAATCCGCTTTCAAGCCGGAATACCGCCTTGAGGCCTCCGCCAAGATCCTCACGGCCCTGGAGGCCCCATCGGTCTCCGCGCATCATGCTGCTGGCCTCCTGCACACTATGGTGCCCACCCTGATTGGTGGTGTATTGAATCCCAACGTCAAGGATTCCATATAATGTGACGGAACTCTGAGCGTGCGCAATGGGTGTAGCCGATACGACGACGCCTGCAGCAACCGGATAGAGCCATGACTTCATTTTTTCCCCTTGTGTTAGTGAGTGTACAAAGTCGCGGCTTGTGTGACGACACCCTGATTAAGTGTGCCGACCGTTCTGTACTCCGCGTAATGACTTAAAGTGCCGGGTCATTAATCGGCGCACAAGACTCCAGACTGGAACATCACATTCCGAATCTGGTCATCCGGGTTTTCACGGTATGAGCGGGAACGAGTCGAGGGGATACGGCGAAGGAATTTTTTGCACTGCAAGACGCGAGCGCGCGAACAAGCCTGCGCCGGTTAAAAGGCGGCGTAGCGGGGTCTACACCTTTTCGCTGTTGAAGTGCCTGGCCAGAAAATCCACGAATGACCGTACTTTTGGAGAGAGAGTGCGGTGCCGTGGAAAGACCGCATTGATCTCCCGCTCGCCTCTTTCCCAATCCAGCATGACCCGTACCAATCTGCCCTCTGCAATGTCTTGATGACACAGATAGTCGGGCAACCAGGCCAATCCCGACCCTGCCAACAGGACGGTCCGAAGCGTACTCGTGTCATTGGCAAAGAAACGCGGATGCACGGCAATAGAAGACGACTCTTCGCCTCGACGCAAACGCCACTCGCACGGGCCGTCGGCAATATCTAGGAGAAAATGGGCCGGAAGGTCGGCCGGCGACTCCGGCGTGCCGCTTTTGCGCAGATAGGCAGGCGTGGAAACCAGCACCAGCCTGGCGCTCCCCAGTCTTTTCGCAATCAACCTGGAATCCTCCAGCGCGCCCGTTCGAATGACGACATCCATTTCGTCCGTGAGCGGTTCCATCTTGCTGCTGGTGAGTTCCAGGGACACCTGGACGTCTGGATAGGTAGCGAGATATTCGGGGACAAGCGGCGCAATCATGAACTGCCCGGGCGTGACCGGCGAGCTGACTCGCAGAAGCCCCCGCGGAGTCAGTCGCACCTGCCCGACCTTTTCCTCCGCTTCTTCTACCTCGTCGAGTATCTTCTTTGCAGACTCCGCAAACAGCAGGCCGGTATCGGTCAACGCCACCTTGCGATTGGACCGGATAATCAATGCTACGCCCAGATGCTCTTCAAGCCGCGTAAGAGACCGGCTGACCGAAGACTTGGGCATCGCCAGCACCCGCGCTACTGAACTAAAGCTCATCAACTCGGAAAGCTTCGAAAATACGCGAATGTCGATGAGTTCAATCATATGTTTCCGGATGCTCGACCGTTGATGCCGACGGTGTTCCCGATTGAAACAAAATTCTTTCCAGTCGGCAAACTGCAGCTCCATAGATACGTAATGGTTTTGTAACGCCGACAATAACATCTGTCAAACCGGTATTTCCAGCACGCTTTGGCGCACAGCGCCGCCCTTGCCTCTGCGTTTTCGCTTACCGCCGTGTTCCCAACCGGGAACACGGCGTTTCAGGTATGCGCCTTGATATCGACGCAGGCCAGTGCAACGATAGGACCTAACTTGCGCATACCGGTGCGCGCTCCCCGAAACCCTATCCACGAGGTCAGCGTTGAAGATCGATCCCGAAGAATTCCGCAAAGGACTCCGAGCCTTCACAACCGGCGTCACAGTCGTTTCAATGCCAGACGACCAGGGCCGCATGCACGCGATGACAGCAAGTTCATTTGCGGCTGTTTCACTCGATCCGCAACTGGTAGCCGTCAGCATTGCGAAGACTGCGAAATCGCATGCGTTTCTATCGACTGACAACTACTACGCTATCAATATCCTGGCTGAAGACCAGGGCTTTCATGGCCATTACTTCGCCAACCGCATCCCCGAACGTTGGGATCCCCCACATGAATGGATCGCGGACACACCTATCCTCACCGGCACGATGGGCTGGTTTATATGCCGCCGCTGGGCCGCATACGAAGGTGGTGACCACACTATTCTGGTTGGTGAAGTCGTTCAGATTCATCGCACGGATGAACGGCCGCTGGTCTGCAATCGCGGGACGTTCTATTCGTTGGGTCAACCGGTAGAAGCCGTCCATCCCGACCTGCAGAGCAATGAGAAATCCGCTTGACACCCGTCAGGCGATTCCATTTACCACGATAAAGCAGACATTCCCCATGACTAACAGGGTTCAGATAGTAGACAACGGTCCAATGCAACTGACGGGCGAATTCGAACTTGTCGACGACAATGGGCAGATCGTTCGCACTCGCAAGGTCTACACGTTGTGCCGATGCGGCCTGTCAACACGGCTACCGTTCTGTGATGCATCGCACGAACGTGCCGGATTCTCGAGTTCTCCCAGAGCACCGCAAAGCGAAGCCGGCTCCGATCCTGCGCCTGTTTCGAATCCAGGCGCCGTTCCCCAATAACCCGTTCCCACCTGACGCTGCCATGTCAATTGTCAAAGGTCACATCATGGACGCCGGCCCGCTTCACCTGGTCGGCGAATTCGAAATTATCGACGCACTCGGCAACCGCTTCCCGAACAGTGGCATCTTCAGTCTCTGTCGATGTGGGCACTCGCAGAGCAAACCCTACTGCGACGGAGAGCATCGGGCGCAGCGATGGTCGGGATGCGCCTCATCTGCGGTACCCGCCGCTGCGCAAACCCAGGCTAGCTCGCCTGCTCCGAACCGGCATACGGACGAATCGACGTCACGCTGAGGCGTTCTCAAGCCCACTAGCAGCAATCTGGCCGCTGCGCTGGCCGGCAACTGCACACGATCTGCCTTTGCAGCAGACTACTCGCGATTACTTCCGTGTCTAATAACGAAAGCGAAAAGAGGCCAACCTCGCACCCGCAAGATTGGCCTCTCGCGAAATACCTCAGACAGCTAACGCTTGAGTAGCGAGCGCAGCGAAACGGACGTATCGCCCAGCAGCGTCCTGTCTACCGGACCACCTGCGGCCATTCTCACGAATACAGCCATGTCCTTGCCACTGTTGACCGTTACCGCGGCCCGCACGCTGCCGGCTTCATCGAGGCCGATCATGCTGAACGCCCCGGCGGAAATCGCGCCGCGCAGGACCATCGTATGAGTGCCGTCGAAAGTACCGAGCGATTGCACGTTGCAATCGTACTGATCCGACCAGAGCCACGGCATTTCGTTGTAGCGCTCCGCGGCACCCAGCATGTTGGCGGCCGCCACAGCCGGCTGCTTCTCCGCGACCTGCCAGGATTCGACACGGATATGCCGCCCGACAGAGCTGACGAAGTGCCGCGTCACCTCGCCCGCGGCGAAAATGTTCGGGTCGGATGTGCGGCATTCATCATTCACGACGATGCCATCGCTGACCTCGAGTCCCGCCTGCTCGGCCAGTTCCGTGTTGGGAATCACGCCGATGCCGGCCACCACCGCGTCCGCGGACAGGTCCCCTTCGCTGGTTGCCACGCGCACCGAACCATCCGCTGCCTGCTGGATATCCGTGACCTGCACCCCAAGACGAAACTCGACACCGCGGCTCGCATGAAGCTGCCGCATAAACTCGCTGACTTCAGGTGGCATCGAGCGTTTGAGCAAGCGGTCAGCCGGTTCGATCAGCGTAACGGCGCAGCCTCTGCCGATGGCGGTCGCCGCGACCTCCAGACCAACAAATCCGCCGCCTACGATTACAACTCGCGCCCCCTGTTCGAGCCGCACTCTCAGATGCCGGGCGTCGTCGAGGGTGCGCAGATAGTGCACGGGTCCGCCGTGCAGCTTGCGAACCCGCGATCCGGTCGCCAGCAGAAGACGGTCGTACATAAGCTGCGAACCATCGCTCAGGCTGAGCGACCGGTCTGCCCGGTCGATAGCCGTGACTTTCAGGCCAAGTCGCAGTTCAATACGTTGGCTCTCGTAGTAAGCGGCGTCGCGAATGAACGCATGCCGCTCCCGCTCTTCGTCGAGCAGCGCATCCTTCGAAAGCGACGGCCGGTCATACGGCAGATGCGATTCGTCGCCAATGATGCAGATGCGTGCGTCGGGCGCGCGCTCGCGCAACACCTCCGCTGCCCTGCGGCCGGCTTGCCCGCCGCCGACGATTACAAGATTCTGATTTTTCATAGCCTGGCTCGCGCAGTTGCTCGACTGTCAATCCGCTCCGGAACTGCCGATTTCCACCCGCCCGTTGAGTACCCGAATCGGATACGTGCGAACGGGTTCGGTAATCGGAGCAGAGCACGGAGTGCCTGTACGCAGGTCGATCAGTCCCTGGTGAAGCGGACATTCGACGCAGCCGTTTTCGACGAAACCTTCCGACAGCCGCGCATGACCATGCGAACACAGGTCGTGCAGGGCAAACCATTCACCCTCGGCGCGGAACACGGCAACCGGGTGCGCGCCCACCACCACCTGCGCCGGTTCGTCCTCCACGAAGTCATGCTCCGCGCCCACGTCGAGCCACTGGATCAATTCGGACATTCGAGCCTCCCGTCAAATCGGCGTGGCGAGCAGCGTCTGCACTCGCGACGTGTCGTAAATCACGCGCTTTTCCGCGTAGCGCCAGCCGTCCGGTGTCCGAACTACGCGATCGAGATAGCGGCCCGCCTGGTAGATGAACGACTCGCCGCTCGTCAATGTCTGAACCACGACGTAGCTGCTCTCCGTGCGCACTTCATTCGCGGACTGTTCGACGACCGTCAAGCCCGAGGTCATATGGCGGTACGCGTGCTCCTCGAAGATGTTTGCGTTACGCAGCGACACGATCCGATCGCGCAACATGCGCTGGTTCGTGCAGTGAATGATGCCGATCGGCAAACCGGCGTCCTCGTTCTCGCGGGGAACGATTTCATACAGGCAGTCCTCCACGAAAAAATCCGGCCAGGCTTCGAGCCGGTCGTTATCCAGCGCGTTCACATAGCGGCTCTGCAGCATGTGAAGGTCAAACCACAGTTGTGTTTCCTGCTCCATCTCTCCCTCCTGCTTCATTCAATAACCCATGAGCTTCTGATAGCCGACCCAGAACTTGCGGATCAGACTTTCCGTAATCACCGTGTCCTGCTGGTCCGGATTTCCGCGCGACATCTCGATGACCGACGTCGCATCGGCGTCCCGTACGGTGCCTTGCTGCACGAGTTCCGTGGCCTCCGTGTCTTCCATCGAGATGTACCCGGCCGGCCCCACGAGGTTGGCCTGCTTGATGCGCAGAGCGCGCATTTCCGGCGTGTCGTCCGTATAGCCGAAGAAGTGGAAAATCAGTTCGAAGCTGTCCGGGCCCTTCGCCAGCAATTGACGGGCAACCAGCGTGTTGTGAATCTGCTGGATCACCAGTTGCGGGAAAATCGGCTGGATGTGATTGGTCGTGTCCTCTTCGTATTCGGAGACGAGTGCCAGGATCGAGTCGTCTTCCAGCGAAAAGCCTTCGTCGAACGAGCGAATGTTCTGTTGCTTGTATGCGCTCGACGTGTCTTCGCCCGTTTTCGTCACGGTAATGATGCTGTGCAGGCCATGATTTGCGTCTGGAATCGAGCGCGCCTTCATGCCCACCCGGAAGATGTTGAAGGTGGTGTGAAAGAGGTGCAGCATGCTCGCGTGGTACGGATCCTTCACGTTCTCCATATAGAGCTTCCAGTTCGACTTGGAGAACTGGCGCGTACAACCAAGATATTCGATGGGCTTATGGAAGATCCTGTCGATCCACGGGCGCATTTCATTGCCGAGGTATTCCGGCAACGGAACCACTTCTTCGCTGAAGGTGGCGAATACGAGGCCGCGATAAGTCTCCACGCGCAATTGCTTCAGGCTATGCGCCTTCGGATCGAAATCCGCAGGCATGCCCGTCATGCCTTTTTGCCCGCGGCGAAACGGTACGCCCAGCAGATTGCCGGCGTTGTCGAAGCTCCACTGATGGTAGACGCAGGTGTGCGACGTTGCATTGCCGCGCGACTTGCGGCAAACCATCGCGCCGCGGTGCGCACAACGGTTGACCCATGCCGCCACCGCGCCGTCTTCCATCCGCGTGACCACTACCGGCGTATCGCCGACGAACGTGCTCTTGTAGTCGCCGGGGTTCGGAATCTCAGCTTCAAGCGCCACGAAATTCCATGTGGGGCCACGGAAAATCTTTGCCTGCTCCCGCTCGAACACCGCTTGCGAGCTGAACACCTTGTACGGGACGCGCGAGCCGTCCTGGCGCGGGAATTTGACGAAATCATCCAGTTCGCTGGCTGGACGCAGCGGTACTTCAGTCGTTTGCATCATGCTCCTCCGTCTTTGGAATATCACAGTGGAGCCATGCTGACGCCGTCAAAAAGCATTCGCTATCCACTTTCCGCCGAAACCGGAAGCACTATCCAGTTTCGGCACGTTTCGTGGTCAGGATGGGACCGGATACCGCCGCGGCGATTTTTAGGTCACACTTGCACACTGGATCACAGCAGCACCCACACATCGGTTAGCCATGGCCACGTCTCCGTTTAGCGCACAAGCCTTGCGCGAATACAGGCTCTTCGAATCCACTGATCTCGATGAAGCGCGCGAGCGTATCTCCCGCGTGATGCAGCCTCACCTGCTCGTGCCCTCAGGCGCAAAAGCGGGCATCTCCCATATGGACTTCGTCAGGCTCGGCGGGGTCGGAATCGGCACGATTGCATTCGGAAATGCGATGCGCGTGGATGTGGAGGCGGTCGCCGGCTATCACCTGCTGATGTTTTGCGTCACCGGCCAGGCGCGCGTGCGCACGAGAGGGCAAACGGTCTGCGTGGATCAGTCGAACGCAGTTCTGTGCGCGGCGGGGGAGCCGTTCGACGCGGTGCTTTCACCGGATTGCGAGCAGTTCATTCTGCGTATCGACACCAGTTTGCCTGGCGCTCAGGCATGCGCCACGCGCTTCGGCCCCGGCTCGCATCTGCACATCGACACTCCCGCGCTTGGAGGCTGGATGCAGCAACTTAATCTGATTGCCAATTCACCGGCGCTGCTCGAGCTTGCTGGACATAACGACGCCATTGGGGGGCAACTCGGCCGCCTTCTGCTCGAGTTGCTGACGTCAGGTCACGTGAGGGCCACGCCCGAGACCAGCCGCCGGACGGCGGCGCCAGGTGTCATCAAGCGGGCCGAGGATTTCATGCATGAACATTGCGGAGAAGTCTTGCGACTGCCTGATATGGCGACGGCGCTGGGGCTCGCCGAACGCACACTGCGCGACGGCTTCCAGCAGTTCCGGGGCGTGAGCCCCACGCAATACCTGCGGCAGATCCGCCTCGACAAGGCGTACAAGATTCTTAGTGAAGCGACAGAGGGTGTCTATGTGTCGGACGTCGCCATGAATTGCGGCTTCATGCACCTCGGGCGCTTTTCGATCGAGTACAAGAAGCGGTTCGGAGAATCGCCGTCCGAGACACTGGCGCGGCGCATGTGACAACGCGCACCTCAGGTGGTTTACGCCGCCTTCTGCTTACGAATGCGCGGTGGATCGTAAATACTGAGCAGCATCAGCCAGCCTTTGCCCGTGTTGCGGATCGCATGCACCACCCCCCGCGGAATCCGCACGACCGTCCCTGCCCTCACTGCATGACACCTGTCGGCGATGTCGATTTCGCCTTCACCGTCCAGGATATAAAACGCATGGTTATCCTGATCAATATGGAGCGGCGAATATCCACCAGGCGCAACCTTCGCAATATCGATGTTGTAGGCGTCGGTGTATTCGGTCCCCAGGATGTTAAAGATGAATTCGTAGCCCTTCGATCCCTCGATCTGATGCGATCGCCATGGCGTATCGAAAGTGTGGGTGATGTGATTCATATCGGTCGTCTCTGGTTGATGGCGGCGCCTTGCAACTGCCGCCGGATGTTCAAGTGCCGGCGTGCTCTTTCACAAACATCATGCAGATCGCGCCCAGCAGCGGACCCAACGCGAGTGTGGCGAACGCCGCCTGGAACGAATGACTCGCCTGAAATACAAGACCTACCACAGCCGGCGACACCGCCGACCCCGACTGCCAGACCGCGTTTGCGATACCGGCGGCAGAGCCGGCCCGGTTGATGCCGCTTTGCTCCGCAGCCAACGTCACCAGCAGCGGGCTATAAACGAATGCGCCGATGCCGACGAACGGAGCCGCGAGACGAAATGCATTGAGCTCGGAGAGCTGCCCAAACATCAGCAGGGCGACAAAGAAGAACATCAAGGAAGCGACCGTCAACGCCTTGCGGCGTCCGCCCAGTCTGTCGGAGAGCCAGCCAACCGACGGTTTGCTGATCAGCCCTGCAATACCCGCGATCGCAACAATGAAGCCTGCCTGCACGGGAGCAATGTGATGTCCCTTTACCATGAGCGAAATCGCCCATGACGCAAATCCGAGCGTGCCCCAGAACCCGCCGCAGCCGGCGAGCGAGAGCAAAACGAAGTTGCGGTTGAGCAGCGTACTCACACGCGATTTCTCCGGCATGCGTTCCGACAATTGCGCACCGGTAGGGACGAACTGGTTGCGAAGGATCACCGCGGTCAGAATTGACAGAATCAGCGCACAAACTCCCAGGCCGTGATAGGTGTTACGCCAACCAAGGTTTGTCGCGACGCCAGGCAGAACCGCGCTGGTCACAATGACCGCGATGGAAGATGCGCTCATCAGCAGGCCGACGGCTCGTCCGCGCTCATGCCTCGCGAACCACGTCGAGACGAGCTTCACCCCGGCCGCGTAGTCCGCACCCGCGGTGAGTCCCATGATGCATTGCAATACGAGCCCCACGGCTAATGACGGGGTGTAACCAAAACAGAACGTCGCGACTGCGAGGCCAAGCAGCGAGACTGACAGCGTCGCGCGGCCACCAATCCGGTCTGTCATGACACCGCCCACGACATTGGAGAGGACGTAGCCCACATAAAACGCGGTCACAAAAACACCGAGCGCTGCGATGGGTAGCCCGAGTGACTGTCCAGCGGGAAGTGCGAGCGTGCCCCACGCGAGGCGGCAGACCGTGCTGAGCATGAGCCCGGCCCACGCAAAAAACAGAATCGCCCAACGGAATCTCGCGACTTTTGCATCGTCACTACAGTCCGTTGGTGTCGAAATGGCCGCTTGCATACTGTCTCCTCGCTACGATTGTCCGCGCGCTGCTGCGATCTGGAATAGCGCCTATGATCGTGCGAAAATCCGGAGAACAAAATTCATCTACTGCAAAACCATGTTCCCGCTGCGGAACGATGCGGAGTAACACCGCGCTGACCCGATCCGCTTTCGGTTTCGGTTTCGCGCATTGATTTCGAAACCGCCGGGAGTGGGTTCAGCGTATCATTTCGTGAGTAGCGCGTAGGCCCCCGTCGCGCCCGGCAAGCGGTCCGGGCGTCGCTTGGGCGGCGCGCCCGCCGAGGTCCGACTGGCTGAACCGCGATCACATCCTCCATGGAATCCATGGTGCCCCAGCGCTGGGTCGAGCCATATCCCCCTTGCCGGGGAGCACGATCGCAGCAACCGGGGATGCAGCGAGGGACAACCCGAACACCCGGAGCAGCTGATGCATGTACCCGAAGCAACGGCCCTCAGGAGGGCGCCTCTCGTTCTCGCCACCAAGGTGTTTCCGCCGCGCCTGCCCCGTGGATTGATCGATCGGCCGCGGCTCGCCAGTCTTGCCGGCCAGGTCGAAGACAGGCGGCTCACTGTCATCAAGGCACCCGCCGGTTTCGGCAAGACCTCGCTCGCGCTCACGTGGCTCAACCGGCTGCGCACGGGCGGTGCGCAGGTTGCATGGCTCTCGCTCGACATCGACGACGACGAGCCGGCGCGCTTCTTCCAACATCTGGCGCAGGCGCTGAACAACGCCTGCGCCAAGGTCGGCGCCTCGACCATCGGCCTGACGGCGGAGGCATCGCTGGTTCCCCCTCACCTCGTGGTGTCCACGCTGATCAACGAGCTGGTCGACGTGGAAGACGATGTCTATCTGTTCCTCGACGACTATCACCTGATCAGCCTTCCGTCGATTCACGAGGCGATGTCGTTCTTCATCGCGAATGCGCCGTCGCATGTGCATGTGGTGGTCTGCACGCGCTCGGATCCCGCACTGCCGCTCGCGCGACTGAGAGCACAAAACGATCTGCTGGAAGTCGATGCGTCGACGCTGCGTTTTAACTTCGACGAAACGCGCAGCTTCGTCGAGCATGAATACCCCGGCAAGCTGCGCGCCGCGTGCCTCAAGTCGCTGTTCGCCAGCACCGAAGGATGGGCCGCGGCATTGCGCATTTCCGCATCGGTGTTATTGAGCGAGGGCGACAAGCCCGGCTCGGCGCCGGCCGCGCCGTCGGGTGCGTCGCGGCCGTTCGCTGCTTACCTGGAGGACATGCTCGAACGCCTGCCGCCCGAGATGGTCGACCTTCATGCTGCGCACCTCGATACTCGACCGGCTCACGGCGTCGCTGTGCGAGGCCGTCACGGGGTTCGCGGCAAGCCAGAGCATGCTGGAGACGATCGTCGCGCGGCAGTTGCTGCTCGAGCCGATGGATCTGGAAGGACACTGGTTCCGCTATCACCATCTGATGGGCGAGTACCTGCGCCAGCGGCTGGAGACGCAGCATCGCGACGAAGTGGCCGACGTGCATCGGCGCGCGTGCCAATGGTATGCACAGCACGAACAGTGGACCGACGCCGTCAGGCACGCGATCGCCGCGGGCGCCACCGACGAAGCGATCTCGCTGATGGGACACTGCGCGATGGCACTCGTCAGGAAGGGCGATCTGATCACGCTGCTTGGCTGGCAACGCCAGTTTCCGGCGCATCTCATGCGCGGCCAACTCAAGGTCACGCTCGCGATCGCGTGGGGCATGGCGCTCGCGATCCGCTTAGACGACGCGCTCGCGATGCTCGATGCGATCGAACGCGATGCGCACAGCCCATGCGCGACCCCGACGGCATCCGCTGGGAATGTCAGGTGATCCGCTCGGTGGTGGCCGCGCTGCAGGACGATCCGCAACGGGCGCTCGCGATCGCGCAGCCGTGCCTCGAACGGCCGTCGCACCGATGTCTGGACCACCAACGTCCGCTTCCAACGTCGTGCGTTTCGGACATTGGAAAGCGGGCAACCTCGAAGCGCTCTACGCGACGCCGTGGATCCCCTATTCGATCGAGGAGGACCAGCGCAACGTCTTCGCTTCGGTCTACCGGCTTTGCCTGCTCGGCCACGCGGAAATGCAGCAGATGCACTTTGCGCTCGCCGAGCGCTATTTCACCGAGGCGATGCAGCTCGGCCGAGCATCATTCCGGTCCGCACTCCATCTCCGCTGCGTTGTGCGCGCCGATGATCGCGCAGATCCGCTACGAGCAAGGCCGGCTCGACGAGGCCGAAGCCATGCTGGTCGATCTCATGCCGGTCATCGATCTGGCGGTCTTGCTCGATAGCGTGCTGATCGCCTACCGGCTGCTGATCCGGATCGCCGTCGCGCGTTCGGACTACCGTGCAGGCCTACGCGCTGCTCGATCAGGCGCCAGGCGCTCGGCTCATGCGCGCCGCTGGAACCGGCTGATTGCGGGCGGTCTCGTCGAACGAACGCGGCTCTATCTGGCGGAAGGACAGAATCGCGGAAGCGGCGGCATGTGTCGCGCAACTGGAGCAGCTTGCGACACCCGGCGGCGCGACTGCGCAGGCCGTCTCGCCGGAGATCGAAAACTATCGCGCGCTCGCGGCTGCCTGTGTCGCGATGGCCCAGAAGCGCACACACGACGCCGTCGAGATCGTTGACAGCCGCGTTGCGAAGCGCCGAAAGCCGGCATGGGGATTATCTCGCGCTACGCTTTCGCACCGTGCTCGCGCTCGTCTGGCTGCGGGCGAACGAACGCGAGCGCGCCGTCGAGATCTTTCGCGAGGTCCTGGAAGAAGCCGCCGCCGTGGGCATCTACCAGTCGATTCTCGACCAGGGTCCTGAAATCGGCGACGCTACTGCAGGCGGTTCGCGACAGACACCCGCGACACCGCGCAGACGAAGAGACCTGCTGGCTTACATCGATCGCCTGCTCGATGGCTGGCGCGCGCTGTACCAGCCCGACAGCCAACCCCAGCGCGACGCCGAACGCGAATCGCTGAGCGCACGGGAGCGCGAGATCGTCGAGTTGATCGCGCAAGGGCAGTCGAACAAGGAAATCGCGCGCACCCTCGGGATCGCGCCCGAGACCGTCAAGTCCCATGTGAAGAGCATCTTCGTCGAAGCTGGCGGTCGACAAACGCGCGCATGCTGTTTCGCGCGCGCAGGCGCTGGGACTGGTGCGCACGGCTAGCAGCCCGCGGCACCGTTAGCGCTGACCCATGCCTGTCACCGCGCGACGATGAGCGTGGCCGCATGGAGCAGCACGCCGACCATGCCGCCCACCAACGTGCCGTTGATCCGGATGTACTGCAGGTCGCGGCCGATTTCCGCCTCGATCTTCCGGCTCACTTCTTGCGCGTCCCAGCCTTTCACGACCTCGGTGATCAGCGCCGGACAGCTGGCGCCGATAGCGCACGACCAGCTCGTGCGCGAGTTCGAGCCACCATGCGTTCAGCTTGTGCTGAATCGCAGGCTCACTGCCACGATTCCTTGCCGAGCGAAGCCAGCATGCCCGTCGTCGCGCCGCGCAATGCGGAATGTTCGTTGGCGAGATCGGCCGTGACACGTGTGCGAACGTGGTCGAGCAGCACGCGATAGTAGTCGCCGCTTGTCGGAAATGGCGAATGCAGTCGCGCATCAGCGATTGGCCGACGCGGCGGATGCACCGCGATGTCTGCAACTGCACGATCAGATCCTGCACCGCGTCGTCGAACTGACGACGCAGTTCGTGGTCCGGGATTGGCCGCCACTTCATGCAGCAGCGCGACGATGCCCTCGACGAATTTCCTGACGATGTACGCATCGAGCGGCGCGGGCGTGTATCGCGACGCCTCGCTGAATTTGGCCTTGATCATGTCCACGTTCGCCGTGAGCCACTTCTCCAGCGCCCGCAGTCCGTGATCCAGCAGCGGCTGATGCCGATCGCCTTCCGTGAGCACTTTCAGCACGCTGCCGGCCGCACGAGAGACATCGAGCGTGCGCAATTGCGGTATCACCAGACGATCGAAAAAGCGTTCGACGTCCGCTTCGTCGATGCCCTTCCAGCAAGCCCGGTAGCGAGTCGGCGACGATGTCCGCGATCGCCCGGCTGTTCGTCCGGCTCCGCGAGCCATCTGCGCCAGCGCCTGCGCGGCGTTGTGACCGCTCAGCCGGCCGATGATCAGCTCGGGCGTCAGGAAATTTTCTTCGACGAAGTTGCCGAGACTCTCGGCGATGCGCTGCTGGTTTCGCGCAATGATGGCCGTATGCGGGATCGGCAGGCCGAACGGACGCCGGAACAGCGCGACGACCGCATACCAGTCCGCGATCGCGCCGACCGTTGCCTGCCTCGGCAAACGCGCGCAGCCACGCCAGCCACGGATGCTGCGCCTGCCAAGCCACGCACGCGAGCAGCAGCGCGATCAGGAGCGCGAGCAGACACGTCGCGGTTCGCCGCATGCGCTTCAAGCGTCTCGCGCTTCTGGTAGGCCGGCGCGTCGGCCCGGCCACGCCGCGTGCTCGATCGTCGCCGTTCGCGACTGAACTCAACTCGCCTCCTGCCGCAGGAACTGCGCACCACCGGCGCGACTTCTTTCGCCCGCGTGACGAGAAACAGGTGACCGTCGTCGATCACGTGGAGCGTCGCGTTGCGGATGCGCGCCGCGAGAATCTTCGCGTTGGTCAGCGGCACGATCGGGTCGTCGTTGCCATGCATGACGAGTGTGGTCTGCCGCAACGCGCCGAGCCAGGGCAGGCTGGTCCAGCCCGACGCCGCCAGCAACTGATACAGGTAGCCGCGGCCGCGCGGCGGCTGAATGTGGCGGCTATGCTCCTCGCAGCAGCGACGGATCGCGCCGGTACGCGCCGCCGTAGATCTCCGCGCCCGACCCGCTGCAGGTAGTCCGGATCGGTATAGCGGCGCGGCCCGATCAGCTTCGAGAGCACCGAGAGTTTGGCCGGCACCATGATGACGCCCGGCGACGTTGCCGCGAGAATCAGCCTGCGGCAGCGCACCGGATATAGACGCGCGAACTGCTGCGCGAGCGCGCCGCCCCACGATACGCCGAGCACGTCGACCGGCCCGTCGTAGCCCAGCCGCGTCAGCAGCTTGTCGGTCAGCACGGACGAGCGTCGAGAAGCGATACGGCACGACCGGCGCCGGCGAGCCGCCGACACCGGGAATGTCGAAGATGATGACGCCCACGTCGTCCAGCGCCGTCGACGAACGGCTCGACCAGTTCGAGGTTGGCGCCGATGCCGTTGAAGATGAGCAGCGGCGGCGAGGCGTCGCTGCCGCGCCGGATGCCGACGCGCAGCAACTGGCCGTCCAGATCGATCATCTGGATTTGCATGCTGCTAACACGACTCGGGACTGTATTGCATTTCTCTCATCCGGACGACCCTCTGGTGGCGTCCGACACACGTGGATGCAGCGTGCCGCATCGCGACGCCGTTGCTTACTTCTTCGGGCTGCAGCAGCGCCTTCAGTTCCTCGACATGCTCGGCAACGCGCTTCGTGACCACCGCGTACGCTATCGGACTGCGCGCGGTACGCCGTGTCCGCGAGTTCCTGCATGTCCGCAGTGCCTTGTGCAGCGCCTGCTGAACCACTTCGCCCTGCAGTCGCCGGCTGGGTGCCCAGCGTCGCTCAGGCGCGCGACCAGCGACTGCAGCCTCGGTCATCGTCGTGCGCAGAATCGTCCATCTGCTTCTGACCGAGCGACTGCATCGCCTGCAAGCGCGGTCGTATTGGCCTGCGGCGAGCGCCTCGATGTCCTTGCGGCGCGATTCGAGAATGCGCGCTCACGTCGATGCCCGGCAGCTTGAACTGCTTGATGAGCTTGGTGTATTCAGCGAAAAGGCTGTTGGGATTGGTTGATTCCATCGATTGACTCTCCAGAAAAATTGCAGTTAGAAAAGCTGGTCGTTATGCGGCTACCCGGCCAACGACGTTTGCGGTCATGCTTCCAGGACGTAGGTTCCGGGCGCCGCCGCAGCCGCCGGGTGCCGCTTGTTGCCGAGCGCGGCCGGCGCCGCGCGCCGTTCGCCGGAACGCGCGGCACAGCCACTCCCGCCAGTTGCCCCACCACGAATCCTTCTGCGGTCTGGGCATCGGCGAGCCATGCGTCGGCATTCGCGGGCAGCTCGGGATTGAGGAAGAACTTCGCCTTCGGATTGCCGGGCGGATTGATCAGGCTCTGGATGTGGCCGCTCGAACTCAGCACGAACCGCGTGTCGCCGCCGAACGTCGCGCCGTGTTGTACACGCCCTTCCACGGGCGTGATGTGATCGGTCATGCCAGCCACCACGTACTTGTCGCACGTCACGCCGGACAGGTCGATCGGCGTGCCCAGCACGCGTCAGCGCACGCGGCTTGCTGAACAGGTTGCCGCGTGAAGATGTCGAGCAACTGGCCGTGCATGCGCGCGGGCAGCCGCGTCGTGTCGTTGTTCCAGTAGAGGATGTCGAACGCCGGCGGCGCCTTGCCCAGCAGATAGTTGTTGACCCAGTAGTTCCACACCAGATCGTTGGGCCGCATCCACGCGAACACGCGGCCCATCTCTTCACCGGCGAGCACGCCCTTCGCGACGTGCTGTTCTGCTTGGCCGCCGCGATCGCTTCGGGCGTGGCGAAGAGACCGAGTTGCGAGTCGGCCGTGTTGTCCAGCACGGCGACCATCAGCGTCGCGGCGTTGACGGTCGTTGTCACCGCGGCTCGCGAGATGTCCGAGCAGCGCCGAGATGGTCATCGCACCGGAGCATGCGCCGTGCAGGTTGACGTCGTCGCTGCCGGTGATGTCGCGCACCGCCGTGATCGCTTCGATGAGCGCGCGCGACGTAGGTGTCGAGATCCCAGTGGCTTTGCGCCGCGGTCGGATTGCGCCAGCTCACGACGAACACCTGAAACTCGTTCTTGACGAGATAGTTCGACGATGCTCTTGCCTGTCGGACAGATCGAACACGTAGAACTTGTTGATCTGCGGCGGCACGATCAGTTGCGGGCGGCTGTAGACCTGCGTCGGTCGCCGGCGCGTACTGGATCAGTTCGAGCACCTCGTTGCGAAACACCACCGCGCCCGGCGACGTGCCGAGGTTCTTGCCCACCTCGAATGCGGTCTTGTCGACCTGCGCGGGCATGCCCTGGTTCTTGCAGCAGGTCGGTCACGAGGTTCTTCATGCCGCCAAGCAGGCTCGCGCCGCCGGAATCGACGATCTTCTTGAACGCCGCGGGATTGCCGAGCAGCGTGTTGGTCGGCGACAGCGCGTCGGTGAACGAGCGACATCACGAACTGCGCGCGCTCCTTGATCTTCGGGTCGAGCGCGGAGCGCTCGACGAAACCCGCCAAGCGCGTTGCGCCACGCGAAATAGCCCTGCAGCGTCATGCGGTACAGCGAGTTGTCCTGCCATGCCGGGTCGGCGAAGCGCTTGTCGCCCTGTGGCGGCGTTGCGTGCCTGCCGCTTTGCCTGCCGTAGAGCACGGCCATCAGTTCGCGCAGCCAGCGCCGCTTCCTGCTCCATGACCAGGCCGGGTTGCCGCCATGCCTGCGCGCCGATCTGCTGCGCGGTGGCGAGAATGTCGCACGGACGCAGTCCGACAAACGGGTTGGGTCCCAGCATGCCTTCAGCGGCAGATGCCGCGAGATCGTCCGTCTGTTCGTTGCGCGCCGGGTTTTCAGTTGCTTCCGCCATCTTCCTGCTCCTCAAACAAAGCTTTTCAGCTTCGTCAATCGTTGTAGGGGCTCACGCCACCAGCATCGCCAGCGTCTCGGCGATCAGTGCGGGCTTGTCCTCGCCCTCGATCTGCAGTTCGTTCATCGTCTTGAGGATGATCCGGCCGCCGCCCTTCTTTTCCGCCGACACCAGCGTCACGCGATTGCGCACCCGCGCTCCGGCCTTGACCGGGCGTCATGAAGCGCACCTTGTCCAGCCCGTAGTTGAGGCCAGCCGACGCGTCCTCGGGAATGATGCCGATCTCGATCGCGAGCGCCGCCAGCAGCGAAAGCGTCAGATAGCCGTGCGCGATCGTGCCGCCGAACGGGCTTTCGCGTTTCGCGCGTTCCACGTCCACGTGAATCCATTGCGTTGTCGCCCGTGCATTGCGCGAACGCGTCGATGCGCGCCTGATCGACGACGACCCAGTCCGACACGCCCAGCTCGCGGCCGACGAAGTCGTCGATCGTGGCGATGCTGTATCTCGTTGATGCTCATGTGTTTGCTCCTCGTGACGCGGTCAGGCGAACTGCTCGCGCAGCCACTTCTTGTTCATCTTGCCGACACTCGTCTTTTCCAGCGCATCGACGAACTTGACGATCTGCGGCACCGCGTACTTCGAGATCTGTCCCGCATCTGGCTGAACGTCAGAACATGCTGCTTGATGTCGTCCTCGGTGACCGCGACGCCCTCGCTTCGAGCACCACCAGCGCCACCGGCCGTTCGCCCCACTTCTCGTCCTTGATGCCGATGACGGCGACTTCGGACACGCCCGGATGCAGCGAGATCAGGCTCTCGATTTCGAGCGATGACACCCACTCGCCACCCGACTTGATCACGTCCTTGATGCGGTCGGTGATCTGCAGATTGCCGGTCGGATCGATATTCGCGATGTCCTGCGTATGCAGATAGCCGCCGGCCCAAAGCTGCTGCCGAAGCCTCGGGATTGTTCAGAGTAGCCCTGCGTCAGCCACGGTGCGCGCACGACGATCTCGCCATACGCTTTGCCGTCGTGGGCGACATCGTTCATGTTTCGTCGACGATCACGCAGATCGACCAGCGGCACCGGCAGGCCGGTCTTGCAGCGCAGGCGCACCTGCTCGTCGGTGTCGAGCTGTTCGTAGCCCGGGCGGAAGTTGCGCGAGACTCAGAACCGGGCAGGTTTCGGACATGCCGTAACCGACGAACACATCGATGCCGCGATCCACGCGCCGCACGCGCGAGACCATGCGGCAGCGCGCCGCCGCCGATGACGATCTTCCACTTGCTGAAATCCGACTGATTTCGCCTTCCGGCGCAGCTCGAGCAGCATGTGCAGGATCGTGCCGACGCAATGCGAGAACGTCACGCCCTCGTCGCGCACGAGTTGCACCAGCCGCTCCGGCACATAGCGGCCCGGATAGACCTGCTTCACGCCCAGCACCGTGGCGATATAGGGCATGCCCCAGGCGTGTACATGGAACATCGGCGTGAGCGGCATGTACACGTCGCCGCGATGAAAGCGCTGCCCCGACACCGGGCTCGCCAGCGCCGCCATCAGCGTGATGGTGTGCAGAACCAGTTGCCGGTGCGAGAAATAGACGCCCTTGGGCAGACCGGTCGTGCCGGTCGTGTAGAACGTCGTGGCGCGGGTGTTCTCGTCGAAGTCCGGAAAGTCGTAATGCGTGCGCGCTCGCCGCCAGCATCGCTTCGTATTCCGCACTGAACGGGATGGTGTGTGCGCAGGCCTCGCTGCCCGGTTCGTCGATCCAGACGAAAGTGCGCACCGTTTCGAGCTGGTCCTTGATCGCTTCGACGACGGGCAGAAAATCGGTGTGAACGAGCAGGACTTGCGCGCCGGCATGGTTGATCGTGTAGGCGATCTCTGCCGGCGACAGACCGCACGTTGACCGTCTGCAACACGGCGCCCATCATCGGCACCGCGAAGTAGCATTCCAGATAGCGATGGCTGTCCCAGTCCATCACGGCGACCGTGCCGCCGTGGCGCAGCCCCAGGCCGTTCAGACCGTTGGCGAGCCGTGCAATGCGCTCGTGCAACTGGCCGTAGGTCATGCGCAACTGGTCGCGGTAGACGATCTCCTGATTCCGCGCCTGAGCGAACGGCGTGTGCAGCAAATGCTTGATCAGCAACGGAAAGGCATAAGCGGATGGAGTCGGGCTATGTTCGGTGTCCTGCATCTGTATCTCCTCGCGTCTGATAATGGACTGTGTGGTTGACACCGGTTCGGCGTTGCATCGCGCGTACGGTGGCACCCCGTGTGATGCCATCATCTGTGCGATCGCACATGCGCGACTATCCCCTGAACGGGGGATGGCCATGGGGTATTGCCGGAACCCGGATCCGCTGTCATCTTCGTCGCTACGATTCGGCTCGTCCGCAGTACCGGGCCGTCAGAAGCGGGAGGCAGTGTGGATGCCGCCGCTGCCGGCGCGCATGGAGAGCAGGATGCCGCCGGGCCCCCGGCGATTTGCCTTGAAACGATAGTCTTCCTGAAGCACGCCATGGCTTTCATGACCGATACGTCCGAACATATGCGGACAAACCAGTGGTTCTCCCAGTTGCCGGCAACCGAGCAGGAAGCGCTGATTCACCGGAGCGAATTGATCACGCTGCACCCCGGCGAATATCTGTTCCGGCGCGGCGACATGCCAATCGGCTTCTATGGGCTCAAGGACGGTAGACTGAAAGCATTCACGCTGCGAGAAGACGGCAAGGAAGCGATTCTCGCGGTGATCGAGGCCGGCAACTGGTTTGGACAAACCTCGCTAACCAGCCGTCAACCACGTCCGCGCGATGTCGTAGCAATCGAGAAATCGACTGTCTTCGTGCTGAGAGCGGCGGCCTTTGAAGAGCTCATGCAAAACCGGGAATTCCTCCGCGCAATCGCGGAGTTGCAATCCATCCACATGAACTGGCTCTATCGCATCATCGAAGACGCGACGCTCCACTCCACGCGCGCACGCATAGCGCGGCGCCTGCTGCTGGTCGCCTCGGGCGACGTGACACTCTCGCCGTTGTGCCGCCAGGACGTCAGCCTCTCGCAGGACACGCTGGCGATGATGCTCGGCATCACGCGCCAGACCCTTTCCGTGGAGCTCAAGGCGATGGCTGAAAAAGGAGCGATCACGCTCGGATACGGCCGCATCGAAATAATTTCGAAGGAGATTCTCGAGTCCCTTCAGGACGGCCTGTGATCGCTCCCGTCAGCGCTTTCAAGCCGCTCTCCTGTGCCGAAGGCGGCCTAGAACGCGTGCCGCACGCCGGCCATGATGCCCAGTTGGGTTGTACCGAACGCTGAACTCAGGGCATTTATGCCCTGGAACTGCGCGCCCACCATGCCACCCCGATACAGGGAGTAGTCGACTTCGAGATACGTATCCGTGCGTTTCGACCAGTTATAGTCTGCGAGCAACTGGAATTGCGTCGCGTTGCCGTCGGCCGGTTGTGTTTTCCCGGTCTGGATCGTGCGCCACACGTTCGCGGAAACATGCGTCGAATAGCCGAATGCCTGCGTGACTCCGCCGAAAAACATCTGCCGCGCACTGAACGTATTGAATTTCAGGGCGCTCAATTCCGGCGGGCTGAACGGACCATTCGGGAAGTTGCCGACAAAGCCCGTATCCTGCCGATTCACGGCCCAGCCAGCAATAAACGTCGTATTGTCGAACGTATATGAGCCGCCCGCAGTCCAGGATTTGAAGTGCGCCGAACCGTTCACGGCGTCACGCGAATCCAGGTAGGCGGCGCCAAGACGAACCGGTGCGCCGGGCAAATATAAAACTGATGCGCCAATCTGGCTGCCCGCACCGAACGCGCCGGCATTGCCGCCAAATGCATACGACACCTCGGCTGTCAGGTATTGCCAGCGCGCCGCGTATTTCACCATGTTGCTCGTCCATACGCCCTGCGCCATCATCACTTCCGGCCGGAACTGATAGAAGGTCGGCAGCCACGGATTGGTCACGAAGGTGCTCAGAACCGCGTCGGAAAGCGGATTGAGCTGACGCCCCATCGTGAGCTTTCCGAAGGTGTTCGATTGCAGGCCGACGAGTGCGGTATTGAAGAAAGGATAGGCCGGGTCAGTGACCCCGGAATTCAGGAAAAAGCGATCCTCGATCTGAAACAGGACCTTCGTGCCGCCTCCAATGTCTTCCGTGCCTTTGAGTCCAAAATGGCTCTCACTCTCGCCGCCCGCGAGTTGGGTTCGGGAATCGCCGGCTGGATTTGCATGCGTCGTATAGCGAATGCCGGCATCCACCAGTCCATAGAGCGTCACCGACGACTGCGCATTGGCCGCGACGGAGTACAGCGTCGCAGTGGACAGCACGCCAAGGAACAGCCCTGTCTTACCCGAACGCAGCACTTTCACCGCACGTGAGCGCGACTGCGGTTCATCGCGTGACAAGACGTGCAATGGCGCTGCAAGCTTATGCCGACCAAGGCGTGCAGCGCGATATGTGTGCCCGCTCTGACTCCAGCTTCTGTTGCTCCGAACAACGTTGCCCAACAATCTCCTGACCTTCCTCATCTGAAACTCCAGTTTTATGTTTATCTTGTACTGCGAATCATCCAGAACATCTTTAGCGCTTATCTGGCGCGCTCATCTGGCTCAATTACCGTGACAAAACCGGATCGCGTCGCCGGATGTGGCTTGCCAGATTGACAGACGTGTCTCCTCCACCGGCCTTTATGTCCGATCGGAAGCGCTATCGGCCAGATGTTCTGGATGTTTCGACGAGCACCCCGTCACACGACTGCCTTCGCCGTAGCCAGGACGTTGCGCTCATGGGTACACGTTGCCCGGGAGTTTTTTTGGCAACCATCAGAAAATTTACATTTGACGGCGAAGAGTCCATCAGGCGTGCCGACTCCGCCTGTCTCCGGGTGACGGTTGGATGATTCTTCGAGATTCGTATAGAACGATGTTTGCGGCGCAGACAGATTCCGCAGCACGTTTGCCAGCCGGGACACCTGCTGCCAGGTCTGGGGCCACGCTAGCGCGATCGACCGCGCTGTGCCCAGCAGGTTACGCCCGAGTCGCTACGACAATCGCATTGGCTGATAACCTGCGAGTCCGCTGACGTGCCAGCGGCGTGCACGCCACCACTGCTCAATGAACCGGTCGACCTGGACCGTCTGCAGCATCAAGCAAAGAGCCTGGCAGACGCACATAAAGCAAAACGGCCGAGGTTTCCTACCGATACAGGCAGGAAACACTCAGCCGCGAGCTACGCGATTTTCGAAAATCGCGCCTTTACACCAATATTACAGACCGCTTGTTGCGCCCGAACGAGACGTTCCGTCGGTCACGCCGCCAAATCCCGAAACGGGAGCCTGGGCTTGAGCCGTCGCGTTCTGCGCCGCAACTTTTGCTTCCGCAGCCTGGATATTCTCGGGGTAGTGAATCCAGTCGTGCGGATCGTAGCCAGCTTTCTCGAGCTGTGCCAGTTCGGCACGCACTTGCGCACGACTTACCGGCTCATTGGACTGTGCGAACGATGCAACCGGCGTTGCGAACACTGCAGCGATAAGAAGCATTCTGGTCAACGACTTCATGGTGACGTACCTCAACGATTGTTGTTGGTGGCGCTACGAAGGAGCTTCTCTGCCACATTTGCACGCAGTGTAAAGAGCAAACTCCATCAGGGTAAGTACCAATTATTCCAACTCTCTGTTGCAGATCCGTCAATAATCGGACGTCATGGCTAGCCCCGGCCCGCCTCAATCTCCGGCATCGGCGCAAACAACGCATCGAGGTCGTCGTCCGAGAACTTGGTGGTGCCGGCGGCGTCTTCGGAAAGAATGCTGTCGGCGAGCCCCGCTTTTTCCTCCTGCAACGCCACGATCTTTTCTTCGATGCTGCCCGCGGCAATCAGCTTGTAGACGAATACCGGCTTGTCCTGCCCCAGCCGATGCGCGCGATCGGTCGCCTGATTCTCCGCGGCGGGGTTCCACCACGGATCGTAGTGGATCACCGTGTCGGCGGCGGTGAGGTTCAGGCCCACACCGCCCGCCTTCAGGCTGATCAGGAACAGCGGCACCTCGCCTTGCTGAAAACGCTGAACCGGCGTGACGCGATCCGCCGTATCGCCGGTCAGGATCACATAGGGAATCGCAGCTTCTTCAAGCGCTTCGGCGATCAGCGCGAGCATGCCGGTGAACTGCGAGAACAGCAGCACGCGCCGTCCTTCCTCTATCAATTCAGGCAGCATCGACAGCAGCAGATCGAGTTTGGCCGAACGCATGGCGCGCGCGCCCTTTTCGGCTTTCTCCACCTTGGCCGCCTTGCTATTCTTGCCCTCCGCCTCGCCCGCTTCCTTGCCTGCCTTGATTGTCCGGACAAGACGCGGATCACAGCAGACCTGGCGCAGCTTCAGCAAAGCGTCGAGCACGATGATGTGACTGCGCGCGAGCCCCTGCGCGCTGACCGCGGCGCGCACTTTCTCCTGCATCGCCGTGCGCACCGTTTCGTACAGATCGCGCTGCGCGCCTTCCAGATCGACCGAACACACAATCGTGGTCTTGGCAGGCAACTCCTTCGCCACCTCGTCCTTGCGACGCCGCAGCATGAACGGCCGGATGCGGCGCGCCAGCAACGCACGGCGAACGCCGTCGCCATTTTTCTCGATCGGATTGCGCCAGCGTTTGGTGAAGTCTTTCTGGGTGCCCAAAAAGCCGGGCAGCAGGAAATCGAATTGCGACCACAGTTCGCCGAGATGATTCTCCAGCGGCGTGCCCGTCAGACACAGCCGATGCCGCGCGCGCAATCCGCGGATCGCCTGCGCCGCTTTGGTGGCGGCGTTCTTGACGTACTGCGCCTCGTCGAGAATCAGCAGATGGTAGTCGTGCTCGGCGAGCACCTTCTGATCGCGCCATAACAGCGCGTAAGTTGTCAGAATCAGTTCATGCTCGCCGATCTGCTCGAAGCGCTCCTTGCGCTGCGGGCCGTTCAACGCCAGCACCTTCAGTTCGGGCGCGAAGCGGCGCGCTTCCTCGCGCCAGTTATGCACGAGCGTGGTGGGCACGACAATCAGCGCGGGCCGCGTGAGCCGTCCGGCTTCCTTCTCCGCGAGGATGTGCGCGAGCGTCTGCACAGTCTTGCCCAGACCCATGTCGTCGGCCAGCACCCCGGCCAGATCGTGTTCGCGCAGGAACTGCATCCAGTTGAGGCCCTGCTGCTGGTACGCGCGCAACTCCGCCCGCAGACCGCGCGGCACCGGCACCTCGTGCAGCCGCGGTCCGGCCTGCAACCGTTGCGCCAGTTGACGGATTGAATCTTCGCCATGGAATTGCCAGCGGCCGGTGCTGTTCAGCGCCTCGAGCCGGCCTGCGTCGACGGCGGCCACGCGCAGCGGCGCGCCGTCGAACAGTGCCCCGCCCAGCGCGTCGAACAGGTCGACCAGCACGCGCACCACCGGCTTGAGCCGGTCGGCGCGCAGCCGCAGGCGCTTGCTCTCTTCCGTCTTCAGCTCGATCGGTTCGTCGTCCGCGATCGATTCGAGCGCGCCGCCGAGCCAGCGGCGGTCGCGCCGGAACAGGTCGGCGAGAAGCGGCTCGAGCCGAACATTGCGATCGCCGATGCGAATGCCCATCTCCAGGTCGAACCAGCCGTCGCCGGCCTGGTGCGCTTCGCCGTCGATCGCGTCGATCTCGATGATGTTGTAGCGGAACTCCGGCGCCATCGTCACGCGCCAGCCTTTGCCGATGAGTGCCGGCACGGCGTCGCTCACGAAAGCGGACCACGCGTCGGCATCGGGCAGGCCGAGCATGGTATCGGGCAGCAGGCGCGACGCGTAGACGCGGCTCGTCGGGACCTTCTGCAGCCCGGTCTTGCGCAGTTCGAGCAGACGCTTTTTCTCGGCTTCGTACCGACGGCGGATGTGGATGACGTCGCCACCCGGCATCGGCACCAGCGTGACGCTGCTGTCGACATTGATGCTGACGCCGTCGTAGTCGAAGCTGACGCCGGCCAGTTCCACGGCCTCGGATTTGCGCGCCCCACCCTTACCGGCCGACGGCAGCGCATGGCTGTTGAGCGTCAGCACCGGCACCGGGTCGACATCGATTACGCGAATCGAAGAAGCGTCGTGCGTGGGCGGCAACGGCAGATCCGGCGCGATCTCCCGCAGCACCGACGCGACCAGCGGCGCTTCCGCGAGCGAGATCGGCGGCATCGCCAGGTAGTCCGGCAACTGCTGAAACGGGAGCGACGACTCGACGATGCCGGCTTCATTCGCCACGCCGTCCACATACCAGACCGGTTCGGTGGGCAGCACCATGGTGGCGCGCGGCTCGGTGCACAGCACCGGACGCAGCCGCTCGTCGGCGAGCGGCTCCCATTCGATCCGGCCTGGCCGGTCGGCGCCGCGCGAGAGCGGCGTCGGCCCTTCGTGGCCGGGCTCGGGTCTGAACTCGAAGAACAGGCGCCCCGTGGCGATCAGCTTTTGCAGCATTTCCGCGCCGCTCGTGCCGCGCAGGATGAACTGGCCGAAATCCTCGCGCGACCGTCCCAGCCACAAGCCGCGCAGAATCGACAGGTCTTCGTCCGAGACGAACCTGGGTTGCTTGAGGAGCGCCGCTTCCACATTGCCCCAGGGTTCGTCGACTTCGAAAATCGTGCCGTCGGGATTGCAGCGCGCCCGGTACAGCACCACCTCGTGGCGCTTGTGGAAATTCGACCAGTTGAGCAGATAAGCCAGCGTCTGGGTGCGCGCCGCGCCCGCTTTCTGCGCGACCGCGTCGGCGGCTTCGGCTCGCGCGCGAAAACGTTCGAGCCAGCTGACCAGTTCAGGCCGCACGCCCGACGGCGACGGCGCGTTGTCTGCGTGCCATGCCCGCGGGGAGCCGCCGCCCTCGCCGGCTTCCATATCGGGATCGACGCTGGTGATATGGTCCGTCTCGTCGTGATACTCGAGCTCGGCGAGCAGCAACGCGGCGACGTGTTTGCAATTGCGCCCGACCGGGCAGCTGCAATCGCCCTGCGCCCATGGCGAGCCGCCATCGGAGCGAAACTTCACCCGCGTGTGATATGGGTGGTTGAGCGTACCCTGCACATCCCCGCTAAGCGTGGCGCCGCGCCATTCCACATGCGTCACGGCGCCGACCGACCGCGCCTTCGCAACGGTATGGTCACCAAGCCATGCCACGATCCTTTCCCGATCAAAGAAAACTGACGACATCAGGGTCCATCCATATTCAAGCCGGCAGTGACACGCGCGCGCCGGAGCATTGCCGCAGCGGGCGGCTGACCGCGCGAAGCGCCTACCGGCTAGTTTCTGTGCGGCATCGATTGCCTGTGGTAACCGGCCATTTTACGCGTTGGACGCAACGGGCTGTGGCGGCACTTCGGGACGCGGCGCAAGCTGCAGGCAGAATGGCCCCGTCTGGCACGCAAGATCAGCGCGCGATATCAGGGCGCAATGCCGTCCGGTGGGTCGATTTCGTCAGCGCTTGCAAGCGAGGCCCCGCTCTCGCCCTGTTCCGGCGAGCCGATACTGACTTCCAGTCCGGCCGCGGCGAACACCTGAGCGAGCGCGGGATCGGGCGCCGTGTCGGTGACCAGCAGATCGACGGCGTCCGGACCAAACGCATGCACCAGCGCGCTATGGCCGAATTTCGCGTGATCCGCCGCGACCACCCTTCGTTCGGCCTGCGCGAAGGCGGCCAGCGAAAACGCGACGTCGGCGGGAAGCGCGTCCATGAAGCGGCCTTGCAGGTCGATCGCGGTGACCGAGGCGATCGCATAGCGCACGTGAAACTGGCGCAGAAAGGCGAGCACGCTGTCGCCGAAAGCGGCGGAGTCGTCCGCGCGCAGCTCGCCGCCCGCGATGAACACCCGGTTGCCGTTGCGCGGCGCGAGTACACGGGCGATTTCGATGGAATTGGTCACGACAGTGAGACGCGAGCGCGCGCACAGCGCCTGCGCGATATGCACGCAGGTCGTGCCGCCCTCGAGAATCAGCGAATCGCCGTCGCGCACCAGTTCGCTAATGCGCGCGCCGATCGCCTGTTTGCCGTCGCGGCTCGCCACCATGCGCCGCTGGAACGGCGGCTCATCGAGACGCTCGGGCAGCATGATGCCGCCGTGCACCTTGATGAGCAGGCCGTCGGCGATCAGCGGCTTGATGTTGCGGCGAATGGTCTCGTCGGACACGTCGAAGCGGCCGGCGAGATCGGTGATCGTGCAGGTGCGCTGCTCGCGGACGAGCCGCAGGATTTCGGCTTGGCGTTGGGTGGAGAACATGGAATGCGAAGGGTTGATCGTGGCTGCAGTCTAGCCAAATGCGTCACTCTTCGCAAAATAATTCCAACACATTTCCATATAAGTCCACACCAAACTGGACACCCGCTATGCCGCCCTGACTTCCGCCAGCAGTTCTGGCTGCCGGTCGGGCACTTTCCTGAACGCCAGCATCATCTGCCCCGTGCGAGTCGCCTCCTGCAAACCGAGCACCGCCTTGCCGCATGCCGGGCAATAGTCGCCCGTGACGGATTCGAACAGGGTCGCCTCCCCTTGTAGACATATGACATGTCACGGGTGTCGCTTATCAGCTCAGCCGCTCCGCGGTTCGGACATTTCATTTTCACCACTCCTTAAACGACACGGGGCTCCAGAATGCCAAGTTGATCGTTGCTTTCTGCTATTTTTTGTTGCAATCTACACACAATTAATCAACGCACTTCCACACATGTCCACATCCATCCCCTCCCACGCCCGCGTCGTCATCATCGGCGGCGGCATCATTGGCTGCTCGGTCGCCTATCACCTCGCGAAGCTGGGCTGGACCGACGTGGTGTTGCTCGAACAGGGCCAACTGTCCTGCGGCACGACGTGGCACGCGGCGGGCCTCGTCGGCCAGTTGCGCGCGCAGGAAAGCATGACGAAGCTGATTCGCTACTCGACCGCGCTCTACGCCGAACTCGAAGCCGATACCGGTCTCGCGACCGGCTGGAAGCAATGCGGCTCGCTATCGGTGGCGCGCACGGCCGAGCGCATGACGCAGCTCAAGCGCACCGCCGCTGTCGCGCGCGCCTATGGCGTGGCGTGCGACGTGATCAGCCCGCAGGAAGCCGGCGATCTCTGGCCGGTGATGCGCACCGACGACCTGCTCGGCGCAGTCTGGCTGCCCGGCGACGGCAAGGCGAACCCCACCGATCTGACTCAGGCCCTCGCCCGTGGCGCCCGCATGCGCGGCGCGCGCATCGTCGAGAACACCCGCATCACCGCGATCCATACGCGCACGGCGCAAGACGGCAAGGCGAATGGCGCGCGCGAAGTGAGCGGCCTCGCTTGGCGCAACAAGGACGGCGAGGAAGGCACACTCGGCGCGGATATCGTCGTCAATTGCGCGGGCCAGTGGGCTAAGGCGGTCGGCCGCCTGTGCGGCGTGACCGTGCCGCTTCATTCCGCCGAGCACTACTACATCGTCACGGAACGCATCGCCGGCGTGCATCCGGACCTGCCCGTGATGCGCGACCCCGACGGCTTCATCTACTTCAAGGAGGAAGTCGGCGGACTCGTGATGGGCGGCTTCGAGCCAAACGCGAAACCCTGGGGCATGAACGGCATCCCGGAGAATTTCGAATTCCAGTTGCTGCCCGACGATTGGGATCAGTTCGAAATCCTGATGGAAAACGCCCTGCAGCGCGTGCCCGCGCTCGAAACCGCACAGGTCAAACAGTTCTACAACGGTCCAGAATCGTTCACACCAGACAACAACTTCATGCTCGGCGAAGCGCCCGAATTGCGGCGCTTCTTCGTCGGCGCGGGTTTCAACTCGATGGGCATCGCCTCGGCGGGCGGCGCGGGTATGGCGCTCGCGGAATGGATCGTGGCCGGCGAGCCGACCATGGATTTGTGGCCGGTCGATATCCGCCGCTTTGCGCGCTTTAACGGCAACGACACGTGGCTGCACGATCGCGTCAAGGAAACCCTCGGCCTGCACTACGCGATGCCGTGGCCGAATCGCGAACTCGACAGTGCGCGGCCGTTTCGCCGCTCGCCGCTGTATTCGCTGCTACGCGACGACGGCGCCTGCTTCGGCAGCAAGATGGGCTGGGAGCGCGCCAACTTCTTCGCGCCCACACCTCAGCAGGCGCGGATCGACTATGCGTTCGGCCAGCAGAACTGGCTGCCGTGGAGCGGCGCCGAGCATCGCGCGTGCCGAGAAGGCGTCGCGCTGTTCGACATGACTTCGTTTTCCAAATTTCTCGTCAAGGGGCGCGATGCTGAGAGCGTGTTGCAAGGCATCGTCGCGAACGACGTCGCGGTGCCGCCTGGCACGACGGTCTACACCGGCATGCTCAACGAGCGCGGCACGTATGAATCGGACTTCACGCTCACGCGCCTGACCGACGATCAATATCTGCTCGTTACCGGCACGGCGCAAACCACGCGCGACTTCGACACAATCGAGAAAGCGATTCCGCCCGACAGCCACTGCACGCTGGTCGACGTCACCGGTCAATATGCGGTGCTCGCCGTGATGGGCCCGCGCTCGCGCGAACTGCTGCAAAGCGTATCGAAAGCGGATTGGAGCGACGCGGCGTTTGCGTTCGGCCAGAGCCGCGAAGTCGATCTCGGCTACGCGACGGTACGCGCCACGCGCCTCACCTATGTCGGCGAACTCGGCTGGGAGCTGTATGTGCCCGTCGAATTCGCGGTCGGCGTGTACGAGACATTGCACGCAGCGGGCAAGGCGTTTGGCCTCGTCAACGCGGGCTACTACGCAATCGATTCCTTGCGCATCGAGAAAGGCTATCGCGCGTGGGGGCGCGAACTCACGCCGGACACGAATCCGTTCGAAGCGGGTTTGTCGTTCGCGTGCAAGCTCGACAAGAACATTGCGTTTCGCGGCCGTGATGCACTGCTGAAATTGCGCAGCGAACCGCTGCGCCGCCGCATGGTCGTACTCACCGCTGACAGCGCGGCCGATCGTATGCTGTGGGGCGGCGAAGCGATCCTGCGCGACGGCCAGCCCGCGGGCTTCGTCAGTTCGGCCGCGTTCGGACACACGCTCGGTTGCCCGGTGGCGATGGGCTACATCAACCATCCGGACGGCGTCGCGGATACCGCGTATCTGAGTAGCGGCCAGTACGCGATCGATGTCGCCGGCGATCTGCTGCCGGCCACCGTCCATCTAAGGGCGCCGTATGACCCGCGCTCGGAACGGGTGAAAAGCTAGCGGTCGCCGCGCGCCATGCTCGAGAACACCCCGTCGCGGCGGATCAGCCCATGAAACAGGGCCGCCGCGAGATGCAGCAGCACGGTCGCGAACAAAGCGAACGCGAGCCACGTGTGCAACGCGCGCAGCGCCGCAAACAGTTCTATGTTGTGCGGCGCGATCGGCGGCAAATGCCACGGACCGTACAGCGTGACCGGATAGCCCGCCGCCGATAGCATCGCCCAACCGATCAAGGGCATGACCGCCATCAAGAGATACAACACGAGATGCGAAGCCTTCGCCGCGACACGTTGGGGCGCCGGCATGTCATCGGGCAGCGGCGGACTGCCGCGTTTGATTCGCACGCTCGCTCGCAACACAACCAGCAATAGCAAGGCGATGCCGAGCGGCCGGTGGATCGCGATCAGCGTGTTATGCGCGCGCGACACGGTCGCGACCATCCCCACGCCGATGAACAGCATCGCAATGATGAGCGGCGCCATCGTCCAGTGCAGGAGTCGGGCGAGCGGACTGAAATGGGTGCGTGCCGGCATCATGAATGGTCTCCGGTTTTCTGCGTTTGATGGATCTCGGGATGCAGCGATTCTTCACGCGTGCGGCGCTTGAACGAGAGCGCATACGCGGCCGAACGCGCGGCAAGCAACGGATCGTCCGATGGCTGAATGCCGGCGGGCAGGATGGTCGGATCGAAGTTGACGTCGCGGCAGCTGCCGTCTTCCTGCGATGTCGTGTGATCGATCACCAGCGTTCCGGCATCGACATGCTGACGATCGTCGGGCCATTGCAGCGTTGCGTCGTCGGTGGGGTCTCCCGGCTGCGCGACCGTCAGGATCAGATGCCAGCGCAACGGCCCGCTTGCAAGGCGCTGGTCGAGGTCGGTCTGCAGGAAATTCTTCGCGTCCTTTTCCGCGTCCGTGATCGGCGCGTAGGGCGTGTCGGGCACCATTGCCCAGCGCACCGCGTGGCTCGTGCCGGCGCTGTCGGTAAAGCGGAACGCGTTGATGCTGTAGTACGCGGCGTTCGCGAGACTCGACGAAGGCGGATGTGCCTTCACCCAGGCCTGAAACGGCTGGGTCTCCGGATTCGCCGCGTAGAAGGCTTTCAGCTTTGCCGGGTCCGGCTTGCCGGTCGCGGCATCGGGTTTTGCCGCCAGCAATTGCTGATAGAACTGCGCGGGCGTATGAACGGCGAATACCGGCGTCGAGTTCATCCCGGTGCGCCACTGTTCGCCATCGTGCAATTGAAACAGCAAGGCCATGCTGCGCACCGGCGAACTGGTGTCCGGCGCGGAAGGATTGCCGCCCGGAACCGCAAAGCGACCCGTGACCGGCGTGCGGCCAGGCGCGAACACGGCAGCGCGCGAAAGCACGGCGCCGGCGCCGTTACTGTCGAAATAACCCTCTACGCACAGGCCTTTTGCATGATTGCGCCGGTAGCCCGGATGCGGCTGGCCGGCCACGGCTTCGAACGTGTTGATGAAACGCGGCGCGCTCAGACGCGCGGGTGTCAGCCACCCCGCGGTATACGCAAAGCCGCCGGCGAGGATCAGCACGACCGCGCCGATCGCGGTGAGCCTGCATGGCACGCATACAGACTCGGAATGGGGAACGGATGGTTTCGTCACGAAAACTCCCTGTCGTCGATAGAGGCACTCACCGGCTAACACGCGATGCAGCGATCTATTCCAATCGACATCCGGCGCATGGTTTCGATACACGCGCCGGCCATCCGGTTTCTTCTCAATTGACACTGCCTGCCGGCGCGTTGCTGTTCGCGACGTGGCTGGCGGCAGCCGCGGCGGCAGCGGCGAGCGCCTGCTTGTGCTGCGCGACCTGCTGCGCGAACACCGGGCTGACATCGGGGTACGATGCATCGGTGACGTAGTCGAGTCCGTTCTGTTGTGCTTCGATCAGTTCCTGATAGACCTCGGCACGAGTCTTGGCTTGCGCGAAAGCACTCGACGAAGCGGCGAGAACGACAACGGACAAAGCGGCAAAAGCGATCTTCTTCATGATGAACTCCGGTGAGTTTTGTGCGGGTTTGCATGAAGGAGAACCACGCCCTCGCGGTTTTTATTCCTGTTTTCTTCGCCTCGAAAAAACATAGTTGGAATCCGGAATAAAACGGAGCGTGAACGGGTTTGCTCGTCGCGCGACTCTTCCCGGACGGTGTCGAACCGGCCTCTCACGCATATGGAATAAACGCCAGCGCAGGCGTGTTCGCCACTCGATAGCCGACCTTCGACGAATGCCTACACCATGCCTCCAGACGACACCCCTTCCGGTTCGCCGCTTTCCGAAGCGGACATTCAGGCCTACGCCGACGGCACGTTGACGCCCGAACGCACCGCATTCCTGAAGGACTATCTGGGCAACGATCCTGCGGAGGCGCGCCGCGTGGCGTTCTATGGCAGGCTGAACGCGCAGATTCAGCAGGCGTTCCAGACCATCGACGAGCCGGTGAAAGGCCGCCCACGAGGCTGGCGCCGCCTGCTCGACCTGCTGAAATCGGCGGGGCCGCGCGGCAAGGCTGCGAATACGCTGGCGATGCTCGCTCTGACCCTGCTGGCAGTGAGCGGCTGGCTCGCCGCCACTCAGGTGTCCGCGCAGGCGCTCAATAACGCCGCCGTAATGGCGTTGGCGGAAACCGCCGCGGCGCCGTATTCCGCTGCGTCACCGACACGCGTCGATCCGGCGGCTCCCGATCTCGCCGCAATCGGTTTGCGTCTCGTGGACCAAAGGGCGCTATCGCTCGGCCCTTTCCAGCGCGCCAATGCCTTCCTCTATCTGAACGGGGACAACCGCCCTGTCGTGGTGATTTCCGCCCTCGCGCTGCTTGCGCCGGCGCAGCCGCAATGGGCCGCGCGCCGCATTGGCGAGATCCGCCTGCTGACCTGGACGGCCGAGCGCCAGCGCTTCGTGGTGGCCGGCGACGCCCGTACGCACGGTCTGATGCGCGCAGCCGACGTCATGACCATGCGCTGATGTCCAGGGCCACATCAACGGCCGTGCAATCACAGGAATAAAATGCGTGCACGCGTGTTTGCATCTCACCTGCGCGTGATGGTCCGACCGGCAACTGCCGCTCCGACGCGTCACGTGAAGCCCCTCGATTGGGAAGAAAAATGGATGTCCGTGACGAGTTGATGGAGCATGTGCCGCGCTTGCGGCGCTACGCACGCGCATTGATCAACAACCGCGATCTCGCCGACGATCTGGTGCAGGACACGCTTGAGCGCGCGCTCGGCCGCACCGGTTTGTTCCAGCAGGGCACCGACCTGCGCGCGTGGCTGTTTACGATCATGCATAACGTGTTCGCCAATCAGGCGCGCAAAGCCTCGGCGCGCGCCGTTCACGTCGCGGTCGACGACGACAGCGTGCACGAAAGCGAATTTGCGGTGCCGTCCGACCAGACCCGCTCGCTGGAAATGCGCGACCTCGACTATGCGTTGCAGCGTTTGCCGGTGGAGCAGCGCGAAGTCGTGCTGCTGGTCGGCCTCGAGGAAATGAGCTACGCCGACGTGGCGCTCGCGCTCGACATTCCGATCGGCACGGTGATGTCGCGGCTTTCACGCGGGCGCGAGCGGCTTCGGGCATTGATGGCGGGCACGCAGCCCGGTGCGAAATTACAGGTGGTGCGATGAGCGACCAACAGATGCCGATCGGCGAAGAAGATCTCCACGCCTACGTGGACGGCACGCTATCCGACGAACGGCGTGCTCTTGTGGAGCGCGCGCTTGAACAGAACCCCGAGTTGGCCGCACGCGTTAGCGACTATTTCTCGCTGAACAGCATGTTCCATGAACGCTATGACCGAGTGCTGAGCGAACCCGTGCCCAGGCGCTTGCAGGCGCCCGCACCGCGCCGCTGGCGCATTGCCGCCAACTGGCCGCAGTTCGCCGGAATGGCCGCCGCGCTACTGCTGGGCGTGGGCATTGGCGTCGGCACGCATATGGGGCAGGACGTCGTCGCGCCGCTCGCGAGCCACCCGGACACACGCACAGTCAGTGCAAATGGCTCCGAGGGATTCGCCCGGCAAGCCGCCGTCGCGCACGTGGTCTATATGCCCGCCGTAGACCGGCCCGCCGATATCGACGCGGAGCATGAACAGGATTTCGTGCAGTGGCTGTCCAACCGGCTCGGCACCAACGTGCATCCGCCGATTCTTTCGAAGAGCGGTTTTAACCTGTCGGGTGGGCGCCTGTTGCCCGGCGCCGACGGACCGACCGCGCAGTTCATGTATCGCGGACCGAACGGCGAGCGCGTCACCTTATGCATCTCTCATCGTCAGGTGAGCGCGAACACCACCGCGTTCAAGCTGTATCAGGACGGACCGGTGAACGTGTTTTACTGGGTCGACGGCGATTTCGGCTACGCGGTGTCAGGCGGAATCGATCGCAAGGTGCTGCTGCAACTGTCGCATGACGTGTATTCGCAATTGACGGGTGCGGCGCCCGGTTAACCTGGCGCGCCGTGCGATCTGGCCAGTTCGCGCGGCGTGACTCCGAGCAGGCGGTTCATCCAGTGCGCCATATGGCTCTGGTGTGCGAAGCCCGTCTCCAGCGCGATCTGACTCGCGCTCAAGCGGCCTTGCAGCAACAGATCCCGCGCGCGCTCCACGCGCCGCCGCACCACGTACTGATGCACCGGCATGCCAAGCGTTTCACGAAACAGCGCCTTGAAATGCGGTACGCTCAGCCCGGCATGGGCGGCCAGGTCGGTGAGCGTCAAACGTTGATCCAGATGGGCTTCGATGAAGTCGATCACGCGCGCGGCGGTGTTCGGCGCGAGCGTGCGGCGCCTGTCATCGCGCGACGGCGCGTTTCCGATCAGCCGTACGATCATCGCCGTGCACAGGCTCTCGGCATAGAGCGGATCGGATGCATCGTCGGCTTCGAGTTCGGCGCGCAATGCCCAGGCCAGATGCTGAAAGCGCGGATCGCGCATCTGGAACTGCGGACGCAGTCGCACCTCGTCCGACTTCAACTCCAGCTGCTCGACGGTCCGGCTCGCGAAGTCTTCACTGATCCACACGCTGAAAATCGTGCAGGCGGCGTCATCGCTCCATTGCCCGTCGAGCCCGGCGGGAATCACGTCGGCGTCGCCGTGCGCCTGGATGCGGGAATAACTGCGTTCGTTGCACACACAACGCGCCCTGACCGGCGCGCCCACATGCACACCCACGCGATGATGTTTGAGCGCGGCAATCCGGTGCAGACCGGCGGACACGTTGACCAGGTCCGCACCGAAGCCCTGCCAGCCGAGCGTCTTGCTGGAGCGTAAAGCGATGCGGGAGCCCGTGTGCGGCTGCGGTAGCGGTGTCACGGCGTTCATGGCTTCCCCTCGAAGACGGCAGTCAATGTCTGCGCATTGTGCGGCTTTTTGCACCGCTTTGCTCGGCGAAGAGTTGCGCTGGCTGTCAGCGAAAGCAACGCCCTGAAAACAATCATCCGAATCTGCGCATCACGATCCTTGCGCGTGCGTCGGCGTGCAGATGCGTCCCTATGATGGCCGGACATCAGGTCGACAAGGAGTGCACCGTGTTTGTGATTTTTGGAGCAGCAGGCAATGTAGGACGTGTGAGCGCGGCGGCATTGCGCCGCGCCGGTCGCGAAGTGCGTGCGGTGGTTCGCAACGAGCAGCAAGGCAAACCGCTGGCGGAGATCGGCTGCAGCGTCGCGATTGCCGATCTGCTCGATCCATCGGCCGTTGAGCGGGCGATCGCAGGCGCCACCGCGGTGCAGATGCTGTGTCCGGTACCGCGTGCGGCGGCCGACCCCGCCGGCACGATGCGCCGCATGATCGACGTAAGCGCCGCCGTATTGCGCGCCAACCCGCCGCAACGTGTGCTGGCGCTTTCCGACTACGGCGCGGAACACGCAAGCGGCACGGGCATCACCACGCTTTTCCACTACCTCGAAACGCAACTCACGCCCGTCGCCTCCCAACGGACGCAACTGACGTTTCTGCGCGCCGCCGAACACATGCACAACTGGGCACGCGTGTTGCCGATTGCGCTCGCGAGAGGCGTGCTGCCGAGTGCGCATCGTCCGTTGAGCAAGCTGTTTCCGACCGTTGCCGCGCAGGATGTCGGGTTGCTCGCCGCCGAGTTGCTACTCGACGAGAGACCTGTCAAGGCATCGCCACGTGTGGTCAGCATCGAGGGCGCGGATCGAATCAGCGCACTGGACGTGGCGCACACATTCGGCGAATTGACCCAGCGGGAGGTCGTGGCGCGCGAAGTGACGTCCAGCGAGTGGGTCGCCATGCTTCAGGGCGCCGGACTCGGCGAACGTTATGCGCGCCTGATCGCCGATCTGTATGACGCCCACAACGCGGGCCGCATCGAGGTCGAAACGGAGATCAGCGAGCGGCGCTTTGGCAGCACCGCGCTGGCGGATGTTTTTGCGTCGCTGCTGCCGCGCGTCGCCGCGGCTGCCGCGCGCTAGACAGCGCTCGTTAGAGAAGAAGCCATATGCATACATGCCCTTTGCAGCGCGCGTCCACGCAATCGCGCACCGTCGCGGCGCGACGCAATCCTCACTCGCGCACGGACCGCCGCGCCCGCCTCTGGCTGGCAGTCTCGGCAAGCTTTGCAGCGATAAGCGGCTGGCGGGCGCTGCGGGACCTGCTCAACGCGATTCCCGACTGTAACGATGACTTCGGCTTGTTCTAGGCCGACCTGAACCGGCACGCGGCGGCAGCGCCCCAACCGCAGCGGCAACGCCGTCTGCCGTCCTCCGTTTGCACGCGGCGGACGGGGTGCGCCGCTTATTCACGCCACGTTCCAGCAACAGAGCAGAAGCATGAATTCTCCGCGACTAGTGCTGAATGATCCGGCTCAGAAAATCCTTTGTACGCGCCTGCCGGGCCGCCGGATTGCCGAAGAATTCATCGCGCGTGCAGTCCTCGAGAATGCGGCCGCCGACGTCCATGAAAATGATGCGCGTGCCGACGCGCGATGCAAATCCCATCTCATGCGTCACACACATCATGGTCATGCCGTCCTTCGCGAGCGCGGTCATCACGTCCAGCACCTCGCCGACCATTTCCGGATCGAGCGCGGATGTAGGTTCGTCGAACAACATGACGACGGGATCCATCGATAACGCACGCGCAATCGCAACTCGCTGTTGCTGCCCGCCCGACAACGTGCCCGGATATTTGTCCTTGTGCGCGAGGAGGCCAACGCGATCGAGCATCTTGAGGCCACGCGTTCGGGCCTCGTCGCGGCTGCGCCCGAGCACCTTCGTCTGCGCGAGCGTGAGGTTGTCGGTGACACTCAGATGCGGGAATAACTCGAAATGCTGAAACACCATACCGACACGGCTACGCATCTTCGGCAGGTTCGTTCGCGGTGAATTCACGTGCGTGCCATCGATATGGATAGCACCTTTCTGGATCGGCTCGAGTGCATTGATGGTCTTGATCAGTGTCGATTTACCCGACCCCGAAGGCCCGCATACGACGACAACTTCGCCCTTCGCGATCGAGAAGGAGCAGCCGTCCAGCACCTGGACCGTGCCGTACCACTTCGAGACATCGCGCAGTTCGATCATCGGCTTCATCTGACTCATGGAATTCCTTCAACGAATAATCTGCACTCGCTTCTGCACGCGCCGCACGGCTGCGGACAACGTCATGCAAGCGAGGAAATAGACGACTGCCGCAAGCAGGTAGGCTTCTACCGGCCGGCCGACATTCTTCCCAGCGGTTTCGAATCCCTTTAGCAGGTCGTACGCGCCGATGGCATAGACCAGCGACGTGTCCTGAAACAAAATGATGACTTGCGTCAGAAACACCGGCAGCATGTTGCGGAACGCCTGCGGAAGCACGACGAGTCGCATGTTCTGCCCGTACGTCATGCCAAGGGCAAAGCCCGCATTGAACTGACCTCGTGCGATAGCCTGAATCCCCGCGCGGACGATCTCGGAGAAGTACGCCGCTTCGAAGGCGACGAACGTCACGATCGCGGACATTTCCGCGCCAACGGGTCTGCCCGTCACGAACGGAATGATGAGGAAGAACCACAGCAGCACCATGACCAGCGGAATGGAGCGCATGATGTTCACGTAGATGGCAACCGGCCGTTCGAGCGCCGGCTTGCCGAGCATGCGCACGAGAGCCAGTACCGTACCGAAGCCGATTCCGCCAAGCGTCGCCACGATGGTCAGCCACACGCTATAGCCCAGACCTTTCGCGACAAATGGCGCGACGACATCCCAGCGGAAGAAATCCAGGTCGAGAGTCCCGAGCATCACCTACACTCCTCAATGAACGGCAGCGGCGCCCGCTGATGCAAACCCAGGAATTCGTGCCCGGCGCTCGACGACATGCATCAGGCGGTTCACACCGAACGCGGTCAGTCCATACAACAGGGTGACCGCGAGATACATCTGAATGGGTGAGGCGGTTTCCTCTCCTGCCTGCCGCGCGAAGAACGTCAACTCGGTGATCGAGACGGCGAAGGCGACAGACGAATTCTTCACGACGTTCATCGCCTCCGAAGTCAGCGGCGGAATGATGATGCGCAAGGCCATCGGCAGAAGTACATGGCGATAGCTTTGCGCTGTGGTCAGCCCCAGCGCGAGAGCCGCATTACGTTGACCACCCGAAAGCGAGCGAATGCCGGCGCGCACCTGCTCCGCGATGCGCGCCGACGTGAACAAGCCGATCGCAATGATGACGAGAACCGCAGCCGGGCACTTCTTGAGCAGCGGAAAGGCATCGGGTATGACGAAGTACCAGAGAAAGATCTGAACGAGCAGTGGAATGTCGCGGAAAAGCTCCACCCATGCCGCGCCGAGTGACGCAAGCCACGGCCGGTCCGGCAACGTGCGCAACGTCCCCACCGCCACGCCGACGATCAGCGCGACCAGCAGCGCACCGAGCGAGACCGTCAACGTCCAGCACCAGGCCGAAAGAATCCAGTTCAGGTAGGTCTGGTCGCCACGGCTGCCGAAGCAGCCTGCGATCGCATCGCCCGTCGTCGTTTCCTTGCAGAACACGCTCCAGTCCAGCGCCATCTCATCTCTCCCCTTGTCGATACCGTTTCGTCACCGCGCCGCGTAGCTTTCCATCGGCAGATCGTTTGGCTGTGCCCACAGCTTGACCAGCGCTTCGGGCGGCTCCATGTTCATGCGGATTCCGCGTGGGGGAATCGGCTGGACAAACCATTTGCTCCACAGCGTTTTCATCTCGCCGCGGGCGTCCATCTTGCTGATCGTGCCGTCAACGACCTTCTTGAAGTCGGGATCGTCCTTGCGGAACATGATGGCGATCGGTTCCGTGTTGAACGGCTCGCCCGTGACCGTATAAGCGGCCGGATTGCGCGAGGTCGCGATGGTCGCGCGCAGCACGCCTTGATCCAGGACCCAGGCATCCGCACGGCCCGATTCGAGCATCAGGAAGCTATCGGCGTGATCCTTACCGTAAAGATCCGTCCAGCTGAGGCCCGCTGCGCGTTCATGCTGACGCAGGTGCTGGATCGCGGTCGTTCCCGTCGTCGCCACCACCGTTTTTCCGGACAGGTCGCGCAAGTTGCGAATGCCTGAATCCGCCCGTACGGCCATGCGATCTTCTTCGATATACGTCGTGATCGAGAACGCGACGTCGCGCGCACGCGCCTGGTTGTTCGTCGTCGAACCGCATTCGAGATCCACCGTGCCGTTCTGCACGAGCACCACACGATTCTGCGAATTGACGGTCTGATACTTCACATCGAGCTTAGGCAGGCCGAGCTGCGTTTGAATGGCGGAGACAATCTGTTTGCAGATGTCCATCTGAAAGCCGATGGGCTGGCCGTCGCCGCCCGTGTACGACAACGGAATCGAACTGTCCCGCACGCCAAGCGTGATCGACTGCGACGCCTTGATTTTCGCGAGCGTGGATTCCTCCGCTGCGGCGATCTGCGTCGTTACGCAGCAGACCATTGCGACCAGCATCCATGTTTTCATCGTCATCCTCCGATTGTTGCAAGTCCGCGAATTGCAGGTTGTGGACACATGCTCGGATGCGCAAAAAACCACGTCTATTCCGATTTCAGGAAGGCTTCGATACGCCGAGCCTATGGAAACGGCAATAAAAAAGCGGCGATGCCAATCGACATCGTCGCCAGCGTGTTATGGGTGGGAAGTGTCTAAAAATCGATGCCGGTCTGCTATCCGGTCAGCCCATGCGCTGCCAGCACCTTCTGAAGCCACGCCTGATCGCGAGCGCCCGTCGCGATCTCATCCTTGATGCGAGATTCGTTCGCAGCGATCCTCGCGACTGCATCGAGGATTCTTCGTGCGTCACTCGCCGGAAAGGACACGACACCATCTTCGTCTCCGACAACCAGATCGCCTGGCGTAACGACTTGTCCGCCGACCGAAACCGGCACATTGATCGCGCCAGGTCCGACTTTATAAGGCCCGCGATGACTCGAACCGCGCGCATAGCAAGGGAAATCGGCCTCGAAAAACGCGGCGCTGTCCCGGATAGCGGCATCCAGCACGAAGCCTGCGCATCCGCGCTGTCGTGCGTAAAGCATGATGAGTTCGCCGACCAGGGCGTTAGTCGTGTCCGCGCCGCCGTCCACGACGAGGACGTGACCGGGCGACATATCCATCAACGCCTTGTAGATCAGAAGATTGTCGCCAGGGCGCGTCTTGACGGTAAACGCGGTGCCGACCAGTTTCCGGCTGCGGTGATAGCGTGTCAGGCCGACCACACCTGAAACGCGCTGCAGGCTGTCGCTGATATGCGGCGTCACGATCCGCCTTAGCGCTTCGACGACCTCGGACGGCGCCAGTGCGGGCGGCGGATGAATGCTGAACTCGGAACTCGACACGGCAACGCTCCTCTTCGATGGCGGGATCAACTTCCCGCAAACGCACGGGAGAGCGCGGCCAATATCGGGCATCCTCATCATTCTGTAAATTCCGAAGATCGGAACGAATCGTTCTGCCGGGCGTATCGAATGTGCCCGCTTCCAGGCTCAAGCCGTTCGCCTCTTGCGCGCCGCAGGTGCCTTCCCGAGCTGAACCATTCTGCTGCGGGATAGCGCCTCAACGGCTGTGTCGACGATCGGATTCGCCCGCTCGGTAGACCACGCGACGGCCGTAGTGACGACCGTGACCGCCTCTTTTAGCGGCCGGAACACGACGTTATCCGCCGCCATCTTTTTTAGCGAATCGGGGACGAGCGCGATGCCCTGTCCACATCCGACGAAAGCGATCTGCGACGCCACAGAGCGCACTTCGTGCAGCACGCGTGGCGAAAACCCTGCGCCGCGGCACGTCGCGATGATGCTGTCGTAGTAATTCGGACTGAAGTGCCGCGAAAACATGACGAACGCTTCGTCAGCAAGCGACGCAAGCCGCACGCGCGGCAATTCTGCAAAGCGATGCGTCTTCGGCAAGGCCACCGCAAGGCGGTCCTGCTTGAGCGCTAACGATTGAATCGACGGCCCCTGCTCTCCCTCGAGGCGCGCGAATGCAAGATCGATGTCGCCGCGTTCGAGTGCTGGGACCGCCTCGACACTGTCGATCTCCTTGACCGAGACGGTTAGCTGGGGAAACTGCGCCTTCAGATTCTCGATGAAGGGCGGAAGCGTATCGATCATCGCGGACGTGATGGCGCCGATCGTTAATACACCGCTCTTTCCCTGCGTCGCTTCCTGTACCGAGAGTTCCAGACGCTCGAGTTGCTCGGCGAATTTTCGAACGGCCGGCAGGATTGCAGCGCCGACCTGCGTCAGCTTTGCGCCATGCCGTCCGCGTTCGAACAGCTTGACCTTCAGCGCCTGTTCGAGCACCTGGATCTGTTCGGTCAAAGGCGGCTGGGACATACCGAGCCGCTGGGCGGCACGGCCGAAATGCTCTTCTTCGGCGACGGCGAGGAACAACCATAAATGGCGAACGAGTCGAAAGTTGATCATGGCATTGATAGCTTCGGCGTATGAAAGGGATCCGTTCTTCGGAATTTACAGATGCGAATGTAACGCCGAGACTGCAAACTCCGCAACGCATCTGGTAAAAGACCATGACGACCCATTCCCTGCTCGACCGGCTTGCCTCGCTGGATTCCAACACGGTTTCCGATGCGCTAGATTTTCTCGGTCTGCCCGGCGCCACCTTCGGCATCCGGCCGCTTTGGGACTGCCCGCGCATCGTCGGACGCGCGAGCACGATTCAGCTCGGCGCCAAGACCGATGCGACGCCAACGGTTCATCTCATCACCCCCGTGATCGACGAAATTCGCGCGGACGACCGCGTGCTCGTCATTGCGGGCGGCCTCGAAGGCATTTCGTGCTGGGGCGACATCATCGCCAACGCGGCGACGGCCAAAAAGATTCGCGGCTCGGTGATCGACGGATGCAGCCGCGATATCGAAGGCAGCGAGTCGATCGGCTATCCGGTGTTCGGGCGCGGCATCACGATGATCAGCGCACGCAATCGCGTGGCGCAGATCAGTTCCGGCAAGCCCGTGACGTTCGCGGGCGTCGTCGTGCATGAAGACGACTATGTGGTCGCGGATCGCTGTGGCACGGTGTTCGTGCCTGCCGCACGCGTCGAGGAAGTCGTCGATCTTGGTGAACGCATCGCAAAACGTCAGGACGGCATGGTGAAGGCCGTTCGCGCGGGCCGCTCCGTTGCGCAAGTCATGCACGACAAGGAATTCGATGCCATCTACGTCAAGGAAGCCAAATGAGCGCTGCGGACAAGGAACTCGTCGCCCTTTTTGAAGGACTGGACACGCCCGGGGTCTCCGATGCGATGGACAAGCTCGGCCTGCCCGGTCAATGTCTCGGGATCGCCGCACTGGACGACTATCGGAAAACTGTTATTGGACCGGCCTTCACGGTCAAGTATGTGAGCGCGAGCACGCCGCCGGGCAGCGTCGGCGATTTCATCGACGATGTCGCGGAAGGCGATGTGATCGTCATCGACAACGATGGCCGAACGGACTGCACTGTCTGGGGCGACATCATGACCCAGTATGCAGGCGCACGCAAAATCGCGGCGACCGTGATCGACGGCGTATGCCGCGATGTGGCCAAAGCGCTCGACGATGGCTATCCCATGTTCAGCCGCGGACGCTTCATGCGAACCGGCAAGGATCGCGTGCAAGTGGAGTCGATCAATGCGCCCGTTTCGATCGGCACGGCGCGCGTGAGCGCGCGCGACATCGTCGTCGCGGATGCGAACGGCGTCGTCGTCGTGCCGCGCGAGCGCGCACGTGAAGTTGCCGCGCTCGCGCGCAAGATCGAAGAAACAGAATCACAGATCCGCGCGCGTATTGCGGATGGCGTGACGCTAGGCGAAGCGCGTGCGGCGCTCGGCTATCACATGTTGCAGAGGAAATCGTGATGGATCAATCTGCTCATCGGCTCAATGTGAATCTCGCGCGTGCGCAGCCTTCGGCAACCTATCGGATGATGGATCGCGCCGCGGCGCGGCGCGCGAGCGGTGCGAGCGTCATCTCGCTGAGCGCAGGCGAACCGGACTTCGATACGCCCGGGCATGTTCGGGAAGCTGCAATCGAAGCAATCCGCGCCGGGCATACGCGCTACACCCAAGTCGCCGGCATGCGCAGCCTGCGCGAAGCTGTTGCTGCGAAGTTCCAGCGCGAGAATGAACTGGACGTCGGCTGGCAGGACACCATCGTGTGCAGCGGCGGCAAGCAGGTCATCTACAACGCGCTAGCCGCAACGCTCAACGAGGGCGACGAGGTCATCGTGCCCGCGCCGTACTGGGTGAGTTACCCGGAGATGGTCGCTCTTTGCGGCGCTCGCGCCGTCGTCGTGCCCTGCGGCAGCGAGAGCGGATTCAAACTGACACCGCACGGGCTTCTGAAAGCGATCGGCCCACGCACGCGGTGGGTCATCCTCAATTCGCCGTCGAATCCGACCGGCGCCGTCTATACGCGCGACGAACTGGCCGCCCTGGCAGACGTATTACTCGCGCATCCGCATGTCCTCGTGCTTTCGGACGATATCTATGAACATCTGATTTTCGATGGCGTGCCTTTCTTCACGATCGCTCAAGTCGAGCCTCGGCTCGCGGCACGCACGCTGACGATGAATGGCGTCTCCAAAGCCTACGCGATGACGGGTTGGCGCATCGGCTACGGAACCGGTCCGCGCTGGCTGCTCGATGCGATGGAAAAGCTGCAGGGTCAGCAGACCTCGGGCGCGAGTTCGGTCTCGCAACACGCCGCGCTTGCCGCACTGACCGGTCCGCAGGACTTCATCTCCGAATCGCGAATGGTGTTCGAACGCCGACGCAACCTTGTGGTCGACCTGATCAATGCCGCGCCCGGATTGAGCGTGCCCGATACCAGGCGGTGCTTTCTACGCATTTGCGTCATGTTCGGCTCTGATCGGCCTGACCACCGCAGGCGGCATCACGCTGCGCAGCGACGAGGATATTGCGGCAGCCCTACTTGACGAAGCGGGCGTAGCGGTAGTTCATGGCAGTGCGTTTGGGCTCGGTCCATACATCCGGATCGCGTATGCGCTCGACGACGCCGCGCTGACCGATGCATGCCGCGCGATAGGAACGTTCTGCGCATCACTTTCAGGCGGAGGCCTTGTCGCACATGGCTGAACTCGAAAAGGAAAACCTGACGCTCGTGGTCGATGGCGTCGCACTCGATCTTGCAGTCATGCGGCGCGCGGGGAACCGCGCGCCAATACTCTTTCTGCATGGCTTCGGGTCGACGAAGGAAGACTACGGCGACATCGTGCGTTATGCAGCGTTCGACGGCCATCCTGTGATCGCTTACGATGCGCCCGGCTGTGGCGCAACACACTGCGCTGATCTATCGAAGATATCGGTGCCCTTTCTTGTTTCGACTGCAAAGGCCGTGCTCATGCGCTACGGAGTTGAGCACTTCCATCTGGTAGGCCATTCGATGGGCGGCCTGAGCGCCCTCATGCTCGCCGACGAAATGCCCGCGCGCGTGCTGAGCTTCGTCGATATCGAAGGCAATGTCGCTCCGGAAGACTGCTTCCTGAGCCGGCAGGTGAACGACTATCCTGCGGCGGACTCGCAAGCCTTCTTCGACCAGTTCATAGAACGTACATGGCATTCGCCATTCTTCTCGTGTCCGCTCTATGCCGCGAGTTTGCGACACAAGGTGCGGGCGGACGCGGTGCGAAACATTTTCCGCTCGATGGTGCAGCTCTCGGACAATGCGGGGCTGATGGACCGCTTCCTCGCGCTGCCATTTCCCAGGATGTTCATGTACGGTGAGCAGAACGCATCGCTTTCCTATTTGCCGACGCTTCACGAGCACGGCGTCCAACTCGCCGAAGTGAGTCACAGCGGACACTTTCCGATGTACTCGAATCCAGTAGAGATGTGGCAACGGATCGCGCAGATCATCGGACAGGTGCCGCGTTGACGGGAGAGCGGCGACGCACGACCGATCGTAGAGGCTCGAGTGAAGCACACTCGGCGTAGTTTTCCTGCACAACATCAGGAAAACCTGCGCCAAACGGGCGGATTCAGACACGCAGAGACAAGTGTCGATGCGCTATCCGAGGCCAAAGCAACAAGTCATTTTTATTAAAATTCAGTGACTTGCAGCCTCTGCTGGATCACAGCGCGCCATCTCGCATGCGTCCGCGTTTTTGCGCTATTCGTTTTCGTCGAAGTAGTGACCGAACTTCAACTGCTTCGTGCGGATATAGCGCTCGTTCTCCTCGCGCATCGGAATCGCCAGCGCGACCCGCTCGCACACCGGAATGCCATGTTTCGAGAGCGTGTCGAATTTTTCCGGATTGTTGCTCATCAGGCGCACCGACGTGACCTTCAGTGTGCGCAAAATGCCGGCCGCCGAATCGTATTCGCGTGAGTCATCGGGCAAGCCGAGGTCGAGATTGGCCTCGACCGTGTCGCGACCCTGCTCCTGCAGCGCATACGCGCGAATCTTGTTGGACAGGCCGATGCCGCGCCCTTCGTGGCCGCGCAGGTACAGCAGCACGCCGCAGCCTTCGGCCGCGATATAACGCAGCGCCAGATCGAGTTGCTCGCCGCAATCGCAGCGGTACGAGCCGAGCACGTCGCCCGTGAGGCATTCGGAATGCAGGCGCGTCAACACGGACGACTGGTTGGCGACATCGCCCATCACGAGCGCGAGGTGTTCGGCACCGCTTTCGCAGACGCGAAAAACATAGGAAGTGAACGTGCCATAGCGCGTGGGGAGCGTGGCGGTAGCGTCGAGAATGACGCACTCGCTGTTAGTTTCGCCGTCTGTTGCTTGCGACGGATCGTGAGACGTGAGCATGGCGTTGGACAGTGGTACTGACATGAACCCGATGGATCCGGGGATGAGTTATTGACCGGGAGTTTACCGCTAATCGGCGCGCCGCACCCGGATGCCCGCACGGCGCGCACGGAACAGCGCTGTTACACGGGATAAACGGGCTGCGCACCACAGGTATTCCCCGGGATACCTCGGAGGCGCGTCGGGCCTATACTGGAATCGCCTGTCCCTCACGACAACACGCCGCGCCGGCGTGCTGCACTGCGAAACGGAGCGCTCCATGACAAGCGTTGCACAGCTTCTTAAAACGAAACCGAACAACACCACCGTCTTTACGATCGGGGCCGACGATTCCGTCTATGAAGCGATCAAGCTGATGGCCGAAAAAGGCATCGGCGCATTGGTCGTGACCGACGGCGACAGCATCGCCGGAATCATCACGGAGCGCGACTACGCGCGCAAAGTCGTGCTGATGGAGCGTTCGTCGAAGGCGACCCCGGTGCGCGACATCATGAGCAAGGCCGTGCGCTTCGTCCGCCCCGACCAGACCACCGAAGACTGCATGGCATTGATGACCGAACGGCGCATGCGCCACTTGCCGGTGATCGAGAACGACCGGCTGGTCGGAATGGTGTCGATCGGCGACCTGGTGAAGAACATCATCGCGGAACAGCAGTTCACCATTCAGCAACTCGAGTTCTATATTCACGGCGAACGGCCCTGACATTCACCGCGCCTGCAGACGAACAAGGCATAAAAAAAGCCCAATCCTTGCAAAAGGTTGGGCGAAGCTACCTTGCGGCAGCGGAGGTTCCTTGACTGGCGGACGCTGACGTGCGGGCAACCTGCTGCGGCGGGCCGGAAACACCCTCACGCCTGTCACTCGTCCGTCATGACCGCAATGTTCGATCAGGCGCCGCGCATGCCGCGCGCCTGGTCGGCTTGTTCTTCAATGTTTCAGACTACTGGCGCGGCGCAAGAATGCCCGCGCCGCCTCGGTCGAGCGCCGGCCGGATCAGTTGCCGAAATAAATCGACTTCGGGCCAGACATCGGCTGCTTCGCGCCACCCGATTGCGACGAACCGCTCGTCGACGCGCCATAACCGCTTGTGTTGGCCACCGGCTCCTGAGCCTGCGCAACTGGGGCGTTTTGCGCCTGAACGCGGCGTTCAGCGGCCTGGATGTCGGCCGGATAATTTGTGTCGTCAGTGGCGCCGGGGTTGTAGCCCGCCCGTTCCAACTGGATCAACTGGTTGCGGACTTCCGCGCGGGTCAGCGGCTGCTGGCTCGATTGAGCGAACGACACGACCGGGGCGGCGAGGATGGCTGCAATAGCGACTGCCTTGATGAGCGATTTCATGATGACTTACCTCCAGACTTGTTTTTGCTTCGCTTGCCACACCACGTGTGAAGCGACTGATTGCAGTCTAGTCGTCAGATCGCAGAGGGAAAACCCTTATTTACGAGATTCATAATTGTTTGAATCGCAAAAATGCGTCGAAATTTACTGCAAACCGATCTTTATGCCCGAGCTTTACCGTAATAATTGTCGGCTTCGTAACCTGTTGTGTCTGACGTTTCGCAATATCGTCTGAGTTGAGCATGTTTCGCTGCCCCGGGCGCTTCAGGTAGTCAAAGCTTCGTATCGGCTGAAGGCGCGGAAAGTGACGTCGATAACAGCTTGCGAGGCCCACTGACGAAGGCGCTGCCGGGCTCGAAAAACCTGAGCGGCTGATGCATTTCACGCGATAGGCCGATGCGCGTCGTCACGCCAACCGCCCCTCCTGTCTCGATCACGCCGATCCAGAGATCGCGGCCCGTGCACAGATCGCGGCCGTCGAACGACTGGCCGATACCGAGCGCCATGGTCAGCCGGCCGGGGCCGCGCGCGAGATCGCGCAACGGCACGCCGGGCCGCCGCGCTTCCATCAATGGCAGCCCTTCCAGCGGCTCGATCGCGCGGAACAGAATGCCGGCGCCGACCTCCTCGGCTTCCGCGGACATGTTGAGCATGTACGACAGGCCATACGTCAGCCGCACATGCGCATGGCCGGGCGCGAGAAACATCGACCCGTTATGGGGACGGCGGCCCGCAAACGCGTGGCTGGTCGAATCGCCCAACGGGTACGCCTCGGTTTCGACGATCCGCCCGCTCATCCGGCCTTCGGGCAGATCGTGCACGAGATATTTGCCGATCATGAAGCGCGCCAGTTCGACCGTGTCGGCGGGCAAATCGTCACGAAGCAATGGCAGGATAGGCAGCGGCTGATTCGACATGCGTTTAGGCCTTGTTTCTGAAAGCAAAAAATGGAGAAATTGAGCCTCGCGCAGCCGCTCGCCCACGCCGCCCTCACACCCGCACGGCCAACGCTGCGTCAAGCGGCATTCGCCATCGGCCTGTTTTCCTCGGCCGATTCGTTGTACCAAAACCTCAAATCGATACTGCAGTGCATTCACCATGGCACTAATTGGAGTATCGTGTGTTTCCGGCCTGCAGCACAGCCTTTGCCGGCATGCGTGTGCTCCGGCCCGCCTGATCGGCATTCAGATTGCAGCAAACTCGCAAGACCGCAGCACGGTTCCATTCAGATTTGATCCCGATGTACCCGCAGGTGTAGTACACCGGCCCTATCCGGGGCCGTCGTATTCATGACAACAGGAGAAAGTTGAATGAAAGCATTCCCGGTAATCAAGATGGTCGGCGGTGCGCTGATCGTTCTGGCATCCCTCAACGCGTATGCGCAAAGCAGCGATGCCGCCGCTCCCGCGGCTGCTTCGTCGGCTACCAGCACCAAGGAGACCAAGTCGGCCAACCGGGCACTGGGGCGCAAGGTGCGTAGCGCGCTGTCGAAGACGAAGGGCGTCAGCGTGGCCAACATCGTCGTGCGCGCACGTGGCGGCGCAGTCACACTGGAGGGTACGGTGCCTGAGCAACAGCAGATCGACCTGGCCACGCAAGCGGCACAGGGCGTGGCTGGCGTAACGTCGGTGAAGAACGCACTGTCGATCCGTCCGGTCGGACAGTAATATCGCGCATCCTGCCTGAGCAACACCCGGGCGCCGCGCTCGTCATGAAACGCGGCACGGCGTCCGGCTCCCCCTTTTCCCTGCTTTCACGCTGCCTTTACCCTGTCAATCGGGTGCAGCCGCCGTCTGGGCGGATCCGCATCGCCGGCGTTCGGGACGCCGAACACTAAAACAAGCACTGCAAGGGAGCCCTGAATGACCACGCCCGCGACCGTTTTGCCCCGCTGGACCATCGCCGCGCCGATCATCGCGTGGGTGGTGCTGGGCATCGTCTATGCCATGCCCGGCAACGCGCTGCTGCTCGCGCTGGTCGGCGTGGCCTTGTGCGCAGCCGTCTTCACGGCCGTGCACCATGCGGAAGTGGTGGCGCACCGCGTCGGCGAACCGTTCGGCACGCTCGTGCTGGCGGTGGCCGTGACCGTCATCGAGGTCGCGCTGATCGTCTCGGTGATGCTGACGTCGGGCCCCGAAAAGGCCGGCCTCGCGCGCGACACGGTGTTCGCCGCCGTCATGATCGTGTGTAACGGCATCGTGGGCATTTGCCTGCTGGTGGGCGGCATCCGTCATCGCGAACAGGATTTTCAGATCCGCGGCGCAGCCGCCTCACTTGCGGTGCTCGCCTCGTTATCGGTGCTGACGCTCGTCATGCCCAATTACACGACCACCAACGTCGGCCCGACCCTGTCGCCGTCGCAACTGGCGTTCGCGGGCGTTTCCTCGCTGGTGCTGTACGGCGTGTTCGTGTTCGTGCAAACCGTGCGGCATCGCGATTATTTCCTCGCCGACGTGCCCGACGAGGACGTCCATGCCGCCCCGCCGAGCGCCGGCCTCGCGGCGCTGGCCGGCGGATTGCTGCTCGTGTGTCTGGTCGCCGTGGTGTTGCTGGCGAAGGTGCTGTCGCCCGTAGTCGAAACCGCGGTGAAGAACGCGGGCGCGCCGCCGGCGGTGGTCGGCATCATCATTGCCGCGCTGGTGTTGCTGCCCGAAGGCCTTGCGGCCGTGCGCGCGGCGCGTGCCGATCGTCTGCAGAACAGCCTGAATCTCGCGCTGGGCTCGGCGCTGGCCAGCATCGGGCTCACCATTCCGACCGTCGCCGGCGTGTTCCTCTGGACCGGTCAGCCGCTCGTGCTCGGCATCGACGGCAAGGAAACCGTGCTCCTGATCCTCACCCTGCTGGTCGGCACGCTCACGCTCAGCACCGGGCGCACGACGATCCTGCAAGGCGCCGTGCATCTTTCGCTGTTCGCGGCGTATCTGTTTCTGTCTTTCGCGCCGTAGTCATGGGCGACATGGCTTTTCGCTGAACCGAAGGCCTCACCCCGAGGCCTCACTCTTCCCAATGCGCCGCGATCCATTCGCGGAACAGACTGAGCTTGTGCTGATGCGCAACCGAGTCCGGGTAGACGAAGTAATAGCGCCACCCGGTCTTGAGCACCATCTCGAACGGCCGCACCAGGCGCTTGGCCGCGACATCCTCGTCGATCAGCGCGAGATCGCTGATGGCCACGCCGAAGCCCTGCAATGCGGCGTTGGTCGCCATATCCAGCGTGTCGAAACTCGGTCCGTGCTCGGCATCGATCGCGGGCGCGTTCGCGGCATCCAGTTCAGTGACCTTGGCGAGCCACATCTTCCAGTCACGGTGATCGCGCGTGGGATGCAGCAGCGTATGGCGCGTCAGGTCCGCGAGCTGGTTTAGCGGCTTGTCCTTGAGCAGGTCCGGCGCGCATACCGGCGTCAGACGTTCCTCGAATAGCGGCACCGCCTGCACGCCCGCGCCCGGCGACGATCCATAGATGATCGCCGCGTCGAACGGTTCGAGCTGGAAGTCGACATCGTGCTGCCAGGTCGTGGTGATCTGCACATGCAGATCGGGATACTCCGCCTGGAAGCGCATGATCTTGGGCAGCATCCAGCGCATCACGCAGGTCGGCACCTTGAGCGCGAGATCGGTTCGCTGGCGCGTGAGGCGCAGCGAAATCTCCTCGATCCGCGCGAAGCTCTCCTTCACGGCGGGCAGCAGCAATTCGCCCTCGGCGGTCAGCGTTAAACCTTTCGCATGACGCTTGAAAAGCGGAAACTTGTAATAGTCCTCGAGCGCGATGATCTGCCGGCTCACCGCGCCTTGCGTCAGGCATAGATGGTCGGCGGCGCGCGTAAAGCTGCGGTGCCGGGCGACGGTTTCGAAAATCTGCAGCGCGTTGAGCGGCGGAAGGCGTCGCATCGAAGATGTCCAGTACGGGATCAGAAAAAGTCATCGCGCGGGCGAATGGCATGCGCGGCCGCTGCGCCCGTCAAGCCCACAGGATACGCGATCAGAAACGCCCGTACGAGATGCGCGAAGCCGCGAGGCGCATGCATTACGCTCATGGCGGGACGCGCGCCGGCTGCCGGCGCAACCTGCCCGCACCGAATCAGGGCAAACGCGTTCGTCATTCGCACCAGAACCGAGCTTTCCTCATACCTCGCAGGTCACGTCACGCGTCACCGGAATCATGGACGTTAACCCGCATGCGCCATTGCCTCGGCCTTTTCGCTCAGTTCGGCGTGAGGCGCGGCGACAACCGCAAGGAGCCCTTCGCATGAGCCTACGTCATGGCCTCCATGCGCATATTTCGTTTGTTGGAGGATTTTGACAAACCTAGAGTGCACCAACACGCAAGGCATCGTGCAATGCGTGATGGGCCGCGCGAATGAGCACTGCAACGGCAGCGGTCAGAGCGAATATCACCAGGCAACAGGCGTTCAACACGGGAGACCGCCATGCAAGAGATCAAACGGGGTAGAAGGCAGGCCATCAAGACGATTGGCGCCGCGCTCGCGGCGTCCACGTTGCCGATGCCGTTCATCAACCTGCGCGCGCAGGAACACAATTTCTCCGGCAAGACGCTGCGCCTGCTGACGTGGTCGGACGACACCGGCGCCGCGGCGCTGCGCAACATCGCCGCGTCCTTCACCGCGAAAACCGGCGCCAAGGTGATCGCGGATCGCGCCGACGGCACCTCGGGCATGGTCGCCAAAGTCAAGGCCGCGGGCGATCGCCCCACGTACGACGTCATCACGCTGGCCGGCGTCGGCGCGGCGGGTCTGGGCGACGCGGGTCTGCTGATGAAACCCGATCTTGACAAGCTGCCCAACCTGAAGGAAGTCGCGCCGCAATACCGCACCGGCGCGAACGGCTTCGGCGTCGGCTATCTGCTGTGGTCGGACGGTCTGATCTACAACACGTCGACCGTCAAGACCGCGCCCGCGAGCTACGAAGCACTATGGGACCCGAAGTACGCCGGCCGCCTGTTCCTGCCGCCCCCCGAATGGGCCGAAGCGGTGGACCTCGCGATCATCGCCGCGAAAATGAACGGTGGTTCGCAGCAGAACATCGAGCCGGGCTTCAAGAAACTGATGCAACTGAAAGACCACGTGATGACGCTCGGCGAGAATCCGAACCAGGTCGCCGATCTGTTCCGCACCGGCTCGCTCGATATCGGCGGGATTTATTCGCCGGCCTTTTTCCCCGATCAGATCCGCAAGCCCGAGTACAAGATGGGCGTGACCTACGGCATGAAAGAAGGCTTCGCCACGCAACTGATGTTCACGGTGATCCCGAAGTCGCATCCGGGCGACAGCGATCTGATCCACGCCTTCATCAACCATTCGCTCGACGCCGGCGTGCAAGGCCGCATGGCTGCCGACGTGCTGAACGGCCCGGTCAATTCGAAGGCGGTGATTCCCGCCGAAAGCCGCGCGTTTGTGCCAAGCCCGCAGCAGATCGCAGAGAAAGCCATCTTGCATGACGACAAGGCGCTCGCGGTCGTGCAGCCGGCGTGGATCAAGCGCTACACCGAAATCTTCGCGGCATGACGACGATGCTCGCGCGCTTTTCGCGGCGTGCTTCCGCCGCGTCGGACGCGGCGTCGGGGGTCCCTTCCGGCATCCCCGGCGAGCCCGCGTCCATTGCGCCCACTTCCGTCCTGGAGCAAGCCCGGCCGTGGTTGCTGCTCGCGCCGATCCTGCTGTTTCTCGCGGTGCTCGGCGCCGCGGCGCTGGTGGTGCTGCGCATGAGCTTCGGTACGCAAGGCGGCGAGTGGCGCGGCTTCACGCTGCAAAATTACGCCGACCTGGTCGACGGCTATTTCCTGAAGTCGTTGTGGCTCACGCTGAAACTCGCCTTTCAAAGCATGATCTGCGCGGTCCTGCTGGCGATCCCCGTAGCGCTCGCGATGGCGCGCACCGAATCGCGCCTCGCCCGGCGTCTGCTGCTCGCGGGCGTGCTGCTGCCGCTGCTCGTGAATCTGCTGCTGCAAGGCTATGGCTGGCTGATCATTCTCGGCCCGGCCGGTTTGCTCAATCACACCCTGCTCGCCAGCGGCCTCGTGCAGCGCCCGGTGATGTGGCTGTATCGCGAGCATGGCGTGTTGCTCGGCCTGATTCAGACGGCGTTTCCGCTGGCGGTGCTGCCGCTGTCGAGTGCGATGCGCGCGGTGTCGCGCTCGTATGAGGAAGCCGCGGCCACGCTCGGCGCGACGCGCTGGCAAACCTTGCGTCACGTGCTATTGCCGCTCGCGATGCCGGGTCTGGTATCGGGCGCGCTGCTGGTATTCGCCTACAACGCCAGCGCGTTTGCGGTACCGCTGCTGCTCGGCGGACGCCGTGTGCCGATGCTCGCCGTGCTGGTGCACGACCAGGTGGCGCCGCTGCTCAACTGGCCGGCCGCATCCGCATCGGGCGTGGTGCTGATGGTCGCCACGCTCACCGTGATGGCGCTCTCGCAGCGCCTCGTGCGCCGTACCCAACGCCTCGCCGAGGAGCCCCACGCATGAGCACGCCCATCCAGACCGCCCGTCTGCCGCGCCCGCCGCGTATGCCGCGTTTGCCCATGACGATGCCCGGCCAGCTCGGCAAGGCCGCCGCCCTGCTGGCCGCGATCGTACTGTTTCTCGCCGCGCTGCCGATCCTGACGATGATCACGATGTCGTTCAGCGCCGCCGACACGCTCGAATTCCCGCCGCACGCGTACGGGTTGCACTGGTATCGCGCGGCATGGCACAGCTTCGTGTCGCCGGACGCGAGCGATTCGCTGTCGATGGGCGCCGCGCTCAGCACGAGCCTGATCGTCGCGCTCTCGACCATGGTGATCGCCACGCTGGTCTCGGTGCCCGCCGCCTACGCGTTGAGCCGCTACCGGTTTCGCGGCAAACCGGCGGTCGAGCAACTGGTGGCGTTGCCACTCGTTTATCCGCTGGTGATGCTCGGCTTGTCGCTGCTGCTGGTGTTCAACATGCTGCCGGTCGAACTGGGTGTGTTCCGTCTGATCATCGCGCATGTGATTCTGGCGCTGCCATTCACCGTGAAAAATTGCGCGGCTTCGGTGGCCTCGATCGGCCCCGAGTTCGAGGAAGCCGCCTGCGTGATGGGCGCAAGCCCTGGCCGCGCGCTGGTCGACGTGATCCTGCCGCTGATGCGCCCCGGCATTCTGGCCGGCATGCTGTTCGCGTTCATCGTCTCGTTCAACGAATTCACGGTGACGTTCTTTCTCTATGGCATCGACACGATGACCCTGCCGGTGTGGCTCTACAGCCGCACGGTGTCCTCGCTCGATCCGACCGTATTCTGTTTCGCGGTATTCATTGTCGCGATCGACTTCGCGCTGATCTGGCTGCTGGAAAAGCTGATCGGCGACGAAGGCGTCGCGCTCTGACCACTGTGATGATGTCTTCTTGCTGGAGCATTCGATGACCCATCTGACCTTGCAGGCCGTGACCAAGCGCTTCAACGCGGCCTATGCCGTCGACAACATCGATCTGAGCGTGCCCGACGGCAAGCTGGTGTGCTTTCTGGGACCCTCCGGCTGCGGCAAGACCACGCTGCTGCGGATGATCGCCGGGCTGGAAACGCCGACCTCGGGCAGCATCCAGTTCGCCGGCCGCGACATCACGCATCTGCCGGCGAATCAGCGCGACTTCGGCATGGTGTTCCAGTCGCTCGCGCTGTTTCCGCACATGACGGTCGCGCAGAACGTCGCTTACCCGCTGAAGCTGCGCAAGACCGCGAAAGAGGCGCAGGCGCGCCGCGTCGCCGAATTGCTGGAGCTGATCCAGTTGCCGCATATGGCGAACCGTCCCGTCACGCAACTCTCCGGCGGGCAGCGGCAACGTGTGGCGATTGCCCGCGCAATCGCCTCGCAACCGAAACTGCTGCTGCTCGACGAACCGCTCTCCGCGCTCGACGCAAAATTGCGCGAAGCCATGCAGGTGGAAATTCGCCTGTTGCAACAGCGCCTGGGCATCACGACCATCATGGTCACGCACGACCAGCGCGAGGCCATGACGATGGCCGACGAAATTGTGGTGATGGAAAAAGGCCACATTGCGCAGGTCGGCAAGCCGCTCGATATTTACCGCGATCCGGTCAGCGAGTTTGTTGCCGACTTCATCGGTCTGGGCAATATCCTGCCGGTCACGTACGATGGCGCCGGCGCTGTCAGCCTGCCGGGCGGACGGCGCATTGCCGTGGCGCAGCCCGCGCGCGTGCCGGAATCCACCCGCGATATCCGCCTGCTGATCCGGCCGGAAGACGTCTGCGTGAAACCCGCGTCTGAAGCGGCGGGAGACAACCGTCTTGCCGGCACCGTCACGTTTATCCGCGACGTCGGCGCGTCGCTCGAAGCGACCATCGACTGCGCGGGCTTTACGCTCACCGCCGCCACCACACCGCGCGAAACGCCGGGGCTCACGCTCGGCATGCCGGTGCTCGCGGAATTGCCGCCGCACGCGTGCAAGCTGATCGCCGCGCGCGCCGCTCATTGATAACGCGTCGTTGAAACGCGGCCGTAAAAACGCATCGTTGAAACCTATTCCAATACCGACATTTTCGACAGAGGAAAGATCATGAACCCACACCAGGCCACCCCATCGAACGCGCGCCGTGTGTTCGCAACGCTCGCCGCCGCGCTCGCCTTCACCGGTGTCGGCGCGCTGTGCGCCTTCGCGCCGGCCGCCCACGCGGACGCGCTCGATACCATCGCCAAGTCCGGCACGGTGCGCATCGGCGTGTTCGAAGATTACCCGCCGTTTGGTTCGATCGGCCCGGACATGAAGCCGATGGGCTACGACATCGACGTCGCCAACCTGATCGGCAAGGCGCTCAATGCGAAGGTCGAACTCGTCCAGGTGACGGGCGACAACCGTATGGCCTATCTCGCCGACCATAAAGCCGACATGCTGCTGTCAGTCGGCCAGACGCCGGAGCGCGAAAAGGTGATCGACTTCTCGCAGCCGTATGCGCCCTACTACCTCGCCGTGTTCGGCCCGAAATCGCTGCCCGTGAAGAACGCCGCCGACCTCGCCGGCAAGTCGATTTCGGTTGCTCGCGGCACGCTCGAAGACCTGAGTGTCACCAAGATCGCGCCGCCCACGGCGACCATCAAACGTTTCGACGATCCTAACGGCGCTATTTCGGCGTTTCTTTCTGGTCAGGTACAGTTGATGGTGGTCGGCAACGACGTCGGTGCAACCATTCTCGCGCGTCATCCGGCCAACGATCCGGAGCAGAAATTTTCGTTGTTCAGCTCGCCGGATCACGTCGGCCTGAACAAGAACGAGCCGCGCCTGAAGCAGAAGGTCGACGAAACGATTGCCAAGGCCCGCAAGGACGGCACGATGAACGCGATCTCGCAGAAATGGCTGCGTGCGCCGCTGCCGGCCGATCTCTGAACCATTTTGCGCGGACGCCCCGAAGCAAGTCCCCTTCGGGGACGGGCTTTGCCGGTCCGCGCCGGAGTTTGACCTCACGATGAGCGGTACGTCATGACTTATGTGTTCGATTTCAGCGGCTTCGGCCTCTATGCGGGGATGCTCGCGCGTGGCGTCGCCGTCACGCTGGGGCTGACGGCCGTGTCCACCTTGCTCGGCGGCCTCCTCGGCATCGCCGGCGCGAGTGTGGCGGTGGCCGGGCCGAAATGGGCGCGCTGGGTGGTGGCGAGCTACGTCGAGTTGATCCGCAACACGCCGTTCATCGTGCAGCTGTTTTTTGTGTTCTTCGGTCTGCCGAGTCTCGGCATTCATATCGACGAAGTACAGGCCGCGATTCTGGCCATGACTGTCAATCTCGGCGCCTACGCGATCGAAATCGTGCGCGCCGGCATCGATTCGATTCCGCGCGGCCAGGTGCAGGCGGCGCAGGCGCTCGGCCTGCATGGCCGGCAGGTGTTCCGCCATGTCGTGCTGCCGCAGGCCATCGCCAATGTGTTTCCCGCCCTGCTGAGCCAGGTGCTGATCGTCATGCTCGGCTCGGCGGTCGTGTCGCAGATTTCGGTGCCCGATCTGACCTATGCGGCCAACTTCATCCAGTCGCGCAACTTCCGCTCATTCGAGAGCTACCTGATCATTACCGCAACGTATCTGCTGCTGTCGATTATGCTGCGGCAAATTCTCAACCGGCTCGGACGCGGACTGTTCGCGGGCCGCGCGGCGCGTAGTGCGGACAGCGCACCGCGTAACTGGCGCACCCGCCTGATGTGGCGCGGCGCCCGCACCCTGCCGACGGAGCGCTGATCATGGTCGAATTCACTCTGTGGGACATCGCCCGCAATCTGTTGCTCGCCGCGCGCTGGACGGTGCTCCTCTCATTGATCGCGTTTGTCGGCGGCGGCATCGTCGGACTGATCCTGCTCACGATGCGCGTGTCGCCGATCGCGTGGCTGCGCCGCATCGTCGTGGCGTACGTGGAGATTTTTCAGGGCACGCCGCTGCTGATGCAGCTCTTCCTAGCGTTCTTCGGGCTGCCGCTGCTGGGGGTTGATGTATCGCCGTGGATGGCGGCGGCCGTCACGCTCACGCTCTACACCAGCGCGTATCTGGTCGACATCTGGCGCGGCTGTGTCGAAGCGGTGCCGAGCGGCCAATGGGCCGCGGGCGCGAGTCTCGGCATGACCTTCAGTCAGCAGCTGCGCTATATCGTCTGGCCGCAGGCGCTGAAAATCGCCGTCGCGCCGACGGTCGGTTTCCTCGTGCAGGTGGTGAAGAGCACGGCGCTCGCGTCGATCATCGGCTTCACCGAGCTGACCAAGACCGGCACGATGATCACCAACGCCGCATTCCGGCCGTTCCCGATCTACGGCATGGTCGCGATGATCTACTTCGCGATGTGCTTCCCGCTGACGTGGTACGCGCGGGTGCTGGAGAAGCGCCAGAAGGTAGGCCAGCATCGCTAGCCCGCAGCGCGTGAAATAGAAAAAGCGGCAACCGTCGAACTGCGCGGTTGCCGCTTTTTTTTGCATGGACGCCGGTGTGGCTGCTAGCGTGCGGCTTGCGTCGACTTGCGCAGCTTTGACACGTCAGCCGCACTCACCGCCGGCGCGCCATTATTCCAGCCGGCCCGCACGAAGCTCAGGACATCGGCGATCTGCTGGTCGTTGAGCACCGGCGCGTACTTCGGCATCGGATACGGCGCGGGAATACCGCCGATCACCAGATCGCCGGTGCCGTTCAGTGTCACGTTGATCAGCGACGACGCGTCCTTCTCCAGCACGTTCGGATTGCCGGCCAACGGCGCCAGCATCGGCGCGAAGCCGCGTCCATCGACACCATGGCAGTGCATGCAGTACGCCGTGTAGACGCGCGCACCGGCATCGTTCGCGGGCCGGTTCAACGACACTTTCGTGGCTTGCGGATCGTACGAATACGGCGCCGCGCCGCTGCCGCCCGCTGGCGGCAACGACTTCAGATACGTCGTCATCGCGGCCACGTCGGCGTCGTTCATGGCCTGCGTGCTGTTGTTGATCACGCTGGTCATCGAGCCGAACGCCGATGCGTGGCGATTGGCGCCGGTCTTCAGGAACGCGGCCAGATCCTGCTCGTTCCAGCGGCCGAGACCGACGTTGTGCTCGCCGCTCAGGTTCGCGGCGAACCAGCCGTCCAGCAGGGCGCCGCTCAGGAATGCGCTGCCGGATTCGTCGAGCGCCTTCTCCTGGAACGCGATGCCGCGCGGTGTATGGCATGAGCCGCAGTGCCCGAGCCCCTGAATCAGATACGCGCCGCGATTCCACGCCACGTCCTTGCCCGGTTTGTCCCGATAGACGCCCTTTTCGAGGAACACCATGTTCCAGAATTTCAAAGGCCAGCGCATGTTCATTGGCCATTTGATATCGGCTTCGCGATTGGCCTGATGCACGGGCGCGACGCCGCTCATGAAGAACGCGTATAGCGCCTTCGTGTCGTCGTCGTTGACCTTGGCATAGGACGGATACGGCATCGCCGGATAGAGGTTGTGTCCGTCTTTCGCGACACCCTCACGCAGGGCTCGCGCGAAGTCCTCTTCCGTGTAGCCGCCGATCCCGGTTTGCGGATCGGGCGTGATGTTGGTGGTGTAGATCTGGCCCATCGGCGTTGTCATCGGCAAACCGCCCGCGAACGGTTTGCCCTTTGGCGCCGAGTGACACGCCACGCAGTCGCCGAGTTTAGCCAGATACGCGCCGCGTTGCACCAGGGCCGGGTCGGCGGCATGCGCGGCGGTTTGCGTCAGCAGCGGCAGCGTCACGCTGAGCGCCGCGCCGAAACCCTTCAGTGTGTTTTTCATCTCGGATCCCATGCAAGGCTGTCAGGCGGATTGCAATTGACTGCCGACCGGCAATTGCCGCAGCCGCTTGCCGGTGGCCGCATAGATCGCGTTGGTCAGCGCAGGCGCGAGCGCCGCCGTGCCGGGTTCGCCGATACCGCCCGGCGCCTCGGTGCTCTTGACGATGTGCACTTCGATTGGCGGCGTCTGGTCGATACGCAAGATCCGGTAGTCGGTGAAATTGTTCTGCTCGACGCGGCCGTCCTTGATGGTGATCTCGCTATAGAGCGCCGCCGTGATGCCGAAGATGATGCCGCCCTGCACCTGCGCTTCGATCGTGTTCGGATTGACCGCCATCCCGCAATCGACCGCGCACACCACGTGGTTCACCTTCACTTCGCCGTTGTCGACGGTCACATCCGCCACGATTGCAAAGAAGCTGCCAAACGCGTGCATCACCGACACGCCACGCCCGTGCCCCGTCGGCACCGTCTTGCCCCAGTCGGCCGCCCGCGTGGCGACGTTGAGCACGTTCAGCGCGCGCGGCGTTTTGCCGAGCAGGTCCTGACGATACTTGACCGGATCGACTTTCGCCTGCGCCGCGAGTTCGTCGATGAAACTTTCCACCACGAAGGTGCCGCGCGTCGGCCCCACGCCGCGCCAGAATGCGGTGGGGATTGCGTGCGGTTCCTGACGCACGTAGTCGATCAGCTGGTTGGGCAGGTCGTACGGCAGGTCCGCGGCGACTTCCACCGCATCCGGATCGAGGCCGTTCTTGAAGACCGGCGGCGCGAAACGCGCGAGGATCGACGAGCCGACAATGCGATGCTGCCAGGCGAGCGGCTTGCCGTTCGCATCGAGCCCGGCGGAGATCCTGTCGTAGTAGTACGGGCGGTACATGTCGTGCTGGATGTCTTCTTCGCGCGTCCACACGACCTTGACCGGCGTCGCAACCTGTTTGCCGACCTTGACCGCCTGCGTGACCATGTCGAATTCGAGCCGCCGGCCAAAGCCGCCGCCGAGCAGATGGTTGTGCACGATGATCTTGTCGGCGGGCAGGCCGGTCACCGCGGCGGCCGCATCCCGTACCCGCGTCGGCACCTGCGAGCCGAGCCAGACTTCGCACGCATCCGCTCGCACATGGACCGTGCAATTGATCGGTTCCATGGTGGCGTGCGCGAGAAACGGCTGCTGATACACCGCATCGACGCGAGTCTTCGCGTTTGAAAAAGCAGTGCCGACGTCGCCGTCCTTGCGCGCGATTGCGCCGTCGCGCTGCGACGCGTTGGCGAGGTCGTCGACGATCTGCTTCATCGATAGCGTCGCGCCCGCGCCCTCGTTCCACTTGATATTCAGCGCCTGCACGCCGCGTTTGGCCGCCCACGTGTGATCGCCGATCACGGCGACCGCGTTGTCGATCCTCACCACCTGGCGCACGCCGGGGATTTTCTTCGCGTTGCTGTCGTCGACGCTGGCCAGCGTGCCGCCGAATACCGGGCAGTTCGCGATGGCCGCATAAACCATCCCGGGCAGGCGCACGTCGAGGCCGAATACAGCCGTGCCGTCCACTTTCTCCGGTGAATCGAGGCGCTTGACGGGCGTGCCGATCAGCTTGAAATCCTTCGGATCTTTCAGCGGCACGTTTTGCGGCGCGGGCAGTTTGGCGGCGGCTTCGGTCAACGCGCCATAGCCGATGCTGCGCTGGCTCGCCGCATGGATCACCTGCCCGGCCTGCGCATGACAGCTCGCCGGATCCACCTGCCACTGCTGGGCGGCCGCGCCGATCAACAGCGTGCGGGCCGCCGCGCCCGCGCGGCGCATCGGCTCCCACGCATAACGGATCGAGGTTGAACCGCCAGTGAGCTGGCCACCGAGCAGCGGGTCCGTGAAGAGCTTTTCGTTGGGCGGCGCGTGGGCGAGCGTGACCGAATCGAGCGGCACTTCGAGCTCTTCGGCGATCAGCATCGGGATCGACGTGTACACGCCCTGACCCATCTCGACCTTTGGAATCACCAGCGTGACTTTGCCCGTCGTATCGATCTGGACGAATGCATTCGGGGCGAACACGCCGCTTTGCGGGGCTTCATCACCGTCGCCGCCAATCACCGATTTACCGGCTTTCTGATCCTGGCTGACCGCCGGCATGCTGAAACCGAGCAGCAGACCGCCGCCCGTCGCCGCGCCCACAGTCACGCCGAACTTCAGGAAGGTGCGCCGCGAGATTCCACCCTTCTGACGCTGTGCGCCAATTTGTGCATCGAGCAATCCCTGGGACATATCAGGCTCCCTTCGCGGCTTGCTTGATCGCCGCACGGATGCGGTGATAGGTCCCACAGCGGCAGATGTTGCCCGCCATGGCGGCGTCGATATCCGCGTCCGTCGGATTGGGGTTGCTCGCCAGTAACGATGCCGCCGACATCACCTGCCCCGACTGGCAGTACCCGCACTGCACGACATCCAGCTGACGCCACGCCTGCTGCACCTTCTGGCCGGCGCTCGTGCTGCCTATGGCTTCTATGGTGGTGATTTTCCGGTCGGCGACGGCGGCCGCCGGCAGCACGCACGAGCGCACCGCGACGCCGTCAAGATGCACCGTGCAGGCGCCGCATTGAGCGATGCCGCAGCCGAACTTGGTGCCGGTCAAGCCGACAAGGTCCCGCAATACCCACAGGAGAGGCATGTCGGGTGGCGCGTCGACGGTATGAGTCTGGCCGTTGATATTAAGCGTAGTCATGGACGGATCCGGTTAGGGATTATTGTTTATCGGGCTGTCTGGACGGGGACATCGAACCAGAACGCAAAGACTTGCCGGGTTTATTCGACAAGCCGCGCTAATACGCAATACGACTGTTGTGTGACTGAAGCGGAAAAAATGCGCAGCGCGAGTGCGCCGGAATGGACGGGGAAATTGTAGTCGCGCAGAGAAAAGTTCGCCCGCTAGCGGTCCTGTTTGACACGCGTGCGCGGTCTGCCCTGCGAGGGTCGCGTTTGAAACGGAAATCGAATCAGCGCATTATCATGGGCTCGCCGGCTTCGACGAATGCAACTGCGCGATGAAAGCATTCTTCCTGATTCGCGGCCGGGCGATTTTGTTAGGATGGGTGTGATCTGATTCGATCATTCGATCCGGTCATTTGATCCGATCACTGGCTTGATCCAGCCTGACTATCCGAAAGGAGCGGCACAATGAACGACCAGCAATGCATTCAATTCCTCTCGGAGATTCGCCGGCCATTGCTCACGCTGCATAAGGCGATACTCGATCACGAGCGCGCGGTGTATGAAAAGGAATTCGGTCCGGTGACGCCGGCCGCCTTTTTGCAGGTGCTCATCAACGGTTCGGCGTTTCGCTGGCTTACGCCACTGTCCACCGTGATCGCGAACGTCGACGAAATTCTCGACGACAAGGAAGCCGAGGCGGCCGACCGGCTGGCCGCGGTCGAAGGTGTGACCGGCCTCTTTTCTCCCGAGCAGCCCAACAACGCCTTCCTGCCGCGTTACCTGCCGCTGCTGCAAGCCGATCCGGCGATCCTGCATCATCATGGCCAGGTCACGCAATTGTTGCGCGGCATCCAGTCGAAATAGAGACGATTCAATGGCATCTGCGCCGCGAACGATTCGCGGCGCAGATGCCTTCGGCTCCCGAATGTTCTCACCATTGCAAAACGCGTAGTCTGATCGCAAAGATGTAGTCCGATCGACAACCGCTTCAGTCCGTGCATGCGGATTGCCAGGCTTTCCCCATTCATCCGACACAAAAAGACCCTGTTTGAAGGCAATTTGTGCTCGATCTGTAATAGTTCGTAGTGCCGGTGCCGCGCGTTTGTCGATTGAATGTAGCGCCAGGCAAAAATCCCTGGTTTTGCTGAATAAAACTAAGGTGAGCTTCTGCGGGAGGCGTGCGTCGGCTGCTGTGGAAAAACGCTCTGCACGGCCGCACATTAGCCGTGCTCATTCCGCCGACGCGTTTTCAGACGAGTGTTGTGGCGCAGGCCAGCCACGGACGGGGAAGCTGCACCGGCAGCGATCGTCGCTGCGACGCTACGCCGGTGCAACTAATTACGCGTGATTAGCCGCGCCCTTGCGGCAAATAGGGGATCGGATCGATTGGCTTGCCGTCGCGGCGCAACTCGAAGCCGACAGAAACGCGCGAGTTGTTTTCGTCGCCCATTTCGGCAATCTGCTGCCCCTGCCGTACGATGTCGCCAATTTTCACCAGCAGCTTGCGGTTGTGAGAGTAGGCAGTCAGAAAGTCTTTATTGTGCTGCACGATGATCAGACTGCCGTAGCCGTTCAGGCCCATGCCGGCGTACATCACCTTGCCGTCGGCCGCGGCCCGCACCGGATCGCCCGCCTTGCCGCCGATCTCGATTCCGCGCGTTTCGCCGGCCTGGAAGCTCTCGACCACGTTGCCGCCCGCCGGCCACGCCAGCGAGACGCCATTCGCGTGCCGCATGGTTTGCTGCGCGACTTCGCGAGCCCGGGCGGCGTCGGGCGCAACCGACTGTGGCGCGGCGGGTGCCGCGGTTGCCGCCGTTGCAGCCGTGTCAGGCGCCGCCGAGGGTGAAGGCCGCGCCACCAACGGCGCCGCTTGGGCGGACGCCGCAGCAGCCTTGGCCGCTGCCGCATTTGCCGCATTGACCGCCCGCACGGTATCCGGTGACGCGACATGCAGCACCTGGCCCAACTTCAGGCGCGAAGAGCCCTTGAGACCGTTCCATGCCTGCAGCTGCCTGACACTGCAGTGATGATGCTGCGCAATGCGCGCCAGCGTGTCGCCACGCTTGACCCGATACACCAACGGCGGCGACTTCTTCAGCGGCGTGCCTTCGTTGGCACCGACCTGCACTGCCCCGTCGGACGCCGGCACAGCCGCCACCGGCACACCCGATGCAGCCGAAGCACCGGACCCCGTACCTGTCTGCGCGCCCTGCTGCCCCACATTCGCACAACCGCCGACTGCCAGCGCGACCCACACGCCAGCCAGACTGGCCATTATTTTTCTGTCGAAGCGTTTTCCCGACATGCCGACTCCTGGCTTATTCATTGGCGAGCCGGGGTGCCGCCCTGTCGCGGACAAGGCGCGCGTTCGTACGACGCGCTGCGCTTGTTCGCAACACGGCGAGGCCGCCTCGTGCGGCACCCACCCGAGCCCTGCCGTTCAATCCGCGCCCTTCACTCCTCGCCGGCTCACGGACGCCCCACTGCCCGAAAACAGGCGATCTCCCGCGAAAAGGGCCAGATTATCGATTAAATTTCAAGCGGAATTGTAAAGTGCGTTTTGCAAATATGCGTCCGCGCCGAACATCCTGATACAAACCTTACGCGCGGTATCCCGGACGCTGCCGTGCCTGCTCTGCGCGTGCGCAGCCATGCCGGCTCCCGGCGCAGCGTCGAAGCGGTCTGCACATCGGTGCGTCAGCTTCCGCAACGGCCGCACCTCGGCCACCGCACGATAACGTTTGCTTTAACGGCAAAGTGGCGAGAGAACTTGAATTGCCGCCCGGCATAAAAAAAGCCGGCACCCGAATGAACCGGTGCCGGCTTTCTTTGCCTCGTGCTCAACGCACGAGTGGCTCACGCATGACAGTCATGTGTCGATCGTCACGTTTATCGCAATGCTTTCACCGCATCCGCTGTCACGTCGGCCTGCTGGCCGCCCCACGTCGCGCGCAGATAGTTCGCTAGCTGTGCGAGTTCCGTGTCGCTAAGTTGCGTGGCGAAGCCCGGCATCTCCTGCATCCGTTCAAGCCCCGGAAAATCCTGCGCGCCGATGCCGTCGAGCATCGCCACAATCAGGTTATGCGCATCGCTGTGGCGTACCGTCGAATTGCCGTGCATCGGCACCGCGACGTGCGGCTTGCCTTCGCCGGCGCGGCCGTGACAGCCCGCACACACGGCGAGATACACGTTGCGTCCAGCCTCGAGCTGCGCGGCATCGGCGGATATCGATCGCAGCGGCTGCGGCGCCGGCGCCTGATCGCCGAGCAGATACGTGGACATCGCGCGCAGATCGTCGGGTGCCAGGTACTGAGTGCTCAGATGCACGACCGGATACATTTCGCCGAATGCCGAGCCTTGCGGCGCGATGCCGGTGGCGAAGAACGCCTGCAGGTCCGTCGCCGTCCAGCCGCGTGAGGCCAGGCCGTGCGCCGTAATATCCGGTGCCGCGACCCGGCCGAGCGCCGAACCCATCAACGGCTTCGCGTCGTCGAGCTGACCGAACTTGCCGCGCGGCGTGTGGCATTCGGCGCAATGGCCGAGCGCATTCGCCAGATAGCGTCCGCGATTCCACTGCGCCGACGCTTCGGAGAAAGTCCCCTGCGCCGAAGGAAGTCCGCTTGAGGAAGTGTGGGCTTGTCCCTTTGAAGCATCCGGCAACGCGTCCTGCAGGAACATCCAGTTCCAGAAGCGCACGCCAGAACGCATGTTGAACGGGAACGACAGTTCGGGCGCGTGGTTCGGCACCGCAGCCGGCTTCTGTGCCATCAGGTAGGCGTAGATCGCATCGCTGTCCGCTCGTGAAAGCTGACGGTAGGATGTGTACGGCATCGCCGGGTAAAGCTGCTTGTCCGGCGTGACGCCGTCGTGCAGCGCCTTGTAGAGATCGTCCGCGCTCCAGTTGCCGATGCCGTGGTCCCTGTCCGGCGTGATATTGGTGCCGTAGAAGGTGCCGAATGGCGAGGCCAGCTTCACCCCGCCGGCGAACGGCGCGCCGTCCGACGTGGTGTGACAGGCGGCGCAATCAGCGGCCTTGACGAGGTAACGGCCGCGCGCGAGCGGATCAGCAGCAGTGGCTTGCGGCCCCTGCGCGGCGGCTGCGGAAAGCGCCACGGCGGCGGAGTCGTCATGCTTGCCGCACGCGCTCAGCACGGCCACCGTGCCGAGCAACAGCAGCGCGCGACACAAAGTCATCGGGCGATTCGTCATGCGCCGCTCCCCATGCGGACTTCCTTCGAGGCGTCCGTTACGAGACCCGGCGTGGTCAGCACCACTTCCTTGACCGCTTCGTAATAGCGCACGTAGCCGGTGCAGCGGCAGATGTGATCGTTCAACGCTTCGGTGATGGTGTCCTCGACCTTGTCTTTCGCAACCGGCTGACGCTTGAGCCGCTCGATCAGCACCGTCGCCGCGTTGACGAAACCCGGCGTACAGTAGCCGCACTGAAAACTGAAGTGCTCGAGAAACTTCTGCTGGATCGGCGACAGTGCGACGACCTCGCCTGCCTCGTTGCGCTTCGCGTGTCCTTCGATCGTGCGGATGGTCTTGCCGTGGAAGAAATGCGCGCCGGTGATACAGGTGCGCACTTCTTCACTGGTGCCGTCCGGCCTGTCGACGATCACCACGCACGCATGGCAGACGCCTTGCCCGCAGCCAAGACGCGAGCCGGTCAGATGCAGGTATTCGTGCAGGAAGTCGATCATCATCAAGGCCGGCAGGCACATTGATCGGGCCGGCCAGTTCGCCGTTCACCTTGATCGTCACCGGTTGCGAACGGAACTGCGTCAACGGACGTTCGACCACGCTTGCACCGGCTGGCGCGGCGGCGGATGCGGCGGAAGCTGCGGAAGCGCCGACCGCGTTGCTGGCGGGGTTGGCGGGGTTGGCGGGGTTGGCGGGGTTGGCGGCGTTCGCGGCGTTCGCGGCGTTCGCGGCGTTCGCGGTGCTGGCTGAAGCTGGAGTCTGAGTGGGGGCCGTCATGCGAGCACCTCCTGAATACGTTGCGGGGTGACCGGCAGGTCGGTAAAGCGATGTCCGATGGCATGCGCAATGCCGTTCACGATGGCGCCGACCACTGGAATCATCACCACTTCGGCGATGCCCTTCGGCGGATCGGTGTCGGTCAGCGGCGGCAGCACTTCGCCGCTCTGGGTCCAGACGGCGACATCCGTCGCGCGCGGCAGGCGATAGCGGTTGAAGTTCCACGTGCCGTTGCCGGGGCCGTCTTCGTAAAGCGGCAGATATTCATGCAGGGCGTGGCCGATGCCCATCGCGAGACCGCCTTGCAACTGGCCCGAGACGAGTTGCGGCGAGAGCTGATTGCCGCATTCCATGATCGAGTGATGGGTCAGCAAGTCCACCTTGCCGCTCGCTTCATGCACCGACAGCTCGACCAGCGTGCCGACCGCGCTGTAGTACGTGACCGCCGCGTTGTTGCGCTGGACCGGCGGGATGAACACACGCTGACGGTCGAGCACGCGGTAATGGTTCGGCGTGGTTTGCAGTTTCTTCCTGTCGTCGCCGGCATTGTCGCCATAGCGCAGCGCGAGGCCATCGAGCGGCAAACGCTCGACGCGGCCGTCGATCTCGAAGTCCGCCTCAGTCCATTGCCAGCGGTTGAACACGTGCACGGTCGCGCCGGTCACGAGCCCGAGTTCGTGCGCCTTCTTCGCGAGCTGTTCGAACGGCAGCGCTTCGAGCCCCGCCGCCGACAGCTTGCCGTCGACCCAGCGCGCGTCTTCGATACGCACCACCAGCGGCGCCGCCTGACCACCGCCGCCGCCCTGGCTCCAGATCGCCATCGCGGCCGGCCACAGACCGTGTGCGAAGACGACCCGTGCCGCTTCACGCGTGCTGTGCGTGAAGTAGAACGCCGAGTTGGTCGCGCTCGACGGCGACGCATAGCCCGGCGACCAGCGCGGATTGGCGGCCAGCCTGTCCTGGTCGGCCTGCGACATCAGTGTACGGATCGCCGCTCGTGACCACCGGCAGATCGGGCCATTCGGTGATCGCGACGTGCACGTCGGTGGCGGGCTTGCCGAGCCATTTGGCCACGGCGATCGCCTGCGAGGTCGACATGCCGGTGCCGATTTCGGCTGCTGTGTGTTGCAGGCTGATCGTGCCGTCCGCGCTCAACTCGACCTTTGCGAACGAGGTCTCCGCGCCCGTGCCGAAGTCCTTCTGCACGCAGGCAAAACCCACGCCGTAACGCTTGCCCGGATGCGCGGCTTCGAACTCGGCCTTGCGCTTCGCGCGATTCACCCACAGCGGATGCACCCTGGCCTTCTGCAACACATCGTCGACGCGAATCGCGCCTGCCGGCACCGCACCCTGCGTGTTCTTCATGCCCGAACGCAGCGCGTTCTTCAGGCGGAAATCGATCGGATCGAGGTTCAAGTTGCGCGGCGATTTCGTCGATCATCATTTCGGTCGCGGCCATGCTCTGCAAGCGTGCCGTACCCGCGCGCCGAACCGGCGTCGATTGCTCGCGACGCCACCGCCACGGCTGACAGATCGTTCTTCGGAAAGTAGTAGATCGATTGCGCGGCCGTGGCGCCGACCATCGCCACCGACGGTGAAAAGTTGCAGCGGCCGCCGCCGTTCGCTTCCATTTCGGCCTTGAACGATTGCAGCAGACCGGTGTTCCGATCTACGGCGATGCGGTAGTTCATCCTGAACGCGTGGCGCTTCAACGAGGTCTGGAACTGTTCGTAGCGGTCGTTGGCGAGACGCACCGGACGGCCTTCCGAATACATCGCGCAGACGAGGCCATAGAACGGCACGTTGAAGTGGTCCTTCGAACCATAGCCGACCGTGTAGCACGGATGCACGAAGAGGTTCTTCACCGGGAACGCGCATTTCGCGACCATGCCGGCCGCGCTGTCGGCCACTTCGGACGGCGCCTGGGTCGGCACGACCATGTGCAGCGATTGCGTCGCGGCGTCGTACCAGCAGTTCGCGTTATCGGGTTCGAGCGCGGCTGTGTCGACCGATTGTGTGTTGTACTCGCGCTCCATCACGAGCCAGTCCGCCACCGGATGATCCAGTTCCTGCTGGATTTGCGCCGCGTGGAACATGCCCTGCTCGTCGAGCTTGCCGTGTTCGACGCCATCGGGCCATACCGGCTGGTGCTTGCGCATCGTGCCCGGAAACACGGGGGCGTCTTTCAGGCTGGAGAAAGTGTCGTCGTCATACGGCGTCTTGCCGCCTACACGCACGAAGCGGAACACACCCCACGGATCGCGTTCGAGCGGGCCGGTCTGCGCGCCGTAACGGATGATCTGATCCTGGAACTTCAGCTTGTCTTTCGCGAAACGGAAACGCGCGAAGTCGTGATAGATCAGGATCGCGACCGCCTGGCCGAGATACGCGGGCGTCTTGCCCGGCGGCAGCAGCATGTCGTCGCCGTAGAAGGCCGGGAAGATCAGGCCGTCGCGCGTCAGATCGGCGGCAGTGACCACGCGGTCGGGCTGCAGTTCGTCGCCGAGCAACGCGAGGTCGAAGCCTTCGTAGCTGCGGTCGGCCTGCGTCGTGCGCAGGATGAAGGCGTGCGACTGCTGTTGCGGCCAGTGCGGCATGTCGGCCGCGCGAATGTCGCGCGCAAACACTTTTGAACCCGTCACTTTGGCAATGCCGTCGATGCGGAATTTCGCCTGGCCATTGACAGCGTCCCACTGAACCGGCGTCAGAATCTTTTCTTCGAACAACGCAGCGAATGCGCGGCTGCCCATCGGCGCGATATACACCGAGACACCCGCCAACACGCTGGCCTTCAGAAAACTACGACGCGAAAGGTCGAGTTTCCCCATGGACTTCTCCTTTAGTGAACACGACGGCAACCCTGTCGGCGGAACAGACGCGGCAAGACAGCGCAGCGCGCGACGCCGCATGCGCGATGGCACGCGGCGATCGTGCATACGACGGCTGTCACCACGAAGGAGGTATTCGGACCGCGGGAGCCTGCGCCCGCGCATACCGGCGACGTGCGGCCATACCGGCTGCCGCAGTCGATCTGATTGACCTTGAACTACCGTGAGTTGCCCTTGCTTGCCCTACAGAGGACAAGGGGCCGGATTATCGCGCCGTTCGGAATCAGGGTGCGTCAATTTTTGTCCACTATCTCGCAAATAACGGAGCGGATATGAAACGCTATAGCCACGCTTTTAATGCCGGGTTACGCGCGCAGGATGGTGATCCCCAGCGCCTCGAACGGCGCGGTAAGCGGCTGCGGGGTGTTCTTTTCGACCACCAGCGTGCTCGCCGCCGTCACGTCCGCGATCCTGTACGCCGAGGCCGCATTGAGTTTTTCCGCCGACGCGAGCACCACGGTTTCCGCCGCGCGCTCAGCGAACGCACGCTTCATGTAGGCCTCCTCCATGTCGCCGGTACTCAGGCCGGCTTGCGGATGCACGCCCGTCACGCCCATGAAATACAGATCGGCGCGAATATGGCTGAGTGCTTCCACGGCCGCCGCGCCGACGTTCACCATCGAATGCCTGAACAAACGCCCGCCGATCATGATCACCTCGAGCGCCGCATGCCCGGCAAGTTCGACGGCCACGCTCGGACTATGCGTGACGATCGTAGCGCGGAGATCCAGCGGCAGATGGCGCGCCAGTTGCACCGCCGTCGTGCCGCCGTCGACGAACGCAATCTGGCCGCTCGCGATCATGCCCGCCGCCGCGCGGCCGATCGCCACTTTTGACGCCGATTCGATGCGCTCGCGTCCGGCAAAATCCACCGCCGCCGGGGACGACGGCAACGCGCCGCCATGCACGCGCTGAAGCCGGCCTTCGGCGGCCAGTTCGCGCAGGTCCCGACGGATGGTGTCCTCCGAGACGTCGAACTCGGCGCTCAAGGTCCTGGCGATCACCTGGCCGTCGCGTTCGAGCGCTTCGAGGATCAGCTGTTTTCTTTGCGAGGTGAGCACGGTCAAGGCTCCTGATGCGACTTCACGGGTCGCTTCACGCGACTGCACGAAATTACTTGTTTTTGCACGATACTGCACGATACCATGGAATCGAATGCGGTACGGACCGCCTTTAGCAGTTTCAGCCACAGGATGCGAGCCATGAACGGAACCGCCGAACGGGTGCGAATTGTCGACGTGCAGGTGCTGTCGGACGACTGGTATGTGCTGAAAAAAACCACCTTCGACTACCGTCGCGCGGACGGCAGCTGGCAGCGCCAAAGCCGCGAAACCTACGATCGCGGCAATGGCGCGACGCTGCTGCTATACGATCCACGCCGGCGCACGGTCGTGCTGACACGGCAATTCCGTTTGCCGGCGTTCGTCAACGGCCATCACGGCATGCTGATCGAGGCGCCCGCCGGCCTCCTGGAAATGGCGTCGCCTGAGGCCAGGATTCGTGCCGAAGTCGAAGAGGAAACCGGCTATCGCGTGCACGATGTGCGCAAGGTCTTCGAAGCGTTCATGAGCCCCGGCTCGGTGACGGAAAAGCTGCATTTCTTTGTCGCCGAATACGACGCGGTGGCGAAAGTCGGCACGGGCGGCGGCATCGCCGACGAAGGCGAAGATATCGAGGTGCTGGAACTGCCGGTGGACGAAGCGCTGGCGATGGTCGAGCGCGGCGAGATCGTCGACGGCAAGACCATCATGCTGTTGCAGTACGCAGTGCTGAAGCTGTTCCGCGAGTGAGCGTCGCGAACAAAACCGCGGCTGTCTGAGACAGGCGCCTATCCGATACGCGCGCTTCAGACTCATCCCACTCTGCATTGGGAAAAAGACGATATGTCGGCAAGCGTAAAAAAACTATGCTTGGCGCGGTCCATTTGAGGCGCGCCTGTATCGACATAATCGCATCGGGGCCTTCATTTGGAGAACGAATATCGATCGATATATTGATGACTTCGTTTAGCCAGACCTGGCTGACGAAAGAAGTTGAGGTTTTAAGTGGATTCTCTTAATTCAGCGAACAGATTCATGGGCGGCTTTTTCTTTGGCGCCCTGGTCGCTGCCGTCGTGATGCTGGTGCTGTGCAATGCAGCGCAATTCTCATCGTTTATGGCCGCGCTCCATGCGCTGGAACAGGTGCTCGCCGCCGCCGTGATTTCCGTCGTTATCGTGAATGCGAAACCATTGGCGTATAAAACCATCTGGCGCGAGCGCCGCGACAGCTTTTTACTCGACGAAGATCTGAATGCGACCATTCGCGGCAGAAGCTGCGGCGTTCCTGCTGGCGTGGTCGTGGGCATTCTGGTCCAGAACTTTGTCATGAACTGAGATTGGCGACCCGATAACCGATTAACCGATTAACCGACTGTTCAATTAGTGTGCGCAGCGTTGTCACCCGCATGACGTGACTCGCGCACCCCGCCGCGCTGCTAGAACTTATGCCGGATTGCGGCGCGCACCACCACCTGCTTCGACGTCGATGAAGGCGCCTGCGTGCCTGGCGTGAAAGCATCGTCCAGAATCGAATAGGTCGGGTCGCCGGTCACCTGCTGATACTCGCCCTGAATGTAGACGTCGGTGCGCTTGGAAAAGTTGTAATCCGCCATCAGGCCGAACGAGTGGATTCTCGGCTTCACGCCGCCGCTCGACGCGTCGTAGGTTTCCATCGTGTACACATACTGCGCACCGACGAACAGCATCGGCGAGACCTGATACTTGCCGTTCAGCTCGAAGTTCTGATACTTCAGCGAATTCAGCAATATGCCCGGCGGCACGAGCGGCGTCACGCCAAGGTAACCGTTGCCGGTCGGGTTCAGGTAGTTCGAGTTCGTGTACGTGAAGCCGGCGGTCGCTGGACCAAAGGTATAAGTAATGCCGCCGCCGAATACGCGCATGCGCGCGGCGATAAAGCTGGCGTCGTTCGCGGTGATCGCCCCGTTCGAGCCGTTGCCGGGGTTGTCGGCCTGCAGATACGCAGCCGCCACCAGCAAGCCGCCATAGGTGTACTGGCCGCCGAAACTGTAGGCGCGGTTGTTGGCGAAATTGGTGTCGTTGCTGAAGCTGTAGGCGCCGCCGAACTGGAAGCCGGAAATCGACGGGCTCGTGTACTTGACCGCGTTGTTGAGACGGAAGGTGTTGTCGGTATTGTCGTTATCGTAGGGGTGCGAGAACAGTTCGCCGGCCCAGGCGCCGTTCGCCGTAGTCTGCGCCAGATAGTCGACCACCGAGTCGTACTGCCGGCCGAAGGTCAATGAGCCATATCGATCCGCGCTCAAGCCGACGAAAGCCTGGCGGCCGAACATGCGGCCGCCCTGGTTGAGCCGGCCGGTGTTGAGGTCGAAGCCGTTCTCCAGCTGGAAGATCGCCTTCAGCCCGCCGCCCAGTTCTTCCGAGCCCTTCAGGCCCCAGCGGCTGCCCTGCGCATCGCCGCTCGCCAGTTCATAAACGTGGCCGCGACCGACATTGTTGGTGTAGTTGATGCCTTCGTCGATGACGCCGTACAGCGTCACACTCGTCTGGGCGAAGGCCGGCGCAGCAAAAGTCGCAAACAAGGTGGCGGATGCAGCCAGCGCGAACACTTGCTTGTTCATGAAGATCTCCCAGAACTCGAGTAATGGGACAACCCGAACCGACCGCTTTCCGATGACACTTGAACAACGCCTTGATCAACCCGATGGACTTCGAGGAAATCCTCACACGCCATTCGCTGGCCGTCCATCGGGTGTAACTTCGATATCTCAAAACGTTGCGAAATCTCCACTGCGTGCGGCACCCACTGTTTTCTCGACGCGTATTCAGGTAAACGGCTCGCCGCCGGACGGACTTAAGGCTGCTGCCAGGGTGCGGCTGCTTGCGGCTGGTCGCGGCTGATTTTTGCCCTGGCTTTTGCGCCCCCCTGCGCGCCCCCAAGCGGATTTGTCCCAGAAAGAAATATAATCGAAAGCTTTTGCGGCGCTGCAGCGGAACTCTGCGCCGTCAAATGGGTCATTTTTACTGCTCCTGCGGTCACGCCTCGTTTGCCTGATTTTCGGGCAGTCACGCGGGGCGACCAATCGCGGGGTGGCCCACCGCCGTATCACCCAATCCAATTTCAAAAGCCTTGTGAGACGCCTGCCGCGCTGGATCAGCGCGCCGTCGCACGGGGCTGCTTTTGGCACCACACAATGCAAAAGTCGCCGTCACGCCTCATCGAGCTCGATTTTTTCCGCGGGCTGGTTCTTCTGATCATCGTCGTCGACCACATCGGCGGCAGCATCCTGTCGCGCGTGACACTGCACGCCTACGCGTTGTGCGATGCCGCCGAAGTCTTTGTCTTCCTCGGCGGCTTCGCCACCGCGACCGCTTATGCCGCGCTCGCCGAACGCCGTAACGAGGCGATTGCGCGCAGCCGCTTCCTGCGGCGCTCGTTGGAAATCTATCGCGCGTTCCTCGTTACCGCCGGCCTGATGCTGCTGGTCAGCGCGGTGCTCAGCGCGTTCAGCATCGACGGGCCGAACCTTGCCACCACCGATCTCGACGATCTGATCGACACCCCCGTGGCCGCCCTGCGTGACATCCTGCTGTTTCGCCGCCAGCCTTATCTCGCCTCGGTATTGCCGATGTACGCTTTCTTCGCGCTGCTGGTGCCGATGATCCTGCCGCTCGCGCGCAGCAAGCCGTGGCTGCTGCTGGCTGCCAGCGTCGCCCTGTGGGCAGGCGCGCCGGCCATCGACGCCTATCTGCCCGCCGCGCCGGACATGCACTGGGATTTCAACCCGCTCGCCTGGCAGCTGCTGTTCGTGCTCGGTGTGCTGGCGCGTTGTCAACCGGTGTATCAACGCGTCAGCGTGCATCGTCTCGGCTGGGTGGTCAGCGTGCTGGCGCTCGCCGTGGTCGCGGCCGCCGCCTACTACAAGCTCTTTGTCGAGCGCGAACCGCTCGACGCCAGCTTCAAGCAAAATCTTTCGTACCTGCGCGCGGTGAATTTCCTCGCGATCGCGTGGCTCGTCGCCAATCTGATTCAGCTTGGCTGGGCGAAAAAGCTCGCGCAATGGCTGCCGTGGGTTGGCATGATCGGCCGCCAGGGCCTGTTGTGCTTTATCGCGGGCGCCGTGATTTCGCTGGTCGTCGATTCGATGCTATATGCGGCTACCGACGGTTATCTGAACTATCCCCTCGGCCTGATCGGGGACGCCGTCGCGGTCGGCGCACTGTTCGCCGTGGCGCGAGCAGCCGAGCCGCTCAAGCGCTTCGCCGGGCGCGTCTGGGACCTGCGCCTCAGAACCTCGTCCTGAGCGGCGCGCGAATTCATACCGCCAGCCCGGCTGCGGATGCCGCGCGTCTGCCTGCTCCGTGCGAATCGTCAAATTTCACTGTCGATACTGATAGCATGACGGCCGCGCGCAAACTGCGCGGCCGCCTCCTACTCTGACATGCGTCTATTCCTACATTCCGCACTGCTCGTGCTGTGCGCCGCGATCGGCGCGACGGCGCTCGCCAGCACCGTCACCAGCCGGAGTTTCCGTTCCGAGGCGCTCGGCCGCGACTGGGCCTACACGATCTACCTGCCGACCGGCTATCGCCACGATGCCGCGCGCATTCCGGTGCTCTATCTTCTGCACGGCAATAACGGCGACGCCAACGACTGGATCACCCAGGGCCACCTGCAATCCACGGCGGACGCGTTGATCGAGCGCAAGGAAATACCGCCTGTCGCGATCGTGATGCCGCAAGGCGGCACGGACTGGTATGTCGATCGCAAGGAGAAGATGGAGACGGCGTTCTTCGACGATCTGCTGCCCGAGATCGAGGCGCGCTACGCGGTCGCGTCGCAGCGTGCCGGCCGCATGATCGGCGGGGTGTCGATGGGCGGGTTTGGCGCGCTGCGCTATGCGATGACGCAACCCGATCTCTTCTGCGGCGCGCTGCTGCTGAGCCCGGCGATCTACACGAATGAACCGCCGCTTGCTTCAGCGGCACGGCGCGTCGGCGTATTCGGCGAGCGGCAGTTCGACGCGCGTATCTGGCATGCGCTCAACTATCCGGCGCAGTGGGAGCACTATATGAGCCGGCCGTATCGTCTGCCGATGTTTATCGGCGCGGGCGACGACGACCTTGCGATTCAGGCCGATGCGTCATCGCTCTACACGCATCTTCGGCTGGCGGGCAACCCCGCGGCGCTGCGCATCATCGACGGCGGCCACACGTGGGACGTCTGGAGCGCCCTGTTGCCCGCCGCTCTGAAATACACGCTGGGCTGTGTGAAACAGGCATCGCGCGACCAGGAAAAGTAAGCGCGCGAATCTGCCGTTCCGGTTACGCCGGTCACGCGCGCCGCAACGTCTTTGCACCTATGGCACGAGATCGGTCCACAGCACCATCAGCACCGTCATGAGCGCGGGCCCGATGAAAATCCCGAGCAGACCGAAGGTTTCGGCGCCGCCGAGAATCCCGAACAGCACCAGCAGGAACGGCAGACGCGTCGAGTTGCCGATCAGCACCGGCCGCACGAAGTGTTCGGCGATAAACACCACGACCGAACCGAAGACGGCGAGACCGACGGCCGCGGCCACCGACCCTTGAGAGAACAGCCACAAGGCCGCGAGACCGAACGTGATCGGCGCACAGAACGGCAGCATGGCGGCAATCGCGGTGACGAGCGCAAGCAGCGCGACATGAGGCAAACCCGTTACGAGATACGCGACGCCCATCAGCGCGCCCTCGCCGATCCCGACCACCACCAGCCCCGACACTGTGCCGCGCACCGCCGCGGCCATGTGCTCGACGAGTTGCGCGCCATCGTCGCCGAAGCTGCGGCGCACGCCTTTGATGATCGAACCCGACAGACGCGGCCCCGCCTGAACGATCACGAACAACGTCACCAGCATGAACGCGAACGTCATGACGCCGTGTATCGCGCGCGCACCGAAATGGCGGCCGAACGTCATGACCGTGGTGCTGTGCAGTCCTTTCATGGCTGCCGACTCACGCAGCGGCGGAGCGAGATTGGCCTGCCACCAGGCTGAAACCTGTTGCACGCCGAACGGCAAATGCTGGATGAAGTCTGGCAACGCAATGCCGTTTTCCTGCACGTCCTTGAACCACTCGTTCATGTCGTGCGCCTCGCGCAGCGCTTGCGCGATACCGATACCGATCGGCAACACCACCAGCAAGGCGACCGCGAGCGTCAATACTGCGGCGATCAGCGTGGTACGACCGGTGAACGGACGTTTCCGCTCGATCTTGCGCAACAGCGGCCACAGCGCAATCGCGATCACGCCGGCCCAGGCCACTACCGCGATGAAATCGCGCACGACCCACAGCGCCAGCAGCACGAGCCCGATGTAGAGAACGAGTGAAGCCGTTTTCTGTTTTTTCAGGCGATCGGACGTGGGTGGTTCGGACGGCGTAGCCGGCGGGCGTGAAATCATGTGACCTCGTGAAAGATGTGCGCGAGCCGACCGGAAAAATGCAAACCCGCTACACTTCGCGTTACCCGGTCGCTCATCAATAGCCACATCTTAAAGGAAGCGCCCGCGGCCCTTACTGGCGGCGCACTTGTCGCGCTGCGTACAACACTGCGTTGCAAAAATCTGCCCTATCGCAAATTCACGATCTATGCGGCCCGCAAAGCCCCGTCGCTGCGCATGAGCTCGAATGTCAAGTTTCATTGTTGCTATTTACGGAACACTGTTTCAACCGCGGCACAATAGCTATCCGGTGCGGGGGGGTCTACATTCGGCAGTCCACAATACGGAGCCGACGATGATGACCATAGAGTCCATCCCCCTTGACGGAGCCAATGGCTTACGCATCGAGATTCTCGAGCGGTCCGACACGACGCTGGTGATTCGCTGGGTCGAGCCGGGGCGGTGCCATTATGGCGAGCAGCGGTGGCGTCGGAGGTCGGCGCATACGTCGGGCACATGCGCGGTGTCGCGGCGGAAGATTCGCCGCGGTGATGCGGTGTTCAAGCCGGCTGAGCGGCCGGCGCCTTTGAATGCTTCGGCGATGATTTGTGTCGAGATATTGGGCGCTATTGCTGAAGGTTGAGGTTTTTTTTGCCTACGGCGTTTGGGGTTTGGCTGGTGTTGGTGTTTTTTGCCTACGGCGTTTGGGGTTTGGCTGGTGTTGGTGTTTTTTGCGTTTGCTTGCTCTGGTTTCTTGGGCTTTCCCTTGCTCTGGTTTCTTTGGCCTTTCCTTGCATTCTTATTGGTCTATTAGTGTCGCCCCTGTGCGGGGCAGGCACTTACTTTCTTTGCCGCCGCAAAGAAAGTAAGCAAAGAAAGCGGCTCACACCGCCAATTCTTAAGCGGCTCCCCTGGCTTAGAGGGTTTCGTGGCCCCGTAGAGATTGAGCCCGTACACCTGCCCACCTGAGTGACCAGGCCGTCATGCTTCCGGCAGCGCTGCGCGCGCCGACGCGGTACTTCTTCAAACCACCCACCACATTTTATTCATGTGGGTCGCCCCGCGCGGTGACCTGCACTTGCACTTGCACTTGCACTTGCACTTGCACTTGCAGTTGCAGTTGCACTTGCAGTTGCAGTTGCAGTTGCAGTTGCAGTTGCAGTTGCAGTTGCAGTTGCACAGCATGGCATGGCGCAACACGTGGGCTTTGGTGTTGGCGCCAGGACTTCGACGACTTGCAGTGTGCTTCGGCGCCACGCCGAGGCGAAGCCGACGGCCGCCACCGCGCCCAAACGAAGCACCCGGTTTCCCTGGCAGACCCGTCCGCGACGCACGTAGTGCGGAGTGGGAGCGGATGACGGCTGTGTCACCGGCGGTTACCGGCTGCGGTGTGATCCGTTAATCGGACCACGATCCCCTCCAAGCCAGGGGATCCGCTTAAGAATTAGCGGTTTGAGCCCGCTTTCTTTGCTTACTTTCTTTGCGGCGGCAAAGAAAGTGAGTGCCGCCCCGCACAGGGGCGAAGCTAATAGACCAATAACAAAACAAGGAAAGGCCCAAAAAGCAAGAACAGCAAGAACAGCAAGAACAACCAAAACCACCGCCGCAGGCAAACCAAAACAACGCCGCCGCCAAAGGCAAAAAAAAACCGCGCTATAGTGACCCTTCCCCCACCGCACTGCGGTCCCCATTGCACCGCAAGAGGCAGACCATGGCAGAAGACGCTCCGGACACCCGCGCAGAAAAAGCCACAGCCGCCCCGCCCACGGCGGCACAACAAATTGCACCGCAACAATTCTCCCTCGACGTCCTCCTCGAGAAATACGCCAAAGGCGACGAGCAATCGGCCGACGACATCTTCAAACGCGTCGCTCACGGTGTCGCTCAGGCCGAGTCAGAAGCACTACGCGAATCCGTAGAAGCGCGCTTCGTCGACAATCTGCGTCACGGCGCGCTCGGCGCGGGCCGCATCATGAGCGCGGCAGGCACAGGCATCGCCGCTACACTCATCAATTGCTTCGTTCAGCCAGTCGGCGACTCGATTCAGGATGTCGACGAACAAGGGCTCCCTGGTATCTACGTGGCCTTGCTGCAAGCTGCCGAGACCATGCGCCGCGGCGGCGGCGTCGGCTACAACTTCTCCGCGATCCGGCCCAAAGGCGCCCGCGTTCACACCACCAGTTCGTCCGCGTCCGGACCGTGCAGCTATATGGACGTCTTCGACGCCTCATGCCGCACCGTCGAAAGCGCCGGCTCCCGGCGCGGCGCGCAAATGGCAGTGCTGGACTGCAGTCACCCCGACCTGCTCGAATTCATCGAAGCCAAACACTCGAAAGGCCGCTGGAACAACTTCAACGTCTCGGTCGCGGTCACCGATGAATTCATGCGCGCAGTCGAAGAAGATCAGCCGTGGCAACTCATCCATCACGCGGAGCCCTCGCCCGCGTTGCGCGCGGCGGGCGACGTGCGGCAACGCGAAGACGGTCAGTGGGTCTATGCCGAACGCCCCGCTCGCGAGATCTGGGATCGCATCATGCGCTCCACGTACGACGTCGCCGAGCCAGGTATCGTGTTCATGTCGCGCATGAACGAGGACAACAATCTGCGCGCGCTGGAAACCATCCGCGCCACTAATCCGTGCGGCGAACAACCATTGCCGGCCTATGGCTGCTGCAACCTCGGGCCGCTGAATCTCACGCGCTTCGTGATCGAGCCGTTCGCGCAGATGCAAGGCCGCAAGCCGTCGTTCGACTGGGACGGGCTCGCCCAACGCACCCGCACGCAAGTGCGCTTTCTCGACAACGTGCTCGACGTCACGCTGTGGCCGCTGCCGCAGCAATACGACGAGTCGCGTGCCAAGCGGCGCATCGGCGTGGGTTTCACCGGCCTCGGCGATACGCTGGTGATGCTCGGCTTGCGCTACAACTCGCCGGAAGGCCGCGATTTCGCCGTGCGGATCGCGCGGCTGATGCGCGACGAGGCCTATCGTGCTTCGGCGGAACTGGCGCGCGAACGCGGCGCGTTTCCGCTGTTCGACGCCGCGCGTTATCTGGAACCCGGCACCTTCGCCTCACGCCTGCCCGACGACATCAAGGACGCAATCCGCCGCGACGGCATCCGCAATAGTCATCTGCTGTCCATCGCGCCGACCGGCACCGTCAGTCTCGCGTTCGCGGACAACGCGTCCAACGGCATCGAACCGGCTTTCTCGTGGACCTACACCCGTATGAAGGTCATGGCCGACGGCGGCCGCGAATCGTTCGATGTCGAAGACTACGCATATCGGCTCTATCGCGAGCTCGGCGGTGATGTCGCGCGTCTGCCGGACTATTTCGTCAGCGCGCAGCAAATGTCCGCGCGCGATCATCTCGACATGATGGCCGCCGTCCAGCCCTACGTGGATACCTCGATCTCGAAGACCGTGAACGTGCCGGCCGACTATCCGTTCGAAGCGTTCGAAAGCCTCTATTTCGACGCCTGGAAAGGCGGTCTCAAAGGCCTCGCCACCTATCGGCCCAATCAAACGCTCGGCGCGGTACTCAGCGTGAGCCCACCGCAGGCTGACGACACGCTCGCCGAAACCGACCTCGATCCGCTGCGTATCGCGATCGATCATCGGCCGAAAGGCGAGTTGCCGGCGATCATCGAAAAGGTCGAGTATCTGACGCAGGCCGGCAAGAAATCGCTCTATGTGGCGGCGTCGTTTATCGAGGTGACGGGACGCCTGGGCGGCGAAGACGTCACCATCGAACGTCCGATCGAATTCTTCATTCCCACCGGTCAACGCGACGAATCGCAGCAATGGATCACGGCGACCATGCGTTCGCTGTCGCTCGCGGCACGCGGCGGCTTTGTCGCGCGCAATCTGCAGGATATGCGCAAGGTGTCATGGGATCGCGGGCAGGTCCGGCTCGGCGACGTGCAACGTCTGGACGGTCATCGCACGCCGCGCTGGCACGACTCGGAAGTGGCGGCGCTCGCCTTCGCGATCCAGCAGATTCTGCATCGGCGCGGGTTTCTCGATGCCGAAGGCAATCAGGTGCCGTCGCGCATGCTGGCGCGTTTGCCGCGTGGACAGATGAAGGCCGAGACTGCCCTGTCAGCGGATTTCGGTTTGCGGCCGCATCCTGGCGACACCAATGAGTCGTCTCTGGCGCAACCCGGCGGCGTGCAAGGACTGCACACCATGCTGGGACGCAAGTGCGGCTCCTGCGGCGCGAACGCTGTGATCCGCAAGGACGGCTGCGATTTCTGCACCGCGTGCGGCGAGGTCGGCGCCTGCGGATAAGGGCTCAGGCAGGCGTTCGGGTGACTACGTACGGCTGAGGGCGCGGGCTCAAATCCTCGCGCTTTCAGATCGGCGTCAATACCGTATCGCCCGCAAAGTGCCGGCCGGCGTTGGCCAGAAAATTATCGACCGAAGCCGCGATCGCTTCCGGCGAGCGCCCGCCCACATGCGGTGTCAAGACGACGTTGTGTAGCGTCAGCAAGGCCTCGGGCGGATGTGGCTCGCCCTCGTAGACATCGAGGCCCGCGCCGGCAATCACACCCGCCGCGAGCGCCTCGGCCAACGCGGTGGTATCCACCACGCTGCCGCGCGACACGTTGACCACGAAGCCATGAGCCCCGAGCGCCGCCAGCACCGTCTTGCCGATCAGATGACGCGTGCCCGCGCCGCCGGGCGTCGCCACCACCAGAAAATCACACCAGCGCGCGAGCCCTTCAAGACTGTCGAAATACCGCAGCGCCGAGCCTTCACGCGGCTTGCGGTTGTGATAGCCGATTTCCATGTCGAAACCCGCGCCGCGCCGCGCGATCTTTTCGCCGATCTTGCCGAGGCCGACAATGCCAAGCCGCTTGCCGGAGACGTTCGGGCGCAGCGGCAACGTATCGCGCCAGACGCCCTCGCGGGTGGCCTGATCGAGTTGCGGAACGTCGCGCACCACGGCGAGCAGCAACGCGAACGCATGGTCGGCCACGCAATGGTCATTGGTGCCCGCGCCGTTGACGAGCACGATATCGCGCGCACGGGCGTGGTCGACTGCGAGGTTTTCAAAGCCGGCGCCAAGCGCGCTGACAAATTCGAGCCGCGGCATCCGGTCGATTTCAGCGGCCGTCAGGCCGGTCGTACCGTTCGTCAGCACGGCGCGCATCGTGTCGCCGCGCTGCGCGATCGCCGCGGCCCGCGCGGCGGAATCAGGGGCGTAGACGACTTCAAAAGCGGCCTCGACACTGGCGCAGCTTGCGTCGTCCAGGGGAATCAATACCAGCAGGGATGGCTTCATGGGGTCGCGTTATTTTTGCTCGACGTTGACTGCTAAGGGTGCATGGGCCGGCGACAGAGACCCAGTGTAACAAGGCGCTGAAAGGCCCGCAGTCAGGCAGCATAGGCGCGGGCATCGAGCAGCACGACCCGCCATACACGGTTAAAGTGCATCCCAGCCACGCCGTTAACGTCCAGATCAAGGCCTGATTGAGCCGGATTGAGCCCAACTGAACCGGCGCAAATGCGCCGTGCTGCACGTCGCTCTTTTTCGCCGACCCCAAGCCGCCTTAGAATAGCCGGAACTTCGACCTCGGGAACCTCATGCTGGATACCCTCCCACGCGGCCTAGCGCCCGCCAATGACACCCCGCAGGAAGTCTCCCCGGGGGACGACTCCGAAATGTTCGAACTCGCGCCCGTTTCACTCTGGCTCGAAGACTTTAGCGGCGTGCGCGCGCTATTCGACACATGGCAGGCACAAGGCGTGACGGACCTGCGGGCACATTTCGCCGAAGATCCGCGGCGCGTTGCCGAATGTGCGCACAGCATCCGCGTCATCAAGGTCAACCAGAAGACCCTCACGCAGTTCGAGGCCGCCGATTTCGAAGCGCTGACGGGCAACCTCGCCTCGGTGTTTCGCGACGACATGCTGAAGACGCACCTCGAAGAGCTCTGCCAGTTGTGGGCCGGCCAAACGCAGTTCACGAGTCAGACGGTCAACTACACGCTCGGCGGCCAGCGGCTGGACGTGCTGCTCAAAGGCGCCGTGCTGCCTGGCCACGAGCAGCGCTGGGACCGCGTGCTGGTATCGGTGGAAGACATTACGGAACTGGAAGGCGCGCGACATCGCGTAACGCTTGCCGAGCAGTACGTGCGCGGCCTGTTCGAATATTCACCCGTGTCGCTCTGGGTGGAAGATTTCAGCGCGGTCAAGCGCCTGCTCGACGAAGCGCGTGCGGCCGGCATCAGCGATTTTCGCGTGTTCACGGACGTGCACCCCGAGTTTGTCGAGCGCTGCATGCAGGAGATCCACGTGATCGACGTGAATCAGCACACGCTCGACATGTTCGCCGCGAAAGACAAAAAAACGCTGCTGGCGCGCCTGCCCGACGTGTTCCGCGACGATATGCGCCCGAACTTTCGCGAGCAGTTGATCGATCTGTGGGACGGCAAGCTGTTCCAGCAGCGCGAAGTGCTCAATTATTCGCTCGACGGCAACGAGGTGCACGTGCACCTGCAATTCTCCGTGCTGCCCGGCCACGAACGTCATTGGGATCTGGTACTGGTCGCCCTCACCGACATCACGGCGCGCAAGAAGGCCGAAGCGTATCTGGAGTTTCTCGGCAAGCACGACGTGCTCACCAAGCTGCGCAACCGCTCCTTTTACGTGGACGAACTGAACCGGCTGGAGCGCAAGGGTCCGTGGCCGGTGACGATCATCATGGCCGATCTGAACGGCCTGAAACGCGTGAACGACCAGCTCGGCCACGCCGCCGGCGATGCGCTGCTGCGGCGCGCCGGCGAGGTGCTCGCCAAGGCGATGGAGACGCCGTTCCATGCGGCGCGCATCGGCGGAGACGAGTTCGCGATCCTGATGCCGGATACGGACGAGCGCGGCGGCGCTGCGATGATCGATGCGATCCGCCAGTTGGTCGATCTGAACAACCAGTTCTATCCGGGCTCGCTGCTGAGCTTTTCGATGGGCGCGGCCACCTGCCAGCGCGGCGACCGGCTCGAAGCCGGCGTGCAGCGCGCCGATCTGCTGATGTACGAGGAAAAACGCGGACACTACGCGAATCAGCAGGGTTCGGGCGCGCTCGGCGAATGAAGGCTCGACGGCGCGCGGCTGCAGACAGCCCGCGCCAACCAGACGGCTTGAGGCAAGCTCAGCCGGGTAATTTGGCGGCCAGCACGTCAAGCTTCCCGATCGAGGGCGGCGTGGCGAACAGCTCGCCGGCCTTGGCCATCAACGCGGCCGCCACCTTGCCCGCCAGATGCGCTTCGCGGCCGGCTTCGTCCTCGAAGGCGTCAAAAATACCGTATGTGGACGGCCCTAGCCGCAAGCCGAACCACGCGGTCGTCGCTGGCTCGTCCTCGACCAGCGGCAAGCCGCTCAACAGAAAAGCCTCGACTTCTTTCTCCTTGCCGGGCTTGGCTTCCAGACGAACGAACAAAGCAAGTTTGACCATGACGCGACTCCTGGTTTGACGTGAACGCAGCGAATTCGCTTTGCCTGAGTTTGCAAAGCGCGAGGAAGCGGTTGGCTTGTCGGGCTCTCAGCAAAGTATAGGCGTCACCCGATGTGACCACGCTGGGACACCGCAATGCTTTCGTTCGTCGTGCACGCCGCCGGGGAAGCGCGTCACGGCTTGTCGGTGCGCACCGCTTCGCCATAGGTGCTAACGATCCGTCGATCCTGTTCCTCCACTGAAAACAGCTCCCATTCGAGCCCGTTCACGTCTTTGCTGCTCGAATAGCCTTGAACCGCGTCATCCTCGAAGCCGACGTGGCGCAGCGCTCCCGCTTTCTCCAGCATCTCGTTGATCGAGAAGTTGAGCAGGTCGGTACGCCACATCGCGTAGCGGCCGGGCACGACGGCCGTAGGCGGCTGATTGAGATGGCGGCTGTAGTCGTCGATCGAAGCCTCGAGACTGGCGACGGCCAAGGCGATGTGGAAGCGTTTCATACCGGTTTTCCTGACGTATGGGATGAGAGTTCTGATCGTAGACGCCTTGCGGTCGCCCAACCAGTTGCCCAATCATCCCGGTATCGTCATTACCGGTTTGCGCCATGAATCAAATGGGCCGCCGAACGCGCCGCTCCGGCGCACGTCCGCCGACCAGACGTCCGCAGGTCGGCTCGGACACGAGCCGCTTCGACCTGCGGGCGCCGGTCATTGCGTAGGCAAATCCCGGCGGCGCGCGTCCGCGCGAGCCCGAATCGTCGTGACACCGTACGCGGCCATGCACAACAGCGCACCCACGCCCAGCGCCAGGCGCATCCCCCGCAGTGGCGCGAACGCTCCGAGCCACAACGCACTGAGCGCCGGTCCGCCACGATAAACCACCCCGTATAGCGCGAGCACACGGCCACGCAAAGCCTGCGGAACCGACAGATGAATAAACGTTTGTGCGCCAATCCCGCTCACGACCATCGAGAAACCCATCCCAAACAACAGCGCGAGCACCAGCCAGAAATCGTGCGTCATCGCCAGTGCAAGGGTACAGAGCGCCGCGGACAGTACGTGCCGCTCGATCAATCTCGCTAACGGTTTGGTCGCGTCGCGCCCGCTGCACCATATCCCGCCCGCGAGTGCTCCCGCGCCTACTGAGGCGACAAGCGACGCAAAACCCTGTGAGCCACGCTGCAACATTTCACCCGCAATGGCCGGCGCGAGGTCCGGGACCCCGCGAATGCAAACGGCGCAGGCGCTCAGGATCAGGAAGGTCGCACGTAACGGCGCGTCCGACACGACGTAGCGAAATCCCTCCGTCGCCTCGCGTAGCCAATGCGCGGGCGGATCCTCTTCAACCGACTTCGAAACAACAGGCGGTATTCGAAAAATAATGACGATGAATACGGCGCAACTCAGCGCATTCAGTAGAAACAACGCGGAGGGATCCAGCCTCAGCAGCATTGCGCCGGCCAAAGCAGGTCCTGCAAACCGCCCCAAGTTGAAGCACAGAGAATTGATCGCGACCGCCGACGCGAGTCTCCGGGCCGGCACTAATGCCGAAATCCACGAGAGTCGCGCGGGCTGGCACAGCGCGTTCGCAACGCCCGACACCAATGTCACCGCCAACAGCCACGCCATCGAATTGGCATCGCTCAGAATCAAACAGGTCTGCAAGACAGCCATCGCCATCGTGACGACCTGACAATAGACAATGATGCGGCGTTTGTCGCAACGGTCGGCCATCACGCCGGCGATCGGCGCAAGGATCACATTTGGAAAAAGATCCACGAACGCGAGCAAGCCCAGCCACGCACTCGAATGACTCAACTCCCACGCAAGCCAGGCTGTGCCGATTCGCTGCACCCACGTTCCGATCAACCATAGGCTGTTACCGATAGTAAACAGCCTGAAATCCCGACAGGCGAGCGCGCCGAAGCGCCCTCCATGGAGTACGAACCAGCGCTGAAATAAGCCGAACATCGGAGCTCCGATCAGACGCACATATCCGGCATAACCGGATAGTGACGTGACTTGCCCCTTTCGACGCTCAACGACAGGTCGTCATGAGCCACGCCATCCTTCACATACGAACAGGCTCGATTGAATTCTCCATTTGCATGATTCTGTTCCAGCGTGCTCCGGTCTTTATCGGGGTCGAAAATCGGCGGGTCATAAATATCTGAATGCGATTGCGCCATAGCGACTCCATTCACAAGTAAAAACAAGGTTGGCGATTGGCTAGCGATTCATTCACACCAATCAGAGAGCTCGAATGGTCACATAAGGCTGATCACGGAACAGCTCCCGCGATTGGTAGTTACCTGATCAGGAATTCGATAGTCATGCAGTGCCAGGCATTCACCACGCATTCAATACGGCAAATATCCAGGCTCGAATGACATGCGTGTTGGGTACTTCCAGAATTTCCGTGCGGCGCTATCGAAGAGCAAGCGCCTATGCGCTTATACGTCACAGCCAATAACGGGCATGAAACTGTACTCTTCGGCTAAACGCATAAATTTACGATTTTACGATTCAAACCTGAAGTATTGACAGAATCTCGACCCTTATCTTTATCGCCGGAAGATAGCCGATGAAGCGATAATCTTTCCTTATAAAAAAGTCTGTAAATAAACCTGTCTAGCGGAGTCCAGTAATGCCTCGGGACCTATCTGAATGGTGGAGCGATCTATTCCTCGAACTACAAATCTGCGAAGAGATGGACGGTGCATTTTCGATACTGTCGCGCGTCTCCATGGATCTCGGGTTTCCGTATTGCGCGTTCGGCTACGGAAATCGTGTCCCCTTTTGCTCCAGAAACATTGTGATCAAAAGCTCTTATCCCGAGCGCTGGAACTCGAGGTACCAGGAAAAGCAGTATCTGAGCATAGATCCCATCGCCAACCTCGAATCGGGTGACCTGACTCCCGTGATATGGAGTGACAGCCTTTTTGCCGGCGCGAAACACTTGTGGAACGAAGCCAGATCGGCTGGACTCGCAATCGGCATTTCTCAACCCTGCGGAGGCGCTCGCGGCCAGTTCGGGGTTTATTCGCTCGCAAGAGACAGTACGCCTTTACGCGCCGGCGAGATAAAAGCCCTGCGACCTTTTCTTCTGGCGCTTGGTCAGTTGTCGATGTCCTGCATGAGCCGGATTTCCGGGAGGCGAAGCAGCAGCACCACCGAACTCAAACTTACCCAGCGCGAAACCGAAATCCTTCGTTGGACTGCCGATGGAAAGTCAGCCAAAGGCATTTCGAATGCCCTCGATATTTCCGTCGATACGGTGAATTTTCATCTGAAGAACTGTAAGAGAAAACTCAACGCCCCATCCAAGGCGAGTGCTGCTGCCTATGCCATTGCTTACGGATTATTTTAGCTACCGAGCGGAATTATGGAAGAAATCGTATTCACCACAATGGAAAAGCTGCGTCCCGCCGAAAGGCAACAACTCGGCAGGTATCGGCATGAGGTATTCGTCAAAGCAATGAAATGGGACTTGCCGTCAGTCGATTCCGGCACACTCGAGGAGTGGGACGAATTTGATCGGGAAGACACCACCTGCGTCATCGTCTATAAGCGGGATCGAAGTATCTGTGGCTATGCACGAATGTTGCCCACTACTCAGCCTTATCTGCTCGCTGAAATTTTTCCTCACCTGTGTTCCGTTCCGCTGATCAGCGATTCATCGACGTGGGAACTATCCCGGTTCACCACTTTCGACAATGGCGTAGCCTGCAATACGCAAAGAATGCACGAACTCCTTCGCTTGATTTTCATTCGCTGCCAAAGCCTGGGAATCCGTCAATTGATAGGGGTCGCGTCACCCAGCATGGATCGGCTTTATCGCCGGTTGGGGCTCGTGTTACAGCCTATCGGTCCGGCACAAACGGGAAAATACGGTCTGGCCGCGTTTTCACTGGCTGTCGATGCAACCGGGTTGCAGGCCTTGAGTGACGCACGTGATGGCTCTTAAGCGCCCGGGAAACGCAATTCGAAGCGCACCACGCCCGGCGCCGGACACAGCACCCGCGCCGTACCGCCATGCAGATGCATGATCGCCTTGACGATGGCGAGCCCGAGGCCGCTCGATTCGGTGAACGCGCTGCGCGCGGCATCCCCGCGATAGAAGCGGTCGAACAGGCGGTCCAGTTGCTCGCTGGGAATCGGCTCACCGGCGTTTTCGACCACCACCGTCGCGCCCTCCTCGTCCTGCGTGCCGCTCAAACGCACGACCGTATCGCAGGCGCCATATCTCACCGCGTTCACGACCAGATTGTTGATCGCCCGCCGGCATAGCATCGGATTGACCGACGCCACGCCGTGGGCGTCCACTTCGAAGCGCATACCGCGTTCGTCGGCCGGGCCTTCGAAATAATCCGCGATTCGCACGAGTTCGCCGCGCAGATCGACCGGCTCGCGCTCGATGGAAAGCGCGGCATGGTCGGCGTGCGCGAGAAACAGAATGTTCTCCGCGATGTGGCTCAAGCGGTTCAGTTCTTCCAGATTCGAGTCCAGCAACTGCTGGTACTCCTCGGCTCCGCGCGGCTTGGCGAGCGTGACCTGGGTCTGGCCGATCAGCGCGCCCACCGGCGTGCGAATTTCGTGCGCCAGGTCGGCGGCGAACTGCGACAGCCGCTGATAACCGTCGGCGAGACGGTCGAGCATGGCGTTGAATGCATGGGTGAGCTGACGCAATTCGCGCGGCGCGGCCTCGCTGTCGAGTCGTACCGACAGACTTGCGGGACTGATCTGCGCAGCCCGCGCGGCGATCTCGCGAATCGGCCGCAACGCGCGGCGCAGCACGTAGTAGGCAAGCAGCGTGGCGGCCAGCATGCCGATCACGGTGGCCAGCACGATACGATTGCGATAGGCCGCCAGCATCCGCACTTCCTGTGTCATCGGATGCGCGGCGATCACTTCAACCTCGGTGCCGTCCTCGCGCGCTCTCGCCGTGGCAATCGCCCAATGAACCGGTACGCCGTCGGGCAGCGTAGTCTGGCGAATGTCCGAGAGCGTCGGCAAGCGCCCTTCGGGGCTGGGCTGCAACGCGGGCACCGTCACGTTTGCCGGATTGACGTCGATGAACGGTGCCTCTCCTGGCTTGCGAAACAGCAGGACGTCCTGTTCCGCGCCGAGCATGGTTTCGAACAACAAGGGCCGGTTCTTCAGTTCGCTGACGGAGTACAGGTCACGCACGATCCGGCTGAAATGCTCGACGCGCCCCGTGAGCACCACGTCGGCGCGATGTTCCAGTGACACCTCAGCGGAATGATAAAAATAGGCGCCGAGCGTGCCGATCACCACGCATGCGATGGTCGCGAACAGTACGGTTGTACGCGCCGTCAGCGAGCGCTCGGTCCACAGCTTCATGAGCCGTCGCCGAAGGTGTAGCCGATGCTGCGCACCGTGTGAATCAGCTTCTTTTCGAATGGGTGATCGATCTTGGCGCGCAAACGCTTGATCGCTACATCCACCACATTGGTATCGCTGTCGAAGTTCATGTCCCACACCTCAGAAGCGATCTGCGTGCGCGAGAGCGCCTCGCCCTGGCGGCGCACCAGCAGATGCAGCAGCATGAACTCCTTGTTGGTCAGCGGAATCTCGACACCTTCGCGCGTCACCTTGCGGCGCAGGACGTCGAGCTTGAGGTCGGCAATCTCGAACACGTCGCGCTCGCGGATCACGCCGCGGCGCAGCAGCGTGCGGATGCGCAACACCAGTTCGGTGAACGAGAACGGCTTGACGAGGTAATCGTCCGCGCCCAGCTCGAGGCCGCGGATGCGGTCGCTGACATGATCGCGCGCGGTCAGGAAAATCACTGGCAGATCGCGGCGCGCTCGCAACGCACGCATGATTTCCCAGCCGTCGATGCCCGGCAGCATCACGTCGAGCACCACGAGGTCGTACGCGTGTTCGAGCGCCATATGCAAGCCGTCCGTGCCGGTGCGCGCGAGATCGACCGCGTAGCCGCTTTCGCGCAGGCCTTTCTTCAGGTAGTCGCCGGTTTTCGGGTCGTCTTCGATGACGAGGATGCTCATGGGCTGGGCGCTTCTGGCGCGATATGTTGGACGTCGGTTGGACGTCGGTTGGACGTGGGTATGGCGGCCATTCTACGTGGCGGCGGAGTGCGATTAATGACGTTTTTGTCATCCGTCTGTCACTCGCCGGAGCCGGACGCGCGCCTAATCTGCTCCTATCCTTCACCACCCAAGAGCAGACTCATGAAGATTGTTTCCGCCAATGCGATGCGCGCCTTTGTCGCTCCAGTCCTGGTTGCCGGTGCCCTGTTCGCCATGGGGCCGGCCGCTTGGGCCCAGACCGCCGCACCGACGGGCGTGCGCGGCACGGTCACCTCGCTTTCCGGCGACCTGCTCAAGGTCCATACCCGCGACGGCAAGGACGTCGACGTGAAACTCGCCAAGGACACGCCGATTCGCGGTGTGGCGCTGGCGAATGTGAACGACATCAAGCCGGACAGCTATGTCGGCACCGCCGCCATTCCGCAGCCCGACGGCACGCTCAAGGCACTCGAAGTGCATGTGTTCCCCGCCAGCATGCGCGGCTCCGGCGAAGGCCATCGCCCGTGGGATCTGGGTTCGAACAGCACCATGACCAATGGCACGGTCGGCTCGCTCGTGGTCAGCAATGGCCGCACGATTACGGTCAAGTACAAGGATGGTGAAAAGAAGATCGTGATCCCGCAAGACGTGCCTATCGTCAGCCTCGAACCGGGTGATCGCTCGTTGCTCGTGCCGGGCGCCAAGGTGGTGCTGTTCGCGCACAAGGACGCTGACGGCACGATGGCGGCGAACTTCATCTCGGCAGGTGAGCACGGTCTCACGCCGCCGATGTAATCCGGCTCTTGCCGGTTGTTCAAACGCCGCGCACGTCGACTGCGCGGTTTTCCATTTCTTCTTTGCCGCGCAGCATCCGTTATGGCTGAATCTTCAGCGCGTTTTATCGTCCATCCGCTCGTCGTACGGATCACGCATTGGATCAACGCGTTTGCGATGGTCTGCATGGTGATGAGCGGCTGGGCGATCTATAACGCCTCGCCGTTTTTCCCGTTCCGGTTCCCCGTGTGGGCGACTGTGGGCGGCTGGCTGGGTGGCTCGATCGCCTGGCATTTCGCCGCGATGTGGCTGCTGTGCGCAAACGGCCTGCTGTATCTCGCGTATGGCGTCGGGCGCGGGCATTTCCGCCGCAAGCTCCTGCCGGTTTATCCGCGCGACGTGATGCGCGATGCCGCACTGGCGGTGCGCTTCAGACTGCCGCACGATACCGGCAAATATAACGCGGTGCAGCGTGCGCTCTATCTGTTCGTGTTGCTGCTTGGGGTGCTGCTGGTTGCGTCGGGACTCTCCATCTGGAAGCCGGTGCAATTCTCGTGGCTCACCGCGCTGTTCGGCGGCTTCGATTTTGCGCGGCGTGTCCACTTTGTGGCGATGGCGGGCGTAGTCGGCTTTGTGGTCGTGCATCTCGTGCTGGTGCTGCTCGTGCCGCGCACGCTGCTGCCGATGTTGACGGGTCGCGCCCGGCACAGCGCGCATGAAGGAAGCAAGGCATGAGCGAATTCAAACCCAAAGATTCACGCAGTACGACAGGCGGGCGTATCGTGCTGGCGGACCACCGGCCGCAAATCGAGCGCCTGCAACGCCGCCTGTTTCTGCGCTCATCGCTGTCGATCGGCGCGCTGGCCATGCTGTCGGGCTGCAACATGCAGGACGGCGATTCGGTCGACAAAGTATTGTGGGCGATGTCGCGCTGGAACGATCGCGTGCAGGGGTGGCTCTTCAATCGCAACAAACTGGCGCCCACCTATTCCGCGCGCGATATCACCAACCCGTTTCCGTTCAACGCGTTCTACCCGGAGTTCGACGCGCCGGATATCGACGGCTCGACGTATCAGCTGGAAGTCTCCGGATTGGTGTCGGACAGGCGCAGCTGGAATCTCGATCAGCTGCGCGCCTTGCCGCAGGCTTCGCAGATTACGCGGCACATCTGCATTGAAGGATGGAGCGCGATTGGGCAATGGCGCGGCGTGCCGTTTCGCACGTTTCTCGAGCGCGTCGGCGCCGATCTGAGCGCGCGTTATGTCGGCTTCAAATGCGCGGACCGCTATTACTCGAGCCTCGACATGGCCACCGCATTGCATCCGCAAACGCAACTGACGCTCGATTTCGGCAACGCGCCGCTGCCGGCGAAGTACGGTTATCCGTTGAAGCTGCGCGTGCCGACCAAACTGGGCTTCAAGAATCCGAAGCACATCGCCGCGATTTTCGTGACCAACACGAACCCTGGCGGCTATTGGGAAGACCAGGGGTACAACTGGTTCAGCGGTCTATAGCGGCTTATGGCGGCTTATACCCGCTTATAAACCGCACAGCTCATACCGCAGTCACGTAGCGCGCAACGGGCTTCACCACGCGCGGCGGCGGCGCATCGTAAATGGTGCGCATGCGTTTGACCTCATCGACCGGGCTGAGACCGAACAGCCGCTTGAACTCGCGGCTAAACTGCGACGCGCTCTCGTAGCCGACGCGCGCCGCTGCCGCGCCCGCATTCAAGCCGTCCTGCACCATCAGCAAACGCGCGTGATGCAAACGCGTGGTCTTCACGTATTGCATCGGCGAGGTGGACGTCACCACCTTGAACTGCGCATGAAACACGGCGAGGCTCATGCCGGCTTCCGAGGCAAGCGTATCGACGTCGAGCTGGCCTTGGTAGTCCGCATGAATCCGGCGCAGCGCCTTGGCGATGCGGCCGAAATGATGCTGATGCGTGAGCGCTGCGCGAATCGCGTCGCCCTGCTCGCCGGTCAGCACGCGATAGCAGATTTCGCGCACCACGCCCGGCGCCAGGACGCGCGCGTCGAGCGGCGACGCCAGCGCGTCCATGAGACGCTGCACCGCATTGCTCAGAGCCGGATCGAGCGGTGTCGAATAGATGCCGAGCGGCTCGTTCTGCGCGACGCCCTGCGATTCGTTCAGCGCCATCAGCAGTTCAGCCACCATGGTCAGATCCACACGCACCGAGATCGCGAGGAACGGTTCTTCCGGACTCGCTTCGGTTTCGCATTCGAACGGCAGCGGAACCGACAGCACCAGATACTGCTGCGCGTCGTACTGGAACACCTGTTCGCCGAGATAGCCTCGTTTGCGACCCTGGAGGACGATCACGATGCTCGGCTCATACAGCACCGGCATACGCGGCATCGGACAATTTGCGCGCAACAGATTGACGCCTTCCAGGCTTGAGCGCGTAATGCCCGGGTTGGGCGCGAGCGTGTCGAATAATTCGACCAGACGCTGCTGGGCGGTGTCGGCTGCGGCCGGCTTTGCGGAATGGGTTGACATACCGATATAGTGAAGCACAAGAGAATAATGCTTGAAATTTAGCACCAAACAGCCTAACGCGCTGCCCGCCAGGAGTTTTAGGCAAATCTTCAAGACATTCAGGTATTCCCCGGCTCGCTCCTGGCTTCTAATATGGGAACCCTGCCGGATCAATTTTTTCCGCGCTGCGCCGACCTGGTTGGCGATTTACCGGGTTGCACTTATCCGGTGAATTCGTCTACCACCGCCGGCGCCGTGATCCTGGTTCATGACAAGGTCGGACTGCATCGGCAACTTGTGTTGCCATCGTCGGCGCCTTGCGACATCACCTTCTTAGCTGGAGTTACCCATGAGCACGACTTATGCCTATGCAGCGACTGACGCCACCGCGCCGCTCGCCCCGTTCGAACTACAGCGCCGCGAACTGCGCGCCCATGACGTGCAGATGGAAGTCCTGTTTTGCGGCGTGTGCCATTCCGATTTGCATCAGGCACGCAATGAATGGAAGAACACGGTTTATCCGGTGGTGCCGGGCCACGAGATTGTCGGCCGCGTGACGGCGGTGGGATCGGACGTGACGAAGTACAAGGCGGGCGATCTGGTCGGTGTGGGCTGTCTCGTCGATTCATGCCGGACGTGCGCGAGTTGCAAGGAAGGTCTCGAACAATATTGCGAGATTGGTTTTGTCGGCACGTATAACGGTGTTGACCGGGTGGACGGACAGAACACTTACGGCGGGTATTCGACGCAACTCGTGGTGGACGAGGCTTTCACGCTGCGGGTACCGGAGAACCTCGACCCGGCTGGTGTGGCGCCGTTGCTGTGCGCGGGGATTACCACTTATTCACCGCTGCGCACGTGGGGCGCGGGTCCTGGCAAGAAGGTCGGCATTGTTGGCCTGGGCGGCCTGGGTCATATGGGCGTGAAGCTGGCTCGCGCGATGGGTGCGCATGTGGTGTTGTTCACGACGTCGCCTTCGAAGATTGAAGATGCCAAGCGGCTTGGCGCGCATGAGGTGGTGATTTCGAAGAATCCGGCGGAGATGGAAGCGCATCTGAACAGCTTCGATTTCATTCTGAATACGGTTGCTGCGCAGCATGATCTGAATCCGTTTTTGAATCTGCTCAAACGGGATGGGACTATGACCCTTGTCGGGGCGCCTGAGCATGATCATCCGTCGCCGCAGGTGTTCAACCTGATATTCAAGCGCCGCCGGCTGGCGGGGTCGTTGATTGGCGGGATCGCCGAGACGCAGGAGATGCTCGATTTTTGCGGTGAACATGGGATTACTTCTGATATTGAGATTATTCCTATGCAGGGCATTAATGAGGCTTATGAGAGGATGCTCAGGAGCGATGTGAAATATCGGTTTGTTATTGATCTTGATTCTATGAGGAAGTAAAGGTTTTTTGCCTTTGGCGGCGGCATTGGTTTGGTTTTGGTTTTACCTACGGTGTTGGTTTTTTTGTTTTGCCTACGGCGTTGGCTGTTTCTTTGCTTATTGGTCTATTAGCGTTCCCCCTATGCGGGGGGCACCTACTTTTCTTTGCCGCCGCAAAGAAAAGTAGGCAAAAGAAAGCGGCTCACACCGCCAATTCTTAAACGGCTCCCCTGGCTTGGAGGGTATCGTGGCTCCGTAGAGAGTGAGCCTGCGCACCTGCTGGCCTGAGTGACCAGGCCGTCATGCTTCCGGCGGCGCTACGCGCGCCGATGCGGTACTTCACAAAACAGTTAGTGTGTTTCGGCGCCTCGCCGAGGCAAAGCCGATGGCCCCCGCCGAGAAACGATTCACCACTGGTTTCCCTGGTGGACCCGTCCGCGACGCACGTAGTGCGGAGTGGGAGCGGATGACGGCTGTGTCACTGGCGGTTATTAACCGAGGTGTGATTCGTTAATCGGGCCACCAGCCCCTCCAAGCCAGGGGAGCCGCTTAAGAATTGGCGGTTTGAGCCCGCTTTCTTTGCTTACTTTCTTTGCGGCGGCAAAGAAAGTAAGTGCCTGCCCCGCACAGGGGCGAACGCTAATAGACCAATAAGAATGCAAGGAAAGCCCAACGCCATAAGCAAAGGAAAATGCCGCCGCCAAAGGCAAAAAAAAACCAAAACCCAAACCCCAAATATGGAGTCCCCCGTGATTGACAGAATAACTGCAATGCGTACGTTCATCCGTATCGTGGACACAAACAGCTTCACCCGCGCAGCGGAGTCACTAAACATCCCTAGGGCCACAGCGACCACGATCGTCCAGAACCTGGAATCCCTGCTAGGCACCGCCTTACTAGCCCGTACGACGCGCCGCCTGAGCGTCACCGCCGAAGGAGCGGCGTACTACGAACGATGTGCGCAAATCCTCGCCGACATCGATGACATGGAAGCCAGCATCCGTCACGCAACCGACAACCTCACCGGCCGCCTGCGTATCGAAATGCCCGGCGCGGTAGCAAGCGTCATCGTCCTCCCCGCGTTGGACGACTTCCACGCCCGCTACCCCAACCTCGATCTGGCCATCGGTATCAGCAACCGCGCGGTGGATCTGATTGCCGAAGCAGTGGACTGCAGCATCCAGCTCGGCGAACTGCCCGATTCGAATCTGGTCGCGCGCCAGCTCGGCACGCTGGAACACGTGACCTGCGCCAGTCCGTCCTACCTGGCGCGCCACGGCACGCCGCTGGATCTCGACGACCTGCGCGGACACGTCGCGGTCAATTGCATGTCGCCGCATAACGGGCGCGAAGTGGACTTCGACTTCGAAGTGGACGGCCAGGCGCAAAACGTGAAAGTGAACGGCTTCGTCAAAGTCACCGACGAGCAAGCCTATCTCACGTGCGGGCTCCAGGGCCTCGGGCTGATCCAGCCGGCACGCATCGCCGCGCAAACCTATCTTGACTCAGGACAGCTGCGTGAAGTGCTGCCGCAATGGAAGCCGGTGCCGATGCCGGTCTCCGTCGCGTATGTGAAAAACCGCCGTGTGTCGCCGCGCGTGCGCGCTTTCGTCGACTGGCTCGCCGAACGCTTCGAGCACGCAGAGCACGTCGATCAGGACCTGTCGCGCGTGCGTCAGTTGCTGCGCGGCTTGCATCCCGCCTGAGGCGGCCCGGATGCAAACCCGCACACTGCGTGCGTGGATAAGACTCGCCATCGCCGTCAACCTGGCAAACGCAACCCGTCAATGCGTCATTCATGGCATCAGTTTCTGTCGCCTGAGATCATCAAAAATGCCGATAAGCATCGCTTCTGTATCGATAAATTCGTGAAACCCGAAGCGCCGCGCTTTTGAACCGTCGCCGAACATGTCGTAATCCCACGAGAAAACGAAATCGGCAAAACGCCATGACGAAACGTCCTGATAGGGAACAGCTTGCAGATCATGTTTCGCCGTCATCGCCTGCCACAAGGGCTCTTTGTCCGCCATGATCGTATCGAGCCGCATCGGCAGCGGCGGCGCCACGTCGAGTTCGAAATAACGGGCAATCTTCGGCCACATGTCGCTCCAGCGGAACAGATCGCCATTGCTGATATTGAACGCCTGATTGACGGCGCGCGGCTCGATCGCGGCCCAGACAGTTGCGCGCGCAAGCAATCCGGCGTCGGTCATCTCGAGCAGCCTGTCGTACGCACCGGGCTTGCCGGGAAAGCGCAAAGGCAAGCCGAGCTCCTTCGACATCGACGCATACACGGCGATCGCGATCGCCAGATTCATCGGATTGCCAAGCGCAATGCCGCCCACTACCGAAGGCCGGATCGCCGACCAACTCCAGCGCCGACCTTTTTGCCGCGACTCGAGAAACACCTGCTGGTCGAACATGAACTCGGGTGGCATGAAGCGCGCGTCGTCCTCGCGCGCCGGCGTCCTGAATGGCCCGAGATGGCCGCCGTAGACCTTGTAGCCCTGCATCAGGCTCACATGCTGCAAGGCCGTTGCGACCGGTTCGACGGCGTCCATCAGGTTGACCAGCATCGCCAGATTCGGCGGCACCAGTTCAGCCCAGGTCGGCCGATCCTGATAGGCAGCGTAAAACACGTGCGTGACGTGATCGAGCGCGCGCAACTTCGTGCGGGTATCGGCCGGATCGAGCAGATCCACGGCGATGTATTGCACTCGCTCTTTTACGGCGCCGCCTCGACGCGCGAGGCCGATGACCTCCCATTCGCCGAGCGCGGCCAGGTGATCGACCAGACTGCGGCCGATCACACCCTGTGCGCCCACTACCAGCGCCACTTTCTTCGTCGCGTTCATTGTCCTGCTCCCGATCGATCTTGCGTTGCGACGGCTCACGCCGTGCGGTAACTGAAAGATATCGGCAGACCGGCGCTTTCGGTAGACTGCGGGATGGCATATCACCTGTGAATTGAATTCACGATGGCACGTTTGGATGTGAACCGTTCCGGCGAGCTCGAAGTGTTCGTTCGTGCGGTCGAACTCGGCGGCTTTTCGGCCGCGGCACGCACGCTCGGAATGACGCCCTCCGCAGTCAGCAAACTGGTAACGCGGCTCGAAGCCCGGCTCGGCGCGCGGCTGGTGAATCGCTCGACGCGCAATCTGCAACTCACGCCCGAAGGCTGCGTGTTTTATGAACGTGGCGTCCGCGTGCTCGGGGAACTCGACGCAATCGAACGCGGCGCCGCGACTGGCGCCGCGCCGCGCGGACGACTGCGCGTCCATGCGAACGTGCCGCTCGGGCGGCACTATCTGCTGCCGCTGGTGCCTGCATTTCTTGCCGCACACCCCGAGATCACACTCGATATCGTGTTGACCGATCAAGTCGTCGACTTACTGGAGCAGCGCACCGATATCGCATTGCGCAGCGGCCCGCTGAAGGATTCGCAACTGGTGGCGCGCAAGCTGGGGGAAGCGAAGATGGTGATTGCCGGCGCACCGGCATATCTGGCGCAGCACGGCACGCCGCAGACGCCTGCCGATCTGAGCGCGCACAATCGGCTCGGCTTCGGTTTTGCGCGAGCGCTGACCGGCTGGCCCTTGCTCGACGGCGAGGGGCGCCGGATCGACATGCCGGTTGAGGGTAACGCACAGGTCAGCGATGGCGAAACGCTCCGCCAACTGACACTGGCGGGGCTCGGACTCGCGCGGCTCGCCGCCTTCCAGGTGCGCGAGGACGTGGCCGCCGGGCGCCTCGCCGTCGTGCTCGAAGCGTTCGATCCCGGTGATACCGACCCAGTCAATGCGCTCTATCTCGGCCAGGGCGGCCACTTGCCCGCGCGTGTGCGCGCCCTGCTCGATTTCCTGGCAGAACGGATGCGCGTCGAGTGACACGCATCGCGATCAGCGATCGCTTACTGCGACTCTTCCGCCCACACGGCATTTTCCCGCGCCATCAGCGCCGTCGACGCCGCCGGGCCGAACGTGCCCGCCGTATAGCCACGCGGCCGGTCGCCCGACTTGGCCCAGCCTTCCAGAATCGGCTCCGCCCACGCCCATGCCGCCTCGAGTTCGTCGCGGCGCATGAAATGCGTCAGACGTCCGCGAATCACGTCGATCAGCAAGCGCTCGTACGCTTCCGCGCGGCGCTCGGTGAAAGCCTGCTGCAAATCGAGATTCAGATTCACCGGCAGCATGTGCATGCCGCTGCCCGGTTCCTTCGCGAGCATCTGCAACTGGATCGACTCTTCCGGCTGCAACTGGATCACGAGACGGTTGCCATAGTTGCGCCCGCCGCTCGGAATGATCGAGAACGGCAACTCGGAAAACTCGATGACGATCTCCGATACCTTCTTCTGCATCCGCTTGCCGGTACGCAGGAAAAACGGCACGTTGGCCCAGCGCCAGTTGTTGATATGCGCGCGCAACGCGACAAAAGTCTCCGCGCGGCTGCCGGCCGGCACGTTGTCTTCCTCGAGATAGCCCTTCACCGGTTCGCCGTTCACCGCACCGGCCGTGTACTGGCCGCGCACCGTATCGCGCGCGATGTCCTCCGGCGTCATGGGGCGCAGCGAGCGCAGCACCTTGAGCTTTTCGTCGCGCACCGCGTCCGGGTCGAGCGACACCGGCGGCTCCATCGCGACGATGCATAGCAGTTGCAGCAAGTGGTTCTGCACCATGTCGCGCAGCGCACCGGTTTTATCGTAGAAGCCCGCGCGGCTGCCCACGCCGACTTCTTCAGCCACCGTGATCTGCACGCGCTTGATGTACGGCGCCTGCCACAGCGGGCCGAAAATCGCGTTGCCAAAGCGCAGCACCATCAGGTTCTGCACCGTTTCCTTGCCGAGGTAATGGTCGATCCGGTAGATTTGCGCTTCGCTGAAATGCTTGCCGACCGCCGTATTGATCTCCTGCGCCGACGCCAGATCGTGGCCCAGCGGCTTCTCCAGCACGACACGCGAATGCGCGTCGATCAACTCCGCGTTCGCGAGGTTGTCGCAGATATGCGTGAACAGATCGGGCGACGTCGCGAGATAGAACACGCGCCGCGCGCCTTGCCGCGACGCTTCGCGCAGGCGCTGGTAGTCCTCGGCCGAATCGACGTCCATGCGCACGTACTGGAACAGCGACAGGAATTTGTCCCAGGCTGCGGCGTCGAACGCCTTCTTTTCGATGAAGGGCTTGGCCTTCAATTCCATGAAGTCCTTGATGTATTCCTCGCACGACCAGGGTTTGCGGCCGATCGTGAAGATGCGGGTATCCGGCGGCAGATTGCAGTGCAGATGCGCCATATAGAGCGCCGGCAGCAGCTTGCGAAACGACAGATCGCCGGTGCCGCCGAAGATGATCATGTCGAGCGGCAGGTCAGGTTGGGCAGAAGCGTGTTGGGTCGTCATAGCGCGGTCGCAGCGTCGTGATGGATAGGCGGGTGTGAAAACATTGGGGCCGAATGAAGCACAAGCGCCGGATGAGCGGCACTTTTTTCTGGCAAACGCCTATGGTGCAACGTTTTGACATTGTTTGCACGGCAACATGTGCCGCAGGTTGGCGCAATATGCCAACCCGCGATCATCGGTGCGCACCCGGCGGCCCGCTCGATGCGCCCGCGATCAGCCGCCCGACAAGGCTTCGCGCGCCACACGGCACGCCGCCAGGTCCCACGCCGCACAACCGACACTTTTGAAAACGATCGGCTGTGCGTGTGGCAGCGATGCCGCATTGTCGAGCACGGCGGCAATTCCGCCGACCTGGGCCCAGTCCACGCCTGCCTGGATGAAGTCGCCCGCTTCGTGTCTCGCCCCCGCTTCGTCGTCGACGAAAAGCGCGCTGCCCGCGATCGTGCGCGCGCCGATTTCGACCATCGCCGGCGTAAATGCGCCCACGCCGATCACGAGCCGGTCAGGCCGCGCCGCTTCATCGTAGACGGCCTGCTTGCTGGTGGTGAGCGCGATCACGACGTCGACCGAATCGGGCACCTGCGTATCCGCCAGCGCGTGCAGTTCGCGCGCCTTGCCACGATGCGCCGCGCAAAAGGCATGAGCCCGCTCGGGCGCACTGCCCTTCACCCAGACCCGAGCCTCGGGAAACAGTTCGCCGAGCGCCTCCAGATGGTTGGCCGCCTGGGTGCCCGTGCCGATCAGCAGGAATTCGCGCGGTGCGGCCGGCGCGAAGGTTTGCACACCGAGCATCGACATCGCCGCCGTGCGCCGTCCCGTCACCGTCGGGCCGTCGAGGATGAAGAGCGTCTCGCCGGTATCGGCATCGAAGGCCATCACCTGGCCGTGAATGGTCGGCAACCCGCGTGCCCGATTGCTCGCGCATACGTTTACCAGCTTGTGGATCGCCAGGTCGGGCGCGGTGGCCGGCATCGACAGCAGGATGCCGCCCGCGTTGAGCGGCACGACGAGCCGCTCGGGACTGGCGATGCGCTTTTGCGCGTAGTCGATGCTCGCGCGCTTTAACGCGTCGACGAGCGCCGCATACGGGATCAGGCGCGCGGTGGCGGCGGCGTCGAAAATCTGTGTGGTCGGGCGTGTCATGGACGTTTTTAATCGCTCGCGATGGGTTGCAATGGATTTCAATAAGTTGCGGCGGTTCAGCGTACGAGGAAACCGTAGGTCAGCGGATCGCGTTCGTCGATGATCCAGTTCGCGAAACCATACACATGTGCATCGCCCTCGATTTCCGGGATCACCGCGTCGAAGCGGTCGAGCTTTGTTTGCGACAACACGCGGCCGCGAAAAATCGTGCCGATCACCGATTCATTGACAAGCGTTTCGTCGTGGCCCAGTTCGCCGCGCAGAAAGAGTTGCGCGACGCGTCCCGCCGTGCCGGAACCGGTCGGCGAACGGTCCACTTCCCGGTCGGCGAACACGCAGCAATTGGCCTGAGTCGAGCCGGCATGACGCGGCGCGTTGTCGATGATCGTGCCGTAGATGTGGTTGATTTCAGGGATCAGCGGATGCTCGACCTTGAAGGCCGCGTTCGCCGCGCGTTTGACTTCGTCGCCGAACTGGATGAGCCGCTCGACTTCGGCCTCGCGCACGCCCAGATTGAACGGCTTGCCGGACGTGTAGAAATAGAACGCGCCACCGAAGGCGATATCGCCACGCACTTCGCCGAAGCTCGGTGTTTGCACCGTCACGTCGCGCTGCCAGATGAACGACGGCACATTGACGAAGCGCACATGGCCGGCGTGCTCGCCGTCCCATTGCACGAAGGCTTCGATGAAGCCGCACGGCGCGTCGATACCTACGCGCGTTTCCGGTTCGCTGCGCTCGATCCAGCCGAGTGCGACGGCCGCGGTGGCGAGCGCGATCACGCCGTGGCCGCAGTGGTCGCTATAGCCTTCGTTGTGCACAAAGATGATGCCGAAGTCGGCGTCTTCGCTGACCGGCTCGGTCAGATAGCCGCCGTACATGTCGGCATGGCCGCGCGGCTCGAACATCAACGCGCGGCGCAGATGATCCGCGTTGGTTTTGAGCCACGCGCGCCGTTCGACGATGGTCCTGCCGGGAAATTTCGGCAAGCCACTGGTGACGATGCGAAACGGCTCACCGGCGGTGTGCACTTCGACCGTGCTGATCATGCGGTTCAGTTTCATCGTGCGGCCATCCTGCTTGTGGAAAATGGAATACGTCAGTGAATGAAGTCGTCCGTTGCGGTGTCGGCGTGCTAGCCGGCGGATGCTTCGCTCGGCTGGCGCGACGATTGAATCACCATCAGCAGGTCACCTGGTTCAATCGGACACGGCTCGTCTTCGTAAAACGACAGCATGCGTCCCGCGCGCACGAGTCCCACCACCACTGCACCCGGCAACGCGTTGCTCCAGCGGCCGATTTCGAGGGCCGTCGCGGGTCGTTCGAGCAAGGTGACACGGCCTCGCGTCGACAGCAAGTCGTTGACGAACGGCACGAGATAGTCGCTCGCCACCGCGTCGGCAAGCAGCAGGCCGCCGATCTTGGTGGACGACACGATCACATTCGCGCCGGCCTGACGCAACTGGCGATGGAAAGTCTGCTCCCGAATCCGCACGACAATTTTTGTGTCCGGCGCGACGCTGCGCACGGTCAGCGTGAGCAGGATCGCGGTGGCATCGTCGGTGACGGCGATCAGGACGGCTTTCGCGATGCGCACCTGCGCCTGCTGCAGCAGATCCTCGCGCGACGGATCGCCGAGCAGGCCGACCACGCCGAGCGCGGTTGCGGCTTCGAGCGCGCTCTGCTGCGAATCGATCACGATAATCGACTCGGCGCGCAGGCCGCTTTCCAGCAACTCGCGCACCGCGACCGAACCGCTCAATCCGTAGCCGCACACCACGACGTGATCGCGCAGCTGTTTTTGCAGGCGTTTCATGCGGAATTCCTCGATGACGCGTTGAATGACAAACTGGTAAGCGGTGCCCAGGAACACAAACCAGATGATGATGCGGATCGGCACGATAAAAAACGCATCGATCAGCCGCGCGCGGGCGGTGACCGGCACGATGTCGCCATAGCCGACCGTGGCGACGGTGACCATCGTGAAGTACATCAGATCGACGATGCCGAGCACCTTTCGGTTGGCGTCGCGCAGGCCGTCGCGATCGAGATACAGCACGGCGAAGGCGAGCACGCAAAGGCCGAACACGAGAAAGATGCGCTGCAGCAGGACCCGCTGCGGCGATGCAGCGGGGCGCGTGAACAGCGTGCGGGCGCGCGGCGCCTGCCACGGCACACGCGCTCGACGCGGCAGGCGAAAGCGGCGCGGGCGGCGCTCCGGCTGAAGTTGATCAGACACGCGATGGCTCCGGGGTCGGGAACAAGCGATTCTACGACGCCCGGCGCGCCACGGGGCCGGATCGCGTATGCCCAGCGGCCGCAACGCGTGGCGCGATCCTCGCTGGCTGGATTCAAGCCTGGTTCAATCTGTCACGCAGGGCGCAGCGCCGCCGCGTTCATTGCGGATTGGCAGGGCTGTCCGGAGTACCTTGGGCGCCTTCGGTATTGTCCGGCTTGTCGCTCCTGAACATCGCCCGGCATTTTGGACTCAGTTCGTCGAGGTGCTGCTTCATGCAGGCAATGATCTTTTCGCGGTTCGGGATGTGAACGGCGCAGAAATGCAGTGCGTCGCCGCGACAGGCCTTGGACTGCTCCTCGCGAGTCGCGGCGTTCGCGCAGATGACGGCGCTTACGACAATCAGACTGGCGGCTAGCAGGGCGTGGGTTCGATTCATGGCGGCTTCCGCTATCGCAATGGTCGGTATCAAGCTGACGAGCAGAAACCGGGCCCGATCGTTGCGGCCGGCGACCGACTGCCGGCCGCCAGATTTAGCGCGCGTCGGCGAGTGAGCGTCATGCCGCGCTACGCGTGGAAACGCGGCGCGAAGAATCGAGATCAGAAGTTTTTATAGCATGTTGCGTGGCCATTGGATCGTGCCGTTTAAAAAAGCATTGCAAGCAGAACGCCCGCGGATTCGCCTGCTCGCGTGGACGCAGACGCCAACTTTATCTGCAAAACGAATATTTGTCGTTTATTCGCCAGACAGATATTTGTCGAATATGCGTCTCACGAATATTTGACAAATATGCGTGAGACGCATAAAGTACATTTATTCGTCTCGCGGATAATTCGCCATGCTCCACCTCGTCGCCACCTCGGACCAGATCGCCCAACTGCTCGCTGCCGGGCGGCACCAGGCGGGCCTCACCCAGGCGCAAGCCGCCGCGCGCATCGGCGTCAGCCAGAGCCGCATCTCCGCGCTGGAAACCGACGCCTCCGCCCTCACCCTAACGCAATTGCTGGCGCTGTGCGGCGCTTACGGCCTGCAATTGCAGGTACGCGACAAGAACCAGCCGGCGCCTGGGCCTGGGCCTGCGCCTTTGGTCGAGTGGTGAGCATGGGCCGTCAAACTCACTCACGGGCGCTTTCGGTATGGGCTAACGGCGAGCGCGTGGGCGCCTGGCGCATACCCTCGCGCGGCCCCATGGAGTTCGCTTACGATCCCGCGTGGGTCGCATCGCCCGCCGGCCGCCCGCTTTCGCTCTCACTGCCCTTCACGCCAAGCAACATGACGCACCGGGGGCCGCGGGTGCTCAACTATTTCGATAATCTGCTGCCCGACAGCGAGGCCATCAGAAAGCGCATCGCCCAACGCTACCAGACCGATACGCTGGATGCGTTCGACCTGCTGCAAGCCATCGGCCGGGATTGCGTGGGCGCCGTCCAGTTGCTTGCGGAAGACGACGCGCCGCTCGGCGTCGAACGGATCGAAGGCACGCCTCTTTCGGACAGCGAGATCGAAGCGATGCTGGCGCGCACGGTCAGCAATGCGGCACTCGGCGCGCCCGACGAGTCCGACGATTTCCGCATCTCACTTGCCGGCGCGCAGGAGAAAACCGCATTGTTGTGGCACGACGGCCAGTGGCAGCGGCCGCACGGCGCCACCCCCACCACGCATATTTTCAAGCTGCCGCTCGGGCTGGTCGGCAACAAGCTCGCCGACCTCACCACCTCGGTCGAAAATGAGTGGCTGTGCCTGCAAATCCTGCGCGCTTATGGCCTGCCGGTTGCGAATACCGAAATCATGACGTTCGGCAAACAGCGCGTCCTGAGCGTGGAACGCTTCGACAGGCAATTGCATTCGAGCGGGCAATGGTTGCTGCGCCTGCCGCAGGAAGATTTTTGCCAGGTGCACGGCATACCTTCGCACCGCAAATATGAAAGTGACGGCGGCCCTGGCCTGCTGGACCTCGCGCGGATTCTCCAGCAGTCGGTGACGGCGCGCGAGGACATCGAGACCTTGCTGGCGAGCCAGATCCTGTTCTGGATGCTGGCCGCTCCGGATGGCCACGCGAAGAACTTCAGCATCCGTCTGCTGGCGGGTGGCCAGTACCGCCTGACGCCGCTCTACGACGTGATGTCGATCTGGCCGGTGGAAGGCAATGGCCCGAACCAGTGGTCATGGTTCAAGGCGAAACTCGCCATGGCGATGTGGTCGAGGAGCAAACACGATGCGTTTCGCGACGTGCAGCGGCGCCACTTCAATACGATGGCGCTGAAGTGCTCGTATGGCGCGAATGCGGAACCGCTGATCCAGCGGCTGATCGAACAGACGCCCGCAGTCATCGAGCAGGTCGCGGCCGAACTGCCCGAGCGGTTTCCCGGCAAGGTCGCCGAACGCATCTTCAAGGGCCTGCGCAACTCGGCGGCGAAGCTCGACGCCATGGCGCCCGCGTGAACGAACCGTTGAGCGCTGCGCGCACCCTTTGTCGGTCGGCCGTATTTCTCTGCCGATGCAACCCGGTTTCATCGGTAAAATACAATCAATGCACAACGCATAGGTGAATCGCTGAATCGCTTCGGACTTGATCCGTTTTACGTCTTGCATTGACGGACTTTCCGGCGCTCATACAAAATCACAGACCGCGATATTTTTTACGGTGCATTTGCGGCCCCCTGCGTTGCCGCGCCGATGCACGTCGAACGTGCCTGGCAGCGCTGCGCATGCCGTATCGCGGTCCCCACAGCCACCCTTTAAGACGGCGGATTCTCACGCAGCATGGCCAACGAAACACACTCACCCGACTCCATCGCAGTCGCCGAGCGCGTGCGCGAGTTGATGAGCCGGCATGGCATCGGCAAACGCCAGCAAACCACGGAACTGTGCCGCATTCTCGATTTGAGTTTCTCGCAGGGACATCGCAAGCTGCGAGGCAATAGCCCCTGGACCCTGTCGCAGATAAAGAAGGTTGCCGAGGTGTTCGGCGAGCCGGCCGCGCAGCTGTTCGGCGCGCAGTCGCTCGATCCGGGCATGGTCGGCGCGATCGCCCAGGAAGCGGTGTTCAGCATCGGCGCGCTCGAACTGGCCTGCACGGCATGGGTCGGGGCGGCACTCGAACCGGGCAGCCGTCCGGAATTTGTCGCGTACCCGAAGCTCGGCCAATGGCGCGTTGCGCGTCACGACGGGGCGCTTTATCAAAGCGCGTTCGAGGTCCACAAGATCGAGATCTACCCGCGTCGCGGCGAAACCGACAAGCCGGCCATCGCCGTGGTTGACGACGACCAGGCCTCCGCCGACAACCTGCGCGACTATCTGGAGCGCAGCGGCTTCACGGCCGTGGCGATCTACGGCCTCGCGGCATTCGCGGAACAACTGCAAACGCAGGTGTTCGACGGCGTCGTGATCGACTGGCTGTTCGGCTCGCAAACCTCAGCCGAGGCGATTCGCGCGGTGCGCGCGTCGGAAAATCCGGACGCGCCGGTTTTCGTCCTGACGGGCGAATTGCTAACCGGCAAGGCCAGCGAATCGGAGATCAGCCAGGTCATCCGCAATTACGACGTGGCGTGCTATGAGAAGCCGGCGCGCATGGCGATTCTCGTCGCCGATCTGTCCAAGCGGCTGAACCGGCCCTGACGCACCTGCCGCACCTGACGCACCTGCCGCGTAGGTCCGCGGCCGCCCATGCGTGGCGCGTGACGCCCGCCTCCGGCTGAGCGGCGAGGCGCTTGCATCAAACCGTATGCCGCGAGGCCAATGCACGCTGCAACGCGCTGCGCAACACCTCGTAATGTACTGGCTTTAATAACGCGTCGAAGAACGGCTGCGATCCATTCTCTTCGCCTGTCCCGCCTGCCGCGCCCGACTCCGGCGCATACGCGCTGACCACGATCACCGGCACGCCCGCCGACGGACCGCCGCGCCCGGCGAAGTCCGCGAGAAAGGCATAACCGTCACGCTCCGGCATATGGAGGTCGAGCAGCACCACGTCGCAACGCCGGACAGCGAGCCACTCAAGCGCATCGTCGGCGTTGGCGACGGCGTGCGCGTCGAAATCCATGTGCGCGACCATTTCGCTGAGCGACTCGCGGATCAGCCGGTTGTCGTCGACGATCAACACACACGGGCGCGCGCCGCCCGGCTCAGTCTGCACCGCGACGCCGGGCGGCTCGGCGGCCCCGACGGGCATCACCGGAATCGTCACCGTGAAGGTCGTCCCTTCGCCCACCGTGCTGTCCACGTCGACGGTGCCGCCGAACAGCCTGACCAGCCCCTGCACGATCGTCAGGCCCATCCCGGCGCCTTCGAAGCGGCGCGTACGCGACGCGTCCAGTTGCGTGAACTCCTGGAAGATCAGCGGGATCTGCGCGCGCGGCACGCCCGGCCCCGTATCGCTGACGATGAAAACCAGCACCGCCGGCCGCTGCTTCAGCTGAATGCGCACCGTGCCGGTTTCGGTGTAGCGGATCGCGTTCGTGACGAGGTTATTGACGATCTGGCGAATCCGATGCGGATCGGAGTCGACCAGGCCGCTCGCGCCGCTGACTTCGCTTTCGAGCGCGAGGCCGCGCGCCGCCGCCGCCATCGCGTGTTCGTCGATGATCGAGGCCAGCAGTTCGCGCGGCTCGAAATGCTCGTGGCGCAATTCGAGCTTGCCCGCGCCGAGCCGCGCATAGTCGGTCAGGTCTTTCATCTGCGCTTCGAGGTGACGCGCGGCGGTTTCGAGCCGTTGGATCACCTTGCGGTCCGCTTCGGAATGAAAGTTGAAACCCAGCAATTCGATCGACGACACGATTGCATGCAAGGGCGTGCGCAGTTCGTGACTGATCATGCCGAGAAACGCGTCTTTCGCGAGACTGGCCTCGCGCGCGGCGCGGCTCGCCTGGTGCTCCGCTTCGAGCGCCGCGTGCTGCTGATGCATCAGGCGCGTGCGGCGGCGGCCGTTGAACACCAGCAGGGTGGTCGCGGCCGCCGATAGCAGCAGCAACAACAGGCCACCCGCAAACAACATGCGGCGCTTGTTGATGAAATCGCGGTTCATCGCTTCGCGGTCGGCCACGTCGGCGAAACGGCGGCTCAGCGCGAGATCGTTGACCTCGTTCCAATGCAGGCGCATCTGCGAAACGATGCCTTTGACGCGGCTGCGGTCCTTCGGCAACGCATCGACGTCAGGTTCGAGCCCGCCCAGCAGATGATCGAGCGACTGGATCTCGTCCAGTTGCCGTTGCAGCAGCGCGAGTTGCGTGGTCAGCCGGCGCGTCGAACCGGCCATCACGTGCAGCTTCGATTGCAGCAGCTGATAGCGCAGCATCAGTCGCGGATAGTCGTCGTCGGCGCCGGACTGATACAGCAGCAACTGGTTCTCGAAACGCGCGTAGGCGATCTGCAGTTGCGCGGCGTCCCAGTAGAAGCCATCGTATGAGCCGGTCAATTGTTCAGTGGCGCGCGGGTTGAGCAGATTCGCGTACAGCAGATAGCCGATCGCACCGGCCGGCGCGGCGAGCGCGGTCAGCCAGATCAGCACGTAGAGGACGCGCCGCCATGGACGGCGCGCTATTTGACGATGAGGGCCTTGATCTGCCATACGAATTTCGAGTCACCCTCGGCGCCCGCGAGTTCGGCGGGAAATGCGTCGCGCGGATAAATGAGAAATAGCGGCCCGAAGTCGCTGACCTTCAGGCGCCGGCCGTTCATGCTGTACGCAACGACCACGCCATAGCGATCGCAGTCCGACACCGGAACCGTGTACGTGTAGTCGTCGAGCGTATGGATCTCGACTTCGCTGCCGTACGCGCCGGCTTGCTTCAGGATATCCGCGAGCAACGGTCCTGTGAAGGTGGAACGCGGAGTCCAGGTGGTCGCGGTGACGATCGAATGGGCCGGCAGCGCGAGCAGTTGCGCCTCGGTGAAGTGGTAGACCGTGTGCGACGCATCGTTGGTCTTGCCGATCTTGCCTTTCACGTCGAGCGACAAGGGCAGCGACTGCGCCTGCACGCTCCATGCGGCCAAGGCGAAAATCATGCCCATCATCCAGCATGCGCCCCTGCGTGCGTCTGTTCCCCTGTACGTCCCTGCGCTCAGCCTGGTCATCTGTTTTCTTGTTCCGTTATTTGCTTTTTTGCGGGCGACTGCGCGCGACGCCCCGTTACTGCGCGAGCCGCCATGCCCCCGAGGCCGCCGCCTTTTCGTCGCCTGCGCAACCGTGCTTTGCTGCTTCCATCGGGCATTGCAGCCTTTCGACGCGCGTCTCTAAAACGCATGCATAATATCGCCAAATTCCTTTGTCTCAAAAACGAGGGCGCGCGGCCGCGCCGCTGCCGCGCGCCATTCGCCATCGGCGTGACGCCCGCCTCGCCTTCGCCACTCGCTGCAACACGAGTCATGAACAAGCCGGTTTTGCCCCTGACCTACGAACAGCTCGATCACTGGATCGAATCGCTGCAACCGACGTTGCTGGCGGAGCGTTTCACGTTGGCGATCGGCATTCTGCGTGGCGGCGCGCCGCTCGCGCTGATGGTTTCGCATGCAGCCGGCACGCCGGTCGCGTTTCTGCGCTACGACCGCCAGACCCGCGCGGTCGCCTGGGACTCGACCCTAGCGATTCCGCCCGCGGGGTCCAAAGTGCTGTTGTGCGAGGACATCGCCGGGCGCGGTTTTACGCTGACCGATTGCATCGCGTTCCTGCAACAGCACCGCCTCGAGGTGCGCACACTGACGGGCGCGGTCGATGACCTGAGCCGCGCGCAACCCGATTACGCGATCGATGCACGTGGCTACTTCGCGCTCTTTCCCTGGGAACGGCAGGCGCACACCGAGCGTTACCGAGAGGACTGGGCGCGCGTCGAAGCCGGCGCCGCGCCCATGATGGCCGACGATCACGAATACGCCACCTACGCGATCGACCTCGACGGCATTCTGCTGCCCGATGTGCCGCTCGCGCGCTATGACGAGGATCTGGCCGCGGCGCTTGCCGAACGCGATGCACTGCTGCCCTTCGACGTATTACCCGACCTCGATCTGCAACGCGTGCGCACCATCATCACCGGCCGCCCCGAGCCGGATCGCGCCCGCACCCAGGCCTGGCTCGTGCGGCACGGCTTCGGTCATATGCAACTGGTGATGCGCACTCCCGGCAAGCACGACGAAAGTCCCGCTGGCGCCGCCGCTCACAAAGCGGCCGCGGCCCTGCACAGCGGCGTTACGCATTTCATCGAAAGCGATCCGGTGCAGGCACTGCTGATCGCGCAGGAAGCGCCGCTATTGCGGGTGATCTGGTGGGACGCGCACACTCAAAGCGGCATGCTGGTCGGCGCGCGCGCATGGCACTAGGCCGGCACTGAACCAGCGCTGAGCGCGCTTCGAGCCGGCGCTAGCCCGCTTTCTGCTCTCTCGCCTCTTTGCCGTCCCGCAGATGCAGATGACGCGCGGCCCGTTGCGACGCGACCACGATCAGCTTCATGGTCGCGCGCGTGGCGCCGACGAACAGCTTGCGCGCGCTGCGTTCGTCGAAACTATCGAAGTCCACCTCGGTGAGAATCACGCACGGCGCCGCTTGCCCCTTGAAGCGGTAGATCGATTCGAACAGCACGTCGCCCTCGCGATACTCCGGATTGCCGAACAGATCGTACTTGCCGGTGAAACTGCGCAGCCGGTGCGGCCCAAGCTGATCCTGCGCGGTCATCGCCGAGCCTTCACGGCCGCGAAACGACAACACCGCGATGTCCTGTTTGCGAAACCCGAGCGAGAGCGCCTGCGTGATCGCACGCTTGGTGGCCTCGATGCTGCCTTCGGCGGCATTCGCTTCGTCATAGACGGAGAGCGAAATGTCCGAGCCGTCGAACGGGCTGCCCGAAGCGAAACTCGCGGCTACCGGCACCGCTGCGCCGATCACCTCGCGCACGTAGTCGAGAATGTCGCGCGGACTGCGGTAGTTGGTGGTTTCCTTCAGTGTGGTCCAGCCGGGCAACGCAACCGGCTCGCGCATATACAGATTCTGCAGCGGGTCTTCCAGCCACCACCACGCGGCGCCTGGTCGTAACAGACGCTCGAGCGCGACCACCCACGCTTGCTGGAAGTCCTGTCCTTCGTCGACGATCAGCACGTCGAATTGCCAGCGCGCATTGATCGGCGTGTCGGCGAAAATCGCTTCCAGCTGATCGAACGCGGCGGAGGAAGTCCCCTGTCCCGCAGGAAGTGCCCCCGGCGGACTCGTCGATACGTCGCCGGCCTGGAAGTCCGGCTCATGGCCCGCGTCGCGCGCAATCCAGTCGCACAGCTGGTGATAGTTCGCCACCTTCGCCCCGGGCGGCGCAACCCGCGCGATGTGATCCGCGAGCGGCCGGTTGAAGCACACATAGAGCGGCCGCTGTCCACGCGCCACTGCGTCCTTCATCACCTGCACCGCCAGTTGTGTCTTGCCGGAACCGGCCGTGCCGATTACGCGCAGGCGAAACGGCGCAAACTCGAGCCGCCGCGCCCAGGTCGCAAGCCCGCCTGCGAGGCGCGTGACGAGCGTGCCGGCCTGGCCGACCAGCGCGCTCGTATCCGGTGCGAGCGCGAGTTCGTCGGCGAGGAAGTGGTGAATCTTCGGCGCGCTCGCGAGGCGTGCCTCATCCGCCGGCAACACTTCACGAATGATCGACGCGAGCCGCCCCTTGCGCGTCGCGTCGACGATTCGCGCGGGATTCACGCCGGCAATCGCCGTGTCCTTCACGACGTGGTCCGGGCAATACAGCAGCTCTTCGATAAAGTACGTGCCCGCGCCGAACGCCGCGGTGAAGCGCCGGTGCAGCCCCTCGATGGTGTGCGCGAGCGCGATCGCCACATTGCGCTCGGTCTGCAGATAGACCTTGACGAGGCCCTTGGGCGTTTCGCGCAGGAAACCGGTTTTCTGTTCGACGATCATCATCCGCCCCGACGGGCTGACGACCACGAAGTCGGCCTCGCCGAACACCGAAAAATTCTGGTTCAGACGCGTCCAGTGCACGCCGTGATAGACGGTGTAGTCGTGCGGGAGCGCCTCTTCGAGCAGCGCCAGCGTTTCGCGTTCGCGTGCCGCCGCGCCGGTGGCGGCGAGACTCTTCCAGTCGTCGGGGACAATGCGGGCCATGCGGTGCCTCGTCGGATTCGGTTGCGCTCATTGTACGCAAGGCGTGCGCCGCATCGGCATGGCGTTTTCCGCAAGCGGCGCGCGGCCGCCGGCGCGGCCGGGGCGTGTGCACCTGGCGCGCAAAATTACGTGCTTCGTGTATCGTTACTGGCTGAACGCCGCGCGCCGTGCGCGGCTTACCAACCGTGAAGAAAAGGATTGACCGGATGATTACGATCTGGGGACGCGCCAATTCCGTCAACGTGCAGAAAGTTTTGTGGTGTTGCGACGAACTGGTGCTGCCATACGAGCGCATCGACGCCGGCCTGCAGTTTGGCCGCAACAACGAACCCGACTATCTTGCGATGAACCCGACCGGCAAGATTCCAACGCTGGTCGACGGCGATTTCGTGCTGTGGGAATCGAACTCGATTCTGCGCTATCTGGTGCTGGAGTACGGTCCGTCGAGCCTGCTGTATCCGGACGAACCGAAACTGCGCGCCAGCATCGACCGCTGGCTCGACTGGACGCTCACCACGCTGCAACCCGCCGAGCGCCCGGTGTTCTGGGCGCTCGTGCGCACGCCCGCCGCCGAACGCGATGCAGCCAAACTCGTCGCCGATGTCAACGCGGTCGCCGTACTGTGGCGCCAGCTCGACACGCATCTGCAAGGCCGCTTCTTCCTTGAAGGCGAGACGTTCACGCTCGCCGATATCGTGATCGGCGCCTACGCGAAACGCTGGTTCGGGCTGGACGGTATCGAGCGTCCGGCGCTGCCGAGTCTGGAGCGCTGGTATTCGCGCGTCGCGACCCGCTCGGGCTTCAAGAAATACGTCGACTTCGCGCTGACCTGAGCCAGCCGTTCAACGGGTTCGAATCCGGCGCGATCAGCCTGCTTTCGCGCCGGCACGGCAAAGCGCGATGGCCTTTATAATCGACGTATGAAAACCGCCAAGCCCACCGCGACTGCCGACAAAACCACACTCGCCGCCTCAGCTCATCGCCATGAGCCGGGGCACATGCACGGCGAGTCGCAGGAAGCCGCGCTGACGCTTGCGGAAGAATATTGCCGTGAACGCGGCGAAAAACTCACGCCGATCCGCCGCAAGGTGCTCGAATTGCTGCTGAATTCAGGGCGCGCCACCAAAGCCTATTCGCTGCTCGACGAGATGCGCCAGATCCATCCCGGCTCGGCGCCGCCCACGGTGTATCGGGCGCTGGATTTTCTGCTCTCAGCGGGACTCGTCCACCGCATCGAATCGATCAATGCGTTCACCGTCTGCCACGATCTGACGCAATGCCAGCATGGCATTCTGGTGGTCTGCCAGCAATGCGGCAACGTTACCGAATTGCATCAGCCCAAGCTGCGCCAGGCACTCGTCACACAAATCGAAGACGCGGGCTATCGCCTCGCCAGCGATGAAATCGAACTGAAGGGATTGTGTTCGGCGTGTCAGGCATTGGAAGCCGCGGCTGCAACAGCCGCTTCGGCGGCGCCGGTCGCCGCCGCCAAATAACATCGCCGAACGTTGGGTTGGCCTGCGCGGCCGGATGGCTGCACGCGACAACCCGCCGGTCTGAAGCAACCGCAAAAAGGCCGCCTCGAGCGGCCGGCGAGCATCTGATCAACCCGCCGCGCGGGCGTCGATCGCGTCGTGCAGCAAGGTCACGAGGTCTTCCGGCAAAGCCGGCTTGGTCATGAAATGCTGGAAGCCTTCGCCGATGCTGCGCAGCCGGTAAGCGTCGTCTGTATGGCCGGTAAGCGCCACGGCTACCGAGGGCCGATGATCACCGCGAATCTCGTGATCGCGCAGCCGCTGGATCATGTAAAAACCGTCCATGGCCGGCAGCTCGAGGTCGCACACCACGGCGTCGGGCGACAATCGCAGCGCCGCTTCCACGCCTTCTTCCGCATCCGCCACTGCGACGACATGCGCGCCTTCTGCTTCGAGTAACAGGGTCAGCGATTCCCGGCTATCTGGGTCGTCTTCGACGAGCACGATCGTGGCCTGATCGAGTCTCAATGCTCCGCTCATGTTCTGTTGTTGCTCTAAAAAACCGGTTAAGCCGTCAGATACGGCCAACGTATCGTCCTGCTGCTTGCCGCCGATCTGCGCGGCTGCGATGTTGCTGTTCATGATTCCGACTCGATTTCATGCGTCGAGTTGCATGCAGGGCCGACATTGTAAAACATGGCCCGGGCGCAACGCGTGCGCACAGTCATGCGCGAAATTTGCGCGCCAGTGAAAAAGCGGCCTTCGGCGCCCGTGCCGCAGCTGACCGATGCCGACACCCGAATCGCCGCAGCGGCTCGTGCAAGCGTGCTTGCATGCCGCATTTGCCTGCTTGTGCCGCTCCGGCGTCTTTCCGACATTCGTATTCTTTTGGGATGCCGGCGATGCTCCGTTTTGTGCGCGGCGTCCACAACCACTCATCAGGTAGCACGTAGCGTGCCGCGCCAGGCGTTAGTCCGCTTTCTTCGGACCAATACCCTGCACCAGCAAGGCCACAGCATGCCGCGCGATCTCTTCGCCACCGAGATTGCGCCGCAGCGGATCGTTGTGCCAGAGTTTGGACGTGGCGAGCGGCAGGATTGTCATCCCAAGCAGCGTCACGAATACCAGCGACGGCTCCAGCCCCGGATTCAGCCGCCCTTCTTTCTGCCAGCGGGTGATGCATGACAGCGATGCCTTCTGATGCGCGTCGCCGAAGCGTTCATGCATGCGCTGGCGCAGCAGGCCGCCGTCGCTGATGACTTCGCGCACCCACAGCGACGGAAACCACGGATGGTCGCTCGCCACCTGCACGAGCCGCTGTGCGAGCTGCGTAATCGCCGCCACCGGATCGTCGGGATTTTCCTCAAAGGGCACGCCTACTGCGGCGCGCAGCGGCGCGAACCGCTCGTCGATCAATACATCGAGCAGTTGATCGCGCGTCTTGAAGTAGTAATGCATCATCGCCGGCGTGAATCCCGCCTCGCGGGCAATCTCCCCGAGCGTGGTATCGACGATGCCCTGGCGTGCAAAGAGCGCCAGCGCGGCGTCGAGCAAACGGCTGCGCTGTTCCGGGCCACGTGCGGCACCCGATGGCCTGCCCGGCCGCCGGGACGGCACGGCAGCGGCAGTCCCGGGTTCGCTCCCGGCGACACCCACTACCTCTTTCGGCGCACTGCGCGCCTTCACAGCGGCTGCGCCACGCAGTGCGCTTTTCACCTCTTGCTCGTGTGACGGGATCCTTGCCATTGCATTCCATTTGACGACTGACGCGATGTCGCATATATTAATCTCTAAATTAATTAATTTCAACGCCGTGGTGCCATGGATCATTCGACAACAACTCAACCCGCCGGGCTGACGCAATCAGCCACACAGGCCGCCGATCACCCGCCGATCCGCCTGCTGTTCCCCGCGTTGCTGCTGGTGATGCTACTCGCCGCGCTCGACCAGACCATTGTCTCGACCGCGCTGCCGACCATCGTCGGCGAACTGGGCGGCCTGAACAATCTGTCATGGGTGGTCACCGCCTACCTGCTCAGTTCGACCATCGTCGTGCCGCTGTATGGCAAATTCGGCGACCTGTTCGGCCGCAAGATCGTGCTGCAGACCGCGATCGTGGTGTTCCTCGCCGGTTCGGCGTTGTGCGGCATCGCCCAGGACATGACGCAGCTGATTGTGCTACGCGCACTGCAGGGGCTTGGCGGCGGCGGCCTGCTGGTGGTGACGATGGCCGCGATCGCGGACGTGATCCCGCCGGCCGAGCGTGGCCGCTTCCAGGGCGTGTTCGGCGGCGTGTTCGGTCTGGCAACAGTGATCGGGCCGCTGCTCGGCGGCTTCCTCGTCGAGCACCTTTCATGGCGCTGGATTTTCTACATCAACCTGCCTCTCGGCATTATTTCGCTGGCGGTCATCGGCGCAGTCTTCAAACCGCACGTGCGGCACGTGAAGCACACCATCGATTACATGGGCGCCGCATTCCTTGCCGGCGCCCTCACCTGCATCATCCTGTTCACGAGCCAGGGCGGCACGATCCTGCCGTGGTCGTCGCCGCAATTGTGGTTCACGCTCGGCATCGGGCTGGTGTCGATCTGGGGCTTCATCCATGAAGAACGCACCGCGGTCGAACCAATCATGCCGCTCGAGCTCTTCAGGCAACGCACGTTTTTGCTAAGCAGTCTGATTGGTTTCATCATCGGCGTGTCGCTGTTCGGCTCGGTCACGTTCCTGCCGCTTTACCTGCAGGTGGTCAAGGGCTCGACGCCGACGGAAGCCGGCATGCAGATGCTGCCGATGATGGGCGGCCTGTTCCTGATGTCGATGGTGACGGGACGTGTGATCAGCAAGATCGGCAAGTACCGCATGTTCCCGATCGCCGGCACGCTGCTGGTGGCCGTGGCGATGCTGCTGCTCTCGCGCCTGCAGATCACCAGCCCGATTCATGTGATGTATATCGACATGGGCATTCTCGGCTGCGGGCTCGGCATGGTGATGCAGGTGCTGATTCTTGCCGTGCAGAATACGGTCGAATTCAGGCACATGGGCGTCGCCACGTCGGGCGCGACACTGTTCCGCTCGATTGGCGGCTCGATTGGTGTGGCGGCCTTCGGCGCGGTATTTTCGAACGGCCTCGCCGCGCGCCTCGAAAAACTGGTTCCGCCCGACACCGAGTTGCCACACGCGCTCGGGCCCGCAGCGATTCATCAATTGCCGCAGGTACTGCGCGACGATTATCTGCAAGCGTTCGCCGGTGCGCTGCACACGGTCTACCTGTCGGCGGCATGCGTGGTGCTGCTCGCTTTCGCGCTAGCCTGGCTTCTCAAGGATCACCCGTTGCGCAAGCACTGATTCTGCGTGTCGTTGCGCAAGCGCTTCCTGCGAGTGCTTAATCACGAGGTCGAGCGCGGCGCGCTTCGACCTCGTTCTGTTTTCGGCATCACATGCCCGTCAATTTCGCGGCGGCGGAGTGAAAAAACCCACCCAGCGGTTCGTTTCTGCAGATGTGCAGGGTGCTTCGTCGTACCTATGAATGTGCGCTACCGCACATAACGTAGGTAAGAACGGCGATTGACGTCTTTATCGAAACGCCACATATTGGAAGCAGCCGCACCGCGAGCGAGGACTTGCGGCCCCGACGCTCTTCAGCGCATGTGGATCGTGATTTCCGCGGACATTGCTCCCGCATCAGCGCGATCCCGAGCATGCCGTAACGGCATTGTTTCCCACAGGTGGGTCCACAGCATGTCCACCCAGCCAATACTCGGCCATAGCTTTCCCACGCCCTGCAAACGCTGTGGCGGTGCGCTCTACCGGCAAGTCGACTATTGCCCATATTGCGGCGCGGTGCATCCTCTGGACGCGGCGCCGCATCAACGCGTCGTGACGCCCGGCAATCGCGCCGGCACAACGAGCAAGCCTGCGCCAAAAAGCAGCTTTGAACCGACACCGTCTGCCGAAGCCGACGTGACCGTGCGCGCGGACCAGGCAAGCGAAGCCGTTCATACCAGGGCCGTCGCGCAAACGCCGATGCTTGCATCGCCAGCGGAGATGCCGGTTGCGCCGGTCGCGCCGGTTGCCAGTGACGCACATCGGGGCGGCCATGGCGGCATGCCCACGCGCAAGGTGGTCATGGCAATTGGCGCGATTGTCGTCATCGGACTATCGTATGGCGTCTATGCACTACTGAGCGACAATGGCGACTCGCAGTCCGGCAACGGCGATCAGAGCGCCGACGTCACACAGGACGCCCGCACGACAACCGGCACGATCGCACCATATGCACCGACACAGCCGTCCACTCAGACGGCAACGACGAATCCGGCCGCGCCCGCCCGGCCTGGCAATCCGCCAAAGGCCGCCGCTCCGGTAATTGCTGTCACACCCATTGCGCCGTCTGCCAGCATCGCACCGCCCGCGCCGCCTCCAGCGCCCCGGTTCCGCGATGCCGCGCAAGCGATGCAGGCTGCGCAACTCGCCTTCCGGGCCAACGATCTGTCCACCGCACAAGCGGCGCTCGGCGCGGCGCAAGCACTGCAACCGGGCAACGCCGATGCGCAAGCCCTGTCAGGCGAATTGAGACCGCTGGCCGCGCGCCGCGATACTGCGTTGCAGGCGGCGCAGGCGTGCGTCGCGCAACAGTCCTGGACCTGTGCGCGTCAGCACGCAAACGAGGCGCTCCACATCGACACTGGCAGCGCAACCGCGAAAACTATCCTCGAACGCGTGATTCGCGAGACAGGATGGGCGCCGCTCAATTCGCACGCGGCGACAGGCAGCAGTCCGGCGCAAGCGAAGCCACAGCTCCAGACGCAAACCACGCCGCAATCGCAAGCGCAGCAGACTCAGTTGCAGGCGCTGCTGCCGAAGACCATGCCCGCGAATAGCGCCACTACGGCCGCGACACCGCACACCGTGCCGGCCGCCGGTGACCCCGCCAGCATCGAAGCGCGCGAACGGGCCATCAAGGATTCCGGCTGGACCCGCGCCCCGTCGAACAGCGCGAAGTCGTCCGCGAATGCGCCGCCCGGCAAGTAGCGCATGATCCGGATAACGAATTGTTGAGCCGTACCATCGCGCAACTGCATCACGAAGTTCAACGCCATTGAGCGGCAGCACACGGACATGGCGAGCTTTACGCGGAACATGACAGAGCAACGACTCACCGGTGCTTCGCGCGCGCCGACGCGAGAGGCCTGTTCAAACCTGACCGAGAGGTAGATAGACCATGCTGAAGAGACTTCTGGCGGGATGGCTGGGGCTGGTGCTGATGGTCATGTCTTCGTTTGCGCTCGCGGAGGCTGCGCACTACAAGATCGTCACCGGTCCGGAACGGGGCACCTATATTCAGATCGGCCAGGATCTGTCGAAATGGGTGGCGGCGCCAGTGGGTATCGATCTCGAAGTGATGGCGTCGAAGGGCTCGGCTGAAAACGTGCAGCGCATGCGCTTCGAGGCGGGGGTAAAACTCGCGCTGGTGCAGTCCGACGTGTACCAGGCCTACATCGATATGGCCAACGCGGGCAATGCCGACGCCGGCACCGCAATCCGGCCGCTGCGTCTCATCATGCCGCTCTACGACGAGGAAATTAACGTCGTGGTGCGCGCGGATTCGCCGCTGAAAACCTTTGCCGACATCAAGGATAAAACCATCAGCGTCGGCCTGATCGGCAGCGGCACGGCCCAGTCCGCGACCACCCTGTATCACCTGATGTTCGGCCAGCCGATTCCCGAGCAGAACGTCCAGCATCTGAGCAACGAAGATGCGCTGGCCGCGCTGATCGTGAAGAAGGTGGACGTCGCGATCATCGTGGTCGGCCAACCGGCCAAGCTGTTCAACGACATGCAACCGGAACTGCTGCAACAGATCCGCCTGCTGAAGGTCGATCCCGCCGCGCCCGAAACCGCTCGTGCGAAGCAGACCTATTTTCCCGCAACCATCCGCGCAAGCAGCTATCCGGGCTGGCTGAAAGAAGACGTGCCCACGCTCACCGTGAAGGCCTTTCTGGTTACTTACGACTACGGTCTACGCGATACCGTCGGCAATCTGAATCGTTTCGCCGACTCGCTGTGCGCGAACTTCGACAACCTGCAGGAACACGGCCACCCGAAGTGGAAGCAGGTGAAACTCGAATTGCCTACGCTGGTGCGCGGATGGAAATACTACTCGCCGGTAGAGAAGCATCTGCGCGCGTGTCTTGCAAACAGGAGTGCGGCAGTCAATGCAACCGCTGCGCAGGCGGTGCAAGCCGTGCAAAAACCGCGCGTGACCTGCACGGATCAGGAGCGTCTGCTACTGCTGTGCAAGTAGTTTCGTTTGCGGTGGCCGCGCGCGCTCAGACGCGCGACCTCGCTGCGGCTGAAATGTCCATGGCCCGTTGCAGCGTGTCGTAAACCTTCGGGCGGTTGCACTGCGAGACGTTAAAACGCAGGAAACCGGCCGCCGATTGCGAGGCGCTGAACACATTGCCGGGCGCGAACACCACGCTCTCGGCCAACGCGTGCCGCGCGACCGCTGCGGCATCCAGCGCGTCCGGCAGGCACGCCCACACGAACATGCCGGCGCGCGGCCGCGTCCATACTTGCAGGCCTGCATATCCCAGCCGTCTGACTGTCTCGCCCATGGCGTCCGCGAGCTTCGCCCGCATCGATTCCAGATGACGCCGGTAGGTGCCGTCCACCAGCAGGCGATGCACGACACTCGCCGCAAGCTGGCCGTTGCCGAACGATGTCGCCAGCTTCAGGTCGATCAGCGGCTCGACCCATTCGCCGCGCGCTGCGATATAACCGCAGCGCACCGCCGCCGACAGGGTCTTCGAAAAGCTGCCGATCGACACCACGCGGGCAAGACCGTCGAACGCCGCGAGACGCGGCGCGGGTTCGTCTTCGAAGTCGGCGAAGATATCGTCCTCGACGATCAGCAGATCGTGCTCGCCCGCCAGCTTCAGCAACCGATGCGCCACGGTCGGCGCAAGCGTGGCGCCAGTCGGATTGTGGATCGCGGAATTGGTCACGTACAGCCGCGGGCGGTGCTCGATCAGTGCCCGTTCGAACGCTGCCAGATCAGGCCCGCTCGGCGTAAAAGGCACACCGACGATGCGGGCGCGATGCGCGCGCAGGAGCGCCTGAAAATTGAAGTAGCACGGGTCGTCGATCAGAACCGTGTCGCCGGGTTCCAGCAGAAAGCGGCACACGAGATCGAGCGCGTGGGTGCCGCCGTCGGTCAGCACGATCTGTTCGGGCGGCGCTTCCACGCCATGCTGCGCGAGCCGCCATGCCAGTTGCTGACGTAACGCGGGCAAACCGCTCGGACTCGCGTACTCGGCAAGCGGCGACTGCGGGTCGCGCGCCACGGCGCGCAACGCACGGCGCACGCCGTCTTCCGGCAGCCATGACGGCGGCATCCAGCCGCAACCCGGCTTGAACACTTTCGCGCCGCCCTCCAGCGATTGACGCGTCAGCCACAGCGGATCGACCTCGCGATCGAGCCGCGGCCCGAGATCGGCGAGCGCGAGCGGTGGCGCATGGCCGGAGACGAAGAATCCCGAGCCGCGCCGCGCGACGATCACGCCTTCCGCGACCAGCCGGTCGTAGGCCTCCACCACGGTCGACTTCGACACGCCAAGCGTGTCGGTCATGGCGCGGATCGACGGCACGCGTGCGCCGGGCATCAGCGAGCGGCTCGCGATGCGCTCGCGCAGACTGGCCATCACCGTGCCGACGCGCGTGCCCGAAACCACACGGTGGGTATCACTTTCCGCCATCTGTACTGCTCCATGTTCGGTACAGTTTGTACGAATTGTACTGATCCGTAGCTTACCCTTTACTGCCGTAAGGTGGATGCTATGGCTTCTATTTCCCGTACGGACACTCCCGATGGACAAGACAACGAATGGCTGGCTCAGCGGCCTCATCGGCGTATTGATTTTTAGCGGCTCGCTGCCCGCCACGCGCGTTGCCGTGCAGGGGCTCGACCCGATATTTCTGACAATGGCGCGCGCGACGATCGCGGGCACGCTGGGACTTTTGCTGCTGCTCGTCTTTCGTCAGGCTCGGCCTGCGAGGCGCGATCTCGTCCCGCTGGTCGTGGTCGCGCTCGGCGTGGTGGTCGGCTTTCCGCTGTTGACGGCACTCGCGCTGCGTCATGTCAGCTCGGCGCATGCCGTCGTGTTCGTCGGACTGCTGCCGCTCGCCACCGCGATCTTCGGCGTACTGCGCGGCGGGGAGCGCCCACAACCGGCGTTCTGGCTGTTCTCGACGCTCGGCAGCGGCGCGGTGGTCGCCTTCGCGCTGCGCCACGGTCTCGATGCCTCGCCGATCGGCGACGCGCTGATGCTGGCGGCGATCGTCGTATGCGGGCTCGGCTATGCCGAAGGTGCGCGCCTGTCACGCCATCTTGGTGGCTGGCAGGTGATTTCGTGGGCGCTGGTGATTTCGTTGCCAGTGATGCTGCCGCTTGCGTGGTGGGCGCGTCCGGCCTCGTTCGAGGGCGTCAGCCACGCGGCGCTGTGGGGCCTCGCGTACGTGTCGCTGTTCAGCATGCTGATCGGCTTCGTGTTCTGGTATCGCGGACTGGCGCTCGGCGGCATCGCGGGTGTCGGGCAACTGCAGTTGCTGCAGCCGTTCTTCGGCCTGCTGCTCGCTGGCTTGCTGCTGCATGAACAGGTGCCGCCCGCGATGATTCTGGTCACCGTCATGGTGGTGGCGTGCGTGGCGGGCGCGCGGCGCTTCTCGCGGAGCGCGCCAGTACGCCCGGGCGTGTGAATTTGCTTGCGCCCATGGCCGCGCTTTGCCCGCTTTCGGGCGCACGCGAATTGAACGTGTGCAGGCGCTGATATCGGCCAGTCGGCCCGGTGAATTTTGACTCGCTTCAAATTCGTACGCGCTGCGGGCATAGTGAGACGTCTCCCCTGACACACTCGCCACGATCGAACACGTATGAGCACCACCAGCCACCCGACCATTGCGGTCGATACCTCGCGCTCCGCGCCGCTGATCCGCGACGCCACTGAAACCGATCTGCCCGCGATCCAGGCGATCTACGCGCACCATGTATTAACCGGCGTCGCCTCATTCGAGGAAACGCCGCCTTCGGTCGACGATCTGCGCGCGCGGCTTGCGTCGGTACGCAGCCATGGACTGCCGTATATGGTCGCCGAGATCGACGGCGAAGTGGCCGGGTATTGCTACGCAACGCCCTACCGCCCGCGCGCCGCCTATCGCAACACAATCGAAGATTCGATCTACGTCAATGACGCGTTTCGCGGGCGGGGTTTGGGCCGCGTGTTGCTCCAGGCGTTGATCGAACGGTGCGAAACCGGACCGTGGCGTCAGATGGTCGCCGTGATCGCCGACGGCGGCAGTGGCGGCTCGCTGTCGCTGCATACGCAACTGGGATTCGAATTGACCGGCACGCTGAAAGCGGTGGGTTTCAAGCATGGCCGATGGCTCGATACCACCTTGATGCAACGGGCCTTGGGCGTGGGCGATTCGACCGCGCCGGACGACGTGGCGTAGGGACCCCGGCGCCCGGGTTGCGGCATCACCCGGAGCCCGGCCAGCCACCGCACTGGCCGTCGCGATGACCGCTGCATTAAAATCGCCGCATGCCCGACACGCCGCCCCCCAATACCCCCTCGCCAGCCGCGCCGAACGACACCCCCAGCAGCGACGCGCCGTGCACTGAATACACCGTCGACGAACTGGCGCGCGTCACCGACACGACGGTGCTCAACGCGCGCGCGGCAGGCGTGTGAACAGCGTCGGATAGTCGATAACAAGGCCGTCTTCGTCCACCTTCATATCCGCAGTGAAGTTGCGGAAGATGCCGTCGTAGCGATACTCGCGATTGAGCTCGATACACGAATAGGCCTGCTCGGCACGTGTGACCTGCAGATCCGGCGTCGAAATATACGCGACCGAAATCGGCTGGCGCTCGCCCTCGGCGAGTTGCAGCCGGCGGATCGGCAGCGTGTTGGTGAAGGGCGTGGAGGCAATGTCGATGTCGATGCATCCTTCGACCGCGCCCAGCACGAGACCGTGGCCATCGCGCCAATGCCCCGCGCCGTCGCCGTGCAACTCCAGTTCGCCACCGCCGACGATTTTCAGCCAGGCGTACGTGGTACGCCATTGCAAATCGCAGTGCACCTTGTAGTGCAGGCCATACGATTTGCCGTAGCGCTGCCCGACCACGACGCTCTCCGCCCTGAAACCGTTCTCGTGCACCTCGAACGCCAGATGTTCGATGCCGTCGCCTTCTTCCGATGCCCAGCGTAGTTCACGCATCAGCCTGTCTCCTTGTCGATTGGCGCGGCATGCGCGCCGGACTCTTGCGGAACACTTATCCTAGCGCGAAAACTTTCGGTTCGCCGACGCACCCTCCATGCCGGGCCCGTGTCGCAAATAGCCACTATTCATGGTGGGAACGCCCGCGATGTCGCCGGTGGCCTATGCTCGCGGTTCAAGCTAAAAGCCCGAAACTGACCGCGCGCGATGATCTCTACGCGCGCATGCCGCGCCTCACCGTTACGCCGACCTTCACTCATGCACGCCGCCGCAACCCAAGCACAATCCCCCGCCCTGCGCACGCTGCTGCGCAGTCTCGGCCAGATCGTGCTGCAACCGAACGCCTTCACCGGCGCGTGCCTGCTCGCCGCGTGGCTGCTGTACGATCCGCGACTCGCCTGCGCGGCGCTGATGGGCGCGGTCGCGGCCAATGTCAGCGCGCTCCTCGCCGGCTATCGCGAGGACGACACCCGCGCCGGTCTGCATGGCTTTAACGGAGCGCTGGCGGGCCTCGCCGCGTTCAGCTATATCGCCGACAACGCAACGGCTGCCGCCGTCGCGATCCTGGCCGCTACTGCTACGGCGTGGCTGCTGGAGCCGTGGTCGCGCCGGCTGCGGGCGCATGGGCTCGGCTTCTTTTCGAGCCCCTGTCTGATCGTCACGTGGCTATGGCTGCCGCTGGTGAGCCGTGGCGCTCAGCCGGCGAACGTGGCGGCCTTCCATATGCCCGGCGCGGCGCAACTGGGCAGCGGTCTGCTGGCCGGCTTCGCACAAACCGGTTTCGCTTCGGGCGCGTTGCCGGGTTTGCTCGTGTTGGCTGGCATTGCCGCGTCGTCGTGGCGGCATGCGCTGTGGGGCGTCGCAGGCGTGAGTCTCGCCAGTGCCGCGCACCTGCTGCTCTGCGCCGGCACAACCTCGTTCGACGCAGGCCTGTTAGGATTTAACGGCGCGCTGACCGCGATCGCACTCGCGGATTGCGGCGTCGCGATGACGCTCGGCGGCGTTGTGGTGTCGATCGTGTTGCAAGCCGCCGCCACGTATCACGGCTTGCCTGCCATGACGGCGCCTTTCGTTCTCGCGACGTGGAGCATGCAGCGGCTCGGGCGCCGTTTCACGCGCGACGCGGCAGCGCCCGAACCCACGGGGCGAACGGAAACCGGGCGCCCCGCCACGTCAGGCACATCGGCCGCGCGCGCGGGTTAAAAACGGGTTGGTTTCGGTTCGTCTCGGTTGGCTTCGCCTGGCTTCGGTTGGCTTGAGCCGCCACGCAATCTCAGGAGTTTGTCATGTCGTTCACCCATACGCCCACGGGCCGTGTCGCCGAAACGGGACCGCTGTCCGCCGCGGAACAGCAGACCCGCGTCGATCTGGCCGCAGCTTATCGCCTTGCGGCGCTCAACGGCTGGGACGATCTGATCTATACGCATATCTCTGCCAGCGTCCCCGGCGAACCCGGCCACTTTCTGATCAATCCGTTCGGCCTCGCGTTCGATGAAGTCCGCGCATCGAATCTGGTGAAGATCGATATCGAAGGCAACATCGTCGGCGCGAGCGAGCATCCGGTCAACGCAACCGGCTTCGCATTGCACGCCGCCGTGCATGGCGCACGCGACGACGCTTTCTGCGTGATGCATTTGCACAATACGGCGGGCGTGGCGGTTTCCGCGCAACCGGCCGGTTTGCTGCCGGCCTCGCAACATGCATTGCGCTTTTACGGCCTACTCGCATATCACGACTACGAAGGCCTCGCCTTCTCGCCGGCCGAGGGCGAACGGCTCGTCGCGCATCTTGCCGACAAACCGGCAATGCTGTTGCGCAATCACGGCACACTGACCGCCGGCCGCACTGTCGCAGAAGCCTATGTGCTGATGGCGACGCTGATCAAGGCATGCGAAATCCAGTTGCAGGCGCAGGCATGCGGCGTGGAACTCGTCGTGCCGAACCATGCAGTCGCGGCACGCACGGCCGAGCAACTGTACGACGGCGGCGCCATTGAAGGCGCGCTGGAATGGCCCGCGTTGCTGCGCAAGCTCGACCGGCTCGAGCGCAGCTATCGCGATTGAACCCAACGCTTAATGTTTCTGACTACGGAGTCGCGCAATGCCCACGTTTCATATCGAACTTTTCGAAGGCCGCTCGCTGGAACAAAAACGCCAGTTCGTCGAAGCCATCACCAAAGCGACCTGCGAGTCGCTCGGCGTCGAGCCGAACTCGGTCGATATCATTCTCACGGATGTGAAACGCGAAAACTGGGCAACGGGTGGGCGTTTGTGGTCCGATTGAACGCGCTGGCAGGCGCCATGCGCACGGTGCTGGAAGAACTGGCACCGCAGAAAATGCTGCGCGCGTTGCGCGCGCAGCCGGTGATTCTCGGCGACGCGTGTTGAAACGCGTCGCCGCGGCGGCGTAACCGCACGCCGCCGCTACACTCGCCGATTAGAAGCGGTGAATGATACCCACGCCAGCAGCAAACTGGCTGCGTGACGAGGACGGCTGACCGTTCTGGCCGTCGCCGATATCGGCAGTTGCGTTGATGATGCTCGTGCCGTTCGTGCCAATCGTGTTGCCGTTAGCACGCTGATAGGCTTCCAGCGCATACAGACCGGTGCGCTTGGAGAGGCTGTAGTACTGCGAGAGATTGAACTGCTGATAGCTAGCCGCGCTCGTAATGCCGTTCGACTCCGTTGCACGCGTGTAGCTATAACCAGCAGCCAGGTCCAGCACCGGCACCGGCTTGAAGTGCACCACCGCGCCGCCGGTGTTGAAGGTCGCCTGGTTGCGGAACTTCGAGTTCACGCCCGGGATATATTGCACGTTCGAGTACGAAACAGACACGTCCCATTGCGCGTTGAACGTGTAGCCACTGGTCACTGCAACACGCTGTTGTGCCTGGTTGGTTTGATAGCCGTTGTTGATGCCCGACACGCCAGCCTGCGCGCCCGCATTCGACGTCGTAGAGTCCGGACCCCATGCGCCGCCGCCAGGCGTCGAGTTGTTGATGCGCTGGAAGCCCGCAGCGATACCGAACGGACCGGTGATGTACTGCACCGCCGCGCTATACGTCGAGCCCGCATTCGTGCTGCCCGCCACGCCGCCCAGCGAATACGATCCGCTCACCGTCAGGCCGTACATGTTCGGCGAGGTGTACACCAGCGAGTTGTTCGCACGGTACAGCGTATCGAGCGAGTCGATATCGCCCGGGTGTGCACCGTAGGCGCCCGTCAGCCAGTTGGTCGGGCTATACGGCGCCAGCAGCGTGTAGTACGAGGTGTACTGGCGGCCTGCCGTGAACGTACCGTACGTGGGATTGGTCACGCCGACATAAGCTTGCCGGTTGAACGCGAGGCCCGTGACCGACTGTGCGCCGGTGGCGCTGTTAAAGCCTTCTTCCAACTGGAAGATTGCCTTCGTGCCGCCACCCAGATCTTCGCCACCCTTCAGGCCGAAGCGGCTGCCCGCCCAGATGCCGTTGACCATCTTGACGACCGAGCGGCCGCCGGACGTCGAACCCAGCGACGTCTGGCTGCTCTGATAACCGATCCCCGTGTCCACGATCCCGTACAGCGTCACGCTGCTTTGAGCGTGCGCGCCGAGGGCGACCAGCCCAAGGGCCGAGGTTGCTAATACCTTTTTCATTTCTGCTCCTCTGTAAAAAACTCGTTTTCTAGTTCTTGCTAACCACGTGTTTAGAACACCGGGTGCCCATTGATCAGACTTGGCAGCCACGTTGAGAACATCGGCACGTAGGTCACGATGTTGATCGCACTGAAGATAGCGAGGTAATAAGGCCACGCCACTTTAGTGGTTTCCCCGATTGAAACATTGCCAATTGCACAACCGATGAACTGCACCGAGCCAATTGGGGGGTGCACCAGACCCAGCGCGCAGTTCAACAAAATCATGATGCCGAACTGTACGGGGCCTACGCCGCTGTGCATCGCCATCGGCAGGAACAAAGGCGTCGTGATGAGAATATGCGCCGCCATGTCCACAAACGTCCCGAGAAAAATTTGAATGATGTTGATATACAACAACATCAACCACGGAATCGTCGTTGCGCCGTCGAGCAGACGTTCGATAGCGTCGGGAATCTCCAGGTACGCCATCTGGTAGCGCAGCATGTTCGACACGCCAATCAGCAGCAGCACTACACCGGTGGTTTTAGCCGCTTTGGAGAGCGCCACGAACAGCTTCTTCATCGTCATCGTGCGATACACGACGATGGTCAGGACCAGCGAGTACGCCACGGCAATGGCAGCCGCCTCCGTTGCGGTCGCAATGCCTTTGGCCACGCACACCAGGATGATCGCGATCACCATCAGGCCAGGCAACGCGCCAAGGAACGTGCGGCCCACCGCGAACCAGCCGGGAAAGCGCTGCAATTCGGTCGAGCCGTCCGGACGGCGCGGATAACCGTACTTGACCGCTTGCCAATATGCGGCGATGAGCACGAAACCCATTACCCACAGAACCGGCAGCAGGCCGGAGAACAGCAGATCGCCAATCGACACACCGCTCATCTGGTGGCCGTTCAGCGTGCCGGTGATGCCTTGCGCAGCAAACGCATAAATAATCATGTTCGTCGAAGTCGGCATCAGCGCACCGGCCAGCGACGAGTGCGTGGTGACGTTGACCGCGTAGGCCGCGCTATAGCCTTCGCGCTTCATCAGCGGAATGACCACGCCGCCCATCGCGGAAGTGTCCGCCGTTGGCGAACCGGAGACGCCGCCGAACAACGTGCACGCGACCACGTTGGCCATGCCGAGTCCGCCGCGGAAATGCCCCACCGTGGCCTGCGCGAAACGCAGAATGCGGTCGGCAATACCGCCGTGCAGCATCAGCTCGCCGGAGAAGATGAAGAACGGCACCGCAAGGAACGAAAACGCGTTCATGCCCGAAATCATCGACTGCATCGCGGTGGCAGCCGGCAGGCCTTCATACAGATAGGTCAGGACACACGACAATCCCAATGCGAACGAAACCGGGACGCCGAGGACCAGGAAAACGATAAAACTAATGGCGAGAATGGAAAGTTCCATGATTGTTCTATTTGTGTTTCGGTGCGAAGAGCGCCACCAGGTGCTCGAACGAGAACATTGCGATGCAGACGCTGGCGACAACCGGAATGCAATAACGCAGGGCTTCAGGCAAGCCCAGAATCGGAATCCGGTCTTCCATCGTGGTCTCAGCCATTTGCAGGCAGCCGAAAAAAATCGCCACAGACAAAGCGATCAGGCAAATATGCTGGAACGCCGTCGCGATGAGCTGGCCTTTCGGCGACAGTTTCTTGACCAGCGAGTCGAGTCCGATATGGCCGCCCTCGCGAACCTTGAGCGCGGCGCCGAACATGGCGATCACGATCACCAGCAGGAGAGCGATCGGTTCGACGAAATCGGGGGCATCGCTAAAGACATAGCGCATCACGACGCTGTAGATAACCAGCAGGCACAACGTGGCCAGGCTCATCGACGCGATGACAACCAGCACGTGAAAGAGAAAATCATTTGGGCGCTTCATGAAGCTCATTGACCCCATCCTTGCAACAACCGACTTATCTTTTATCTTCAGGAATCCTGTTGAGCATCGCCCGCTCAGGAAACTGGCGCGGGCAAAAGCCCGGCAGATTGGTCTGCCGGGCTTTTGCCTTTGCCGAACTTGCGAAACTTACTTGACTGCCTGGATTTCGTCGACGAGCTGCTTCATTTGCGGGGTCTTTTCGTACTTCGCCCAGACCGGCTGCATGGCCTTGACGAAAGCAGCACGATCGATCTGCGACGCTGCGACGATCGACGCGCCGCCCTTGGTCACCGTCTTGCTTGCGTCGGCTTCACGCGCGGTCCACAGCTTTTCGTAGTACGGCACGGAGTCGGCCGCTGCCTTCTTGATGATCTCCTGCTCCTGCGGCGACAGCGTGTCCCACACCTTCTTGGAGAACACCAGCACTTCCGGCGTCATCGAATGCTGGGTTTCCGAATAGACCGGCGCGACTTCGAAGTGCTTGGTCTCTTCGTACGACGGCAGGTTGTTTTCAGCTGCGTCGACCAGACCCGTTTTCAGACCCGTATAGACTTCGGCGAACGGCATTGGCGTGGGCGTGCCGCCCATTGCCTTGATCTCGTCGACCATCAGATCGGAAGGCTGAACGCGTACCTTGAGACCCTTCATGTCAGCCGGCGAGTGGATCGGCTTCTTCGTGTAGATCGAACGCGCGCCGCTCTCGTAGAACGTCAGCGCGATCATGCCCTTCGCCTTGAAGGCGTCGAGAATCTTCTGGCCTTCCGGGCCGTACATCACCTTGCGGAAATGGTCGATGTCGCGGAACAGGAACGGCAGCGACGGAATCATCGATTCCGGAACGATTTCGTTGAACGCAGCACCGTTGGCGCGCGCCATGTCGAGTGCACCGATACGCACCTGGTCGATCGTGTCGTTTTCGGAACCCAGCGCGCTGTTGCCGAACACCTTCACGGAGTCCTTGCCACCCGTTGCCTTGTTGATCTCTTCACCCATGTACTTCACGGCCATATTGGTCGGATAGGTGTCGCCATGCACGTCCGACACGCGGAATACGCGCGCCTGTGCCGACCCTGCGCTGATTGCCAGCACGGAGGCCGCGAGAATCATAGAAACCTGGGAAGAGGCAAACTTCTTTTTCATCGTGACATTCCTTGAAAATTAGACCATCCAATCGATTGCGGATGTTGCGACACGGTTTTGATGCTTTCCCCGGCGTCGGAAACTTTCCACGCCTGTTTTTCCAGCCATGCAAAATGCTCTACTTTCAGAGGTAATCGCCGGGCTGCACCGGCCTGTTTGACATCCCCGAAACAGACGCTCAGCACTCCTCGTTGAAAACCTGACTTCCCTCACGCGAGCGTACCGGCACGACATCAATGCGCCCTGCTCGCCTTGCAGTCCGGAATTTCTCGAAAGCAAACTGTTTGCGCTCGTACGTTGTACGACGACATATGAAGTCTATAAAACGCGCTTTGCGTTGTACAGCCGGTATTTACCCGCACAGATACGCTGCAAACATGCTGATAGACGCTTCGCGCACAGCGAGGCTATATACCATGCGGGAAAGGGACTTGAGGGAAAAGGAATGAAGCGCAACAGCCCTGTTTGTCGTGGGGCTAATTGAGATAAACATGTGGTCTTAACACCACAATGTTGTACGACGAGTGACGATTGATGCGCGAGACCGCAAGACCACTGAAGGCCAAGCGGCTCGCTCAGACACGCGTCACTTCACAGTTCGCCCGCGTAGTCAGGCTCAGGCAGGCCGCTCACGCCCGGGCGCAGCGCGAATAGATGGCCGTCGTGTTCGCTGGCGCCCGCTGCGGGACGGATCGATGTCACGAACAACGTATCCAGATTCCGCCCGCCGAACGCGCACATCGACGGCTTGATGGCCGGCACGGCAATCTGGCGGTCGAGCTTGCCTTGCGGCGTGAAGCGCAACAGCAGGCCGGCGTCGTTTGCACAAATCCAGTAGCAGCCGTCGGCGTCCACCGCGGCACCATCCGGACGGCCGGCGTAGTCGTGCAGATCGGCGAACACACGCCGGTTGCGCGGTTCGCCCGTGGCCGTGTCGTAGTCGAACGCCCAGATCAGCCGGCGCGAAGGATGAGAGTCGGACAGGTACATCGTCGCGCCATCGGGCGACCATCCGAGACCGTTTTGCGTAATCAGCGCGTCGACCACCGGCGCCGACAGCACGCCATTCGCATCGAATCGATAGAGCACGCCGGCAGGATTCGCCGCCGCCATGTCCTGCACCATCGTGCCGGACCAGAAGCGCCCCTGCCGATCACAGCGGCCGTCGTTAAAGCGCATGTCGTCAAACGGAAAAACCGGTGCGGCCAGCTTCCTGCCGGTCACCTTCACCGGCTCGCCGCCGGCTGTTCCTTCAGTCAGCGTGAGCGCAAACAGTCCCGTTTCGCAGCCGGCCAGCACCGTACCGCGATGATCGAACGCAATACACGCGACCTTTTCCGGCAGCACCCATTCAGAGCGTTCGTTCGACTCGACCCGCAAGCGCACGATTTTTTGCGCCGGGATATCCACCCAGTACAGCGCCTGTTCCGCCGCGCGCCACACCGGGCTCTCGCCGACCATGGCGGGCGCCTGCCCCGCCGCCTCGACCCGCTCCACACGAGGCGCGTGAGCGTTGTCAGACGCGCTCATCGCTTCGGCTCCATCGGACCGGCCAGCACGAACGGGCCACCCTGAAAACGCTGCGTGGGATCGTCGAAGTCCGTATCGGGGGCGCCGACCGGAAAGAGGTGCTCGAATTCCGCCGAGCTATCCTGCGGACGGAAACCAAGGAACGCCGCCTTTGTGTTGTCCACCCACTTGATCCGGTTATCCGAGACGCCATAGGCGATCGTATGTCCCACCCGGTTGGTGAAAAGCGAGCAGCGCACCAGTTCGATGAAGTCGCGATAACTGAGGTACGTCACGAGCATACGAGGATTTCTCGGTTGCTCGAACGACGAGCCGATGCGCAGGCACACCGTTTCCAGCCCGAAGCGGTCGAAGTAATAGCGCGACAGCGATTCACCGAAACACTTCGTCACGCCATACAGGCTGTCCGGACGCAGCGGCGCGTCGACATCCACCACCGACGTCACCGGATGAAAACCCACCGCGTGATTCGAGCTGGCGTAAACGATGCGTTTGACGCCCTGCTTCTGCGCAGCGGAATAGAGGTTGTAGAGGCCGCGGATATTCGCTTCGAGCAGATCCTCGAAGGGCGCCTCGACGGAAATGCCGCCGAGATGCACCACCGCATCGACGCCTTCGAGCAGCGCGTGCACGGCGGCTTCATCCGCGAGGTCGACGATCGAGGCTTCCTCGTGCGCGGCCACTTCGCCGAGCGGCGCAATATCGGTCACGCGCACGATGTCGGCCCACGCGGCAAGCGCGCTGCGCGCCTGGCGGCCCAGATTGCCGGCGGCCCCGGTAAGCAGAAGGCGGCGGAAGGGTTTTTGCGTGGCGGAGCGTTCGGAGTTCGAGTCGGTCATGTTTCTGTCTGTCGCGTCATTGTTCGACCGGCTGCCAAGGTTCTTGCGCAGCCGGCGTGTTGCATTCTCTTGCTGCTTCCGGTGGCCGGTTCGCCCGGCCAGTCCGGAAACATCGATCAGGTCACCGGCGCCGGATTGAACAGCACCAATGCGTTGTGCAGTTTGAGCTTTTCGGCACAGGTCTGCTTGCGCCCGCTGGCGACTTCGAGCATCAGGCGGAACAACTCCCAGCCCACGTCTTCGATGCTCGCTTCACCGGTGGCGATGGTGCCGGCGTTGATATCCATCAGATCGTGCCAGCGGCGCGCGAGATCGGAGCGCGTCGCCACCTTGATGACCGGCACTTCGGCGAGGCTGTACGGCGTGCCGCGGCCGGTGGTGAACACGTGCAGGTTGATACCCGCGGCGAGCTGCAGCGTGCCGCAGATGAAGTCGCTCGCCGGCGTTGCCGCGTAGATCAAGCCCTTCTGCCGGACCTTATCACCTGGCGAAAGCACGCCGGAAATGGCCGAGTTGCCGGACTTGATGATCGAACCCATCGCCTTTTCGACGATGTTCGACAGGCCGCCTTTCTTGTTGCCGGGCGTGGTGTTTGCGCTGCGGTCCGCGCCGCCGCGCTTCAGATAATCGTCGTACCACTGCATTTCGCGGATGATCGCCGCGGCCACGTCCGCATTCGCCGCACGCGCCGTCAGTTGATCGACGCCGTCGCGCACTTCGGTAACTTCGGAGAACATGACCGTGGCGCCGGCGCGCACCAGCAGGTCGGTGGCGAAGCCCACCGCGGGATTCGCGGTCAGCCCGGAGAAGGCGTCGCTGCCGCCGCATTGGACGCCGATCACCAGGTCGGAGGCCGGGCAGGTTTCGCGACGACGATTGTTCAAGCGCTTGAGATGACCTTCGGCCGTTCGCATGATCGACTCGATCATCGACTGGAAGCCGACGTGCGCATCATCCTGCAGCACGACTACGTCGCCATTCAGATCGCCCTCGACATCGCCGATGTCGGCAATCTCGGCGACATTCGCCGCGGCCGCGATCGGAATCGTGCCCGGCGGCATCAGCCGTTCAGGCTGCAGCTTCTCGCAGCCGAGGCTAACCATCATGACCTCGCCGCCGAAATTCGGATTCAGGCTGATGTTGCGCACCGTGCGGATCGGCACCATGGCGTCCGGCGCGTCGATCGCGACGCCGCAACCGTAGGTGTGGCCGAGGCCCACCACGTCGTCGACATTGGGATAGTGCGGCAACAACTCGGCCTTGATGCGCGTGACCGCATGCTGGACCACGTCGGCCACGCATTGCACCGTGGTCGTGATCGCCAGAATGTTGCGCGAGCCGACCGAGCCGTCCGCGTTGCGGTAACCCTCGAACGTGTAGCCTTCGAGCGGCGGCATCTCCGGCGCCTTGATGGTGGCGATCGGCAGATCTTCCAGCCCGGGCGGGCTCGGCATGCGGATCACGTGTTCGTTGATCCAGCTTCCCTTCGGCAGCGCCTTGAGCGCGTAGCCGATCACCACGTTATAGCGGATGACCTCGTCGCCTTCCGCGAGATCGGCGAGCGCCACCTTGTGGCCTTGCGGCACGCGCTCGCGCAGCGCGAGGCCATCGGCGAACACCGCGCCCTCACCCAGACCGCCGTCATTGACGACGATCGCGACGTTGTCGTTGGGGTGAACGCGAATATAGAGCGGGGACAGTTCCATTGCATCGATCCTTATGGCGTTTTCACGCCTGCTACGCCGATAATTCATATGTCATCCTACAACATAGCCAGCGGCGCAGACGTTCCGTATTTACCCTGGTCGTCGATTATGCCGTGAAAACAGTGTTGAAGTCGCCAAATTGTTGTTGTACGATGACGTATAAGAATTGTCTATTCCCATAACCCGACGCCTGGATACTACTCATCATGACGACACCGCAGGAACTGAAGCAGATCGTTTCGGAAGGCCTTTTGTCTTTCCCCGTCACCGACTTCGACGAACAAGGCGACTTCCGCGCCGATACGTATGCTGAGCGCCTCGAATGGCTCGCTCCATACGGCGCTTCCGCGCTGTTCGTCGCTGGCGGCACGGGTGAGTTTTTCTCCTTGACGCACGACGACTATTCGAACGTCGTACGCACGGCCACGGAAGTCTGCAAGGGCAAGGTGCCGATCCTCGCCGGCGCGGGCGGCCCGACCCGCGTGGCGATCGCCTACGCTCAGGAAGCGCGCCGCCACGGTGCGAACGGCATCCTGTTGATGCCGCATTATCTGACCGAAGCCTGCCAGGAAGGCATCGCCGCGCACGCTGAAGAAGTGTGCAAGTCCGTGCCGGACATGGGCGTGATCATCTATAACCGCGCCAATTCGAAACTGAACGCCGACATGCTTGAGGGCCTGGCCGAGCGCTGCCCGAACCTGATCGGCTTCAAGGACGGCGTAGGCGAGATCGAGAATATGGTGTCGATTCGCCGCCGCCTGGGCGAGCGCTTCTCCTACCTCGGCGGCCTGCCGACCGCGGAAGTCTACGCAGCCGCATACAAGGCGCTGGGCGTGCCGGTGTACTCGTCGGCGGTGTTCAACTTCATTCCGAAGACCGCCATGGACTTCTACCGCGCGATCGCCGCGGACGACCACGCCACCGTCGGCAAGCTGATCGACGAATTCTTCCTGCCGTATCTGGCGATCCGTAATCGCCGTCAAGGTTACGCGGTCAGCATCGTGAAGGCTGGCGCGAAGCTGGTGGGTCGTAGCGCCGGGCCGGTGCGCGCGCCGCTGACCGATCTGACCGAAGAAGAAATGGCTCAACTCGACGTGCTGATCAAAAAGCTCGGCGCGCAGTAAACGCCCTGCGGCCGTGCGTGTCTGGCCGCGCAGACGGCTTCGCACGGAGCGCCCGGGACGGCAACGTCGCCGGGCGTTTTTTTTACCGTAGCGCAACGCCGTGCGGCACATTCCGATGCATTCCCGGCGAGCGCCGGTTGAGCGGAATACCGCCGTGGCCGAAAGCGGCATAAAACCCGGGAGCCTCTCCCCGGCGAAATATCAGGAATTCAGGAGACGATCATGGAAGTGAGCCACACGGCGAGCCCCGCTCACGTCGAGAAGCGCACCAGAGTCCGCTACACGATTCTGCTGCTGATCTTCCTCATCACGACATTCAATTACGCGGATCGCGCCACGCTGTCAGTCACCGGCACGGCGATGCGCGCCGAATTCGGCTTCGACGCGATCAGGATGGGATACATCTTCTCCGCGTTCAGCTGGGCCTACGTGCTGTCGCAATTGCCGGCAGGCTGGCTGCTCGACCGCTTCGGCGCGCGGCGCGTGTACGCGGCGAGCATTTTCCTGTGGTCGCTCTTCACGCTGCTGCAAAGCTCGATCGGTTTGCTTGGGAGCGCGGCAGCCGCGATCACCGCGCTGTTCGTGCTGCGCTTTGCGATGGGCGCGGCCGAATCGCCAGCTTTTCCGGCCAATGCCAAGGTGGTCGCCAGCTGGTTCCCGACGACCGAACGCGGCACGGCATCGGCCATCTTCAATTCGGCCCAGTATTTCGCGGCGGTCGTTTTCACCCCGCTCATGGCGTGGCTGACCCACGCGTTCGGCTGGCATGAGGTGTATCTCGTAATGGGCGTGGCCGGGCTCCTGCTCGCTCTCACCTGGCTCAAGGTGATGAAGAATCCCGCCGACCATCCGCGGGTTTCGCGCACCGAACTCGATTACATCGAACAGGGCGGCGGCGTGGTGAATGGCCATACGCGCGCGCAGCCCGTTGACATCGCGCGGACCGGCGGCTGGTCTCTGGTGCGTCAGCTGCTGACCAACCGGATGCTGCTGGGCGTCTACCTGGCCCAGTACTGCATCAACGTGCTGACCTACTTCTTCCTGACCTGGTTTCCGATCTACCTCGTGCAGGCGCGCGGCATGACGATCCTGCAAGCGGGTCTGGTGGCTTCGCTGCCTGCAATCTGCGGATTCTCCGGCGGCGTGCTCGGCGGCGTGCTGTCCGACGCGCTGATCCGGCGCGGCCATTCCCTCACCCTCGCGCGCAAGGCGCCGATTGTCGGCGGCATGCTGCTGTCGGTGAGCATCATCGGCTGCAATTACGTGACGGCCGACTGGCTCGTGGTCGCGCTCATGTCGCTCGCGTTCTTCGGCAAGGGCATTGGGGCGCTCGGCTGGGCCGTGGTCGCGGATACCTCGCCCAAAGAGGCGCTCGGCCTGTCCGGATCCATCTTCAATATGTTCGGCAATGTGGCCGGCATCGTGACGCCGATCGTGATCGGCTATCTGGTCGCGAAAACCGGATCGTTCAACGGCGCGCTGGTTTTCGTCGGCCTGAATGCCTTGCTCACGGTGTTCAGCTACCTCGTGATCGTCAAAGACATCAAGCGGGTCGAACTGCGCCGGTCCTGAAGCATGGTGTGGCGCGCAGTTATCGTACTTCCCACTGCGCGCCGGAAAACCACGAAAAGTGCGTGGTTTCGCAGCGAAAATTACAGTGTAAACGCCATGTCTGGCGTTTATGCCGTGAATGATTGTGCACTTGTATAATCAGTCGTCAGACGACGGTATAATGAAACGCAGGAAGTATCTGCAACTAATTGATTTGAGGGGCGTTTTCGATGGCTACACCACTGGCTTCCGCAGCACCGCCACGGCGCGCTCGTAATCTGGCCGAGTTCGTCGTCGGCTACGTCACCGAGCAGATCGCGTCCAATGCGTTAAAGCCCGGCGACAAGCTGCCTACCGAATCGCAGCTTATGGTCACGCTGAGTGTCAGCCGCACGGTTATCCGCGAAGCTATTTCGCGCCTGCAAGCAGGCAAGGTCATCGAGACGCGCCATGGCATCGGCAGCTTCGTGCTCGAGCCGCAGCGCGAAAAACTGGGTATCGACATGGTGCCCGCCACCACGTTGCGCGACGTGCTATCGATCCTCGAGTTGCGCATCAGCCTGGAAACGGAATGCGCCGGTCTGGCGGCTCAACGCGCCAAGCCGGACGATCTCGCGCGCATGCGCACCGCGCTCGATGCGATTGAAGCAACCCGCAACAATGGTCTCGACAGCGTCGACGCCGACCTGCAGTTCCATATCTCCGTGGCGCGCGCAACCGGCAACCGGTATTTCGTCGATATCCTCACGCAGATGGGCAGCGCGCTGATTCCGCGCAACCGGCTCGACTCGGCGGGAATCGCCCATGCCGAACCGGACGCTTACCTCTCGCTCGTCAATCTCGAACACGAAAGCATCCTCGAAGCGATCACGCGACATGATGCCGACGGCGCGCGCGCGGCCATGCGCATGCATCTGTCCAATAGCCGTGAGCGGCTCAGGCGCGCCAACGAAACCACTGAAACGAACGGCTGAGCCGGCTCGCTTCGGGCAATAAAAATGGCCGGGAATTCCCGGCCATTTTTTTGGCTCACTCGCGGCACACGTGCCGCTCGTTCGCCACCCTGCTTTCCGCCCGCGTTTGGGGCTTAGCTGCGCGTGATCTCGCCATCGCGACGACGCCACAGGTCCAGCGGGTTGCTGTCGGCCAGCGACTCAGGCAGCAGATCGGCCGGGAAATCCTGATAGCAGACCGGACGCAGGAAACGCTCGATCGACGTCGTTCCCACCGAGGTCGCCCGGCTATCGGACGTCGCCGGGAACGGGCCGCCATGCACCATCGCGTGCGACACCTCGACACCCGTCGGGAAGCCGTTGACCAGAATCCGCCCGACTTTGCGTTCGAGAATCGGCGCCAGCTTTTTCGCCGCCGCCAGATCGGCACTGTCCATCTGCACCGTGGCGGTCAACTGGCCTTCAACGTGCTCGGCCACGGCGAGCACTTCCTGCTCGTCCTTGCAACGCACGATGGTCGACACGGGGCCGAACACCTCTTCCTCCAGTGCCGGCGTCGCCAGGAAGGTGGCAGCGTCGGTCACGAACAATGCGGCGCGCGCCTGCGTCGGGCCGGTCGCGTCAATGCCGCGCGCTACGGTCTCGACGCCCTTGATGGCGGCCAGCTTGCACTCGCCCGCTCCATACGCCGCCTGGATGCCGGCAGTAAGCATGGTCTGGGCCGGCTTGGCCGTCAAAGCCTCCGACGCCGTTGCCACGAACTGCTTCAAAGCGTCGCCGTCGATCGCGATGGCGAGCCCCGGGTTGGTACAGAACTGCCCCGCGCCGAGCACCAGTGAATCGACGAAGCCGCGCGCAATGCTGTCGCCGCGCTGCGAGAGCGCGCTCGACAGGAGAAACACCGGGTTGATGCTGCTCATTTCGGCGAAAACCGGAATCGGCTCTTTACGGGCAGCCGCGATGCGCATCAGTGCCAGGCCGCCGGCGCGCGAGCCGGTGAAACCCACCGCCTTGATCGCCGGATGCGCAACCAGCGCTTCGCCGACTGCATTACCCGCGCCCAGCACCAGCGAGAACACGCCCTCAGGCAGATCCATTTCCTGCGCGACACGCTGAATCACCCGGCCGACCATCTCGGAGGTGCCCAGGTGAGCGCCGTGAGCCTTGACCACCACCGGGCAACCCGCCGCGAGTGCCGCGGCCGTGTCGCCGCCTGCCACCGAAAACGCCAGCGGGAAGTTGCTGGCGCCGAACACCGCTACCGGGCCCAGCGGAATCTTGCGCATGCGCAGATCGGAGCGCGGCAGCGGCTTGCGCTCCGGCAGCGGCGAATCGAGCGTGGCGGCCAGCCATTGCCCTGCTCTGACGACTTGCGCGAACAGCTTGAGCTGCCCGGTCGTGCGGCCGCGCTCGCCTTCGAGACGCGCCTTCGGCAGGCCGGACTCTTCGTGCGCGCGTTGAATCAGCGCGTCGCCGAGCGCCGTGATGCCGTCGGCGATACGCTCGAGAAATTCGGCGCGCACCGTGAGCGGCAACTGGCGGTACGGGTCGAACGCCTTCTGCGCAAGCTCGCACGCGAGTCCGACATGCGCGGCCGTGCCGCCGCCGAAAACAGGTTCCGCGATGTCGGCGCCCGTGGCAGGATTGAACGCTCGCAATGATTGTTCTGCGCCGCGCACCGCGTTGCGGCCAATCAGCATTTCGCCGGTAATAGACATTTCGCTTTCTTTCCTTGAATAACCGTTTTTCGATATCGGTCATCGTATAACAATAGAGGTAGCCCATGCAACCGGCGTGGCCCGTCCCATCACAAATTCGGGTTTACGTGGCCGTTACTTTGAATCGGGCCAGTGCTACTCTGCATATAGACGTACGACGACCTATAACATGCGAATCAGCAAACGTCGGAGCTTGCCCGATCAATCGCAGTTTGAGGATACCCCTATGCCTGCTGCCACGCCGTACCAGTCCTTGCCCAATAGCTTTCGCCGCGCCGTTCGCGGCGGCGAAACCCTGATCGGTTGCTGGGCGTCGCTCGCCAGTCCGATTGCCACGGAATTGCTCGGCATCGTCGGCTTCGATTGGATGTTGCTCGACGCCGAACACGCGCCCAACGACGTGCTCACGCTGATTCCCCAGTTGATGGCGCTCAAGGACAGCCGGAGCGCGCCGGTCGTGCGGCCGCCGGCCAACGACAGCGTGTTCATCAAACGGCTGCTCGATAGCGGCGTCTCGAATTTTCTGGTGCCGTTCGTCGAGAGTGCCGCCGACGCTGCCCGCGCCGTCGCGGCGACGCGCTATCCGCCGCAGGGAATTCGCGGCGTCTCGGTGAGTCATCGGGGCAATCGCTACGCGACCGAACCCGACTACTTCGAGATCGCCAACGACAACGTCTGCGTCATCGTTCAGATTGAAAGCCGCAAAGCTGTCGACGCGATTGACGAGATTCTTGCCGTCGAGGGCATCGATGCCGTTTTCGTCGGACCGTCCGACCTCGCCGCGACCTATGGCCATCTCGGCAATGCGGCTCATCCCGAGGTGCAACAGGCCATTGCGCACGTCTTCGAACGCGCGCAGGCCGCCGGCAAGCCGAGCGGCATTCTCGCGCCGGTTCAGGCCGACGCGGAGCGCTACATCTCGATGGGCTGCCGGGTCGTCGCGGTCTGCGCCGACATGGGGCTCCTGAAAGGCGCCGCGCAGGCGGTTCAAAAACACTTCATGCAGAAATAAGCGGGCTGGACGTACGCACGGCCGCGATGACATCTACGGAGAATTCCATGCAAAAAGCAGGCTTTATTGGACTCGGCATCATGGGCAAGCCCATGGCCGCCAACCTTCTCAAGAACGGCGTGGCGCTCGCCGCTTTCACGCGCAGCGGCTTGCCCGACGATCTCAGGCAAGCCGGCGCGGCTTCGTGCGACAGCCCGGCAGCCGTCGCCGGTGAGGCCGATGTGATCTTCATCATGGTGCCGGACACCCCGGACGTGGAGCGTGTTCTGTTTGGCGAACAGGGGCTCGCCGAGGCATTGCGCCCGGGCCAGACCGTCGTCGATATGAGCTCGATTTCGCCGATGGCCACCCGCGAGTTCGCGGCGCGCGTGCGCGAACGTGGCGCCGACTATCTGGACGCACCGGTTTCCGGCGGTGAAGTCGGTGCCAAAGCCGGTTCGCTGACCATCATGGTCGGCGGCGCAACCGCGACCTTCGACAAGGTCAAGCCGCTGTTCGACATGATGGGCAAGAACGTGACCTTGATCGGCGAAGTAGGCGCCGGACAGGTCTGCAAGGTGGCCAATCAGGTGATCGTCGCGGCGACCATCGAGGCGGTTGGCGAGGCGTTGTTGCTGGCGTCCAAAGCCGGCGTGGATCCGGCGCGCGTGCGCGAAGCGCTGATGGGCGGCTTTGCCTCGTCCCGCATTCTTGAAGTGCACGGCGAGCGCATGACCAAGCGCACCTTCGACCCGGGTTTCCGGATCGAACTGCACCAGAAGGATCTGAACCTCGCGCTGTCGACCGCACAAGCGCTCGGGGTGTCCTTGCCCAATACCGCCACCTGCCAGGCACTGTTCAATGCCTGCGTGGCGCATGGCGGCAAAGCCTGGGACCACTCCGCAATGGTGCGCGCCCTCGAAATACTCGCCAATCACGAAATCGGCCAGCAGCCCGCTTAAGCCGCAAAATCTTTTCCAGGCGCCGCTCCCTCTTCTCTATGCAAATGAAGAAGAGGGGGCGGCGCGTCCGCGCGCTCATGCTCTGAGCGCGCGAGTCTCCATGGCAACGGTTTCACACTCATCCGTATCGTTTTATTACAAATATTAAGGATGCCTTACGGCAAGGGAGCTGTTCCGATATCCACCGCTTGTTCAGGCGACGGATCGACGAACCGCGTCCCATCGAGTTCTTACGATCACTCACAACGCCCACAAAGGGCAAGGAGACATCCGTGGCAACCCAGCATAAAAATAGCGGTAAGCAGGCAACTTCAGGAAGCCGCAGTCAGGATGAACCCAACTCACCTAAACGCAGAGCGTTTATCGTGCTCGCAGGAACCTCTGCGGGCGCTACCCTGCTAGCGACCTTGCCCGGATGCGGCGGTAGCAACGGCTCCCTGACCGCCGCGACGACCGCACCGGCCACGCCCGCGGACCCGATCTGGGGGCCGACGGGTCAGGCAACGGCAATCATCAACAAGCTTGCCGGCATCACCGCTTCAACGTTTCCGGCTGTTAATTTTCAGGTGACGAGCTACGGCGCACGGACGCTGCCGGCGTCCGCCCTGATCCAGGCAAACGCGTGGCCAGGCGGCCCGATTTCATGGGTGACAGGCTCGCAGGCAGCGACGTCGCCGCAAAGCCCCGGCTCGAACGTGATGGTGCCGTACGACATGACGGACACGCCGTATGATTCGTGCTCCGCGTTCAATGCCGCAATTCAGGCCGCGCACGCGGCGGGCGGTGGCCGCGTGGTGGTGCCAGCCGGCAACTGGTATTGCGGCGGCCCGATCGTCCTCCTAAGCAACGTGAATTTCCATTTGAGCTCCGGTTGCACGATCTATTTCAGCCCGAACCCGTCTGACTATGCAAAGAATGGCCCGTATCCGACGGCAAACGGCAATCTGTACTGGTCGCGCTGGCAGGCGAACGACTGTCTGAACTTCGGCGCGCCGATCTATGCGTACCAGCAGAACAACATCGCGCTGACCGCCGACGACAACACTTGCGTTCTGAACGGTCAGGCGATGACACCGATGCAGTTGAGCACCCAGCCGCCGACGTCGTGCTGGTGGACGTTCAAGGGCTCGAGTAGCGAGTATGGTTACGTGAAGCCGGCTTCCGGGGGTGCTCCGGTTTCGCAAGCTGATGCGAACACGGGCACCACCGCCTATTCGGCCAACGCTGGCACCTATCCGGCTAACACCGCGTTGACGAGCCTGCCCGCCGCCCAGGTCACCAATCCGCAGGCGAACGTGTCGTTCAGGAATCAGGACGGCACCACGGCGACGCTGATGCAATTGCTCACGGTTTCAGGCTGGAATCAGGATCAGAACTACTTGCCTGCGCTGTCCGAACTCGGCGTGCCGGTCCTGCAGCGCGTCTTCGGCATGGGCCACTTTCTGCGACCGTGCATGATCGAGTTCATCGGCTGCAACAACGTGCTGCTGCAGAACTATCACACGCAGAACACGCCGTTCTGGCAGCATCACCCGACCGATTGCACGAACGTGGTGATCGACGGCGTGTTTGCGGACAGCATTGGCCCGAACAACGACGGCTTCGACCCGGATGCGTGTAACTACGTGCTGGTGCAGAACGTTCAGTTCAATACCGGCGACGACTGCATCGCGATCAAGTCCGGCAAGTGCCTCGACACGGAGTACGGCCCGATGCAGAACATCGTGGTCCAGAATTGCACGATGCAAAGCGGCCACGGCGGCCTCACGATCGGCAGCGAAATGAGCGCCGGCGTGCAAAACGTCTACGCGCGCAATCTGACGATGCAGAACGAGAATTGGGCCACCAATCCGTTGAACATCGCGCTTCGCTTCAAGACCAATATGAACCGTGGCGGGTTCATCAACAACGTGTGGATCAATGGCGTAACGTTGCCCAACGGCGTAAACCTGACGGGCAAATACGGCGGCGGCGCGCTGGGCTCGAGCGTACCGGGTTCGGTCCCCGGTACGGGCACGGTCGGTCTCGCGGCAAACCCGTCCACGGGCCAGGGCGGGCTGATCACGTTCGACTGCGACTACAGTCCCTCGGGCGATGCGGTACGCTGGAATCCCGCAACTATCAATAATGTCAACATCTCGAACGTGAACGCGACCAACACGTCAGGTGCGGTGAGCTACGCGCTGACTTCGGGCTTCCCCGCGACGTCCGGTTCGTGCTTCCAGGCGATCGTCGCGCAGGGTCCGGTGGCTGCCGACTACAACGGTCCGCTGCCGGTACCTACGGTGCAGCCGATTACCGGCGTGACGATCTCGAACTGCAACCTGGGAACACCGATCTGCACGGGACCGGCAACGACTTCCACGCCCGGTCCGGTGTTCGTGAACAACGTGAAATCCATCACGCTCAGCAATGTGGTGATCGGTGGCGTCACGTATAACAGCGCACTGGCAGGCTGACCGACAAGCGATCTTCGGCATGCACCATGCCGGAGATCGCGCGTGATCGGTGGTCGACCGACGTTAAGCAAAAAAATGGCGGCGCCCTTGAGGCGCCGCCATTTTTTTTCCCCGCCGCGATTCGCGGCCGGCCCTAACTCTCAGGCAAGATGACTCACTTGACGACAGGATTCGCCGCCCCCCAGTGCGGCTCGGGAATCCGGTCGCCGCTCTTGGCCAGCAGGCACACCACCACCGCAGCAATGATGTCGAACACCGCCAGCACGACGAACAGCGGGCTGTAGCCGATCTGCGTGACCAGCACGCCGAACAGCGCAGTGAACGCAGCGGCGCCCAGGTAGCCCGCCATGCCGCCCATGCCCGTGGCGGTCGCGACTTCGTTCTTGCCGAACAGGTCCGATGTGATGGCGTACAGCGCGCCCGACAAGGTCTGGTGAGCAAAGCCGCCGACGCACAACAGCGCAACTGCCGCGTAAGGACTCGCCACCAGCCCGACGCATGCCGGTCCCACCATGCAGAGCGCGCCGACCACGAAAACCATCTTGCGCGACGTGAACAACGAAACCTTCGCGTACTTATGAAAAAACGGACTGAGGTAACCGCCGAGCACGCAGCCGATATCCGCGGCCAGAAACGGCATCCACGCATACAGCGCGACTTCCTTCAGGTTCATGTGACGCTCGGTCATCATGTATAGCGGAATCCAGGCATTGAAGGTCTGCCAGGCCGGCTCGGACAGAATGCGCGGAATACCGATGGCCCAGAAGTTGCGGCTGCCGAGCATTTCAAACCACTTGCGCCTCGTTGCGCCTGTATCGCTGTGCTTGGCTTCCTGTCCGCTCAGGATGTAATCGCGCTCAGCGTCGCCCAGCAGTTTCTGATGGCGCGGGTGCTTGTACAGCAGCATCCACAGCGCGCTCCAGACGATGCCCGCCACGCCGACGATCACGAAGGCCCATTGCCATTGCCCATGCAACAGGGCCCAGACGACCAGCGGCGGCGCGAGCAGCGCGCCGATAGACGAGCCGATGTTGAACCAGCCGATTGCCACCGACCGTTCCTTGGCCGGGAACCACTCGCTGGTCGCCTTCACGCCAGCCGGAATGCCGGCTGCTTCGGCGATACCGAGCACGCCGCGGAAGAACGCGAGGCTTCGCCAGCCCGTGGACCAGGCCGCCGCGGCGCACGCCAGCGACCAGGCGAGCGCGAACACCGCAAAGCCGATCTTGGTGCCGACGGTGTCGAGCACATAGCCTGCGACCGGCTGCATGAACGCGTAGCACAACTGCCACGCCACCACGACATGCGAATACTGCTCAGTGCTGATGTTGAGGTCTTTCATCAGCGTCGGCGCCGCCACTGATAGCGTGTTCCGCGCGAGGTAATTAATGATCAGCCCGGCCGCGACCAGACTCACCATCCACCAGCGGATGCCCTTGATCTTCATGCTGTGTCTCCTCGTAATCCCGTAACCAGTCAGACGGGCCGGCCTGCCGGCGCGGTCGAACCATCGGACGCGGTGTCGTCGCGCGAATAATCGAGGCCGACGAAGCCGCCGCCCTGGAAGCGCTGGCCCAAAGCATCGAGCGGATTCGGCCCCGCCAGAACTTCGGCGGCGTAATCTTCGGCGTCCTGGGTCGGCCGATAACCCAGCCGCGCGGCGCCGCTGTTGTCCCACCAGCCACGTTTGTTTGCGGAAACGCCCCACACGGTCAGGAACCCGACGTCCTCGGCCTCGACGCAACGATCGAGGAAATGCATCAGATCGCGATGCCCGAACCAGGTGCTCAGATGGCGCGGCTCGGTCGGCCACTCAAGGCAACTGCCGATGCGCACGCAAATACTCTCGATGCCGTGCTTGTCCCAATACATTCTTGCCAGCGCTTCGCCCCATACCTTGCTCAGGCCGTAGAAACCGTCCGGACGCAATTCGCAGTCGAGGCTCAGGTGTTCGGTCACCGGGTACATGCCGATCGCGTGATTCGAGCTGGCGAACACAATGCGTTTTACGCCGTGCCGCCGCGCGCCTTCATACACCGCCACCAGCCCGCGCAGATTGTTCTCGATGATTTCGGGCAGAGGACGCTCCACGCTCGTGCCGGCGAAGTGAATCAGCACATCCACGCCCTCGAGCAGACGATCCACGACCGCGGCGTCGCGCAGATCGCCGTGCATCACGTCCTCGCCTTCCACCAGCGGTGTCAGGGCGCGCGAGCCCGCGGCCGAACGCAATGGGATGCCGCGCGCAATCAACGCGGTCCGAACTACCGAGCCGAGCTGGCCGCCGGCCCCACTCAGAGCAATCTTCTTCATAAGGTTCCTTTACTGCGCCGCGGACGATCCTGGCGCGTACTGCGCACGATGAAGCCAAGGGATATCGGACAACGGATCGACCGCTTGTTGTACGATAACGTACTATCTCCCATGCCAAAGTGAATTTCAATTAGGCATTTACCCGTATTAATTTGCTAACTAACGATGCAATTTTCTTAAGAAACAGACACATACAACAATTATATTTATGTGATGTCGTATAACATATGGCGCACTTCAAATGGAAACTGAGCGCTCTTATGTGGCTGTACACGCCGGGTTTGAACGCGGCCGTCGATAGCTTTGAATCTACACCGGCGGCGCGGATTGGCCGGCCAATCGCGTAAGAGCCGTTATGGGCGGACGCGCGACAACCGTGCGCCCACCCTGCCCGCCGCGTCAGTGCCCGAAACGCATCAGGCGCATCAGGAGCCGATGAACTCCAGCAGATCGGCATTCACCTTATCCGCTTCGACCGTGCACATGCCGTGCGCGCCACCCGGATAGACCTTCAGGGTCGCGTCCTTGACGATTTTCGCGGTCAGGCGGCCCGCGGCGTCGATCGGCACGATCTGGTCGTCGTCGCCGTGCAGCACCAGTGTCGGCACGTCGATTTTCTTCAGGTCCTCCGTGTAGTCGACTTCCGAAAACTGCTTGATGCAGTCGTACAGCCCCTTGATCGAGCCGGCCATGCCCAGCGCCCAGAACGAATCGATCACGCCTTGCGACACCTTGGCGTTCGGACGGTTGTAGCCGTAAAACGGCAACGCCAGATCCTTGAAAAACTGCGAACGGTCCGCGACGACGCCCTGGCGAATGCCGTCGAACACGTCGATCGGCGTGCCGTTGGGATTCGCTGCCGTCTTGAGCATCAAGGGCGGCACCGCGCCGATCAGCACCGCCTTCGCAACACGCTTCGTACCGTGCCGGCCGATGTAATGCGCGACTTCGCCGCCGCCGGTCGAATGGCCGACCAGGGTGGCGTCTTTCAGATCGAGATGTTCGATCAGTGCGGCCAGATCGTCCGCATAGGTATCCATGTCGTTGCCATCCCACGTCTGAGCGGAACGACCATGGCCGCGCCGGTCGTGCGCGATCACGCGAAAGCCCTTGCTACCCAGGAACAGCATCTGCGCATCCCACGCGTCCGCGGACAGTGGCCAGCCATGCGAGAACACGACCGGGCGACCACTGCCCCAGTCCTTGTAGAAAATTTCCGTGCCGTCTTTCGTGGTGATCGTGCTCATCTGCTGACTCCTTGTGGATGAAGTCTGCCGTTGCCGGCAGGTGGATGAAGCGGGCCCTCTCGAACGGTGCGCGCGGCGCTAACTGCGGCCGCACGACGAAAGCAGTGGAAAGCGAGTTCAAGGCCTTGCATGGTAGAAGCAAATACCACGACAGGCTAGCCAACTGGCCGATAGAAAGTCCGCATGGAAGGAGCTATTGTCGGCTGGTGACGGGCGAGCCCTGATTCGCTATCCCAACGTGACCAGCCTGTATAGAAGGAGACCTCCGCCGTGCCGCGCCCGCTACCGCGTCCCGCACGAATCAATCCAGCCGAACGCTTCGCTGTGCCTACGCCGTTGTAACCGCGCATCGCGGTCCTGCTTTCGTCACGCCTCGTCGCTCGATTCCCTGCCAGGCAGCGCCTCCGGTCTTTGCTGATTCGCGGCAAAAACCGGTAACGGTTCATCCGAACCCGTCAGACGCACGCTTGCGCATAAATAACATATTTGTTATCATAAATCCCGATGCCATTTACGATCGATTTCTACAACGAAAGAGTCAAAGTGAACGTTGCCTCACTACCGAAAACGCTGCTGGCGCGCTTCATCGCACTGGCCGACCGCATGGAGCAATACGGCCCGAACCTCGGCGAGCCGCATACCGCGTCGATGGGCGGCGGTTTGTTCGAGATGCGTCTGAAAGCGGCGGAAGGCATCGCCAGAGTGTTCTACTGCGCGATCGTGGAACGCAAGATCGTCATGCTTCACTGCTTCGTAAAGAAGTCTCAACAAACGCCGCGCAACGAACTGGATGTCGCGCGCAAAAGATTGCTGGAGGTAAAACATGGCCACCTATAAGGCGATGCGCGAGCGCGCGCTCACCGACCCGGAAGTACGTGCCGAATACGACCGGTTGAACCGCGAAGAATTCGCCCTGCTCGATCAGATGCTTGCCGCGCGTCGCGACGCCGGCTTGACCCAGGCGCAGGTCGCCGAACGCATGGGTACGAAAGCGCCGGCCATCACTCGGCTCGAACGGGCGCTCGCGTCGGGCCAGCATTCGCCTTCCATCGACACATTGCGCAGATATGCCGCGGCCTGCGGCAAGCAACTGTTCATCTCGATCGCGTAGACCGTGGGGCGCCGTTCTGGCGCGCTTTGGCAGTTCATCGGGGACACGTCTCGCTCATGCAAACGGGTGCTGCAACGGGCAAGCCAGCTTGTTGCAGCGCGGTCTATTGACGCAGTTCGGCCTGAAGCACCGCAAACATGCGTAATCGCGCAATCAGAAAAACTTGATACCTATCAAGGCCTTGTCGTCTCAAAAACGAAAAGCAGCACAAAACAACGCGGTTTTTTGACGCACGTCGCGTCGCAGCAAAAAGTTTCGCCATCCCCTACTCTTGCGCCATCTGCCCAGCGCAGTGCGCACCGACAACGGTCGACGCGCGTAGTCCGCCTTCGGGCCTCACGCAACTTCACGCTCATGACCTCCGCACTATCGGCATTCGATCTCGCCCGCATCCAGTTTGCGTTCACCGTTTCGTTTCACATCGTTTTTCCGGCGCTCAGCATCGGCCTCGCCAGCTTTATCGCCGTACTCGAATGGCGCTGGCTGAAAACCGGCAAGGCGTACTACAAAGATCTTTGCCTGTTCTGGTCGAAGATCTTCGCAGTGGCCTTCGGGATGGGCGTCGTTTCCGGTGTCGTGATGAGCTATCAGTTCGGCACCAACTGGTCGGGCTTCTCCAGCTTCGCCGGGCCCGTCACGGGTCCGTTGCTCATGTACGAGGTGATGACCGCGTTCTTCCTCGAAGCGGGCTTCCTCGGCATCATGCTGTTCGGCTGGCAACGCGTGAGTCCGCGCGCTCACTTCGGCGCCACGCTGATGGTCGCGATCGGCACGCTGATCTCGACCTTCTGGATTCTCGCCTCCAATAGCTGGATGCAAACGCCGCAAGGCTTCGAAGTCGTCAACGGCCGGGTCGTGCCGCTCGACTGGTTCAAGATCATTTTCAATCCGTCGTTTCCGTACCGGTTGGCGCATATGGCGCTGGCGGCGTTCATCGTCGCGGGACTGGTGGTGTCGGCGGTGGGTGCGTGGCATCTGCTGCGCGGACGGCGCGACCCCGCAGTCAAAAAGATGTTCTCCATGGCGCTCTGGCTATTGCTGATCCTCACGCCGATCCAGGCGGTGGTCGGCGATCAGCATGGTCTGAACACGCGCAAGTATCAGCCCGCCAAGATCGCGGCGATCGAAGGCCTGTGGGACACCGAGAAAGGCGGCACGGCGCTGAACCTGTTCGGCATTCCCGACATGCAGGCCGAGACCACGCGCCATGCGGTATCGATTCCGCACCTCGGCAGCCTGATCCTCACGCATAGCTGGGACGGTGAGATTCGCGGCCTGAAGGAATTCCCGCCGCAGGATCGCCCGAATTCGACCGTGGTGTTCTGGAGCTTCCGCATCATGGCCGGGCTCGGCGTGTTGATGATCGTCATGGCGGTGGCGGCGTGGGTCCTGCGCCGCCGCGAGCAGTTGTTCGAGGCAAAGTGGTTTCAACGGTTCGCCGTCGTGATGGGTCCGAGCGGCTTCATTACGTTGCTGGCCGGTTGGGTCACCACGGAAGCCGGGCGTCAACCGTGGGTGGTGTATGGCGTGATGCGCACCTCGCAAGCGGTGTCGCCGCTCACCACGCAGCAGGTCGGCATCTCGCTGATGGCGTTCGTGGTCGTCTACTTCCTCGTGTTCGGCACCGGCATCTATTACATGCTCAAACTGATGCGCTCGGGCCCCGCGCTGCCGGGTCACACGCCGCACGGCGTGCCGGAACACACGCCAGGTCAAACCGCGCGCCGCCCGCTGTCCGCTGCCGATCAGCTGATCGACGCCGCCTGACCCTCCTCCGCATTAACCGCCTCTGACGAGAAAGACCATGGACGTAACCGTAGTATGGGCCGCGATCATCGCATTGGGCCTCTTCATGTATGTAGTGCTCGACGGCTTCGATCTGGGCATCGGCATCATCTTCCCGTTCTTCCCCGACGAAAAAGAACGCGACCTGATGATGAATACCGTCGCACCAGTCTGGGACGGCAACGAAACCTGGCTGGTGCTTGGCGGCGCCGGTCTGTTCGCGGTGTTCCCGGTGGTGTATTCGACTGTGCTCTCCGCGTTGTATCTGCCGCTGGTCTTCATGCTCGCGTGCCTGATCTTTCGCGGCGTGTCGTTCGAGATTCGCGCCAAGGCCAATCGCACGAAACATATGTGGGATCTGGCCTTCATCGGCGGCTCGGCCGGCGCGGCCTTCTTTCAGGGCATCGTGCTAGGCGCCTTCCTGCAAGGCATTCCGGTGCTGGACGGCGCCTACGCGGGTGACGCCTTTGGCTGGCTCACGCCGTTCAGTCTGCTGACCGGTCTCGGCCTCGTGGTGACCTACGCACTGCTCGGTTGCTGCTGGCTGGTCGCGAAGACCGAGGGCGATCTGCAACGCCGCCTGCATCGCGTGGTGTGGCCGCTCACGATCGTGCTGCTCGGGTTCATCGCGATCGTCAGCCTGTGGACGCCGCTGCAGGACCCGGCCATCGCCCAGCGCTGGTTCAACGACGGCCTCTTCCATCGTCTGCTGCCAGTGCCGTTGCTGGTGGCGGCCTGTGCGTTCTTCATGCATCGCGCGGTACGCGAACGGCATCACAACACGCCATTCGTGCTGGCACTGTTACTGGTGCTGCTCGGTTATGCCGGCTTGCTGGTGAGCCTGTGGCCTTATGCGATTCCGTCGAGCATGACGCTCTGGGAAGCGGCCGCGCCCCGTTCGAGCCAGATGTTTACGTTAGTAGGTGCGGCGGTGATTCTGCCCATTATCATCGCCTATACCACCATGGGTTACTGGGTATTTCGCGGCAAGGTGCGTCATGGCGACCAACACCACTATCATTGAGCACTCGAGCTCCGGCGCTAGCCGGCGGCCCACTCGCAAACTGCCCGGCTGGCTCTGGTTCATCGCGTTGTGGTGCTTTGGCGTGGCCTCGGCGATGTCGCTCGGTTTCGCGTTCAAGCTTCTGATGAACGCAACGCTATTTGCGGTCAGATAGAACCTGCTTTTGTGTGACTTGCGTGATTTGATCCGGCGCGCATAACCTTCGGAATCCTGCACGGACGCCTTCAAAAAGGGTGCGTGAAGCTCGTCTACGTAGCAAGCCGGAACCTATGCGCGGGAGACCTGCCTTAATCAGAAGACCGGTGCGGGGGCTTGCGCCACCCGCACCGGCATCGGCGCGGATACGGTCACAGTGAGAGCGGCCTGAACAGAAGCAGGGCTGGCGGCAAAACCAGAAGTAAAACAGCAGTGCGGCGGCGGTAGTCCCCAACGCGCAGGCCCGATTCGCGGAGACATCATGAAGTTTCTAGTGGCCGACGACCATGAACTGATCCGGCAAGGCGTCAAAGGCCTGCTGCGCGGGCTCGATCCAGACGCCCAATTCGATGAAGCCGACACCTGGGAGACGCTCGCTGCCGCCGCGCGGCCCGACGCCGATCACGATCTCGCGATCGTCGATCTGCATATGCCGGGCATGAGCGGCGCTTCGTCGCTCGAAGTGCTGTTGAAGGCAAACCCCGCGTTGCCGGTGGTCGTCCTTTCCGCCGAAGAATCGCCCGACGAAATGCGCGCCGTACTGGCCGCCGGCGCGCTCGGTTTCGTGCCGAAGCGCCAGCCCGCCAGCGTCATGCTCAAGGCGATCGAACTGGTGCTGTCAGGCGGCGCCTATGTGCCCATGGAAGCGCTCAGCCTGCTGGGTTCGCGCGAGACGCGCTCAGCGCCTGCGCCCGCCGAAGCGGGCGTTGCCGCATCTGCCCAGGCATCTGGCCAAAGCGGCGCCGCGCTGACCGAACCCATCACGCAAATCCAGGCGTTGCAGCCGCACCAGCAGCATTTGCTGGAGAACCTGTCGCCAAGACAGCAGGACATCATGCGGCTCGTGCATCGCGGCTGGACCAACAAGATGATCGCGCGTGAGCTCGGCGTCGCGGAAGGCACGGTTAAAGTGCATCTGTCGGTGATTTTCCGGGCGCTCGGCGTGCATAACCGGTCGACCGCAATCGCGGTGATCAACGGCTGGCTCGAAGCGGGGAAAACTCTCTAGCAATGATTCAATAGCCGGCGCTCGCGCCGCCTACTTTTGCGACTCGCTCTGGGACTGCGCCTGAGATTGGACCCGAGGCGGGTTGCGCGTTTCGCCGTCGCGCAACGCCACGACCGCCGCCGCCCGCCCCTTATCCAGCTCCGCCTGCTGCCACAGCATTTCCAGCGTGCGCCGCAAACGCGCCGGCGTGACCGGCTTATGCAACACCGGAATGCCCTGCAACGCGAGCGCGGCGAGTTCCGCCGACGCCATATCGCCGGTGATCAGCAGCGTTACTACGCCGTCATGCCCCGCCCGCGCGAGCACATTGCGCACGGCCGTCAGCGCCTGGGCGCCGGTCCGATGATTCGCCAACTGGTAGTCGCATAGCACGGCGTCCGGCACAAAGCCGTCTTCGAGCGCCTTGAGCGCTTCGGCCTCGTCGCGTGCACCGCGCACGCTGCAACCCCAGCGCGCCAGCAGACTCGCGAGGCCCTCGAGAATCGACGGTTCGTCGTCGATACACAATACGCGCCGCCCTTGCGCCGATGGTCCGCCCGCCACCGCGTCGTTCAGGCCGGCAATAATCCCGGTCGGATCGCCCGCCTGCACGGCGAAGCGGAACACCGAGCCGAGCCCAGGCGACGAGCGCACCTGCAACTCGCCACCGAGCATCCCGACCAGCCGCTTGACCGTCGGCAGGCCAAGCCCGTGACCCTGGCGCGCGTCGCGCTGCGGATTGGCGACCTGATAAAACTCTTCGAAGATGCGCTCGTGCTCCTCGGCCGGAATGCCGATGCCTGAATCGCGCACTTCGATATAACCGCCCGACTGGCGCCCCGCACGGCGAAAGCCCAGCCAGATCGCACCTTCCTCGGTATAGCGCACGGCGTTCGAAAGCAGGTTGCTCAGCACCCGCTCGAGCAGCACCGGATCGTCGTGGACGACCACCGTGGTCGGCGCGATCCGCAGCGCCAGGCCTTTGGCCGCGGCCTGCGGCCGGTACTGGCTGCCGACCCGCTCGAATAGTTCGGACAGCCGGAAATGCAGCCGGATCACCTGGGTCACACCGCTTTCGAGCCGCGCCAGATCGAGCACCTGGTTGAACAGCTGATTCAGCGCTTCGACGTTATAGACGATGTGCTCGGCGGTCTTCGCATGCTGCACCGGCGTAGCCGCCGGGTCGTTGAGCGACGCCGCCAGCAGCCCGATTGCGTGCAGCGGCTGGCGCAAATCGTGGCTCGCGGCGGCAAAAAATCGCGTTTTGGCGAAACTGGCCTCTTCGGCGACACGCTTTTGCGCGGCCAGCGATTCCGCCAGATATTGCTGATCGACCCGCGCGTGCACAACCTGCTGAAACAGCTTGCGATAGCTCAGCGCGTACACGTTGATTGCGCAAAAGAAAAAGGCGAGGACGATTGCGAGGATCGTCCGGTCGAACGTATGCGTGCCGAAATGCAGCACGATCGCGGGAAACAGCAGGAACGGGATGGCGGTCGAAAAATTCAGCAGATCGAAGCCATTGGACATGAACACGCCGGCCGCCAGCGTGACCAGCATCACCGTATGCAGCAGCGGCAGGTCGGTTTGCGGGCTCTGGAACGCGAACCACACCGCGACGCCCGGCGCGCAGTAGAGCAGCACCCCGCGCACGGCGTGCAGGTTGATCCAGTTGCGCGGCGAAACCAGATGCGGATAGCGGCGATTGCAGATCCAGAGCGCGAGGCCCCCGCAATTGGCCGCCGCATAGAACCCGAAGCACGCGATGAACAGCGACGGCGACGGAATCTTCGGCCAGTAAATGGCCACCAGCACGGCAATCGAGAACCAGTGCGAAAAGAAGGCGATGGGATCCTGCGCGTAGAGCACGCGCACCAGGTCTTCGTCGATCGCACGCTGAATAGGGTCGTCCCGCATCCGGCGGTCTCCAATGTCGGCCGGAGTTAGCGCTTTAGCGCTTACTCCGGTCCCATGCAGATTACTGCGGTCGGCCGGGGTTAGCGCTTCAGCACTTACTCCGGTCCCATGCAGATTACTGCGGTCGGCCAGAACTGGCGCTTTCGCTATCGCCCCGGAATCGCGCCTTGGCGCACCACTCGGGTCCGATGCAAGATGGCTGCTGTCTGGTACGGCAATTCAATGGCGTAGGGCGCAGGATCGGCCGCGAGGCGGACGCTGCGGGTCTGGCGTGCTGCGCAAGCGGTGTTGCAATGTTCGGCCGGGCGAACGCTGCGCGCCGATGCAGCGCTCATTTATTCAGACGAAAAACAGGCCAATATTCAGATGGTTTACCCGGCAGTTTACCCATCAGCTACCACTTAATCCATATAGGCGAAACCGTCTGCGGAAACCATACTGGGTTCACGTTCCAGCGCGGCATCAAGTCTTCACCACTCCACCCCGCCTGCACTTCGAGGCTCACCACGCTCCACGCCTGACCCGATATGGAGGTTCTCATGGGCGCAGTTCCGAGCCACGCGTTCGCCCGCAATCTCGACGATGCGATCCTGCCCGAGCTGTGGCGCCGACGCACCCAGTTGTCCAACGACGAAATGGTGTCGATGGTCGAACTGGTCAAACGCGCGCTGCGGACCTATCACCCGCTCGAACTGCAGGCGCTCGGCGAGGACAAGGAGGAACTGGTCGCGCAGTTCATCTACTCGAAGGTGCTGCGCCTTGCGCCCGGCCACACCGAAACCAACGCCTGCGCCGACAGCGCGCCGTCCAACAGCTATGCACTGTGCGCGTATTTTCGCCGCTACCTGATCGACTGCCTGCGCAGCGCCGGCCATCAGCGCAACGTCTCGATGGAAAACGAAGGCATGGCGCAGGAAATCGATCTGCACGCGCAGGCGCTGGAAGACCCCGTGGAAAGCGTGCTGATGCAATACGGCCTCGACGAGCAGCGCGTGCGGTTCGCGGCGCGCGCCTTTATCGAAAGCCTCGACGAGCCGGAGCGTATCGTGCTGGCCGGCAGCCTCGGCTGGTGCTCGGAAGGAAAAGGCGGACTGTCGGCCGTCGCAGCTCAGCATCGTGTGCCCTCGTATCACTATCGCGCCGTCAAACTCGGCGTCACCATGAAAAAGACGGCCAGTGCCGAGGATTTTTCCAATACCAAGATCGGCCGCTGGCTCACGGATGTACTCGGCATCGAGATCGAACTCGACAATCGCGCGGCAATTCTGCTCGCGTTGAACCTGCTCGCCGCCGAATCGAGCGACAGCGAAATGAATGAAGTGGCCGCGTAATAGCGCATTCCCACGGACCGGGCCGCTGGCGCCCTGCCAGCAAACCTCGCAGACAACACGACGGCTCGGGCCGCGCCAGCGCGCCCCGTACGATGCGCCTTTTTTTGTGATTGCGCACCGTCTACGATAAAAAAGCCGTTGCCGCACACCGTCTTCCTTCCGAAGTCCGGGTTCCCCTACCCGGCGCCCCATTCCTGACGAGGTGGTCCTGATGAACCGCTTATCGAGCGCCATGACGGCGATGCAATCGCGTTACGAGGTGGTGGTGGTGGGTTCCGGTTATGGCGGTGCGATTGCGGCGAGCCGGATGGCGCGTGCCGGCCGCACGGTCTGCCTGCTGGAACGCGGACGCGAATTCATGGCCGGCGAATTCCCCCGCACGCCTCTCGAAGGCGCCACGCAGATCCAGTACAACACCGCGTTCAGCCAGATCGGCTCGCCGCTCGCCTTGCTCGAAGTGCATGTGAATGAGGATGTGAATGCGGTGGTGGGTTGCGGTCTGGGCGGCACTTCGCTGATCAATGCGAATGTCGCGCTCGAAGCCGAGCCCCGCCTGTGGGATGACCCGCGCTGGCCGGCCGCACTGCGCGCCGACAAGGCAGGCCGCGACAAGGGCTATGAACGGGCTCGCGCGATGCTGCAACCGTCGCCCGTGCCTGACGACTTTCCGCCGCTACCGAAATTGCAGGCGCTCGAACAATCCGCGCGGGCGCCCGGTGTGGAAGGCCACTTCTATCGTCCGCCGATCACGGTCACTTTCGAAGACGGACCGAACGCGGCCGGCGTCGAGCAGAAGCGCTGCGTCGGTTGCGGCGATTGCAACTCGGGATGCAATTACGACGCCAAGAATTCGACGCACATGAACTATCTGCCCGACGCCGTCGCGCATGGCGCGCAGATTTTCACGGGCACGGCCGTGCATTCGGTGGTGCGCGACGCGGCCACGCAGAAATGGACCATCGGATTTCAACTGGTTCACCTCGGCCGCGAAAGCTATGACGCGCCCGATCTGTTCGTGAGCGCCGATATCGTGATCGTGTCGGCCGGCACGATCGGTTCGACCGCGCTCCTGCTGCGCTCGAGCCAGAAGGGCCTGCAACGTGTCGCCGATGCTCGGCCAGCACTTCACCGGCAACGGCGATGTCCTCGCCTTCGCCTACAACACCGATCAGGTGATCAACGGCGTCGGCTGGGGCGCGCGCACGCCCGGCGAAATTCCGCCGGTCGGACCGACCATTACCGGCATCATCGATCATCGCGATACCGCCAACGTGAAAGACGGCTTCGTGATCGAGGAAGGCTCGCTCGCCGGGGCAGTTGGCGCGGCACTGGTCGGGATGCTCGGCGGCGCCGCGCCGCTCGAAGGCGTGGACGTTCCCGGGCCGCACCCGGCCGGCGAGCGGCTCGGCTACGACGCACGCGTGATCGAGAGCATTCTGCGCGGCCCGTATCACGGCGCGCTCAACCACACGCAAACCTACCTCGTGATGGCGCATGACGACGAAAGCGGCAAGATCAGCGTGAATGACAGCGGCCGGCCGCGCATCGAGTGGAAGAACGCCGGCAAACAGCCGATCTTCCAGACGGTCGAAACGACGCTCGAAAAGACGACCGTGCCGCTTGGCGGCAAATACCTGCGCAATCCGATTTCCACCGACCTGCTCGGCGACCGGATCGTCACTGTGCATCCGCTCGGTGGCTGCGGCATGGGCGAGGACGCCGCGCACGGTGTGGTGGATCAGAGCGGCCGCGTCTTCAGCGGCGCCGCGGGGAACGCGGTTCACGATGGCCTGTACGTGATGGACGGCGCCGTCATGCCGATGTCGCTCGGTGTCAATCCGCTCCTGACGATTTCCGCGCTCGCCGAACGCAATTGTGCGCTGCTCGCCGCCTCACGCGGCTGGACGATCGATTACACGTCCAAGGGCAGCAACGCCACCCCGGTGCCACAGAAGATCGGCCTGCGCTTCACTGAAACGATGGTCGGCACGTACCATCCAGTCGCCGCGGGTGACGCTGCGAGTGACGCCGCCGGCACACCGATCAAATTCACGCTGACTGTGGAGTCGGACGATCTGGCCGGCATGCTGGACGATCCGCAGCACCTCGCGCACACGGCAGGCACGCTCACCTGCACCGCACTTTCCGCGCAACCGCTGACGATCAGCGACGGCACCTTCAATCTTTTCGTCGTCGATCAATCGGATGTGGACCAGCGCGACATGAACTACCGGATGACGCTCAATTCCACCGAAGGCAAAACGTACTATCTGAGCGGGCAAAAGATCATCACGCGCACCTCGCCGGTCAACCTGTGGGAACAGACCAACACGCTCTATGCGCAGATTCGCGACTCGGCGCAAACTGACGCGCCGGCCATCGGCAAAGCGACGCTCATCATCACGCCGGAAAATTTCCTCAAGCAGCAACGCACGCTGGAAGTGACCAACGCGCCCGATCTGAAAACCCGCCTCGAATGGACGCTGAAATTCGGCAAGTTTTTCGCGGGCGTGCTGTTCACAGAATACGGCGGCGTGGCCGCGCCCCTGCAGTTCTTCGATCCGCAGATGACGCCGCGCCTCAAGCGCGCATTACGCGCGCCCGCGCCGCAGGTGTTCTTTTTCGACACGCCCGACCAGACCAGACTGCGACTCACGCGCTATGTCGACAGCGCCAACAAAGCGGCGCGCCCATTGCTGCTGATTCACGGTTCGGGTGTGTCGAGCCGGATCTTCTCCACCGATCTGATCGCGACGAACCTGGTGGAATATCTCTGCGCGGCAGGCTACGACGTGTGGCTCGTCGATCTGCGCGTCAGCATCGAAATGCCGAGCGTGCTGGTGCCGACCACCGTCGACAAGGTCGCGCGTGAAGACATACCCGCAGCGGTTGCCAAAGTGCGGGAGCTAACCGGCGCCCCCAACATTCAGGTATTGGGCCACTGCCTGGGTGGCCTCGCGTTGAGCATGTCGCTGCTATCCGGCCTTGAAGGCGTGCGCTCGGCGGTCATTTCGCAGGTATCGGCGCACCCGGTGCCGGGCACGCTGGAGCGGATCAAGTGCGGGCTGCACATCCCGGACATCATGCAACATCTCGGCGTACTCGACCTGACCGCCTATACGCGGCGCGAGAAATGGCCGCATAACCTGCTCGATGAAGCGTTGCGCCTCTACCCGCTCAATCATGCGCAGGGTTGCGGCAATCCGATCTGCCATCGCGCGACATTCCTTTACGGCTTGCTGTACGAACACGAGCAGTTGAACGAGACGCTTCATGCGAATCTGCAGGAACTGCTCGGCGTGCATGACGTTGAAGTGTTCAAGCATCTGGCCGCGATGGTCCGGGCCGGCAAGGTGGTCGATGCCGCGGGCCACGATGTCTATCTGAGCGGTGCGAACGGTATGAAGGGACTCGAGGGCATGCGCCTGCCGATCGGATTTATCCACGGCGAGAAGAACGAGACCTATCTGCCGAAAAGCACGCTGCTCACCTATGACATGCTAGTCGAGCACTTCCCTGAGCAACCTTATGAGCGCCATCTGATTCCCGGCTATGGGCACATCGATTGCATTTTCGGCAAGAACGCGGCGGCGGATGTTTATCCGGTGATCGGACGGTATCTGGATGCACATTGACCCAGCGGGTGGCGGCTTTTCCATAGCATGAGAGAATCCGGCAGACGCCTGTGCGTCGAGCCGATCAACCACTAGAAAAATTGCTATGAAACAGTTGACCTTCGGGGCCTGCGTCAAAAAAGGATGGATCAGTTCGTGGCAAGCCGTAACGCACATGCCCTGGCTTTTTCTGGGCGTTTGCGTGGTGCTGGCCTGTACGTCACTCTTATCCGGGCCGCATCCCACGGGAGCACCCGCCGCTGAAGGTCTCGATACGCTGAGCCGCGTCGGCCACGGGCTGGTTTCACTTCTCTGGATTGCGCTGCAACTGCTGGTGTGTGGCACGCTGACCATCAAGGTCCATCGCTTCGTGCTGCTGGGCGAAGGCGCGCAGCCGCTCGTGCCGTTGAACGGCAAGCCGCTCGGCCGTTATGTGCTCGTGTGTCTGGCCATCGTGCTTACCATCGCAGCGCTTGCGGCACTGAGCCTTCTGGCGATGCGCATGCTCAAGCTGGGCTTTCTCGTGTACGTCCCGCTTCTTGTGATTTATCTGTTCGTGGCGATCCGGCTGAGTCTGCTGTATCCCGCCATCGCGCTCGGCAGCCGGCTGACGCTGCGCGCCGCCTGGCAGGATAGCCGTGGACACGTGTGGAGCATTCTTGGCGTCGGCCTCGTCACCTATTTGCCGCTCTTCCTGGTTGCGGCCGCATTCATGTTCGCCGTTGGCGCAAAACTGCTGAATGCGCATCAAACGCAAGGCGTGGCGGTCATCGCGATTGGCCAGGCGTTTCTCAATGGGGTGTTCATTGTATTTGCCGCGGCCTCGTTGTCATGGCTATACCGGCGTTACGCCCGCGAACTGCTCAAGCATGCCGAGGAAGCACCGCAGTAAGTGAAGCCTCCTGCCGCGCTCAGAACAGCTTGCCGGGATTCAGAATCCCGTGCGGGTCTAGCGCGTGTTTAATGGCGGCCATGGCCGCCAGTTCGGCAGGCGAGCGCGAGATCGGCAGGAACTCGCGCTTGAGCAGGCCAATTCCGTGTTCCGCGGACACCGACCCGTTTAGCGGCCCAAGCATGTCATACACGAACGCGTACACCGCGTGATGATCGACGCCGGGAATCGAATGGCCGTCGACGGTCACATGCAGATTCGAATCGCCGATATGGCCGAAAAAATACGATTCGTTGCCCGGCCAGCGCTGATCGAGCGCCGCGCGGCAACGCTCGACGAACGCGCCGATTTCGCCGATCGGCAAACTCACGTCGAAGTTGATCGCGTCCAGCCGCACCGGAAACTCCGCGGTGCATTCGCGAATCGCCCATAACGCCCGCGCGTCGGCCACCGATTGCGCGATCACCGCGTCGCGGATCACGTTCGCGTCGAGCGCGTCGGTCAGCGCGGCGGAGAAGCGTTCGCCGTCGTCGCCGGCATCGAAGCTCGCGTGTTCGATCAACGCATAGAGCGGGTGTGAGTCCGCGAATGGCGAACGCGTGCCCGTCAGCTTGACGCCGAAATCGTAGAAGTCCGGCCACATGATCTCGAATGCGCCGATGTCGTTGCCAAAGCGCGTCGACAGGCGCCGCAGCAGGTGCACGGCGGCGGCGTAGCCGTCGAGTGCGACCAGCGCCGTGTGCCGCGCCGCGCGTGGCGGATGCAGGCGCAACACCGCGCGCGTCATCACGCCGAGCGTGCCTTCCGAGCCGATGAACCAGTGCTTCAGATCGTAGCCGGTATTGTTCTTGACCATCTTGCCGAGCGAGGTGAGCACGTCGCCGTTCGCCAGCACGACTTCGAGCCCGAGCACCTGGTCGCGCGCGGTGCCGGACTGGATCACCCGATTGCCGCCCGCGTTGGTCGCCAGATTGCCACCGATCTGGCATGAGCCACGCGCGCCGAGATCGAGCGCGAGTTCGAAGCCCGCCTCGGCCGCGGCCTCCTGGGCAGTCTGCAAAGTGGTGCCCGCGCGCACGGTCAGCGTGGCCGAGGCGGCGTCGATTTCCTCGATGCCGATGAGTCGTTCGAGCGACAGCGCAATGTCGCTCGCGCGCGCAATCGCGCCGCCGGCGAGGCCGGTCATGCCGCCCTGCGGCACGACCGGCTGATACGCCGCGTGGCAGATGGCCAGCGCGCGTGAGACCTCCTCAGTGCTGCGCGGCAACAGCAGCGCGGCGGGACGCGTCGGCTCGTGACGCGTCCAGTCGGTCAGCGCCCGTTCACCGATCTGTTCGCCGATGCGCACCGCGTCGTCACCGAGCGCGGCGCGCAGCGCGGCGAGTGTCGTTGATAGCGGAGCCGCGCCATGCGCCATGGTGTCTTCCGTCATGCAGTTCCCTGTGCAGCGTGTTTCTTGCGGTAGCCCATCGAATCGTTGATGCGCCCGAGGATATAGTCGCCCGCGGCGACCGGCTGGTATTTCAGATCGGCGTCGCTCGTGCCCAGTTCGCGCGGATCGACGATCGCCCCGTAAGTCGGATCATAGAACGTCGCGATCGAATACCGCTCGCGCCCGGACGCATTGATCACGCGATGCAAGGTCGAACGGAAGCGGTCGTTGGTCCAGCGCGCCAGCAGATCGCCCACATTCACCACGAAGCTGCCCTCGACCGGCGGAGCATCGACCCATGTATCGTTGGCGATCTCACGCACCTGCAGGCCGCCCACCTGGTCCTGCCATAACAGCGTGATGCAGCCATAGTCCGTGTGCGGCGCGACGCCGAACTGGTCCGCGTCCGACTGGGGCGGTTGCGGCGGATAGTAGACCATCTGCGTGCGCTGCATTCGCTTCGTATAACGCGGCGTGAAGAAATGTTCATCGACCCCGAGACTCAGCGCCACCGCCCGCAGCAGATCGGCGCCGCAGGCCGCGACCGCCTCGTAGTAACCGTAGAGCGCCGGCCGCAATTCCGGCATGAAGTCCGGCCAGTTGTTCGGCCCGCGCAGCGCCTGACCCGCGAGCACATCGGGATCGTCCTCCGGCAACTCCAGCCCGATGCTGAAAAACTCCTTGTAGTCGGGACGCTTCGCCTGGTACATGGTCGCGTCGCCGAGCGCATTGAAGCCGCGATGCCGTTGATTGACCGCCGCGCGCCGCTTGGTCTCGACCGGAAACGCGAAGAACCGGCGCGCGGCCTGTTCAGCGGCGTCGATCGACGCTTGCGGCACGCCATGATTGACGATGTAGAAGAAGCCGATCGTCGTGCACGCCTCGTGGATTTCGCGCGCCACGCGCGTCAAAGCCATCGGATCGCCGGCACGCACGCCGGCGAGATCGATGATCGGAATACGGGTCACCGGCATCGCGTCGCTCCTGAAGGTCGTGAAACACCAGCACATTCAACTGAACAAAGCAGCGCGCGAAATTGGCCTGGCATCACCGCGCGCACCGTGCGTCTCCAGTTGTATATACCGCCAAAAGCGCACTCGCAAGTTGCTTCGCGGTGCTTCACATAAGGGCTTTTCTCTACTCGCGGGATTATTTATTTCGTGGGAAAACTGCGGTATATACTGCCTCGAATGACTCGCGCCGTGCCCCTCTTTCGCGCGACACCGCTTTGCCAACCGGAGAATCTCATGAGCATCCTTGCAGGCTGGAAGTGTCGTTTGGTCATGCTGGCATTGTGCGCGGCAAGCGTCGCCGCCCACGCGGAAGACCAACTCGCCAAAGTGAAGAAAGCAGGCGAACTGGTGGTCGGCACCGAGATGCAGTTCGCGCCCTTCGACTTCCTCGAAAACGGCCAGCAAGCGGGCTTCAATAAAGATCTCTTCGCCGAAGTCGGCAAGGAAATGGGCGTCAAGGTACGCTTTATCGACTTGCCTTGGCCGAGCGTGCTGCCGGGTCTCGAAGCCGGCAAGTTCGACATGGTGGGTGGGCCGCTGACAGTCACCAAGGCGCGCATGGAGCGCTACACCTACACCCTGCCGATTGCCGACGCCACCGACGCGCTGCTCAAACGCGCGAACGATACCGCCGTCAAGCAATCGTCGGATATTGCGGGCAAGACGGTTGGCGCGGGCAAAGGCTCGGCCCAGCTCGACCAGTTGAAGGCCTACGTCGCCACCTTGCCGAAACCGCCTGAAATCCGCGAATACGTCGATAACAACCAGGCTTACGCCGACCTCGCCGCCGGCCGGATCGCAGCGGTCGCGAATTCGATGACCAACATCGCGTATGTGGCGAAACAGCGCCCCGAGACCTTCGCGGTGGTGCAGCCGCCGTTCGGCGCGAAAGTGTACTTCGCCTATTGCCTGCGCAAGGACGCGGACAGCAAGCCGCTTGCCGACGCCTTCAATGCGGCGCTCGTGAAAATGCACAACGACGGTCGCCTCGCGGCCTTGCAGAAGAAGTGGTTCGGTGTCGCGATGGATGCGCCGACCACCATGCCCGCGCCGAACTATTGATGTCCTGATGGCGTAAAGCGCGCGATGCGGACTGCACGGCCAACCGCATCGTCCTACCCGTTCCAGCGAGTGCGACGCTTATGTTCAGCACGACCGTCTTCGCCCAGGGCTTGCCGCTGCTGTTACATGCGGCGCTCGCCACCATCGGCATTTCGCTGACGGGTCTCCTGATCGGCTTCTTTGTCGCGATCGGCGTGTGCGCGGCGCGGCTCTCGCAGAATCGCGCCGCACGCCGCTTCGGCGGCGCCTATGTGTTCTTTTTTCGCGGCGTGCCGATGCTGGTGCAACTGCTGCTGGTCTACTACCTGCTGCCGTTCGCCGGCATCAATGTCTCGCCCGTGGTCGCGGCCATTAGCGCCGTGTCGCTGTGTTCCGCGTCCTACATCGCCGAGATTCTGCGTGGCGGCTTTCTCAGCATTCCGCCTGGACATATCGAAGCCGCCCGCATGCTGGGTATGTCGCCGTTCGATATGCTGCGGCGTATTCAGGTGCCCCAGGCATTTCGCCTGACGCTGCCCTCGCTCGTCAATGAAATGGTGCTGCTGATCAAGGCTTCGTCGCTGATCTCGGTGGTGGGCGTGGCCGAGTTGACGCGCACTGCCCAGAACATCGCGGCCAGCACCTACCGCCCGCTCGAAGCCTATCTCGCCGCCGGGCTCATCTATTTCGTGATCTGCGGTGCGCTGGCGCTGGTTGCGCACGCCGCGGAATACCGTTTGCAGCATGCCTGACCCTGAGCCCACGCCATGCAACAGCTCGACCCCACTGTCATCACCCACAACCTGCAGCCTATCGCCGCCGGGCTGGCGACCACGCTCGGCACGTGGACCGCGGGCGTCGCGATCGGCATTCTGATTGGCTTTCTGATTGCGGTGCTGCAACTCTTTTGCGGACGCTGGGTGCGTGGCGTATTGCGCTTCTATATCGAAGTGTTTCGCGGCACACCGTTTCTCGTGCAACTATTTTTGCTGTACTACGGCGGGCCGTCCTTCGGCATCACGCTCGAACCGATGACAGCCGGCGTGCTCGGCCTCGGTCTCTACGGCAGCGCGTATTTCGCCGAGGCGTTCCGCTCGGGGTTTCAGTCGGTGCCGCCGGGTCACCTCGAAGCGGCGTCCTGTCTGGGCCTCACCCGCTGGCAGGCTGTGCTGCGGATCCAGGTGCCGCAAATGCTGGTGCTGATCGTGCCCGCGCTGACCAATCTGATCATCGTGCTGAGCAAGGAAACCGCGGTGCTGTCCATCGTCACGGTGCCCGAGCTCACGTTCGTGCTGACCGGGATCGGCTCGGCCACCTTTGCTTTTGTCGAAACGCTGCTGGTGCTGTGCGTGTGCTATCTGGCGCTCGTCGAACTGACGTCGCGCGCCGGCATGTGGGCTGAAGCCCGCATCGCACGCTTCATGGCATGAACGGAATCCGGACCTCTCTATGAACGCCATCGCCGACATGCCCTCCTCCGTGTCCACCGTCAACCTCGATAGGCAGCCAGGCGCACCGTTGATCGAAGTGCGCGATTTGCGCAAACGCTTCGGCGAAGTCGAGGTGCTGCGCGGCGTGGATCTGCAGATCGCGCGCAAGGAGGTGGTCTGCATCATCGGACCTTCGGGTTCGGGCAAGAGCACCTTGCTGCGCTGCCTCGCCGCGCTGGAAACCTACGATCAGGGCGACGTGCGCATCGAAGGCGAACTGCTCGGCTATAGCGAGCGCAACGGCAAACGCGTGCGGGCCACACAAGGTGAGATCAATCGCGTGCGGCGCAACGTCGGCATGGTATTTCAGCAGTTCAATCTATGGCCGCATATGACGGCGCTCGGCAACGTGATGGAAGCGCTGTTGCGAGTACGCCATCTGTCGCGCGACGAAGCGCGTCGCCGTGCCAACGCGATGCTGGACACTGTCGGCCTCGCGCACAAAGGCGATGCGTATCCGGCGAGGCTCTCGGGCGGCCAGCAACAGCGCGTCGCGATTGCGCGCGCCCTCGCGATGGAACCGCACATCATGCTGTTCGACGAGCCGACCTCGGCGCTCGATCCGGAACTGGTGGGTGAAGTGCTGCAGGTGATGAAGCAGCTCGCGCGCGACGGCATGACGATGGCCGTGGTCACGCATGAAATGGGCTTTGCCGCGCAGGTCGCCGATAAGGTGATGTTCATCGATCAGGGGCGCATCGCCGTGCAAGGCAAACCGCGTGAGGTCTTTCACGACGCCGGGCAACCGCGTTTGCGGCAGTTCCTGCAAAACTATTTCGACCGCAACGCATTCTGGGCGCGTGGCCCCGACGACACGGAGCCGGTATGAACCGGCTCGGGCGTGTGTCCGCCGAGGCACCTGCCGCGCGCTACGAACAGGTCAAGAGCCATATTCGCCGCGCGATCGAATCTGGCGCGCGGCAGGCGGGCGACCGTCTGCCTTCGGAACTGGATCTGGTGGCCACGCTGGGCGTGTCGCGCATGACAGTCAACCGCGCGCTGCGCGAACTCGCCGACGAAGGCCTCGTCACCCGCGTGTCCGGTGTCGGCACGTTCGTCGCGCAGAGCAAGCCGCAATCGACGCTGCTGATGATCGCCCATATCGGCGACGAAATCCGTTCACGGGGTCACGAGTATCGGCATGACACGGTCCTCGCGCAACGCGAGACCGCGCCGGTAACCGTGTCCAACGCGTTGGGGCTGGCGCCCGGCGCGTCGGTGTTTCATGTGATCTGCGTGCATCGGGAAAACGGCCTGCCGGTGCAACTCGAGGACCGTTACGTGAATCCGGCGATCGCGCCGGAATTTCTGCAGCAGGATTTCGCGGCGGTCCGTCCGTCCGAGTATCTGTTCGAGATCGTGCCGGCGCACGACGTCGAGCATGTCGTCGATGCGGGTTTGCCGACCCGCGCCGAAGCCGAGTTGCTGGAAATCCGCGCGGAAGAGCCGTGCCTCACGCTGATGCGCCGCACCTGGACGAGCGGCGTGGCAGTGACGTTCGCGCGCTTCGTGCATCCGGGTTCGCGCTACCGGCTGGGGTGCCGGTTTTCGCCTGATTTATCGCAGCGCCAGGGGTAGCGGCGCAACCGCCGCACGCGCTTCAAGGCGCGTACGCAGCGCTAAGCCGCTGCCGCCCGCGTCAAACATTCCCCGCCAGATGGAAGCGCGATGCCGGATGCCATAACTGCACCGACGTCGCCACCGCTTCGCCAACCCATGTACGGCGCCACAGTTGCAGGCACGGTTCGCCGATATCCATCATCAGATGCCGCCGCACATACGCGTCCGGCTTCTGCGCGTAGATGCGAAACTCCGCGCGCTGGATCGGCGCAAGCCGCACCATGTAGTGATTCGGCGTCTCGATCGTGAAATCCTGCTCCAGGTAATCCGGAAAGACTTGCGGATTGACATACCGGTCTTCGTACTGGATCGGCTCGCCCTCTTCGCTGTGCACGATGCACGAATGAAACGCCGGTCCGCTGGCGAGACCCAGCGCTTCGAGCGCGTGCGGATCGTCGCTCGGGTCGAGCGTCAGTACGCGAGCCGAGTGCCGATGACCGCGCGCGGCGATTTCGTCGGCGATATTGCGGATTTCCAGCACGGTCGATTCGTAGCGCTGCGGCGCGACGAAGGTGCCAGAACCCTGCACGCGCGTCAGCACGCGTTCAGTGGTGAGTTCGCGCAGCGCGCGCGATACCGTCATGCGCGCGACGCCGAATTCCTTCACCAGTTCCGTTTCGGATGGGATCAAGCCGCCCGGTTTCCAGTCACCTTCACTGATGCGCCGGATCACGTAGCGCTTGATCTGCTCATAGGCGGGCATTGCCTTCGCTGGCGTCTCCTGGTTCCGGCCCGGCGGGTCTTGCGTGTCTGCGATGTGCGCGTTTGTAATAGTGTTCACGTCGGCCTCGTGGGTGGTACGCGGATGATACCCGGGTGATACGCAATATGCCGGTTCGCCGGCGGGTAGCCCGCTCACCGGCCCTGTCTCCGTCAAGCGATGTGAGCGGCGGCCTGTCCGTCATTGGCGGCGAGGTTCGCGTGCGCGCCGGGGCTGGCGGCGGCTGTCAGACTAGCGACGCCCGCCAACGCAGCCAGTGCCGGACCGCCAGTCGAACCGGCCAGGCCAGGCCGAATATTACCCGGGTTCGGTAGCAGCGGCGGCATGTCATCGGCGATCATGCGAAACGCGATGCTCATGTCGTCCGCCAGCGGCCGGTCGTCACGATAGGTGGGAACGGCACGGCGTACGCGCTGCCAGAGCGCGTCGGTGTGCGGCGCGCGCGGCGCGTCGATGCTCTGGTGGTCATAGGCTTGCGCGGCGGCGAGCAATTCGATCGCCACGATGCGCCCGGCGTTGTCGAGGATCTCCAGCGCCTTGAGCGCGGCCGGCGTGGCGTGGCACAGGTGGTCTTCCTGCAACGCGGACGTGATGCCGCCGTCGAGGCTCGCGGGCATCGCGAGGCGCCGGTTCTGCGCGACCAGCGAGGCCGCCGTGTATTGCGCGATCATGAAGCCGGAACAGGTGCCGCCCGGCTCCGCGAGAAACGCCGGCAAGCCGCTGACAAGCGGATTGACGAGACGGTCCAGGCGCCGCTCGGCCATCGCCGCGACCTGGGCGATCGCGGTGGCAAGACTGTCCATCGCCAGCGCGATCGATGCCCCGACCGCGTGAGCCTGCGAATAAACGCGCGGATTTTCCGGCGTGCCGGCGACGATCGGGTTGTCGGTGATCGAGGCGAGTTCGCGATTGACCACGTCGGCAGTCGCGCTCAGCACATCGCGCGCCGCGCCGTGCACGTGCGGAATGGTCCGCATGCTCAGCGGGTCCTGCGTGCGCTGGCCCACCACGGCAGCCAGAATGCCGCTGTCGGCGAGCGCCGTCCGCATCCGTTCACCGACCTGATTCAGCCCCGGCGAGATGCGCAAGGCGAGCGAATCGGCATCGAACGCCGCGAGCTGGCCGCGCAGATTTTCGAAGCTCATCGCGGCGACCAGATCGGTCCAGTCGAGCAGCCGTTCGGCGCGCGCCAAAGCCAGCGCCGCGAGACCCGTGACACAAGGCGTGCCGTTGACGAGGCTCAAGCCCTCCTTGGCTTCGAGCACCACGGGCTCAAGACCGAGCAGGCTCAACGCGTCACGGCCCTTGAGCCGCTCGCCGCGATAGCGCACGTGCCCTTCACCGATGCAAACGAGGGCGATATGCGCCATATGGCTCAGATAACCGACCGAGCCAAACGCCGGCACCTCCGGCAGGCAATCCGCGTTGAGCAACGCGACGAGCCGGTCTGCGACTTCGAGGCGAATGCCCGAGTGCCCGTGCGCGAAATTGTTGACTGCCGCCGCCATGATCGCGCGCGTCTCGGCCACGCCGAGCGGAGCGCCGACACCCACCGCGTGGCTCATCAGAATGTTGCGCGACAGCGTGCGCTGTTCGGCTGGCGAGACGATCACGTCGCACAACGCGCCGACGCCGGTATTCACGCCATATGCGCGAATCCCGCGTTCGACGATCTGTTCGACCAGCACACGCGCCGCGGCGATGCGCGCGCGGGCGCCAGCGGAAAGTTCGAGTGGCTCGCCGGCGGCAATGGCCGCCACCTGAGCCCAGTCGAGAGGACGATCTGAACGGATTACGGCCATGATATTGCCTGCTTTAGCTGGTTAGTTGGTGGTACGGTCCTGATGGCTCGACACGAATTGCCTGAAGCGATCCGACTTGCATTCGACGAACACTTCGTCAGGCGTACCGTCGGCTTCCACCTGGCCTTGATGCAGGAACATCACGCGGTTCGACACGTGGCGGGCGAAGCCCATTTCGTGCGTCACGACCAGCATGGTGCGGCCTTCCTCGGCCAGCGAGCGCATCACGCGCAGCACTTCGCCGACCAGTTCCGGGTCGAGCGCGGAGGTCGGTTCGTCGAACAGCATGACCTTCGGATGCATCGCCAGCGCGCGCGCAATCGCCACACGCTGCTGTTGGCCGCCGGACAGATGCGCCGGATAGTGGCCGCGCTTTTCCGCAAGACCGACTTTCGCCAGCAATGCTTCGGCCTCTTCGACCGATTCGGCACGGCTGCGCTTTTGCACGCGCATCGGCCCTTCGATCAGATTCTCCAGCACGGTCATGTGCGACCAGAGGTTGAAGTTCTGGAACACCATGCCGAGTTGCGAGCGCACCCGGTCGACCTGACGACGGTCGCTCGGCTGCAGCTTGCCGTCGCCGCGGCGTTTCATTTTCAGCTCTTCGCCACCGAGGGCGACCGAGCCGTCGTCAGGCGTTTCGAGCAGGTTCAGACAGCGCAGGAACGTGCTTTTGCCTGAGCCGCTCGCGCCGAGAATCGAGATCACGTCGCCTTGATGGGCGTCGAGCGAAATGCCTTTGAGCACGTGGTGGTCGCCGAACGACTTGTGAATGTTCTTGACCGACAGTGCAACGGGTGCCGTAGCGTTCATGGGATTCTCCAGATTCATCCAGGATATGCGGTCGTTCAGGGCGCGGCGCGGCGCGCTTCGGTCGTGGAGGACACCGGCCGGCTCGGCGCGGCGAGCGCGGGCGCCGCGCGCAGATGGCGCGACAGACGCGTCTCGAGGAAACCGAGCAAGCGCACGATGACGAAGTTCAGGAACAGATAGATCAGCGCGGCGCAGATGAAAACTTCAGTGGTGCGATAGGTTTGCTGAATGATCTGCTGCGCGACGCCGGTGACTTCCCACACGGTGACCAGACTCGCCAGCGCAGTCGATTTGACGAGCAGCACGGCTTCGGTCGAATACGCCGGCAAACACTGGCGCAACGCAATCGGGCCGATCACGCGACGCAGCAGCGCGAAACCCGACAGGCCGATCGAATAGCCCGCTTCGATCTGCCCGACCGGTACGGCCATCAGACCGCCGCGAATGATTTCGGCCGTGTAGCCGGCGGTGCACAACGCGAGCGACAGCACCGCGCACATATACGGCTCGCGCAGCACCGGCCACAGAAAGCTTTCGCGGATCACGCCGAACTGACCCATGCCGTAGTACACGAGGAACATCTGGATCAGCAGCGGCGAGCCGCGAAACACCAGAATGTAAGCGCGTGCGAAGCGGTTCGGCAGCCAGTGCGGCGACACCCGCATCGTCACGATCACGAGCGAAAGCAGGCCGCCGAGAATCAACGAACAGAAGAACAGGCCGAGCGTGGTCGGCACGGCCGCGATCAGTTGCCGCAGCGTGTCGAGCAGAAAATCGATATCGAAGTGCATGATGTCCGTCCCGGTCAGTTGCGCGCGAAGTTGCGCTTGAAGGACCGGCCTACGCGCGCTTCGGCGCGATTGAAGACCCGGTTCGAGATGCTGGTCATCAGCAGATACAGCGCGCCGCCCACCACGAAGAACGTGAAGTATTGATGCGTGGAGCCGGCCGCCACCTGGCTCGTGCGCAGCAGTTCGGCGAGCCCTGTGACAGAGATCAGCGCCGAATCTTTCAGGCTCAATTGCCAGACGTTGCCGATGCCGGGCAATGCAAAACGCAGCACTTGCGGGATCAGGATGCGACGCGCCATGGTCAGCGTGGGCATGCCGATCGAACGCGCGGCTTCGAGTTCGCCGCGCGACACGGCCAGCACCGCCGAGCGGTACACCTCGGCCTGATACGCGCCGGAAATCATGCCGACTGCCAGTGCGCCGACCACGAAGGGCGGCACGCCGACAAACCCCTCCGCGCCGAACCATTGACCGACCGTGGTGACGAGCGTCGAGCCGCCGAAGTAGAACAGATAGATGACGAGCAATTCAGGCACGCCGCGAAACACCGTGGTGTACACGTCGCCAATGACGCGCAGCGTGCGAAAGCGCGACAGCTTGGCCGCCGCGACGAGCGCACCGAACACCGCGCCGACAGCAAGCGCCGCCAGCGTGAGCGCGACCGTCATCAACGCCGCGAGCAGCAGCACGCCGCCCCAGCCTTCCGGCCCGAAGCCGAGCATCTCTATCAGAGCCATTCCCTACTCCTCATCCATGACAGCGGATCGAACCAGCCGGCACGCGCGGTATCGCGCCACGCGTGCCGCTACATCTGAACGCTCAACCATCAAGGCGTGACGTCGGTCTTGAACCACTTGGTGGAGAGCTTCTTGACGGTACCGTCGGCGAGCGCGGCGCTGATCGCCGTGTCGAACTTCGCTTTCAGGTCGGCGTCCTGCTTGCGGAACGCGAGGCCTTCGCCCGGGCCCCAGATCGGGCCGCCGATCTTCGGACCGGCCATCGCGATCGACGCCGTTTCCTTCTTGTCGATGTTCGCGGCGTAATACGTCACGTCGTCGAACGAGGCGTCGATCCGGCCGTTGGCCAGATCGAGATCGCGCTCCGACGAAGTCTTGTAGACGCGGATCGTGGTGACGTCCTTGAAGCCGTCGTTAATGAACTTGGTGTAGACCGTGCCCGACTGGATGCCGATGGTCTTGCCCTTCAGTTGCTTGCGCAATGCGTCGACGGTGGGCTGATCGGTTTTCGGATCGCCCGACAGCTTGACGACGCCCGCGCCCGGCGAGGCTTTCGGCAGCACCTTCGGGTCAGTCACGGCGAAGGTGGCCGGCGTGGCGGCGTAAGGCTTCGAGAAGGCGATGATCTTTTCGCGCTCGGGCGTGATCGAGATTGCGTCCATCAGCACATCGAACTTGCCTGCCTGCAGGCCCGGGATCATGCCGTCCCAGTCCTGGGCCACGAGGTTGCACTGCAGCTTGATGCGTTCGCACAGATTGGCGACCAGTTCAGGTTCGAAGCCGCCCAGCTTGCCGCCCGGCAAGGTCAGGTTCCACGGCGCGTAGCCGCCTTCCAACGCGATCGTCACCGTCTTCCAGTCTTTTGCCTGCACCGGTGCCGCAACAATAGTCGCGGCGCCGATGACGGCGCCCATCAATGCTTTTGCTAACGTCGTGCGCTTTACTTTCACGTCGAAACTCCTTGGATTGGGGAAACCGTCAGGCTGGTTCTTTTACTATTGCGTAATTTGTATAGACAAGTTTGCATGAGACAAAAAGCTGTCGCAAGCACATTTGTGAGAAAGTGCCGGAATCATCGGGTAAGCCCCTAGTCAGATGAGGCGCGACAAGGCTTTTAATGGAGTTCTGAATGGCCACCGGCGACGTGCTGCGCGCAGATGCGTGCGTCAGCGCGGTGCACTTTGTCTAGACAGGTTGGTGCGTGGCGAGTCGGCGCGGTTCAAGATGGACCACGCGCGCTCTACCAGACAAATGGCACGAAGCGGTAGCGCACCCGGGTCATGTAGCCGGCGTAGCCGTCGAGTTGCTCGATCAGCACGCGCTCTTCGCGCACCGTGCGCCAGCCGATGCCGATCACCAGCACCGGCACGCAGGCGAGCCCCCACCACGAACCGAGCAGCAACGGCGTGCCGATAAACAGCAGCAACGCGGCGGCGTACATCGGATGGCGAACGTACGCGTAAGGACCGGTGTCGATGACCTTGTGGCCACGGCTTGCCTGGATCTTCACGACCGGCGCGGCATAGCTATTGGCCCGGAACACATTGCGGCACATGAAGATACAAAGAAATATGCAGAGCGACCCCAGGCTCACCAGCCAGATCGGCAGTGGCGCCGACCAACGGAAACGTACCGCATCCAGCCCCATCAGAAGCAGCCATGCGCTCCACGCAACCGAGACGCCGATCATGAACAGGCGGTCCCAACGGCTTTGCTGCGCCTGCACGATGGGCGCGAGACGCTCGGCAAGGAGGCCGGGGTCGTGGCGCGCCAGCCAGAAGCCGACCCACAGACTCAGGCCCCCGGTTTCGATCAGATACCACCAGGCGGCCGGCCACGCGAGCGTGCCGGCAGCGCCAAACAGCAGCGCGCCCATGCAGGCCAGCCACACGACCGTTTGGAGAATCAGGCGGGTGATCACGGATCGCTCTTTACTCGCGCGACTTCAAACGACAGCCACCGTTGATGCGCGCACGCGGGCGAATACGTCGGCGATGTCGATATCGCCCGTGTTCAGGCCGAATTGATCGCGCAGGCAGGCGGCGAGTTGGTCGGCTGTTCCGAGTTGCCGTTCGCTGATGATCTGGCCGTCCGCGGCGCGCTCGTTGAGCTGATCGTTGAGCAGCGTGAGACGCGACTCCGCCAATACGCGGGTGACAATCAGACTGTTCGCGAAGATCGAATCCGGTGAGGTCGAGGTGTACCAGTTCGAGGTTTCGTAGTCGATCCATTCGACCGGTTGCAGGTCGAAACGGTAGACGCGGGACCACGTTTCGTCGCGCCCCTGCACTTCGAGGTAGAGCGCGTTGTGTGATGCGTCCGCGAGGCGGAACGTGCCTAGTTGCGTTGGCTGGGCGGTGCCTGCGATCAGGCGCAGTGGCGTGGTTAGCGTGACGCTGCCGAAGCCTACATCGGCGATCCAGGATTCGCTGTCTTTGCTCCCGTCGATGTCGATGCGCAGGATCATGTGCGTGCGGGGCGGAATGGCGTCGGGTTCGCGGCCCCAGAGTACGCGGCCCAGTAAGGGGGCGACCTTGAAGCCTAGCTGCTTCAGTACGCTCGCGAATAAGGCGTTCTGTTCGAAGCAGTAGCCGCCGCGGTGTTGGGTTAGCAGTTTTGCCTCGATCGATTCGAGGTCGAGCTTTACCGCGCGGCGGGTCAGGGGGTTCAGGTTCTCGAACGGGATCGATCTGGGGTGCAGGTTGTGGAGTTGTTGCAGGACTTCTAGCGTTGCCTCGCGAGGGCCTGTGTACGCTATTCGCGTAAAGTAGTTGTCCAGATTCACTGTGTGTGACATTGGGTGTCCCGGTGTTTTGTTTGAATGCTCATCGCAGGTCGCCTGGCTGTGCCTTGCGGTTTCTGCTTGTGATCATAGCTTTTTTTGGTTGTTTGTCTGGGGGTGGGGTTTGCTTGTTTTTTTAGTGGTCTATTAGCGTTCCCCCTGTGCGGGGGGGCACCTACTTTTCTTTGCCGCCGCAAAGAAAAGTAGGCAAAAGAAAGCGGCTCAAACCGCCAATTCTTAAGCGGCTCCCCTGGCTTGGAGGGTATCGTGGCTCCGTAGAGATTGAGCCTGCGCACCTCCCCGCCTGCGTGACCAGGCCGTCATACCTCCGGCGGCGCTGCGCGCGCCGATGCGGTACTTCCCATCTCCGCTCTTGTCTTACTGTGCGCCCTTTAGCGCGGATGTCGCTATCGACGGCACACTGATGCCGTGGCTCGATGCAAATTGCACCGCCGAATTGAGCGTCGACATCAATGATTGCAGTTGCCCCGGTGCGGACTGCGCAATGTACGACGCGCTCTGCGCCGTCTGCGGATTCAGCCCCGACTGCAGCAGCGACGACGCATTCATCTGGCCAAGGCTTCCCAGACCCGACTGCAGGCTCGAATATTGGCTCACCCCCTTGCCCAGCGACGTCAAGCCATCCGTGAAAGCCTGCTTGTTGACCGGTGTGGTCGACGCGCCACCGCTCGCATGGCTCGCGAAAGCCTGAGTCAATATCTGCGATAACGACTGCTGCGTACTGCCCACCTGCGTCAATTGACTCACCGACGGCGTGCCGCCACTCAGCAACCCCGCCGCCTGTTGCGCCTGCCCCGCCGCACTGCTCAACCCCATCGCCGAAGCAAGACTCGACTGACCACTCAACACCTGCTGATTCGCCCCGACGTACGTCTGCAACAACTGCGATACGCCACCGGATGCAGCACCCGCACCAGCATTCGCCGAACTATCGCCGCCACCAATGCCGAACTGCTTCAGATTCAACTGCGCATTCGACACGCCACTCATCAGCAAGCCACCGCTTGCCAGCAAGGAAAGCACAAGAATACGTTTGTTCATATCTATCTCCTGACATTGACCTTTCAAAGTACTCGTGCGCTTCGACAACGCCCCGTCACCCGCGTTCGATATGTTCACAACAATACAAACGCCTTACGTTTTTAATCTTTTTCGCTACATCCAAATACCAATTTGAAGCAGTCCGTAAATATTGAAATGCCATAGCGGTAATATTGATGCGAATCGTTCTCACTTATATTGACGCACCTATTTCGCATCGGTACGATCACGCCATCTGTTGTATTCGTCGTCGCGAGCGGATACGGCAAATCGCGGGCGTTGAGTGACATACCCACCGCGACGGTCAATTCAGTCGATACAACACAAACAAGGATCTCGATGAAGTTCGCCCAACTTAACGAACCCGTCGTAGCGGCGGGTTCGCTTCGCGATTCCGCCATGCGTGATCACACCGCACGCCGTTCACGTTTGCCTTCCGTGCGACGTGCCGCCCTCTGTACCGCTTTTGCCTGGGCATCGCTCACCGCCGCCACTGCAATGGCAGAAGCCAATCCGGACGCGGCGCCGGAAGCCCCCGAAGCCGATCTGGATATCCAGGCGACCCAAACGAACCAGTGGACCGGTTTCTGGAATCGCGAGACGATGCTCGGCGATATGGGCGGCCTGCGTCCCTGGCTCGGCAAATACGGCGTGACCTTCGCGCTCACCGAAACCAGCGAAGTGCTGGCCAACGTCCGCGGCGGCCTCGCGCGGGGCGCGGATTACGACGGCCTGACGACGGCGACCGTGCAAATGGATACGCAAAAAGCGTTCGGTTTGCCGGGCGGCCTGTTCAACGTCAGCGCCTTGCAGATCCACGGCGCCAATCTCAGCACCAACAAGCTGGGCACGCTCAACACGGCGAGCGGCATCGAAGCCGACGACTCCACCCGCCTGTGGGAATTGTGGTACCAGCAGTCGTTCCTGAACAAGCGCGTCGACGTCAAGATCGGTCAGCAAAGTATCGACCAGGAATTCATCACCAGCACGAATTCGGCGCTATTCGTCAACACGATGTTCGGCTGGCCGGCCCTGCCCTCGTATGACCTGCCGTCAGGCGGTCCCGCTTATCCATTGTCAGCCCTCGGCGTGCGCGTGCGCGGTCAGATCACGCCGGCGTTGACCGCCCTTGCCGGCGTGTTCGACGGCGACCCGCTCGGCAACAACCCGGACAACAAGAGCGGCACCAACTTCAACCTGCACAACGGCACGCTGTTCATCGGCGAGCTGCAGTACGCGATCAATCAGCCGGCCGATGGCGAAATGGTCGGTGCGGGCGGCGGCGGTTTGCCCGGCACCTACAAGCTCGGCGTCTGGTACCACAACGGCAGCTTCGCTGATCAGCGCTACGACAACATCGGCCTGTCGCTCGCCAACCCGGCGAGCACCGGCATCCCGCAGAATCATCACCATGACTATAGTTTCTACGCAGTAGCCGACCAGATGATCTGGCGTCCGAACCCGGACGAGCCACGCAGCCTGAACGTGTTCGCCCGCGTCATGGGCGCACCGGGCGATCGCAACCTGGTAAGCCTCGCGGCCAACCTGGGCGTCGTGCTGAAAGCGCCGTTCGCCGGCCGCGACGACGACAGCGTCGGTCTTGCCGTGACCTACATCAAGGTCGGCAACCACGTTCACGGTCTCGATCAGGACACGCTCGCCTTCAGCGGCGGCCCGTACGGCGTGCGCACCAGCGAAACCACGCTCGAGGCGACCTATCAGTACCAGGTCAATCCGTGGTGGCAACTGCAGGCCGATGCGCAATACACGTTCAATGCCGGCGCCGGCCAGAACCCGAATGACCCGACGCAGCCGCTGCGCAACACGTTCGTCATCGGCGTGCGGACCAACATCACGTTCTGATGCGATCCGCGCCCAAGAGACACGTCAACCCACACGCTACCGACAAATCGAACCCCATGTTTTCGATCATGACCGCCACCACTGCTTTGTGCGCAGGCACGGAAATCCACTCATGAACAATCCCACGCGCCAGTTCTCGCCGCGCGCCGCGCGGGCCCTGATCGCCGCTGCCGTCAGCGCCGCCGCGTTCGCCGCGGCCGGTGTCGCGCATGCCGAGCCGCAAGGTTTCCTCGAAACCGTCAAGCACCACACCACGCTGATCAACACCGTGCCGGAAAACGGCGACCAGAACCCCTATGCGGTGGTGGTCGCGCCGGTCACGGCGGGCACGGTCAAGCAAGGCGACGTGCTGGTCGGCAACTTCAACAACTCGACCAACCTGCAAGGCACCGGCAGCACCATCATCAACTATCATCCGGACACCAAACAGATGACGGTGTTCGCGACGGTGCCGCGCGATCTGAAGGAGTGCCCGGGCGGCATCGGTCTGTCGACCGCGATGACGATGCTCAAGTCGGGCTACGTGATCATCGGCAGCACGCCGAGCAATGACGGCACCACCGGCACCAAGGGTGCCGGCTGTCTGATCGTGCTCGACCCGAACGGCAAGGTGGCTTCGACCATCGTCAGCCCGAACATCAACGATCCATGGGGCAACATGGCGGTCGTCGACAACGGCGCCACCGCGACGCTGTTCGTTAGCAACGCCGGCTTCGGCGTGGGCGGCGCGGAGGGTAGTCCGCCGGTATTCAAACAGGCCACCGTGCTGCGTCTGGACCTCGACGTGCCGGCCGGCAAGCCGCCGGTCGTGAAAAAGGAAACCGTGGTGGGCAGCGGTTTCGGCGCCCAGGCTGACAAGGGCGTGTTTCTCGTCGGCCCGACCGGCCTTGCGCTGTCGAACGACCAGAAACTGCTGTATGTATCCGATGCGATCGGCAACCGCATCACCGAAATCGACGACCCCATGACGCGCGACACAAGCGCCGGCGTGGGCCGCCAACTGACCGCCGACGGCCTGCTGCATCGCCCGCTCGCCATGGTCACGGCGCCTAACGGCCACTTGCTGGTGACCAATGCGCTGAACGGTCAGATCGTCGAAATCGACCCTGCCAGCGGCAAGCAGATCTACGCCCGCTGGATCGACACCGACAAGGCGCAATCGCCCCCGGGCAATGGCGACCTGTTCGGCCTTGCAATGACGCCGGAAGGCGACGGCTTCTACTACGTGCAGGACGACGTGAACACGCTGGTGCTGGCGAAGTAGCAGCAGAGCTCAAAGCCACAAGAAGGTGAAGTAATCATGGCAAACGATCATCCGTCGCGGCCCTCACGGCGCGGCTTTTTGAAGGCAGGCGGTGCCGCCGTCGCAACGGGCGCGAGCCTCGGTGCGGCTGGCGTCGCCCAGGCCGCGCTCGGCAAGACGCCGGCGCACAGTACCGATCCGCAGATGGCTGTCGAGCCGTTCTACGGCACGCATCAGGGCGGCATCGTCACACCGCAGCAGAGTCACACGTACGTTGCCGCGCTCGATCTGACGACCGACAAACGCGAGGACGTGATCGCGTTGCTGCGTGCGTGGACCGACGCTGCCGCACGCCTCACGCAAGGCAACACGGCCGCACCGCTGCCGACCGGCGCCGCGGCCAGAACGGCACTGGCTGACACAAAGCTTGATACGCAGGTCGGCACAAAGGCCGATGCCAAGGCCAATGACACGGCCAACGACACGGCCTACAGTCCGACCAACGCCAAAGCCGCGCCGGATTCCGGCGACGTGCTCGGCCTGGGTCCATGTGGCCTGACGATCACGTTCGGTTTCGGCCCGGGTCTGTTCACGAAGGATGGCAAGGACCGCTACGGGCTGGCCTCACGCCGCCCCGCGGCGCTCGTCGATCTGCCGCGCTTTAACGGCGACCAGCTGATTGCCGAAAAAACCGGTGGCGACCTGTACATCCAGGCGTGCGCGAACGATCAGCAGGTCGCGTTTCACGCGGTCCGGCAACTGGCGCGTCTCGCGTACGGCACCGCGGCGATGCGTTGGGGCCAGTCCGGTTTCCTGTCCGGTCCGCGCGGGCAGACGCCGCGCAATCTGATGGGCTTCAAGGACGGCACCAACAATCCGTCGACCGCCAAGCCGCAGTTGATGAACGAGTTCATCTGGGCTAAAGCGGCCGACGCGCCGTGGATGGAAGGCGGCACCTACACCGTGGTACGGCGCATCCGCATCACGCTCGAACACTGGGACAACACTGAAGTCGACTTCCAGGAGCAGGTGTTCGGCCGCCACAAATACAGCGGCGCGCCGATCGGCAAGAAGAGCGAATTCGACGCCGTGGACCTGAAGGAAGAGGACAAGGATGGCAATCCGGTGATCCCGGAGAACTCGCACGTGCGTCTGTCGAATCGCGACAGCAACAACGGTGCGCAGATTCTGCGCCGTTCGTACTCGTACAACGACGGCACGAACTTCTACATCGAGCGCTGGCCGCCATGGCGCCAGGAAACCGAATACGACGCGGGACTGATTTTCGTCGCTCACCAGAGCGACCCGCGCACCGGCTTCATTCCGATCAACGAAAAGCTCGCGAAGTTCGACATGATGAACCAGTTCACGACGCACGTCGGCAGCGCGGTGTTCGCGGTGCCGCCGGGCGCGAGGCCAGGTTCGTACATCGGCGCGGGGCTGTTCGAGACGTAATGCAGGCTGCAAGGCAAGCAGCACACAAGATCAACTACATCATCACCAACGGACTTTAGGATCATGGCTCACTCCTGGTTTGGCACCCGTCTGCGTCTCGTCAGCAGCGCCGCCGCGCTCACCCTCGCGGCCCTCGGCACGGTGCCGTCGGCGGCTCACGCGGCATCGATCACGCTATACAGCGCGCAGCACGAACAGATCGTCAATCGGTTGGCGAAAGACTTCGAACAACAGTCGGGCATTTCGGTGAAGATCCGCGACGGCGAAGGCCCGGCAATGGCCGCGCAACTCGTCGCGGAAGGCGCGGCCACGCCCGCCGATGTGTACTTCACGGAAAACTCGCCCGAGCTGATGCTGCTTGAAGAGAAAGGCCTGCTGAGCAAGGTGAACGACTCGACGCTCGCCACGGTGCCGGCGCGTTTCAGTTCGCCCACCGGCGTCTGGGTCGGCGTGACCGCGCGTGAAAACGTGCTGGTCTACAACACGACCAAGCTGCAAGCCTCGCAACTGCCGCAGTCGCTGTTCGATCTGGCCAAGCCGGAGTGGAAAGGCAAGATCGGCATTGCGCCGAGCGACGGCGATTTCCTGCCGCTGGTGAGCGCTGTGCTCGCGCTGAAGGGCGAAGCGCAAACCGTGCAATGGCTCAAGGGCCTGAAAGCCAACGCGCAGATTTTCGACGACGACGAAGGCGTGGTGGCGGCCGTCAATCGCGGCGGCGTCGCGACCGGCCTGATCAACAACTACTACTGGGCACGTCTGCACGCGGAACTCGGCGATGCGAAAACCCGCAGCGCGATCTATCACTTCGGCAACGGCGACGCCGGCGCACTGGTGAACGTATCGGGCGCCGCGGTGCTGAAGTCGGCGCATAACGCAGACGGCGCGCAGAAGTTTCTCGCCTACCTGGTCAGCGAACGCGCACAGCAGTTGATGGCGAACAGCCACGTCGAGTTCGAATACCCGTTGCACGCGGGCGTTGCACCGGACCCGATTCTCAAGCCGTTTGCCGAGTTGAGCCCGCCGGCGCTGACGATCCAGCAACTCGGCGACGACAGCCAGGCAGGCAAGCTGCTGCGTCAGGCAGGTTTGCTGTAAATGAGCGATGCAGTCTCAGCCGGCCCGCCGGCTGTCACCTCCGCCCCGGCGCGCACCCGTTCGCGCGCGCCGCGCGGGTTGTTCGCGGCAGCAGCACTCAGCGCTTTGCTGGTGTTGCTGCCGATTGCGTTTACGTTCTGGCGCGCGGCGAGCTTTGGTATCGGTGAAGCCGTTGACCTGATATTCCGTCCGCTGGTCGGTGAACTGCTGGTCAACACGCTGATGATCACCGTATCGACCACGCTGGCCGCCGCCGTCATCGGCACCGCCGCCGCATGGTTCGTCGAGCGCACGCATCTGCCTATGCGCCGCCTGTGGGCCGTGCTCACCGCCGCGCCGCTGGCGATGCCCGCTTTCATCTCGAGCTATGCGTGGGTGTCGTTGAGCCTCGATTTGCAGGACTTCGCTGGCGCGCTGCTGGTGCTGACGTCCGCCTATTTCCCGCTGGTCTATCTGCCGGTGGCCGCCGCGCTGCGCGGCATGGACCCGGCGCTCGAAGAAAGCGCGCGGGCGCTCGGCTGCAACCGCTGGACCACCTTCACTCGCGTCGTGCTCCCGCAACTGCGCCCGGCGCTGCTCGGCGGCATGCTGCTGGTGGCGCTCGGCGTGCTGTCCGAATTTGGCGCATTTACGCTACTGCGTTTTCACACCTTCACGACGCAAATCTACGCGGAATACCGCACGAGTTTCGATGGCGGCGGCGCTTCACTACTGGCGTGTCTGCTGATCGTGATCTGCCTGATCGTGCTCGCGTTCGAGTTTCGTGTGCGGGGCGCGGCGCGCTATGAGCGCGTCGATCGCGGTGCTCGCCGCGCGGTGTTGCGCTACGACCTCGGTGCATGGCGCTGGATCGTCGCGGCCGGTTTTGCCGCGCTGGCGGCGGCGACGCTCGGCGTGCCGCTCGGCATGATCGGCTACTGGCTCACGCAACCGGGCGCGGCCGCCGTCACACCGGCGGATGTGTCGCCCGAGCTGCTGTTCAACGCTACCCTGTCGTCGCTCGGGTTCGGCCTCGCCGCCGCCGCGCTGACCACGCTGCTAGTGGTGCCGCTCGCGTTCCTGCTGGTGCGCTATCCGACGCGTTTCGCGACCGTCTTCGAGCGCACGGTATTTCTCGCGCAAGGCATTCCGGGGCTGGTGATCGCGCTGGCGATCGTGTCGCTCGCTGTACACGCATTGCAGCCGCTCTATCAAAGCGCGACGCTGCTGGTAATCGCCTATGCGATGCTGTTCATGCCGGTGGCGCTGGTGAGCGTGCGCGCCGCCTTCATGCAGGCGCAGCCGCGCCTCGAAGAAACCGCGCGCGCGCTCGGTCTTGGCTGGTCGCAAACGGTGTTCCGGGTGCTGTTGCCGCTCGCCGGACCCGGCCTTGGCGCGGCTGCGGCGATGGTGTTCATCTCGGTGGTCACCGAACTCAACGCAACCCTGCTGCTGTCCCCTATCGATACGCGAACGCTCGCGACGCAAGTCTGGGCCGACACGTCGACCATGGCCTTCGCCGCCGCCGCGCCCTACGCGGCGCTGCTCACCGGCATATCGCTGTTCGCCTCAGGCCTCCTGTTCGCGTTGCTCGGCAAATCGGCGCTTCTCGGCGAGCGCGATTGAAGCTGACGCCCCCCGCTTTTTCCATCGGATTTTCATGAGCGAACTTCGTATCCGCGGACTGCAAAAATCGTTCGACGGCCATCCGGTACTGCACGGCATCGACCTGTCGGTCGAGCGCGGCACGCTGCTCGCGCTGCTCGGGCCATCGGGCAGCGGCAAGACCACCTTGCTGCGCCTCTTGTGCGGCTTTGAACGCGCCGATCGCGGCAGCGTCGAGATCGACGGCCGGCGGGTCGCCGGCGACAACCTGCACATGCCGTCCGAGCAGCGCCGCATCGGCTATGTGCCGCAGGAAGGCGCGCTGTTTCCGCATCTGTCGGTGGCGGACAATATCGTGTTCGGCTTGCCGCGCACGCAACGCCGCGCGCGGCACCGGGTTGCCGAACTGCTCGAACTGGTCGGCTTGCCGGCGGACTTCGGCGAGCGCGCACCGCAGCAACTGTCCGGCGGCCAGCAGCAGCGCGTCGCACTAGCGCGGGCACTCGCGCCCTCGCCGACCCTGGTGATGCTCGATGAGCCCTTCTCGTCGCTCGACGCCGCCTTGCGGCTCGAAACGCGGCAGGCAGTGGCGAGCGCTTTGGCCGCCACCGGCGCGACCGCTGTGCTGGTCACGCACGATCAATCGGAGGCGCTGTCCCTCGGCCATGAGGTCGCGGTGCTGTGGCAAGGCAAGCTGATCCAGACCGCGACGCCCGAGACGCTTTACCGCCGGCCGGTGACGCGCGAACTGGCGTCTTTTGTCGGCGAGGCGGTGTTGTTGCCGGGTATCGTGCAGCAGGATCGCGTGAGTTGCGAACTCGGCGACTTGCCGTTATGCGAGCCAATGGGCAACGGCCCGGTCGACGTGATGGTGCGTCCTGAGCAGATCCGCCTGCTGCGCGCCGACGAAGCCATGCCCGATGGCGTGGCCGCCTATGATGCCGTCGTCCAGGACGTGGTCTTCCAGGGACAGGACGCGGGCGTCGCGCTGCAATTACAGTCTGACGCGCAGACCATCGTGCGCGCGCGCGTGCCCGGCTATCTGACGCCGCGGCCCGGCGAGCGCGTGCGGCTCGCCGTGGACGGCGCGGTCACGGCTTACCCTCGCAACTGAGCGCTCACGCGTGATCGGGCGTCACGCGGAGGCCGCCGCGGACGCGCGCGTTTGCGGACGAACCGACAAGTCCTGCACCATCTGCGCGGCCAGATAATCGCACGTCGGCCGGTCCGATTTGGCGCTGCGCGCCACCACGATTTCCAGCGGCTCGATCTTCGGCAAGCCCTGCGCTTCGCCGAGAATCGCCAGCCGCGACGGTACGCTGCAGAGCGTCAGCGCCACCACTGACAACCCTGCGTCCACCGTGGCCACGAGACCCATCAGACTGGCGCTGCTATAAGCGGCCCGATAGCGGATGCGCGCGGCGTCGAGCGCGGCGAGCGTATGCTGGCGCGCCACGCAGCCGGGTTCGTAGAGCCCGACCGGCAATGGCGAGGCCGCCAGCACCGGCGTATCCAGCGAGGCGCCGGCCCATACCATCGGCTCGCTGCGTACGAATTCGCCGCGCATTTTCCGATCACGCGTGACGAAGGCGAGATCGATCTTGTTATCGGCCAGCATGGGCGCGAGCGACGTGCTCTGCGCGCAGACAATCTCGATCTCCACGCGCGGATACAGATTCGAAAAGCGCCGCAATACCGGCGACAACAGCGACGACACGTAGTCGTCCGGCGCGCCGAGCACCACACGCCCGGTCACTTCCGGCCGCACGATCGCCGACCACGCTTCCTCATGCAGATCGAGCATGCGTCGCGCGTATTCCAGCAGCGTGTTGCCCGGGCGCGTGAGCGAGAGATTGCGGGTGTTGCGGGCGAACAGCGTGGTGCCGAGCATGGCTTCGAGCCGCTTGATCTGCATGCTGACCGCCGCCTGTGAGCGGTGCACGGTCGCCGACGCCTTGGTGAAGCTGCCCGTTTCCACCACCGCGACGAAGGTGCGCAGCAAATCGACGTCGAATTCGGGGTGCATGATTTATCAATCCAGCTTATGGAATTACTCAATTTAATTCGTTTGCCCGTGCCATGCAAGGCGCGCAATACTCGTAACTCCACTCTGCCGGAGCCGTTTCGCATGTCCCTCACCCAACGTCAACAGGGCGCCATCACGCTGGCCAGCGGCGGGCTATTGATGGGCACAATCGGTATCTTCGTCGAGGAAGCACGGCTCGGCGCACTGACTCTGGTGTTCTTTCGCTGCCTGTTCGGTTTTCTGGCGCTTGCCGCGTATTGCGCGTGGAAAGGCTTCTTCACGCGCCAGCATTTCACGCGACGCACGGTCACGCTGGCGCTGATCTCCGGCGTGCTGATGGTCACACAGTGGGTCGGTTTCTTCGACGCGATACATCGCACCAGCATCGCCGTCGCGACCGTGGTGTTTCATGTGCAGCCGTTCTGGGTCGTGCTGATCGGCGCGGCGCTGTTCAACGAACGGCTCGGTATCGATCGCCTCGGCTGGATCGCCACGGCCTTCGTGGGCCTCGTGCTGGCGTCGGGCGTCGCGGCCACCGAGAATCTGCAGGGGCATACGAGCTATCTGATCGGCATCGGCGAGGCGCTGGCGGGATCGGTGCTATACGCGAGCGTCACGCTGATCGCCAAAGGGCTCGGCGATTTACGGCCGCATTTGCTGACGCTCGCGCAATGCGCGGTCGGCGTGGTCTGCCTGCCGTTTATCGCGCCGCTCACCGCCGTGCACATCGGCCCGATGCAGTGGTTCTGGCTGATCGGCATGGGCGTGCTGCATACCGGACTGTCATACGTGCTGATCTACGGCGCACTGCCGAAGCTGACCACGCCGGTAATCGCCGTACTGCTGTTCGTTTATCCGCTAACCGCGATCGTGGTCGACGCTGTCGTGTACGGCCGGGCCTTGTCGCTGCCGCAGCTTGCAGGCATGGTGCTGATCGTGATCGCGAGCCTGGGCGTCAATCTTGGCTGGCCGCTGCTGTCGCTGCTGCGTCACGGCGGACGAGCGCGGCATCACGCGAAATGAGCCCGGGCATGGCTGCCGGCCGCAGTGGTCGGTCTATGCGGCCTACGCGTATCTGAACGGGAACGTCGACGGCTCCCCGCAGGCGAATTCCGCGGGTCTGGTTCCGCACGACAACACGCCGGGCCTGATGCCGCGCCATAGCGCGAGCATTTGGATCAAACGCGATCTGAAATGTGAGCGTGCGAGACGCCGCGATAGTTGCAGCGCGTTGAATGAGAAACCGGGCCTTGAGCCCGGTTTCTGTTTCAGTCGTCGTAGTGAAAGCGGCAGGCAATCACATAGATCTTTCCGTCTTCCGGCAAATAGACCAGGCGATCGCCGTATGTGATACGGCGTGACCAGAAACCGCCCAGGCTGCCAGCCAGTGGCTCGGGTTTGCCCGTTCCGCGATAAGGATCGCGCCGGCACTCTTCCAGCAACGTATTGATCTTGCGCAAGACCTTTCGGTCAGTCTCCTGCCAGTACAGATAGTCGTCCCAAGCTTCGTCGGTGAACATAAAAACACTATCAGCCTTTGCGGCCTCCTCGTTGCGGCTTTTTTGTTTGTTCATCGGTCAGCAGTTCGCGCGGAGTCGCGTTGCCGGCATTCAACTGGGCGATGGATTTGGCAAGCCGCTGGGCATTCTTCGACGAACTCAACAGATACAGGGTCTCCTGCATCGCATTGAAATCGTCGAGAGAAACCATCACCACATTTTCGCCACTCTGCCTCGTGATCAGCATGGGCGTGTGATCGCGGCAAACGTCGTCCATCGCTTGCTTAAAGCCGGCGCGTGCCTCGCTGTAAGTAAGGATATTCATTCGTTCTCCCGACCTGAGAGGTTTCCCTCCAGGCGCTCCCGTCAAAAGTTAGAGAAGTTTCCTTGCCGTTCGGCCCGCGGGCCGAACCGTCCAGAACCCGCTTTCATTGTACAGAGCACTGTACAAATCGGCAAATCCGGAATGCGAAAGGAAACATCGTCTAACCGATAGAAAGCATGCCCGCTGATCTCGACACGCGCCACTCAGCCGAACGGCCAACCTCACTGCGGCAACACCTCACCCCGGGTCTCCGGCGCAAACGGAATCACGAACAGGCCGACGACAAACGCCAGCGCTGTGAGCGCGACCGGCACGCCGAGCGTATGCATATGCAGCACGGCCGCGCCGAGCAGAAAGTTGACGCCCGCGCCGACAAACCGCCCGAACGACGTGCAGAAGGCGAACGCGGTCGCCCGCACGCGCGTTTCGAACTGCTCCGGCAACCACAAGCTGAACAGCGCGAAATTGCCGCCGAAGAAACCGAGCACAAAGAGCCATGCGATGAACGGCGCAAGCCCATTCGGCAGATAGAAGGCCCAGCCGAAGCTCCCGACGATCGCCACCGCCATACCCGCGAAGTACACCGCCAGCGTCTTCTTGCGGCCGATGCGCTCCGCCATCGGCGGCAACGCGAGGCAGCCGAGAATTGTCGCAATCGACAGCAGGCCGGTCGCGAGCGAAGCGGTTCTGATCGCATCGTTCTTCGCCATGCCGGCTTTGGTGGCAAGCTGGATCACGGCAGAAGGCTCGTACACCGCACCGGCCCACAAGCCGATGATGGCAATCGTCAGCAGAATGCACGCAACCAACGTGCGGCGCCGGTACACCGGCCCGAGAATTTCGCGCATTGGGCTCACGCGCACGGTGCGCGCTTCGGCCTTTTGCCATTTTTCCGATTCCTTCACGCGCAGCAGCACCAGAATGGCGATCACCACCGGCAGCGCGCCGGTCAGGAACATCGCGCGCCAGCCGTAATGCACGCCGACCGTGTAGTTGAGCGCGGCGGCGAGGAAGAAGCCGGCGTAGTAGCCCGTTTGCAGATAACCGGCGCCCATCTTGCGGCGATCTTCTGGCCAGGACTCGGCCACATAAGTCCCCGCCAACGCCCACTCGCCACCGATCCCCACGCCGGCGATGAAGCGGTAAATGCCAAGTTCCCACACATTGTGCGAAGTGGCGGCAAGCCCCGTGAAAATGGCGAAGGTGAAGATGGTGCCGGCCAACACCTTGGTGCGGCCGAAGCGGTCCGCAAGCGGCCCCCAGATAAACGACAAACCCCAGCCGACCAGAAACAGCGCGAATAGAATCGACCCGGCGAGACCGACATTGGCGGGCGTCGCGGCATACCCCGAGCGCGGCAGCAATTCGGTCAGCGCAGGTGTGAGCACGAGTGCGTAGATGAACGAATCCATGCCGTCGAGCGTCCAGCCGGCCCACGCTCCCCAAAAACCTACGATTTGCGAACGGTTTAGCGGCGTGCGACGCCGGGTGACCGACGTGCGGTCGGTTAGTGAACTCATCTTGCTCCTCCGGCCCTACGGTTGACGTACGTAATGGGAACGACGGTATGGCGCGTTTGTTATTGACTCGAAATGCCCGTTGCAACAACGGACGCCGCCGACCGTCCTGGTTGCAAAAACTTCCGGGTTTGCCCGCGTGCAAAACGCGTCTTTTTATATATAATATTTGAAGTTATGAACGACGCAATAGATGGTTTTCCCTTGGACGCCCCGGCGCGCAGTCCGCTTCTCCCTGCGGCGGCGCCGCGCGAGAGCACGTCTCGAGTCATCGCGGAGGCGCTGCGCACGGCAATCGTCGACGGCACGCTCGCGCCTGGCTCGCCGCTGCGGCAGGACGCAATCGCGCGGCATTTCTCTGTCAGTGCAATTCCCGTGCGCGAGGCGTTGCGCCAGCTGGAGAGTGAAGGCTGGGCCAAAGCCGCCGTGCACAAAGGCGCAACGGTCGCGCCTTTGTCGGCGGATGAGGCGCGCGAAATCTATGAAATCCGTTCGGCGCTCGAGAGCCTCGCCATCGGCCTCGCGATTCCCGAGCACACCGAGGCCACGTTGCGCGAATCCGGCCGCCTGTGCCGCGCCGCCGAACGCGAAGCAGACCCTTCCCTATATGTCGCGCGCAATGTGGCGTTTCATATGAGTCTTTATGCGCCGGCCGCCCGTCTCCAGCTTGACGAGATGATCGGCACGCTGCATCGGCGCGGCGAGCGATATCTGCGCCTGAAATTCGGCCTGCCTTCGTACAAAGGCGAATCCGACAATGAACACGCCGCGTTGCTCGACGCGGTGCAGCGGCGCGATATTCCCGCGGCCCAGGCATTGGTCGTCGCGCATCTGCTCGGCACGGGCGACCTGCTCCATCGTTTCCTGACTGAACGCGCGCTGGCTGAAGCGGCGCTGGCGAATCAACCCAAGCCGCGCGCGAAACGCACGCGCACCACCACCGGGAGCTGAATCCTCCGATGAAACGACCCGCCGAAGCATCATCCGCCGCACGGTCATGGACCACGCGCCGCGACGAAAAGAACCGTCGCCTCGCCGTCATTGCGCCGTGGCTGGAAGATGGCGTACTGCCGTCCCACCGCATCATCGATGCGCTTGAAACGCTGATTCAACCCGGCGATCGCGTCGCGCTCGAAGGCGACAATCAGAAGCAGGCCGACTTCCTGTCGCGCTCGCTCGCCAAGGTGGATCCGCAGAAGCTTCACGACGTGCATCTGCTGATTTCAAGCATCGGCCGGCCTGAACATCTCACGCTGTTTGAACGCGGGATCGCGCACAAGGTGGATTTCTCGTTCGCCGGGCCGCAGAGCCTGCGGGTCGCGCAACTGCTGGAAGACGGCAAACTGGAAATCGGCTCGATCTATACGTATGTGGAGTTGTACGCGCGGATGTTCGTCGATCTGACGCCGCAAGTCGCGCTGCTGTGCGCGGAAAAGGCAGACCGTCACGGCAACCTGTACACCGGTCCGAATACCGAGGACACGCCGACCATCGCCGAAGCCGCCGCGTTCCGGCATGGCATCGTGATCGTGCAGGTCAACGAAATTGTCGACGAACTGCCGCGCGTCGATATCCCGGGTTCGTGGGTCGACGTGGTCGTGCAGGCGGACCGGCCGTACGCGGTCGAACCGCTTTTCACCCGCGATCCGCGCCATATCGGCGACCTGCAGGTGCTCACCGCGATGATGGTGATTCGCGGCATCTACGAACCGTATGGCGTGAGTTCGCTGAATCACGGCATCGGCTTCGATACCGCCGCGATCGAATTGCTCCTGCCCACTTACGGCGAATCGCTCGGTCTGAAAGGCAAAATCTGCCGCAACTGGACACTCAACCCGCATCCCACCATGATCCCGGCGATCGAATCGGGTTGGGTCGACAGCATTCATTGCTTCGGCAGCGAAGTCGGCATGGAGGCGTATATCGAAGCGCGCCCCGACGTGTTCTTCACCGGCAACGACGGCAGCCTGCGTTCGAACCGCGTGCTGTGTCAGCTGGCCGGGCAATACGGTGTCGATCTGTTCATTGGCGCGACCTTGCAGATCGATGCCGACGCGAATTCGTCGACCGTCACGCGTGGACGCCTCGCCGGCTTCGGCGGTGCGCCGAACATGGGTCACGATCCGCGCGGCCGGCGTCATTCGAGCGAAGCGTGGCTGAAGCTGCTGAAGGATCAAGGGCCGGTATCGCGCGGACATAAGCTGGTCGTGCAGATGGCCGAGACCTACAAGAAAGGCGGCGAGCCGACCTTCGTCGACGAACTCGATGCGGTGGCGGTCGGCGCGCAAAGCGGCATGCCAATCGCCCCCGTGATGATCTACGGCGACGACGTGAGTCATGTGGTCACAGAAGAAGGTATCGCGCATCTGCATAAAGCCGAGGGAGTAGAAGAACGGCGCGCAGCGCTGGCCGCGGTGGCGGGCGTGACGCCGATCGGCTTGCGCGCGAAGCCAGAGAAGACGGCCGAGTTGCGCCGGCGCGGCATTGTCGCCTACCCGGAAGATCTGGGCATCCGGCGCGGCGAAGCGAAGCGCTCGTTGCTGGCAGCACGCAGCATCGACGATCTGGTGACGTGGTCGGGCGGCCTGTATGAGCCGCCTGCACGCTTCAGGAGTTGGTGAGCATGGCGACCGCTGCCTTGTTCGAGCGCGCCGAGCCATCGCCCGCGTCCGTCGCACGCACGGGTTGGCACATCGAGGTCACGCACCGTCTGCCCACCGACGCGCAGCTAGCGCGGTGCGCGGTCACGGCACTCATCGACGAAGCCCAACTCACGCCGAAGCCCGCGCTAGTCGACCGGCGTGGCAGCGGCGCGCATCGGGACCTCGATCTCGCCACCATGCTGCGCTCGGCTCAGGCGCTGGAACCGACTTTCGCGGCCCTCGCGCATGCGGCGCGGCGGCGTGGCGAGCCCTCTGCCCTGTTGCGTTCGGAACTCGCGCAGATCGGCCGGGCCGGCGAACTGGACATGCTGCATGCCACCGGCGGCAGCAACGCGCATCGCGGCGCGATCTGGATCGTCGGCCTTCTGGTCGCCGGTGCGGCGATGCCGCATGACATCGCGCAGTTAAGTGCGCCGCAGATCAGCACGCGCGCGGCGCAGATCGCCTGCTTCCCGGATCGTTTCGCCGCCCCGACCAATAGTCACGGCGAACGCGCGCGCCAGCGTTACCAGGTGGGCGGGGCGCGCCGCGAGGCGCAGGACGGCTTTCCGCATGTCGTCGGGATCGGTCTGCCGGCATTGCTCGCGGCACGCGCGCACGGCATCGACGAAAATGCCGCGCGCGTCGACGCCCTGCTGTCGATCATGGCTTCGCTCGACGATACCTGCCTGTTGCATCGCGCAGGTTTGCCCGGCTTGCACGCGGGACAACATGGCGCGCGCCGCGTCCTCGAAGCCGGCGGTAGTTCCACGCCGGACGGCCATGCCGCGCTCGCGGCACTCGAACACGAATTGCTGTCGCTCAACGCATCGCCCGGCGGCGCAGCCGACCTGCTCGCCGCAACCCTTTTTCTCGACATGCTGGCGCATCACGACGCCGGCGGGAGCTCAGTCCCATGGAACATCTGACCTTCGACTATCCGGCGCAACGCGCCGTCACGACGCGCGCGCATGTCGGCGTGGTCGGCTCGGGCGATCTGGAAGTGCTGCTGTCGCCGGCCACTAACGGCGCGGCGCTGAGCGCGCATGTGATCGTGCGCACCAGCGTCGACGGCTACAGCCATATCTGGAAGAGCGTGCTCGACCGCTTCTTCACCCGCTACGACGGCGCCGCGCAAATCGAAATCAACGACTTCGGCGCGACGCCCGGCGTCGTCGCATTGCGGCTCGCGGAAGCCGTCGAAGCCGCGGAACTGGGAGACGACGCATGAATACCGCCGCTACCGCGCATGCCGCGCCGAAGCTGCGCGACAGTTTCATCGAACTGCCGGCGCGCGAACGCGCCCGCGCCCTGCTGGATGAAGGCAGCTTCCGCGAACTGCTCGGACCGTTCGACAAGATCGAGTCGCCCTGGCTGCCACTGCAGGGTGTCGTCTGCCAGGCGGACGACGGCTGCGTGATCGCGCGCGGCACCATCGACGGCGAGCCGGCCGTGGTCGCCGCGATCGAGTCCGCGTTCCAGGGCGGCAGCATTGGCGAAGTGTCGGGCAGCAAGATCGCCGCCGCGCTCGACATGGCGTTGCGCGACTGCGAACGCGGCAAGATCGTGCGCCCCGTCGTGCTGTTCGAAACTGGCGGCGTGCGGCTGCAGGAAGCCAATCTCGGCCTCGCGGTGATCGCCGAGATGCAGGCCGCGATCGTTGCGTTGCGCCGACATGTGCCGGTGGTCGGCGTGATCGCGGGCATGGTCGGCTGCTTTGGCGGCATGTCGCTCGCCGCGGCATTGTGCTCGTATCTCGTCGTGACAAAGCAAGGGCGGCTCGGCATGAACGGACCCGAGGTGATCGAACAGGAAGCCGGCATCGAAGAACTCGATGCGAGCGATCGCCGCCGCATCTGGCAACTGATCGGCGGAGAGCAGCGCGCGGCGGCCGCGCTCGCGGATACGCTGGTCGACGACGACCCGGAGGCTCTGCGCGACGCCGTTCGCTCGGCCTTTGCGCAAGGCGTGCCGGTGGCGCATCGCAGCGAGCAGGTCGAGGTCTTTCTGAATCGTCTCGCGCAAATCGATCCGGCCAGCGTCACGCCTGAATCGATGCGTGCGATTTATAACCCGCACAATGCGCGCAAGGAGCAAGCATGAACGACACGACCCTGAGCCGCGGCGCGCGCTGGTTCCGCGCACTGGCCGGCGAATCGTCCAGCGCCGCGCCGGTATGGAGCGGCGATGCCTCGCTTGGTGGCGAAAGCGCCCGCTTCATTGCGGTCGTTCCCGATCCCGAGAACCGCTTTCCGCGCGCGACCGATAACGTCGTGGGCCTCGAACAGGGCTGGCAACTCGCGCGCGTGGTGCGCGAAGCGATCGCACAGGACGAAGCCGGCGGCGCGCGCCGCCCGATCGTCGCCATTGTCGACGTGAAGAGCCAGGCATACGGCTATCGCGAGGAAATGCTCGGCATTCACCTCGCCTGCGCCGCCGCAGTCGATGCCTATGCATCGGCGCGCGCCGCCGGGCATCCCGTGATAGCCCTGATTGTCGGGCCGGCGATGTCGGGCGCGTTCCTCGCCCACGGTTACCAGGCGAACCGGATCGTCGCGCTCGATGCGCCCGGCACCATGGTTCATGCCATGGGCAAGGAAGCGGCGGCACGCGTCACGCGGCGCACCGTCGAAGCGCTCGACGCGCTCGGTGAAACCATCGTGCCGATGTCGTATTCGATGGCCTCGTTTGCCAAACTCGGCCTGCTCGATCAACTGATCGAAGGCATCGACGCGGATACGCCGGACGCCGCGCAGATCGAACGCGTTCGTCAGGTATTGACCGAGCAGATTCGCAACGCACGTGCAGGCAGCCGCGATTTGTCGCATCGGCTGGAATCGGCGGCTGCGCAGAAGAATCGCGCGGCGTCGATTGAAGTGCGGCGGCGTCTCGCAGAACAATGGGATGCCGTGTGATGCAGGTATGTGCTTCGCCGCCGTTTGCCGCAGAACACGCTGTGCCGTGCGATGCGCGATGGCGTGCGCATGATTTGCTGCGCTTGCGCCATCTGCCGCAGTTCGACGACGAACCGGCGTGGGTTCGCGAAGCCTTCGCGCGCGCGCCGTATGCAGTCGCGAGGCGCGCGCCGGCCGCCGGGGGTGTCGTCGCGGTTGGACTGCGCGGGACGGAACGGTCCCAGCGTTACGGCACGTGGGCCAATGTGGCCGATATCGAGGCGGTCACGTCACCCGAAGCGCTGTCGCAGCAATCACCCCTCCCCGCACGCGCTACGCTGCCTGCTTTCAGCGTCCTCGCCGCTTTGCAGCGCGATGCATCAGGCGTGTTGACCGGATTCGTCTGGGGTCCCACCGGCAGCACGGGTTTCGAACTGGCGACGCAAGTGCCGACGGTCACTGTATTGAGCGATCTCGACCTGCTGATTCGCACGCCGGAGCGGCTCCCGTACGACGCTGCCCGTCAGATGCTGAGCCATCTGCATGCTCTCGCGCAACGCGCGGGCATTCGCGTGGATGCGCAACTCGAAACGCCCGCAGGCGGCATTGCGTTGGCCGAATGGGCAGCGGGCAAGACACGCGTGATGGCACGCCACGCGAAAGGCCCGCAACTGGTTGCCAACCCGTGGGCGACGGCTCACGCTAACACCTGATGCTCGCCCTTCTGTTTCCGGGTCAAGGCGCGCAGACCGACGGATTCCTGCACCGCCTCGCGCAACACCACGCCGTGCAGGACACGCTCGACGAAGCGTCGCAGGTGCTCGGCCTCGACGTGCTCACGCTCGACACACCCGATGCATTGCGCTCGACTGTCGCCGTACAGATCGGCTTGACGGTCGCGGGCGTGGCTACCGCGCGCGCACTTGCGCAAGCACAACTCTCGCCGGCGATCAGCGGGGGGTTGTCGGTCGGCGCCTATGCGGCGGCGGTCAGTTGCGGCGCGGTTCGCTTTGCCGACGCGCTGCTAATGGTCCGAAAGCGCGCCGAACTGATGGAAGCTGCGTATCCCTCGGGTTATGGCCTCGCCGCTATTTCAGGCTTGAGCGAGCATCAACTGGACACGCTTGCCGCGCAACATGTGAGTGCAGGCCAACCGCGTGTGTATGTCGGCAACGTCAATGCGCCGCGCCAGATCGTCATGGCTGGCTCGAACGATGCGTTGGACACGTTTATCGAACGCGCCCTGGCGGCGGGCGCGCGCAAGGCCACCCGTCTTGCGGTGAGCGTGCCATCGCATTGCGAACTGCTCGCGCATGCTACCGACGAGCTGATTGCGTACGCGCAAGACGTGCCGTTTCACGCGCCGCAAAGCACCTATGTCGGCAATCGCGGCGGCCGCCCGTTGTACACCGCCGACGCTATTCGCGACGATCTCGCGACCAATATGCGCTACACGGTGCGCTGGTTCGACGCGCTCACCGTCATGCAGGAAATGGGAGCGCGCGTGCTGATCGAAGCGCCGCCAGGCCAGGTACTGACGGATATTACGCGCGAGCACTTTCCGGACGCTGCCGCGCTGGCCGCCAGCACCTACTCATTTGACAACCTGGTCGCGACCGCCAGAAGGCGCCTCAAACTGGATTGACGCCGGTTCACCCTCATTCCAACCCACGCTGGCATCTTCGCCTATTCGACAAAGATCTCCTGCAGCGTCGACAACGTATTCGATAGCGCCGTATCCGACACTGCGCCAGCGCGCTTCACAAGCCTGGTTTTATCTACCGTGCGAATCTGGTCAAGCAGGATCAAGCCCTTCTTACGCATAAAGGTGAGCGGAATGCGAAACGGCGCGACGCGACCCGCCGTGGTCATAGGTGCGACGATGACCGTGCGCAGGTGATCGTGTAGCTCGGGCGGAGAAATGACGACGCAAGGACGCGTTTTCTGAATCTCGCTGCCGACGGTTGGGTCCAGCGCGACAAGCCAGACCTCACCGCGCGCTACCACTCGAGCCCCGCGTCATCGGCGTTTGGAAATTCACCCATGACAAGGGCATCTTCACGTGACGCCGCCAGTGAGCGGCTCGCGTCCGCCCATCCGGTTCGCGCTTTTTTCTGCGGACGCCGCAATACCAGCGCGTTTCCTTCGACTTGCATATCCACTTCGTCCTCCAGCCCCAGTTGGGTCAAGATTGGTTTCGGAATCAGTACGCCATGGGAGTTCCCCATCCTGCGGATCGTCGTTTTCATGGCTGAACCTGAAATGGAATCCTAAGCGGTTGAAGGTCAAAAGTAAACACAATGTTAGTACATTGTAGCACGGCAAATGGCATAAGACGAATGACATGCCATGCCGTTCTCATGCAGCCTATCGCAGCGCCGTTCAATCGACTGCCGCCCCGAAAAGGAGCTACAGAGCCTGTTCCGGCGCGCGTCCGATCGCATGCGTATCGGACGCGGCCGTATCCGGGTGACCGCGCGCGCGGCCCGGCGTCACGACCGCGCCGGTGCCGCCCGGACGCCGCGACGATTTTGCGTGCCGCTCGATCAACCGTTGCAGCAGGCAGAACGCACACAGCAACGCACCGATCACGATGCGCGTCCACCACGAACTGAGCGTACCGTCGAACGTGATCAGCGCCTGGATCGTGCCGAGAATGCCCACACCGAAGAGCGATCCGATCACATAGCCGACGCCCCCCGTCAACAGGGTTCCGCCGATCACCGTCGCGGCGATGGCGTCGAGTTCCATTCCCTGTCCCTGCAAGCCGTAGCCCGACAGCACGTAGAACGTGAACACCGCGCCGCCGAGCGCCGAACAGAAGCCGCTCAGCGCATACACGCCGATCCGCGTACGCGCGACCGGCAAGCCCATCAGCAATGCCGAGCGCGCATTGCCGCCGATCGCGTAGACGTTGCGGCCAAAGCGCGTGAAATGCGCGACATAGATTGCCGCGGCCAGCGTCACGAGCGCGATCAGCACATTGGCAGTCACCGAACCGACACCAATGCTGAGGCGAAACGCGGAGATCTTCTGGAACGTAGGATCGGTGATCGTGATGGACTGGGTCGTGATGAGAAAGCACAAGCCGCGCGCGAAGAACATACCGGCTAGCGTCACGATGAACGCCTGCAAACGGAAGAAATGAATCAACGCGCCTTGCACGGCGCCGAACACCGTGCCCATCAGCAGCACGATCGGCACGATCAGCCAGACCGACACATGCATGTGCTCGGACAGCACCGCTTCGACGATGGTGGTGAGCGCCACCACCGAGCCCACCGACAGGTCGATCCCGCCGGACACGATCACGAAAGTCATGCCAATCGCGACGATCAGCAAAAACGCGTTATCGACCAGCAGATCGAGCAGCACCTGCCACGAGAAAAAGCCGGTGTACATCACCGAGCCGAAGCCGAACAAGGCGCAGAACAGCAGGATCGTGACGGCGATCGGCAGTGTGCGCGGATCGACGATATGGGCCCATGTATCGAGGAGTCGTCTCATCGCGCCACCCCGCGATGCGTGACGAGCGACATGGCGAGCGAACGCGCCGAGGGTGACTGGATCACACTCACCGCGAGCACCACGGCCGCCTTGACCACGAGCGTGGCTTCAGGCGGCACACCGATCGAATAAGTGGTGTAGGTGAGCGTCTGGATGATCAACGCGCCCAGCACGGTGCCCGCGAGGCTGAAACGGCCGCCGAGCAGCGACGTGCCGCCGAGCGTGACCGCCAGAATCGCATCGAGCTCGAGCAGCAAGCCGGCATTGTTGCCGTCGGCGCTGCGCACGTTCGAGCTCAGGAGAATACCCGCCATCGACGCGGTCAAACCCGAAAAAGCGTACACCGCAAACACCAGTGCTTTCGAGCGCAGACCGACGAGTCGCGTCGCCACTGGATTGATCCCGATCGCGCGAATGAAGAGGCCGAGCGCGGTGCCTTCCACCAGCGCCGCGGTGGCCAGCACGGCAACCGTGGCGATCCAGACCGAACACGGCACGCCGAGCCAATAGCCGCCGCCGACGAACAGATAGCCCGGTGCGCCGATCGGAATGATCTGCCCCGCCGTCAGCAACTGTGCGATACCACGCCCGGCGACCATCAGGATCAGCGTGGCGATAATCGGTTGCATGCCGACGAAGGACACCAGCAGCCCGTTCCACATCCCGCTCAAAATGCCGACGATCAACGCGGCAATTAGCGCCTGCGCGATCAGCCCGGCGCCCGGCGCGGGTTGTGTCGCGAGGATCGTGGCGGCTGCGGCGCCGGCAATCGCCACGACCGCGCCGACTGAAATGTCGATGCCGCGCGTCGCGATCACGAGTGTCATGCCGGTGGCGACCAGCGCCAGCGGCGCGGCGCGATTCAATACGTCGATCGGTGCGCCGAACAGGTGGCCGTCGAGCATGCGCAACGACAGAAAATGCGGATTCACCCACAGGTTCAGGCCGCATAGCAATACCAGCGTCACGCACGGCCAGATCAGCGGATGCTCCACGCCGTCGCGCGCGAACCAGTTCGATAGTTTCATTCGCCGCTCCCCGCGATGAGTCGATAGATGTTGTCTTCGTTCGAAGCGGCGCCGGCCACTTCCGCAATCTTGCGGCGGTCGCGCAGCACCGCCACGCGATGACTGACGCGCAACACCTCATTGATCTCCGACGAGATGAACAGAATGCTCAGGCCGTTCGCGCACAACGCCAGCAGCCGGTCCATGATGTCGAACTTGGCCGCGACGTCGATACCGCGCGTGGGTTCGTCGAGAATGAGCAGTTTGGGGTTGGTGGCAAGCCAGCGCGCCAGTAACGCCTTTTGCTGGTTTCCGCCCGAAAGAAGGGCGATGGGTTGCTCGGCATCCGTCGCCTTGATGCCGAGCCGTTCGATCCACATATCCGCCAGTTCGCGCGCGCGATGTCGGTTGATCTTGCGCAGCCAGCCGCGCCTCGCCTGCAACGCCAGCAGAATATTCTCGCGAATCGACAATTCGGCGACGATACCCTCCTTCTTGCGGTCTTCAGCGCAATAGCCGATGCCGTGACGGACCGCATCGCGCGGCGAACGCAGCCGTACAGCGCGGCCTTCCACCATGATGGTGCCGCTGTCGGCGCGATCCGCGCCGAACAGCAGACGCGCCGTCTCCGTACGGCCGGATCCGAGCAAACCGGCGAGACCCAGAATTTGGCCCGGCTGCACGTCGAGGTCGATCGGTTGCATCGTGCCGCGCTTGCCGACTCCGCGCAGTTCGATGAAGGGCTGAGTCGCTTTACTGGCCTGCGGCCCTTCGTGGGCATCGTGCGCGCCGTGCGCCGCCTCGCGCAAACGCGCGCTCATTCGCTCGTGACCGACCATCTTCGAGACCAGCTGGTCGGCCGGCAGATCGCGCGCGAGGTATTCGCCTTCGCGTTCGCCATTGCGCATGACGGTGATGCGATCGGAGATGGCGTAAGTCTGCTCGATAAAATGCGTAACAAACAGAATCGCAATGCCCGATTGCTTAAGATGCCGAAGTATTTTGAAAAGCTGGGCCACTTCGCTGTCGTCGAGGCTCGAGGTCGGCTCGTCGAGGATCAGCACGCGTGCGTCGACCGACAGCGCCCGGGCGATCGCCACCATTTGCTGCACGGCGATCGGATAGGCGTCGAGCGAGCGGGTGACGTCAAGTGACACGTCGAGGCGCGCGAGCGCCGCCTGGGCGCGCCGCTTGATATCGGGCCAGTCAATCGCGCCGAAGCGCCTCGGCTGCCGGCCCGCGAAAATGTTTTCCGCCACCGAGAGGTTCGGGCACAGGTTCACCTCCTGATACAGCGTGCGTACGCCCGCCGCTTCAGCCTCCTGCGGCGAGGTAAACGCGACCATTTCGCCGCCGAGCTGAATCGTGCCGGCTTCGGGCGCGACAACGCCGGTCAGTACGTTGATCAAGGTGGATTTGCCGGCGCCGTTCTGCCCCATCAGCGTGTGAATCTCGCCGGGAAACAGGCGGAAGTCGACCCGCTGAAGTGCTTTGACGCCCGGAAACGTCTTGCTGACGCCAGTGGTGGCGAGAATGGGCTCGAGTTGGTTCGAGGTAGGGCCCGCGCCGGTGTCGGTTGCGGTCGGATTAGCGACTGGATGAGCGGCCGGCGGATGCGGTTCGGAAGCGGGATGCGTCATAGACCTCGCTCGATCGGCGGTGCAGTGATTCGGTAGGGTCCGTGGAAAAGAGACCGCCCGCTAGCGAAGCAGCCGGGCGGTCAGGCACCACTGGAGAAACCCTTGCAATCTATTCGTATTTCGCCTGCGTCCAGTAGGACGTTCAGTACTTGCGTGTCGGCAATGTCTGGGCCGCGACGCTCATCGGGAACACAGTCTCTTCCGTGAGGATACGCTTGGGCAGCGGCTTGCCGGCCACCACGTCCTTCACCGCCGACATCAGTTGCGGCCCCAGCAGCGGACTGCACTCCACGTCGACATTCATCTTGCCCGCGACCATTGCCTGGAAGCCGCCCTTGGTCGCGTCGAACGACACCACGATGACGTCTTTGCCCGGATGCATGCCGGCCTCTTCCATCGCCTGAATGGCGCCAAGCGCCATATCGTCGTTATGCGCATAAACTACATTTATTTTATTTCCATAAGTTTTTATAAATGCTTCCATCACCTGCTTGCCGCCGGCAAGGGTGAAGTCGCCGCTTTGCGACGCGATAATCTTGAATTTGGGATCGCTCTTGATGACTTCGATCAGACCCGAGTGCCGGTCATTAGCCGGTGCCGAGCCGACGGTTCCCTGAAGTTCAGCGATGTTGATGGGACCTGGGTCGTTTTTATAGTGATCTGCGAGCCAATGGCCGCCGCGCCGACCTTCTTCCATGAAGTCGGAACCGATCATCGTCACATAGAGAGACGTGTCCTTCACGTCAATGTTGCGGTCAGTCAGGATCACGGGAATTTTCGCGGCCTTGGCTTCGCGCAATACCGGTTCCCAGCCCGATTCGACCACCGGCGAAAACGCGATTACATCGACTTTCTGCGCGATGTAGGAGCGGATTGCCTTGATCTGGTTTTCCTGTTTTTGCTGGGCGTCCGAGAATTTGAGCTTGATTTTCGCTTCCGCGGCTGCGGACTTCACCGACTCGGTATTGGCAGTACGCCATGCGCTTTCCGCGCCGACCTGCGCAAAGCCGAGTGTGATCTGCTTGTCTTGCGCGTATGCGCCCGGCGTTGCCAGCGTCAGCGCTCCGATGCCCGCGAATGCGAGTGCGCCTAACGCACGACAAGCGGCGCGTCGTGTATTCGCCATGACTGTCTCCTGATCGTTGTTGTGTTGGCGACCCATCAAACCGCCCGCCGCTGCCGGCCCTTCGCGGAGCGTGGATCGTGATGTAGCGTAGTGTCTGGGGCGTTACCCGTCCAATCATATGATTCGCGTCGGCGATACCAATTTTGGTATCGTGTGCGGGATCGGCTGTGGGCGGGACGAGAACAGGACTTGCGCAGCCTGCGCTGCTGCAGGCGCCTACCCGCACGGCATCTGGCATGCTTTTATGTGTTTAAGTGCTCCACGCCCGGCGCAGTTGGCAGGGCTAGCGGGCAAGCGGGCCCGGCGTCACCCAGCGGAACGTGAGATTGACGCGCTCACCGGCCACGCGCGGCTCTTTCGGCACCCGGTGCCGCCACTCGGCCTGCGTATTGCCTTTCATCACCAGCAGGCTGCCGCCCTTCAGTGAAAACGACTGCACGACGCCGGTCTTGTTGTGCCGCAAATCGAAGGTACGCGCCACACCCAGGCTGACCGACGCAATGACAGGCCGTGCGCCGAGCTCAGGCTCGCGGTCTGCGTGCCACCCCATGCTGTCGGCGCCGCTGCGATAGCGGTTGATCAGCACGCTATTGAAGCGCGCGCCGCAGACGGCCTCGACGGCGGACTTCAGTTCAGCAACGGTTCGGGTCCACGGCTGCGGCACATTCCGTATGCCCGAATAGACATAGACCGCGCCAGATTCGCCTTGCCAGGCCGTCAAGCGTGGCAGCGGCACGCGGCCGGCGGGCGTGCCCATCGTGTCCTGACGCCACTCGACTTCGTCGATGAGTTGAGCCAGCGCGCGCGCTGCCGCTTCGGGTGTCAGCCAGTCTGGATGCCAGGTGACGTCGGGCGTGGGAAGGTCGTTGAAAAGATCCGCCATGAGATTGCCTGAATGCGATTGCGCACGGTGCACGTGCCCGAGCGATGAGCTTGGCTATTATGGCGGCTACGGCGGCGCCATTCACCTGTGCGGCTTGCGCTGTCATCCGCTTCTTTCACCCTGAACCCTCAACGGAACACCATCATGATTCTTTCAGATCAGGCTCTCGACCAGCTCTTTCGCGAAGCGCGCACACATAACGGCTGGCAGTCCAAACCGGTCGACGATGCCCTGCTCAAGCAACTCACCGAGCTCGCGCTACTCGGTCCGACCTCCGCGAATTCGAGTCCGGGCCGCTTCGTCTATGTCAGAACGCCGGAAGGAAAAGAAAAGCTGCGGCCGGCCTTGTCGCCCGGCAATCTCGAGAAGACGATGGCAGCGCCCGTCACGGTGATCGTCGGCATGGATACAGCGTTTTACGAGCATCTGCCGAAACTGTTTCCGCATGCCGACGCACGCAGCTGGTTTGCCGGCAACGACAAAGCGATCTCGGACACGGCGTTTCGCAATTCGACGCTGCAAGGCGGCTATCTGATTCTTGCCGCACGCGCACTCGGTCTGGACACCGGGGCGATGTCGGGCTTTGATGCGGCAAAGGTCGACGAAGCCTTCTTCGCCGGCACAACCGTGAAGTCGAACTTCCTGATCAACCTCGGCTACGGCGACGCCTCGAAGTTATTCCCCCGCAGTCCGCGCTTCAGTTTCGACGAAGCCGCACGGATCGCCTGAACGCAGCCCTGGCACGCCGGTGCGTTTATCTGAGGAGCGCCACATAGAACACCACGGCGCCGATCAACGCACCGATAAAACAGAAGCCTTCTTCCGCTTCGTCGCCATTGGAACGCAACCACGCGCCGACCACGCCGAACAAACCTACAATACCCAACGCGACGCAGACCATCACCACATCGAATAATGCGCTTTTGCCTAGCTCGGAGAAGTCGATGCCCCGCACGCCGAAGTACAAGCCGATTGCCATCAGGGATATGACCACCAGCGGCAGCATCACGTGGCTGCCCTCATGCCCGATGTGGTGCGCGTGATGTTCGTGGTGCAGCGGGTTACCTGATCTGATCAGTTTCATCATGCGTCTCCTGCCTCGCCATTTTTCCGGCGACAAAACCAACCGCCGCTGAGTTGCTACAGCCTGGTTTCAGTGCGGTTCACTATTGAGAATAGTCCACCCGCGGACACAATTCAAAGCCCATTTAATTAGTTGACCCGGCCACTTCAATGCGCCTTGTGGACCTGTACGAATGCTGCAATGCGGCAGCTGGCTCACGCCGATCCACTCAAATCCAGCACGGCCGGCACGCGGCTGCACATCTCGGTAGAATGATTCGGCCTGTCCGCGATTTCCCTGTTCGGCCTGACGGGCACCCGCCGCCGTTCTACCGATCGTGTCGGCCCCTTCCCGCCTCTATCTTCCCTATGCGCCGCTCATCGTTTCTTGTTCGTTTCATCCTGATTGGCATCCTGCTGCATATCTACGTCGGTTTCCGTCTGATTCCTGATCTGCCGATCAATGCTGCCGGCCGGTGTCTGTGTGTGTTGTGGCTGGTGCTGTCGATCTTTCTCATTCCGCTCGGCATGCTGGCGCGCACCATCAAACAGCAGCCGCTCAGCGACCGGCTCGCGTGGGTTGGCCTGCTGGCGATGGGCTTCTTTTCCTCGCTGCTGGTGCTGACTTTCGCGCGCGACCTGGTACTTGCGTCGTTGCTGACCGTCGACGCAATCTGGCCGAATACGATCGGCCTCGCGCACCTGCGCACCGACTCCGCAGCGGCCGTGCCATTGCTCGCGTTGCTCTCGACGCTGATCGGGCTGATCAATGCGCGGCGCCGTGCCCGCGTCGTGACGATCGAGGTGCCGATCGACGATCTGCCGGCGGCGCTCGATGGCTTCACAATCGTCCAGATCAGCGATATTCACGTTGGCCCAACCATCAAACGCCGCTACGTGGACGCGATCGTCGACGCGGTGAACCGGCTGAAGCCGGATCTGATTGCCGTCACCGGCGATGTTGTGGACGGCAGCGTGCCCCAGCTGACCAACCATACCCAGCCACTGTCACGGCTTAGCGCGCGCCACGGCGCCTTTCTCGTGACCGGCAATCACGAGTATTACGCAGGTGCGAACGCATGGATCGACGAGTTCCGACGCCTGGGACTAAACGTGCTGCTTAACGAGCACGTGATTGTCGACCACGACGGCGCACGCGCCGTCATCGCCGGTGTGACCGACTACTCGGCTGGACATCACGATCCACTGCATCGTAGCGACCCGGTCGCAGCACTGGCCGGCGCGCCAGGCGATGTGTTGATCAAGGTGCTGCTCGCCCACCAGCCACGCTCCGCGGAAGCGGCCGCCGCGGCTGGTTTCACGCTTCAACTGTCCGGCCATACGCACGGTGGTCAATTCTTCCCGTGGAATTTCTTTGTGCGCTTGCAACAGCCATTCACCGCAGGTCTCGCGCGCCTGAATGGATTGTGGGTTTACACGAGCCGCGGCACCGGTTATTGGGGTCCGCCGAAACGCCTAGGCGCACCTTCGGAAATCACGCGATTGCGCCTCGTGCCTGGCGAGCCGGATTAACGCACCGCGCAGTGCCTGATGCGCGCAGCGAAAAAAAAGCGCGGATGTGTGGGAAGGACATCCGCGCGCGGGTACAAGCGCGCCGCTTCGGTGTGTACGGCTTACTGGGCGGGCGCCACGGCCACGTTGATCTGCGGCGCGTACGCCACTGACACCTGCATGCCCGGCGTCACGTTTGCGACCTTGGCGGGTTCACGCCCCTGAATGTGAAACACCGCGCCATTCGAACCCTTCAGGGCCATCACGCCCGAAGCATGATCGATCGCCTGAACCTCTGCGGCCACATTCTGAACGGAATTCGCCGTGGCGGGTTGCGCCGCCACAGCGTGGCCGTCCGCGCCACGCGTGACGCTTACGACTGCGTTGCGCATCATGCGGATGTGCACCTTGCCACCCGGCTTGATCTGACCGAGGCTGCCGGTATCCGTAACCGTGAACGACGCTTCACCACCTTGCGCATCAATGACGGTCACCGCGTGTTTCGCCTGATCGACTGATTTCACGACGCCGTCGGCCTGCAGCGTGCTGCTGCCTTCAAAAGGCGCGGGCAAACCCGCGGCGAACGACACGAACGGAGCAGCAGCCAGCAGTGCACCGGCAACAATGCCAAGAGCTTTACTTTTCATACATTCCTCAATGGGGTGAACAGCGGAAAGCGACGGCGCCGTGCTGATCAAAAACGTGCGGACTATGGCGCGCTCCCTGCCGAACAGCTTTGCGCAAAATCGCCAGAACGTGAAACGCGGATTGGGCATTGAAACAGCACGGCGGCGTCCCGAAGTGTTTCGACAGTGTGTTTTCCGGGATGAACGCCGTCAATATTCGGAGTCCGTATTTATACGGAGATAAATCTGAGTTCGCTGCGGAAACTTCCTCGCGCCAGAGGAAACCCGCCTTGTCGCCAGAATTCATCGCGGCTTGACTTACCTTTGCAGAAATGCCTAAAATTCGCCCAATTCATCAAACCGGAATCACGATCTTGGACAGTAGCAGTAGAACCCGTCGAGCATCGATTCGCCCGATCGCCTGATCGGCAAGATTTCCGCGCCAGCCGTTTGCCTGTCGCCGTCTTGCCTTCGGGCCCGACGGTGCACGTCACTCAATACTCCAGCACTACCCATAAAGAAGCGCATGGCCCGATGCTTTGCGGATACGCCATGACATTCGCGCCGCAAGCCCAGGCCCGGGCGACTTGTCACGCCTGACCGTTGTCTGCGTTCCACCTCCTGATACGCGCCGCTGTCACGCGTAGAGTTCACACTGTGCGAACACGCGCCTCAACCTTTCTTATCGATGACACTTGAATTCGTCTGGCGACTCCTCGCCGCTTTCGCCTGCGGCGTCGCGATCGGCCTCGAACGGCAGATGCGGCAGCGCAATGCCGGCCTGCGCACCATCACCCTGGTCGCCAGCGGCGCGTGCCTGTTCGTGACGCTCGGGGTGCTGACCGGCAACGGCACAGCCGGTGTCACGCAGATCGCCGCGTATGTCGTATCCGGCGTCGGCTTTCTCGGCGGCGGTGTGATCATGCGCGACAAAGGTTCCATTCAGGGGATCAACACTGCCGCGACCTTGTGGTGCTCGGCCGCCGTGGGCGTATTGTGCGGCGCGGGCCACTACGGTCCGGCGCTCGCAGGTACCGTGGTCGTCCTGCTGACCAATACAGTGCTGCGCGAAGTGAGCCAGATGATCAACGCGACGCCGGTTTCGAATGCAGACCTGGTGCGAGAGTATGTGCTGACGATTGTCTGCCGGGACGCCGACGAGATTCACATTCGTACCGCGGTGTCCAACTCGATGTATTCCACGCCGCTGTCGTTTCAGAGCCTGACGAGCGAGGACGTGGCAGACGATGCGGGACGCATTCGCGTGACGGCGACCTTGAAGCTCCACCCGAAAGATCAGCCGAAGCTCGAACAAATGGCAAGTCGTCTCAGCATGGAAAAGAGCGTATCCAGCGTGAGCTGGACTGCCAGGGAAGCGGAGCCGACGCCGGAATGATCCGCGCCGCGTGTAAGTTCCCCGTATTCGCGCGCATCGTCTACACTTAGCTTGCAATAGATTTAGACAATGTTAATTCCGCGTCCTGAATATGGACTGTCCCATAGCCTTCGAATAAGCTCTGTCACCGTGAATTTTTCACACTCAACCATGGAGTCTCGATTATGGAACACGGCATCATTGCATGGCTCATCATCGGCGCGATCGCCGGCTGGCTGGCTGGCGTGCTTGTCAAAGGCGGCGGCTTCGGCCTGATCGTCGACATCATCGTCGGGATCGTCGGTGCGTTCATCGGTGGCTGGCTTGCCGGCGTGCTGCATATTTCGCTCGGCGGAGGCTGGATCGGCTCGATCATTACGGCGGTGATCGGCGCGGTCGTTCTATTGTTCCTGATCCGGCTCGTCCGGCGAGGAACCTGATGTCATGCGGCGTCAGGCGCGCATGCCGCCTGACGCCGTCCTCACTCAAAGAAGCGCTTCCACAGCCGGCAACATCGAGCCGGTATCACGCAGCCGTGCGTGCCATGCGAAAGCCTGGTCCAGTCGATGCGGCGTTTGCCCACCCCATTGCAAGGCATCCCGATAGTAGTCGCGAAGCACATCGCGATAGAGCGGATGCGCGCAGTTCTCGATGATCAGCGTGGCGCGTTCGCGAGGCGCCAGACCGCGTAGATCGGCGAGACCCTGCTCCGTCACGACCACATCCACGTCGTGTTCGTTGTGATCGCAATGCGGCACCATCGGCACCACACTTGAAATACGGCCACCCTTGGCCGTCGATTTGGTTGCAAAGATCGCGCACGACGCATTGCGCGCGAAATCGCCCGAACCGCCAATGCCGTTCATCATGTGTGTGCCGCCCACATGCGTCGAATTCACGTTACCGTAGATATCGAATTCCAGTGCGGTGTTCAATGCGATCAGACCAAGCCGACGGATCACCTCCGGATGGTTGCTGACTTCCTGCGGACGCAACACAAGGCGATCGCGGTAGCGTTCGAGTTCACCGAACACCTGTGCCTGGCGCGCAGCCGACAACGTGATCGAGGCGCCCGAGGCGAATGTCACCTTGCCGGCATCCATCAGATCGAAGGTCGAATCCTGCAGCACTTCTGAATAAATTTCGAAGGCTTCGAAAGGCGAATCGACGAAGCCGGCGAGTACCGCATTGGCAATCGTGCCGATGCCCGCCTGCAGCGGCGGCAAATGCTTTGGCATGCGCCCGCACGAGATTTCGTGCTGAAAAAATTCGATCAGATGACCGGCGATCAGTTCAGTCTCGGCATCCGCAGGCAGCACGGTGGACGCGCTGTCAGCCATATCCGTGATAACAATCGCCGCGATTTTCTCGAGCGGAATTTCTATGGCCGGTGTACCGACACGGTCTTGCGGATGAACGATCGGCAGCGGCTCGCGATTGGGCCGGCGACCCGGAATCCAGATGTCATGCAAGCCTTCGAGGGCAAGCGGCTGGGCGAGATTGATTTCGACGATGACCTTTTCTGCAAGGATCGCGAAGCTGGCCGAGTTGCCTACCGAAGTGGTCGGCACAATGCCGCCGGTTTCGGTGATCGCGGCGGCTTCGATAATGGCGATATCGAGTTTGCCGAGCTGGTTCGCACGCAGCATTTCGACCGTTTCGGACAGATGCTGATCGACAAACATCACCTCGCCACGATTGATCGCATCGCGCAGAGTCTTGTCCACCTGGAACGGCAAACGGCGCGCCAGCACATGCGCCTCGGTGAGCATCCGGTCCACGTCGTGACCAAGCGATGCTCCAGTCATCAGCGTAATGCGCAGCGGTTTGCCTTCCTGGCGTGCCCGCTCGGCAAGCGCCACGGGAACCGCTTTTGCGTCGCCCGCGCGCGTAAAGCCACTTGCCCCCACGCACATGCCGTCCTGAATCAGAAGCGCCGCGTCGGCAGCGGAAGTGATTTTGCCGCGTAGCGCGGCACAACGAATCCGATCTTGGTACATGAAACTGAGTCTCTCCATAGTCACCAGTCCAGTCTGCCGATGCGCACGTCTGCGGTGTGCTTCGTTCGGTAGCCTGATTGTCGCGCCGGCCGCGGCGTCCCAATGGGGACTGCTTCGTGGCCTGGGTTTCGTCGCGTATCGCACGCTCGCGACGGCTTCCGCGGGTACTGCCGATGTGACGCGTGGCGCTGCTTAGCTGCCGAAATAGATATTGCAAAAGCTCATGGGACCGACGCACTCTTCGGGATTCGCCTTCGGCACTACAAGGTGGCGCTTTGCGGCGACGCCCTCGGCGCGCTGTGCATTCGCCTGCGCAACCTGTTGTTGTTCCGGGGCCGTCGGCGCCGTTTGTGCATGCGCGACAGCGGCGGACAAGGAGCAGGCAATCAGGACAATCTTCAACACTTTCATTTCGTTCTCCAGTACTTCCGGTTACGCCGCGCAGGAAACCTCTTTGGGGATCCGCGTGGCAGTGATGAAACTATATGACCGCTATCTACGCAGATAAACGGGACTATCCGGAAGTGATCTTTCCATCTGGCAGAAAGATGGCGACGAACGGGGCCTCGGGTGCATGAGTCAGCGCGTGTTGAATGGCGCGTCTTTGTCGAGCAAAGCCGTGCGGATGAAATGCAGAGAACCCAGAATGCGTTGGAGATCGTGACGCCTGTTGCGATCGGTATGAACGGTTGCCAGCAGGTCCTGCGCAATCCACGTGGCCGAACGCACAGCGGCGAGCGCACGCTCGAGACTGCGCGCGTCGCGCTGCAGGAAGAGCCGTGCGAGGTCATCACCGGCCCGTTCGATGCTGCTGCTCCAGCGTGGATGAAGCGCGTGTGCGTAGCCGGCGTGGGCAACCTCGTTGCGCAGATCGATCACGGCGTGCCCTACTTCGAGCGTGACGAGCGTCCAGCGCAACGCAGCGCGACGGCGCCGGGAGCGCCGTGTCAGCAACATCCGCAACTGCGACGTCAGGTCGTGGGTGCTTGACTGAAAGCGCTGATTCAGCCCCGGCAGTGCGTCTTTGCAGGCGCATACAACCTGTGCGCGCAAATCACCCTCGATCCGCTCGATAAGCCATGGCATATCGGCCGGGAAAACCACCGCGAACACGATCGCCGCCAACAGCAGCGACGCCGTAACCGCAATGCCGTTGTTGATCAACAGATCCGGAGCGTAGGTGACGACATTGTCCGGTCCGGCAAGCAGACAGAAGAACACCGAAAAGCCTATGCCGTACCCTGCCGCACGCTTGCGTGTCGCAATGAACGCACCCAACGCAAGCACCGGCGCGAGCGTTGTGCAGAGCAGCGGAAAACCATCGATGTGGGGATACACGTAGCAGGTGAAAAGGTAGCCGGCCATACTCGCCACCGCTGCGCCAACCGCCATCTGCACGGCCATTTTCGACGCGTTCGGCGCCGTGGACGTCAGCGCGCAAACCAGCGCCGCGCCGATGAATGCAAGACCGCCGCTCGGCCAGTCGGTCGCGATCCAGAACCACGCGACGATCGACATCACCACCGCCGATCTGACAAAGGTGAATGCGACGACAAAACCATTCGTCTTGCTCACATAGCGACTTGCATTGCGACTTCCATGGCGCGGCCGGCCTGCCGGCTTACGCAATGCTAACGACGCGTAAGTCTCCGAATAGCCGATCCACTCGTCGACGAACCGATATAGCAATTCCGCTGCGGTATCGAACTCCGCCAGCGATTCCTCCGGCGCGGCTTCCAGCAGCCGCCTTGTTTCGCGCACGCGGCGTGGCAGCACCGTTTGAAAGACACGCAGATGGGCTGGCGCACGCGACGCATCGGCAGACGTGTCGTGCGTTGACGCCAGCAATGCAGATAGCTCGTGAAAGTGTGGCGTGATGGCGTTGGCCATCCGCTGCGCTCCGGTTGCCCGCAGACGCTTGAGCAACTGGTGCAGGGCATGCAGACGCGCGCAGGCATCCATGAACTCGGCGTTCAGACGGCTCAGATGCTGGTTGCGCGAGCGCATCGCCGGATCTTCGAACGCGGCGAACGTACGTGTCGCTTCGAAACCGACGATCTCGTCGACGAGGTCCGCGAAACGCCGCTCGAATTGAGCGCGCTCGAGTCCGCTACCCAGCACGTCGGCGGCGAACGCAGTAAAATTTGTGTAGCGAATCTGCAGGGCGCGCCGCAACGCGAGGCTGGAGCGCTGCGGCACGATCAACGCGCTTACCGCACTGGAGCACACGATGCCAACTGCCACTTCCGCTGCACGTGTGAGCGCGGCCAGAAACAGGTCATGAGGCGTCGTGACATTCGGAATGCCGATCAAGGCAGCGGTGTAACCCGCAAGCACAAAGCCGTACCATCTGAAATGCCGATATCGGACCGCTGCGGCGATACAGGCGCTCACCCAGCCAATCATGCCGAGCATGTACAACTCGGGCTGCTGGACGAACACCGCGCCAAGCACCAGCGCAGCAACCGTACCCACCGCGGTTCCAAGAATCCGGTAGAAACTCTTGGCGAGCACCATGCCGCTGAACGGCTGCATCAGCACGAACACCGTTGTCATCGCAATGCGCGGCTGTGGCAGATCCAGCAGCATCGCAATACCCAAAGCCAGCAAACCTGCGGTGACGGTTTTAAGCAGATGAAGCCAGATCAGACCGTCGCTGTTCGCCCAATCGCGAGTCTCCGCGCTGAGTACCTTCAACATAACGCCCCACTCGCGGCGGGAATCTGCCGTCGGTTTGATCGCATGTTGGCGCTTCATTCGAAAGCAACGTGGCCCGGTTTATCGCTGAAAGACGTGCCGGTGAACACCGCGAACACCGGCAGACAAGGTGCCGATTGTAGGAGCTTGCGTGGCGCGCATTAATGGGACGACCGCGGAACGTCCCTTCCAGAACGAACAACAATGAACATTCCAGACAGGCGGACAATACGGCCTCTGCCGTGAAAAAGAAGGTTCGATGGATACGTTACAAAATATGCGCGTGTTCGTGCGCGTGGTCGAAGCCGGCAGTTTTACCGCCGCCGCGCAGTCACTCAATTCGACGACCGGCGCGATGTCACGCGCAGTCTCGGAACTCGAAGCTCATCTGCGCACCCGACTCCTCAACCGTTCGACACGGCGACTCGCGCTCACCACGGCTGGTGAACGTTACCTGAAGCGAAGTCAGCAGATCCTTGCAGACGTCGCCACCGCGGAAGAAGAAGCAAGTTGCGCGCATGAGCGCCCTAGCGGCGCTTTGCGCATGCATAGCTTTGCCAGCATCGGGCAGCATTATGTGCTGCCCGCCATCTCGCGCTACCGCGCGCTTTATCCGGAGGTCACCGTCGAGCTCACGTTGTCGCAACGCATGCCCGATCTGTTTGAAGGAAGCAGCGACGTCGCTGTAATCGGCGCCTCGACTTTGCCCAACTCCGACCTCGTGTCGCTGCCCCTCGGCACGACTTTCAGCATCCTGTGCGCCTCGCCCGCGTATGTGCGGGCGCACGGCGCACCGCAACACCCGGGCGACCTGGCACATCACGAGTGTCTAATCCTGCACACGCCGGCATTTCCGCCACATGAATGGGTACTCGACGGCCCGAGCGGCAGTGAAATGATGGAAGTGAACGGACCGGTGCAGGTCAATATCGCCGAATCGCTGCTCGTCGCTATTCGTGAAGGAATGGGAATTGGACTGGTGCCACTTTACGCCGCGATCGACGGCTTGCGTGACGGAACGTTAGTGCGCGTGTTACCGGAATATACGCTGCAGAAGATGAATGTTTACGCACTGTATCCATCGCGCAAGTTTATTGATGCGAAGACAAGGACATGGGTGGAATTCCTGCGCACGCACCTGCCGAAAGTGATTGCACGCGATGTGGCACTGCTCGCTGAAGTTGGCCAGACATTGGCTGAGGACGGCACGGTACCCACTCGCGCTGCTGAAGTTGACGGCGGTGAAGGTCACGCCGCAGGGCATTGATGTAGAAAAAGATGAGCCGTCGACTGCGTGGTAAGCATTCGATCTGCACCGTCGCGGATTACGTTGACGCGAGAGAGGATGGGCTGCTAGCGAACGGGATCGATGTGTGAGGCGGCGGGGAGCAAAGGAGCAACGTTCCAGGGTAACAGTTCGTCGATCCGGTTCACCGGGTGATCGGCGATGCGTTCGATGACGTGGTGCAGGTAGGCTTCGGGATCAATGCCGTTCAGGCGGGCAGAACCAATCAGGCTGTACATCGCAGCTGCACGTTCGCCGCCTGAGTCTGCTCCGGCAAATAAAAAATTTCGTCTTCCGATTGCCACGCCGCGCAATGCGCGCTCGGCAATCAGGTTGTCAATCTCCGCCTGGCCATCGCTGCAGTAATAGGCCAGCGCGGACCAGCGATTCAACGAATACTGGATCGCCCTGGTGGTGTCCGACTTCGCGGAGAGTGTGAGAAGCGTCGCCTCGAACCACCACTTCATGTCATCAAGCAGCGGTACGGCTTGCGCCTGGCGGATGCGCCGTCGCTCTTCAGGTGGCTTGCCACGAATGTGCTCTTCGATGCGGTAGAGCGCGCCAATGCGCTCCAGCGCTTCGCCGGTGATCGTTGTCGGCCGCACAGCGTGCAGATCGTGCAGCTTTCGACGTGCGTGCGCGATGCACGCAGCTTCCCGGATCTGACCGCCCAGGTATAGCTCCGCGTAGCCGGCGAACGCGTCTGCCTGTAGTACCCCCATTGAAGCTGGCAAGATGCCGCTGCGGATGTTCGCCGCGACGATCCGGCGTATAGGCAAACCAGACCGCCGGAGCTTCGGTCGAACCACTGGGCCGATCATCGCGTACATATACCCAGAGCCGGCCGGTCTTCGTCCTGCCATTTCCCGGCGCGAGCACCGGCAGCGGCGTGTCGTCGGCGTGAACCTTGCCGCCGCCAGGTGCATGGCGGCGCACCGCGTCAACCAGCGGGTTAAGTAACCAGGTCAGACTGCCCAGCCAGTGGCCCATGGTGCCCGGTTCGATTTCGACGCCGTCGCGCGCGTACATGACGGACTGGCGATAGAACGGGATGTGGTACGCGAACTTCGATGTCGCGATGTGGGCGAGCAAAGCCGGACCCGGCAGGCCACGATCGATTGGTCGGCTCGGCGCTGCGGCCTGCACGATACAGTCGCAGCACGAACAGGCGAACTTGGGACGGCGATGACGGATGACGCGGAAGTGCGCGCGCACGTATTCGAGTTGCTCGGATACGTCTTCGCCCAGCGGTTTGAGCGTGCCGCCGCAACCCGGGCAGTGCTCCTCGGTGGGCAGATGTACGCGCTCTTCACGTTCGAGGTGATCAGGCAGCGGTTTGCGACCGGCACTCTCGCGGCGTTGCTGCACCTTCTTTGCGTCAGCCTGGGCAGCCGCACCTTCGTCGGCCTGCAGGTCTTCAAGCCGCAACTCCAGCTGCTCGATCTGACGCTCCAGCTTCTCAGACTTGCGACCGAACTGCATGCGGCGCAGCTTCGCAATCGTCAGCTTCAGATGTTCGATCTCGATCGCGCGGGAACTGAGCTGGTCCTGCAATTCGACGACCCGCTGCGCGCTTGCATGAGCCGACGCCGCATGTGCGCGCACCAGCGCCTTCAGCGCATCAATGTCGTCGGGCAGGTCGGTATCGGTCAGATCCATTGCGACAGCTTACGACCATCTGCTGCACGCGGATCATCGGGTAACAGACGTTTACAAAGCACTCCGCGGGCGTGCCGCCTCGACCGGTTGGCGCCAGTCAAACCCTTCGAGCAGGAGCGAGAGTTGAGCGGTGGTCAGCGCCACCACGCCGGCGTCGGCCCGGGGCCATGCAAAACGCCCCGTCTCAAGACGCTTCGCAAATAAACATAGGCCACCATCGCTCCAGTACAACGCCTTCAGAAGATCACCGAGCCACACGACATTCAACATACCGTTCGCAGGTTGCGGTCATCGCATATCCATGGCACCCCGCGCACGGTCAGCAATTCCGGGTGACGCGACGCAGCGGGCGCCGGGGCAACCAGCTCGTTCATCTTGACGTGCCGGGCGGGCTCTCTCGCGAACTGCCGGCGTGGATGCTGGATGCGTCGATATGCTCGACGATGTCCCCTGGTTCACCGCAGCTGAGCCTGTCGGCACTCAACGAACTTCGCGCCAATCTGTCCGCTCGCCAACATCGATTGGCAATCGGCGGATCATCGAGTTTCCTCATGAAGGAGGGCAATTGCGATGAAACGTGCGAACAGAAGACCGGGCGTTCAGCTGCCATTGATACTCGAGAGCGATCCGGTGTGGTGCGAGAGCCTCCTCGGCGCTCGCCGCGACGAGTTGATAGCGGCTCTGGCGGACCTCCTGCTGGAGGCGCTGGGCAAGGAGAGAAACGAACAGGCACAACACGATCAGGGAGGCCCAAATGAGCCAGAAGATCACGTCTGACCACCTTGGTCGCGGCGCCATCGTGTATGTCCGTCAGTCGACGATGACTCAGGTCGTGGAGCATACCGAAAGCCAGCGCCGCCAATATGCGCTCGCTGATTCTGCCCGTGCGTTGGGATTTGCATCGGTTGTAACCATCGATGATGATCTCGGCCGTTCCGGTTCGGGTGCTGTCGAACGCCCCGGCTTCCAGAAACTCGTCGCGGCCGTCTGTGGCGGATCCGTCGGCGCGGTGTTCTGTCTTGAAGCATCCAGGCTTGCTCGAAACGGCAGAGACTGGCACCACCTTGTGGATCTATGTGCACTGGTCGGCACGCTCGTTATCGATCACGATGGCACCTATGATCCACGACTTGTCAACGACCGGCTTCTGCTTGGCCTGAAAGGCACAATGTCGGAATACGAGCTGAGCCTGCTGCGGCAGCGCGGACTGGCCGCACGGGATTCGAAGGCCAGTCGCGGCGAATTGCGTTTCGCGTTACCGCCGGGTTATTGCTGGAACGAACTCGGGCAGATCGAGATGGATCCCGACGAGCGGGTCACCGAAGCGATCAGACTCGTGTTCGCCAAATTCATGGAATTCGGCAGTGCTCGCCAGGTCCTGTTATGGGCCATACAATCGCAGACGTGTCTGCCTGTCATGCGCAGTGGCGTTGCTGGTACACGGGTTGAGTGGAAGCTGCCGGCGTACCATACTGTGATCCAGCTACTGCAGCACCCGATGTACGCAGGCGCCTATGTGTTTGGCCGCAGGGCGCAGCGTACCTCGGTCGTAGACGGACGTGCCCGCAAGACCTTCGGCCATTCGAAGGCGATGAAGGACTGGAATGTTCTTCTGCGGGACCACCATCCCGGCTATATCACCTGGGACCAGTTCGAAGAACATCAACGCATGATCTCCGAGAACGCACACATGAAGAAACGGGCATCACGCAAATCCGCGAGAGGTGGGCGAGCGTTGCTGACTGGCCTCGTGCGGTGTGGCCGATGCGGTCGCATGATGCGGGTGACGTACGGCATGCGAGCCGGGCATGCTCACCGCTACCATTGCCGAGGCGACCAGGAGCGCGCAGCGAGTTGGATTTGCATCGGCATTGGCGGCGTCCGCATTGATCAGGCTGTCGCTGCCTTGATTGTGGAAGCCGTTTCGCCTCATGCGGTGGAGGCTGCAATGCTAGCCGCACGTCGTGCTAACGCGGCGGGAGATGACGTAAAACGGGCGTTGCAGCTCGAACTCGATGACGCACGCTACGAGGCCTCACTGGCCGCGCGCCGCTACGAGGCTGTAGACCCCGCAAAAAGGCTCGTTGCGCGTGAACTCGAGGCGCGCTGGAACGCCGCATTGGAGCGGGTCGCACAGGTTGAAGAGCGCCTGGCACAGCTTGACGCCGAAGCTGCATCGCGCCCGAAGATTGATGAAGCGGGTCTCATGGCGCTCGCAACCGACTTGCAGGCGGCATGGAATGCGCCTGGAACGGACGCTCGTACGAAGCAACGTTTGACGCGCATCATCATTCAGGAGGTGGTAGTCGATCTCGACGACAGCACGAACGAAGCAATCGTTACGGTCCACTGGACGGGAGGCCGACACACTGAGGTTCGCGTCGCCCGCACGAGCGTCGGTCGATATCCCGAAGACCGGCGCCCGGGTCCTGTAGAAGTCCTACGCAAACTCGGCGGTCATTGGCCGGATGTCGATCTGGCTGTCACCATGAATCGGATGCGATGCAAGGCTGCTGATGGGCAATCATGGACGAGCGTCAGAGTCGCCGAGTTGCGCAAGCGCCTGGGGATCAAACCGTTCGATCCAACTGTACCGCGGGTCGAAACCATCAGCGTGGAAGAAACCTCTCGGCGCCTGAACATCTACACGAGTTCGGTTCACCGGCTAATTCGCGAAGGAATTCTTCCTGCAACCCAACTCATGCCTTCCGCCCCATGGCAGATTCCGGTCGCAGCCCTCGACTCTGAGGCCGTCAGGCAAGGCGTGCGCGATATCATGGAACGACGGCCAGCTCACTTCAAGGCCCGGCAGGACGCCGAGAAGTCGCTCAAGTTACCTGGATTCTAACCGGAGGATGCACTATGTCACACGACTCCCGCGTCGGCCCCTGAAGATAAAAACATGGCCGCCGTAAGGATCCTTCTCAAGCACCATCTGCACCTTCGCCGCAAGCGAATTGAAGCCGGAGCGCATGTCAGTGACGCCGGCCGCGATCCAGATCCGGGTGTTTGCAGGTGGCCCGATCATCGCAGAATCCTCTCGAGGACCAGACGCAATATCGTCGCGTCGGGCACGCCTTCTATCCGGACCGACGTATTGCCATGCTGAAGCTGAATGCTGCCGTTTGTAGCCACAGGAGGTGCCGGCGCGTCTGTCGCTTCCGGCGCATGGGCCACAGTGGCTGATCGGACTGTACATCGACAAGGACAGGCAACATGGTCTGCGTCTGCGCATCTTCGACCAGCAGACCCTGAGCGTACAGTTTGCGCCAGGCCCACACCTGATTGGCGTTGATGTTGTTGTCTCGGGCGACCCGTGCGACCGACGCACCGGGTTCAAACGTCTGCTCGACGACCGATCGTTTCCATTCCAGTGGATGCCGTCGGTTCTGGCGCCTCGCGGGTAACTCGACTGTCTGAGTCACTGTGTCCATTCTCGCTGTTTGTGGACAGAGTCGATCACTCGTGTCCGTCGCAGCCGATGATTGCATCTTCTAGGCAAGACGGGGAACGGTACAAATCAGATGCTTACGAATGAGGGGTGGTGGATAAACGTTGATCGAGAGTGCCCTAAAATTGACCGCTCCGAAGCTGCCACTCGTCGGGGGCCGCAATGGGTCGGCTTCGTCCGGTCGCCTCGGGTGTGATTTGGCACAAAACGGTCGCTCACGTCGGACTACACCCATGCACCGTCCTTCAATGGGCTACACGGCCAATCGATAGTGCCGGGCGTGGCTCAACGAGAGCCTGCGGGCGCGAACATGGGTCGGGCATGACGTGATCGAGTCGCGGCTGCATCGGGACGCTGATGCGGAGGCGGCAGTCAATCGAAGGCCGAATACACCCGAATCCCTGTCTTCGGCCTCGGAAGAAATCTGGCAGGCGCGCCGGCTGCGGGTGATGCGCCTATCGCGCTGCGATCCCCTGGGCTCCGGGCGGTATACCGGTGACTGAACCAAGCGGCTCGAGTGTGCCGTCATGCTTCACGCGAAAGCCACTTACAGCGCCGGTGCCCTCCCGCACGTAGAGGAATTTGCTGCGAACGCTGAGCGCCATGTCGAGGGGAGCGCTAAGCGTACCTGCAGATGGATTGAGCAAGCTTAGCGTACCATCCGCCGCAATCCGCAGACTGCTGATCGTGCCGCTACCGGCATTGGCGGTATAGGCAAAACGTCCGTCGCCCGTAGTGACAAGCCAGCAAGGGGCGGACTGGCCCAGAGGAATCGCTGCGCTGATCGAGGTAAGACGTTTGCCGTCCTCGATCTCGTATGAGGAAACCGAACCAGAGCCGGCTTCGGAAACGATCGCATAACCTCGAGTCGTGATGGAAAAGCCGAACGGCGTGACACCATTGGAGGCGTGGGGTGTCGGCGTCGAGGCGTAGCCGGTGAAGCCGACATAATACGTGTCAATGAGTTGTGTGCCCTTTTCGGTCACCAGTAGTTCGTTGCCTTCGGGGGCGAATTTAACTTGCGCGGGCTGAGCGGAGGTTCCGCCGGCAAGCGGTCGTTGTGATCCTGGTAACGGAAAGAGGTGCTTGCCGAACGCGTCGACAAAAAAGCCACTAATGTTCGGTGTGCCGCCGGCATTGAGCACATACGCGATGGGTCCCTTGACTGTCACACTAACGGGCATCTGACCGCCAGATGGCTTTCTGTCAAGCAGTGTGAGTTTGCTGCCGTCGACCGCGAAAAGCGAAACGTCATTGCTGCCGGCGTTCACGGCGAAGAGAAAGCCCGATTCCAACGTCAGCGAACCCTGTGAGCCCAGCGGATCGGCTCCAGTGCCCGCTCCTTTCCCGCCGGTTGAGTAGGTGGCCACGTAGGTAAGTCTTCCGTTGGCAGCTCGCGAGTAGACGAGGACCGAATTACCGGAAGGCTGGTTTGACAGAACGTATACCGCCCCGGACCGATCGACGTCTGAATCGACTTGCGCAATGCTGATTGAAGCGAACCCTAACGCCGTCGCGAGCGCGATGGTTCGCAAAAGAAACGATAACCGGTACGTGACAAGTGACATGGCGAACTCCTTGCTTGGGAGACAAGAGAAACGGGTAACGTCGGAGGGATGGATCGGCGAAGGGCAGGTACAGGTATCTGGAAGTCCTCGCTAACGTGCGCTGCAGGTCCAGCCGGATTTCGTTGAGCGGGCTACCACTGCACTGGGCGCCCGTTCTTCTGTCAGGGCGTCGATTGGGAGTATAGGAGACTCGACGCTACGTCACTTCGAATACAGCACTAACGATCCGAAAACGGCCGCCGAGATACAGACATCGGTCAGGGCATGGCCACGCATGCTCGCCAAAGCCGAAACGTTGGACGGGAGAGGTCCAAAGTGCCTGTTCGCTGAAAACGATAGCGGATGTACGCAGATGCAGGATGGGCTGGTCGTCCGCACAACTTGGCTTCTAATCGACCCGCTGAGGCCGATACGCTTCCACGGGGCACCTGGTAGGTCTCAGAGTGGATTTGCCGCTCGAATGACGGCGTTGTGGGATAGACGAGCGGCATCACATGGCCGACTGAACCCTTTCAGCCCCTTGACCGTAAGCCGCCGGGCGAAAACATTCGCCATGCGCCAGCGGCAGTTTTGTGGGGTCAGGACTCAGCGAGTGCAACCGGCCAACATCGGCCGGTCGACGCCGCTGCGTAGACTGTTGACAATCGGTACCACACAGCCATTCTTGGCACTGTCCACAAAAACGGGCGGAAGGCTGTCTCTTAGAAGAGACCGAACCGTTCGAGCGTTGCTTGTTCCTTCTCTGAATTTAGCGCTTTGACTAGCAAACGGCGACTCTTTGACCTGGCCGGTCGCGCGGCTCCAGTCGAGGGTGTCCTTGATGGTTTGAGCTAGGGGTCTGAATTCGAGTCCTTGGTCTATTGCACGGCGATTGTCGGCGTGGAAAATTCCTCCGGCGTCGATATTGCTTTCAACGAGCCAGAGAGGAAGCTCGGTCCATGCTTCGATGCCCGCAGCGAGTATCTGCTCATCCGTGAGCCAATTAAGCTGCGCGGAGCTTTGTGAGACTTCGAGACACTGGTTAAGGAACTGTTTCATCGTCAACGTTGATTTCGGGCCGACCGCATTGAAGGCTGCATCTACCTTATCCTCGGCCATTTTGAGCGACCACTCCGCAAGGTCTCGCGCATCGATATATTGGATCGGGCGATCACGACGCCCCGGGACTAGTACACGGCCACCCGCGTCGATGCGGCGAATCCAGTACGTGAATCGATCGGTGGGATCGTGAGGACCAGCGATTAAGCCTGATCTCAAAATCGCAACGCGTCCACGCATCGCGGCCTGAATTGCGGCTTCAGTTCTTGCCTTCAGTGCGCCATAACCATCGCTCCCTGAAAGCAAGACGGCGTCTTCATCGTAGCGAGCACCGAGAGGGAAACTACGATACGCAGATATGCTAGAGATAAATGTGTATTGTTCCGGATGTACCTTGAGGGCGGCAAGTACAAGGTCGATTTGGTCGGGACTATATGCCGAGGGGTCGATTACGGCGTCAAATTGTCGACCTTCCAATGCCAACAGATTCGTATTCCGGTCACCGACGAGGCGCTCGATTTCGGGAAACAACGACGGATTCTCTCGGCCTCGGTTGAACACCGTTACGTCATGTCCGCGCTTCAGGGCCATTTCAACGATGTGGCGACCAAGAAAGAGCGTGCCTCCCATCACTAGTATTCGCATATGGGTTCGATATCCGCGTCGATGATTCGGCAACTTACCACACCAAGCATCCGCGGCCGTCCGGTTTGACCGCCGAATGGCCGCTATCGAGAAAGCTGAGTGTCTCTAGCGGGGGTCGCAACCGGGCATTCGTTGAGCGCGGGACTCGATCGGATGCGGGTAACCGCTTCGGCCGAACAATCGCCTACGCCCTCTTTGTCACATTCTGCGTGAACGTCGACCTCGAGGGCCGTGCCATTGACTACTGGTCAGGATCCGCCGGGATGAGAACGCATTGGGCGAGGCGGGCGGCATATCACGATCGCCCGGCGAGTCCGGTGGATACTTGTTGCGGCGAAGCAATGCTGACGCGCGACACGAGCCACGCCGCCAGCACGAACCACACCGCGGCGACGACGAACGCGGCGACGTAGGCGGGTCCGGTACCGGCAAACGCCTTAACCCATGACAGCATCCACCCGGTCGCGGCAGGGCCGAGGATCTGCGGTAGCACCATCGACACTTGCCAGATGCCCATGTCCTTGCCGCTCGACGCATCGTCTGGCAACACTTGCAGCGCGAGTGCCCAGTCGACGGACTGATAGGTGCCGTAAGCCACGCAGAAAACCAGCCCGACCGTGATCACCAGCGACAGGTTCGGATGCAACGCCAGGAGGACGAAGCCGATTGCAGCCCCAGCCATGATCCAGCTTGTCAGGCGGACGACGGGAACGACGCCGTGGTGGTCGGCGAGCCGCGCACCCAGCAGGCTCGCCGGGATCGCCAGCACCACGCCGACACCAAGCAGTCCATTCAGGAGACTGGTCGGATGACGAATGCCTATCACGTCCTGCAGGTAGTACAACATGAAGGTGAAGATTGACCAGATTCCCATGTTACCGAACAGGCGGGTTACCAGCACCCAGTAGAAGTTTCGGTGGAGGCGTGGATCGAGATAGAACGAGCGGATGAACGCGAAGAGCTCGAACCGTTCGCGGGATCCGGCAGGCGTCGGCTCGCGCGAGCCGCCAATCGTCAGCCAAAGGCAGAGCAACATGATCGCAATGAACATGGCAACCGTGGGATACAGGTGACGCGGAGAATAGAACGCAACGAGCACCGCGTTGCCAGTGATGGTGCCGAGCACGGTCATCACATTGAGCCATGCGCTCGCGCGGTTAGCTTCCTGTTTCGGCACGACGTCGGGCACCAGCCCGGCGTACGGACCGGCCGCCCAGTTCCACCAGAATTGGAGATGCAGGAACGCGAGCGTGTACAGCCATACGCTCCCCGTGCCGTTGAATGAAGCAAGCCATACCAGTGCGGCCGAGGTGCCGAACACGCCGGCGATGAGAAACGGTCGCCGACGTCCATGTTTTGCAGAGCAGCGATCTGAAAGCGCCCCGGCCAGCGGCGCCACGACCATCGCAATGAATGCGCCGGACGCAATGACGGAGCCGGCCACGCCTTCCTTTAATGCGGCATCGCGTCCGAGCATTTCGGCAACCTGTGCCGGCACGAGCACCGGAACGACCGTCATCCATTGGGTAAAGAGCGCAAACCACAGCGACGCGATCCGTATGTGACTGAGCGTCGACAGGCGCGGGACCGTCGGTCTGGTCGACACATTTCGGGCTGGACTGGATGGGGTCATGTCAGAAGTCCATGAGCGTCGCGCAGGGAGCCCGACGCCGCACGGCGGAGGAAAATCGTGGCCGCTGCTGTGAGCTGGTCGAACACGATAGGGCGTCGTGCGTTTTGCCTCCCGCTCAATGCTTCCTGGCGAGACTATCGAAAAAACTTAGAACACTGATCTGGCTTATGCAAGTGAGCGCAGTGCGGCGTACTAAAAGGGCAGAAAAAGGGCGCCCGCTTGGGTATTTGATTGCAAAGCCTGCGAGCACCGGGTGCGCCATGGCCGCAGCCCAGGAGTCCGTTCAATCAATTGCATGTGCTGCTCAGGGATTGGCGATTTTGGCGCCCACATCGGGCAACTGCCGGCCATGAAGCGACGATCAGCGCCTCGTAAGGAACGGCCGAAGTCTGATAGATAGCCGTCGTTAATTCTTCGTCCGGGCATTGCCTACGCGATGCTGGATGGCGGCGAAATCTGGGGCAGCGCATTTTGGGAGATGCGCGAATTGCTCGGGAAAGCCGTCGCGGACAAGCTTCTGTTCGATGCGTGGTTCCGGTTTCGTAGCAACGTCGATAAAGATGCTACGGGCGCGGCATTCGTTCGGTAAATAGTTGAGTTAGACCGTTCGAAGAGCAATCCCGCGCATACCGCCCAAATCACAGGGATCTTTGCACGACGGCAACTGAAGATCACGGAATAGGACGTGATATGAGCGCGTACACAGTGTCGTCGAATTGAAGGGCGGTTTCAAGAGTGAAGCGCAACAGGGGTTAATGAACGGAAGCTGAGGTTATCGAAGCGGTTGCGAGCATACGTTCGAAGACCTCGAATGGCGAATGAAATGCATGGGTAGCACGAGGTCGGCTGTTGAGGCTGTCGGCGATGGCGTCGAGTTCGTCCTGACTGTAGATCGAGAGGTCAGTGCCCTCGGCAGATACTGCCGCAGCAGCCCGTTAGTGTTCTCGCAGGTACCGCGATGCCAGGGACTGTGCGGATCGCAGAAGTACACGCGCACGCCGGTGGCGGCGCAGAGCTCCTGATGCCGGGTCATTTCCTTACCTTGGTCGTAGGTGAAGCTCTGGCGCAGTGGGGCGGCGATCGAATTCAGTTTGGCAGTGAAGCCCGCCAGTGCCGAGGCGCCACAGGCCCGCGTCCGTCATCAGCCGTCTGACCGTCTCCCTGGCCAGGCGAATGCCGTGGCACTCGTACAGCTTCTCGCACGCCAGCGTCGGCCCGAAGTCGGCGTAGCGTTCGCGGATGATCTCCGGCGCCCGCTGGGCCAGATCGTCGTCCAGACGGCGGTTACCCTGGCGGCCACGCTTGCGTGATGCCAGTCCGGCTGCACCCGATTCCTGATACCGGATCACCAGACGCTCGATCTGCCGCACAGTCAGACCGAGTCGTTCAGCCGCACGTCCGGGCTTCAGTCTCAGCTCCACCACAGCCTGGATCATCTTCAGTCGGTCGAGTTCGCGCATGTTCAATGTCACCGGTGTCGCTGGATGCATGGCCGGCTCCGTGGTTCCACGAGGAACCGGCAAGCATACCGAGGTCGAAACACGACATTTCTAAATGACCAGAACACGACATTTCTAAAAAGCTACTACATCGACTAGGAATGCGTACTAAGCGCCGTCCGGGCGGACTTTAATGATCCCGTCCACGCTTCGATTCACGTCGATCCCGTTTAGCGCGGGGAAGAGGTCCGGATTGCTCGTGAGCCACGTGCCGCGCCCCGATCAGACATAACGCACGGGTGCGAAGTCATAGCGTTTGATCTGGTCGTCGTGCGTGAGAAGCACGATACCCTCGGAGATCGCCTGCCCCACCAGCAGACGGTCAAACGGATCCCGGTGCAGTGCGGGGAGGGTGGCGACTTCAAACGCGTGATGCGATTCGATCGAGAGCTCCTCGTAGCCGACGTCGATGAGGCTGCGGCGAAGCACCCTGGCATCAACCTGGAAGTCTTCGCGCCCGAGCGAGGATTTGATGACAATCTCCCACATGCTCGCCACACTAAAATACAGCTGGTTGTCTTCGTCTTCGATAACCGCTCGTGCTTCATCGGGCAAGGCAGGATGGTCCGCAGCAACCCAGAGCAGCAAGTGAGTATCGAGCAGCAGCTTCATAGGCCTTTTCCTTCGAACATGTCGGCGACGCTCTCGGCACACATTGTGTCGAAATCATCCGGGACGCTGATCTGCCCTTTGAGGAAGCCGATGCGCCGCACTGGCTTTTCGGGCGCCGCATCGAGCCGCACGACTTTCACCAGTGGCTTGCCAGCCTTCGCGATCACGAACGGCTCACCACCGTTCACGATGTCTTCGATCAGCCGCGACAGGTTCGTTTTTGCTTCGTGAATGTTGTAGATGTGCATGATGGCCGCTTGAACTTAGTTCAATGGACTTAGTTTACATCCGAAGCCGTTCCGATGCAAGGCAACTGGCCCGGCGTCCCCACGCAAACGGCGCATGAATTTGACATAATTAAAGTTATAAATCGGACCCTAATTTGTCACGGTTGAGTGTCCTCCCGTCGTCAATATTCCTCACGCTACAAGGGGCGGATATTTGTGGCTATCCGACGTCCGACGCTGCCGCCGCTGGGGCGGCCGCCGACGCCGCCCGCTCCTACCAGGTAATACGGCTGGCGTTGGCGTGGCCGTCGTCGGCCCGACATACGCCCGGCGACTGCTGGCCTCGATTAGATAGCCACATCGTGAGTGTCCCGACTGTGGCCGACCTTCGCGCGTTCCTTAAAAAGGCGTTCCGATGTAATGCAAATGAATTACAATAGGGAATCTTGAGCAACACGTTGGAGAATCGCCATGGCTGCAACTGCATTGGTGCAAACACGCATCGACCCGGCGTTGAAAGAGCGCGCGGTTGCTGTGCTCGGCAACATGGGGCTGACTGTCTCGGATGCGGTCCGAATCCTTTTGACGCGCGTTGCCAACGAAGGTGCCTTGCCGTTTGCCTTCGCGACCGACCCGGCCGTGCATGACGCCTGGTTCCGGGCGAAGGTGCAGGAAGCATTGAACGACCCGCGGCCTGCTACCGCGGACGACGAAGTCGAAGCGCATTTTGCGACGCGCCGAGCTGCGGCCCTTCGGAAAGCCGGCGAAGGTGACGCGTGAGGCTTGAATGGTCTGCTTTCGCAATAGAGGATCGCGACGCGATTTTTGATTACATCGAAGAGGACAGTCCATATGCGGCCGTCGTCGTAGATGATCGGATTCGTGTGCAAGTCAGGCAGCTACTTCAGTTTCCCGACACCGGCCGTCCGGGCCGCATCGAAGGTACCCGCGAGTTGGTTATAAGCCGGACACCGTATATCGCGGCCTATCGGATCATGGGAGAAACGGTGCGCATCCTCCGGGTGTTGCATGGCGCGCAGCTATGGCCCGATGAGATGCAGGATTAATCAATGGGCGCCAGGTGAACATTCTCGGCCGGCGGCAAGCCGGCTCAGCGCGGCATGGCCGGGCGAACATTTAAATGGACATCACTCAGACCGCGCCTGCATTCGGCGGCGTCGAAGCATATGCAAAGCGACGTCGCCGCTCGGTGGATCTATGCGGAACTGGAATTCTGCTCTCGTTGCAGCAGTCTGTAGCCGGTGAGAGTTCGTCGTCGCTTGGCCGGTTAGCTGAAGGCACACCCTTCACGCTCCAGCTGCTAAGCGAAGTTGTGTCTTCTCTGCGTGGGCTTCGATGGGATTTCCGTAATTCAGGCGAGATGAGAGGTTTCGAACTCGTCACTATTTTTGACAACATCGAAGTCATCCTCTCGTGTGACGAGGCGACGAGCGAGCCGTTCAAACTCGAAGGTCGTTTGCGAGGGATGGCTGCCCGACTGGCTGTCGCACTTGAATACGTTGGTTAGCAAAAAAATTCGAGAAGGCGCTCGCGATGCAACTTGAGTCACTGGATCCTCGGTTTCTGCGCAGAGTATGTTTGCTGTGCTGCCACTGCGCCCGCAACATTGCATACTACCGGGTTGGCTTCGAAAACGAAGACGGGACAGGCGAGCTAAAGCAGCGAACACAATTCGGAGCAACGGTAAACGGGAACCTGCTAGACATTGCAATCCTCGAATGGTGCAAGCTGTTCGCGGATCGAAATGCCCGACACCACTGGAAGCGGGTTATCCGGGACGATGCCGAGCAACAACGCTTCCTCGCCGAATTGCTTCGCGACGCCGGAATGGACCTTCGCGAATGGATGCGGTACTTGGATGCTGTGCGGGTCTATCGTGATAAGTTCGTTGCACATCTAGTGTCCCGAGTTAGAAATTCGTAGACAAAATCGCTTGACGCTGGCGAGGATGTCGTCGGCCGATTTGGTCCAGTTGAAAGGTCTCGGATCAGTGTTGTTGATCTGGATGTACTGGCGAATAGCCTGTTCGAGTTGCCGGGTGGAGCGATGAGTGCCACGGCGGATGTATGTCTCGCTGAGCGTGGCAAACCATCGTTCGACCTGGTTAATCCACGAAGCAGAGGTCGGAGTGAAATGCGCATGAAAACGCGGATGGCGGGCCAGCCAGGTATTGATCGAGGAGGTCTTGTGCGTACCGTAGTTGTCCATCACGAGATGCACGTCCAGTTGGGGTGGCACGTTGGCCTCGATGGTGCGCAGGAACTGCAGGAATTCACCGCTGCGATGACGTCGATGCAGTTCGCCAATGACTTCCCCCGTGGAGATGTCGAGCGCCGCGAACAGTGTGGTTGTGCCGTGGCGCATATAGTCGTGCGTGCGTCGCTCAGGGATGCCCGGGGCCAGCGGCAGCATAGGCTGGGTGCGGTCCAGCGCCTGGATCTGGCTCTTCTCGTCCACGCACAACACCATGGCCTTGAGCGGCGGGTCCAGATACAGCCCAACGATATCGCGCACCTTGTCCACAAACAATGGATCGCTGGAGAGCTTGAAGGTCTCCTGCCGGTGTGGCTGAAGCCCGAAGGCTCGCCATATCCGCGTCACGGCCGTCTGCGACAGCCCCATCTCGCGGGCCATTGTGCGCGTGCTCCAGTGGGTCGCTCCCGTGGGCACGGACTCAAGCGTGCGGGCAATGAGCGCGTCTACCTGGGACGTCCTCGATCGTCCTCGGTGCTCCCGGGCGCGGTGCATCGAGCAACCCGTCCACGCGATGATTGATGAATCGCGAACGCCACTTCGATACCGTATGCGAGGTGACACGCTGTCTTGTCGCGACCGTCCTGTTGTCGATGCCGTCGGCGCAGGCCAGCACAATGCGTGCGCGTAAGGCCAGCGCCTGCGCGGTCTTGCGCCGCATTGTCAGCGCCGTGAGTTGTTCGCGCTCCGCTTCACTCAAGACCAGCGGCGCCTTCGGTCTTCCTCTCATCATCGCCTCGCTTATTTACGAACCCTGCAACCCAGGCTAGTACACAACGCGAATAAGGCAATGAATTTTTAACTCGGGACACTAGCGTCGATTTCATGTTCTTTAATGCTGCTAGCGCGTCCTTCCCGCGTACTGGGGGTAGACATGGCTTCCTCGGAAGAGATTGAAGCTCGGGCAGCGAAGATAGCGTCAGTGCTTAGACCGCTTGGAAGCGGCGTGCTTTCCCGGGAGCAGGCGAAACGCGCGGCGCAATTGCTCAACGTTCACTGGGCGACTGTTTATCGCTTGCGTCGCCGCTTTCTCGCGAATCCTTTGACGAGCACTTTGCAGCCGTCTCCTTGCGGTCGCATACCAGGCGGCCGACTGGACGCCGCGGTTGAGGCTGTCATCGACGATGTCGTGCACGAATGGCTACCCGCGCAACGGCAACTGGCCCATCCAGCAAGCGATCTGGTGCTTGAAATAAAACGTCGATGTGCTGTTGCGGGTTTGGATTCTCCCAGTCGGTCTACAGTGGCTCGCCGATGGACTGTATATCGCCAGCAGGATGCATTGGCACGGGCTGCACTTCCCGAATCGATGGTTGCACCCGGCACGTTCGGGGTCCGGTATCCGCTTGACATCGTCCAGATCGATCATAAGCAAGCCGACGGCTCTGTCAACTTGGCGGGTGTAAACTACCTGAATCGCTAAAGAGTAGTTATCCTATTCAAATAACTTCATCGACTGCGGCAGTGACAGTCCAACCATGCCATGTGACGAAGCGTTCCTGGAGTACAGCGCGATGACATGCCGCGTTCATCTGATGTCTGGGTAGCGCGAAGTGCTGCCGGATCGGGCCAAAGCATGAGAGAAACGCTTGCGTGCGACGCGCATCGCGAAAGCCGCACATCTGGCGTTCGCGCCTGCGGGTCGGCTGGTGGCTGTTCTCGGCACGGTTGTTCACACGTGCGGCCGCCTTGACGAAAACGTGCTTCACATGAGCGAGCTCAGGAATGTCAGCCTTCGCCGCCGGATAGCTGCGCAACTGGTCGGTAACGATCTTGCGCGGCATCGGGTTTGAACGCAGCACCCTCCGGAAGAAGCGCTTTGCCGCGACCTTGTCGCAATGGGCGAATCGAGCGCCGAACTTATCGCGCCAGCAACGGATCGTTTCGTACGTAACCACGATACCACGCTCGAGCAACAATTCCTCGATATCGCGAAGGCTCAGGCTGAACCGGAATACCACCGAACCGCGCAGCTGATGACGGCAGGGAAGCGGTGACCGTGATAAAGCGATTTCATTTTCTTCATCGCTTCATTCTACCGCCGCCTCTTCATCAACCTGACAGAGCCCGTCGGGGAGACGTCACTACGTTGTCAGTCCAAGGCGTTGCAGTAGCAACTTACCTTCGGAAGTTAGCCGAAGTTCAGTTCCGGTCGAATTTATCTGCACGGGTTCGACCAGGCGTTGGTGCTGGAGTGCGACCACATTCGGGTCGGCGAGAGCCACCTGAGCGGGCGCACTGAGTAACACGAGCAGCATTGCGAGCTCGTGATGGCTGAGCGGTTTTTTCATACGGCATCTCATTTTGCGCGCCGCGCCTATCGCGCTCGCGGGATGTCGCGCGACGGCGGAGGACAGGCGCAATGCGGGGAGCTTGGAATCGTACTGTCGTCACGTGACAGTGGCGTTACGGCGCGTCATGTACGAGATAACGCCGGTGACAGATGCAACAACTGTGCGATTCTGTGAACACGGGTAACGGTACTTCGGAGACCTTCGTCGCGTTCCAACCGCGGCGAGTTGCCGAATGCGGCGGTTGGAATAGAGCCACCTTTTCGGCCGAGAGCGGAAGACGAAACGCCCGATGTGACGAAGCGTTTGGCATAGTGCGCCCCATTGGGAAGTTGCGGGCAGATCTGAACGAGCACGCGCAGTTCGTTGATGAGCTCGAGACCGTTTGCCGGACGTATCGCGCCAGGCGCAACTTCATCAAGTTGCGGGCAACGCTGGGTTAGTGATACAGATGTTGTTGCCGACGCCTGTTTTGACCTGTATGCCGAAAGTTGTGCGACCGGGCGAATTGGGCTGTAAGGCTACGGTGGCAAAGTCGTTTTGTGTTTGGCGGCTTCGTCACCCCGATGTCGGCACGGGGCGATATGATGTTGGCGTCGATGTACTTATAGTTGGGCCTTGACCGTTGCCATTCTTAGGCAGAAGACGTTGCACGGAACTAGAGAATGACAACCGCTTCCAGCTTGCTTCCCTCGCAGCATGGGCAGCCGCCAGAGTCACTGCTGACGCTTTCCAGCTATTTCGAACTGGCGCTTGACGAGGGGGAATGCGTCGTCCTGACGCGTCACGGCGCAGATGTCTGCGCCGTCTACATTGGCGACCCAAAGGGGGGGCGGACGATTTGGTTGGCCACGAAACGATTGCTGCGACGTTGGCCGATGAGATTCTCGAGTTGACGAAGGCAGGCGCAAACCGGATAACAATCGGTGACCAGGCGTACCGGTTTATTCGAAGCTTCACGCACATCGCCGGCTGCGGGGCTGTGGTATTTACTCCGGCATAGCCTCGGGCACAATCGGAATTTCGAGTGCGTCTCGGCAGTCTGCTTCACTGCAGGCCGCCATTTCAGTGGCGAAAAAGCCCGCACGGGATGCGCGACCGCGACGCGTCAGCGTGCGATGGCGCGGGTAGAAACCGTTGCCCAGTGAAGGCGGGCCATTGGTTTCGCGGAAGCAGATGTCCTGGCTTGTTACAGCGGCGTGATGTTCGCAGCCTGCTTTCCCTTCGGGCCTTGCTTCACTTCGAAGTTCACCTTCTGATTTTCCTGCAGGGATTTGAAGCCGTTTCCCTGGATTTCAGAAAAATGCGCAAACAGGTCTTCGCCGCCGCCGTCCGGCGTGATGAAGCCAAAGCCCTTTGCATCGTTGAACCACTTCACTGTACCTGTTGCCATTTTCCTGAACCTTCCCAAAAGTATTGTGTTGGTGTCCCGTTCGGCGGAACGGCCGAACGGGACACTTTCTTTGTACCACGGGAAAATGACAGCCGGCAACCAGGGGCGCTACGCCTTGCGTCCAAAAGTGTCGAAACGTCAACGCGAGACCGCGAGCAGGTCACCGTCGCGACTTTGACCGTCTGTGCGCGAGTCCGCGGTCAGTACGATTACTGCCAGTCGGGGTGGCCAGGTCGCTAGGCGTGGCGCAATACGACGTGACCATTTGGCGCGCGGGAGTTACCGTTCCGAAGAGTACGGATTGTGAGCGTCTTTCTGAACGTCTCGACGCGGACGTCGTGCGGCTATGGGCAGGTCCGGCGTAGGCCGCGGCATGTCATGGCAGTTCTCATCGGACGCTTGTTCGCAAGTGGTTCGACTTGTCATCATTCACCGGCACTTCAGTCTGGTCGCGTGCCGGTCCTCTACCAGTGACCGGCAGCACTGTCGAAATGGCATGTTTGAAAACAAGTTGAACACCTGGACCAGACGCCAACAGAACTACAAACTGGTCAAAGGCGGCCAGTTGACCGCTCAATCTGATGCCGTTCACGAGGAACACGTTTACAGTGGTCTTGTCATTCACGAGCATCTGCAGAAAGTCGTCTTGTATGCTTGGGCGTGCGGTCATGTTCGAGGTCAAAGCGATAGGTCCTTCGATTGTACCGGCGATACCTGAAGCCGATGCCAGTCCAGAGGGGAGTGCGTTACCGCGACTCCAGGGCGTCGAGGCGCGCTTGCGTAATCTCGTCCGGGTGCTGGCAGTTGTACATATCGAACAACTGTGAGCATAGGTGAGCAAGTGAAGCCAGGACAACGGCCTGGTCTGCATGCTCGACCTCGCCTGCGTTGAGTACGTCATCGAGAGCCGGAGCGAGACGGCGCAATTGCCGGAAAGTAGCGTCGTCAAGTTTCATGTTGTGCCTCCTGTCGTCAGCCGGTAGAGCGCATGCTGAAAGAACTTGCCCCAAGGCTTTGGCTGCGCCCGCCTGTCTCGCCAGTCGGAGAGACAGGCCGGGCTGCAAGGAATTTTTTGAATGTCTGTGCCCATGAGAGACACATAGCATCCGGGCAGGTCGGGCAGGTCGGGGCGGAGCCAGCGCTCGTATCAGAAGGTTCGCGGCTCGCATGCCAAGAAAGGTCGCGCGGAGCTGGGAAACCCCGTGAGCGTTAAACCGCGATTGCTCAGGCGAAGCGGGATGGACTTCATTGGATAACGCCGCGGACGCCAAGCAACTGCTTGCCAAACTTGACGAGCATACCGCAATTTGTGCGGCGCACAAATACATAATAACTATCAAGCCGCTTGTGCAGAGTTTGCACTTGTGCGACTTCTCCGCGAGATAACCGTGGGCCACACCTGCTCTTCGGGGGACAGCTACGAACTACTCGCGGCGTGGCATCGCGTCATTCCGGAGGCAGAGGCCGCCGGGCGCCACCGATATGCGCTAGACGAAATGGGCGAAGGGGTACTGAATCGCTCCCCGCCGGCCGGGCGCCAGATAATGCTCACGAACGTCTACGGCACCTGGCCGAACAGATTAGTCATCTTGCCGCCATTTCGATGCGGTTGTAATCCATGATTTGGCATCATGGTCCCTGGACGTCGTATGGATGCCGCGTGGCAAGTGGGAGAGTTTTGAGCGCGACGACTCAGCGGGGCCTAACCCAGACCTTGCGTCGAGGTGCTGCTAGATATCGACCGGATGTAGGACGTCGACCGGAGGGCGGTGCCGCATACGTTGTATTTAAATGCTCGCCGAATGAGTAGGTTGCTATACTTAGCCATTAATCCGTAGAACGCCCGCGTAAGTAAATCCGTTTAATAATATCGTATTACATAAGTAGGATTTTCTTGGTAAAGACACCGCTTTTCGTAATAAGGAATGCTTAATGGATGTGCTCGTCGTGGATGATAATGAGATTGTCGCGGACAGTTTGGCTTTTCTCCTGAACTGCTATGGTCACCGCGCTATCGTGGCGCACGACGGGGAGACGGCGCTCCAGTTGCTTCGCTGCCGCACTTTTGAACTGGTTCTTCTTGACGAGCATCTGCCCGGTATCAATGGCAGTGCGGTGGCACGGTTGCTTACGGACAGGCCGGTGTCGCCCAGGCCTTTTGTTGTTTCCATGACCGGAGACAACGAAAGTCACGAAGATTTTGCCCGGCACTTCGATGTCCTTTTGCATAAGACCTTTTCCGTAGAAGCACTCTTGCAAGTCATCGGAGATGCTCGCAGCGGCGGCGATACGAGTGTTCTCCTGGCTGCCTAGACTCACAACACATCGCCGTCTGCTTCAACTATGGGGTTGGGTATTTGAGGCCGGCAAGGAGTCGATGTTTTCCAACAGTCTCTGCAGCCGTTGCTGTTGGTTTCGCAAAAGTTCCGGCGTTGCACGTGCCTGAAGAACCCGCCCGCGCCAGTAAATTCTGGAGAATAGAGCATGTGCTCCTTCCGCCCTGAGCACCTGCTCGAGATGGGCAATCGCGACGTCGATATCGCGGAACGTGTAGGGGCTTACGCCCGTCAAATTTCTGTTAGTCGCAGTCATTGCATGTGCTCTGATTTACCTGCTTTTCTTTTCCGGCGTGCGTACGGGACGACCGCCGGCATCTAACTGGCCTTGCTATAAAACGCACAACCATATCGTTCGCGTTTTGTCATCAATCAATACAGCCGACAGGCTGAGGCGATGACACAATCACACGGCGCTAGCGCCGGCGCATACCGTAACCGTCGGTTCCGGGCGGGAACACCTGCCATGCTCGTCACCGTGTCGGAAGAAAAAAAGCCCAACCGAACCTTCCGGCCGCTGTGCATCAACGCGTACGTAGCGCCTGCGGCTAAAGCCTGCGCGACTGAATCGGGTTACCCGAAACGGCGTCGCCGCAGTTGGTGTCAGCCATTTTTCAACCAGCGAACGCAGGGACCTTTCTGCCGTGTTCATCCGTTTCTCCTTCAGTCTCGTTGCCGTCGGCTCGGCGTCGCCCCTGTGGCACTCGCCTCCATGCACCTCCAGCCGCGAGGAGTGTGGTCGTTTCGCGTGATTGATACCGGCCTAAATCAAACGCAGCCAAGGCAGGCGACCTGCGCGACGCCGCATGAAAATTTATGGTTCAGAAGACGGGATTCGTGACGGCGTACGAGGCGCACTGGTACCCATTGAAAGGGCGGAGTAAAGGGATATATCTATCCCCTCAAGGGTCAGGCCTTGCAGCGTTGTAGAATCGTTTTAGCCATCCTGGTGATGGTTTAATGCTGTGCTCGAGCGCAGTGCGGCGAAAGTCGCATGCTGCGTTCTTCGGGGGCTGCGTTTCCGAGAGGGAACGTGGCTACCCTTCTATGAGCAGGAAGTTGTCAAGGCCTGTTGCGAACGGACTCACGAATCATCAGTCAGATCCCCTTCAGCCGGCTCCCGTGCGGAAGCGCGTAGCGGGGGTCAAGGGCAGGCGACGCCTGGCGCAGCGGACACTTGACGCTGCGAAGGGGTCAATATGCTGGCGTATGGTGCGAGCGCGAGCCATCGCGCTCACACCATACAGGCGCATTCTGTGCTGCTGCTCCGGCGGATTTCCACCGCCGCCGTCAATGCTGCAATCCCGGTCTGTGTGCCTGGTCTGTGAAGCCGAATCGTCGCGCGCGTGAGACCTGACGTCCCACCACCTTCTATCCGCTGGCACGGGGCCAGCCTCATCCTGTATGCGCGTTACGCTGGAATTTCTCCAGGAGCATGCCCCATCTAAAAACTCGGTTGCGTCGGCAACCCGGCAGGGGTACGGGCATGTTCACTTCAAGCGGCCCAGACACGTTTTTTGGAAGCCTGGCATGATTGCGTGGTTGCGATTCCGTGCCCGGATCAAGCTGGTTTCAGTCGCGCGCCGTCGGGTATAACCCCGTCCTTCAGATAGCGCCACAGCGCGATCGCGAGGCGCCGTGCGACCGCGACGATCGCGATGCGTCGCGCGCGGCGGTTTGGTTCGCGTGCCCTGCGTGCGCTGGTTGAACCACTGCGTCAGTGCACTGTCGGGCTGGTAGCGTAGCCAGCACCACGCCATCTCGACCAGCAGCGCGCGCACCCGCCGGTTGCCCTGCCTGCTGATGCCCTGATCGGTATGGCTCTCGCCGCTGTCGTAGGGCTGCGGCACCAGCCCGACGCACGCACCGACCTGGCGCCGGTTGCTGAACTCCCTCCAGAACAGTTCGAGCGCCAGGCGCGACGCGCCTACTTCGCCAATGCCCTTCAGGCGCGCCAGGTCATCGATTCGCTTGCGCGCGGGTGCCGGCACGCTCGCCTGCCGCGTCTTCTCGAGCGCCGCGAGTTGCTGGCGCGGCCAGCGCCAGCCGTTCGCACTCGCGCAGCAGCCGCTCCCGCAGTTCGGGCGGCAGCGGCGCACCGTCGTGGCACGTCACCTCGTCACGGGCGAGCCGGCCGGCGAAGTGCCTTGTGATCGACCTCATCCCAGCAGCCGAGCGTGGCCAGCAGTTTGCGCATCCGGTCGCGATGCTGCAGCACTTCCTTCTGCAGTTCCCCGCGATCGCGCATCAGCTGGCGCGACGCTTCGTCCTGCGGCGACGGCACGTGAACCACGTGCATGCGGTCGCGCTCGCCGCGCAGCCACGCGCGCAGGTTGATGACCAGTTTGATGACATCGAGCCGGTCGGTCTTCGCGCGCCGCTGGTGGCGTTCGACCGGAATGCTCGCCGGATCGACGACGTAGCACTCGATGCCGCGCGCCTGCAGCGCGCGACAGATCCAGAACGCGTCCTGGCCGGCTTCGTAGCTGACGACGGTCCGCACGCCCGCCGGCAGCGACCACTTCTCCTTGTGCGGTTCGATCAGGTCCAGCACCGCCTGCAGGCGGGCGGCGGCCTGGGCTGCGCGACCGTGTGCACGGCCGGCTTCTCGCGCCGGCCGTCGTGCAGCGCGACCTTCCACTTCGCTGCAGCCAGCTCGAGTGACACCGCCAGCACCACTTCCTCACCACCCGTCGTGAACGTCTGATCCGTGCGCATGATGCTCTCCTTTGAACAGGACTCGACACGCTGATTTTACGTATCAGTTCGTCGACGCCCCCCTGCTGCATAGGATCATCTGAGGGTTGAATCGTCACCCCTGCCTACACCGCTTAACAGGCAGGACGCGGATCGGCGTCGGTTACATGTAGGGACCGACGCCGCGAATACTGGCCGGCGATGTAAGCCGACCAGCAGGGCATCACGGAGAGCGCGCAGCTAGACCGTGATATCTGCGACGACTTGCGGCAAGCAAGGATAAAGACTGCGACAGGCAACCTCGCCCGTGTGTTGAGTCCAGCATGTGAACTGGGGAAGGTCTGCACGGATGCCAAGGGAGTGTGCCCCCGATGACGTGCAGGCTGGCGGAGCCTCCGTAGTAGTCCGAGACCGGGAAAGCCGGCCACATGGCGAAGGGAGGCAGTCCGAGTGGTTTGCTTGGCGGATTAACTGACCATAGTGAGGTGAAGACCTTTGATAATCAGTGAAAGGCAAAGCAAACTGATGAGATGCCGCGTGGAGATCAACGGATGCTCGCTGGCTCCTGCGGTAGATTGTCTTCGCTTTGAGCGACACCTGGATGGAGAGCCGGATGCGCTGAGAGGTGCACGTCCGGTTCGGGGAGGAGAGGCAGGGAGATAGCTCGACTACGCCCTGTCTCTTACTCCACTCAAGGTGCGCGGCCAGTGGAAGTACCTGTATCGCGCAGTGGACAAGGCTGGAAAGACCGTCGATTTCCTGCTTCGACCCCTTCTTGACAAGGCTGCCGCCCGTCGCTATTTCGAGAAAACCATGAATCAGAACGGCGCGCCTGAGACCGTTACCATGGACAAAAGCGGCGCCAATCTGGCTGCCATCCAGAGCATCAACGCTGAACGGGAAGTGCTCATCGAGGTCCGTCAGATCAAGTATCTCAACAACATTGTCGAACAGGACCAGCGCGCCATCAAGCGCATCATTAACCCCATGATGTGCTTCAAGGATTTCCGGTGCGCCCGCATCATTCTGTCCGGCATCGAAGTGATGAACATGATCAGAAAATGGCAAATGAAGGACGCCACCATCACGCGAACAGCGGCTTCTCAATTCGATTCTTTACTGATTTAAGGAATCCTTACCACGGAAGAAATTTTTTCCTTGTTAGCCTTATCGCGACACAGCCCGCGTGCCCCGTCGATGAACAGATTGAGCGGATGCACCTGCATGTTGCGCGTATTTTTCAGCCCAGCCAGATACAGATCGGTGTCCAGATGCGCCTTCATGCCTGAGCGATCAAGAAGTTCGACAGAAGCGCCCATGCCACGTCGTTGCGCTTCGTCGAAACTCTCCCGCAACTCGCGGCGGCAACGAAGCTCCGCTAGCGCGCTTTACTTTACGCCGCCTTCAAGAAATTCCGCGGCGTGGTCGATAAACGCTCTCACTTTCGCGAGTAAAAGGGTCCGCGCGCTGTAGGCGAGGCGGACCTCGGCCGCGGTATCCGCGATTTCAAACTCTTCCAGCAGACGCACCAACCGGCCGGCCTTTATGTCCTGCTCAACAAAGTTGCCGGCAGTACACCGACACCCAATCCCTCTAGCGGGACGTCGCGATTGAAAACTGGATTGTTCGACGTGATCTCGTAGTTGATCGGCACCGCTATGTTCTCGCGTCACGATCGGCTTGTGCGTGGAAGGAGGCACGGTGACGAACATATGGTCGACAAGGTCCATGGGATCGCGGGGTTGAGATCGCGTTCCCAGATGAGTCTCCGTTGTGACAATAACCAGCGGCAAGCGCTGGAGAAGCCAGGTCACGGCCAGATCCGTCGCGAGCATGAAAGGCAGGACGATACCGAGATCGTAGACGTCGGCTGTCAGGTCAACTGGCCGCTCGCTGAGCGTGACATCCAGCGCGATCTTCGGATGCCTGCGTTTGAACGATGCAACCAGTGGTGCGAGCCCTGTCAGTGTGACAGTCGTATGAGCGACAAGCCGAAGTACGCCGGCTGGCACCCGGCCATGGTTCGCGGCGTCGGCTTCCAAACAGTCGAGATCGTCGAGGATGCGGCAGCATCCGTCATAAAAGCGCTCCGCAACCTCCGTCAGCGAAAACTGACGTTGGAGCGATGGAACAGGCGGGAGCTCAGGCGGTCTTCCAAAGAAGCGACCGCGCGAGAGACAGCCGCCGGCGATAAGCCCAGAATTTACCCCGCGCGTCTAAAGCTTTTGACCTCGACGATAGTGCGAAACAGACGCAAGCTTTCGATGTATTCCATTGGGACGCCGTGTCTGAACCGGTAATGGCTCAGTGCGTCTGCTGGCTGCTGTTTCCGACCAGGCGTTCGAGCTTGAGAAGGGCGTCGCCAAGCGCGTCGATAGCGCCATTGGCTGTTGCGGCTGTCGCGGCGCTGCGCAATGCATGCTGCACGATTTCGTGAACGGCATGGGGTTTCGGTTGCACGCCTTGGGGTCTGGATTGTTGCGCCATAGGAAATCCTGCAAAAAATTTAACTTGCGTCTTACGAACGATTTGGCCGCCGCCGCCGGCGGTCGGTGTCAAGCATTTATGGCATTAGACTCATAACTGATGAAAATGTCAATTAAAGCATGCCACGCATCCGGAACGCGCCAGTCCGGAGAAGCCGACCCGCGAAATTCAGCGTAAGCCGTTCAAAATGTCATCGTTGACCAAATAGGCAAAAGTGATAACAATGTCACTAATGGCGAGGACCTGTCCGCCCGCTCCAGGCGACATCCCAATGCGGGCACCCCGATTTGTTCACCATGCGTTGCGCTTATGACTTTGTACCATCGCCACGCCTTGCTATGGGGCGCGGTCGTCTTGACGGCTGGCGTCTTGCTTTGGATCCTGCGCCCGGTCCTTACACCGTTCCTGCTTGGCGGGCTCATCGCATATGTCCTTCAACCAGGAGTGGAGTGGCTGGTGCGCCATCGCACGCCACGCGGACTCGCCGCGCTCGTGATGATGCTTCTGTTCGGTGTGATGGCCACGCTGCTCGTTCTGCTTGTGTTTGCCGTGATCCATCGGGAGGGGCCTGAGCTGATCGTGCGGATTCCTGCTCTGGCAGCCACACTCAACGCGTGGTTACAACCCAAACTGACCTTGCTGGGCCTGAGCTATTCATTCGATCTGAGCCATGTCCGTGAGATGTTGACGATGGAACTCAAGGTGAGCGAACAGACCATCGCAGTGGCTGCGTGGCAGTCACTGCGCACGAGCAGCAACATGATGGTTACTGTCGTGGGCAACATCGTGTTGGTGCCGCTCGTCCTGTTCTATCTGCTCTATGACAGGCACGAGGCATTCGCTCGCCTGGAAAGCTTCGTGCCGCGACCCTGGCTGGGCAAAACGCAAAAGTTCCTGACAGACATAGACCAGATGCTGTCGCAATACCTGCGCGGCCAACTACTCGTGATCGGGGTGCTCGCTACGTTCTATCCAATCGCTTTGACGATCGCGGGCTTTGAGATCGCGCTGCCCGTCGGTCTCTTTACCGGGCTCGCCGTGTTCATTCCGTACATCGGATTTGCGACCGGACTGGCGCTC
>CAVTXZ010000012.1:0-648742 GCA_963738755.1 uncultured beta proteobacterium
GTGGGAAAGCCAGCCAACGTCGCAACAGATGACTCCGTCATCCTAGGGTCAAGAGCGGTCGTTGTGGAGGAGCGAGAGCCCGCGATGCGGTCAGGCGAAGGCCCGGAGGGCCGAGCCTGTCCGCATCAGCGGTGCGAGCCTCGTCGGCCACCCGCTGGATCACGCGTTCGCGGTCGCGATCGCGCTGTAGAACAGGTCCGCCGGACGCTGCCACCCGAGCGTCTTGCGTGGCCGGTCGTTGACCTCGCACGTTACCGTTGCGATGTCCGCCGGGGTGTGGACGCTCGTTCCTTCGGGAAGTAGTCCCGCAGCAGCCCGTTCATGTTCTCGTTGCTGCCGCGCTGCCATGGCGAGTGCGCGTCGCAGAAGAACACGCTCGTGCCGGTCCTGACGGTGATCTGCTGGTGCAGCGCAGCTTCCCTTGCCTTGATCCCAGGTCAGCGTCCGCTTCAGCCCCACGGGCACGCTCTCGAGCGAGTCCTGTGATCCCCTTGGCGGACCCCAGTCGGTGGTCTGCGATGCCGGTCGGGGAATGGCAGCAGGACCAGGTACCGGGTCCGTGCGCTCCACAAGGGTGCCGATCGCCGAGCGGTTCCCGGCGCCCATCGGATCAGATCGCCCTCCCAGTGACCGGCCTGAACGCGATCGTCGACCTCGGCCGGCCGCTCGTCGATCATTCTCATCGCTGTCAGCCGTCCACGACGTTGCATGCCGCTGTAGCCGCCGGCGGCGTCGCCGGCGCCGGACCGGCCGGGTCAAGGTCACTGCTGTGTCGTAGATCGCCTGGTAGATCGTCTCCTTGCACAGCCAGCGCAGCGGCTGGCCAGCGAACAGCACCCGGAGTTCATCGCGACCCTCCCTCCGGGCTCCAGCGTTTCGCCAGCAGCAACTGGACGGCCTCAGCCAGCACCGTGTCGACAGCGATCCGCCGCTTGCGCGGCTTGCACGCCCGGCGCCGGGCGGCGTGCTCGGCGTGGTGTGGTCGGTAGCGGCCGTCCGGATCGCTGTTGCGACGGATCTCGCGGCTGATCGTTGACGGCGCGCGCCCCAGCTGCTCCGCGATCCCACGGGCGCTCGCCTTCGTACAAGAGATCGGCGATCTGAATCCGTTCCTGGCTGGAGGTACCGCGGGCTGCGCGGTCTGACTTCGTTGATTTTCACCGGCGCGTGGATGACAAGCGCCCCGGCAGAATTTTGGGCCCTCCTGCCGTACCGCCAACGGTTCCCCGTCTTGCGGTTGATCCCGACCAGCCGACACGCCTCGCTGTTGTTGACGCCCTGGGCGATCAGCTGCACGTATCGCTGCTGCTTCTCGGCCTGAACCCCACCCGCCGGCGTCCGCCTCCTGTCCCGCATTGCAACCTCCAAATCCGCGCTGGTGTTGCAACGTCGGCTGGAATCCGCCTCGTGATCGCTGGCCTCGGTCGCTCAGCCAACTGGTATCGCAACCTGCAGACGCACCCGGCGATCGAGGTAGCGGTCAGCCGCCGGCGATTCCAGCCGGTCCACCGTGAACTCGAGGAGCGCGAGGCGGTCGCCGTCTTGGCCGACTACGAGCGACGCAATCGATGGATGACACCCGTAGTCCGCCGGTACTCAGCTGGCTTACGGGTTGGCGCTACGACGGCAGCGAGGGCGCACGACGACGGCTGGCGGCGGAGCTTCCGATATTGGCATTGCGGCCTGCTGACGATCTTCGTCGCCCGCGAGGGTGAGGTTGACCGGCGATAAGCTCAACCGCGTGTCTGGACGCGAGTTGCAGACGACGCTGTTGGAGATCGAACGCAGAGGTTGGGACTCGCTGTGTGACAGCACAGGCGCCGCCTTCTAGGGCGAGACTCATGACCGACGACGCGGTGATGGTGCTAGCCAATGGAGCGGTGATGGACCGCAGCGCCGTAATAGACGCGCTCAGACGGCACCACCCATGGCGAACCTACGACATCACAGACGTCAAGCTGATCGACACCGGTACCAACAGCGCGACCCTCGTGTATGTCGGTACTGCCTACCGCGCCGAGGACGAGCCCGCCTTCGTCGGGGTCATGTCGAGCGTCTACGTCCACCGGCAAGCTGCATGGCGCCTCGCCCTCTACCAGCAAACCCCGCTACCCACCGACGGCGCCTGATTTAGCAGCGCCGACCTTAGCGTACGGGTGAGCCGCGCGAGTCACGTTTCGCCCGTCTATTCGTGTAGACCGTGTCTGCGTCGCGTCGGACGCTTCCGATGAAGTGGGTTGACTTCAGATCGCGATGTTCAGTCCCTCGCGTCCTGCGTGCTCAAATGCTGATGCTCACCGGGAACGTTGCTAGCCAGATGACTGTCCCAACGAAGATTGCGTAACCGAGAGCGACGATGCCTGTGCGGAACCCGACGCCCTCGAGCTTGGTGCTGATCCCGGCGAAGAACAATGCCGAGGCGAATAGGACGACGGCCAGCACGTAGTTGTCCGAACGCTGGTTGTCGACCTTCGCCTGAGCCGTCGCGGCCTCCGCCGTGCACAGAGCCGTGCGGCCTGCGCAGTCGCGGCAAGCCGGTACTCGGGCATCGCGAAACGGCGTCGGCGGCGCGTCGGGAGTCTTCAGTGGCTTGGTGGCGATCCAGGCCTCGACCGCGGGCTTGAACTCGGGCCGGAAGCGGTCGAAGTAGAAGTCGGCGAGCACCTTGTTGTGGTTGGCGTAAGCATTGGCCCACGCGATGAACGTGGAGACGTCGATCTGGGTCTGCTGACCAGCCTCGTGAACGGGCGGCCAGTATCTGCAAGTGGTCTGCGTCGACATGGCGCGCACGCCGGGCGGCAACTGGACCGTCATCGCGCATCGCACTGAGACGCCGTCCGGTCTTGGCTATGCATTGGAAAACCGGTTGATCGTGTCGAGCCTGTTCACCGATCCGTTCCGCGCGATGCACGTGAGCCGTCTCGCGCCGACCTATTCGCAACTGATCGCGACGCTCGTGCAGGCGGCCCAGGCCACGATGCGGCATGACGGTTCGGGCGCGGAAGAGTCGGCGTTGCCGCATATCGCGTTGCTCACGCCGGGGCCGTTTAGCGAAATGTACTTCGAGCACGTGTTTCTCGCGCGCTATCTCGGCGTGACGCTGGTCGAAGGCAAAGACCTGACGGTGCGCGACGACATGCTGTACCTGAAGACCCTTGCCGGTCTGGAACGTGTGCACGTCGTGGTGCGCCGTCTGGACGACGCATTCTGCGACCCGGTTGAACTGCGCGCGGATTCGAGCATCGGTGTGCCTGGTCTGTTGCAGGTGATGCGCGCGGGCAATGTGATCGTGTCGAACGTGCCGGGTTCGGGTTTTGTCGAATCGCCGGCGATGCACGGCTTCTTGCCCGGCATCGCCGAAGTCCTGCTCGACGAAGACCTCGTGCTGCCCGGTGTGCCGACGTGGTGGTGCGGCGAAAAGGCGGCGCGTGAGCATGCATTCACGCGTCTGGACGAAGCGTTTATCGTGCCGACGTGGCCGGTGGCGCCGCGCGATGCGCCGCCCGGCGTCGAACAGGGCCGGCAACGCCTGTCGTCGTGGCGCGAGCGCATTGAAGCGATGCCCGACGCCTACACCATCCAGCAGCCGCAGCGCTTTGCCTGCACGCCGCGTTATGAGGAAGGCACGATTGGCCGCCGTCCTTCGGTGCTACGCGCCTATGCGATTGCCGATTTCAACGGCGGCTGGCATGTGATGCCTGGCGGCTTCACCCGTCTTGCCGCCGAGCGCCAGGCGACGGTGTCGATGCAGTTCGGCGGCAGCAGTGTCGATACGTGGGTGTTGTCGAGTCAGCCGACCTCGACGTTTACGCTGCTGCCTTCGCCGATACAACCGGCCGACCTTGCGCGCAAGCACCGCACCGTGTCGAGCCGCGCCGCGGAGAATCTGTTCTGGGCCGGACGCTATAGCGAACGCGCCGAAAACAACGTGCGGCTGTTGCGCCTGATTCTCGGCTCGCTCGAAGGCACCGATGCCGATGCGATGTTCCCCACGCTCGTCGAACTCGCGCTGCATTGCGGTCTGGTGCAATCCGGCGACATGTTTTCGCCGCATTCGCCGCAAGCCTTCGAGCGCGCGTTGATCGCGAATCTCAGCGAGACCACCGGGGCCGCGAGCATCGGCCAGAACCTGACCAGCCAGGCGCGTTCGAACGGCGAAATACGCGGGCGTTTGTCGAACGATCATTGGCGCACGATTCTCGCGGCGCGCAACGACTTTCGCGATGCCTTGCAGGCGCTGATGCCGGCGGCGGCGTCGAATGGCGCGGGTTCGGCGCAAGGCAATGGACGCGGCGCGCGTTATGAGCGCTACGATCGGGTGACTTTGTTGAATGCGCTTGAACGGCTTTCGGTGCAGCTATCGGCGATCAGCGGCGCGCAGGGCGACCGCATGACGCGCGACGAAGCTTGGCGCCTGCTCTTTGCGGGACGGCACATCGAACGGGTGTCGGCGATGACCTCGTTTCTACGGGTGGTCGCCGACAAAGGCCAACTCGCGACGCCCGCCGGTTTCGATCTGCTGCTGCAACTGTACGACAGCACGCTCACATACCGCTCGCTGTATCCGGGCCGTTTCGAAGTGCCGGCCTTGCTCGATCTGCTGGTCATCGAGCCGACCAATCCGCGCGGCGTATATGGCGTCTATGAGCGGCTGCGTAAAAAGCTCGACGAGATCGCCGTGGCCGCGGGCAGCATGCGGCATCGTCCGTTCGCGGAGTTGATGCCGCCGGCTGGATCGCTGCCCACGCTCGAACATTTGTGCGCAATGGACGAAACCGGTGCCTACGTCGATCTGATTGCGGTGTGCGATCACATCGGCGGTTTCGTGGGCGCGGCGGCGCACGAGATCAGCGCGCGCTATTTCAGCCACGCTAGTACGGCCGCTTCGCAGGTGTGGTCATGAAGAGCGCGCCGACCGTGCTGTCCGTTTCGCATCGCACGACCTATCACTACTCGACCTATGTCGAGACCGCGCAGCATCTCGCCACGATCCGGCCCATCGTCTGCGCGTGGCAGCGCGTGGTTTCGCATTCGGAAAAAATCGAGCCGGAGCCGTCGTACATGCATAGCCGTATCGATGCATTCGGCAATGACGTGCTGTACTTCGCGCTGGACGCGCCGCATGAACGACTGCAACTCGTCAGCGAGACTACGGTGGCGCTCACGCCGCGCTGGACCACGCTCGACCCGGACGCGACGCCCGAATGGGAAGACGTCGCCGATGTATCGCGCTTTCACGTGGGCGGGGCGTTCCGTCGCGAGGTGGAGTTCTGCTTCGCGTCGCCGAACATCGTGCCGAGGCCGTCGCTGCGCGAGTACGCATTGCCGAGTTTTCCGCCGGGCACGCCGATCGCGGCCGGCGCCATCGACCTGATGCACCGGATTCACGAAGACTTCGCATACAAGCCGTCCGCGACGATGTTCGATACGCCCGCCGAGCGCGCCTTCGAACTGAAGAGCGGCGTGTGCCAGGATTTTGCGCAGGTGATGATCGGCTGTTTGCGCTCGCTGGGATTGCCGGCACGCTATGTGAGCGGCTATCTGCGTAACGACCCGCCACCGGGACAACCGCGGCTGATCGGTGCGGATGCCTCGCATGCGTGGGTGTCGGTGTATTGCCCGGGGAGTGGTTGGATCGATCTCGATCCGACCAATGACGTGCTCGCCGACATGGATCACGTGACGCTCGCGATCGGACGCGATTACAGCGACGTGTCCTTGCTGCGCGGGATGATTCTGGGCGGCGGCGCGCACCGGGTCGAGGTGGGCGTCACGGTGCTCGCGCTTTGACGCTGCTGGCAGCAGTTTCTAACCAGACAAATTCGATCGACACGCCGCCTATGCGCTGCAGCATGCCCATTTCGCCCCGTTCGGGGAAAACCCTTCCCATCCATTCCCACTGACCGGGAATGTCATTTTTGAAATTCGAGAACGTTCTGGCATTCTGATCCCGTTATTCATTGCGGGTGGTTTCATCGTGAACGCGGAACAGGGTGTGACGGGGGCTGAACGTGTGCTGCTCGTGCTGGCGGCACTCGCCAGCCATGGGAAAGCGATGTCGGTCAAGGATCTGCTGGGTGTCACCGGTCTCGCGCAAAGCACCTTGTACCGGCAGATCGCGTTGCTCAAGCGCTGGGGTTTTGTCGCCGAAAACGCGGGGCATTACGCGCCGGGCCCGATCAGTCTGCAACTCGCGCTCGGTTTCGACGTGAATTCACTCCTGGTTGAAGCCAGCCGCAGCGAGATGCAGCAGCTTGCGCGCGTGTCGCAGGAAAGCATTGGCCTCGTGGTCGCGGTCAAGCATCAGGTAATGTGCCTGGAGATGGTCGACAGCCAGCATTCGTTGCGCTGCTCGTTCGAAAAAGGCCGTGCGGTGCCGCTGAAAGCGGGCGCCTCGGCGAAATCATTACTCGCGTTCATGGCCGACAAGGCGCGCACCGAAGTGCTCGACACTGTATTCGACAACGACCCCGCCGGCCGCGCCGCGATCGAAGCCGAACTCGAGCAGATTCGCGCGCAAGGCTACGCCGTGAGCGACAGCGAAGTCGACCCGGGCGTGTGGGGCGTGAGTGCCCCGATATTTCATCGCAGCGGACGCGGCGCGGGCAGCAGCGCGTCGATCACGCTGATGGCGCCGTCCACGCGCGCGGTCGGCCGCGAAAGCCAATTCATCGACGGGACGCTACGCACGGCCCGCGCTATTTCCGAGCATATGCAGACCGATTGATCGGCAGGCCTCCGATGGCCGGCATTCGATCTGAGTCCCAAACGAACCACAAGGAGCCCACCCCATGAAACTGCAACGACTGTTGTCCCTCGCATGCGTCACGTTCGCGGTGACGTTTGCCGGATTTTCCGGCGCCGCCTCCGCACAGACCGCGGATGTACTGAACGTTGCCACCGATGCGACCTTCCCGCCGATGGAGTACACCGAAAACGGCGCGCGCACCGGCTTCGACGTGGACATGATGAATGCACTCGCGAAGGCGATGGGCAAGCGCGTGCAATGGACCGACATCGACTTCAAAGGCCTGATTCCGGGGCTGATCGCGCATCGTTTCGACGCCGCGATTTCCGGCATCTATATCACCGACGAACGCGCGAAAGTGGTCGACTTCACCGATTCGTACTACGCCGGCGGTCTCGTTGCGCTGGTGAAAGCCGATTCGCCGATCAAGTCCGTGACCGATCTGAACGGCAAGAAAGTTTCGGTGCAGGTCGGCACGAAGTCGGTCAACTTCCTGCGTGACAACTTCCCGCAGATCAATCGCGTGGAAGTGGAAAAGAATCAGGAGATGTTCGACCTGGTGGGTATCGGCCGCGCCGACGCCGCCGTGACCGGCAAGCCGGCCGCGTATCAGCTGGTGAAGACGCGCGGCGGTTTCCGCGTGCTCGACAAACCGCTGACCACTGAAGCCTACGGTATCGCTGTGCGCAAGGATGAACCGCAACTGAAGGCCGCCTTCAATACCGCACTCGCGAAGATCAAGGCGGACGGCACGTACGCAACGATCGTGCATAAGTGGTTCGGCGCGACCGCGCAATAATCGGCTGAGCAGAAAAAATGGAACTCGATTTTTCGCCGGTCATTGCCGGCTTGCCGGACATCATGCATGGCGCCGTGGTGACGGTCGAAGTGACCGCCGCCGCGCTCGCGCTCTCGTGCGTGCTCGGCCTCCTGATTGGGGTTGGCCGGCTCACGCCAAAGCGGCGCATCGTGTACACCTTGTGCACGGCGTACCTGACGTTCTTCCGTGGCACACCGTTGCTCGTGCAACTGTTTCTGCTGTTCTTCGGCTTGCCGCAATTCGGCATTCTGCTGCCGGCTTTCGTATGCGGCATGCTCGGCCTCGGTTTGTATTCCGCGGCCTATGTGTCGGAGATTGTGCGCGGCGCGATTCAGTCGGTGGATCGCGGGCAGATGGAAGCGGCGCGCTCGATCGGCATGTCGTCCGGACAGGCGATGCGCGCGATCATCCTGCCGCAGGCGATCGTGCGGATGATTCCGCCGCTCGGCAACGAGTTCATCGCGTTGATCAAGAACTCGGCGCTGGTGTCGCTGCTGACCATCGACGATCTGATGCACGAAGGCCAGAAGATCATCAGCGTGTCGTACCGTTCGCTCGAAGTGTATCTGGCCATCGCGCTGGTTTATCTGGTGTTGACGCAGGCGACCAATTACGCGCTGCATCGCGTGGAACGCCGTTTGCGTGCAGGAGGGATGGTGCAATGAATACCGTAGCCAAACTGGATGAACCTATCGTCAGGATTCGCGGGCTGACCAAATCGTTCGGCTCGCATACGGTGCTCAACGGCATCGACTTCGACATTCAGCCGCAACAGGTCGTGGTGGTGATCGGGCCGAGCGGCTCGGGTAAGAGTACGTTCCTGCGCTGCTGCAATGGACTCGAACAGGCGGAAGGCGGCACCATCGACATCTGCGGGCATCGTCTGGTGGAGCAGGGCGCGATGCTCAAGGAGCGCTCGCTCAATGAACTGCGCACCGAAGTCGGCATGGTGTTTCAGTCATTCAATCTGTTTCCGCATCTGTCGGTGTTGCATAACATCACGGTCGGCCCGCGCATGTTGCGTGGCGCTAGTAAGTCGGCGGCCGAAGCGGCGGCGCTTGCGTTGCTGGAGAAAGTCGGCCTCGCGCATAAGGCGCATGTCATGCCGGCGAGTTTGTCGGGTGGTCAGAAGCAGCGTGTGGCGATTGCGCGTGCGCTGGCGATGCAACCGCGCGTGATGCTGTTCGACGAGCCGACTTCCGCGCTCGATCCCGAACTGGTTGGCGAAGTGCTGCAGGTGATGAAACTGCTCGCGAGCGAAGGCATGACGATGGTGGTCGTCACGCACGAAATGGGCTTCGCGAAGGAAGTCGCGGACGTGGTGGTGGTCATGGACGGCGGCGTGATTGTCGAAGCCGGACCGCCGGCGGAGATTTTCTCGGCGCCGTCGCAACCGCGCACGCGAGCGTTTCTGCAGGCGGTGTTGTCGCGCGCATGAGAGTTCCATTCGACGACAAGGTGTGGAGCGGCCGTTCCGACAACGGCGAGTCCGGCGACACCCGGCGTGTGTTCAATCAGGTCGTGCCGTTTGATGGCACGGCGCGTGGCAGCGCCGTGCCGGTGATCGTCGGCTTTGGTTCCGATGAAGGTGTGCGGCGCAATCAAGGACGTATCGGTGCGGCGCACGCGCCCAAGGAATTGCGCCGCGCGCTGGCGGGATTGCCGGCCAAGGCGTCGCTCGCGACGCTCGCCGATGCGGGCGACGTAGTGTGCGACGACGGCGATCTGGAAGCCGCGCAAGCCGAACTCGCGAGCGTGGTGAAGGAAGTGCTCGCGAGCGGTGGGCAGCCATTGGTATTCGGCGGCGGTCATGAGGTCGCGTGGGGTACTTATAGTGGTTTGCGCGCGCATTTCGACGACACTGCGGCGCCTGTGCGCAACCTGCTTATCATTAACCTCGACGCCCACTTCGATTTGCGCCAGAAGCGCCCGGCGAATTCGGGCACACCGTTCGACCAGATCGCGAACGACTGCGCCGAACGCGGTGTGCCGTTCAACTACGTGTGCTTCGGCATCAGCGATCTGGGCAATACGGCTTCGCTGTTTGCGCATGCCGGGCAACTGGGCGTGCGGTACGTGCTTGATGTCGACATGCAGGAAGCGTGGTTGCCGCAGCGCTTGCACGAGCTTCAGCAATGGCTTGACGCAGCGGACGACGTCTACCTGACCATCGATCTCGACGTTCTGCCTGCCTCCACTGCGCCAGGCGTGTCCGCACCCGCTGCATTGGGCGTGCCGTTAGCGGTGGTCGAAGCGATGGTGCAGCGCGTACGCGCGTCAGGCAAGCTGCGCGTGGCGGATATCGCCGAGTACAACCCGTCGCTCGACCAGGACAAACGTACGGCGAGTGCGGCGGCGCGCCTCGCGTACCGGTTGCTCTGACCCCACCGCGTATGGTTGTAAAGGCGGGATGGCCCATCGGATTTCCTTCGGTTGGCCATTTTTTTTGTGGCCGCTCACGCATAATTTGTGGCTTCGGGTACTTGACTCTGTGCGTATGCACATATAGACTGCAAAGCATGAACCGTCCTATCTCTTACGACGAATGCAACTGTTTCGCGCTACGCCAGGCGGCGCGGCACGTCACGCAAATCTATGAGCGCCATTTGGGGCAGGTGGGACTGACGGCCGCGCAATTCACCATCCTCGCCAAGCTCGCGCGCACGCCGAATCTGGCCATGGTGGACCTCGCTGACGCCATGGTGATGGAGCGCACCACGCTGGTCCGCGCCATGAAACCGTTGCAGCGCGACGGCCTGGTGACGGCCGAATCGGCGGAACATGACGGCCGCACCTATCTGTTCAGTCTCACGGAACAGGGCGAAACAACCTTCGATCAGGCGGCAGTCGCATGGCGCGCCGCGCAGGACGAGTTCGAAGAAAAGTTCGGTCGTGCGCGCGCCAAGGCGCTGCGCTCCGAATTGTTCAACATCACCGGCTAGGCCGGAAGTACACAGCCCGTTTCGACGGGCTTTTGTCTATCTGATTGTGTGCATACGCACTCATGGGAAAGGAAGCGCAGCAAATGGAAGGCCTATTCGACGACGACTGCTTTGCGATCCGCCAGGCCGCGCGCTATGTCTCGCAATTGTATGACCGTCATCTGGCGCATGTCGGCCTCACCATCACGCAGTTTTCGCTGATGGGGCGCCTCAAGCGTGTGGGTCCGATGACCATGAAGCAGTTGGCCGAAGCGATGCGCATGCAACGCACCACGCTGGTCCGCACGATCCAGCCGTTGCGTCGCAATGGACTGGTGTCGAGCGAGGCGCTCGGCACGGATGTGCGGACCTTGTCCATTGCCCTGACGGCCGCTGGCGAAGAACGCCTGAAAGCAGGCCGCGTGCATTGGTATGCCGCGCAGGCCGAATTCGAGCATCGTTTCGGCGAGCAACGCGCTGCTGCATTGCGCGGCGAATTGTTCGCCATCACACAGGATTCCCTCTGAGATTTTCGAATTGGGAATCATGGCCGGCGCAGTAAAACGCGCCGTTTTTTTCAGCTTAACGAGTGCATACGCACATCTAAACACCATGTCCACTACTCCTTCGACTATCGCGCCGCCCAGTGCGGCCAACGTGGCCAAGCCGGCACGGCGTATTCCATGGATGCTGCTCGCGATCATCACGGTTCTCGTCGTGCTGGCGTTAGCGGCGTCCTACTGGTTCTTCGCCGGCCGCTTTGTCGAATCGACCGACGATGCATACGTAGGCGGAGACGTGACGGTGATGGCGCCGAAAGTGAACGGCTTCGTCACGGATGTGCTGGTGCACGACAACCAGTTTGTCCACGCGAACCAGGTGCTGATCCGGCTGGACGCACGTGACTATGACGCCCGCCTCGCGCAGGCAAGCGCCGAAGTGCAGAGCGCGCAAGCCGCCGTCACGGAGTTGCAGGCGAAGAAATCCTTGCAGCTTGCGACCATCAACGAGCAGGCGGCGGAAGTACGCGCATCCGGTGCCGAACTGACCCGCAGCGCCGCCGATCAGACGCGTTACCGCGAACTGGTGAAGGACGACGCGGTATCGAGCCAGGTGGTCGAGCGCGCGGACGCCGACCTGACCAAAGCGCATGCCGCGGTTGATCGCAGCAACGCCGGCCTGATCGCGGCACAGCGCCAGATCGCTGTGCTCGACGCGCAGATCGGCGACGCGCAGGCGCGCATCGCCACTGCGGAAGCGGCACGGCGGGTCGCGGCGCTGAACGTGGAATACACGACGATCCGCTCGCCGATCGACGGTTATGTCGGCAACCGCACGGCGCGCGTCGGCCTGCTGGCGAATACCGGCGTGTCGCTGCTGACGGTGGTGCCGTCGAGCGGTCTGTGGGTCGATGCCAACTTCAAGGAAGACCAGTTGAAGAAGATGCGCGTCGGCGATGGTGTCGACGTCGATCTCGACGCCTCGAGCAAGCGGATCCACGGCGTCGTAGAGAGTCTCGCACCGGCGACCGGCGCCACCTTCAGCGTGTTGCCGGCGGAGAACGCCACCGGCAACTTCACGAAGATCGTGCAGCGCGTGCCCGTGCGCGTGCGCCTCGATGTGCCGAAAGACCTGCAAGGCGTATTGCGCCCCGGTCTGTCCGCAACCGTGAAGGTGCATCTCGACGCCGACAATGCAGCAGCGCGCGGATAAAACGATCATGACTCAAGTTCTAGCCAATCCCGCCGACCTGCCGATACGAACCAAGGTCATGGCGTTCACGCTGATGTGCATCGGTTTTTTCATGGCGACGCTCGATATCCAGATCGTTGCATCGTCGCTCAAGGATATCGGCGGCGGCTTGTCCGCGAGTCAGGACGAACTCTCGTGGGTGCAGACCTCATATCTGATCGCCGAGATTCTGGTGATTCCGATGTCCGGCTGGCTCACGCGTGTGTTTTCGACGCGCTGGGTGTTCGCGTTTTCCGCGCTCGGTTTTACGATCACCAGCATGTTGTGCGGTCTCGCGTGGGACATCAACTCGATGATCCTGTTCCGCGGTTTGCAGGGCGCGCTCGGCGCCGCGATGATCCCGACGGTGTTTACCACCGCGTTCGTGCTTTTTCCCGGCAAGCAGCGCCTGATTGCGTCCACCACCATCAGCGCGCTCGCCACGCTCGCGCCGACCGTCGGCCCGGTGATCGGCGGCTGGATCACGTCGCAATGGTCGTGGCAATGGCTGTTCTATCTGAACCTGGTGCCGGGTGTCGTCGTGACGCTGATGGTGCCGAAGTACGTGCACTTCGATGAGGTCGATCTGTCGCTGCTGAAGAAGGGCGATTACCTGGGCATCCTTCTGATGTCCGTTTTTCTCGGTTGCCTCGAATACGTGCTGGAGGAAGGCCCGCGCAAGAACTGGTTCGGCGACGACGTGATCGTGACGTGCACGTGGTTGGCGGCGATCTGCGGATTCCTGTTCCTCGTGCATGCGTTCACCGCGAAAGAGCCGATCGTCGATTTGCGCGCGCTGGCGATCCGCAACTTCGGGATTGGCAGTCTGCTGTCGTTCATCACCGGGATCGGGATTTTCTGCGCGGTGTTTCTGACGCCGGTGTTTTTATCGCGTGTGCGTGGCTTTGATTCGTTGCAGATCGGCGTGGCGTTGCTGTCGGTCGGGTGTTTTCAACTGATCGCGATGGCGGCGTATTCGGTGGTCGCGCGGTTTGTCGATATGCGCATCCTGCTGGTGTTCGGCCTGGTGCTGTTCGGCGTGGGCTGTTACCTGTATGTGCCGCTAACCAATCAGTGGGGCTGGCAGGAGTTGCTGATCCCGCAGGCATTGCGCGGCATTGGCCAGCAGTTCTGCATTCCGCCCATCGTCACGATGGCGCTGGGTTCATTGCCGATGTCGAGACTTCGATCGGCCAGCGGCCTTTTCAACCTGATGCGCAACCTTGGCGGCGCGATCGGCATTGCGGTGAGCAGCACGATGCTCAACGACCGTTTGAACCTGCATTATGAGCGGCTCGATGAACATCTGAACGCGGGCCGTCCGGTGGTCGAATCGATCTTGCAGCAGCAGACCGCGCATTTTGCGGCGGTCGGCGGCGACGCACTGAATGCGGCCAATGCCGGGCTCGGCGCGCTGCATGCGGTGCTGATGCGCGAAGCCCTCGTGCTCACGTTCTCCGACACGTTTTTTGCCTTGTCGCTCTGTTTCCTGGTCGGCCTGCTGAGCGTAGTGTTCTCGCGCCCGTTCGGCAACTCCGCGCCGCCGCCCGATGCCCATTGAGGAATTCATCATGAAACCGTTCGTTATCAAAGTTCTGGCGAGCGCGGCGCTCCTGACGCTCGCGGCGTGCGCGGTGCAACCCGAAACCCATGCGGACCTGCCGCATACGGTGCAAACCGTCGCGCCGGCCGCATGGAGTGTCGACGCGCCGCAAGACAGTGTGAGCGCCGACGCGTGGTGGACGCAGTTCGGCGACCCGGTCATGCATCAACTGGTCGAATCCGTGTTGACCGGCAATCTCGACGTGCAGGCGGCGGTGGAGCGCGTCAAGCAGGCGCAGGACCTGACAACGCAAAATCGCGCGGCCTTGCTGCCCGAACTGAATGCCAGTGCGACCGCTTCAAACTCGCGTCAGAACACGCCGCCGCCGCTCGGCTATGTGCGTCAGGCCGGCGTTGGTATCACGGCAAGCTGGACGCCGGATGTATTCGGCGGTGAACGTCTTGCGGTTCTCGCGGCGCAGGCGCAGGTGTCGGGACGCGAGGCGGCGCTCAATCAGTTGCGGCTCGCGCTCGCGGCGAACACGGCGGCGGCCTATATCGACCTGCGCTGGGCGCAATCGCAATTGCAGATTCTCAGCGATAACGAGCAGATCCGCGCCCGCGCCTTGAAGCTCACCCAGGAGCGATTGCACTACGGCTTGTCGACGCAACTCGATGTTGCGCGTGCGCAGAATCAGTTGCAGGACCTGCAGGCGCAGATTCCGCGCGTGCAGTCCACGGTACAGCATCAGTTGAGTTTGATCGCCGTATATTCGGGGCGCACACCGGAGAGTGTGGATAGCTTGCTGCTCGCCAATGCGCGCGACATCCCTGTGCCGGCGCAAAGCGTGCCGCAGATGCTGCCATCGCAAGCACTGTTGCAGCGGCCTGATGTTCGTACGGCCTACGCCAACGTTGAACAACGCGCAGCGGAAGTGGGGGTGTCGAAGGCGCAGCGCTATCCGCAGTTCCGGATCAATCTCGCCGACGGACTGCTGGCGGCTTCCTACATCGGCTTGCCGACGCTCACCGACAACCTGTTCAGCGCCGCGCTGAACGCGACGAGTCCGATTTTCAACGCCGGCCGGATCACCGCGAACATCGACGCGAGCGAGAGCCGCATGCGCGAATCGCAACTCGGCTTGCAGCAAACCATGCTGCAGGCGCTCAAGGAAATCGAGGACAACCGCAGCGATCTGGTGAATGGGGCGGTGCAGGTGGAACGTCTTGGCGGCGCGCTGGATGCGTCGAATCACGCGCTGCGTTTGTCGACCGAACTGTACAAGGGTGGCGCGACGGATTTTCTCGACGTGCTGGCCGCGCAGGAAGCGTATCTACGCGATGCGGATTCGTTGAATCAGGCCAAACGCGAGCATGCGCTCGCGGCCGTCGCGCTGTACCGCTCGCTTGGTGGTGGCTGGGATGCGCCGCAGACGGTCACAGCCGCCTCGGCGAACTGATGCGAAAGCACGACGCTTGAAGCAGTAATCCAACTGGAGAGAAACGATGATTACACGAGAAGTGGTGATCTGCAATCCGGTGAGAACGCCGATCGGTGCGTTCGGCGGTTCGTTGAAAGATGTGCCCGCAACCGAACTCGGCGCGGTCGCGGTGCGCGAAACGTTGCGCCGTAGCGGCGTCGATGCTGCCGCGCTGTCTTCGGTGGTGCTCGGCAATGTGATCCAGGCCGGCAACAGGATGAACCCGGCGCGTCAGGCGTCGATTGGCGGCGGCGTGCCGGTGGGTGTGCCCGCGCTGACGGTCAACCGCGTGTGCGGGTCAGGCGCGCAGGCGATCGCATCCGCCGCGCACGAAATCTGGCTGGGTTTCGGCGACGCGGCCGTAGCGGGCGGCATGGAGAACATGGACCGCGCGCCCTATCTGCTCGACGGCGGACGCTGGGGCTACCGCATGGGCAACGCTCAAATCCATGACAGCCTGTTGCGCGACGGCCTGAACGACGCCTTTTCCGGCGAGCATTCCGGCTGGCATACCGAAGACCTCGTCACGCAATTCGACATCACGCGCGAAACGCAGGACCGCTGGGCCGCGCGTTCGCAGCAGCGCTTCGCCGAGGCGCAAGCACGTGGTGACTTCGCCGCCGAACTGGTTGCGGTCGAAACCAAAGGACGCAAAGGCCCGCAGCAGTTTGCGAGCGACGAGCAACCGCGCCCGGATACCACGGTGGAAACGCTGGCCCGGTTACGTCCGGCATTCCGCCCGGACGGCACGATTACCGCGGGCAATGCGCCCGGCCTGAACAGCGGCGCAGCGGCGATGCTGGTCGCCGAACGCGGTTTCGCCGAAGCACATGGAATCGAACCGTTCGCGCGACTGGCGGCGTATGGCGTCGCGGCGGTCGAGCCCGGCATGTTCGGTCTCGGCCCGGTGCCGGCGGTGCAAATGGCGTTGGCGCGCGCGGGCTGGCAACTGGATGATGTCGAACGCTTCGAGATCAACGAAGCATTTGCTGCGGTGCCGATCGCGGTGGCGCACAGACTCGGCATCGATCAGGAGCTGATCAACGTGCAGGGCGGCGCGATCGCGCACGGCCATCCGATCGGTGCGACCGGCGCGGTGCTGACCACACGTCTGCTTCATTCGATGCGCCGTGACGGCATCAAACGCGGCATCGTCACGCTGTGCATTGGCGGCGGGCAGGGTATTGCGCTGGCGCTGGAAGTGATCTAGCCACGCAGCGGCGAGCCTGAAGGTTCTCGATCCGCGTACTATTGCGGGCATGTTGGTTACGCTCAATGGGATCGAGGACTGCCGCATGAACATGGAACAATTGCTGGAACGCGCCGCTGTCGCGCGCGAAAAGGCCTATGCCCCGTATTCGAAATTCAAGGTCGGCGCGGCGCTGCTGACTAAAGACGGGCAGGTGTTCGACGGTTGCAACGTCGAGAACGCGTCATACGGATTGTGCAATTGCGCGGAACGTACAGCGTTTTTCAGCGCGATCGCCGCGGGTTATCGGCGTGACCAGTTCGCGGCGCTCGCCGTGATCGGCGATACGGATGGCCCGATCGCGCCATGCGGCGCCTGCCGCCAGGTCATCATCGAACTGGGCGGCCCGGAATTGCCGATCCGCCTCGGCAATCTGCGTGGCGCCACGCGCGACACCACCGCGCGCGAACAACTGCCAGACGCTTTCTACCTATGACCAAGCTTAAGGATGCAGGGCGTGCAGCTTCGGCATCGCGTTTGATCTGACGTATGCTGCGTTGCATTGCTGCGCCACAGTTCTGCATGTGCTGCGGTGCACATCCTCAATCTTTGCTACATTTCTGCACACGCACTGCGTACGCGGCTCGAAGGAAGCCATGCTGAGCGGCGCGGAACGCGTGACCCAATCATCAAGAGGCGAAAGATGCGAATTCTAGTTGTGGGTGCGGGCGCCGTGGGCGGCTACTTTGGCGGACGTCTCGCGGCAGCCGGTCAGGACGTGACTTTTCTGGTGCGCCCGGGCCGTGCGGAAAAAATCAGGCGTGACGGTCTCGTCATCAGGAGCGCGCGTGGCGATCTTACGCTGCGCGACGTCCAGACGGTTGTCGCCGGCGCCAGCGCCGAACCGTTCGACGTGGTTCTGCTGAGTTGCAAGGCCTACAGTCTTGACGACGCGATCGATTCATTCGGGCCGCTCGTCGGTGAATCGACGCTGATTCTGCCGATGCTCAACGGCATGCGCCATATCGAGGTGCTGACGGAAAAGTTCGGCGCCGCGCGCGTGCTGGGCGGTCAATGCGTGATCGCCGCGACGCTCAACGCCGAACAGCAGATCGTGCATCTGAACGAAGCCCACGCGATGACCTTCGGCGAACTTGAAGGCGGCGTCTCGGAGCGCGTGCAGGCGATTGCGGACGCAATGGACGGCGCGGGTTTCGATGCGACGATCAGCGACAACATCCTGCTGCGCATGTGGGAAAAGTGGGTGTTCCTCGCCACGCTGGCGGCGGGCACGTGCTTGATGCGCGGCTCGGTCGGCGATATTCTGAACGCGCCGGACGGCAAGCGCATCATGGAAAATCTGCTCGGCGAGTGCCGCGCGGTGGCCGAGCACAAGGGCTTCACGATGGGCCCGGACTTCGATGCGCGCGCAACCCAGACGCTGTTCACGCCTTCGCCGCTAACCGCTTCGATGCTGCGCGACGTCGAAAACCACTCCCATACCGAGGCGGATCACATTCTTGGCGATCTGATCTCGCGCGGCGGCGATGCCCAGAAGGGTGAACATGGGCTCTCGCTGCTGCGCATCGCGTATAGTCATCTGAAGACGTATGAAGCGCGGCAGGCCCGCACGTCCTGAATGATCTAAATGCGGGCGACGGAGACGGCCATAGCACCCTAACGATCGGAGGTGAAGCATGCCGAGTCCAGCCGGATCTGTACCCGCTCTCAGTGCCGCCTCGGCGACGATCTTCTCGATCGGCATCGTCTTTCTCGGCTACTGGGGTTTGTACGACCCGACCAAATGGCGAGTCCCCGACGTCTTTGTCTTCGTGTTTGCAATGATCGGCTTCGGCTGCCTCGGCCTCGTGCCGTGGATGGCGACCAGCCCGGTCGAACCGGAAACCAGCGATAGGCGCATCCGCATTGCGCGGCACATGTTCCTGATGGGCGTCCTTTCAATCTGGCTAGGCGTGGCTATTTCAGTGATCTTCTGACGCACGGCTACAGACGAAAACGCGCGCCTTGCGGTGCTGCCCGCAAGGCGCGCGTGCCATTGCAACAGTTAGTGTTAGCGCTCGATCTGCCTGTTCCAGCGCGTATCCCACTGCGCGCGGTGCGCATTGATCGTGTCCCAGTCCACCACGGTCACCTTCTTCACCAGATCGTCGACATTACCGAGGCTTTGCTGCATCGGCGGCGTCATTTTCGCGAGACGGTTGGTCGGAATCTGCTTGCCGGCCTCGGCGGCTTTTGTTTGCGCCGGCGCGGACAGCAGGAATTGCGCGAGTTTCTGCGCCAGTTGCGGATCGGGGCTGTTGTTCACCACGCACAGGTCGACCAGCAGCAACACCGGACCTTCCTTCGGATTCACGTAGCCGACCGGAATGCCCTTGTCCTGCAGATCGCCCACGGCAGTCGGCGTCAACGGGAACAGGCCTGCTTCGCCGGTCTGAATCATTTCAGAGATCTTGGCCGAATTCGGCACGTACTCGACCACGTTCGGGCCGACCGTGCTCGCCCACTTGGTGAAGCCCGGCTCCACATTCTGTTCGCTGCCGCCCATCAGGCGGTTGATCGCGAGAAAACCGTGCAGGCCGAAGGTGCTGCTCGATGCGGACTGGAACACCACCTTGCCCTTGTACTTCGGATCGGCGAAGTCCATCCATGAGGTGGGCGGAGCCCAGCCTTTTTCGGCGAACAGTTTCTTGTTGTACGCAATGCCGGTCATGCCGAGTTGCACGCCCGCGCCCATGTCGTCCTTCATGCGCGCGAACGGATAGAGTTCCTTGAGCACCGGCGCATCGTCGAGCTTCTTGCATACGCCCATGCTCACCGCGCGCGCCATCACGCCGTCGTCGAGAAATACCACGTGAATCTGCGGATTGGCCTTGTTGGCGAGCAGCTTGGCGAGAATGTCCGACGAGGTGCCCGGCACCACGACCACTTTGACGTTGTTCGCTTTCTCGAAGTCCGGCAGCACCTGGCTCGTATACGCCTTCTCCATCGGGCCGCCGTTCATGCCGATGTAGATCGTTTTAGTCTGCGACCACGCCGGCGCGGCCGCGCCGAACGCACACAATGCGGCCAACGCCGCGATCGTTCTGAACAGTTTCATCGAGGGACTCCTGAGTTTTGTTGAACGCTAACCAAGCAATAAGCAAGCAATAAGCAAGCAGTGACTAGACGACGGATGAAGTCGCAACAGCGGCAAAGCGGTCCATCGAGAACGCCTCGAGCGGCGTGGCGGTGGCGCCGTCGATGACGAGATCGGCGAGTACTTCGCCGACGCCCGGCGCAAGCAGAAAGCCGCCGCCTGAAAAGCCGAACGCATGGAGCAGACGCGGCACCGTGCGGCTCGCGCCGATGATCGGATTGCTGTCCGGTGTTTCGCCTTCCACGCCGCTCCATGTGCGAATCAGCAGCGCTTCGCGCAACGCGGGCAGCAGCGCGCAGGCGTCGCGCATCACACTGCGGGTGGTTTCCGTCGACGGCTGGCCATACTCGCCGTCGCCATGACCGCGCCCGCCGCCGATCACGCAATTGCCGCGCGACACTTGCCGCGCATAGATGCCGCCGCCGTAGATGCCCAGGTTGTGTGTGATGAACTGCGGCAGCGGCTCGGTGACCCACATGTTCGGGTAGATGGGTTTCATCGGCGCGGTTTCGCCGAAGTATCCGGCCACCGTGTTAGCCCACGCGCCGGCTGAGTTGATGAGCCAGTCGGCGCTGATGCGGGTCTCGCCCGCGCGCAACTGGAAGCGCGTGCCGTCGTGGTGGATGTCGGTCAGTTCGGTTTGTTCGCGGACCTCGGCGCCGGCCGCCCGTGCGGCGCGCGCGAAGGCGGGCGACACCAGACGCGGATTCGCGTGACCATCGGTTGCGCACAAGGAGCCGCCCACCGCCGCGCTGCCGAGCCACGGATAGCGTTTCCGGAACGCCGCTCCGCTGATCAGTTGCGCATGCAGTCCGTAGCCACGCGCCATCTCGGCCCACGCTTCGAGTGCGGCCAGATCGGCTTCGCTGCGTGCGAGCCGCAAGTGGCCCGACTCGGTGAATTCACCGTCGATGCCGATCAATTCCTGCAAGCCGCTCCAGATGCGCCGTGCGCGCATCGCAAGCGGCATCTGTTCGACCGTGCGTCCCTGGCAGCGCACGCCGCCGTAGTTCACACCGCTCGCCTGCGCGCCGCAGTAACGCCGCTCGAACAGGCCGACGCGCAAGCCGCGCCGCGCCAGCGCGAGCGCGGCCGATGAACCCACCAGACCGCCACCGGCGATCGCGACGTCGTAATGCACGGTGTCACTCATCGCGCGCCTCCTCGGGAATCTCGGCTACGCCATCGGCATATATCGAAGGCGACAGCGGAATCGGTTTGACCGGCGGCTGGCTGCGCAAGCGGCCTACCGCCTCGAGCGGGCGGCCGATTTCCTCGCTGAGCAGCGTCAACGCCGCTTCCCCGCACATGCGCCCCTGGCAGCGGCCCATGCCGACGCGCGTCAGTGCTTTCAGGCGGTTGATCTCGTTCGCTTCACCTCCGCGGATACAGCGCCGCAAAGTGCCCGCGTCGATTTCCTCGCAGCGGCAGACGATCATGTCGTCGGGCCATTGCGCCGCGCATTTCGCGGGCGGGGCGAACGCGGCTTCGATGCCCTGACGGAACACTGCGATGCGTTGCAGGCTGCGATCGAGCGAGGCCGGATCACGCATGCCAATGCCGCGTGGGTGCGCGATGCCGAGGTCATCGAGTACGCTCAGGGCGGTGCGGCGTCCGGCGAGTTCGGCGGCGTCGGCGCCCGCGATACCCGCGCCGTCGCCGGCCAGATAAATGCCGGGCACACTGCTGCGGCCGGCGGCGTCGAGTTCGGGCAGCCAGCAGCGGTTGTGCGTATCGAAACGGAAGCGGCAACCGGCCAGGTCGGCGAGTTGCGTCTCGGGCTTGAGGCCGAAGCTGATGCCGACCGCGTCGCACGCGAGGGTTTCAGTTTGCGAACCGTTGCGGTTGGCGCGCCATTCGATCGCGCATACTCCACGTTCGCCATGTTCGCCGCGAATGCCGAGCAAGCGCACATCGCGTTCGATCCGCACGCCATGCAGCGTGAGCCAGCCGACGTAATACACGCCCTTGGCAAAGGTGGACGGTTGCCGCGCGAGCTTCGGCGCAGCGGCGATCTGCTGCGAGAGCGGGTTCGTGTCGAGCACCGCGATCACCTGCGCCCCGGCTTTCACGTACTGATACGCGACCAGATACAGCAGCGGCCCCGTACCCGCGAGCACGACGCGTTGGCCGATTGCGCAGCCCTGCGATTTCAGGGCGACCTGTGCCGCGCCGAGCGTGTAGACGCCCGGCAGCGTCCAGCCCGGCACCGGCAGCACGCGATCGGTGGCGCCGCTCGCGATGATCAGATGCGAGAACGGCACGCTGATCTCGCGTCCGCCGTGCAGCGTATCGAGGCGGCCCGGCTCACAGGCCCACGCCAGCGTGTCGGGGCGATAGTCGAGGTGCGGCAGCAGTGCGGCCATCGTCGTATGCACCGCGTCGGCCTTGCGCGCTTCGAAGCCATAGAGGGCTTTCTTTGAGCGCTGGAACGCGCCGTTGGCGGGCGGCTGCCGATAAATCTGTCCGCCCCAGCGCGCGTTTTCGTCTAGCACGATGGGCTTTACGCCGGCCGCGACCAGGGTTTCGGCGGCGCGCACGCCGGCCGGTCCGGCGCCGACGATCACCACGCGGTGTTCGTTGCTCATGGCGCGTCTCCAGCGGCAGATGCAGAGGTGGAAGCGCAAGCCGCGAGCCGAGTGACCACGCGCATGCCTTGCGTCACGAGGGTCGAACAGGCGCGTAGGCGCGTGCCGTCTTCAGCGCGCATCCAGCAGTCCTGGCATGCGCCGATCAGGCAGAAGCCGGCGCGCGGCGCGCCGCTGAATTCGCTTTCGCGCACGCGCCGTTGTTGCAGCAGTACGGCGGTCAGCAGCGTATCGCCTTGCAGCGCAGTGACTTCGTGACCGTCCAGAAAGAAGCTGAGCGGTTCACGCTGCGTTTCCGCGACGCGGACGAATTGCGGCTCGCGCCTTGGCGCGGCGGCATTGGAAGACGGCGGGTTCGACGGCATGAGAGAGAGGGCGGAAGAAGACATCAGTGCTGGCCGATCAGAATCCGGTTGAGTCCATACACGCGATCGAGCAGCAGCATCGCGCCGGCGGTGATGAAGATCACCAGCGCGGACACCGAGGCCATCATCGGATCGATCGATTCGGTCGCGTACATGTACATGCGCACCGGCAGCGTGACGGTTTGCGGCGAGGTGACGAAGATCGACATCGTCAGTTCGTCGAAGCTGTTGATGAAGGCGAGCAGCCAGCCGCCGGTAATGCCCGGCAGAATCATCGGAAAGGTAATGCGGCGAAACGTGGTCCATGCATCGGCGCCGAGCGAATGCGCGGCATGTTCGACGCTGCGGTCCAGCCCGCTGACGGAGGCCAGCACCAGCCGCATCACGAACGGCGTGATGATGATCATGTGCGCGAGCACGAGCCACGCGAACGAACCGGTCGCGCCGATCAGCGCGAAGAAGCGCAGCAACGCGATGCCGAGCACGAGGCCGGGAATCACCAGCGGCGAGAGCAGCAGCCCGTTGAGAAAGCTGCGGCCCGGAAAGCGCGCGCGTCCGATCGCGAGCGCTGCGGGCAACGCGACGATCAACGAGAGGGTTGCCGAAGCGAAAGCCAGCTTCAGGCTGTTGAAAAACGCCGAGATGAAGTCCGGGTAGTTGAGGATCGCCCGGAACCAGCGCAGCGATACACCGTGCGTGGGTAGCGTCAGCGTTTCGTCGGGCGTGAACGCGACCAGTACCACGATCACGAGCGGCGCGAGCACGAACGCGATGACGAGCGTGTGGAAAATCAGCGCAACAGGGCCGTTTTTTCTCATGTTGATTCCGCTCAATGTGCTTGTGGGTTCAACCGAGGCTTCTGGCGTACTTGCGTTCCAGAACCCGGTAATAAGTGAGCATCACGATCAGATTCGCGACCAGCAGCAGGAGCGCGATGGTCGCGCCGAGCGGCCAGTTCAGCGAGCCGAGGAATTCGTCGTAGACCGCGGTGGCGGCGACTTTCAGGCGACGTCCGCCGAGCAGGCCGGGAATCGCGAACGCGCTCGCCGACAAGCCGAATACCATCAGGCTGCCGGACAGAATGCCCGGCGTGAGTTGTGGCAGAACGATGCGGCGCAGCGTGGTGGCGGGTGAAGCCATCAGCGAAAGCGCGGCGTTCTCGGTTTGCGGATCGAGCTTTTGCAACGTGGTCCACACCGGAATCACCATGAAGGGCAGCATTACATGCACGAGCGCGATCACGATCGCGAAGGTGGTGTATTCGAGCTTGTAAGGGCCGAGCCCGACGAGACCGAAGGCCTGATTCACAAGACCGTTGCTGTTGAGCAGCATGCTCCAGCCGAATGCGCGTACCACGACCGAAACCAGCAGCGGCGCGAGGATCACCAGCAGGAACAGCGAGCGGTACGGATCGCGCATGCGCGACAGCACATAGGCCTCGGGCGTGCCGATCACCACGCACAGCAGGGTCGTCAGAAAAGCGATGCCGAAGGTGCGCGCGAAGATCGTGTGAAAGTACGACGAGCTCAACACTTCGATGTAGTTGCCGAACTGGAATGCCGCGAGTGGGCCGCTTGCTGGATCGAAGCGATAGAAAGTCAGCACCAGCGTCATGACGAGCGGCACCAGCACGAGCGCCACGAACAGCAGGAAGGCCGGGGCGCACATCAGCCACAGCGGCAGGAACGCGTGCCATGGCGCGCGGCGCGTATTGCCGGATTTCATGCTGCCGTCGTTCGAAGCGGGGAGCGTACTAGCCATGATGCGCATCCCGTTGAATGAAGCGGATCGCCTCGCTATTCCAGTCCACGCCGACCGCCGCGCCTTCCGCGAGCGGCTCGGTGCCTTCGTTCTGACAGCACACCAATACTTCGCCAAGCCGGCTATCCAGCCGATACAGCCATTGGCTGCCGAGGAAAAAGCGGCTCGTCACGGTGGCGGGCACCCGTCCCGCATTCGGCGCGCACAGGCGCAGCTTTTCCGGCCGGATGCACAAGGTGACGGCATCGCCGACACCGACCACGCGCTCGCGCAACGGCAGCTGCGCGGTGTGACCGGTTTCGGCGAGATCGTGTCCGAGGTCGATGCGAATGGCGTCGCCGTCACGCGCCACCACGGTGCCCGGCAGCATATTGGCCTTGCCGATGAACTGCGAGACGAAGCGGTTTTCCGGGCGTTCGTAGGCTTCGTACGGCGTGTCGATCTGCGTGATGCGGCCCGCTTCCATCACCACCACACGGTCGCTGATCGACAGCGCCTCCGATTGATCGTGCGTGACCATGATGGTGGTCGTGCCGATCTTGCGTTGGATCGTGCGCAGTTCGAATTGCATGTCTTCGCGCAGTTTGGCGTCCAGGTTCGACATTGGTTCGTCGAGCAGCAGCACGGGCGGGGCGATCACGATCGCGCGGGCAATCGCCACGCGTTGCCGCTGACCGCCGGACAACTCACGTGGAAAGCGATGGGCGAGCGCATCGAGCCGCACCAGCGCCAGCGCTTCGCGCACGCGCTCCTTGCGCTCGGCTTTGTCGATGTTGCGCATTTCCAGGCCGAACGCGACGTTATCGGCGACGCTCATGTGCGGGAACAGCGCGTAGCTCTGGAACACGATGCCGAGGCCGCGCTTGTTCGGCTTCATGTGCGTGATGTCGCGGCCGTCGAGCGTGATGCGCCCGCGCGTCGTCTCGACGAAGCCCGCGATCATCTGCAGCGTGGTGGTCTTGCCGCAGCCGGACGGTCCGAGTAACGAAACGAATTCGCCTTTTTCCACCGACAGGTTCACGTCGGCGACTGCCTGCAGATCGCCGAACGATTTCGTAACGTCCGTGAGTGTGAGGAACGACATGATCTGACCTCTGGATGGTTCGACAATCGACACACTGCGTCGATGGAGCCGACTCTAGCTAGCCAAATTACGTCGCGTCAATTTCAAATTCCGTTTAACGGTATAAGATTGGAAAAAATTCCATTGGGCGGAAGATTGTGGGCGGTTGCGTTGCGACTTCTTCCACTACGTGGCGTCCGGAAAATCCCTATGATTGTCCGCTTCGCTGCGGCTACAAAAGAAGCGTCTGCAATATTCCATTGAAAGATAAAAGACTCTATAGTATTCCGATTAATGAAATAATCTGGAACAACCAAACATGAAAGCTGCCGCGCAACGGGATGTACAGACCGCGCTGTCCGAGCCAGGCGCGGTGCCTGGCCCCGGCATGCTGGAGCGCGCGTTCGCGGTCATCCGGGCGTTATCGGAAGCGCAGCCGGACGGCGGTCGCGTGACGCGCCTCGCGAAAGCGGTCGGGCTCACGCAAGGCACAGTGCATCGCATTCTTCATGCGCTGATCGCCGAGGGCATCGTCGAACAGGATGAAGGCTCGAAGCTTTATCGCCTGAGCGTGGATTTCTTTGCGCTCGCGGCGCAGGCAGGCAACCCGAGCGGCATGCGCACGCTGTGCCGTCCCGCTTTGCTGCGGCTGTGCGCCAGTCTCGGCGATACGATCTTCCTGCTGGTCAAGAGCAGTTTCGACGCGGTGTGTCTCGACATCTGCGAAGGGCCGTTTCCGATCCGTTCGTTCACCGGCGATATTGGCGGGCGTGTCGCGCTAGGCGTTGGGCAGGGAAGCCTCGCCATTCTCGCGTTTCTGCCGGAAGCGGAGCGTGAGGAGATCATTCGCTTTAACGTGCCGCGAATTCGCGGCTATGGCGTGCTCGACGAAGTGTATCTGCGCACGGAGATCGAACGTGTGCGGCAGTTGGGCTACGCGGGGCGCAATAGCGGCGTGCTCGACGGCATGGCGGGGGTGGCGGTGCCGATTCTGGATCGCACGGGCGTGGCGGTGGCGGCGTTGAGTGTCGGCACGCTCGCGGCGCGGCTCGGTGACGATCGCCTGCCGATGGTGGTCGAATTGCTGCGGCGCCAGGCCGATGCGATCGGCCCGCAAACCAATCCGTTCGATGTCGCGCTGCGTCGACCGATGCATGGGTTGTCGCGGGCGATGACCACTGAGCGGATTGGGGGGTAGGGGAGGGCATTACGATAAAAAAGCCCCAATTTTCCGCCGAGCATTGATTCACTCTGTCATTAGCGATACCCTCAAATCGTTCATGGTCGTCGAATGCTGGTCAACCGGAGACAATCGTTCGTGAAGCGAGCATGGGTTTTCTCCTGCATCCTCGTCTTGAGCGCGATCCTCGGGGGATGCAACAAGGACGGATCGCGAAACACCACACCGGAACCTGGCGCATCCGCGAGTCAGGCGCCGGTTCAGCCCGCACAGGCCGCGAGCGGCACACCTGCCGCGTCGGGCGTGTTGGCCACCGTTACCAAGGCGCAGTTGCCGGGGGAAGCAGCCGAAACACTGCGTCTGATCAAAGCGGGCGGCCCCTTTCCTTTTGGCGAGGACGGTGTCTTGTTCCGCAACAGCGCGGTATTACTGCCTCAACATCCGCGCGGCTACTACCACACATACACAGTTCGCACGCCCGGCTCGGCGGATCGTGGGCAGCGCCGCATCGTATGTGGTGGGCTGCGCAAGCAGACCGGCGACTGCTATTACACCGACGATTACTACATCAGTTTCAAACGCATCGCAGAATGACTTGAGCGAATGAAATACGCCCCGGGTCTCCGATAGAGGAGATGCCGGGGCGTGGTGTTTTTCATGAGCAGCGCAGCGCAGTCATCAGCCAACATTGTCATGCGGATGGAGGCGATGTGCACTGCGCTTTAAACCTTCGACGCACCTGATCAATGAAAAGAAAAATTCACGCGACCCTGGTAACCACGCTGGCAATCGCGGCCGGACCTCTACACGCCGAATCGTCGGTTCAGTACGTTCCAGTTGCCCGCGCGCGGTGCGACCACGGCTCCGCTCCTTATGGCCTGCCGGCCAGCGTGGTTCGCGCGCTGCCGCCACAGGGGCTGTTTGCTGTCGTCCGAGCCTCCATCTGTCCTCCGGAGATTCATCGTTTGACGATCGTGCGCTTCGTCAGTCTCAAGCGGCCAACTGCAGGCCCTTCGCCGATACAGACGGGAAGCCTGTCCCCATCGAGACGGAATTCCACTTTTCCGTTCTGGACTCGGATGCAGTGGGCTCGTTCCCGGACAAAGTCCGACGACGTATCAAACCGAATATCGTCTGGCACGGGAAGGATCCAAACCTGCAAATGACTATTATTGTGCAGTGCGCACCGGATGGCCGACTGCTGAAGGCGACCATCACCGGGCGCAGTGGCAATTCAGAGTGGGACGCAGTTGCCATGGAGGCCGTCCTGCATTCAGAGCCGATGCCGGTCGATGAAACCGGGAGGACGTCGGGTAAATTCAGGTTGGCGGTCCGCCCAGCGGGCGAGTGAAACGCGGCGTTGACCTATCTCGACAGGTACGGCGCGCCGGCGTTGCCGGAGGAGCTCACAACGCATCGCGTTGTCGGCGGACCAGCGGCGCGCACGTGATGTCATGGCAATTCGATATCAGCTGGTTGGCCGCTCGGGGTCGACATGCGATCTTCAGAGCCGCGGCCAATTGAGACAGGCGTTGACACAGCACGGTCAGGGTAGTTTCGCTCGCAGTCTGTCATACATCGACGGTGGCAGGACTACCCAGGACGAGTCATCGCCACCGCTCGAAAATGAAACACTTTCCTCTTTCCACCACGACAACTTCGGCACGGGGGTGCTGAATGTTCGCTTGACCAACAGTTCGCCATTCTTTGCGTCGTACACGCGGCCTATGTAATCGGAATCGTCCCCGGGGTTCCACCGCAGTAAGCACAGTTCGGCTATGTAACGTCCTCCATTTGAAAGCGATTTTTTGCAGTCGCGTGCCTTTGACCTCAGGCCGACACCAATCCCGTAATTGACGGCAACCCATAGTACCGCCACGCCGGTGATGCGCACAGTCCATAAGCCGGCGCTGCGCCGTACGCGGGCGGCCCGTCCCGTCGAATGCGAAAAAATGATGACCAAAGACCGGACGAAGCTGATCAGCACCACCAGCGCAACAAGGACAAGCGCATAGAAAGTCACCATGCCTTCGGAATATCCGTGCATTCCCATCATAGGTAGACCGTCATGGGCGGGTAAATCGGCACAAAACGCCAGTCCGAGTAAACGACAAAGTCGCCACCGCGCTTGTGCCGCATCGCCCACTGCCGAAATGAGCTGTTTTTGACTGGGTAGTAAACGTTTCCGCTCACACGTACATCCCCGATCGCGACTGGATAGTCAACGTAGGGAAGCCACGGTTTATCGAGAATCGAGGCCGCGGCGCTGCAGGGGACGATAACAACCCCTTTTTGACTCCAGTGGCCCAAATACTGCGATGCCTCGCCTGGCTTATCAGTGAAAGTGTAGTTATCGCGGATATAGACGTAGATGCCTTTTACCTTGGCGACGGTAGCGTCACCGTTAAATTCGGCATATGCGATGGCCGCGTGGAAGTTGAACGAACCTAGCGCCCCTGTGAGATCGTCAGGCATCCCTCTGTTGGTCATATTCGAGGCAATGAACTGATCGATTTTCTGGGAGAGAGTACTTTCGACGCCAATGTGCTGAAATTGAAAATGTTTGTGCAGGCTTGCGAGACGCTGTCCGCTGAAAACCCATGTGTCGAGGTCAACGCAGCTTCGCTTGTATCGGGAGAGAGTCAGAGAAAGTTGTTGCATAGCTGCATGGCTACGGATCGCAGTATTGACCAGTGCATCGTACTGGTCCTTTGTTCGCCTGAAATTCAACACCCAGTCTAGCTTGATCGTGATTGTGTCATACATGCCAGGCGGATACGGTTTGCCATCCTGATTGATCTCCGCCCTCTCGTCATTGTCGGTAGAGGAATAGTTCAACTCACCTGCGAACCACTTTTCCATCAGCGTGGCTGATTTGGACATGTAGTTCTTGCGCATCGTACATGGAATTTCCTGAATGTCGAACAGCGGTACGATCTCAGGCTTCTTCGCTTGAGTGAGCGTCGGATACTTTGGGGGATCAGGTGTGTCCAGCCAATTCCTGAAACGGGATGCTGTCTCCAGTACCGTGAGTAAGCCATCGCCAAACTCTTTTTTTCTACGGGGTTCTTTCCGGACCGGCGGCGGTGGTGGTTGAACAGGTAATGCCGGAGGAGCCTTATCGCTCGAAAGCTTCACGTCCGGCACAATCTGGCATCCCTCGTTGCCGTCGCAGAGAGTCCACTTCCAAAGGAGGTTGTTTGTTTTGTAGTAGGGGATTTTCCCGTAGTTTGAGAAAGGCATTTTCTTTATCGGCGCGCGGTTTTAGGGATGCCGACTGTCGGCGAATCTTCATTGCCGTCGTTTCGGACGAGCGATCCTAGCTGGCTAATGCATCCCGAAAAAGCGATTTGTGTCGACTCATGGCGGTGGATTAAACGGCCGGCTGCTTATCTGCCTATACGTGCTCGAATCAGGCTAAAACATGACTCGCCATTTTCGAGTAATTCATGGGGCTCGGTGAGACTGGCTTGCACTTTGCTCTTTCCGCAAAGCCAAATGTCGCCTGGCTTTGCGGGATTCCGTGGAGCTTCTTGGGAAGGTACTTCTTGATCCCCCGCCTTAAAACACCTTCATCGGCACATTCACCACCAGCCGATATTCCATGTTGTTACCGTCCGAGTAATGGCGCGAGCCGTTGTGCCACATCGCGATGAACGTAACCTTCGTGTCCTTGAAGCGGCCGCTTTGCAGCGTATAGCTCGGAATGAAGCCGAACTCGTGATGGTGGCCGTGCACCGGTTCACCGTTTTTCCAGTACAGGTCGTGCAGCGGCGAGGACGCCGAAGCATTCTCCGCCGCACCTGCCGAAGCGTCCGCGCCCCAGCCATATGCACCCCAGAACATCGCCTTGAGCCCCGGCACACCGACGTATTTGCCGTCGAACGTATAGCGCAATTGCAATGACTGCTCGTGCGGCGCGTTGTAGTCGACGTCCATCGAGTTGGTCAGGTAGATGCCGTTGGTCTCGTTCACATAATCGAAGAACTGGTCTCCGAGCACCTGCTGATAACCAAGCAGCAACGCGTGTGCTCCATGCTGCGCCGAGACAGACAGGCTATACGCATTGCTGTTGATATGCCCCTGGCGCGCCGCACCCGTGTCATGCGTCGAATAGATGTTGGCGAGACCGCTCCACTTGATCGTGGTCGGATCGCCAAACGACTGCGCCACCGAACCGTAGTATTGACGCCAGACGTTGTCGGCCTGATCGACATACAGCGCCATTTCGCCGTTTTTGGCGTAATGCCAGGTGCCGCCCAAATAGGTGAGGCGGTCGATACGCGTGCCACCGTACGAGGTGGTCAGGTTAGTCAGGTTCGTGTGGCCGCGCGCGTCGACCTTGGTGAAACTGCCGGCCTCAAGCGTGGTATGCACGAGGTCGTTGCTGACCATCGACACACCGAGGAAAGTCGGCGGCAGCGCGCGATTGTCATGGGGTTCGAGGAACGGGTTGGTGACGGCCTGCAGCCCGTATTTCACGACCGTTTCTGAAATGCGCCCCTTGATGTCGTACATGCCGGGGTAGGCCCACGCGAGCTGATTCGAACCGCCGCCATCCTTGCCGACATGCACCATGTTGCCCGCGCCGTTGCCGCCGTCGAGTTTGAGCGCGCCGAACAGCGATGCGTCGACGCCGAAGCCAACCAGCCCTTGCGTAAAGCCGGATTCATAGTTCACCTGCGCGCCCTGGACCCACGCGTGTCGATAGATCGACGAAGGCGCCTGGAAGTAATCGGCGTAATTGCGGAACTGCAGGTTCAGATGGCTATCGGCGATAAAGCCTTTACTCGAGGCCTGGCTCGTGGGCGGCGCGGGTGGCGTGACGTTCTGGTCGGCTTCCGCATTGACGACTGCATTGGTGGTGTCGGGTTGATCGTTACGCACCGTGCCACCCTGTTCCGCCCTGCGTTCGTCCGCAGGAGGTGCCTGCGGGGTCTGGGCAGGTGACGACAACGTTTGCGCGAGCGTCTGAGCTTTGTTCGCGTTCGCGCCGAACCGCGTCACGTCGTCATCGGCGTATGCGCTCGCCGCGACGGTCATGGCTGGAAGGGTGAATGCGCAGTAGAAAACGGTGGCTGCTCCGGTTCTTTTTGTCCGGTTTCCGGTTTGACTTTTTTCATTGAAAATCTCCCTTTTATTGCGGTAAATCTTTGGCTGGCAGTTAGCCAGTCCACGCTTATCGCTTATCCTGCAAAACGCAGGACGAGCGAATTCTTCGACGCGGCGGCCCGCCGCGTCTGGGAAAGCGGTTTTTGCCTGGCGAGCTCGCTGCATTCGCGGCCGCCAAGGAAACTTCCTATGCTGCGTCGGTCACGCGAATACACGCGATACGCGTTGCGCTCGCGCCGTGGCTGACAGGCTGCGGAATCTGCGCGGCGCAGGCTTCGATCGCATCCGGGCAGCGCGTGCGGAATGCGCAACCCGAAGGCGGATTGAGCGGCGACGCAATCTCGCCGCGCAGCAGCATATGACGGCGCGCGCGTTCGACCACCGGATCGGGCACCGGCACGGCGGACAACAGCGCACGCGTATACGGATGACGCGGCGTGCCGTACACCTCTCGCTTGTCGCCGAACTCCATCACGCGTCCCAGATACATCACCAGCACGCGGTGGCTGATCGCCTTGACGACCGCCAGATCGTGCGCGACGAACAGCAGCGACAGCGACAACTCGCGTTGCAGATCGCGCAGCAGGTTGACGATCTGCGCCTGAATCGACACGTCGAGCGCCGACACCGGCTCGTCGCAGATCACCAGTTGCGGCTCGCCGATCAGCGCGCGCGCAATGCCGACGCGCTGACACTGCCCACCGGAAAACTCATGCGGATAGCGGCGCAGATGCTGCGCATTGAGGCCGACGCGTTCGAGCATCGTCAGCACGCGGCGTTGCACGTCGGCGCGCGCTACGTCCTGGCGATGCGTGGTCAGCGGCTCCGCGACGATTTGCTCGATCGTCATGCGCGGGTCGAGCGAGGCGAGCGGGTCCTGGAAGATCATCTGCACGTCGCGGCGCAAACGCGACGTGTCGCGGTGCGCGCCGGACAGCACGGTTTCTTCGCCGAGCCAGCGCACGCTGCCGCTCGCCACCGGCGCGAGTCCGATGATCGCGCGTGCCAGGGTGGATTTGCCGCAACCGGATTCGCCGACAAGCCCCACGGTTTCGCCGCGCCGCACGTTGAACGACACGCCGTCCACGGCGCGCAGCGTGGTCTTGCCTGACCACGGGAAGCCGCCGCGCGGCACGCCGAATTGCACCTTGAGATTCTCGACCGACAACAACGTTGCCGGGCCCTGACTTGCAATGGAAGCGGCGTTCATGCGTGTTGTACCTCCATGATTTCCTGCACCGGCCGATGGCATGCGCGCAGCGCGCCGGCGGCGGTTTGCGATGCGACGAGCGTCGGCCGCGATTCGCGACAGCGATCGCTGCAATACGTGCAGCGCGGCGCGAACGCGCAACCCGCGCCGACTTCGCCGGGCAGTGGCGGATTGCCAGGAATGGTTTGCAGCGGACGGTCGTCGTCGTCGGTCAGGCGCGGCAGCGCGTTCAGCAGGCCGATCGTGTACGGATGCGTCGGCGCGGCGAACAGCGCGGCGGCGCTCGCCTGCTCCACGGTCTGACCGCGCGTACATCACCATCACGTCGTCGCACAGACCGGCCACCACGCCCATGTCGTGCGTGATCAGAATGATCGCGGTGCCGCGCTCGCGATTCAGCTCGCGCAGCAGTTCGATGATTTGCGCCTGCACGGTCACGTCGAGCGCGGTGGTCGGCTCGTCGGCGATCAGGATTTCCGGCTCGGAGAGCAGCGCCATCGCGATCATCACGCGCTGGCGCATGCCGCCGGAAAACTCGTGCGGATACATGTCGATGCGGCGCGCGGCATCGGGAATGCGCACCGTCTCGAGCGTTTCGATCGCGCGGCGGCGCGCTTCGCGGCGCGACATCTTGCGATGCAGCTGGAGCATCTCGGTCATCTGCCGTTCGATCGTCAGGAACGGATTGAGCGAGGTCATCGGGTCCTGGAAGATCATGCCGATGCGATCGCCGCGAATTCGGTTGAGCGCGGTGTCGCTCATCGTCAGCAGGTTTTCGCCGCGATAGGTCGCGGTGCCCGATACCTTGCCGTTGCCGGCCAGCAGGCCGAGCAGCGCCATCACGGTCTGGCTCTTGCCGGAGCCCGATTCGCCGACGATGCCGAGCGTGCGGCCCGCCTCGAGTGAAAACGACACGCGTTGACGGCGTCGACCGGTGCGCCTTCACGGCGCGTAAAGCGCACGCTGAGGTCTTTGACTTCGAGTAGCGGCATGTCAGCGGTCCTTCGGATCGAATGCGTCGCGCAGACCGTCGCCGACGAAATTCACGCAATACAGCGTCACGCACAGCATCACGGCCGGGCACAGCAGCAGCCACGGCATCGATTCGAGCTTCTGCGCGCCGTCCTGGATCAGCACGCCCCAGCTTGTCATCGGCTCCTGCACGCCGAGGCCGAGAAACGACAGCACCGATTCGGTCAGCACGATATTGGGCACCGTGACGCTCGCGTAGACCACCACCACGCCGATCAGGTTCGGCACGATGTGGCGCGCGATAATCGAACCCGAGCTGACGCCGATGGCTCTCGCGGCGTCGATGAATTCGCGCGAGCGCAGCGACAGCGTCTGGCCGCGCACCACGCGCGCCATGTCGAGCCACGAGAACGCGCTGATGGTCAGCACGACCAGATAGAACGCGCGGCCGAACATCGTCATCATCAGGATCGCGATCAGCATGTAGGGGATCGCGTACATCATGTCGACGATGCGCATCATCACCGCGTCGACGCGCCCACCGAGATAACCGGCAGTCGCACCGTAGGCGACGCCGATCAGGCCCGACACGAGCGTGCCCAGCAAGCCGACTTCCAGCGACACACGTCCGCCTTGCAGCGTGCGCGCGAGCAGGTCGCGGCCGAGTTCGTCGGTGCCGAACCAGTGCATGTTCTGCCACGTCGGCGCGAGGCTGATGGCGCTCCAGTCGCTGTCGATCGGTCCGTTCGGCAGCAGCCACGGGCCGACCACGCACGCGATCACGATCAGCATCAATACGACGAAACCGGCAAACGCCGCGCGATTGCGCACGAAGCGCATGGCGGCGGTGGCGAGCGGGCCGCGCGAACGCGGCGCCTTCGCGATGGCCGCGAGCGGATCGAGCGCCGCGCCGGCCGTTTGAAGAGAACGGTTCATGGGCTCAGTACCGGATGCGCGGATCGAGCCACGCGTACGCGAGGTCGACCAGCAGATTGAACAGCACGGCCACGGCGGTGGTCAGCACGACGAGCCCGAGCACGAGGGTGTAGTCGCGGTTGATCGCGCCGTTGACGACCAGCTGGCCGAGACCCGGCAGCGCGAACACCGATTCGGTGACCACCGCGGCGGTGATCGACGAGATGCAGATCGAACCGAGCAGCGACACCACCGGCATCAGCGCGGGCTTCATCGCGTGGCGCAAGACGATCGTGCGACCCGGCAGACCCTTGGCGCGCGCCGTGCGGATGAAGTTGCCCGACAGCACTTCGATCATGCTGCCGCGCATCACCCGCGCGATGGCGGCGACGTTGATGATCGTGAGCAGGACGATCGGCAGCACCCGATAACGCCACTCGCCTTCGCCCCAGCCGCCGGCCGGCAGCCAGCCGTGGCCTTCCGAGGTCTTGAGCAGGATCGCGAAAATCCACACCAGCACGGGGCCGAGCACGAACGGCGGCACCACGTTGCCGATATTGCCGAGCACCATCACCAGGTGATCGATGAAGCGGTCGCGGCGCACGGCGGCCAGCGTGCCAAGCGCGACGCCGATCACGAGCGCGATCGGCACCGACACGCCACCCACGCCGAGGCTCACGGGCAGCGCTTTCCACACCAGATCGTTGACCGACCAGTCGGCGTAGCGAAACGACGGCCCCAGGTCGCCGTGCAGCAGCGAGCCGAGGTAGTGCAGGTATTGCAACCACAACGGTTCGTCGAGGTGATATTTGGCGTTGAGGTTCGCGAGCACGGCCGCCGACAGTTGTTTTTCAGTGTCGAACGGGCCGCCCGGGGTGAGGTGCAGCAGCAGATAGCACGCGGTGATCACCGCGAGAATCGTCGGGATCGCCCAGAGCGTGCGGCGCAGCGTGTAAGCCAGCATGACAGTGCTCCCGCGCCTAGTGCTTGATCAGATACATGTCTTGCGTGGCGCGCTGGTCGACGTAATTGGTCGACGTGTAGCCGCCGACGTACGGCTTCACCAGCCGCACCGCCGAGTACTGGAACAGCGGCACCATTGGATAATCGCCCATCGCCATGTCGTGTGCCTGCGTGAGCAGGGCAGTGCGCTTGCTGTCGTCGAGTTGCAGGTTGGCCTGATCGACCAGCTTGTCGACTTGCGGATTGCAGTAGCGCTGATCGTTCTGCACGCTGTTGCAGCGGATCAGATCGAAGTACGACATCGCGTCGTTGTAGTCGACGAACCAGCCGTCGCGTGAAGCCTGCACCTTGCCGTCGTGACGCTGCTTGAGCAGCACCTTGTATTCGACGTTCTCCAGCCTGGCGTTCACGCCGAGCTTGGTGCGCCATTCCGAAGTCGCGAAGAGCGCGACCTTCTTGTGCAGATCGTTCGTGTTGTAGGTCAGCGTGAAGTCGAGCGGCTTCGCGTCGGAGTAACCGGCGGACTTCAGCAGATTGCGCGCATAGTCGATCCGTTTGGGCATCGGCCAGCCGGCCCATTCAGGCTTGAATACGGCCGCGCCTTGCGTGCCCTTGGAGATCAGGCCGTACATCGGCAGTTCGCCGTCGGCGGTCAGGCGCGAGGTCAGCAGATCGCGGTCGAGCACCATCGAGAGCGCCTGGCGCACGCGTTTGTCCTTGAAGGCCGCGTCGTCGTTGTTCAGGCTGTAGTAGTAAGTGGCGATCTGCAGGCCGGTTTTCAGTTCCGGGCCGAACTGCTTGTTCACCTGCGCATAGATGCCGGACGGAATCGAATACGTATAGTCGAACTGGCCGGCCTGATACATGCGCATCGCCGTTTCGTCGTTTTCGATCGGCAGATAGGTCACTTTCGCGATCACGACCTTGCTGGCGTTCCAGTATGTGGTGCTTTTCGTGCCCACCAGCCGGTTGCTCGGTTGCCAGTCGGTCAGTTGATAGGGGCCGTTGCCGACGAAGTTGCCCGGCCGGGTCCAGTCGCCGCCGAACTTCGTGATCACCGCGCGATTGACCGGCGCCATGGTCGGCATCGCGGCCAGTTGCGGGAAGAAGGCAGCGGGCACTTCGGTGGTCACTTCAAGCGTGTACGGATCGGCGGCGCGCACGGCGAGACTCGTCACAGGCGCCTTGCCCGCAATGATCGCTTTGGCGTTTTTCACGAACTCGACCAGCACCGTGTACTTCGAACCCGTTTTCGGATCGAGCACGCGTTGCCATGCATATACGAAGTCAGCGGCCGTAACCGGCTGGCCGTTGCTCCAGCGCGCGTCATGACGCAGCTTGAAAACCCACGTGTCCGGCCCCGTGCGCGTCCACGACTGCGCGACGCCCGGCACTACCGCGCCTGCTGCGTCGATACGCGTCAGGCCTTCGAACAGGTCGAGTGCAATCGTGTTGCCGGTCCACGATTCGACGTGCGCGGGGTCGAGCGATTCGGTTTCAGCCGGCACCTGGCGGGTAAGTTCCTGGCTGGCGGCGAGCGTGACGCCCGCGGGCACCGTGACGGCAAAGGCGGAAGGCTGAAACGTGAGGACGAGCGCGGTCAGCGCCGTCGCATAGGCGAACGGGGTTTTCATCGGTTGAGATCGCAGGAAAGGTCGGGAGAGAAACGCGCAGGCGCCGCGGCGCCCAATTATCTGCGTTGCCCGGGCCAGGGCGGCCCTTGTTGTTTGCCCAGCATGCAGGAATCCTTACATTTCGTAATGCAGGCAATCCCTGGCCGGATCAACCGGAAAAGGTGCCCGCTCGTTAGAACAGCCTTGGTGTGCCCACCCAGACGACCACCGACTCGACCCGTGCGGTGTTCACCCAGCTGTGCGGCACCGTCGATTCGTAGTGCGCGCTGTCTCCCGCGTGCAACACGAACGTCTTGCCTTCCAGGGTCAACGACACTTCGCCGTCGATCACATATACAAATTCTTCGCCGGCATGCGTGGTGACTTCGGAGCGCTTCTGCCCGGGCGGCATCCGCACGAGGATCGCTTCGAGCTGACGGCCGCCCGTCAGATTGGTCAACCGGGCAAACAGGTTGGCCGAGTCCGCAAAACCGAAAAACCTCAACTGATCGCTGCGGCACACGGAGCGCTCTTCGCTGGGTGTGTCGACGAAATACTGCACCGTCACGCCAAGCGCGCTGGCAATCCCGGCCAGTGAAGTGATGGACGGTGACGCCAGACCGCGTTCGACTTGCGACAGAAACGGCTTGGAAATACCTGCCGCTGTTGCCGTGTCATCCAGCGTGCGCTTGAGCCGTTGGCGCAACGCGCGGATCTTGCTGCCGAGTTCGAGTGCCGGGTTGTTGTTTTGAATTGTCGTGACCATAGCAGGAGGAAATTAGCCCGTCAAAATTTGTTTGATATTAGTAAATATGATTTGATAACGGTCCAGGCCGGTAACGGGCCTTCCATGTCCGGCCATGCAGGGGACCGCCTTTTCGAGACAACACTATGTTGCCAGAAGAGCAACGATGTCCCGCCTTTTTAACCGGGGCATGCGGAATAAACGGCAAGCGAATGTGGTATCAGCCGCAATCCGGACCGGTTGATTACGTTTATGCGAATTAAGTATTGGGAGGCGTTAAGCCTATGAGATCAAAGACTATTTTCATTTTTTTCACGACTTTGCATTGAAGCCGCGTCGTATGTAATGACACGTAATGGACGCGGGATTGGTGAATTCCCCGAGTGACGCTAATGCTTCTATTTGCAGAATCCCACCACCTGGCGGCAGGGCGTTTGTTCGGATCACGGCACGGGCGAAACCAGCCGCTGTTTGTAATTCCACCCGCAGCGATCCTGCGCGGCGGAGCGTTGTCCGGCACGTCCTACCCGAACGGTCGCCGGCATGAGGACACGACTATCACTACCGATTCTTTCAGTTTCGAGCTACGCGTTTGCCATCCATTGCGGCCGCGGTATGCCGCTCTCCGGATCCCCGGCCGCCGGATGCCCGCTTCCCGCGATGCCTTATCATTGCGGCCGCTCCGCTTGACGGAGCCCGAGCCCGATGTGGCGTGGCGGGCCTACATCTCATCCCCAGGTTTGACTGCTGGTACTGGCGTTTCAGCGCACCGCTGAAGCGCTGGCGTGCGTATTGGCGCGTGCATTGGCGTACGCCCCGTCACGCAGGGTCCGCCGATCGTTTTTCCCGATCCGGTTTTCCGCGCCGCGCGACCTGTTCGCGCGACGCCGCAACGTTTGAACACGAGGTACACGATGAACTCAACCAATCCATCCGCACGCGTCTCGCAGACCCGTTCGTTTTCGACGGTCTTCCTGATCGAGATGTGGGAGCGCTTTGGCTACTACGGCATGGCCGCGCTGCTGGTCCTCTTCATGATCGACAAGCTGCACTTCACCGACAGCCACGCCACGCTGACGTGGGGTGCATTCACCGCGCTGGTGTACGCGTCGCCGTCGATCGGCGGCTGGATCGGCGACAAGATTCTCGGCGCGCGCCGCACGATGATTTTCGGCGCCGCCGTTCTGGCGGCCGGCTATCTGATGCTGGCGATGCCCAACGAACAGCTTGCGTACATGTATGCGTCGCTCGGCGTGATCGTGGTGGGCAACGGGCTCTTCAAGGCGAATGCCGCGAACCTCGTGCGCCGCATTTATGAAGGCGACGACGCGCGCATCGACAGCGCGTTCACGATCTACTACATGGCGGTCAACATCGGTTCGACGGTGTCGATGCTCGCCACGCCGTGGATCAAGGACCACTGGGGCTGGCACACGGCGTTCGCGGTCTGTTGCGCGGGCATGCTGCTGTCGGTGCTGAACTACTTCGTCATGTTCCGCACGCTCGCGCATATCGGCTCCGCGCCGGACGCCGAGCCGATCCGCTGGAAGCGCGTCGGCGCGGTGGCGCTGGGCGGCATCCTGCTCGGCACGGCGACGATGTTCGTTCTGCAGCACAAGGCGATCGCGGTGGCCTGCGTGTACACGGCCGGCGTCGCGATTCTGGCGATCTTCGGCTACATGCTGGTGAAGTGCGAACGCTCGGAGCGCGCGGGTCTGGTGGCCGCGCTGATTCTGACCGCGCAGGTGATCCTGTTCTTCGTGTTCTACGTGCAGATGTCGACGTCGCTCACGCTGTTCGCGCTGCGCAACGTCGATCCGCGTTTCTCACTGTTCGGCGTGACGCTGTTCACGTGGAGCGCCGCGCAGTTCCAGGCGCTCAATCCGATCTGGATCATGCTGCTGAGCCCGCTGCTCGCGTTGCTCTATACGAAGCTCGCGAAGAACGGCAACGACGTGCCGGTGGCGGTGAAGTACGCGTTCGGCTTCGCGGTGGTGGCGGCCGGCTTCTTCGTCTACGCATGCGAGCGGCCACTACGCGGTCAACGGCCGGGTGTCGTCGTGGTTCATGGTGGGCGGCTACGGCCTGTATTCGCTCGGCGAATTGCTGGTCAGCGGGCTCGGTCTCGCGATGATCGCGCGCTACGTGCCGGCGCGCATGAGCGGCTTCATGATGGGCGCGTACTTCGTGGCGACCGGCGTGTCGCAGTATCTGGGCAGCGTGGTGGCGAATTTCGCGCAGATGCCGGCGGGCGATCTGGATCCGCTCGAATCGCTGCCGATGTACACCAAGTTGTTTACGGGCCTGGGCTGGCTCGCGGCGGTGGGTGCGCTGGTCGCGGTGCTGCTGTTGCCGCTGATGCGCAAGCTCTCGCGCGAACATCAGCGCTGCAGCGACGAAGCGCGTGAGAACGCGCGGCAAACAGCGGTGTTGGGCGTGGCGACGGAGTAATCTGCTGCGGTTTAAGAGGCGGCGCGGTTGCACTGTTTGCGTTGCTGAACGGAGAATCGCACCATAGAAAATGGCGCGCTCGCATCACGCGGCGCGCCATTTTTGCATCCACGCCGCACGCATTCCGGCATCTTCCGGAGCGACACCGCAATCCGGTTCCAGCCGTTGATCGCAACGATCAGCAGCGTCGGGTCGCCAATCCGTCTTCGGTGAAGTGCGGGCTCAACCGCTTCCCACGCCGCGCCCGGCACGCGCGTGTGCGTCACCAGCGTGACCGTTTCTGCATGACGTATTCCTATCGAAAGTGTCCGCTCAGACGGCGGCGAGAGAGGTAAGCTTGCGATTCAAACTGGTCTTGCAAAATCACCATTACCGGACTATCGAAGGTAACCACTCGAATGGACATCCATATCGCGGTCGAAGGGCGTCACGATCTGGCCGGACAGATCTATCGGCAGTTGCGCGCCGGCATCGTGGAAGGGCGCCTCGCCGGCGGCACGCGCCTGCCGTCCACGCGCGATCTCGCCACGCAACTAGGTGTGTCGCGCAAGACCACGCTCGACGTATTCGAGCGGCTTCTCTCCGAAGGCTATCTGAGTGCTCGCGCCGGTTCGGGCACCTTCGTCGCGGAGGGACTGCAGCGTCTGCCGATGGAGCGCTCGTCGCACGCGCGTGCCGCCGAGTCGGCGCGCGAGCGCTCGAAGGCCAAAGCGAAGGCCGCGGCGCGCGCGCAGCCACTCTGGGAACAGATTCCCGACGCACAGCCGTTGCCACGGCCGACGGTGCAATCGCCGCTGGATTTCGTCGGCGGCGCGACCGATAAATCGCTGTTTCCCTTCGACGTCTGGCGCCGCTGCGTGAACCACGCGTTGCGCGCCCAGGCGCGTGGCCCCGGCGTCTATCGCGATGCAGCCGGCGAACAGGAACTGCGCCTCGCGATCTCGCGCTACCTGGCGTTCAACCGCGCGGTCACCAGCAATTGGGAAGACGTCATTGTGACGCAGGGCGCGCAGCACGCGCTCGATCTGATGGCGCGCATCACGCTGCGCCCCGGCGATGTCGCGGCCATCGAAGACCCCGGGTATCCACCCGCCCACGCGTGCTTCAAGGCAACCGGCGCGCGCGTGGTGCCGGTTCCGGTGGACGGCGAAGGTCTGATCGTGAGCAGGTTGCCGGACAAGGCGCGGCTCGTCTATGTGACACCTTCGCACCAGTTTCCGCTCGGCATGCCGATGAGTCTGGAGCGGCGCGTCGAGTTGCTCGAATGGGCGCAGAAACGCGGCGCCGTGATCATCGAGGACGACTACGACTGCGAGTACCGCTTCGAAGGCCGGCCCATGGAACCGCTGAAAAGCCTCGACCGCGCCGGCCTCGTCGCCTATGTGGGTACGTTCTCAAAGACGATTTTTCCGGAGTTGCGGATCGGCTACGTGGTGCCGCCGGCGTCGCTCTATGGACCGCTCTTCAAGGCCCGCCAGATCGCCGACTGGCACGGCTGCACGCTCACGCAAACCGCGCTTGCGACTTTCATGCTCAACGGCGACTTCGCCAAGCATCTGCGGCGCATGCACAAGACCTATGGGGCGCGCCGCGCGATGCTGCTGGAGCACTTGCACGGCGACCTGTCGCCCTGGTTCGAGCCGATCGTGCCGACGGCCGGTATCCACATGACGGCGCGTCTGAAGGCGCCGTTGACTGAAGAGGCGGTGGTGAGCGCGGCGCGCAAGGCGTCGATCGGGCTGTACGGGCTCGAGCCGTTTCACCTGCGCGTGAAACCGCTGCCTGGGTTGATCTTCGGCTACGGCGGCATTGCGGTCGAGCATATCGACGCGGCGCTGACCGGCCTGGCTGCGCTGCTGCCGCGCCTCGCCCGCTAACTGCATCCAGGCATCCAGGCAACCGCTCGGATCATGGTGCCGCGATCGCGCGGCGAGTTCGGTGCGGCTCACGACGAAGCTGAATCCCGGGCCCGCGTGAGGGAAAGCAAGCGCGCCCGGAAGCAGTCAACGGCACTTGAGCGTACGCCGACACTGCGTGCGCTTTTCTGTCACAGAAGAAGTAAACCTGCTCCCTGCAGCGGTATTCGCTGCAGGGAGCAGGTTTTTTCTGTCGCTCGAAGCGCGTGGTTCGTCCATCGTTCGGGCATCTCCAGATGGCAAATATGCCTCTATACATGCATCGAAACGACTTGTAACGCGCGTTACGTGGATGTGTTGAAGAGGCCGATCACGCACGTTTACCCGCTAAAACAAGCATCAAAATGTGTTGCGCAGTCTGCGCCGCGCAACAAACCTTGGCTGTTATACACAAAAGAGTCGCGCAAATCGTATTAGCGCTTGTAGAATCCGGCGTTGAAGCGTGCACATACCGTGTGCGCTTCGTGCAATTCACTGACCACAACAGGTAGGAGAAACATGCCGACTTCCGCAAAAAAGGTGGCCAAGAAGGCTGCTGCCCCGGTACCGACCAAGAAGGTTGCTGCAAAGAAAGTTCCTGCGAAGAAGGCCGTCGCAGCTAAGAAGGTCGCCGTGAAGGCGTCCGGCGCACCGTCGCCGATCAAGGACACCTTCACGAAGGCCTCGCTGGCTGCTCACGTTGCTGAACGCGCTGCTGTGGAACCGAAAACCGCCAAGGCCGTGCTGGCCGCGCTCGAAGATACGATCCTCGGCGCCGTGCACAAGAAGGGCGCTGGCGAATTCACGCTGTCGGGTCTTCTGAAGATCGTCGTGCAAGCTGTGCCGGCGAAGAAGAAGCGCTTCGGCAAAGACCCGTTCTCGGGCGAAGAGCGTTGGTTCCCGGCCAAGCCGGCTAGCGTGCGCATCAAGGCACGTCCGCTGAAGAAGCTGAAAGACGCTGCGGCAGGCTGATCGCGCAGCAGGCGCCAGGCGCGGGTTTTTAACCGTGTTTGACGCTTGAGCCGGTCCGTAGTGCAAGCTGTCTGAATCCCCGTGGGTGCAAATCCACGGGGATTTTTTATGCGCGGTGCCGGCGTCAGGTTGCCTTTCCGCAAATTCGCAGCGGCGCGGCATGGTGCCGCGTATGCACCGTACTAGCGCATCATGGGCCGCCGCAGTACGATGGCACCGAGGCCATGCCGGTCGGGATGCGCTGCTTGCGTGCATGCACCGCGGTCCGCGCGCGAAAAGAGCAATGGCATAGCGCTTGCTTGAACGATTGTCGAACACCGAATGCGCAGCGCATTCGCCTTCTATCCGACAACAAGAGCGGGGCGTGACATGCGATGCTATGACGAGATGCGTCATCATGACGATGCCGTGCGGCCACATTACGCTCGCTTCGAGCGCTGGCTGGTGAAGCAGGGCAACGAGGCGATCGCACGCAAGCGTGCGGAAGCCGATCTGCTATTTCGCCGGGTCGGTATTACCTTTGCCGTGAACGGCGATCTGTCGGGCACCGAGCGGCTGATTCCCTTCGACCTGATTCCGCGCATCATCCCGCGCATCGAATGGCAGACGCTCGAAGCCGGTTTGCGCCAGCGCGTGCAGGCGCTCAATCTGTTCATCCACGACGTCTATCACGACCGTAACATTGTGCGCGCCGGTATCGTGCCGGCTGAACAGGTCTATACGAATGCGCAGTACCGTCCGGAAATGCAGGGCGTGAACGTGCCGCTCGGTGTTTACGCGCATATTGCCGGCGTCGACGTGGTGCGTGCGGGCGACGAAGGCGAGTTCTACGTGCTGGAAGACAATCTGCGGGTGCCGTCGGGTGTGTCCTACATGCTGGAAAACCGCAAGATGATGATGCGGCTTTTCCCCGAACTGTTCGTGCAGAACCGCATTGCGCCGGTCGCGCATTATCCCGATCTGTTGCTCGATACGCTGCGCTCCGTGGCGCCCGAAGGGGTCGACGATCCGGTCGTGGTGGTGCTCACGCCAGGCATGTACAACTCCGCGTATTTCGAGCACACCTTCCTCGCGCAGCAGATGGGCGTCGAACTGGTGGAAGGCAAGGATCTGTTCGTCGACGACAACTATGTGTTCATGCGTACCACGCAAGGGCCCAAGCGCGTCGATGTGATCTACCGCCGGGTGGACGACGATTTTCTCGACCCGCTCGCGTTCCGCAACGATTCGGCGCTGGGCGTGCCGGGGTTGCTGACCGCGTATCGCGCCGGGCGCGTCGCGCTGGCCAACGCCATGGGCACCGGTATCGCAGACGACAAGTCGATCTATCCGTATGTGCCGGAAATGATCGAGTTTTACCTCGGCGAGAAGCCGATCCTCAATAACGTACCCACCTTCCAGTGCCGCAAGCCCGACGATCTCGCGTACACCCTCGCGCATCTGCCCGAACTGGTCGTCAAGGAAGTGCACGGCGCGGGCGGCTACGGGATGCTGGTGGGACCGGCTTCGACGAAAGCGGAAATCGAGTCGTTTCGTGAGCGTCTGATTGCGCGGCCGGCCGGCTATATCGCGCAACCCACGCTCGCGCTGTCGGCGTGTCCGACGTTTGTCGAAGCGGGCATCGCGCCGCGCCATATCGATCTGCGGCCGTTCGTGCTGTCCGGCAAGAGCGTGACGATGTGCGCGGGCGGTCTTACGCGGGTCGCGTTGCAGGAGGGCTCGCTCGTCGTCAATTCGTCGCAAGGGGGCGGCACCAAGGACACCTGGATGGTCGACTGACGCAGTTGCCCATGCGCTTGCACCGTTGAGCGTGCAAGCGCGGCGGCAACCCAACAAGCCGGCGGACGGGACCCACACCGCCGGCGCACACGGATAACCAGCGCGAGGTTTTTCGAAGGCCTCGCGTCATCAGATACGGAACGCCGTCATGCTAAGCCGCACCGCCGATCACCTCTTCTGGATGGCCCGCTACATGGAGCGCGCGGAGAACACCGCCCGCATGCTCGACATCAACCTGAAGGCGCTGCTCCTGCCGCAAACGCCCGAACAGGAAGCGCGCGCGCAACGCTCGGTGTTGCGCATCTCCGAGCTCGAAACCGCGTTTGCGCAGCGCTACGACGAACCGACGCGCGAACACGTGCTCGATTTCATGGTGGCCGACTCGACCAATCCGTCGAGCATTCATTCGTGTCTGCAGGCCGCGCGTGAAAATGCCCGCGCCGTGCGTGGCACGCTGACGACCGAATGGTGGGAAACCATCAACGATACGTGGCTCGAGTTCAACGAACGGACTTCGTCCGGGCAGGCGTCGAGCAATCCAGGCGCGCTATTCGAGTGGGTCAAATTCCGCTCGCATCTGTCGCGCGGCGTGACGATCGGCACCGCGCTGCAGGACGACGCGTTCTTCTTCACCCAGCTCGGCACTTTCCTGGAGCGGGCCGACAACACCGCGCGGATTCTCGACGTGCGCTTCGCCGATGTCGAACCGAATTCGCGTGATGCCGCGCGTCAGCTCGAAGACTTCTATTACTGGACCTCGATTCTCAGTTCGGTGTCGGCGCTGGAGATCTATCGCAAGGTGTATCGCGATGTCGTCACGCCGGCGCGCGTGGTCGAACTGATGATCCTGAACCAGCAGATGCCGCGTTCGCTGCTGGCGTCGCTCGAGGGCGTCTGCGCGAATCTGGCGATGCTGCGCACCGCGGGCTCGAACCAGTGCGAGCGGTTTGCCGGCAAGCTGCGCGCCGAACTGGTGTATTCCGACATCCGGCAGATTTTCGAAGCCGGCCTGCACGCCTATCTGACGCAGTTCCTTGCTCGCGTGTTCGAGCTCGGCAATCTGGTTGCGCGTACCTATCTGATGTTGCCAGTCGCCTGACGGAGTTTTTTTATGTACCTGACGATCCGCCACGACACGTCCTATCGCTACGAAGCGACTGTCCATTATTCGATCCAGCAATTGCGCCTGACGCCCGCGAGCGGCGCCGCGCAGGTGGTGCGGCGCTGGAGCATCGACGCGCCCGGCAAGCTCGACGCCACCTTCGACGCCTATGGCAACGTGCTGCATACGCTGGTCATCAATAAGCCGCATAAAGAGATTCGCCTGCATGTGGCGGGTGAAGTGGATACGATTCCGCTGGTCGACGGCCTGCTGCCCGACGCCGTCGGTCCGATTCCACTCGAGCATTTCACCTGCTGCACGCGTCTCACCGAGGCCGATGCGGCGATCCGCGAGCTGGCTGAATCGGTGCCGAGCCTGAGCACCTCGGCTAATCTGATCAGCTTGTCCGAACAGATCCTGCAGCGCGTCAAATACAACCCGGGCGTCACCGAAGTCACCAGCACGGCCGCTCAGGCGCTCGCGCTCGGCAACGGCGTCTGCCAGGACCATGCGCATCTGATGCTCGCCTGCTGCCGCGTGCGCGGCATTCCGGCGCGCTACGTGAGCGGTTATATCGAGCCGGGCGACGTGCCACACGGTGCGAGCCACGCGTGGGTCGACGTGTGGCTCGAAGGCAAGGGCTGGATTTCCATCGACGTGACGCACGCCGCGTTTGCCAGCGAGATCTATTGCCGGCTCGCCGTGGCGCGCGATTACGAAGCCGCCGCGCCGGTGCGCGGCCGGCGTATCGGCGGTCTGGAAGAGGAGTTGAAAGTATCCGTCAGGGTGAGCACGCAACTGGCGCAATAGCGGCTCGCCAGGCGGCGCGAATGTGCGCCAGCCCGCATGGGCCATCCGGATCGGGTCCGCCGCAGCCGTAATATGCGCAAAGAGCGCGTGCACGCCGCATTACAATAGCGGCGTTCAGTCGTTTTTCGCGGGTACTTTTCCTTATGACTTACTGCGTCGCGATGTCCGTCGACGATGGGCTCGTGTTCCTTTCGGACACGCGCACCAACGCGGGCGTCGATCACATCAGCACGGCGCGCAAGATGTCGGTGTTCGAGCAGCCGGGCGAACGCATGCTCGTGCTGCTGGGCGCCGGTAATCTGTCGCTTACGCAGGCGGTGCTGCACGAGCTGTCCGAGCCCACCGATCCCGCTCAGCCCACCCTCTGGGGCGCGCCGACCATGGCCGACGCGGCTCGCGTGATCGGGCGCGCGGTGCGCAGCGTGCATCAGCGCGAGGCGGAGGCGTTGCAGGAATTCGGCGTCGACTTCAATTGCAGCTTCATTCTGGGCGGGCAGATTGCCGGCAACCGGCCGCGTCTGTTCATGATCTACTCGGCGGGCAATTTCATCGAAGCGTCGTCGGTGAATCCGTATTTCCAGATCGGCGAGGCCAAGTACGGCAAGCCGATCATCGACCGCGTGCTGACGCCGTCCACGCCGCTCGATGAAGCTGCCAAATGCGCGCTGATCTCGATGGACTCGACGCTGCGCTCGAACCTGTCGGTCGGCCTGCCGCTCGATCTGCTGGTGTATCAGAAGGATTCGTTGCGCGTGACGCGTTTTGTATCGATCGATCACGACAACGCGTACTTCGAGATGATCCACCGCACGTGGGGCGAGCGCTTGCGTCAGGTGTTCGGCGAGATTCCCGATCCGGACTGGCATGAGTCGCCCAATGTGCCGCTGTTGCAGCGAGAGCGCGCGCTGGTGCTGCATCGCGCGCCGGTGGGCGCCGATGGCCTCGAGCATGAGCTGGACGCGAAGCCGGCGCAGACGTTGGCGCAAGCCGACAAGGGCAAGGCGCAGAGGCGTTAGGCGCGTACGCGGGCGGCACAAGCCCCGCAAGCGCTGCACAAAGGTCGTCACGAGCCTGATAAGGGCATCGCTGGCGGCCTTTTTTCCTGGTATCTACGGTTGATCGTTTTGGACACGCGACGCGCATCTTGCCTCGTCCGCGCGTCTCAATCGGCTGCGCTTGCGACAACAAGTAAGGACGAAAAAAAACCAGCCACAGGCTTATCGCCCGTGGCTGGTCTTCAACTGCGTGTCGCTTAAGCAGTCCAGCAAGCTCGATTAGAACTTGTGGCGGATGCCCAGGCTGATGACTTCTTGCGACTGGTGAGCCGCCGTGTAGCCGTAGTCAGCTGCCGATGCCACTGCCGATTGCACAGTGGTGCCGCCCGTCGAGGTCGGAACGCGCTGTTCGCCGCTGGCGTGCTGATAAACGCCCAGCAGGTACACGTCCGTACGCTTCGACAGGTTGTAGTCCCCGCCCAGCGAAACCTGATGGTACGTCGCGCTCGTGTCGCCACTTGCCTTGGTGTACGTGTAGCCCAGGCCCAGCAGCATTGCCGGCGTCAACTGGTAACCCAGGTACGCGCCAGCGACGTTGTACTTCTCGGTTTCAGCAAACAGCGAGAACGCGTCCGACTTGTACTGTGCGTTGCTGTAACGTGCCGAAATCGTGAACGGACCCGCAACATACTGAGCCGCCACCGAAGCGATGCCCACCGACTTCGCCGTCGAGTAGCCACCGTTGATGACGCTGTCGATCGTGCCGTCCGACGTACCGTTCCATGTCGGAGCGCGGGTAGCGCCCGTGGTCGGCGACGGATTGTCGGCGTGGAAGTAACCTGCAGCGATGCTGAACGGACCCGTGCCGTACGTTGCAGCGCCCGACCACGTCTGACCCGAACCCGTCGAGCCGGCCACGCCGCCGAATGCGTACATACCTTCGAACTGGAAGCCGCCCCACACCGGCGAGGTGTACTTGACGGCGCTGTTCGTACGCGACGAGTTGTCGTTGTTGTCGACGTCGCCCGGAGTCGTGAACGTGCTACCGAAGTAGTTGTCAGCCGTCAGCGGTTGAACCAGGTCCACCACCGGATCGTACTGACGACCCAGCGTGACCGTACCCCACTGGTCGCCCGTCAGGCCGACGTAGGCTTGACGACCGAACATTTTGCCGTTTTGACCCAGCTTGCCGCTGTTCGGATCAAAGCCGTTTTCCAATTGGAAAATCGCCTTCAGACCGCCGCCCAGATCTTCCGTACCCTTCAAGCCGAAACGGCTGCCCTGAAGGTTGCCTGCAACCATCGACAGCTGGTTCGTGCCAGTCGGCGAGGCGTTATGAGCGTATTGCAGCGAGTCGTCGATCAGGCCGTACAAAGTAACGCTGCTTTGAGCATGTGCCACACCGGTGGCGCCGAGGAGCGCCAGCGAGAGGGTAGACAGTGCGATTCGTTTCATCCATTTCTCCACGCAGATGATTAGTTTCGTTGTTGCGGCAAGGAGAATAGCTCACCGTCCCAAGCGGCAAGAACTGGAAAAAAAAGAGTGTCTCTAAAAAGTGACACAAGCTCCAAGGCCTTGTATTTAAAGCCCGTTAACGATTATTGCGGTTTCAGCAACATTGAATCGTTGACTACGCATTATTGTTGTTTTGTCGACAGTGAAGGGTACGTTACACACACTTTCGACACTTATTTGAATGGTTTTCGTAATCAAGTCGTCTAGTTGTGGCGTCTGCTATGTAGTGGCTATATAAAAATGGGGACGCACTTCGCTTGACCGGTGCGCTGGACAGAATTTACCGGGTGTGAGCAGGCGCAACCCCGGCGTTGCAACCGTTATGCCCGATAGATGCCAGGTTGCGGGTTTCAGGCGAGGCGCCTGCACGCCGCTTACGTCTCGCTCTCGCGCTCCGTGTCGTCGCGTCGCGCCACCGTTGCAACCGCCAGACCGGCGGCGGCAGCGAACAGCACCGAGGTCCAGGGGTGCCGTCTGACATAGCGATCCGCCGCCAGGGCTTGACGGCTCGCCTTCACCAGCGTGACGGCTGCGACGTGGGTTGCCTGCGCTTCTGCCCGCACCACGCTGTGGCCGATTTTCACCGCCCTTGCTCGTGCCGAAGTCTCGCGTCCGGGTTGCACCTGCGCAAACGATGAAGGCGCGGGATGCGCCAGGTCGACTGCCGCACCGATAGCGGGCGCGAGCCCGGCGCGATTGATCGGACGGCCCTCGGCGTGCAGTAGCGCATCCGCTGATACTGTCGAAGCAGCCAGCACCGAGGCCAGCTTGGCGCGGCTGCCGGGCGGCGTGTTGTCCTGCATGCCCCATTCGCCGCGCGGATCGTGCACGCGGCCGCGCGCCGCCGAAAATTCAGCGCCGAGCAGTAGCACGACGGCCGAGAAGTACAGCCACATCAACAGGACGGCGAGCGAGCCGGCCGCGCCGAACGAACTCGCCATTCCGGCGTGCGCTATATATAAGGCGAAAAGTTTCTTGCCGGCCGAGAACAGCACGGCCGCGACGATCCCGCCGACGAGCGCGTCGCGCCAGTGCACCTTGGCATCGGGCAGAAACTTCAGCAGACCGGCGAAGGCAAAGGCCAGCACGAGCAGACCGACGCCGAGTTGCAGCAGATTGCCGATCACCACGTATGGCGAGTCGCCCCATAACCACTTGCCGATAAACGTGATGACGGTATCGAGCACCAGCGAGACGATCAGAAGAAATGCGACGCCCAGCACCAGTCCGAACGAAATCAGTCGAACGCGCACCAGCGCGATTACGCTCGAGGTGCGTGGCCCGGTGTCCGGCCACACTATATTGAGTGCGCTATTGAGCGACGAGAAGGTAGCCGACGCGCCAATGGCCAGCATCGTGAACGAAATGATGGCGGCGATGCCGCCCGCGCTGCCGCTGTGGTGGGCGTTCTCGACGATAGTCTGCACGCCCGCCGCGGCCTGGTCGCCGAGCAGACCGTGAATATGATTGAACAGTTCGCCGCGCGCGGCTGCGGCGCCGAAGAACCAGCCGGCGACGGCGATCACCATCACCAGCGTGGGCGCAAGCGAGAACGCCGCGTAGAAAGCAATGCTGGCGGCCATGGCGGCGCAGCGGTCGTCGGCGAACTGTTTGAACGCGCCGATTGCCCAGTTGGCCTGTTTGCGGGCCACAATCTGGAGGTTCTCGGTAGAAAGCGTGTCGATGTCCATGCTCGTCTTTCTCAGTGGTCCTGGCGCCGGGCGCCACGTGTGCGCGCCGTTGAAGCAGGCCCGGTGCAGTGCTCGCGCCGATATCTTTCGCAAACCTTGTGCCTGTCACTATATCAAGCGAGGCGCGGCGTGCGCGGCCGGTCAGCGACGAACGAAGTGTGCCGTTAGAATGCCGGTGGTTCCTCTCATTTTTGTCACTATGCACTCGCACGAACTCGTACAGCAGCTGGACGTGATTCCAGCGGAACAATTAAGCGCGCACTTGCCCGCGCATGTCGTGGCGCAACTGCCTACCCGAGGCGTGACGGTGTTTGCCGTCAGCGACGACGCCTCCGACACCGCGGAATTCAGCGCGCGATATGGTTTTGGCCTTGAGGACTGCGCGAACACAATCGTGGTCCGCTACAAGAAGGAGGGCGCGGAGCATTATGCGGCGCTGGTTTCGCTGGGTTCGCTGCGCCTCGATATCAATGGTGCGGTGAAGGCTGCGCTGGGTGCGCAGCGGCTTTCGTTCGCCAAGCGGGAGGCGGCGGTTGAGCACAGCGGAATGGAGTTTGGCGGAATTACCGCCTTCGGCCTGCCGGACGACTGGCGGATTCTGGTGGATGCCGCTGTGATGGAGCGCGCCCAGGTGGTAATGGGCGCGGGGGTGCGGGCGGCTAAATTGCTGCTGGCGCCGGAAGTTCTGAAGGCGTGGCCACGGTGTGAGGTTGCCGCAATGACGCTTGCCGCGGAGTGAAGGGTCTTCTTCGTATTCGTATCCCTGCGGCGCTGGCCTTTTTCGCATGGCCCGGAACACCAGACGCCGTAGGCAAAGAAGAAATCAGTCAAACGTGGACGAAATATCCCTCGAGAATATCCACGATCCGCCACAACGAACACGGTCGCCGACAATGGCCATCAAACCCGGCTTCTTTCAATTGTTCGATCGGATCCAGCGGCCAGATATTGCTCATGGCCAGCAACAGGATTTCCGGACTGGTCCGCTCGCTCCGAATACCACGCGTAAATGGGTAGTCGGAAATTGAATCAAGCCGTGTGTCGAGCAAAACCGCATGTGGTTTCCACCACTTCAGAAAGCACCTCACTTTCGTCTGATCGGCAGCGTGGACGGCTTCATATCCCTTAAGTGAAAGCAGCAACACCAGTGATTCGCCGATCGCCTTATCACGGTGTCCTATCAATACACGACGCGCCAGTTTCGAAGTGGCCGGGTTGCCGTGTTTCCAAAGTGCAAACTCTGCCTCGCCGTCGAGTGAAACACGTCTTGTCACGGTGGCCCCCAAAAGGCTGCGTGCGGAATACGTAATGTAATCAAAAAGAAAACATTTCGGGAAAATTTACCATTAATCGGTTTGTGAATAATTCGTCCCGGTTTTCCCTGAGTTAGGTTTTCGTTCGGGCTACAGAGCACCTGAATTCTTTCCGGGCCAATTGGAGAGGGTGCGTGCAAACATCGAGTTGCCGAAAGAATTCGCGATGGACAGCATTTTTTACGCAGTCAAAAAAAAGCGCCGAAGCGTCGCGACTCCCAGGTCCTGCTCGATAAAGAACAACGGGGATGTGCCACGCTGCCGGCTAATGGCCGACCGACGACGTGGCAATAGAGCGTGTCGCTCAGATCATCAGACGTGAAACCTTGGTGCCTTCGAGCGAGACCCCGGCCATCAAGCCGCCGTTGGTCAGCACAAATGCTTCGACCGGGCTGGTAGCGGTCGAGGTATCGATCGCGCCGTTTGCGCCGACTTTCAGCACCGCGACGGTTGCGTCCGCGCCCGCTGCCCACCCCTGGCTGCCGAGGAAACGGTCGAGTGCTTCCTGCGTCATGAACAGGAACACCAGCGCCTTGGACTGCGCGCCAATCTGCAAACCGAACGAGCCTGCAACAGTGCTGTAGTACCCCGCTGTGCGGCCGGCCACGCGCAACGCGCCTTCGCCATATTGTCCACCGATCCAGAAGCCCGCTGAAATCACCGACGGAAACACGAGCACCCCGCGCGCCTTTGCGACTAATTCATGTGAACCGGTGACGTTCGTATAAAGACGCGAAAGCGTTGAATCGATGCCCGCGTTGATCGTGTCGCGCTTGTCGGCATTGGCCGTTTCCGGTGAACTCGAGGACGGCGATGTGGTCGTGCAGCCGGCGAGGCCAAGACCCGCAGTTGCCAGAGCGGCACTGGTGGTCATGATGAATTGTCGTCTGCGCATGGTTGTTTTCCTTGTGTTTATTGAAGTTGCGGAAGTTGCCTTTTCCATTCGAAGCGGTACTTCGGCGAGACTGTGGTCAATTGCTAAACAGCATTTACCGTGCCTGATCGCGCTGCCTGCATGCGAGGCAGCGCGATCCCCCGACATCGATCACTGCACAGCTGGGCGGATATTCTGATTGTGACGGAACAGATTGTGCGGATCGTAGCGGCTTTTCACAGCGACCAGACGCTCATAGTTCGGCCCATACGCATCCGCCACCCGCCCGCCTTCCTCCTCCGTCATGAAGTTGACGTAGACACTTCCGAGCGCGAAAGGTGCCGATGCTGCAAAGAACGCACGAGCCCAGCCGATACAACGTTCGTCGTCACCCGCATCGTCCCAGCGGCCGTGCACGTTCATCACGTATTGCGCGTCGCGGCTCGAGTAGGCCGTGGCCTCGACCGGCACACGGGACATCTGGCCGCCAACCTTGCCGAAGAAGATTTCGCATTGTGTCGAGGGCAAGGTGTCGATCGCGGCGAGTAGCGCATCGATCAGGCCGTCCTGCACGCTCGCGAGGTTGTGCGATTTCCAATAGTTGCGCGCGCCGGGAGCGAGCAGGGGATCGAATGCCTGTTGCCACATCGCGTAAGGCATCGGTCCAAGATGTTCGCCGTATGCTGTGCCGAATCCGCGTACCGCTTCTACCGCCGCCGGTCCATTTTCGATCGGACCGCAGTAGCAAATCGGAAATACGATGACCGGCTTGCCGTGTACTTCCGCGGGTAGAAAGGGCAGCGGCGGCGCGAGCCGCAGCACGGCCCAGACGTTCAGCTCTTCCGGCATCGTCTCGGCCAGCGCGCGATAGCGGGTGAGTGCTTCCCTGGCCTGGTCGAGCGGCAGGACCACAAGGCCGCCATATACCAGCGGTCCGACGGCATGCAAGGCAAACTCGAATAGCGTGACGACGCCGAAATTGCCGCCGCCGCCGCGAATCGCCCAGAACAGATCTTCGTGCGAGTCGGCGCTTACATGGACCAGTTCGCCGTCGGCGGTGACAACGTCGGCCGAAATCAGATTGTCCACGGACATGCCGTATTTGCGGCTCAGCCAACCGAAACCGCCGCCAAGCGTCAACCCCGCAACGCCGGTAGTCGAGTTGATGCCGAGCGGCGTGGCGAGCCCGAACGCTTGCGCTTCGTGGTCGAAATCGCCGAGCGTGGCGCCCGGTTCGACATACGCGCGCCGTGCGATCGGATCGATACGTACTGACTTCATTTGCGACAGGTCGATCACGAGGCCGTCGTCGCATAGCGCGCTGCCGCCAATGTTATGGCCACCGCCGCGCACCGCGAGCAGGAGGTTGTTGTCGCGCGCGAAAGCGACCCCGCGGCGCACGTCGGCGACGCCTGCGCAGCGCAGGATCATGGCCGGATGCCGATCGATCATCGCGTTCCAGATGCTGCGGGCTTCATCGAAACCCGCGTCGCCGGGCAGCAGAAGCTGGCCTCGGGTCGCGGCTTTTAGTTCGTCAATGGCGCTACTGGTGACACTTACCATGGCACACCTCGTGATATAGGGAAAGAAGCTCTCCGAACGATATTCAGCTGACCAAAGCAAAATGAATGCGTCTGTCGAGGCTCGGGCAGCGTCCAGTAAACGGGCTAGCTTTCAGATGTCAAACAAAGGTAAACCCGGATGAAGCACCAGTACCGTGTGGAACCTCGCGTGGTAAGCGTCCGCGCGGCGCAGTGCCACCGGTAAAGTGTGCCGACGCCGCGGATGGTGGGAACGTTTCGGGAAGAAGCTGCGTGGAGAAGTGTTGGGTGAGCGCGTATGTGGTGGTTCTACGGCGACACTTCGCTGCGCAAGGCAGCGATTTTTTGCGCGTAACGTGACGCGGGTGTTTTCCCGGCTCGCTGCGATAAGCGAGCCGGCGCGCGCGCTTACCAAGCCGCGCTACACGTTGCCGATCGCCTCTATCGTCGTGTCGAGCAGCGCCCGCAGGCGTGCAAGGCGGCGCAGGTCGCGGTGATAACCCAGCCAGACGTCGCGGCCCGGTGGCGCTTCGTTCAGTTGGACGCGCGCGAGGCCTGGTGTGCTGTCGCCGAGCGGGCAGGGCAGCACGGCGAGGCCCACGCCTTCCGCGCACATGCGTGCTTGCGCTCCGCGATTATTGCTGCCGAACGCAATGCGCGCCTTTGGCAGCAGACGTTTAATCCACGCGACATCGGGTAGTGCGCCGAACGCGCTGTCCATGCTGATGAGCGTCTGTCCGGTGCCGTCGCCGTCATCGGAGCAGGCCGCCGCGAGGTCGGCGCGGCCGTACAGCGCGTAGTCGATGTGCATCAGCTTGCGCTGAATAATGTCGGCCTCGTCGAACGGTGTGATCCGGAATACCAGGTCCGCCTCGCGGCGCGCGAGACTATAGCGGCGTGAATCGGTGACGAGTTCGATCGACACTTCGTGATGTTTGTCGAGAAAGCGTGCGAACACCGGCGTGAGCACGTGAATGCCGAACCAGTCGGACGACGACACCCGCAAGAGCCCAGTGAGTTGCTGCTCCTTGCCGCTTAGCGCGCGACTGAAAGTCAACGCTTCTTCTTCCATACGCTCCGCGTAGACCATCACCGCACTGCCTTCATCCGTCAGCACGAAGCCTTCGCGGGTGCGCTGAAAGAGCGTGTGTCCGACGGCCGCTTCCAGCGCGCGCAGACGCCGGCCCATGGTTGGCTGGGTCTGCCCGGTCAGCCTCGCGGCCGCGCCGAGCGTGCCGGCGCGAGCGATCGCCAGAAAGATGCGGACGTCGCCCCAGTCGAATGTCGAGGCATTCATTTTCGTTTGCGTGTCGTGCAGAAGTGTCGATTTACATGCTGTTTCGCATGAAGGATTATGCCCGTATCGCCCTGTTTATCACCATCTTTAAGGAAGGCCGTCATGTCCATGCAAGTCCTCGTTCTCACCCAGCACAATGGTCCGCTCGAGCTCACCGAACTGCCCCGGCCCGTGCCTAGGCAAGGCGAGGTGCTGGTGCGTATCGCCGCAAGCGGCCTGAATCCGCTCGATACCAAGATTCGCGCCGGCGCCGCTGCGCACGCCAAACATCCGTTGCCGCTGGTGCTGGGCATCGACATGGCGGGCGTGGTCGAGGCAGTTGGCGAAGGCGTGAGCCGTTTCAAGGCGGGCGACGAGGTGTACGGGATGACCGGCGGCGTGGGCGGTTTGCAGGGCTCGCTCGCGCAATACGCAGCGGTCGATGCCGAATTGCTGACGCTCAAGCCTTCGAATCTCTCAATGCGCGAAGCCGCCGCGTTGCCGCTCGCTTTCATCACGGCGTATTCGGGGATCGTCGACCGCGCGCGTTTGCAAGCTGGGCAAACCGTACTCGTGCAGGGTGGCGCGGGCGGGGTCGGCTACGTTTCCGTGCAGTTGGCGCGCGCCTTGGGCGCGACCGTGTTCGCGACGGTGAGCGAGCGCGACCGCGGCATGATCGAAGCGCTCGGCGCGACGCCGATCGACTATCGCGCTCAAACAGTCGAGCAGTATGTGGCGTCTGCGACGCACGGCGCGGGCTTCGAGCTTGTCGTCGATACGGTGGGCGGCGCGACGCTCGACGCATCGTTCGCCGCTGTGAAGCACTTCGGGCACGTGGTCAGCGCGCTCGGCTGGGGCACGCATGCACTGGCGCCGCTGTCGTTTCGTGAAGCCACCTATTCGGGTGTGTTCACCTTGCATGCGCTACTGTCCGGGCAGGGTCGCGCGCATCACGGCGAGATGCTGCGCGTGGCGGCGCAGCTTGCCGAGGAAGGCAAGCTCGCGCCGCGCCTCGACCCACGGCGGTTCGATCTGAACTCAGCGCAGTTGGCATATGACGCGCTCACCGACGGCAGCGCGCGAGGCAAGATCGTGGTCGACGTAGCGTAAATCTGTGCAGCGCAGCTTTTAGCCCTTCACGAGGCCGCCGTCGACGATCAGATTCTGGCCGGTGACCGCGCGTGACCATGGCGAGAGGAAGAACAGCACGGCGTCGGCGAACTCCTCCGGCGTCGTTACGCGCCGCACCGGCGTGGAGCTCGCAATCAGGTCGAAGACGAATTCCGGCGTGGCCGCGCTTGCGTCGGTGGTGCGCAGCAGACCGCCCGACACCATGTTGACCGTGATGCCGTCCGGGCCGAGATCGTGAGCGGCGGTGCGCGTTAGTGACAACAGCGCCGCTTTGGCCGCCGTGTAATCGTGATACGGCACCACCGGATTCTGAAACAGATTCGTGCCCACGTTGACAATCCGGCCGAAGCCGCGCGAGCGCATCTGGGCGACGGTCGCTTGCATCGTATTGAGCGCGCCTTTGACGGAACCGTCGAGCTGTTGCTGGAAACGGGTCCAGTCGATCGCATCGATTTTCGGGCGGGCGTCGCCGTCGAACTGGAAGTCAGCCAACGCGTTGTTCACCACTGAGACTATTGGCTGCCCGGTGTGCGCCTGCGCGTCGGCGACCAGACGCGTGACCGAGGCCGCGTCGGTCACATCCGCCTGGAGTGGCAACACGCGCTCGCCGAGTTCGTCTTTCAACGCGTGCGCCAGTGCTTCGCTTCTGCGGTAATTCAACACTACGCCGGCGCCTTCGCGCACCAGCGCGCGCGTGATCGCGGCACCAAGCCCGCGGGCACCGCCCGTTACCAGCACCCATTGTTCGGATAAAAGCATCTCTCTTCCTGTTGTCGATGAAGCTGCGATCTCGCTATTGTCGCCCGATTCAGGCGCCGCGCTTCTTCAACAACTGTTCGGTGGCAAACGAATTGGGTCGACCGGACCTCGCCGCGTACACCGCAAGCAAAGAGATGACGACCGATTGGGCCAACTCGGGATTCAGTTCAGCGGATTGGTTACGGAATAATTCAAAGCCGCGCTAATCGAAGCACTTGCCAATGACGAGTGCCTTTGGCAAGTGCTTGTTCGATCGCGACGCTGTCGCGCCGCTGGGGGATGTCGATTGTCGGATGGGCGTCGATGGTTTTCTATCCAGTGACGCAACCGGTTTCGTCAATGAACCTATTCTGTACGTTGGTGGTGGTGTGACAGCCTCGCGCTGATTTGCGCTGCGTTATTGATGCCTTTCTAAAAATAGATGTCATTGACAGGCAGTGTAAGGCCGTCTGATTTGCGCCGTCTGTGTGATTGCCCTCATTCCCGAAGTTTCAATCTCTCTTTTGCTCTCCTGTGTCCGGATATGCGTTGAACTGAAGCGGTCGGATGCGTCACCGTTCATTTATAACCGTGAAGGCAGCGCGCGTTTGCGCAGCTGTTCCCGTCGCGAGTAGACGATTCATATGATGAAGCAGCAAAATCTAAAATAGTTGGTACTACATATCTAAAAGCAAAAAATTCCGGCTCTCATTTAAAGGTTGCGCTTAACGATCTTTGACGGTTGGGTCGGGAAAATAATCGTAAAGCGATCTGCAATATCGCATTGCGTGGGCTAGCGCACGGTCCAGGAATCTCGCTCCGCATACCTTCATCCTCCATCAGACCCTGCTGTGTTCGTTTCACGATTTGTTCGCGCACAGCCAGTCGTTTCTCCTGAATCACGTCGAATCGGACCAGGTTGATTTGCGTGAGAGGGGCTAAACGCCGCTGGTTTTCGAGTGGCGCGAGGCAATCACGACCGGGCTGTGATGTTTCGTTTTTAACCGCGAACAGAGATGACTGGTTATCGGGATCGTCGTTTGAATATAGTTAGGAGAATGAAATGAAAAAGTTAAACGGGGATGCGCGGGCGTTGGGGACGCGCAAAGCGGTATTGGCGGTTGCCGTGAGTCTATATGCGGCGATGGCTGGCGCTCAGACGAATTCGGCGCCGGTCGCGCAGCCATCAGTGAAAGCGGCGAATCTGATGCTGGCCCAGGATCTGCCGATTGATTGTCCGCTGTTCGACACGCTTGGCTGCAAGCGGGAAAGCAGTGGCTTGCTGACATCGGGCGGAATCGGCGTGGCGGCCGCTGCCGCGGGTATTGGCTCGACATCGGCGGCCGGTTCGCAGAACGGCACGGGCAACGGGGCATCGTCATCCGGTTCGGGAACCAGCGGCGGAGCTAATTCTGGTGCGCCTGGTGTCGGTGCTGGCAGCGCTGGCAGTGGCAGTGGGGGGAATGGAGGCACGGGATCGGGTAGCGCGGGCGGCGAAGGTAAGGGTGCGGGCGGATCGGGTACAGGTGGAACAGGTACGGGTGGAACAGGTACAGGTGGAACAGGTACAGGTGGAACAGGTACAGGTGGAACAGGTACGGGCGGACCGGGTACAGGTGGAACAGGTACAGGTGGAACAGGTACGGGGGGAACAGGTACGGGGGGAACAGGTACAGGCGGAACGGGTACAGGCGGAACGGGTACAGGCGGAACGGGTACTGGGGGCGACGGAGGTTCCGGGAGCGGAGGTGGTGACGGTGGCCACGGAGACGGCGGTCACGGCGATGGTGGCCACGGAGACGGCGGTCACGGCGATGGTGGCCACGGAGACGGCGGTCACGGCGATGGTGGCCACGGAGACGGCGGTCACGGCGATGGTGGTCATGGAGACGGCGGTCACGGCGATGGTGGCCATGGAGACGGCGGTCACGGCGATGGTGGCCACGGAGACGGCGGTCACGGCGATGGTGGCCATGGAGACGGCGGTCACGGCGATGGTGGTCACGGAGGCGGCGGTCACGGCGATGGTGGCCACGGAGACGGCGGTCACGGCGATGGTGGCCACGGCGATGGCGGTCACGGTGATGGCGGCCATGGAGACGGTGGCCACGGCGGCGGAGGCCAGGGCAACGGCGGCCAAGGTGGTGGCGGTTACGGCAGCGGTGGTCAGGGCAACGGTGGTCAAGGCAATAGCGGTCACGGCAACGGAGGCCAGGGCAACGGCGGCCAAGGTGGCGGCGGTTACGGTAACGGTGGTCAGGGCAACGGTGGTCAAGGCAACAGCGGTCACGGCGGCGGAGGCCAGGGTAACGGGGGCCAAGGTGGCGGCGGTTACGGCAACGGCGGCCAAGGTGGCGGCGGTTATGGCAGCGGTGGTCAGGGCAACGGTGGTCAAGGCAACAGCGGTCACGGCGGCGGAGGCCAGGGTAACGGGGGCCAAGGTGGCGGCGGTTACGGCAACGGCGGCCAAGGTGGCGGCGGTTATGGCAGCGGTGGTCAGGGCAACGGTGGTCAAGGCAACAGCGGTCACGGCGGCGGAGGCCAGGGTAACGGAGGCCAAGGTGGCGGCGGTTACGGCAGCGGTGGTCAAGGCAATAGCGGTCACGGCGGCGGAGGCCAGGGTAACGGAGGCCAGGGCAACGGCGGCCAAGGTGGCGGCGGTTATGGCAGCGGTGGTCAGGGCAACGGTGGTCAAGGCAACAGCGGTCACGGCGGCGGAGGTCAGGGCAACGGTGGTCAAGGCAGCAGCGGTCACGGCGGCGGAGGCCAGGGTAACGGTGGTCAAGGCAACAGCGGTCACGGCGGCGGAGGCCAGGGCAACGGCGGTCAGGGTAACGGGGGCCAAGGTGGCGGCGGTTATGGCAGCGGTGGTCAGGGCAGCGGTGGTCACGGCGGCGGAGGCCAGGGCAACGGCGGTCAAGGCAACGGCGGCCAAGGTGGCGGTGGCTATGGCAACGGTGGTCAAGGCAACGGTGGTCACGGCGGTGGAGGCCAGGGCAACGGCGGTCAGGGAAGCGGCGGCCAAGGTGGCAGCGGTGGCCAAGGCAACGGTGGCCAAGGCAACGGTGGCCAAGGCAACGGAGGCCAAGGCAACGGAGGCCAAGGCAACGGAGGCCAAGGCAACGGAGGCCAAGGCAACGGAGGCCAAGGCAGCGGAGGCCAAGGCAACGGAGGCCAAGGCAACGGCGGCCAAGGCCATGGAGGCGGCTTCGGCGGCGGCTCCAGCGGCGGCGGTCATGGCGGCGGCTACGGCGGCGGTCACGGCCACTGATCGACCAACCCAACTCAGCGCGTGGAGGCCAACCTTCAGGCCTCCCGCGCTGATGTCCTGGCTAAGGCGCCGCGAGCGGACCCCACCATGTCCGCCCGTCGCCGAGGTCATTCGTGCGGTTCAAGGCATCGGGCTCAAGAGCGAGCCACCACATCGATAGATAAGCCTTGAAATCAAAGCCGACCCTATCGATGGTCCTCCTTTAGCCAGGCGCTCCCAGCAGTGAGTGCCGCACGCAAAGCGCTCAACCCATCACTTCCATCACCCGCACCGGCGTCATTGGGCGTTCAGTCCAATCGAATGGTTGCGCGAACAACGATTTGAACCCGTCACAGTTCATCGAATTCGAAAATGCCGGGCCGTTCGCTTGCGCTGTGTACACGCGAGCAATGCATTCAACCGATAATTTCTGCTTCAGCACGGTCGGCGCGCACCGTGCCCACTGTATCGCGCAGTGGCGCTGACACGGCGCACAGCAGCGCGATCATGCCCGCTATCAGAATGAGGACGTGGAGTAGATCCGCGCCTGGCATCAAGTCGGCCAGAACATGCCTACCGCAGCCAGACCCATTGCGCCGGTCGCGATCCAGCCAAGCCAGCGCAACCAGCCGGTGACAACGAATTGGCCCATGACCTTGGGGCTGCCCGCCATCAGCATGACCAGCACCATGATCGGCACGGCCGCGATGCCATTGATCACGGCACTCCAGTACAGCGCCTTGATCGGGTCAAGGCGCATGAACGTGAGTGCGATGCCGCCGAGAATCGCCACCGCGATCACGCTATAGAACTGCTTGGCCAGATTCACCTGCAAGGCGAGGCTATTGCGCCATTTCATCGTGCCCGCCGCAGCGTAGGCGGCTGAACCCGCGAGCACCGGCAACGCCAGCAGACCCGTGCCGATGATGCCGAGACTGAACAGCGCAAACGCCAGGTTGCCGGCAATCGGCTTAAGCGCGCTGGCGGCATCAGCGGTGGTCTTTACTTCGACATGATGCGCGTGCAGCGTCGCGGCGGCGCTCAGCATGATGAAGAACGCTACGCCGTTCGACACGGCCATGCCGACCCAGGTGTCGGTGTTGATCCGTTTAAGTTGCGCGGAAGCTTGTAACGGCGCGCGTAAAAGTGACTGCTGTGCGGGCTGTGAGCGAATCTCCTCGACTTCCTGGGATGCCTGCCAGAAGAACAGATAAGGGCTGATCGTCGTTCCGAGCACGGCGACCACGGTGGTCAGATAGTCGCCGGAAAACTGGATTGGCGGTTTGACGATGTTCAGGCCGACGGCTTTCCAGTCGATCGGAATCACGAAAATGATCGCGACGTAGGCGAACAACACGAGCGTGAGCCATTTCAGAATATGCGCGTAGCGTTCGTACGGAATGAATACCTGCATCAGTAGGGATGCGGTGCCAAACAAGGCGACGTAGAGCTGAACCGGGCCGCCGATCACGAGCTTCGCAGCCGCACCCATCGCCGCAAGATCGGCCGCTATATTGATGGTGTTCGCCAGTAGCAGAACCAGTACCGCGACATATAGTAGCGGGGCAGGGTAGTGGCGCCGCAGATTGGTGGCAAGTCCGCGTCCCGTCACGCGCCCCATACGTGCGCTGACCAGCTGGATGGCGACCATGAGCGGATAGGTGAGCAGCATGGTCCATAGCAGCCCGAAGCCGAATTGCGCACCGGCCTGTGAATAGGTGGCGATGCCGCTGGGGTCGTCGTCCGCGGCGCCGGTAATCAAGCCGGGGCCCAAACGCTTCATCCAGGATCGCTCGGCGGCATCTTCGACGACAAGTTCCGGTTCGAGGTTTTCCGTCGTCATCGTTTGTCCGCCTGAAAGGGGGCTGCATTATATCCAGTGCGCCGCGCTGCTCGCGCTGCCAGGATGCATTCCTTAGCGAAGTAGCATTCTCCATGCCACTGATTTTCCCGCTGTCCCTCGTCATTGTTTGCATCGCTGATTAACGGCTTACAACATGCAATCCGCTACAATGCGCAGACTACCTTTCTGGAGACTTGCTTTGAAATCTATCGTCGCACTGGCCGCAGCAGCCGTTCTTTCGTCAAGCGCAATGGCCGCAGCGCCCGCCACTGAAAAGCTGCCTTCTGGCGTTGTCGTTCAGCACATTACACAGGGCACGGGCGCTCAACCGGCGGCTGAAGACGTGGTCAAGGTCAACTATCGCGGCACGCTCGCCAACGGCACGGAGTTCGATAACTCCGCGAAGCACGGCGGCCCGGCCACTTTCCCGCTTAATCGCGTGATTCCCTGCTGGACGCAAGGCGTGCAAACCATGAAGGTCGGCGGCAAGGCCAAACTGACCTGCCCGGCGGCGACCGCTTACGGTGAACGTGGCGTCGGCGTGATTCCGCCGAACAGCGATCTGACGTTTGAGGTCGAACTGGTCGGCATCGTCAAGTAACGTAGCGCGAGGCGCATTGAACCCAACCCCGCTCCGGAGGCCGGAGCGGGGTTTTCTTCTTTTTTCGGGGCAGCGTACTTGCCCATTGCCAAAAAACGGCGAAGAAACTCGAGTACAGCGACGCGCAGGCGGCGAAGATTTACCCATCGGTTTTAATGAACGCCATGCCCGGGTAATGATGGTAATGATCGGGCACAGGGCATCTTCGCAGACCGGTTCTTTTCAATGATCCGGTCTTACTCGGCGGGGGCAAAGAGCATTGATATGTAGACGATGGTGGACACCACGATAATGCCGATGCCGACGAACACTTTGGTGCGGTTGAATTCCAGACCACCTTTGATTGCCACACCGATCCCGCCCACGGACGACAACGTGCCGATCGTGGCCAGCAATATGTGCAGTTTGCTGCGAATCAGCTTGCGCCGCTCAGGACTTGCACGTTCTCTCCATCCGCCGAATTTCATCGAAGTATCCTTCACGCTAACGCGCAGTAGTAGTCCGGAAGATCTGAATGAGCGGCAATGCGTTAAAAGCAATCTGTCTTGCATTGCGCCTTGTTCTTCAATTATACGAAGCATATATGAGCCGCCAAACAGTGCAAACAATAAGCCAGAAATGCCGGTATCTGACTGTTGCCGTTCTGTTCAACAGCGCGGCGCACCCGGTGTGGGCCGCGACGATCGACCTGCCAAACTCGTTGCCGAATATGGTCGGCGCCGGCGTAGGCTCCACCACCGATTACGCCGGCGATAAGGATCGCATGGTGGGTGTCGTGCCGGGCTTGCGCTATGTCATAAGCGGTGGACATCTGCTCGAATGTACGGGCCTTACGCGCAATTCGATTTTGGCGCCGTAACGGGATTTCAGTGGGGTCCCGCCGTTGCGCTGCGATTGGGGCGCAAGCATGTCGACGATCCGGTTGTCTCGCAGATTCACGAAGTCTATAGCACGGTTGAAGGCGGCGGCTACGTGGGCTACGAATATGACAATGCCGGCAGTTTTCCCTATCGTTTGCGCGGCACCGTGACCGTCCTGACCAATGCGGGCGCCGTCTATACTGGCGCGCACGTTACGGTGAACGGCAGCGCGTGGGTGCCGGTGTCGCCGCGTGTATTCCTGGGCGTGGGGTGGGCGCCGGTTGGGTGAGCAGCGGCTTTAACCAGACCTATTGCGGCGTGAGCGCGGAAGATGCGACGCGCAGCGGCTTGCCGGCATTCAGTCCGTCCGGCGCCTTAACCAGATCACCAGTTGGGGTGCGGCGATCTACCAGTTCAACAGAAACTGGTTTGGCGGCGCGATGATCTACTACCAGCGGCTGACCGGGTCGGCCGCGGATAGCCCGATTGTCACGCAACGCGGCACGCGTAACCAGATTACTTATGGCGTCGGCGTGGCCTATGCATTTCGATGAGCGTCGCAAGTGACTTCCCGCGAACAAGTTGGCGAGGCCGGTTTTAAAGTTCAAACGCGCTCGGTCGTTTACTTCCTACTCAGGCGCGGACACGGCGATAATTGGAATCGCGCACTCGGGAGACATAACCGTCATTCGTCGCGCGCGAGGAGCGCCAGCCATGAACATCGATTTCCACTATGGTGTGGTCTATATCGTTGCCCGCATCGGCGGCATGACGGCCGGCCAGGCGGTGACGGTCGCGCATGCCTGCCAGTATGTCGACGACGCGACAACGGCGGGAATTCTGCGTTTTTCGGGCGGCGAGACCTTCGAGCGTTTCGCTACCGCCCACAGCATGTTCGATTACGCCAACACCGAAAATGACCAGAACCGTCTGGTGTGGGCGCCGTTTCACTTCCTGCCGGCGGGTCAGGGAGACACGCTGCAAGACAAGGCGGTGTGCCGGCCGGATAGCGTCGTTGCGCGCGAAGTGGTCCGCAGGGCAATCCGGCAACGGGGCGCGGATACGGCCTTGCATCGGCTGGGCGTGACGCTTCACACGTATGTCGACACCTGGGCGCATCAGGGGTTTGCGGGGATCGAAAGCCCGATGAACCGGGTCCGCCACCTGGAGGCGGAGGATTGCACGGCGGAGGGCTGGCTCGCTCATCTCACGCGTGCCACGCGGCACCTGATCGAGCGGATCGAGGAAGACGTGGTGACAATTGCGCTGCCTGTCGGGCACGGCGCCGCTTTGCATTATCCCGACCAGCCTTGGGCAATATGGCACTACGTCGACGGCAGAGGGGTGTCGGTCGAACGGCGCAATCTGCCGGAATTCGTGCAGGCGGCCGAGATGACGTGCCGTGCGGTGCGCGGTTATCTGGCGGGACGCGAAGATTTCGAATCCCAGCCCGGTTTGCCGCACGACGTGAAAGATGCGCTCACCCGACTTCTCGACGGCAATCGGAATCTCGACGATAACAAGCGCCTGCAGGCCATTTGCGAAGCGGTGAAAACGGGTGTGATTCCGGGTTTGCGGGAGTCGATTCCGCAATACATCGCCAAAGGTCTGGGCTCGTGGAAGTACAAAGCCACCGGTTTGCAGTCTGACGATGACAGCGGCGATCGCCCGCGATGGAGCGACGCCTTCGAGAAAAGCGACTACCGGCGCTTTCACGACGCGGTAAAGGAACACCGTTTCGTGACGACTCAGGATATTCTGCCGGCTCACGGGCTACGAATTGCGTAGTCCAGCGAGCCTTCCCAGGCCTCTATCCCTGATGCGAGCGGCCGCGTTCGCGTCGCTCATGTTCGCGCCACTACCGGCGACGGTCCGGCCGTGTTCGTACATTCCTCTGGATGGGCTTTTCTTAAAGCCAGTTGGCGTGCGAGTCCGCTCACACAAATAAAAAAAGAGAACTGCTGGCCTTTGAATCTCCGGATGCTTGCCTATAGTAGAAGCGGCTATTGCCGCAATGCACAGTGGCGGGCTTCTTTTGACGGGCTTGACGGGGAAACAGGAAATGACGCCAAACAATGCTGTGATCTATCAGCCCCAGGCATGCACGCCGGAGTCGTTGCGAACTTTGGCCGTCTATCTCGAACTGGCGCTCGACGAAGGAGAAAGTGTGGTTCTGATGCGAATCGGCACGCACGTGCGCAGTGTTTATGTCGGCAATCCGTCTGGCGCATTTGAGGATTTGACGGATCACGGCGTGGTGGCCGCCTTTCAGGCGGACGAAATGCTGGCATTGACACGGTTAGGACTCAACCGCATAACCTCTGACGATCAGCAGTACCGGTTCATGCGCAGCGTGCGGTATATTGCCGACCGCCAGGCGGTTGTTTTCACTCCGGCGTAAGCGGCGCGGCAGAAAATGGAAAGGCAAAAGAATGGCGCTATTGAGCAGTGGATTCGAAAGATTCGCACTCCACGGGATGCAAAATGATGTAAAGCCAATATGTTTAAAGCCAACGAGATCTGCCTTTCTCGCGCCAATCATGGCATAGTGCGGTGAATTACCACATAAGGAGTGATCGAATGCCCACGTTAGAGCAAATCCAGGCAAAGGTGAAGAAACTCCAGGCGCAAGCAGACGTCCTTATCGCCCGGAAAGTCCAGGTCGCGGTCGACCAGATTCGGGAACTCATGCTCAAGCATGGGTTGACTACAGAAGATATCGAAGCAAAGGCAAAAGCGAAACGTATCGCCAAGGGCCTGAATGGCCATGCCGCGAGTAGCAAGGTAAAAGCCGCTGGCGCGGGCGGCAAGAAGCTGCCGAAGTACCGGGATGCGAAAACCGGCGCGACGTGGACTGGTCACGGACGTGCTCCGGCATGGATTGCGAATGCGAAAGACCGGACTCAATTTCTGGTCGACAGCGCAAGCGAACTCAAGTCCGCCGCAAAGGCCGTGGTCACGTCTGCCAAGGTCGGCCGGAAAGGTCAGCCTAAAGGCGCGCAGCCGCCCAAGTACCGCGACCCGAAATCCGGCGCGACCTGGAGCGGACGCGGCCCGGCACCGGCGTGGCTTGCTGCGGCGAAAGATCGCAGCCGTTTCCTGATCGACGGTGCGGCGGCTGCCGCGAGCGGCGCGGTTCACAAAGCAGCCGCTAAAGCGGGCAAGTCGAAAGCGGCGGCCACCAGCGGCGCGCTTAGCAAAAAGGCCGCAGCCAAAAAAGTAGTGGCGGCGAAAAAGACTGCCAGTCCTAAAACGGCCGCAAAGAAGGCCACTGCTGCGACCAGAAAGGCGGCGGCGAAGAAGAGTGCGGCAAAGCCTGCGGTTAAGAAGACCGCGTCGCCCCGCACTGCCGCAAAGAAAGCACCGGGCCGCAAGGCTAAAACCGGCGCAGTCGCTCCGGCTTCTGCCGCGGCGCCGCAAACCGAGGCAGCACAGGCCAGCGCGTGAGCGCAACGGAGTAGCGAAGTAGATGACTAGCACGCTCGAGTCACCCCAGCGGGAAGACCACGTCGTCCTGCTGGACGCTGTGCCTCATCCGGCAGCTGATGCCGCCGAACCGTTCATTGTCGCCAGCGACCGGCGCGTGATTCTGTCGTATCCGATTGCGGAATGCGACTTCGAACGGTTCGGACCATTCGATCCCGACGATGATCCGTTCTGTACCGTTCTCTTTCCGGACGCGGTGTTTCATCGTCTGGGGCCACCCGGTGGCGAGGATCTCGGCATTCATCCGCTTGCGTCGCAAGGATTGAATACCTGTTCGGTTCACGAAGTCATCAATTCATCGCTGGCCGCCGAGATCTCCGGATTCGTTTCGTCGGTACCGGCGCAACGCCACTTCGTCATTACCTTTCAGGATTCAACCTTTGAATGCGTGGCGTCCGATTACACCGTAGTTGGCGTGTATGGCGCAGGTGAAATTGCCAGCAGGGAAGCTTTCTCACTGGTCCGGTAGGGCTGTTTGTGCAGTAGCCTGGTTTCTCATTCGTCTCGCATCACATCGCCCGGACGCTTTTGACAGCGTACTGGGATTCAATCTACTGAATAAAAGCATGCGCGTGGTAGCAAAGTGCGGGCCTGGTATGGGCACGCGCAATGCGTCCGCCTTTGCTAGTCAAACCCGGGCGCGAGGCCGGGCAGCCTTCACGAAACCGCAGGGTGCCCGCGCGGCGCGTCCTGCCGATTAGCATCGAGGCCATGCATGCTGACGATTCCAATTACCGCCTTTGTCACGCTTGTCATCATATTGGTCATCGCCAATCTGTCGAGCGGTGAGAAGAAGATTGAACACAAGATCGAACGGCGCTATGCCAGTGACGATCCGCAGTTCCTGCGCTCAATGGGTCTATTGCTCGGACCTCCCGTTATTTCCGGAAACTGCTTCGAGATGCTGCTCAATGGCGACCGCATTTTTCCGTCCATGCTTGAAGGCATTCGTTCAGCGCGCAAAACCATTACATTCGAAACCTTCATTTATTGGTCCGGCGAGATTGGCGAGCAGATTGCCCAGGCACTAGCGGATAAAGCGCGCGAAGGCGTCGCAGTACATGTGCTGCTCGATTGGGTCGGTTCGTCGAAAATGGATAAGCGCTATTTGAATATGCTGCGTGAGGCAGGCGCGGAAGTCATTCAGTACCATAAGCCTCACTGGACCGGCCTCGGCCGGATGAACGACCGCACGCACCGCAAACTGCTGGTGATCGACGGGCGTACCGGCTTCACTGGCGGCGTGGGTATCGCGCCGGAGTGGACCGGTCACGCGCAAGACGAACAGCACTGGCGCGATACGCATTTTCGCGTGGCCGGGCCAGTGGTCGGTCATATGCAAGCGGTGTTCATGGACAACTGGGTGAAGGCAACCGGTAACGTGCTGCACGGAGCGGATTACTTTCCGGAAGTGGAACCTGTTGGCGACGGCCTCGCGCATATGTTCAGCAGTTCTCCCTCGGGCGGCAGTGACGATATGCAATTGATGTATCTGATGGCCATTACCGCGGCCACGCATACGATTCATCTTGCCAGCGCCTATTTCGTGCCCGACAAGTTGACGATTAACGCCTTGGTTGAAGCGGCGCGACGTGGCGTGAAAATACAGATCATCACGCCTGGAAAGCGCATTGACACGCATACAGTGCGCGAAGCATCGCGCGCCTGTTGGGGCGATCTTTTGCGAGCGGGCGTCGAGATGTTCGAGTATCAGCCCACCATGTTTCACTGCAAGCTGATCGTAGTGGACGAGTACCTGGTTTCGGTCGGATCGACCAACTTCGACAACCGCTCGTTCAAGCTCAACGATGAAGCAAACCTGAACATTTACGACCGTGATTTCGCGCGCCAGCAAACCGCTGTTTTCGCGGACGATATAAAGAAAGCAGAGCGTGTCACGCTGGAGGCCTGGTTGCAACGTCCTCTTACCGAGCGCCTGATCGAAAAGTTTGTGCCTTTGCTGGATACGCAACTTTGATTGCGAGCGTCAGAAGCATTCGGTGAGTGGGCTGGGTGTGTCGTTCGCGTCGAGACGCAGCTGGCGGTAGCGCTCGCCTTAGTTACCGGGGTCGGTCACCGGCTTGTCTGGATCCGCGAGCGTTTTATACGGCAGCGACGCCGCGTGCGGGTTGGTGGTCGTATCGTCGATCACGCGTTCGACGTCTGCTGTTTTGGCCAACTCGGCGAGGAACGTTTGCTTGTCGAAGCCAGGCGCGACGCACCCTTGCACGTAGATGAACCGGCGTTGCAGCGTGAGCCACAGCGTCGACTGTTCGCGCCAGTGGGTCGCGTAGTTAATATTCGTGAGCCGCCGCTGTACCGCCTCGGCGATTTCCGTGTCGTAGAGGTAGGCGTTCGAAAGACGGCAACGACCCTCCACCCAGCAACTATTGCCGCGTTCGATCCGGTAATGACTGTCGTCGAGCCATTCCTTTTCGGTTTCGAGTGGACCTAACGGCACGGGGCAGCCGGTGACCGCTTTGGATATCTGGAAGAAAGGATCGTGGCCGCGATTGATGCGTGCATCTTCCGCATGGGCGTGCAGCGCGGCCATGGCGATCAGCAGCGCCGGAAGCCAGATTGGTTTCGGGCAATTCATCCTCGTATGCTCCCGGTATTGAGCGTGACTGGACGGAACGGCAGCGCGATTCTCATTGATTAAGTGGTCATTATGCGGCGTTCGCAGCGCCGCGGAGAAGAGGGTGGCGAGATCAGCGCCGACATCAGCGCCGACATCAGCCCGGTTAATTTCTGCGTCTATTCTCCACCGCAAACTTGATCAACTCGGCCTGACCTTCGATATCGAGCTTGCGCTTCAGATTCAGCCGATGCGTTTCCACCGTACGCACCGAGAGATCGTTGCGTTGCGCGATCTGTTTGCTCGACAGACCTTCGGCCAGTGCATCGAGTATGTCGCGCTCGCGCGGCGTGAGCCGTTCAACAGGCGATTGGGTGGCAGAAGCCTGAATCAACCGCACGCCGAGCCCCGCGCTGAAGAACTGCTTGCCCTCGAGTACCGCGCCAATTGCCTGAATGATTTCGGTGGCGGGCGAGTCCTTCAGCACATAACCGCTGGCGCCCGCGCGCACCGCCTGGGTGACGTACTCGAGGTTGTCGTGCATCGACAGCATCAGCACGCGAATCGCCGGGAAGCGCTCATGAAACATGCCCGCCAATGCGATACCGTTCATGCCGTTCATCCCGACATCCATCAATACCAGATGCGGCTCCTGGCTGGCGGCGAGCGCGAGCGCTTCCTGTGCGTTGCCCGCTTCGCCGACGATTTCGATGTTGCGCACGGCTTCGAGCCGGGCGCGCAAGCCGTCACGCACGAGCGGATGATCGTCGACGAGGATCAGACGTGCGGCGGTGGATGACGTATCGTTCATTTTCAGTTTTCCTGCAAGGCCGGCAAATGCGGCTCGTGCGTTCCCAGCGGCACGCGCGCCGCGACGATCGTGTGGCCGCTCTGCGAGCTGAGCGTCAGGTTGCCGCCCAGCGCTTCCAGGCGCTCGCGCATGTTGCGCAACCCGACGCCCGTGCGCGGACTGACGAACGCGTGCGTTACGTCGAAACCGCGGCCGTTATCCGAGATCGTAAGCGTGACGACGTCGTTCGATACTTCCAGCGAGAGCGCCGCATTCGACGCCCGTGCGTGGCGCACGATATTCGTCAGCGCTTCCTGTGCAATGCGGAAGAGGACTGTGTTGACCGCTTCCGGCAAAGCCGCGGCATTCGTATGCGCGATCTGCGTAAAGCCGATCGCGATGCCTGACTCTTCGCTCATCTCGCGTGTGAGTTGCTCAAGTGCGGCTGCAACACCGAGGTCATCGAGCATCGACGGACGCAGCGCGTGGGAAATGCGGCGCACTTCGCGCAAGGTATCGCCGATCCGCGCGAGACTGGTAGCAACCGCTGCTTCTGCCGCGGGCACGCGCACATCGCTGTGCTCGAACCGCGCCAGCGCGGATTCGAGCAGCAGCTTGACGGAGACCATCATCTGACTGATTCCGTCGTGCAATTCGCGCGATAGCCGTGCGCGTTCATTTTCCTGCGACTCGACCACCTGCTGCGCGAGCCGCTTCAGTTTTGCGTCGGCGCTGCGGTATTCGGTGACGTTGAGTACCAGCGCGCACAGCGCGATCACGGCGAGTCCGGCGAGAGCAATTGCGTCGATCCACTGCATCGTGCGATCGATGTTCGCCGCCGCACCCTGATCGATGTGGGCAAGCGTCGTATCCACGTCGTCGAGATAGATGCCCGTGCCGATCATCCAGCCCCACCGTTCGAGCGGCACCACGTAGCCGAGTTTCGACGCGAGCTTGCCTGTCGACGGACGATGCCAAACGTAGCGCACATAACCGCCACCACGCGAAGCCGCGGCGAGGAGTTGCTGGATCGTCAACGTGCCTTGCGGATCGCGCAGCGCCCACAGATCGCGGCCGACCAGATCGGGCTCGCGCGGATGCATCAGCGAACGGCCGTGCATGTCGTAGACGAAGAAGTAGCCGTCCTTGCCGAAATCCATCTTCTCCAGAATGTCGAGCGCGCGGGTGCGCAGGATGGCGTCGTCGCGCGCGTTGTCACGGCCGGCGGCGGCGTTATAGAGCGGTGCGATCGCGGTGGTCGCGAGTTCGACGTAATGCTTGAGCTCGATTTCCTTGCTTGCCATATACGCGGCCTGCGTCGTCGCATGCTGCGTTTCGGCGAGCGCCGTGGCTTCCTGGCGAACGCCGATTTCGATGCTGGCGATGGCGGCCAGAAAGGGCACGATTGCCAGCAGGAAGATCTTTGCTTTGAGTTTCATCGTTGAAAAAACGGCCGACTGGCTACGTAGTATTACGTAGCCGGCTTACGTAGTTGCGCGCTTGTAAGGATGCTCACGAAGGCGAATACTACATCCCCACGGCGTGCCGCGCCTTTCGGGCGGACATGCCCTCCGGCGCGCGGTCGAGAAAGCCGGGCCGGCCCGGCATTTTTATAAACAGGCAGGAGACAGACGAATCCCGTTTTCCACACCAGTCCTGCGCACCATCGCGAGGCGAGAACGTTTGCCTTTGCTCGATGGCTTGTGCGTCGGCTGGCCGTTCACGACCCGCGGCAGGTCGGTTGTGCATTCGTATGAATGTTCGATCGACCGGATGTGTGAGCCGCGAGGCTCAGCCGCCGTTGTACTGCGCAAAAAGCGACTTCTGGTTTTGCCGCGTAATATCAGGTAACCGGTTCGCCGCGTGTCAGGCCACAAGTCATGACATGCGGTTTCAATAATAGACCTAGGAGAAAGTCGTGGAGACCTCCCAATCCGCCAGCCGTTCATGGCTCTGGCTCATCTTGCTGATCCCTTACATCGCGTTGTTGTGGCTGCCGTTCTATAACGACACGCGTCCGTCGTTCGGCGGCTTTCCGTTCTTCTACTGGTATCAGTTCTTGTGGGTTCCGTTGACCTCGCTCCTGATTTACGTCGTGTACCGAGGTGTCAAATGAGCGATGTCAATCCTGTGAACCCGGTCGCGATGACCGTCTTTATCGCATTCTTTGTTCTCGTCACGGTGATCGGCTTTTTTGCCGCGCGCTGGAAACGGGGCGACCTGACGCAATTGCACGAGTGGGGTCTGGGTGGCCGGCAATTCGGCACGGTGATCTCGTGGTTCCTCGTAGGCGGCGATTTCTATACGGCGTATACCGTGATCGCGGTGCCCGCGCTGGTGTATTCGGTGGGAGCGTACGGTTTCTTTGCGCTGCCCTACACGATCATCGTGTATCCGTTCGTGTTCGCAGTGATGCCGAGGTTGTGGAAGATCGCGAAGGAGAAGGATCACATCACGGCAGCAGACTATGTGCAGGGAGAGTACGGCGGCAAGTGGTTCCCGGCTGCGGTCGCGTTGACCGGTATTGTCGCGACGATGCCGTATATCGCGCTGCAACTGGTAGGCATGCAAGTCGTGATCAAAGGCTTGGGTGTGACGGGTGAGATGCCGCTGATCGTCGCCTTCGTGATTCTGGCGCTGTACACGTATGCGAGCGGCTTGCGGGCGCCGGCGATGATCGCGTTCGTGAAGGACATCATGATCTATATCGTCGTGATCGCCGCGATATGGCTGATCCCGGCGAAGCTTGGCGGCTATGCGCATGTGTTCGATGCGGCCGACACGTATTTCAAGGCGAAGGGTGGCGCAACCGGCATCATTCTGAAGCCGACGCAATTTACCGCGTATGCATCGCTTGCATTGGGCTCCGCGCTGGCGGCGTTCATGTATCCGCATACGATGACGGCGGTGTTGTCGTCTTCGTCGGCTAATACGGTGCGCAAGAATGCGATTTTCCTGCCGGCGTATACGGTGCTGCTCGGCTTGATTGCGTTGCTCGGTTATATGGCGATTGCCGCGGGCGTGCATGTGAAGTCGGCTTCGGACATGGTGCCGGCGCTGTTCAATACGCTGTTCCCTTCGTGGTTCGTGGGTTTCGCCGCTGCGGCGATTGCGATTAGCGCGCTGGTGCCGGCGGCGATCATGTCGATCGGCGCGGCTAATCTGTTCACGCGGAATTTGTGGCGTCCTCTCGTCTCGCCGGATATCACGCCACAAGCCGAGGCTTCTACCGCGAAGATTGTTTCACTGGTCGTGAAGTTTGGCGCGCTGCTGTTTATTGTGTTTCTGCCGACGCAGTATGCGATTGATTTGCAGTTGCTGGGCGGGGTCTGGATTTTGCAGATCTTTCCGGCGATTGTGTTTTCGCTCTATACACGTCGCCTGAATACGACGGGGTTGTTCCTCGGGTGGATCGTGGGGATCGTGATCGGGACGGGGATGGCGATTGCTCAAGGGCTCAAGCCAGTCTTTGCTTTGCATCTCGGGGATGCTACGTATCCGGTTTATATCGGGTTGATCGCGTTGGTGGCGAATATTGTGGTTAGTTTTGGTGTGTCGGTGTTGTCGCCACGGAGGGTTGTGGCGGCTGTTTGATTGGTGTTTTTGCCTTTGGCGGCGGCGGTTCTTGGGTTTGGTTTTTTTGCCTTTCCTTGAATTGTTATCGGTCTATTAGCTTCGCCCCTGTGCGGGGCGGGCACCTACTTTTCTTTGCCGCCGCAAAGAAAAGTAGGCAAAAGAAAGCGGCTCACACCGCCAATTCTTAAGCGGGTCTCCCGGCTTGGAGGGGCTCGTGGCTCCGTAGAGATTGGGCCCGCGTACCTTCACTCGTGAGTGACAAGGCCGTCATGCTTCCGGCGGCGCTGCGCGCGCCGATGCGGTGCTTCCTGGAGTGGTCGATTCGTTTTGTGTCTCTTACTGTCGGCGCGCGGTGGTCTTGCAGTGGAGCAGTTTCCGGCGAAATTCGATTCCCATTCCTAAATGTATCAGTGTATGAAAAAGCCGCGGGTTTCGGGCATTGATCCGGCATTGTGGCTTACGCAGATATCGTTCTGCATAGGCCCTCACTTTTCCTATATGTTCAGCGCGGTATGCTGGCGCCTCGCGAATCACTTACAAGTTTGCTGGATGACCTGGAGAGTGTCGAGTTTCTGTTGCGCGAATAGTAGGTTTAACTCCGCATTGAGCCAGCCGGGCCGAGACCCGATGTCATTGCTAATGTCGCTGTCCTGTTGTGATGCTCTCTCCCTGTACTTGAGTGCGAGATGAATGCAATCGTCCGCGTGTCCCCGTTGTAGTCTCGAGATCAGCAGATCGGTTTTGGTATTTATAGCAGCTATAGTTTCGTCATAGCAGCTCTGCAGGATCATGCCGCATCCAGACTGACAACTCGACCGTTCTTTTTGTGTCCGCTTTAGACATGCTGAAAAAGCATCAGACTTAGTCGCTTGAGCCGTATTTAAAGAGAGCAACAGACATATCGCTACGAAAGTTCGGAATATCGATTCAATCGGCATGATTCTCCAATGTGTTTATTCAGGACGGGAAAGATCGACATTCACGCTTACGCCATTGCGTGGTGTGCGAACCGTGACCGTCACATCAGGCGGGACCCAATCCGTCAAAATGTTTCGGGTGTAATGGGAATACGCAAAACGCTCGAAGTAGCCGAAGCCACCCCCGTTGACCAGTTTGTTGATCATGTCAATGACTTCTGCCTTGAAGCCACGATCGGCAATGCGATTGATGTCGCGCGCTCCTGAATGATGTTTCCATATCCAGTAGAAGGCACCACTCTCGCTTGCATGTGCTGGGTCGCTTGCCAGTATGTCGGGGTTGTAGCGCGGTGCCCATAACCTTGGTACGCCTGTTATGCCGATAATTTGGCCCTGTCCGTCTCGAACAGTGGGATCTGCCCAATAGTGGCAACTCGTCGGTGTCACACGAGGTTCACCAATGTAGGATTCCGTGTTATTCGACACTCTTCTGAACTTTCCATACGCTTCATAGTTGCCAGCCCATGTGAGTTGCATGATGCCGCGACCGTAAAATGCGGTGTAGTACTGTGCCATTGGGATGGCAGGATTGACTGCTCCACGACCATATTCTCGAAAGGTCTTCCATCGATCTGTTTCGATGATTGTTTGCGCAAAGAACAGTGCGAGTCGCGCGGGCGTGGAACTGATCGAATATTTGCGGAGCGCTTTGTTCAACTGCACTTGATGCGGGGCAACACGAGCGCGCGCCTCGGTAGCAGTAAGCATTGCAGCCGTGGGCACTCGCGTTAGCCCTGTTTGCGTGAACCATGCACGGCGAGGCATGAGATGGCTTAATTCTGATTCGCTGAGCCACCCACACTTCCGGAAATGCTCAACAAACGCTCTAGGTGGAAGATGCCAACAGTCATCCCACGCGGGCAGCGACGCGTGATTTGCCGTTGCTTCCTCCCAGAATGCCAGCGCTTCAATATGTTGCTTCAGCGTATCGAATTCGTCACTGGAAAGCGGCGCGGGGAGGGCCGAATGCGGGCGCTTGAGCCAGCCCCAGCGTTCTTCGATACCGAGCTTTGTCCACTCACTCGGAAATCTGCAAATCGCTTTCGACATCTGATCGCGAATGTGAGGTTCGTTTAGCGCGGCGACTCCTTCAGCATGCGTAACCTGGCCGTCACCGTTCAGATCCAACCACTGCTTGATAGTCGGCGCCTCACACAAACTGCTTGCGCCAGCGCCGCCATCGATCAGGCTCCAACCCGCCCAATGCGGGAAGTCGGCGTCGCTGTAAACGCCGATTTCCGGCAGATTCAAATTGATCCAACCAGTCAGCTCTGGGGTCCTGATTTGACGCCAGTGCCCGAATCTTCCATTGGGCGGCAGTGCATCGGAACCCATGGTGCGCCCAAAGCGGAGAATTTCGTAAATGGCGCTCGGGGATGGCACCGCTGCATAGGCACATCCTGCGGCGTGATTGAGCTCGTTGTATTTCTCGGAGAGTCGGTTTGCTTCGTTATACATGTCATACGCGTAACCCGCACGAGCGGACTGCGATCCGACTTCCTCATAGGTCCCATTGCTGCATTGACCGAAGGTTGTGAGCATGCAATTGCCGCGTTCATAGCGCATGCGGACTACGTAATCAGAACGAGTCGACGTACCATCCTGAGGTCGGATGCCAGAATATGAACAGGGTGATGGACCGCGATCGTCAAGGCGATATGGGTGCGGCTCATGGTTGAAGATCAGGCTGCCTCGTGGCACCTTGAACCAGACGTCCCCATAGACTGCGTCTTTGCGTCCGGCCGCTGCTAGTGGTTGCGTCGTGCGTCCGGCTAATTTCTGCAGATTCGCTTTGTCACAGACGATCTCGAAGTGAATCTGTCCGCGTTGACCATAGATCAGACCCGCTATACCAAGAACATCTTTGCGATAAACCCGTTTGCCGACCAGCGGGGCGACGACTGTCTGCAGATGCATGTAAATTGAAAAGAAGGTCACCTTGGCGTTATCGCCCTCGCCGATTTCGGTAGTGTGCTTGATGACCACGCAACCGTCATCGGTGCGTACACCACGATATGACAGTGCGACATGCTCCGTAGCGTCTGTATTGCGGACGAAGACGACTGTGCCATCCGCAATCGCCCGCACGCGTTCAGCGTTGCCTTGGGGGTCGCGTGGGGCGGCGAGATGGACGCCACCATGCCAGCCGAGACTGTAGCTGACCGGGTACGCTCCGTTTCCTGGGGGGCACTCCAGCATACCTGCCGCACACACGTTCGCATCTGGTACGACGGTATCTCCGGTCACAGCAGTGTTCGTTCCGTTTGCTGTGGGGCTTGGCAGAAATGGAGGGCTGATGATCATTGCCTCACCCTCCCGATAGCCACGGACGTAGCGGAATCGTTGTTGTTTCCTGCTCTTCCGGGTGGGTACTTTGTGATTCGTACGATGTCGCCATCGAGGCCAGCAAGATGTGCCGTCTCTAAGATAATCAGAAAAGTAATATTCAAAGAATAATCCTCATAGTTTTTATATCTAATTGGCCATGCGGATTTTTTGAGTAATAACAATTCATGGGGTTTCGTTTCATTTTCCCCGACCTGTTTTTTAATGGAATCGCTTTAATTAAGCCGGTTGAAGCCGGCTTGGTCAAGCGTGGCGCAGTTATTTTTTGTCAAATTTCGTCGAAATCATTTTGGCTGACTGATGATTTCTGATCACGGTCTTATGTGCGACTCAAGAGGATTTTAAAAAATAACATCGAGAATAAGAATCTTCTTATCTGGGCCTAGCTTGTGGATTAATGATTGGGATGGTGCAGCTTTTCATTAGTGACAAAGCTGTGGCGTTACATGGCGTTGACCTTATCGGGCACATCCGATGCTGGACTACCCACGGTCACTTCAAGTTCGAGAATCGGGCAAAGGGCTGCGCGGCGTCGCGAATTCGCCCCTCGTACGTGTTCTGGCTGCAGCCCATCGCCGGCATATGCTGTTAAGAACACGCCCGCGAGCCGAAAGCCCGCACCATGCCGTATACCTCTGATCAAATTTCAGGGGCCACTTCACAAGGGATCCAATTGCAATTCGACTACAAACATTTCCACATCGATTGCCGCGCGCGCCACGCGGAAGACGGTGTCTACTACGCGCGAGCAAAGATTACCCGCATTCCCCAAAAAGCCGAGCGCTTCCAATCGCACGATTCAGGCGACATCGACGCCTTTTCCAACGAAGCCGACGCGATTTCATGTGCGAAGTCGTGGGCGATGGAGTGGTGCGACGCGACGGCATAAGCCGCCTTCAGAAAGGACATTGAATGTCTAAGCTCCGAATCGCAACCTTCAACATCAACGGCATCCGTTCGCGCTTACCCGCGTTGTTGCAATGGCTTGAACGTGAAGCACCAGACATTGCGTGCCTCCAGGAATTGAAAGCCGTAGACAGCGCGTTTCCCGTCGAGGCACTGCGCGAGGCCGGCTACAGCGCGATCTGGCAAGGTCAAAGCGCATGGAACGGCGTGGCGATTCTCTCGAAAGGGGATGTGCCCCTCGAGAGTCGGCGCGGCTTGCCCGGTTTCGAACACGACACGCACAGCCGCTATCTGGAAGCAGCCGTCGGCGGCGTGCTGGTGGCTTGCCTGTATCTGCCCAACGGTAATCCGCAGCCGGGTCCGAAATTCGACTACAAGCTCGCTTGGTTCGACTATCTCATCGCGCACGCGGCGAAGTTGTTCAGGAGCGGCCACCCAGTCGTACTGGCAGGCGACTTCAATGTCGTCCCCACGAATGAAGACATCTACAACCCGCGTTCATGGCTGAAGGACGCACTGCTACAACCCGAAAGCCGCGAACGTTACCAACGGCTGTTGGCGCTGGGTTGGACCGATGCGTTGCGAACGCACTTCGGAGACGAGCGCATTTATACCTTCTGGGACTATTTCCGTCGTCACTGGGACACTAACTCGGGTTTGCGCATTGACCACCTGTTATTGAGCGCCGATCTCGCACCGCGTTTGCGCGACGCGGGTGTCGACCGCTGGGTGCGCGGCGAACCGCATGCAAGCGACCACGCGCCAACGTGGGTCGAACTCGACATTGGCACTGGACGTCGCAACGGGAAGAGTTGAAGGATGCACCGGTAGAGAGGCGGATCGCCCGGGCGGCAACTATCCGGCAGCCCGAGCGGCCCACAAAAAGCAGCCGGGCAGCCAGCAGGCAGACCGCCCGATTATCCGGCGAGTTCGCTCTTTACCGTGAATAGTCCCGATCCGAACTACCGCGCGACCAGAGGACACCGGCAAGGAAGCCGGCGAGGGCGACGACCGCAATGGTAGTAAAAGGGCTTTCGGCGGTGGTATCGCGAACCAGACCTGTAGTGCTTGCGCAAAGTTGCTGAGCTTTGCCGCTGAGTTCTTTGGCTTTGCCGGCGAGCTGGGTGCTGGTATCGCCCAGCACGTCGCCCACTGCACTTTGGACTTTGCCCGCGACTTCCTTGACTGCGCCTTCCGCTGAGTTGGTATCCATACGATGCTCCCGTTGTCATATTTACGTGTCGCCCGGTTGCATTTGCAACAGGGCCCAATCAACAGACCCGCAGGCCGCTCCGGTACGGAACCGGCCCACGCCCCTGGAGACGGGCGCAAGAAGTGCGCCCGAAGGTTTGGGAGTACGGCCGACCCGCTGCGCGGGAAGAACAGGAAGCCAATAGATTCTCAGTGCCGGCGTCGGGAATTGATCCCCACAAACACGGCCATCAACACCAGAAACCCACCGAATAAAAGCGCGGAATTAACCACCGCCCCCCTGACCCCGAGCACGTCGACATTGATGAACGGATAGGGATAAAAATCCGACCAACTTCCCCGCCAGAAGGTCACAACGAGATATCCAACGGGATAAACCAGCCACAACAGGCAATGCCGCAGCCCCAAATGAAACCGCGGCACAAACAGCACCCAGTACAACGCGGACAGCATAGGCAAAACACTATGCAATGACTCATTGAGCAACAACCGGTAAGCCGTGAGCGACCACAACCCTCGCAGCAGGAGGTTGTACGCAATCCCCACAAAAACCATATAAACGACAACAGCGGTCACCACGGTAGGCTGACGGAAAAACCGCACGACCGGTGTGCGACGTCCACGCAGTGCTACACAGGTAAAGCAGACCGCACATGCCAGCACGGTTAGATTGGTCAGGTAACTACTCATCCGGGCAATGCCGTCGAGGACGGAGAGCCCGCGCGCAAGTGTCCGGTCGATCGTCAGATCAGCTTGCGCAATAAGGGAAATCCAGGCAATCACGGCAATAATGGCCGCGAGCGTCACAGACGGCACACTCGGCGTATGCAGCGGAAGCTCAGGCTCACGTTGCTCGGAAGAAGAGGGCGGACTCATAACGATGATTCTATACACACCTTCTTCGCCATGCAGCACGTGCAATCAAACGCCCACGGTCGCCCGGATCACGATCGGAAAATCCTATGGCGTGCTACGCGAAAAACTCACCGGCTGCAAACGCCCAATCACATCAGGTAGCGCCGAACTTGCCGGTGTGGCTTCATCGATCGCGGTCCGCCCACCGTCATGAAAAAATGCCAGTTCCGCGGCCTTGTTCAGCACGAGAATACTGATGCGCCGATTAGTCGGTTCGTCGGCGACATTGCTGTTCAGCGGCAGCACGTCGGCCAGTCCTCGCACCTGTAGCAGCTTTTCGGCATGCATGCCGCCGGCCACCAACGCGCGCCGCGCGGCATTGGCGCGCTCGGACGACAACTCCCAGTTCGAGTAGCCCTCCGGTCCGGCCGTGTATGGCACGGCATCGGTATGGCCGGCGATCGAAACGCGGTTGTCCACGTCGTTGAGCGCCGCACCGATCTGCGTCAGGATCGTCACCGCGTACGGCTGAAGCCTGGAACTGCCGGAGGGAAACATCGGCCGGTTCTGCGAATCGACAATCTCGATGCGCAGCCCTTCGTTCGTGATCGAAATGCGGATCTGATCCTTGAACGCCTTCAAGGCCGGGCTTTGTTCAATCAAGGCCGAGAGCTTCGCTTTCAGTTGTTGAAGCCGGCCCGCGTCCGAAGGCACGACGGCCGGCGGCACGGTGGAAGGCGGTGTCGGTTCGGTCTGGCTTTTTTTGCCAACGCCGGGCCGTGTGTCCGAGAGATCGCGCCCGCCGCCTTGCACCACACTCGGACGCGCCGCAGCGGTTCCCTCGTTGCCGCCGAGCAGGCTCGACAGCGGCGTGTTGAAATAGTCCTCGATACCCTGCTTGTCGTATTTCGATGTCGAGCCGAGCAGCCACATCAACAGGAAGAAAGCCATCATCGCGGTGACGAAGTCGGCATACGCGATTTTCCATGCGCCGCCGTGATGGCCGCCGTGCTCGTCGCTCTTTCGCGAACGGCGCACGATCACGGGCGCCGGCGTTTCGACCTGCTGCGATGCGCGCGATCTTCTTTCGCTCATGATTGCCGCTCCGCGTCAGGCCGACTTCGGCATTTTCGTCGCGCGCACGGCATCGTCGAGCTCCTGGAAGCTCGGGCGATCGGCGGTGAACAACACCTTGCGGCCGAACTCAACGGCGATAGGCGGCGCGTAGCCGCTCAGAGAGGCAAGCAGCACGGCCTTCACGCACTGATACGGCTTGGCTTCGGCGCGGCCCTTCGCATTGAGCAGATCGGCAACGGGGCCGATAAAACCATACGCGAGCAGAATGCCGAGGAACGTGCCGACCAGCGCACCGGCGATCATTTCGCCAAGCACGGCAGGCGGCGCGCCGACCGAACCCATGGTGTGCACCACGCCCATCACCGCGGCGACGATGCCGAACGCGGGCAGGCCGTCAGCCATCTTCTGAATCGCATTGGCCGCGACCGAGGCTTCGGCATGATGCGTGGCCAACTCTTCGTCCATCAGGTCCTGCACTTCCAGCACGTTGACGTTGCCACCGGACATCATGCGCAGATAGTCGACGATGAAGTCGAGCAGGTGGTGGTCTTTCAGAACATGCGAGTACTTCTGGAACAGCACGCTTTCTTCGGGCGCGGCAACATCGGCCTCAAGCGACATCATTCCTTCCTTGCGCGCCTTCTGCAGCAACTCATAAAGAAGCGCAATCAGTTCCAGATATTTTTCCTTGGTATAGCCCCCGCTTTTGAAACACGAAGGAATCGCCTTGAGGGTTTTCTTCAGCGTGGAGGTCGGATTACTCACGACAAATGCACCGATTGCCGCGCCGAAAATACACAGCAATTCGAATGGCTGAACGAGCGCGGGAAGATGTCCACCCACGCCGACAAAACTGCCGATAACAGAACCGATTACCACTACCCAGCCGATTGCGACAAACATACTCTCTCCATTTACCTTGCGCGACGCACGACGCACGACAGATAGAACAGGCCCTAATTTAAGGGGTTTTCGTGCATCATTGACACCGTGTCTGTAGCGGTAAACGGCCAAATTCCCCGCGGCTGAAGTGCGAAGCCGGGTAAAAATAAAAAAATGCACCAACCGGTTAGTCCATCGAATCGACGTCCGGTAATTTTGTCCGAAGGAGAAGCATTGGTTGCGATTGCAACCAGATTTTCTTTGCCACGCCAGGTGAAGATGTCGATTAACGGGTCCGCGTATTCAAAATGCATGGCATCACATTTATGGCGGGACGTCTGCTAGCATGAGCAATATCTTTTAACCGCAGCGGCCGGTATTCATGGCGGCGCCAACGCGGTGGCTCATTGTCCAGTATCAAGATCGGTATTTTCCCGCGTCCAATTCATGGTGCCGCTCAAGGGTAGCGCCGGGTCACGAAAGCGGGCGTTATCCGGGCACGAGCTGCAGCTTGCCGGATAACGAATACCGGCGGTCGCGGCGACTTTTCTGGAGATACGTGCAGCATGCGGATTTTGAACTCTGCCTTAAATCGCAGCCTGGCAATCAGGGTGGCCCCGTGCTTTGCCGGTCTCTGCTTTCTGTTCACATGCAATACGGCTTATGCACAGGAGTTTTCGCTTTTCGGCGGCGGTTCACGTGCGGGCAATACGAATACATATACCTGGGCATTCAACTATCAGGAAGGATTGGGGCAGTATTTTGCCGCCAGCTTTACGTGGCTCAATGAAGGCCATATTCCCGACCATCATCGCGATGGCCAGATGATCCAGCTATGGGGCCGCATTCCAGTGGGAAGCCCGCAGTTCGTCCTGCAAGCGGGCGTCGGGCCATACCGTTACTTCGATACCACCACATCGCAGCAAGGTGGGAGCTATTCCGACACGCATGGTTGGGGCGTGGTGTATAGCGTGCGCGCGGCGTACTACGCGTCGAGCCGGTGGATCACGCAACTCCAGTTGAATCGTGTGCACGTGCAACGTGGACCGGATGCCACGAGCGTCATGTTCGGCGTCGGCTATCAACTCGACGCGCCGGCCACGCCCGGTCCGCGCGACTGGGCGAGCGGCAGCGCGAGCAAGGTCACCAACAACGAAGTGGCAGTGTACCTGGGCGAATCGATCGTCAACTCGACCAGCTCGCCCAGCGCGCTGGGCGGCGCAATTGAATACCGGCGCGGCCTCGCCAAATACCTCGACGTAACGCTCGGTTATCTTCATGAAGGCAGCAGTAAGGTGGCCCGCCGCGACGGTCTCACCAGCCAGCTTTGGGCGACCCGCGCTTTCCTCAATGACAAGGTTACGCTGGGGCTTGGCGTCGGCGCGTACTATGCCATCAACGAGAACGAAAACAGCCCGACACCCGGGCCGGGCGCCGGAAAGTTTTCCGGACTGGTCACGATCGCGGGCTCGTATCGCTTCACCGACCACTGGGATGCCCGGCTGGAATGGAACCGCGTCGTGACTCGCTACGATCGCGATTCGGATGTGATTTTCGGCGGTTTGGGCTACCGTTGGTGAAGTGTCACGTAGCGCGGCTGTCCGATGTTGTCCTCGCCGGTGTCGCAGTTCGATACTGAGACGCGGCAAAAAAACGCAGTGTTCCAGAACCGATAGTCAAGCGTCACAATAAAACCGGAGAAGAGCATGAGAGCCAGCACCATTGCCGAACGGGAAGCCCGTGGTCGCGCCGCCCGTGAGCACTCGAAACGGTCCAGCCATCGCGCCGTGGGCGAACTGCATCGCAACCCGGTCGAGTTGCTCAGGCAAAGCAGCGAGGGCCGGGTCGAAAAGCTCATACCGCTGCGCTACGGGCGCATGGCCGTCTCACCTTTCACTTTCTTTCGCGGCACGGCGGTTCTGCAAGCCCACGATCTGAGCCGGATTCCCGATACTGGCCTCTTCATGCCGATCTGCGGCGACGGCCATCTGATGAACTTCGGCGGGTTCGCGACGCCCGAACGTCAACTGATATTCGATCTGAACGACTTCGACGAGGTGGCGATCGGCCCGTTCGAATGGGACCTGAAGCGTCTGACCGCGAGCTTCGTGGTGGCCGCGCGCAGTATGCGCCTGAGCCGCGGCGCCGCCGAAAGTCTGGTGATGACGGCCGTCACCGAATACCGCGACCGGATGGCGCAATACGCGCAATGCGGTGCGCTGGAACTCTGGTACGACCGCATCACCTTCGAGTTGATGGCCGAATCGGCGCTGACTCCGGAGGGCCGCCGGGCTGTGCGGCGCGGCATGGAAAAGGCCGCGAGCCGCACGAATGAAAGCCTGCTCGAAAAAATGGCCGAGTTCGACGGCAATCAGTGGACGATCCGCGACGCGCCACCCGGACTCTTTCACGTACGCGGCGCGAACACGCTGTTCTCACCGGACGACGACTGGTTCAAGGTCGCCAATTCGGCGAAGCTGATCGAGCGGACGTGGGGCGAATATCTGAAGACCCTTTCGCACGACCGGCGTGAACTGCTCGGTCACTTCACGACACAGGATATGGTTTTCAAGGTGGTGGGCGTGGGCAGCGTGGGAACGCGTTGCTTCGTGATACTGCTCGTCGATCACATGGGCAAGCCGCTCTTCATCCAGGTCAAGGAAGCGCGTCCGTCGGTGATCGCGCAGTATCACAAGGCGCCGACGCTCAAGCATGAGGGCGAGCGGGTGGTTCGGGGCCAGCGCATGTTGCAGGCGGCCAGCGATATTTTTCTCGGCTGGGCGACCGGACCGATGGGACGCCATTTCTATTTCCGGCAACTGCGCGACATGAAACTGTCGGCGAATATCGAGTTGTTCGATATCGATCTGCTGGCAGGTTACGCGCGCCTGTGCGGCTGGATCATGGCGCGTGCGCATGCCAAGGCGAGCGGCCAGGCGATCGAGATCAACGCGTATATCGGCCGCGGCGACCAGTTTGCCGAAGCGCTCACGGGCTATGCGACGTCCTACGCGGACCAGGTGGAGCGCGACTATGACGTGTTCCTGAAGGCGTGCCGCAGCGGCGATCTGGAGGCACGCACCGACGAGGACATGGCGGCGGATTTCCGCATGTAGCGGCAAGCCGTGCGGGCGGACTCAGGCGTCGATGCGCGCGTCGCGCAGCGTCACGAAGCGCAGGTGCCGCTCGCGTGCCGCGTCGATCACGCATGGCAGGACTGCGAGTATCAGCGGTTTACCCTCGACGGTGAGGGCCGCGTTGCCATCGTGCAGCAGCAGGATATCGCGCGCGGCGAGGCCGTCGAGCAGCCGTTGTGCGACTACGTGTGGATCGCGCTCGCGCGTGTCGAAGCCGCGCCGGGTCCATGCGGCGAGCCGCAAGTCCAGCTTCTGCAGAACGGGTTCGAGAAAGATGTTGCGCAAACCCGCCGGCGCGCGGAAGAACATCGGCCGCGCGCCGCTCAGTGCTTCGAAGGTGCGTTGCGCAGCGCCGATCTCGCGCGTGAGCGCAGCGGGCAAGGTCACTGAAAACGTGTGCGTGTGAACCTGCGAATGGTTTTCGAGCGCATGGCCGCGCGCGACGATCTCGCGCACCAGTTCGGGATGCCGCTGCGCCTTGGCGCCGATGCAGAAAAAGGTGGCGCGCACGTCGAAGGCGTCGAGCAGGTCGAGCACTTGCGGCGTGACGACCGGATCGGGGCCGTCGTCGATGGTGAGCGCGATCGCGTCGGCATTGCGCGGGCTGGCGGGCAGGCGCGTCCAGTTCGGACCGAGCAGCGAGGTGCGCGGCAACAGACCGGCCACCGTGAAAATGGCGTGATTCACGAGGATCGCGGCGAGCCACCAGGCCCACGCTGAGGGCTTCAACAGACAGCCGGCCAGCACGAGTACGTGCCATGCGGCGGTGGCCGTGAGCATCGCGGGATAGGCGGTGCGCGGCCAGCGGCGGCGCTGCGCGGACTGGGTGCCGTGCGGCGGCGTTGGGAATGAATTCATAAAAGCGTGCTTCCTGTCGTCCTTCCTCCGTCCTGGGAAGGCTTTGATTCATGCGCGTCGCGCGCAACAGCAAACGATACCATCGATGGGCGGCGCGCCGCGCGCCACGCCCACGTATGGCAAATCATGAAAGCGTGCTGAAAGGCGTGGTGCCTCGCGACGGCCATACGCTCCCGCAAGCTGCCAACGCGTTGCTCGACGTGAAGAGCGGCTGTGCAGGCGCGTTTGTGATGGATGATCCGCTGTTGTATGGTGCTAAAGCCAAACGTGGATAGTCTGCAAACAGGGAGATACGCTGTGACAGCAACGGGAACCAAGAAGGTCGCGCTGGTGACGGGCGCGGGTAGCGGCATTGGCCGCGCGTGCGCGCTCAGGCTGCTGGAACATGGCTATAGCGTCGTGGTGACCGGCCGCCGTCAGGCGCCGCTCGACGCGCTCGTGCAGGAAGCACAGCAGCTGGGTGGCGATGCGCTCGCCGTGGCGTGCGACGTGACGGACGCCGCCAGCGTTGCCGCACTGTTCGACACGATTCGCGAGCGGCGCGGCCGGCTCGACGTGCTGTTCAACAACGCGGGGCGCAACGGCTCACCCGTCGAGATCGACCAGCTCGATATCGACGAATGGCGCTCGGTGATCGACACGAACCTCACGGGCGTGTTTCTCTGCACGCGCGCGGCCTTCGGTATGATGAAATCGCAGACGCCGCAGGGCGGCCGCATCATCAACAACGGTTCGATTTCGGCGCACGCGCCGCGGCCGTACAGCATCGCCTATACGGCGAGCAAGCACGCGATCACCGGTCTCACCAAAGCCGTGTCGCTCGACGGGCGCAAATACGACATCGTCTGCGGGCAAATCGACATCGGCAATGCCGCCACTGAAATGGCCGAGCGAATGGCACGCGGCGTGCCGCAGGCGAATGGCGAAATCGCGGTCGAGCCGTTGATGGATGTGCAGCATGTCGCGAACGCCGTGCTGCATATGGCGGAACTGCCGCTGTCCGCAAACGTGCAGTTCATGACGATCATGGCGAGCAAGATGCCGTTCGTCGGGCGGGGCTGAACGCAAGCCCGGAACACGGGCCGCAAGCGCGGATTCCCGTCGCCGCGCCGGCCCGGCGCCGTCTCACGCGCTTTGAAAGATCAACTTATACTGGGCGCTTCCCGTTCTCCGGAAAGCCATTCGACGTGCCGCGTGCCACACCCCAGGACGACCCGCAGCCGGTGCCGCCCGTGCAGCCCGATCTCGACGACTGTTGTCATAGCGGCTGCAATCCGTGTGTCTTCGATCTCTACGATGCGGCGCTCGATCGCTATCAGATCGCGCTCGCAGAGTGGCAAGCGCGGCAGGCGCGGCGGAGCAAACCGCGCGCGCGTCGCTGAACAGGTGTTTCCACGCTTTACGACAAGGCACCCGTCTTTTCCAACTTCCCTGTCATGACCGACCTTCCTTCCGCGCATATCGAAACAGTCAACGAATCGCACACGCTGGATGAACTGCACACCTTCGTGGAGCGGTATCCGCGTCTGTTCGTGCTCACCGGCGCGGGCATCAGCACGGAATCGGGCATTCCCGGCTATCGCGACGACAACGGCGAATGGAAGCGTTCGCCGCCGATCACGCTGCAGGAATTCCTTGGCACGGTCGGCATGCGTCAGCGGTACTGGGCGCGCAGCATGGTCGGCTGGCCGGTGGTGGCCGACGCGCAGCCGAACGCCGCGCACGTGGCGCTCGCGCGGCTGGAAGCGGCCGCGCATGTGCCGACGCTGGTCACGCAGAATGTCGACGGCCTGCATCAGCGGGCGGGCAGCCGCGAGGTGATCGAACTGCATGGCGGCATCGACGGTGTGACGTGTCTGGACTGCGGCACGCAACATTCGCGTGCAACGATTCAGCGTACGCTCGAAGCGGAGAATCCCGCCTTGCTGAATGTCACCGCGGAGACCGCCGCGGACGGCGACGCCCACCTGGAGTGGCACGATCTCGAGTCCTTCCGTATTCCGGCGTGCACGAATTGCGGCGGTTTGCTGAAGCCTTCGGTGGTGTTCTTCGGCGAAAGCGTGCCGCGCGAGCGCGTCGAAGCGGCCTCGCATGCACTCGATGCGGCGGACGCGGTGCTGGTGGTCGGTTCGTCGCTGATGGTCTATTCGGGCTATCGCTTCTGCGTGTGGGCGCAGAAGCAAGGCAAGCCGATTGTCGCGATCAACCTGGGGCGCACGCGTGCCGATCCGCTGCTCTCGCTGAAAATCGCCGCGCCGTGTGCCGACGCGCTGACCGCGCTGGCGGGCCGTCTGGCGCTGGGTTGAACCAACGTATTTACACGCGGTGCCGCGCGAACCCAAAACCCAACTGGTCGAACGAGTGCGCACCGGCCTCAACACAATCAAGAGCTCACCATGACTGATTCTTCTGCCGCGCTGCGGCAACACTCGCCATCGGCCGAACGCAACCGCGAGCCGATCCTCGCAGTCTTGCGCGAAGTGCTGCCGGCGAGCGGCCGCGTGCTGGAAATCGCGAGCGGCACCGGTCAGCACGCGATCTGTTTTGCACGCGCGTTGCCGGGCCTCGACTGGCAGCCCAGCGATCTCGACGCCGACGCGCGCGCGTCGATTGCCGCGTGGACAGCGCACGAAGGTCTCGCGAACGTGCGCGCGCCGCTCGCGCTAGACGTGCATCAGCCGGACTGGGGCACGGTTTTGCCTGATGCGTTCGAACCGCTCGATGCGGTGGTGTGTATCAACATGATCCACATCTCGCCCTGGAGCGCGAGCGAGGCGCTCTTCGCCGGCGCGGGCCGCCGTCTCGTCGAAGGCGGTGTACTGTATCTGTACGGCCCTTACAAACGCAGCGGCGCGCACACCGCGCCGAGCAACGAGGCATTCGATCAGCAATTGCGCAGCCGCGACCCGTCGTGGGGCGTGCGTGACATGGAAGCCGTCGTGGCGTTAGGCGTATCGGCCGGGCTCGTGTGTGGCGAGCCGGTGGCGATGCCGGCCAACAATTTCAGTCTGGTGTTCAGGAAACGCCAGGACGTGAAGCGAGTCTGACCAACGTCTGGCCGCGCGCGCGAGCGGCGGTGAAAGCGGCCGTGCGCATGCGGCGCGACGCACGGCACGCTGCGTGCAAACGAGCGGTCAGCCGGCATTTCTTTTATCCTTTCACCCTCGACGTTGCGCCGACGTTGTTTCCGGCGCGGCGTCTCGACATTTTTTGGACTCTGGAGAATTCACATGGGCAAACAGGCAATCGGCGTGGTGGGGCTGGCGGTCATGGGCCGCAATCTGGCGCTCAACATCGAGAGCCGCGGCCACGCGGTGTCGGTGTTCAACCGCAGCCGCGAGAAAACCGACGAACTCATCGCCGAATATCCGGACCGTAAGCTGGTGCCGGCCTTCACGCTGGAAGAGTTTGTGGAGTCGCTGGAAAAACCGCGCCGCATTCTGATGATGGTCAAGGCAGGCGGGCCGACCGACGCCACGATTGCCTCGCTCAAGCCGTTGCTCGACAAGGGCGATATCCTGATCGACGGCGGCAATACGCATTTCACGGATACGATCCGCCGCAATCAGGAACTGGCAAAAGCCGGACTGCATTTCATCGGCACGGGCGTGTCGGGCGGCGAAGAGGGCGCGCTGAAAGGACCGTCGATCATGCCGGGCGGCCAGCGCGACGCGTATGACCTGGTGGCCCCGATCCTCACCGAGATCGCCGCGAAGGCGCCGGACGGCGAGCCATGCGTCGCGTATATGGGACCGGACGGCGCGGGTCACTTCGTGAAGATGGTGCATAACGGCATCGAATACGGCGACATGCAGCTGATCGCCGAGAGCTATGCGGTGCTCAAGCAGGTGGCCGGCCTGTCGAACGAAGAGTTGGGCAAGGTCTACACCGAATGGAACACGGGCGAGCTCGACAGCTACCTGATCGAGATCACCTCGAAGATCTTCAGCAAGAAAGACGACGAAACCGGCAAGGATCTGGTCGACGTGATTCTCGACCGCGCGGCGCAGAAGGGTACCGGCAAGTGGACCAGCCAGAACGCGCTCGACCTCGGCGCGCCGCTGCCGCTGATTACCGAGGCGGTGTTCGCGCGTGTGCTGTCGTCGCTGAAAGACCAGCGCGTGGCCGCGAGCAAGGTGCTCGACGGACCGAAGGCGAAGCCGCTCGGCGGCGAGCGCGAAGCGTTCATCGAATCGGTGCGCCGCGCGCTGTATTTCAGCAAGGTGATTTCGTACGCGCAAGGTTTTGCACAGCTGCGCGCGGCCTCGGAAGAATACAAATGGGATCTCGACTTCGGCACGATCGCGAAGATTTTCCGCGCCGGCTGTATCATCCGCGCCCGCTTCCTGCAGAAGATCACGGACGCGTATACGAAAGACAAGGCGATCGCCAACCTGCTGCTCGATCCGTACTTCCGCGATATCGCCGGGAATTATCAAACGGCGCTGCGTGACGTGGTGATTGCGGCGATCAATGCGGGCGTTCCGGTGCCGGCGTTCGCCTCCGCGATTGCCTACTTCGACGCATATCGCTCGGAACGCCTTCCGGCGAACCTCGTGCAGGCACAGCGCGATTTCTTCGGCGCGCATACATTCGAACGTATCGACAAGCCGGGCAGCTTCCACGCGAACTGGAGCTAAACGGCGAGCGGCTATCGAGCGTTGGCGTCGCGGCCCGGCGCCCCTTTGCCATCAGGTTTGCCGGGCTGCGTGCCGCTTGAAACCGAGCGGCACAATTGTTGTTGAAGGTTATTAGTCAGGTAGTCTGGCCGCACTGCAAACGGCCAACTGTTGCGAAAATCGAAATAGAGTTTCATCGTTTTAGGGGTTTCCCCTAGATGCCGACCCTCCTAGACTGCTACTTAAGCGCTACGGGACAAGAACCCAATGCGAATTAAAAACAGTTCTGGAGGTTTACATCATGAAGTCGCTTATCTCTGCAGTTGTCGTCGCCGCCGCTCTGATCGCTCCTGTTGCTTCGTTTGCGCAGTCGAACCAGCCCGCCACGCGCGCTCAAGTCCGCGCTGAACTCGTGCAACTCGAAAAGGCCGGCTACAACCCGATTGGCGATCACACCGACTACCCGGCCAACCTGCAGGCCGCGCAAGCACGTGTCGATGCACAAAGCGGCACGGCTCAAGCTGTGACCAGCGGCTATGGCGCACCGATCGCCGGCACCTCGCAAGCTGGCCGTCCGATCAGCAGCAACGACCGCAACTCGGTCTACTTCGGCAACTGATTTGCACTGAAGCGGATGCAAATGCCGCCTGTTGAACAGGCGGCAGCATGAAAGAACGCCGACCGTTTTGCGGGCGGCGTTTTGTCGTTTACGGACTTTGCCTGAGCGGTCACTCGCGCGCGCGGCTTTAGTGCAGGGTACGCTGCCGGCGACCAATATCGTCGAACAGCGCGCGACTCGGCTCGAGCGCGAGCAGCCAGGATTCGTCGTAGCCGCTCAGATTGTCGAGCGCCTCGCGCAGGCGCTCGATCGCGAGCGCGGGAATTTCGACGCTCGCTTCCACGCCGCTCGAGAGTCCCGCGATGCTGGCGAGCTGCACCAGCGCATCAGCGGCTTCGGCCACGTCGGCGGCAAAGACCAGATGTGTGTTCAGCAACTCGACCAACCCGGGCGACGCCGCAATATCGTCGACGTTCAGTTGCACGGCCAGAAAGGTGGCTTTGTTCATCCCCAGCTCCTCGCAGAATCCAGGCGGTGTGCTTACGGTGCGTTGCGGCAGCAAGACTGAGTATAGGCGAGCGGCAAAAGGATTCAATGATCACACGAATAGGCTGCGCGGCCTCGTGTGAGCAGCGCGCGCGGCCGCGCATCATATAATGGGGCCAGTCGAAACACGCGGTTCCGTCAGCCGGCCTGCCCGGTATGCCCGATGGATGACGCGTGTGCCGCGTCATGTTTTCCAACCGGCTATCCACCATGAAGATCATTCGCAGCAAGAGCTTCACCGCAACGCGTCCGTGGGGCGCGCTGGACATCGCCAACATGGGTGGCATTACGACGCGCCTGCATTGGACCGATCAGCCGTACAAGTGGCATGTGAACGACGGCGAGGAAGTGTTCGCCGTGCTCGACGGCCGCGTCGAGATGCGCTACCGCGAAGCCGGACTCGAACAATCGACCATTCTGGAAACGGGTGACGTGTTCTACGCTTCGATCGGCACCGAACATGTTGCCCATCCGATCGGCGCTGCGCGCATCCTGGTGGTCGAGACGCAGGGCAGCGTCTGACGTTTGCGAGGCCGGTGCGGGAGCGCACGGCGGCATAATGGATGGATACCACGCCTGCTGCTGCTTGCCGCGTGTTGCGGCATGGCAAATGCTTGGGCATCGATTGAATCAAGTGTTGAGGATCATCACATGACAAAACAATCGCACATCCCGGGGACCCGGTTTCTGATCGCAGCCACGCTCGGCTTCATGCTCGGCGGCTGCACGACGATGCCGTGGGATAGCACGCCCTTCTATAGCAGTTCGCCCTCGCGGCCGACAACGCTCAGCACGGTCCCGGTGCCAGCCGGTTTCTACCGCGTCAATCCGGGCGATACGCTCAACGGCATTGCCACGGCGTTCGGCCGTCGGCCGCAGGAGATCGCGGCGTGGAACGGTTTCGCGCCGACCACGGCGGTCAATCCGGGGCAAGTGCTGCGGGTCTCGCCGCCGATGGCTTCCGGTAGTGTGGTGACGCCACCGGTCGGCGTAGCCGGCACGACCGGCGCTGCCGCCGCGCCCGCCGCGTCCGCCGCGCCGCAGCAAGGTGTGTTGCTATGGCCGTTGCGGGGACCGGTGCTGAGAGCCTTCGCACCGGGCAAGTCGAATGGCATCGTGATCGGCGGCCACGCCGGCGATCCGGTCAAGGCGGCCGCTACCGGCCGCGTGGTCTATGCCGGCACGGGCATCGAGGCGTATGGCCCGCTCATCATCATCAAGCACGACGATTCGCTGATCACCGCCTACGGGCAGAACAGCACGCTGCTCGTGAAGGAAGGCGACGCCGTCGCGCAAGGCCAGACGATTGGCGAGGTCGGCGTGGATAGTCGGGGCGTGGCCTCGATCCAGTTCGAAGTCCGTCAGAATGGCCAGCCGGTCGACCCGCTGGCGTGGTTGCCGAAGTCGGGTGGCTAAGCCCGGCAGTATGACCTGGCAACCAGTGGCTACTTGCTGCAAGCCGTGAGAATCGTGGCTATCGGGAGTCATGCACCAGGCTAAATCGGTTCTCGCCCGCATGAAGGGGCACGGCGATAACGCGCCGCTGAAAGTGGCCTACTGACATTGCCGTCAGTGCGTGGCGCGCGGCCGTCACAGCGTGAGGCTCGAATTACCGGTTCTGATGGAGGGAAGGAGTGGGCGAGCGCCGTGAGATGTTTTATCAGCGATGCTCGTCCACCGCGCAACTCGTTTGCCGATTCGCCGCGATATCGAGCACCTCTTTTGCCTCTTCGACCCGCAATTCGTCCGGCAACGCCACGCCGTTCTTGACCGCCGTCACCTCGGCCAGTACCGACACCGCGATTTCCGGCGGCGTCCGGCTGCCGATATAAATGCCGACGGGACCGCGCAACCGATCGAGTTCGTCTTTGCCGAGATCGAAATACGTTTCGAGCCGCTCGCGCCGCGCGGCATTGTTCCGCCGCGAACCCAGCGCGCCGACATAAAACGCGGGCGTTCGCAGCGCCTCCAGTAACGCGAGATCGTCGAGCTTCGGATCGTGCGTGAGCGCGATCACGGCGCAGCGCTCGTCGAGCTTCATGTCGAGCACGGTGTCGTCCGGCATGGTTCGCACGAGCGTCGTCCCCGGCACGTGCCACGCGTCGGTGTATTCCTCGCGCGGATCGCAGACGGTCACCTGATAGTCGAGTCCAAGCGCGATCTGGCAAAGATACTTCGAGAGCTGACCGGCGCCGATCACAAGCATCCGGTAACGCGGACCGTGGATGGTCAGCAGCCGGCGGCCGTCGAAATCGACGCCGTCGGTCGAGCAGGCCGGCACGAGTGTCGCCGCGCCGCTCTTCATGTCGAGCGAGCGCGCGACGAGTTGCCCGGCAACCACCCGGCGGCACAGATCGCCGACGCCGCTCGCGCACGTCAGCGGCTCGAGCACCAGTTCGATCGTGCCACCGCACGGCAAGCCGAAACGGTGCGCCTCGTCGGCCGAGATGCCGTATTTGAGGACTTCCGGGCGCGTCTGCTGGATGCCGAGACGGCGCACGCGGTCGATCAGATCGTCCTCGATGCAGCCGCCCGATACCGAACCGACCACCGAGCCGTCCTCGCAAATCGCCAGCATGGCCCCTTCGGGACGAGGCGACGAGCCCCACGTCCTGACCACGGTGACGAGCAGCACGCGATGCCCGTTCTCGATCCAGCGAACGCTCGCCTTCAGCACTTCGAGATTGACGCTATCCATAAGAATACCGAGTGGTTGCCTGACCCTGACCCGGGCTTCGGAAGAAACCCGTTAGTGTCGCGACAGCGCCGAGCGCAAGGACATTTCTCGCGCTGCTTCCGGCGTGATGGTTCTGTTGAGCATGAAGCAGGCGACACCGGCCGCCAGCAACGGCAACGCTCCGAGAAAAAAGATCGTTCCGATCGGCGTGCCGATGGCGATCATGACGCCGGCGAGCAGCGGGCCGATGATGGCGCCGATGCGCGCCACCGCGAAGGAGGCCCCGGTCGCGGTCGAGCGGATGAAGGTCGGATAGATCATGCTTGAAATGGCATTGAGGCCGATATTCCCACCCAGCACCAGCAGACCCGAGACCAGCGCCATTACCATGGTGAGACCGGCGCCCGTACCGACGGCCAGCCCGAGCGCCGCGACCGGAATGGCGCCGAGGATCATCGTCAGCGTCATCACCCGTACCCCTTTCCTGTCGATCATCCAGCCGAAGAACCAGCTGAAGCCGGCGCCAAGCTGGAACAGGGCCTGGCTGCGGGCCGCATTGGCAAAGCCGATCTGGTCGGTCAGCAGCGTCGTCATCCACTGCGACAGGAAGAAGTGGGTGACGAAGGAAAAACCAAGCGCCAGCCACAGGAATGCGGTCATGGCCGAGCGGCCCTCGGTGAAGAGGTGCGTCACCGGTACCCCCGTGCGCACCTGCTCCTGGATGGTGAAGCGCGTGTCGTCCGCGAATTGCGCGCTGGGTTTCAGCTTGCGGGCATAGGCCAGGATGCGGTTGCTGGTGGGGTTGCGCAGGGTCAGGTAGCGGATGGATTCAGGCAGGCCGACCAACAGAATAAAGCCCGCCACGACGGCGCCGGCGCCACCGAGATAGAAGACCGAGCGCCAGCCATACGCCGGGATGATCTCCGCCGCGAGAAGGCCGCCGCCGGACGAGCCGGCGGTGTAGCCGAGATAGAGCAGGGTGATAATCAGACCCCGCTTGCCCGAGCGGGCATAGTCTGTGATCAGCGAGACCGCCATCGGCATGCCGCCGCCGATGCCGAGCGCGGCGCAGAAACGCAGGATCGACAGTTCGACCAGATTGTGGGCGAACGGCACGGCGAACGTGAAGGCGCCGAACAGCGTGGTCGCCAGCAGGATGGCGCGCCGCCGGCCGATGCGGTCGGCCAGCATGGCGAAGACGACCGAACCCGCCATCCAGCCGACGATGCTGATGTTGAACACAGGCGTCATCAGGGCCCGGTTGATGCCCCATTCCTTGATGATGCCGGGGGCGGCGTAATTCAAAGCCTGATTGTCGAAGCCGTCCGCCAGCATGACGAGGGCGCACAGAACGAAGAGGCTTATGGTGAACCAGCTGCGCTCCTGCGTCTCGACGACTTCGGCGATGTCGACGGTATTCTTTTGATTCATGGCGATCTCCGGATGCCTCTGCTCCTGGGGTTGTTCACATTCGGCTGGCGCGTTGGCGCTCACTCGCTGTGGCCGCCCGAGGCATCGCGCACCGGTGTTTCTGGCTTCACGCCGCCGCGCCGGTTGGCCCAGGTGCGCTCACCCGTCTCGCGCCAGCCGCCGGAGGTAGCCGCTTCCGCATACTCATCCCAGCGCTTGTCCCAGTCGCCCAGGTGATAGCCATGCCATGGCGCCTGCGGCGTGAGGGAAGGGAGTTCCAGCTCTTCCCAGATCTTGCGTGCCGCGCTCATGTATTGCTCCGTCGGCAGGGCCAGCGGCGGCATGGCGTGCTTCAGCGTCGCGTCGATCAGCAGCGTGCTTTCGAGCGGCGCGCGGCCGGACTTGGGGCCGTGGCCGCTGGCGCGATAGGGCGTCACATGCAAGTCATGTGTGAAGTCGGCCCGATAAGCCAACGACCAGAAGATCGCATCGGCATTTTCCGGGTTGATATCTTCTGAGACCGCGATGACCAGCTTGCCGCACTGCGCCTGGAGCGTTGCGGCCCCTTGCAGGCCGCGCCAGACCTCCGCCTGCTGCGTGCCGCGCGCAAACTGCAGGAAGATCACTTTGCGCAGGTTGGTCAGCGGCTCGTGCATGACCACCCGCTCGATGCCGCGCACGCCCATCACCTTGCGCAGATGCTCGAGGTACAAGGGCTCGTAGGCCACTTTTTTCAGCACGGAGCTTTCGCTAGGCGTGACCTGGCTGATGATCGAGACGAAGACCGGCTTCTTCTTCATCGTGATCGCGGTGACGTGCATGGACATGTTGTAGTCTTCGAGCGCGATGTGGCCATGGCTTTCGCCGAACGGGCCTTCGGGCTCCAGCGCATCGGTGTCGATCAGGCCTTCAATCACGATTTCGGCATCGGCGGGAACGACGAGGTCGATGGTCTTGCAGCGCACTACCTCGACCGGCGCGCGCATCAGGCCGCCGGCAACGGCCATCTCGTCCTGGTCGATCTGGAGTTTCTGCGGCCCGGTGAACAGCACGGCGGGCGCGCAGCCCAACACGATGGCACACGGCATCTGCTGGCCCATCGCCCGATATTTCTCCCAATGGAGATAACCGCCGGCTCCCGACAGGCGGCTCGCCATGCGCACACCCAGCCGATTTTCCGACTTCAGCGCGGCACGGTAGGTCCCCATGTTCTGGACGCCGCTCTCGGGATCTTTGGTCACGCAGAGCGTTGCGGTGAGATAGGGCGCGGCGTCGAAGCCGGGCGTGGAAATCGGCACCGGCAGCCGCGACAGGCCTTTTTCCTTCAGCGCATCGCCGCTGATCACCACCTCCTGACAGGGCGCCTGCGTCACCATGACGGGCGGAACCGGCTCGGCGATCGCCTCCGTCCAGGCGCGGCCGATCTGCTCGACCGGCAGGCCGAGGCCAGTGGCGTAAATCTCCGGCGAGGCGGCAAGGCCGCCGATCAGCACCGGGATGTCATAAGTGCGGCCGTCGCCGTCGACCACATTGGTAAACAGGAACGCGCGGCGCTGATCTTCGCGCAGCCCGCCCTGGAACTGCCAGCGCGCCAGCGGGTGCAGCTCCGTATCCTTGTTGATCGGCCGGTCGATGCGGGTGAGCAGCCCCTTGGCCTCCAGCCGGGCGATATGTTCCTGCAAATCGCGCGGGGCACCATCGGCAGTTGCCGGTCCCGAAAGATCGTGAAGTGATGATGACATGCTGTCTCCGTAATGTGAGACCCAGTGGGTGGGTAATCTGGTGTGATTGTATGATTGCATGGCAATACGACGACTGTCAACGCGACTTTACCGACTAACGCGTGGCGCGCCGTTGGCGTCTGAACTGCGCTCGAACGGCTGCCAGGCGTCGGTTTCGACGTGACGGATCCGGCCGTTAGCCGGCTGCCGAAGCGGCATCGCTCAGAGGCCACCCATGCACAGGTATTTGATCTCGAGATATTCCTCGATGCCGTACTTCGAGCCTTCGCGACCGAGGCCGGACTGCTTGACGCCGCCGAACGGCGCGACTTCATTCGAGATCAGACCGGTGTTGATGCCGACCATGCCGTACTCGAGCGCCTCGGACACGCGCCAGATCCGGCCGATGTCGCGGCTATAAAAGTAGGCGGCAAGACCGAACTCGGTGGCGTTCGCCGCCGCGATCGCCTCGTTCTCATCGTGGAAGCGGAACAGCGGGGCGACCGGGCCGAAAGTTTCCTCGGTCGCGAAGCGCATCGACGCAGTGACGCCATCCACCACGGTCGGCTCGAAGAAGAGCTTGCCGGCCGTATGGCGTTTGCCGCCAATGAGCACGCGGGCGCCGTGCGCCACCGCATCGGCGATATGCGCTTCGACCTTCTCGACCGCGGCTTCGTTGATGAGCGGGCCTTGCGTGACGCCGCCTTCGAAACCGTTGCCGACCTTGATGCGGCCGACTGCCGCCGCGAATTTTTCGGCGAACGCCTCGTACACGCCGTCCTGTACGTAGAAGCGGTTCGTGCAGACGCAGGTTTGACCGGCATTGCGGTACTTCGAGGCGAGTGCGCCCTCGACTGCCGCGTCGAGGTCGGCATCGTCGAACACGATGAACGGCGCGTTGCCGCCGAGTTCGAGCGAAAGCTTCTTGATCGTCGGCGCGCACTGGCTCATCAGTAGCCGGCCCACCGGCGTCGAGCCCGTGAACGAGAGCTTGCGCACGATGGGGTTGCTGGTCATCTCCGCGCCGATCGAGCGCGGATCGCCGACGACGACGCTGAACACGCCCGCTGGCGCGCCCGCGCGATGCGCGAGTTCGGCCAGCGCGAGCGCCGACAGCGGCGTGGCTTCCGCCGGCTTCACGATCATTGCGCAGCCGGCGGCGAGTGCGGGTGCGACCTTGCGGGTGATCATCGCAGCGGGGAAGTTCCACGGCGTGATCGCGGCGCAGACGCCGATCGGCTCCTTCGTCACCAGCATGCGCTTGTCGGCGGCCGGCGAGGCGAGCACGTCGCCGTCGATCCGTTTGGCCTGTTCGGCGAACCACTCGATGAACGAGGCCGCATAGCCGATCTCGCCTTTCGCTTCGGCGAGCGGCTTGCCTTGCTCAGCCGACATGATGATCGCGAGGTCGTCCGTGCTTGCGACCATCAGCGCATGCCAGCGCTTCAGGACCGCCGCGCGCTGCGCCGCGGTGAGCGCGCGCCAGCCGCGCTGCGCGCGTTCGCCGGCTTCGATCGCACGGCGCGTTTCGGCGCCGGTGAGGAGCGGCACGTCGGCGATCTTCTCGCCGGTGGCGGGATCGTTGACGGCGAACGTGCGCGCATCGTCGGCGCCGCACCAAGCGCCGTCGACATAGGCGAGCGTGCGCAACAGGCTCGGGTCCGCGAGCCGGGAAAGCGGATTGGATTCGGTCATGGTCATCGCAAGAGGCGGCTCGCCGGCAGCGCGCTGCGCGACGGGCCTATGAAGTGAATTGTGAAAGCGGGGTGGCGGGTGGGCTACAACTCCGGCTGCTGATCTTTCCAGCGCCTGACCACACCGGTTTCGATGTCGAACAGATCGAGCATGCGGCCAATCGTGTGATCGACGATGTCGGCGATCGTTTGCGGCTTCGAATAGAACGCCGGGACGATCGGCGCGATGATCGCGCCCATGTCCGAGAGCTGCACGAGCGTGCGCAGATGGCCGCCGTGCAGTGGCGTTTCACGCACGCCGAGCACGAGACGCCGGCGCTCCTTCAGCACGACGTCGGCCGCGCGGCTGATCAGCGAGCTCGTGATGCCGGTGGCGATCTCGCTCATCGAGCGCACCGAGCACGGCACGATCAGCATTCCCTTTGTCTTGAACGAGCCCGACGAAATGGCCGCGCCGATATCCGCCGGCGAATACCATTTCGACGCGCGCGCGCGCAGATCGGCTGCGCGAATGTCGGTCTCGTAGGTCATCGTCAGTTCGGCGGCCTTGCTGATCACGAGATGAGTCTCGACGCCCGCCTCGGCGAGCAGTTCGAGCGCGCGAATACCGTAGATCACGCCGGACGCGCCGGTGATGCCGACGATGATCCGCTCCGGTGTGCCGTTATTCGTCGCCATGATCGCCCTCGATGCCGCGCACCGGCGAATTCGGCTCGACGCCGCTCTTGCGGCGCGCCTTGTAGGATGCGTCGCGCTGCATCCATTCACCGCGCGTCGCCTGCTCGGCGTTGCGGTCCCATTCCTCGGTCCAGTCGCCGAGCGAGTAGCCGTACCACGGCGACTCCGGTTTCAGCTTCGGCAGGCCGAGACGTTCCCACAGCACCTTCGCGTTCTCCATGTATTCCTTCTTTGGCAGCGCGAGCGGCGGCATCGGCGTTTTCATCGTCGCGTCGATCAGCATGGCCGAATCGAGGCCGGTGGCGTGGTCCGAGCGCGGACCGTGGCCCGGCTCGCGGTACGGAATCAGCTTCACGTCCTCGACCGGATTGCAGCGGTAGCCCATTGCCCAGAACACGGCGTCCGCATTGTCCGGATCGATGTCGTCGTCGATGGCGATCACGAACTTGCCGATCGCGGCCTGCAGCGACATCGTGCCGTACAGCGCGCGCCAGACTTCGGTGCGCTTCGCGCCGCGCTCGAACTGCAGGAATACGAAGCGACGCAGGTTCGTGAGCGGCTCGTGCAGCGACACCTTCTTGATGCCGCGAATGCCGAGATGATCGCGCAGGTGGCGCAGGAACATGGGCTCGTAGGCGAGCCGCTTGATGACGCTCGATTCGGACGGCGTGACCTGCGAGATGATCGAGGTCAGCACCGCGTCCTTGCGGCGCGTGATCGCCGTGACTTCGATGGAGAGGTTGTAATCCTCGAGTGCGACGTACCCGTGGCTTTCGCCGAACGGGCCTTCCGGTTCGAGGTATTGCGGATCGACATAACCCTCGACGACGACTTCGGCCTCGGCCGGCACCAGCAGATCGACGGTGCGGCCCTTGACGACGCGGATCGGCGCACCGGCGAGGCCGCCGGCAACGCTAAGCTCGTCGACGTTCGGGCGCAGCTTCTGCGGACCCTGGAACGCGACGAGGGGCGGCGCGCCGAGCACGATGGCGACCGGCATCTTCTCGCCCTTCGCTGCGTACTTGCGCCAGTGGTCGAGACCGCCTGCGCGCAGATTCACGAGCATCATCATGCCCAGACGCGTCGCCGACTTCAGGTGGCCGCGATAGGTGCCCATGTTCTGCACGCCGGTTTCCGGATCGCGCGAGATCACGCCGGTCATCGTCATGTACGGCGCGGCATCGAAGCCCGGCGTCGAGATCGGCAGCGGCAGCGATTCGAGTCCGTTGCCCGGACCTTCGAGGTCTTTGCCCTCGATCACAATGTCATGCACGGGGCCGCTTTCGACGACGACGGGCGGCACCGGATTGTCGATCGCGCGGTTCCAGGCATCGCCGATGTCGTCGAGCGACGGCACGTTCATGCCGATCCGGTAGATCTCCGGATTCGCGGCGATGCCGCCGACGATGACCGGGATGTCGTACTTGCGGCCCTTGCTGTCGACGATATTCGTGAAGAGGAACGCCTTGCGATCGGCCTCCGGAATGCCGCCGCGGAACTGCCAGCGCACGAGCGGATGCATTTCGGTGTCTTTGTTGACGGGCTCGTCGATCCGGTACAGCAAACCTGCCGCATCGAGGCGCGCGATGTGTTCGTGCAGGTCCGCGTAACCAGCGTTCGCGGAAGACCTGGAAGTGGTGTCTTGATCAGCCATGGCTAGAAGTCCCGTGTAGCACCGTGTCGCACGGTGCCCTTATTGCTTGAAGTGTTGCCCGGCGCGGGCAACGTATCGCGTGTTCGATCCGTCTCGCTCGTGCCGCGCGTGTGGTACGACGGCACTTCGGTGGCGCATCAGCGGCGCATCGACGTCATTGCGTTCGCGAGCGATGCACCCGCCACTTCGCTCGCGAGCGAGAAGTCGGGAATTGTGATCTCGCGGAAGTACGTTTTCAGCGCTGCAATGGCGATACGGTCGCGCGAGCAGATCGAGGCAACCATTGCGTCCGCGCGCCCGGCGAGGCTCGCTGCCGGCACGACTTCGGCGACGATGCCCCACTCGCGCGCATTCGCGGCGTCGATGCTCTCGGTCAGGTAGACCATGTGCGCGGACGCCTTTGGCGGCACCTTGTAGCGCAGCACGGACATCACGAGCGTCGGCGGCAGGTTCTTCTGCAGTTCGGGCAGGCTGAAGCGCGCGCTGTCCGCGGCGATGGCCAGATCGCATGCGGTGACGAGTGCACAGCCGAAACCTTCCGCATCGCCTTGCACTTCGGCGAGGAGCGGGACTTCGCTTTCGTGCATCGCGCGGTAAACGTCGAGAATCGGATCGGCCACATTGCGGCGGTACTGCGCGGACGTCGGCGGCGTGGCCGGCGGCGCGCTGACGGCGCGGCCGCGGCAAAACGCGGGACCGGACGCGCGCAGGCGGATGATTTTCACATCGCTGTCGCGGCCGGCCTTGCGGATCTCGGCGGCGAGCGCGCGCATCGCGTCGAGCGTCAGCATGTTGCCGAGGTCCGGCTGGCCAAGGGTGATCCGGTATTCGGAATCGTGGAACGCTGCGGTGAATTCGGTCGTCATGGAGAAGAGGTCCAAACAATGAAAACAGAGGATGAGCGCCCGCGATGCGCGAGCGCCCGCGCAGGTCAGCGCGCGTAGGCGCCGGCCTCCTTGAGTTTCTGGAACACGCGCTGCGGTACGAGCGGCGCTTCGGTGAATTCGACGCCGTATTCCGAGAGCGCGTCCTCGATCGCCGCGACGATCGCCGCCGCGGCTGGAATCGTGCCGCCTTCACCCGCGCCCTTGACGCCGAGCGGGTTCAGCGGCGACGGCGTTTCGAGGTGCACGATGTCGATGTTCGGCACGTCGGTCGCCATCGGCAGCAGGTATTCACCGAAGTTCGTCGTGGTCGGCTGCGCGTTCTCGTCGTACTGCATCCATTCGAGCGTCGCGTTACCAATGCCGTGCGCGACCGAGCCGATCACCTGGCCGTCGACGATCATCGGATTGATCAGCTTGCCCGAGTCGTGCGCCATCACATAGTTCAGGATCGTGATGTGGCCGGTCTCGCGATCCACTTCGAGTTCGACGACGGCGGTGCCGTTGCAATACGTCGATTGCGCGGGCGAGAAGTATTTCGTTTCTTCGAGGCCGGCGGTGAGGCCTTTGGGCATCGTGAAGCCCGGCATGCCCTGCGAAATCTTCGCGAGCTCTCCGTAGCTCATGCGCTGTTCGATGCCCGAGCGGCGCGCCACGTGGCCCTCGACGAGCAGGAGGTCGACGGGTTCGCACTTCCACAGGTGGGCGGCGAGCGTGAGCATCTTTTCGCCGACAGCCTGGGCGGCGATGTAGACCGAGTTGCCGGCATTGACCGTCGCGCGGCTCGCAAACGTGCCGACACCCATGGAGATGCCACCGGTATCGCCGGTAGTGACGTCGATTGTTTCGAGGGGTACGTTCAGCTGCTCGGCGCAGATCTGCGCGAAAGTCGTCTTGTGGCCCTGGCCTTGCGGCGATGCGCCGGTGATCACGACGATGCGGCCGCTTGCCTGCACGCGCACGGTCGCGCCTTCGAACGGGCCCATCCCGGTGCCTTCGACGAAGCTCGCCATGCCGATGCCGATGAAGCGGCCCTGGCGGCGCGCCTCGGCCTTGCGCTCGGCGAAGCCCGCATAGTTCGCGCGCTCCAGTGCCGCGTTCTGGCAGGCCGGATAGTCGCCGCTGTCGTAGCGCAGCGGGCTGCCGTCGCGATAGATGAAGCCCGCGTCATACGGCATCTGCTCCGGCTGGATCAGATTGCGCCAGCGCAACTCCGCGCGATCCATGCCGAGCGTGCGCGCGGCCTTATCGAGAATCCGCTCCATGGCGAACACCGCCTGAGGACGGCCTGCGCCGCGCACCGGCGAGGTGGCGCACTTGTTCGTGTAGACGACGTCGAGCTTCGCGCCCATCGCGGGGATCACATAGGGCCCAGGCGTCGTCGTGATCGAGATGTACGGTGTGATGATCCCCCACGGCAGGAACGCGCCGTTGTCGTGCACCATCTCGAGTTTTACGCCGCGAATCTTGCCGTTGTTCTCGAGCGCCATTTGCACGGTCCACCACTGGTCGCGCTCCTGCGTGACCGCGAGGAAGTGCTCGCGCCGGTCCTCGATCCATTTGACGGGACGCTTGAGCGCGACCGCCGCGATCGCGACGAGCGCCTCTTCCGGATAGAACGGCAGCTTCGGACCGAAGCCGCCGCCGACGTCGTTCATCAGCACGCGCAGCTTCTCGGGATCCCACTCGAGCAGCTCGACGAGGTTCTTCTTCTCGTGGTGCGGCGCCTGACCCGACGACCAGACGGTCAACTCGCCCTTGGTCGCGTGATATTCGGCGACATAACCGCGCGTCTCCATCGGATGCGCGGAGCCGCGGTTCTGCCAGTACGTTGCCTCGACGACATGCGGTGCATCCTGGAAGGCTGCGTCGATGTCGCCGAAACCCATTTCGATATGCGCGACGACGTTGTCTTTCGCGTCGGTGTGGCAGAGCGGCGACTCGGGACGCAGTCCGTCGCGGCAGTCGGCGACGGCGGCCAGCGTGTCGTATTCGATCTCGATCAGACCGCACGCGTCTTCCGCGATGTAGCGGTTGTCTGCGACGACAAATGCCACCGCTTCGCCTGCAAAGGTGACTTCCGTCGAAGTGAGCAGTTCCTGGGTGCGTTCGAAGCGGATCGCCGGGTTCGGCAGCATCGACGGCGCGCGGCCACGCGCGCGGCCGCTCAGGTCCGCGTGCGTGTAGACGGCGTGCACGCCCTTGAGTTCACGCGCGGCCGTGCAGTCGATCGAGACGATCTTCGCGTGCGCGTGCGGGCTGCGCAGCACCGCGGCCTGCAGCATGTGCGGCAGATGCAGGTCGTCCACGTAGGAGCCCTGGCCTTGCAGCAGCTTCTTGTCTTCGGTGCGCGCGACGCGCTTACCGATATAGCGCTGGTCGGTGGGAGCGCCTTTCAGGTCGGAAATTTCCATCGTATTACTCCGTGGCTTGTGCAGCCGGCGCGGCGGCGCGCTGATCGCGGATGCGCTGCGCGGCGAGCAGGGCAGCGGCGACGATCGGCTGGTAGCCCGTGCAGCGGCACAGATTGCCCGTGATGGCTTCGCGGATCTCGGCCTCGGACGGCGAATCCGTTTCACTCAACAGTTCGGTGAGCGTCATCAGCATGCCGGGCGTACAGAACCCGCATTGCAGCGCGTGCGTTTCGGTAAAGGCCTTTTGCAGTTCATTGAGCGTGCCATCCGCGTGGGCGAGCCCTTCGACGGTGGTCAGCGAGCGGCCGTTCATCTGCGCCGCGAGCGTCAGGCAGGCGCGCGCGGTGCGGCCTTCGATCAGCACGGTGCAGGCACCGCATACGCCATGCTCGCAACCGTAGTGCGTGCCGGTGAGATCGAGGTCGTGACGCAGGAAGTCACCGAGCATGCGACGCGGTTCGACCTCGCGCTCATAAGCGGTGCCGTTGACGACGACTCTGACAGTACGAGTCTCCATGTCCATCTCCTTTGTCACGCTACGATTGTTTTGCGACGCGCGAGAACGCTGTTTTCAGCGCTCTTTCGGTCAGGACGCCGGCGAGATGCTGGCGGTAGTCGGTACTCACGTGCGCGTCGGTCATTACATCCAGCGCGCGCGCGGCGTCGCTTGCGACGCGCAGCGCGCTTTCGTCCATCGGGCGGCCGCAGAGGGCGGTCTCGACTTCGTGCATCCGCACGGGACCGGGAGCGACGCCGCAGATCGTCAGCGAAACGCGGTCGAGGCGCCCTTGCGCATCGGCGGTGCAGAGCGCCGCAACGCCGACGATCGCGTAATCGCCATGGCGCCGCGCGAACTCTTCGAATGCGTAGCCATGGCCTTCTGGCCAGATGTCGAGCGAGATGCCGGCGAGCAGGTCGCCTTCTTCGAGCGCGGGCGTCATGTACATCAGCGCCCAGTCAGACATCGGCAGCTCGCGGGTCGCGACTGCGCCGTCTTCGTAACGCGCGATCGACAGTACGCCGTCGAGCGCGGCGGTGAAGCACGGCTGCTCCGACGACGGATCCAGTTGGCACAGGCTGCCGCCGAGCGTGCCGCGATTACGGATCTGCTTGTGGCTCACGAGCTGATACGCCTCGCGGATCAGCGGCGCGCGCTTCATGACGAGCGGCGACAGTTCGATGTCGCGCTGCCGCGCCATCGCGCCGATGTGCAGGCGGCCGTTGCGTTCCTCGATGCGGGTCAGTGCCTCGACGCCGTTCAGGTCGATCAGGTGACTCGTCATCAGATACCGGAAGTTCATCATCGGCATCAGCGACTGGCCGCCGGCAAGCACCCGCGCATCTTCGAGCGTGCCGAGCAGTTGCGCGGCTTCTTCGACGGTGGTCGGCGCGTGATACTGGAATTCACTGGGTTTCATGCGTGCTCCGATAGTGCGGTGGCTTCCTCAGGGGTGCTGCTTGCGTCCGAAGAGCCGCGCGAAGTAATTCCGGATCGACTGCCACATCGCTTTGCGCATGAGTGCGCCCGCGTCGAGCGGCGCAACCGGCGCCGGTGCGGGCGGCGGGCGGCGCGCTTGCGAGGCTGGCCTGGGCGCATCCGGTTCAGCGGGCGAGTTCGGCGCAGCCGCTTCACTCGCGGTGTTCTGAGTGGCGACCGTGGCGGCGTGCGCTGCGTCCGCCTCGATGAGCGCGGTCAGGTTCTTCGCGAACTGATTGAGCAGTTGCTGCGAGAGCGCCTCGATCATCCCGGCACCGCGTCCGTACTGCGCCACCGTGCCCGACAGGTTCACGTCCGAGACGACGTCGATTTTCGTCTTGCCGCCGTCCGCGTCGGTGACGGACGCGTTGATCTGCGCATCGGCGCCGCCGCGGCCTTTCGTGTCGGTGCCGCTTGCGGACACCACGACCGTGCGGTTGGCGTCGTTCTGTTCGGCAATCTTGAATTTGCCCGCGAACTTCAGCGTGAGCGGGCCGAGCTTGACGGTGAAGCCGCCCTTGTAGCTGCCATCAGGCTGCTTTTCTTTGAGTTCCGCGCCCGGAAAACACGGTGCGGACCGTTCGATGTCGATCATGGTCTTCCAGACGTCCGACGGCGGTGCATCGACGGTGAAAGATGAACGGATTGTGATTGCCATACTGCCTCCTTGGGGCGATCGGCCCGTGCGGGCGCCGCTCCACTTGTCTGGTCACTACTGAGCCGCGCGGCGCGTGAAACTGTCCCAGCGCGAGGGCGCGTTCGCGTTTTATTTCATTCAGCGACGGTCGACAGGAAATCGTCGAATACCGTTGCAAAAACTTCGTGCATGTCGAACGCTCCAAAGTGCGCCGCGCCCGGAACGACGACGAAACGGCTGTTCGGCAGCGCGTCGGCGATCTTCTGCGATACCGCCGGCGGAATGCTCGCATCGGCATCGCCCGCGACGACGAGCGCCGGTGCCGACACGCCTGGCAGTTCGCCGAGATTGTCGAGCAGCGAGATCGCCCGCCAGTTCGCGCTCCAGCTGTACCAGTCGTCGGCGGCGAGGCGCGCGCGACACTTCTGGACGAGGTCGGGGCGTGACGTGTCGGCGGCGAACCAGCGCGTGATCGTGTCGTCGATCACTTCGGACATCGCGCCTTGCCGGCTCATGTCGCCGCGCATGAGAATGCGCGGGCGCACTTCGTCGGGAAATCCACCGGCCGTTGCGCAAAGAATCAACGCGCCGACAAGCTCGGGAAACTGGATCGCGACACGCTGCGCAATCATGCCGCCCATCGATACGCCTATCAGGGTGACACCGGTCAGACGTTCGCGACGCAGCACTGCGGCGACGTCGGTCGCATGGTCGGCGAGCGTGATGGGGGCGGTGACGGCGCTGGAGTCCCCATGGCCGCGGATATCGATCGTGACGACGTCGTACGATGCGGCCCAGTGCCCGACGTACTCGTCCCACCAGCTTCGATCGACACCGATCGGATGAAGCAGAACCAGCGGCCTGCCCGTCCCGCGACGGGAGTAGGCGATGCGGCCGGCTGGAATTTCGCAGAAAGTTGAATGAGACATGATGTATTCGGGTAACGCGCGGGCTGCGACGGGTGCTTCGCGCGATCGACTAGCGGATCGCCAGCCGAAAGCGCGAAACCCTTGCGACCCTCTGAACCACCAGGCATTTACGCGTGGGATGAGATGACGAATCGCGGCGCGCCTTGACGAACCGCAAGCCGACTTCAGACAGCAGCAGCGGCTTTCGCTTTTAGATCGAGCACCACCGCCTTCGCGCGACGCAGCGCTTCGGCCGCGACGGGAATGCCCGCGTAGACGCCGGCCTGCAGCAACACTTCGGCGATTTCCTCTTCCGTCACGCCATTGTTCACCGCCCCACGCGTGTGCACTTCGAACTCGTGCCAGCGGCCGAGCGACGCCAGCATCGCAAGGTTCAGCATGCTGCGCGTTGCGCGCGGGAGACCAGTGCGGTTCCACACGTTGCCCCAGCACACGTCTTCCGTGTATTCGAGGAATACGGTGTCGAAGAGATGGGGATTGGTGTTGTTCTGCGTATGGCTCGAGCCCAGCACTTCCTTGCGGATCTTTGCGCCGATGGCACGACGTTCGGATAGCGTGATGTCTTCCATGATTATCCTTCGGGGTTCAAGCAACTGTTGTAGGATTGTATAATGGTAGGCAGTATCGGAGCTTCGCCGTGGAATGTCAATATGATTGTATTACGAAGTTTGGCGCGGCTCTTTTTATTCATATGACAAAGGGATGGAATGAATACCAACAGACTGGTAGTGCGGCCGGTGGCGACGCTGCGCCAGCAGGTGATCGACGGATTGCGTTCGTGTATCAGCGACCTGACCTTCAAGCCAGGCGACCGGTTGATCGAGCGCGAACTGTGCGAAATGCTTGGCGTGAGCCGCACGCTTGTTCGCGAGGCGCTGAGTCAACTCGTGGCCGAGGGGCTTGTGCAGATCATTCCGCACAAAGGTCCGATCGTCTCCGTGATGACGGGCGACGAGGCGAGGGGTCTTTATGAAGTGCGCGCCGTACTCGAGGCGCTGGCGGGCCGCCAGTTCACCGAGCGGGCGACGGACGACCAGCGTGTCGCACTGAAGCAGGCATTGGAAAAGCTCGCCTCGATACGGGACCTGCCGGGCGAGGAGGGCACCATGCGCTTCCTGAAACAGAAGGCGCAGTTCTACGACGTGATGCTCGAGGGCGCCAGCAATCCGGTACTCACGGAGATGCTACGTCTCGTCCATACGCGAGTGATGATGCTGCGCGCGACGACGCTTTCGCAGGAAGGGCGCCTGCCGCAGAGCTACGACGAAATCGCGTCGATTGTCGACGCGGTCATGCGTAATGACGCCGATGCGGCCGCGGCGGCGTGCAAGCGCCATGTCGAGCAGGCGGAAAGGCTTGCGGTCCAGGTGCTCGCCACGACAGCCAGCTAAATCGACGAAACGCCGCGCGGCTGCCGGCCCTTTCGCACCTGATGCGTCAGAGGTTGGAACCTTCGCCGCGCCTCACCTCGCGACGTACCGGCTCGCGAACCGGTTCGATGAACGGCGCGCAGCATGAGGGGCTCTTTTGGCCTCCTCGCTCGCGTCGTCCTCAATGTTTTTTCGGCCCGCGCCCAAGCGGGTTCGCGGGCTCGAAATCGCCCATATGTTTCGAGCCCTTACCTCGACGACCCGGCACGGCAAGTCCAGCCCACCGGCACCAGTTCGGCAGACAGTAATACAATAATCTGTATTGCAATCTAATTGCATTACGCTATACTGCCCCAAATGGTGAAACCGGGCGATACGACCCGCATCGGCTAATTCGTTCGCTTATTCGGCGGAAGATCAGGAGACGGGAAGAATGGGCACATCGCAGGGCGCCAAGGCGGCGTCGGTGGCTTCGGCCGAGCCTCAGGGATTCAGGTTGTCGCGCTACCAGTGGCTGGCGCTGATTTCGGCGTTCCTCGGCTGGATGTTCGACTCGATGGACCTGAATCTCTTCACGCTCGTGCTCGTGCCGAGCGTGGGCCAGCTATTGCACAGCACCGATGCGACCGAAATCAGCAAGATCGGCAGCTACATCATTGCGGGCAAACTGCTCACGTGGGGCATCGGCGGCGTGCTGTTCGGCGTGGCCGCCGACCGCTTCGGCCGCTCGCGTGTCATGGGCTGGACCATCCTCATTTACGCGGCTTTCACGCTGCTGAGCGCATTTTCGAAGACCTGGACCCAGCTGGCGATCGCGCAGGCGCTGGCCGGTTTCGGCATCGGCGGTGAATGGGCAGCCGGGGCGGCACTCGTCGCCGAATCGTGGCCTGGCCGGCAACGTGCCCGCGCCATGCAGATCATGCAGATGGCGTTCGCGTTCGGCTTTCTGGCGGCGGCGCTCGACAACCTGCTGCTCGGCCGCTTCGGTTGGCGCGTCGTACTCGGCGTGGGCGCCGCACCCGCGCTCGTCACGATTCTCGTGCGCCGCTTCGTGCCTGAGCCGCAACGCTGGGTGCAAGTGCGCGACAGCGTCCTGGCCGAATCGGCGATGCAAACTTTCACCGCCATCTTCGCGCCGGGACTACGCCGCAAGACGATCATCGGCGTGATTGTCTCGTCGGCTGCCATGCTTGGCTGCTGGGGCGGTCTCACGTTCCTGCCGAGCTGGATTCATCAGTTGTCGGTTGCAGCCGCCGATCACCGCGACGTCGGCAAGACGGTCAGCTACGCATTCATTCTGATGATGATCGGCGCGACGCTCGGCTACCTCACGCTGATCTGGATGCTCGACGCCCTCGGGCGCCGGATGTCGTACTTCATCTTTTCGGCAGGGTCGCTGGTCGTATCGCTCGTGCTGTTCATGACGGTGCATGACATCGGCCGGGTACTGTGGCTGATGCCTGTGTATGGCTACTTCGTCATTGGCGCGTTTGGCACCTTTGCCGCTTATTTGCCCGAGCTCTTCCCAACCCGTGTGCGCGCGACCGGCCAGGGCTTCTGCTGGAACATGGCCCGTGCGCTCACAAGTATCGGTCCGATCGCAGGCAATGCGGTGGTTGCGAAGTTTGGTTCGTTTCCGGCGGCATCGGCGGCGGTGTCGCTGCTCTTTATTGTTGGCATGGTGTCGATCTGGTTCGGTCCCGAGACAAAGGGCATCCCGCTCGACAACTGAGGATCACTAAAGCAACTGGTCTGGCGCGTCATCCGCCCTCGTGCGATAGCGCCTGAAGGGAAAGGGCGTGACGCGGCCACGGTCCGCGCCACCGGACAGGATTTCGTTTTTGGTCTAATGGAATACACCTTGAGTACAGACATACCGAAACCCGGCGCTTCAATCCGCGAGGCCACTGCTGAAAGTCCGCCCGCGCGCGTCTTCGACGTCGGAATCAACGAGCGGTTGCCGCTCCCGCAACTGGCCGTGCTCGCGCTGCAGAACGTTTTCGGAATGACGGGCATGTTTGTGTTCCCGGGGCTTCTCGGCCGCGCATTCCATTTGTCCGATCCGCAGATCGCGTACCTGTACGGCATGACCTTCATGGCGTGCGGGATCATCACGATTCTGCAATCGGTGCTGTTGCTGCGCCTGCCGATCGCGCAGGGTCCCTATGCAGGCAGTTTCGGTGCGCTTCTGACTGTCGGTCATTTGCAGTCGGGCGGCCTCGGTACGGCATTCGGGTCGTTCTTCGCCGCGTCGCTGATCTGGTGCGTGCTCACGGTGCCGGTCCGCGGACGCAGCGTGGCGGGCATGTTCGCGCGGCATTTGCGCCTGCCCATCATCTCCGGAATGATCGTCATGTTGATCGTGGTGCAGATTGCCAGCGTCGCGTTGCCGACCTGGATCGGCGGCCCTAAAAGCCCCGGCTTTCCGGTCGTGAACCTGGTTTCCGGCGCAGTTGCGGTGGGCGGTATTGTCTTCGCGATGCTTTGGGGCGGCCGCCGGCTGCGTCGCGTCGCGATCCTGCTCGGCCTTGCGCTCGGCACGCTGGCCTACACGTTGTTCGAGCCGGTTTCGTTTGCGGCGGTGGCCGCTGCGCCGCTGGTCGTCGAGCCCCGCATCTTTCCGTTCGGTTTCGGCGTGCGCCCCGATCTCGTTGCAGTGTTCCTGCTCGTGCTGATTCCGGCGGGCATGGGATCGATGGCCCTCTACCAGACAGTCGCCGAATGGGGCGAAGAGACGCTAACTCCGGGCCGCATGTCTGAGGGGCTGTTCGGCGTCGCGCTCGGCTCGGTTGTCGCGGCAGTGTGGGGTGGCTTCAGTACGATCGCGTATCCTGACAACATCGGCATTCTGCGCGCGACACGCGTTGGTTCGCGCTTCGTGACGCTCGCTGCAGGCATCCTGCTGATCGTACTCGGCGGCTGCGTGAAGTTCGACATGCTGCTCGTCGTCGTACCGATTCCGGTGATTTCGGCTGCCGCGACACTGCTGTTCGGCATCGTCTTCATGCACGGCGTACACATTCTCTCGCAAGTCGAGTGGGACGATCGCCGGCTGATTGCGTCGGGACTCGCGTTTCTCGTTGGCCTCGGTGGCCTCTTCATCTCGCCGGAAGCCATCCATGCGATGCCGCTGATGCTCCAACTCGTGCTTCAGCAGCCGGTAATCTCGGGCGGTCTCACGCTCGTCGTCCTGCACTCATTACTTTGCTCGAAGCAGAAGCCGTCAAGCACGTCGTCGGCCGCCCCTTCCCGCGCGCAGAACCAGACTTAGGCAAGGCCGTAAAACGGCTCCTGGTGGTTGCTTGTCTGGACCTTTCGTTGCGCTGCTATTTCTGAAGATTATGGTTTGACATCGAGAAAGAATTCAGCAACACAGATTCTATATTCAGTAATACATATCAATAAATAAAACCAGCGTCTGGAGTGCAATTCGACACACGTGAACGTGTGAAGGCGCGCCGGTTCGCAGCCGTGAATCCAGGGTTCGGAAAGGCAGGAGATACAGATGAAAATAAAGTTGGGGATAACAGCACTCGTTCTTGGCGCCGCGCTATTCGCTGAAGCGGCCCGCGCGCAATCGAGCGTGCAAATCTACGGACTGCTCGATGCATTCGTCGGCTACAAGAAGCCGATGAACGGTCAGTCGAGCGTGATCGCCGGTAACGGCGGCATGACGGCGCCGTATTTCGGCATACGTGGTCTGGAGGATATCGGCGGCGGTACAAGGGTCATCTTCGACCTTGAGGGCTACTTCAATATCCAGAACGGCGCGATGGGCCGCACGGGTTTTCCGCATGACGGCCTGTTCTCGCGTAACGCATACGTTGGCGTGACCGGCCAATACGGTACGGTGACCGCCGGTCTGATCCCGCCGCTGCTGTGGTTCTCGACCATCACGTTCAACCCGTTCCTGAACTCATTCGTATTCTCACCCATCGTGCTGCACAGCTACGTCGGCGTGAACGGGCAAGGTGTATTCGGCAATGCGGGCGAGTGGTGGAACTCCGTGTATTACGCCTCGTCGCCGTATAACGGCCTCGTCGGCCGCGCAATGTATTCGTTCGGCAACGACCCCGGCCATCTCGGCCAGAACAAGTGGAGCGGCCAGGTCTCGTACAACAACGGCGGTTTCGCGACGTCGGTTGTGTATCAGCAGATCAAGTTCAGCCTGAACGCCGGCGACCTTGGCACCGTGCTACCGGGACTGACGACGCAGTCAGTGGTGAACCTCGGCATGTCGTACGACCTTCAATACGTGAAGCTGTTTGGCCAGTACCAGCACATCTGGGATTCGATTCCGGATGGCGATGTCGGTATCGATACCGGGCAGATCGGCTTCTCGATTCCGGCGGGCCTCGGCAGGATTCTTGGCTCGGACGCGTATTCGAAGAGTACCGGCCATAGCTCGGTTTATCGCAACACCTGGGCTCTCTCGTATGACTATCCGCTGTCGAAACGCACTGATGTGTACGCGGCGGTATTGGCCGATCGCGCGAGCAGGATGTCGGCTGGCACCACGGTCGGAGGCGGCCTGCGCACGCAGTTCTGATCGACTGCGCACGCCGTTCGGACCAGATCTTTGGGCAATACACGATTGACGGCGCGGGAAGTGCAGCGCACACCCGTCGCCTCACGAATTTAACGATGTCAATGGAGGAGATATGTTTGAGATTGGAGGAGCAGGTAGCGGCGCACGCAGGAACGGGTGGAGGCGCTCGCTGGCCGCAATGTGCCTGTTCGGGCTTTCAGGCGGTGCCGCTTACGCGCAAAGCAGCGTCACGTTGTATGGCTCGCTGGACGGCGGTCTGCGCAATGTGGTGAACGGCACGAAGGCAGGCGGCGCGGCGCTGACGATGGCATCGAACGGCGTCTACAAATCGAATCGCTGGGGTTTTCTCGGTATCGAGGACCTGGGCGGTGGATACTACGCCCGCTTCAATCTGGAAGCAGGCTACATTCTCTCGACTGGCGCCAACAGCAGCACGACCAACCAGTTGTTCCAGCGCACGTCGACGGTCGGCATAGGCGGCCCGTTCGGGCAGGTCGACATAGGCCATCAGTTCACGCTGCAGCACCGGTTGATCAAGGACTTCGAGCCATTCGACCTGCACTATCTGGGCATTACCGAAGCGGCGGCGATTTCGGGCGGCACGAGCGGCCGCGACGACAATGCTATCCACTATCACGGCGACTTCGGTCCGTGGACGGCTCGCGCGGTCTATGCACCGGGCGGCGTGGCAGGCAGTCTCGCTAGTGGCACCATGCTCGCGGGCGGCGTGAACTACCACACCAAACTGTTCAAATTCGGTGCGGGCTATACGCATCGCTCGAACCCGTTTTCGGCCACATCGAGCGACTATTTCGCCAACAATCAATACACGGTGGGCGGTGCCGTGACGCTGGGTCCGGTCGACCTGATGGCCGGCTATTCGCTCGCAACACAAGCCGTTCCCGCCACGGCGCACGGCGAGACGCGCAATCAATACCTGTGGGGCGGTTTCCGCTATCACGTGTCGACGGCGTTCAACGTAACGGGCGCGTATTACGACAACAAGAACGCGACGAATGGCGTGGACGGCAGAAAGGACGTCTCCATTCTGGGCATTAGTTATTTGCTGTCGAAGAGCACCGAGCTTTACGCCGATGTCGACTACACGCATTTCACCGGTGGCTACGTGACCAATGCGACGCTGAATCCGTCTGGACACGGCAAGCAGACAGGCGTCTCGTTCGGTATGAACCACTTTTTCTAAGCGCCGCCAACACAAGCTTGGCGCAAGGAGGGCCGGCGCGGATTGCCCGCGGGCACGTGCAACCCGTGCTCGAGGGCTGCATTGATTTCCTGGCGGGGCGCCGGCCGCGCCGTTCTCATCGATACTAGCCGCCGCGAAGCGACCTGATGCCAATAACGCAGTGGTACTCGATCTCGATCTACGCGCCGATCACGAATTTCGCCCCTCCGCAGCCGGGTTAAACCGGCGCCGCAATCGAAGTCGGGTATAGCAGCGTATCCGTCACGCAAACTCGACTCTCAAACAGGAAACGGTTGTCGTCGATCACGACGCGGTCGATATAACGCCCTGACATCACGACTTCCGTCATCCGGTCGAGCATCGTCTGCAAGATCAGAAAATCCGCGCCGACGCGGTAGCCGTCGCCATCCGCCCGCACCAGAATGCCGCTGACGATGTGCCGTAGCGCGCGCGGCTGCGAGATTGTCGTCTCTGACGTCGTGAACGCCCGATCGTCGATCATGCCCTTGCCGTCGCAGTAAATGATCCCGATTGGCAGCCCGCGCTCATGGTTTTCCTTGGTGGTCAGCCGATACTCGGCGTGCGCGGTGAAGCAATCGGCCCAGTCCTTGTAGCGGCCCTCGTCGAGCGCTGCGCTGTACTCCGCGTACAGATCCATGATGCCAAAGCGTATGTCGGCCGAAACGGCCTGCCCGCGCTGTTGAGTCAACGTATTCATAGTCCCATTACCTTGCGATAGTGTTGGTACAGGCCGCGTACGGCCACCTCGGTAATCGTATGGTCGTGGTCCTCGACCGTGCGCCCGGCCATCTCAGCCACGCCCGCGCGGTCGTTGTAAGGCGTCACGCCTTGCTGCGACATCACCATGACTTCGCTGTCGTCAACCGATACGAGTCCCGCCGGTCCCATCAGGTTCGCCTGGCGGATCCGGTGTGCGCGCATCTCTGGGGTATCGTCCGCGTAGCCGAAGAAGGTCCAGTGCAGGTCGTGGCTGTCCGGTCCGCGCGGAACCAGATGGCGCATCGCAAGCGTGTTCGATTGCTGCTGGATGATCAGGTTCGGCCAGAACGTGCACATCACCGCAGTCACGTCGCCCGGGTATTCGCGGATCAGGTCGAGCACGCGCGTATCCTTGAGTTGCATGTCGCTGCGCAGCGTCTGCCGCATTTCATGTGCGGCCACTTCGTCGAGCTTGCCGCCGCGCCGGTTGATCATCGCGGCGTGGCGTCCGGTCTCGTCCATCTCGATCGCCGACTCCGCGTCCATCCGGAACAGGCCAAACGTCACGAAAAAGACGTGCAGCAGGCTCGCGTGATAGGGGTCCTTCAGGTTCTCGAACATGAACTTCCAGTTGCCGTCGATCCGCTGCCGCATGTATCCGAGTAGTTCGAGCTTGCGACCGTCGAACACACGGTCGAAGTACGACAGCATTCGCGGGCCGAGATAGTCTTCAAACGGCTCGACACCCGGATCGAACGACGCAAAGATCGCCCCGTTGCGCACATTTACCACAAGCGGTTGCGCGCGATGCTGGCTCAGATCGAAGTCCGCCGGCATGCCGCCCTTGCCCTTGTAGCCACGGCGGAAGGGCAGGCCGGTGACCTTGCCCTTCAGGTCGTAGCTCCAGTGGTGATACGGGCACGTGAACGACTTCGTGTTGCCGTGCTCGCTCTGGCAGAACGCCACGCCGCGATGCGCGCAACTGTTGGCGAATGCATTGACGCTGCCGTCGGTGTCGCGCACGACGACGATCGGCAGATCGCCGACGAAGCTGCGCTTGAAATCGCCCGGGTTCGGAATCTCGCATTCGAGCGCCACGTAGGCCCAGTTCGGCCCGCGGAAGATCCGCTCCTGCTCGCGGCGATAGATTGCTTCGTCCGTATAGACCCAGAACGGAATGCGCGAGCAACCGCCGTCAGGCCAGACGTAGTCGGTTGCGGCGCGATCGCTGGTGTCAGCAGCGGCGCTGGCTTGCCTGACCCATTTGATTTCGCTCTCCATGTCTCATCTCCAGTAAGTTGGAATGCAATGCGGATTGAACCCACCCGCGTGGCGTGCGGGTCCAGTTTTCAGTTCAATCGGGCGAGAGACTGGAAAGTGGCCGCCCCCCATCACCCAGTGCCACGCAGTCGATGCGCCGCTGCGTATCGATCAGCCGTTTGATATGGCGCCGCTCGCGTCCCGCGTTCATCAGCACCGCGCCGCGAATCGTGCTGCCGGCAACGAAGAACGCGCACCATGAAGGCGCTGCCACGTCTCCCCGCATCACGACGACATCGTCGGCGCCACGGCCACCCAGCATCTGGATGTTGCGGTCGTATTGGTCCGTCCAGAACCAGGGTGCGGCGGGGGCGGCCGGTGCGATGCCGGCGATCGTGTTCGCGGCGATCTGAGCTTGCAGTTCCGCGTTTTCCCACGACTCGACGCGCACGGATTCGCCGAGCCGATGCGTGCGCTGTCGCGTGACGTCGCCAACGGCGTAGACCGAGGGCAGCGACGTACGCGCCTGTGCGTCGACAAACACGCCGTCAGCGCATTCGGCTCCTGCCGCACGGGCAAGTTCGTCGTTCGCTACCGCGCCAATCGCCACGACAACGACATCCGCCGCGAGCAACGCACCGTCTGCGAGCCGGACTGCGTCGACAAAGGTATGGCCTTCGAGCGCGGCTATTGTCACGCCGGTGCGAACCTCGACCTGATGCATGCGATGCAGGTCCGACAGATACTGACCCAGAAAGCCGCCAAAAATCCGCGGCAACAACTTGTCGCTGCTTTCGAGCACGGTAACGGCACAGTGTCGGGCGATGGCCGTGGCCGCGATTTCGAGTCCGAGAAAGCCCCCGCCAATCACGACGACTTTCGCGCCCGGCGTGAGCCGTGCCGAGAGCTTCGAACTGTCACCGATCGTGCGCAGCGTCACTACGCCATCGAGCGTCGCGCCCGGCACCACGAGCGGCCGGGGTCGCACACCTGTCGCAAGCACGAGATCGTCGTAGGCAACGGACTCGCCGTGAGCAAGCGAGATCTGCTTTGCACGCCAGTCGAATCCGCTCACATGCGCGCCGGCACGCAACGCGATCCGATGCTCCTCGTACCACGTGTGCGGAAAGATGGTCGCTTTTGACGGCGAACCGCCGTTCAGTACTTCCTTCGATAGCGGCGGCCGCTCGTACGGCAAATCCTGTTCTTCGCCGAGCAGTATGATTTCGGCGGCATCGTCCAAGCGGCGCAGCGCCGCGGCGGTTCTCGCGCCGGCCTGTCCCGCACCGACGATGACGGTTCGCCCGCTCACGTCATCACCCGCTGCGCGAACTGGTAGGACGGCCGTGCATGTGTAGCGTCATTCGACATCGACCAGCACCTCACCGCCTTCGACGCGCACTGCAAACGTCTGCAGGTCCACGTCCACCGGTCCCGACACGGCCTTGCCCGTGCGCACGTCGAATAACCCCTGGTGCAGAGGGCATTCGATCTTGCCGTCTTCGAGATAACCGTCGGACAGGCACGCGTGAGCATGCGTGCAGATATCGTGCGTAGCGAAGAATTCGCCGTCGACGTTGTACAGGGCAACTGGAATGTTTTCGATGCGGCACGCCTTGACGGTGCCGGACGGGACGTCGGCAACGCGTGCCATTGATTTCCATGTCATCAGATCAGTCTCCTCGTTGTCGGTACGAAGCCAGCGATACTGGCATCACTTCATACGGGGACGCTTCCATCGAGTGTTGGCCACATCGCCCGTTGATGATCCGCATTCTGCGCGAGGTGGCCAGGGCCCGCGTCGCTATTTATTTGACTGAGCATTCGCCGTTCGCGAACGCTCGCAGCGAACCGGGCTGGATCACGAATGTCGGCATCGTGTGGTAACGTCGCCGCGATACCAGGGTTGGCGCCAGTGGCAGCGCACCGGTTCTGGCGACAGTTTGCCGGCGCGTGCGTGGCCGAAGCCGACAGCGCAGGGAGCCATCCCGCCAGCCATTCGATGGAGTCACCATGCGGTTCGATCTGACCGATTTGAGGCTTTTCGCGGCTGTCGCCGCGTACGGGAACATCACAAAAGCGGCGGAGAGCCTGCCAATTGCCGTTGCTGCGGCGAGTTCGCGCATTCGCATGCTGGAGGAATCCGTTGCCGCGACGCTGTTGTCACGCCACAGCCGTGGCGTCGAGTTGACGCCGGCCGGCGAAGTGTTTCTGCAGCATACGATCACGATGTTGCGGGAGACGACGAAGCTGCGTCACGATCTGTCGCAGTTCGGCGAAGGTATGCGAGGGGACATCCGGCTTTTTGCCAACACAAATGCCATCCACGAATTCCTTCCCGCGTTGCTTGCGCGATTCCTCGCGGAAAACCCCAAAATTAATGTCGACGTCCAGGAACATACCAGTCCGGAAACCGTGCGCGCGGTCGACGAAGGCATGGCTGACCTCGGCATCATCGTCGGGCTCGTGAATACCCGGAACCTCGCCGTGATGCCGTTTCGCGACGACAAATTTGTCGTCATCGTCCCGAACGATCATGCGCTTACGCGTGAGCGCGCAATTCGGTTTCATCAGGTGCTGGAGTGGAATTACATCGGGCTGAACGAGCGCTCATCGCATCAGCAATACGTATCGAAGACTGCACTACTGCTCGGCCAGAGCATTCAGCTGCGCACGCAGGTCGAAAGTTTCGAGGCGGTCTGTCATATGGTGGCTGCGGGCGTCGGCGTATCGATCGTGCCTGAATCGACAACGCGCCGGCTGCGAGATACGCTGCCGTTTTCCGCGGTCGAGCTCGACGAGCAATGGTCGAGGCGTGAACTGAAGCTCGTTTCGCGCACGCGCGAAACCTTGGCCGCGCCTGTGTACAAGCTGCTTGATGCTCTCGCGCTTCATGCTCGTTAGCGCGAACGTCAAACTGGCAATGGCTGAGGGCGTTGACATATCGAAGGCAGCGCGTCGGCTTTCAATATCGATGAAGACAAATGGCGAACCGGGGAGCGCACCGCCGTTCAGCCCGCTCCTGCAGATCGACGGCCAGGTTTGCCCGATTGCATCGGCGATGCTGCACAACAAAGCCGCAGTGCTGCATTGCACCAATGACAAAACAGGAAGCAAAAAGCAAAATACATGGTTCATCAGCCGGAACCGCAGGCCCGTCCATTGAAGTAAATGATGCGGGACGCTGGCCGGCCATCACAAGCTGTCCCACACAGGCACACACAGGGCTCTCTCAATGATCGATTTGCGCAGCGATACCGTAACCCGTCCGACGCCGGCCATGCTCGCGGCCATGTCGGCCGCCGAAGTGGGCGACGACGTGTGGGGCGACGATCCCACCGTGCTGCGTCTGCAGGCCACGACCGCCGAGCGCACGGGCAAGGAGGCAGGCCTGTTCTTCCCGAGCGGCACGCAAAGCAATCTGGCGGCGCTGATGGCGCACTGCGCGCGCGGCGACGAGTACATCGTCGGCCAGTTGGCGCACACCTATAAGTACGAAGGCGGCGGCGCGGCGGTGCTCGGCAGCATCCAGCCGCAGCCGCTGGAAAACGCCGCGGACGGTTCCATTCCGCTCGAGAAGATCGCCGCGGCCATCAAGCCGATCGACAACCACTTCGCACGCACGCGGCTGCTGGCGCTGGAAAACACCATCGGCGGCAAGGTGCTGCCGGCCGGCTTATGTCGCCGAAGCGGTGCAACTGGCGCGCGAGCGCGGCCTGTCGACTCACCTCGACGGCGCGCGGGTGTACAACGCGGCGGTCGCTTCGGGCAAGCCGGTGGCGGCGCTTTGCGAACCGTTCGACTCGGTATCGATCTGTTTCTCCAAGGGTTTGGGCGCGCCGGTCGGCTCGGTGCTGGTCGGCAGCCAGGCGCTGATCGACGTGGCGCACCGCTGGCGCAAGGTGCTGGGCGGCGGCATGCGCCAGGCCGGCGTGCTGGCGGCGGCTTGCCTGTATGCGCTGGATCACAACGTGGAACGTCTCGCCGACGACCACGCCCATGCCGCCCATCTGGCCGCAGGTCTCGAAGCCATCGAGCACGTGAAGGTGCAGTCGGTCGCGACCAACATGGTGTTCGCGCAGTTTCCGCAGCAGCATTGCGCGCCGCTTGAAGCATGGCTCAAGGAGCGCGGCATCCTCACGCAGATGCTGTACGCGTCGCGATTCGTCACGCACAAGGATGTCTCGCGTGCCGATATCGACACGTTTATCGCGGCGGTAAAGGCGTATTTCGCCGCGCATTGATTGCCCGGCGCAGCGGGACGGAAAGCGCAACGAAAAGCGGGCGCACTGCCACGGCAGCGCGCCCGCTTTGTCTATTTGGCCGACGCTTTGACGTGTGCGCCCGAGCGGTGTGACGGCGCCAGCAGCCGCAGTCCGCTGGCGAGGCTCGCCGCGCCGGCGAAGAACGCGCCGGTGCCGAGCGCGAGCGTCGGGCCATGCCGGCCGGCGATCCCGAAGCTCAGCGCGACCAGCGCCGCGCCGGTGGTCTGGCCCAGCAGCCGCGCGGTCGCGATGATGCCGCTCGCGCCGCCGCTGCGCTCGGGCGGCGCGCTCGCCATCAAGGCCTTCAGATTCGGCGACTGGAAGAAGCCGAAGCCCGCGCCGCAAATCGCCATGCGAATACCAATATCCAGCACATGCGGATGGGCCGGCAACAATGCGAGCGACGCCATCCCTGCCGACAGCACAGCCAGGCCGATCGCGCCGAGCAGACCGGGCGGATAGTGATCGGACAGGGCGCCCGCCAGCGGTGCGGCCAACGCCACGACCACCGGCCAGGGCGTCATCAGAAAGCCGGTCTCGACCTGGCTGCGATGCAGCACATCTTCGAAGTAAAACGGCAGCGACACGAACGCCAACCCTTGCGCGGCGAAGGAACACACCGCGGTCACCGCCGAGAGCGCGAATACCGGGCGCCTGAACAGATCCACCGGCAGCATCGGCGCCGGATGGCCCGCTTCGCGGCGAATCAGCAGTGTCCCGAATACGAGCGCGATGGCTGCCGCGCTCAGCACCAGTTGGGCCGGGGCGCGCTGGGCTGCCTCGCCGAGCGCGAAAACCAGCGCCGCGAAGGTCAGCACGTTGAGCAATGCCGCGACCGGATCGAAATGGTGCGTGCCGCGCTCCGTGTGCGGCAACGCCGGCCACGCGAAGGCCAGCGCCAGCAGACCGAGTGGCACGTTGACGGCGAACAGCCACGGCCAATCCGCGACAGACAGGATCAGCGACGCCACGGTCGGCCCGACCGCGAACGACACCCCGACGATCAGCGCATTGGTGCCAAGACCGCGCCCGAGCCGATGCGGCGGATACAGATAGCGGATCAGCGCGGTATTCACGCTCATGATCGCGGCGGCGCCGAGCCCTTGCAGCACGCGCGCGGCCGTCAGCAACGGCAGCGTCGATGCGAGCGAGCAGGCGAGCGACGCCAGCGTGAACAGCGCAATGCCACTGATATAAATCCGGCGATGCCCGACGATGTCGCCCAGCGCGGCAAGCGGCAGCAGCGCCGCGACCATCGCGAGCTGGTACGCGTTGATGATCCAGACCGACGCGGCGGGCGCGGCGTGCAGGTCCGCGGCGATGGCGGGCAGGGCGGTGTTGGCGATCGCGGTATCGAGCGTGGCGAGCGCGACCGCGAGCATGATCGCGGCCATTGCGCGGCGATTGGCGGCGGACATCGGGCCGTCCGCGGGAAAGGTCTGAGCCGGGGTGGCGCTGGGTTTGTCGGACAAGACGTGCTCGTCGGGTTATGCATGCCGCAGCGACGCACGCGCGGGATACGGGCGTGAGGCGCGGGCGGCAGAGAGTTGCGTGGCGTGAAACGCGCGTAGCCTGAGTTCAGCGAACAAGCCGGCTCGCGCAGCGAATGAAGTGATTGTTACAGAGACGCGGGAATCATGCTGGGACGCCGGCAAGGCGGCTGGCGGCCTAGTCGAACATAATGCAACTAACCGTCAAGCCCGCATCGCGTCTGCAAACTGCCCACCTCACGGCGCAATGCCGACGCGTTTCCGCTCAACCGTTCAGCAGATGGAGCGGCCCGCTTGCACCACGTATCGACGTTGTCGACTCATTTCACGGGCATTTCATACGGGCAAAAAATAATCGCGTGGCACGCCCGCGACGCAGCTTTCATCGCGTGTCATTGTTTGCCTGTTTTGCGGGCCGATGCACGCGCACAGTGCCGCACACATGGCGGTTGCACCGTGCGCGTGCGCAAACAACGCGCAACGCCGCGCGTCGGCGGGCATGGCATGTGCGTGCGGATCGCTCGCGCTCAGCGGTGTCCGCGCGACGTAAAATGTCCTACTCTGTTCGTTAACCCGCCTGACCGGCACGCGCCTCCCCGTCCGTCATCTATGCGGTTTGCGTATGCCGTCACTTTTTCCCGGAGGCCTCGATGACAGCCGTCGATCTGGAATTCGACCAGCTCAACAGTACCGTCGACGCGCTACGGCGCTCAATTTCCAACCGCATGATGTACGGTGTCGGCAAAGACGCCGTCACGGCTCACCCCCACGACTGGTTGCATGCCGCGGCGCTCGCCGTACGCGACCGGCTGGTGGCGCGCTGGATGAAGACCACGCGCCTGCAGTATGAACAGGACGTGAAACGCGTCTATTACCTCTCGATGGAATTCCTGATCGGGCGCACGTTCACGAACGCGTTGCTCGCGCTTGGCATCTACGATCAGATGAAGGAAGCGCTCGCGAGCCTCGGTGTCGATATGGAAGCGCTGACCGACCTCGAACCGGACGCCGCGCTCGGCAACGGTGGTCTCGGACGGCTGGCCGCCTGCTTCCTCGATTCGATGGCGACGCTCGGCATTCCGGGCTTCGGCTACGGTATCCGTTATGAATACGGCATGTTCCGTCAGCAGATCGTCAACGGCGAGCAGGTCGAAGCACCGGACTACTGGCTGCGCGCGGGCAATCCGTGGGAATTTCCGCGGCCCGAGATCAAGTACATGGTGCACTTCGGCGGCCGCACGGTGCAGCGCGGGGAGCACGTCGAATGGATCGACACCGAGCATGTGAACGCGACCGCTTACGACACGGTCATTCCAGGCTACGCCACGGCGGCGACGAATACGCTGCGCCTGTGGTCGGCGCGCGCTACCGAGGAGCTCGACCTGAGCGCGTTCAATCGCGGCGACTACCGCAACGCGGTGGATACCAAGAACATGTCGGAGAACGTCTCGCGTTTGCTGTATCCGGACGATTCGACGCCGGCCGGCCGCGAATTGCGGCTACGCCAGGAATACTTCTTCGTCTCCGCGACCATGCAGGATCTGATTCGCCGCTATCAGCGCACGCACAGCACGTTTGGGCGCTTTGCCGAAAAAGTGGCGGTGCATCTGAACGACACGCACCCCGTGCTGGCGATTCCGGAGTTGATGCGTCTGCTGGTGGACGTGCATCACGTGCCATGGGACAAGGCGTGGAAACACATCACGCAGATGTTTTCGTACACGAACCACACGCTGATGCCGGAAGCGCTCGAAACGTGGGATGTCGAGATGCTCGCGCGCCTGTTGCCGCGCCATCTGGAGATCATCTTCGAAATCAATGCGGAGTTTCTCAAGCATGTCAGCGAGCAGTCAGGGCATGACGCCGAGATGATCCGCCGCATTTCGCTGGTCGACGAATATGGTCAGCGGCGTGTGCGCATGGCGTATCTGGCCATCGTTGCCAGCCACAAGGTGAATGGCGTGTCGAAGTTGCATTCGCAACTCATGACGCGCGATATCTTCGCCGACTTCGCGCGCATCTATCCGGACCGCTTCACCAACGTGACCAACGGCATCACGCCGCGGCGCTGGCTGGCGCAGGCGAGCCCGTCGCTGTCGTCGCTGATCGATCAGCAGATCGGCAAGGAGTGGCGCAGCAATCTGTTCGAACTGGAGCAATTGCGCGAGTTGCGCAATGACAGCGGGTTTGTCGAAGCCTTCCGCGAAGCGAAGCGGCAGAACAAACTGCGGCTGGTGCATCGTCTCGCGCACCACACGAAACTGCACTTCGATCCCGATGCGTTGTTCGATCTTCAGGTCAAGCGCATTCACGAATACAAGCGGCAACTGCTGAACGTGCTGCATGTGATCGTGCGTTACAACCAGATTCGCGCGAACCCCGAGCGCGACTGGGTGCCGCGTGTGGTGATGTTCGCCGGCAAGGCCGCGTCCGCGTACCGGATGGCGAAGACGATCATCAAGCTGATTGGCGACGTCAGCGAGAAGGTCAATCACGATCCGCTGATCGGCGACCGGCTCAAGGTAGTGTTCGTGCCTAACTACGGCGTGAGCGTGGCTGAACTGATCATTCCGGCGGCCGATCTGTCCGAGCAGATTTCGATGGCCGGCACCGAAGCGTCCGGCACCGGCAACATGAAGCTCGCGCTCAACGGCGCGCTGACGATCGGCACGATGGACGGCGCCAACATCGAGATCTGCGACGCCGTGGGACGCGAGAACATTTTCATCTTCGGTCATACCGCCGACGAGGTGGACAGTCTGCGCGCCTCCGGCTACCGGCCTAGGCAGGTGTATGAGGAGAATCCGGAACTGCGCATGGCGCTCGACCAGATTCGCACGGGTTTTTTCTCGCCGGACGATCCGCTGCGGTTCTCGGACATCTTCCACACGCTGGTCGATTGGGGCGATCACTACATGGTGCTGGCCGATTTCGCCGCCTTCGCGAAGGCGCAGGACGAAGTGGACGCGCGTTTTGTCGATAAACGGGCGTGGGCGGAGAGTGCGATCGAGAACGTCGCGGGGATGGGACAGTTTTCGTCGGATCGGACGATCGGCGAATATGCGCGTGAGATCTGGCACGTGAAATCGCTCGATCTCGACTGACATACGTTGCAAAAAGACCGCCTATAATCCTGATCGCGGCGGTGGAACGGCGAGCTGTGTCACCCGTTCCCTTGCATTGGCAGTGTCCGTCCTCGTGCCAGTGCCGCCGCCCCTACAGCCAAAACGCTTCACGGCGCAAACTTTTCAGTCTCGCTGGCGGCGCGCAAGCCGAGTTGCCCGCGCGGGAAATCGAACAGCACGTCGGTGTTCTGCATGGCCATCAGACCGATCACGATGCGGCTCGCGCCGGGTTTCGCCTTGACGATCGTCACCTGCGCGGCTTCATAGCGATGCACAAATGAGCCGGACCCGATCGCCACGTTGTAGTTACCCTGGTTGAGCACCTTGCCTGCTTCGTCGTCGCCGGTCCAGTCGGGCGCCTTGTCGGTCTCGACGCGGATCATGCCGGTGCTGCCGGTAGCGAACACCAGCGGCGCGCAGAAGGTCGATTTGTCACCCACGTTCACGCAGCCGCGCGGCCATTGAGCCGTGCCGTCTTTCGCCACCGTCATCGGCACCATGGTGAAGTCCTTGGTGAGCGCGCTCGACGGGCTCAATACGAGGAACGGCTTGGCGAAGTTCGAGCGCACCAGATAACGTTGGCCGATGTTGTCGGGCAACGCGCGCAGCGGCTGTGTGCAGCAGCTATCGTCCGGCTGTGCGGCGCCCACGCCGAAAATGCCGGAAAAGGCCCAGCCGAATTCGCCGGTGTAGCCGTCCATCGCCACACAGCGCCGCGCGTTCGCCTGACAGCGCACTGTCTCGACCGCTTGCACGGTGACCTGCGTCGGCTTCGTGCCCGCCACGCTGACCGGCACCTTGACGGCGCCGCCCAGGACTTCCACGCCGTTCGCAAGCGCCAGGGGCGGCACATTGCCGGCGCTCGCGTAGTTCGAACCCGGCAGGACCGACTTCAACACCCGTACGCCTTGCGTTCCCGTGTCGAGCGCGACATACACCGGCTTGCCGTCGATCTGCACGGGCAGGCCGAGGCGTGCGTGATCTTCGTCCGCGCGCTCCACATGCAGCGGGATCAGCAGGCCATCGTTGCCGCCGTTGATCAGCGACGCGCTCGCGGCCGGCGGCGTTGGGACGGGGAAGCTGGTGGAACAGCCGCTCAGTGCGGCGCTCGCGACCACCGCCGCGAGGGTGAGCGTCACGCAGGCGCCGGCCCGGCGGCGCGCGGCATAGAAAGACGACAGGAACATAGGATCACGCTTTGCAAAAAGGCGAGTCCCAGGCGAAGGCGATGCATTGTGAGCTGCTGAGTGGACAGCACTGGCGCCGATCTCATCGGATCGCCACGGCGTGGACGGGGAAACCGGAACGCTTGCGGGGGCCTGCGGGAGGGAACACGCGATAACAGGAGCGCCGACTCTACACGGCCCGCCGTAGTGATTTGCAAAGATGTGTCAAGGTTTAGGGCAGGGCCAACAATGCGCCCGTGCAAGCATTAACCTGCATCAATAATCACGCGGCCGGCGGATCACGGTTGCCTGCGCACGACCCAGCGTGGCGCACTCGAGCGCGGCCGTCAGCAGACCGATCACGTCGTCGATGGTGCGCGAGGTAACTTCAACGCGGAAGGTCACGCGCTCCTGCTGTTTGTCGATAGTCACGACATAGAGACGCAGATCGTCGCCGAGCGCCGCATGCAGCGCGCGCCGCCCATGTGCCGACGAGCAGCCGGGCACGGTGACGTCGATGATGATGAGCGGCACGACGAGGTGCGTGGAGCGTGACGCGCGCGGCGCGCGGAACGGCGGGATATCAGACGTAGTGGCGGGCGTGAGCATGGTGATTGCGCCGACCCGAGCGAGGCGGCGCGCGTTGTTGATACCTGCACACTCTAGCGGCGCACGTCTCAACAACATGCAAAAGCTGTCGCGCGGCGAATCAATTTTGTGTTAACACACGACGGCACGACGCATGACCATGCCGTTTGGGTACCTCGCCGACGCTGGTTGCGTTCAGGCCTTGGGCGCCGCGCTGGCGGTCTGCGCTTCATGCACCGCCGCGCCGACCCGCTCGACGAACTCGCGATCGGTGCTCGACAGCGCCTCGCGGCTGCCATTGGCAGTTTGCACCATCAGGCGATGCGTGACGTCCTGGGTCAACCAGGTGAGCCAGCCGACCACCGCCAGCATGATGCCGCACACGAGGCCGGCCGGCGACCACAAGATTGCGCCGACGATCGCGCCGACGAGCCCGATCGCCGAGATTGTGTACGGCAAGACCTTGTTCTTCTGCACGGTGACGACCTGCACGTCCACAATGTCGCGCAGCGGAAAAACCTGGCCGGCGGACGAAAGTGCGTTACGCGTGACCGACACACCACGGTCGTTGAAAGGTGTTTCCATCGAGTCGAATGCGAGCTGTAGCAAAGGGCGCAGCGTACCAGACTTCAAATTCCTAAGGTTACGGATTTTTGCGTCGGCCGGAGGCCTACACCGCCGGGCTATCGCGTTTAGCTGACTGAAAATTTCAGTTATGGATTTTTCTGACTAAGATTTGGTGTTGCTTCTTCGCCGGTTCTTTGGCGCGGCCTTCCTAGCATCGCTAGTGTCCAAATACAATTAAGCCTGCACTTTTCCAAGACGCGCTTATTTCAACAATAGACCCTGCACCTTTTTTGCCACAATGTGAAAGCTCTTCTAAGTGATTGATTGTGCGAAAAAATATGTCGATCCTTTGGTCGGCTGGGGCGCGGGTCTAGCACGTAGCAGTCACGGCAGATAATATATAGATTAGGTATGCTATGCATATGTCTGCGCGAAGGAAGGCTGGCACGGATTTGAGCTATTTCAGCAGCGTCCTAACTGCGGCCATCGAATTCAAGCGAGTGGCAGTGCTGCATGAGTCGGTCGACAATGGTGCTGCGGATACACGGCCGAGAAGGAGTAAATTTGAACTAAAGACGGCACAGCCCTCGAAATGGCTGGAACTTTCAAGGGAGTATTAATTGGACCGCCTTTTCTTTTTAGCTGTTATGGGCGCACAACAAAGTTTGCTCCAAACGCGCGCGCCGCTTTTGCACAACAAAGTGTGCGCCAAGTCAAAATTCGGCGCTGCGGTGCAGCATCGAACATAGAGGTCAACTATTAAGAGTCGGATGCGTAGACACGATCCGCGAAACCAGAATAGCAACCGGCCAAAGCGAGCCGTCATCTTGCGCGAGACAACCGTTGTACCGGCTCGGTGATAGCCGTTGTCGAGGGACGCGCGCAACGTCTTGCTGGGACGCATTCAGGCTATGGCGCTGTTTATCGACGGACACACGTCCTTGCGCGAAATCGGTCGCGTGACAGGACTGCGGTTCAACGATCTGTACAGGCTGTTCGATCGCTGCGTCACGATGCACGAGGACGGTCGGATCTTCGGCATGCGCTGACGCGGTACACGCATACGCGCGCGTATCGGCGCAGCGCTCCCGTCACGCTTTCCCATAGCGACGTCAAAGGCGGGACAAGCGGTGCGTTCACCCAGCTTCTGCTCCGCTATCCGGAGATCGCGTGCTGGATTGAACGAAAGGTCGACGAGCGGCGGCGAAAAACGGCGGACAACGCGAGGTAGTACGCGGCCTGCGACGCCTGCATCGTGACTTCCTCCATCAATGCCGGCGGGCCGGCGTCGAGGCGCACGACTGTCCGTTCAATCAGGAGCATCCGGGTGAGCGACCGCTGGCGACGCATGTGCGGGATCTTGCAAACCGACACTTTGATGCGGCGGCGCAGTCAGCCGGCGCCACTCAGATCGCGCATGCGTGGGAAGGCGCTGGCGACGTGGCGAGCCGCAATCGCTTGCCGAGTCGTGATAAATAAATAATGTCGACATAAACAATTATTAGCGCTATGCTGTAGTCATTGTCCTAACCCAGGATCACCGCGCAAATGCATAAGCTGGACGGAGTTGCGTGTCAGTGGTTGAGGGGCGTGATCGACCGCCGCCCGAAGCGAGTAGTACGGGGCGATTCGTATCAGACGTTTAAATGGTTGGAGGAGCAAATGAGTACCCGGGAAAGGTCGTTGAGCGTCCTGGTCGCAAAGTGGCTGGGACAGGATTTGATGGGTAGTGCCCGAGTTACGCGGTTCAGCCGATCACGACAGGCGCCGTGGCGTTCTGTGTGCGTGGAGACCACCCAACCGGATGGCCCAATCGCGATCGTTTTCTTTCGACACGCCGACGGATCGTGGTGCGTCTTCCCACCTGATGCGAAGCGACCCACGATGAGTTTCGCGCGAAACCCCGTACCCGCGACGGGTTACTTACTTGCGTCTGCGGGGTAATGGACACGTCCCGCAAATAGTCGTCGTCGATCCAACCGGACGAAGGCGCGGCTGAATCAACGATCGCGTCGTGGTTACGCTGTCATGGATTACTGGCCGGCTCCGCGCGCAATGGGGCGAGAAGAGATCGTCGACGATAAGCCCTATTGGCCCTCTCATGCAGGCTGCCCATACAAGATGCGGGCAAAAAACGCCACACTCACACTCACAAGCATCGATCGGCCTAGTCAACAACAGGAGACAACTTTCATGACGCAACGCCTCGAAGCGGCACCCGCAGTAGTCCGCGCAACCTCTCTGGGCAATTCGATCAGGGTCGAGCAACTCACTTGCACGATTGGCGCCGAGCTCAGCAACGTCAACCTTGGCGCGGCTGCTGAGGACGACCACCTGATGGCAGAGATCCGGGCGCTGCTCCTGAAGCATCGCGTGGTGTTCTTCCGCGACCAGGACATCACGCGCGCGCAGCACGTGGCCTTTGCGCGCCGTTTCGGCGAGCTGGAGGACCATCCAGTGCTAGGCAGCGATCCCGATTGCCCCGGATTGGTACAGATCTACAAGACCCCGGAGAGTCCTCTCGAACGCAACGAGAATTCCTGGCACACCGATGCGACCTGGCGCGAAAAGCCACCATTAGGCTGCGTCCTGCGCTGTGTCGAATGCCCGCCTGTGGGCGGCGACACGATGTGGGTCAACATGGTCGAGGCTTACAGGCAACTGCCCGAGGATATCAAGACGAAAATCGCCTCATTGCGCGCCCGCCACAGCATCGAAGCGAGCTTCGGCGCCGTGATGCCGATCGAGAAGCGTCTTGCGCTGAAGGCACAGTACCCGGACGCCGAGCACCCGGTTGTGCGTATCCACCCAGAAACCGGAGAGAAGGTGTTATTTGTCAGTGGAAGTTTCACGACACACTTCACCAATTTCAATACGCCGGACAACGTGCGTTTCGGGCTGGACAAGTCGCCGGGCGCCAGTCAGTTGCTTAACTACCTGACCAGCCAGGCCAATATTCCCGAATACCAGGTGCGTTTTCGCTGGAAGAAAAACAGCGTTGCGTTCTGGGACAACCGGTCAACCCAGCATTACGCAGTGATGGACTACCAGCCGTGCCATCGCAAGATGGAGCGCACCGCAATCATCGGCGACGCACCGTACTGAATGATCGACAGGAACGCTATGACACCATCGTCGGCGACGAAGCCGACTAGCAGGTTCACTGAACGTCGGTAGAAATCGAGATCGGGGTCGTCGCTCTCTCTTGTGTCATTTTTACGTTTTTTGGAGAGTCTCAATCTCCAGCGGGCGTTCGCCTCCCGTCCCGTATCGCCTTTAGTGGCTTCGGCGCGAGCCGGCAAGGGGCGGCCATGGCTTGTAGGATGCCTGCCCTTGACCGTGCGCGCGGGCGCGCGGCACAGGAGCGTGCGGGTAAGGTCCAGAAAAACCGTCTGCGGGAGCAGTTTGGCGATCATCTGATGGCCGGGGCTGCGAACTGAGCGTTGTGTGGAATCGATCCAGTCGTGTCGATGAGGCCGACGGGAAAAAGTAAGGGCACGATTCAACCTGCCGCATCGTCACCACAAGGAAGCCCCATGGCCGTATTCCGGCCCCAGATTGACGCGGTCCCCCGTGAATGAGACGGGACTCGACGGATTCGCATTACCTCCCCGGTGACTTCGCCTAGACCTGCGGCCGCCAGCAGTAAATATTCCGTTCGCGCGCGACAGTCTTGCTTGTCTACACCGCCTCTGACGGGCCTGACGAACGGTCAGCGCACAAGCCATTCGTAGCCCTGTCGTACAAGATGCGCACGGCACGGCTGTGCTCTGAGACTGCTTCGCTCTACAGATAATGAATAATCCTCGTTCAGATCTCTGCTGATAGCCAATCGCTCGGAAATCTCCATTCGCGTCATGCGTGCCGCCGCGGAAACGAACATCCGCACGATCACCCTCTATTCGAAGCGTTCGTCGACAGATTTAAGCAGTCGCGCAATCCTTGTCCGCGTGGAGTCCACGGAAGCGCTGGCATAAAGCTGCAGTGCTTCGCGGTAACGCCGCTCCAGCGCAGCGAAGAGCGAGAAAGAGAGCTGCCCATTGGCCGCAATGCTGCTGCGTAGGGTATCCCCCGGGATCCGGACAAGCATGCTCTTCTCTTTGCACGCAGCGGTGAAAATATGAGGACCTTGGGAAATGGCAGGGGGCAGCCCATGAAATTCACCGGGTAGGTGAATGGCTGCAACGAATTTACGCCCGGATGCTGTCTCGCGGGACACCGTCGTTGAGCCTGAGACGACGATGTACAGGTATCTGGATATATCTTCGGGGCAAAACACGCGAATAGTCACCGAGATCGTGAAGGGCGTCTCGGGTGTGACGTCGGTGACCAGCGAACTCATATTGCAGCGGCCGTTTGGTCAGCAGGGCGGCGCGCAGGCTCGGGACTGTTGAACCCGTCGAAGAAAAGCGTAGCAGGCAATCTCTAACGATATCGACGATGAAAGGTATTGTCCGCGACGCTTCTGCCCGACTTCTTCGGGGTAGGCAGCAGCACTTGACTCGACACACGGCGTCTGTTTATTTTGTCATTCTCTACTTGATACCCGTCATTTTTTTTTCATCGAAAAATTTCAGAGGTACGGTCGGTGAGGGGGGCTTCGGCTTGAGTCCATCGCTAGAATGCTGGATGGACCATGCAGCATTTGATGTCAATCCCCCCCAGAGGCTTCAGGTCGGCTTGCGCAGGAATCCCTGGTTGCCACCGTTACGATTGGGAGCGAAGCCATTGGCCTGAAGCGTTTCTTCCGCCGTGTCGTAGAAGACCCCAATCTTCATGATCTCTCGTGCCTGTTTCGCTGTCGCGATGGGGCGGCCAAATTCGCTGGAGATACGCACCAACTGCTTGATTTGCTCGACGGAACTCATCTTGCCCGTGCGGGTCTGGTTCCAGAGCACATCCTCGATGCCGCACCGCACATGCAGGCCCAAGGCAATGCCTATCATATTCACGGGCAGTACATTCAGCACCGAACTCTCCACCGTGATCACGGCGCCGTCGGGTGCAGCACGCAGGAAGTTGGCCAGGTTGTAGATGTTCGCCTGATCCATGCCGCCGCTGATAGCCACCCAGTTCATCACCAATGGCCCCTTGTAGACGCCGCGGCGAATCATCCGCTCAATCGTTTCAAAGCTATTGATGTTGTAGCACTGAAACTCACTTTGGATCCCGGCGGCCGTCAGACGACGGATGTGCTCTTCGGCCCAGCTGGGATTCGAGGGCACGATCATGTCCTTGTAGGTTGCATAGAGGTGCGGGAATCCCCGCGAAACGCCCTTGAAGTCATCCACGCCGGCATGCTCTGTCACGTTCATCTGCGTAGTGTTGACGGTGACAGTCACCTGGTCGGGCTTCGGATCAAGTTCGGCCAGCATATGCCGCGTGTCATCGCTTAGCCATTTGGCCGCAGAACCATCGTCCTCGGGCGCAAAGCTGATAGAACCGCCCACCTGGATGACCATTTCCGGCACTCGAGCGCGTACCCCAGCGATCAACTCATTGAACATGGACAGGCGCTTGCTGCCCTTGCCATCGGCTTCGCGCACATGCAGATGCAGCACGGTGGCACCAGCTTCGTAGCAATCCACAGCCTTCTGGATCTGCTCCTCCATTGTGACAGGGATATCTTCCGGGAAATCCGAGGGAATCCAGCCCGGCGCATAGGGAGCGGCTGTAATGATTAGGGGCTGCTGGTTCTCGGGATACAGGTGCCCGTCAAGGAAGTTCATGATGGTGGATCTCCAAATTGAAGTGTGAATATTGAGAATGTCGAACTAGGCGGGAAAACTTTAAAACCCATTTACAGCACTATCTTCGGTACGCCGGTGCGCAGGCAATCCAGCATTTCGCTGAATATGAACATGCGCTGGAGGCCTTGCCGTCCGCTTCGCGCACCCGCACATGCAAAACGGTCGCGCCCGCGTTGTAGCAGTTGACTGCCTATTGCACCTGAGCCGCCTTCGTCACTGGTGCGTCGTCCGAATCGTCGGGTAGCCATCGCGGTCCGTAGGATGCGGGCTGAATGATCAGAGGCTGTGATTTTCTAGCCGTAAAGAGTCGTCGATGAAGTGCATGCAAGTCTCCTTAAAGCGGTTGATGTTCAAGTGTCCGGGACAACGACTGAATCATCTCGCCTCGCACCACTTCCCGCTTTACATTGGATGTCTCGAACTTACCTTTTCATGACAACAACGCACCCCTGTCGGTTGAGCCGCTGTCAAGGCACCTGCCGCATCCTCCGGCCAAGTTCGATACGTTGATCTTTCTTTAACCTGTCTGAATCAGGCGGATGTCGATGCCTTGAATCGATCGCAGGGTGGTTCCTATCTCGCGCCGTTTGAATGGTTCCGATGGATTGATCACCACCCATTGCGGCAATCGTGAACCTTCTCAAGCACGGAAGCCCGGCGTGCGGAAACTCGAGCTCACGACCACGTTCCCATTCAATCTTGAATTGATTCGAGCATGACTTCGGCGATAACGTCGGCGGGATAGGCGCCCGAAAGGTTGTGCACGCCGTTGAACACCATGAATGGGACACCACTCACGGAGTGGGCGTCAGCCGGTAGCGGGTTCGCATGCGGCCCGGAATAACGGTCTGTGGCGAGAACGTACTCGTTCAGGCCGCCGTGACTCAGCCCACACTCGAGTCCAAGCCGCTCCAGCACGCCTTTGTCGCCGATATTCTGGCAATCAACGAAGAAGGCCATCAAAAGCCGTTCTACCAATGCAGCCTGCTTCGCTTCAGTCTCATGCGCGTACGCATACGCCAATAGTCGATGTGCTGCCGCCGTGTTCGGAAGCAACCGGATATGATCGAAGGAGAACGTTTTGCCGGCTCGGCGCCCCGCATCCTGCAACTGCGCCCGTCGCGCGGCGACCGCCTCGGAACCGCCACGACGCGCAAGATAGAAAGCCTGGTAAGGCTCGCCCATGAGGGGCGTGTTGGGCAAGAGCTGAACCGGGCGCCACACCACTCTCGGCTCGATCTCCGGCCTCAACTCGGTTAAACGCTTTATGGCGGTACGCAGATGCCGAGTGCCAATCAGGCACCACGGGCAGATGAAATCCAGGAAAACCTCGATCTCCAGAAAAGGTTTGTTGCTATCGGCCACGTGATTCCTCGCTGTCTGCACAGGTTCAGCGAAATTCACGGTGCACGCCAGCGGCTCCTGCTCATGAATGTATCGGCCGGGCACTGGGCTACGTTCTGCAGCCCAAACAGGCGGACACACTCAAATCACGAAAATGGAGGAGCCCGTAGTTTTTCGAGCCTCCAGGTCCCGATGCGCCTGCACCGCGTCCTCCAGGGCATACCGCTGATTGATCCCGATGCGGATGCGGCCTGCCGCCACATGGCCGAATAGCTCATCGACCAGTTCTGCCTTTTCGGTCGGATCGGCGATGTAGTCGGCGAGACCCGGGCGGGTGACATACAGCGAGCCCTTGCGGGCCAAAATGGCCGGATCAAACGGCGGGATTTTGCCCGAAGCGGTGCCGACGCAGACCAGCAGGCCGCGGCGCTTAAGGGAGTCTAGCGAGGACATGAAGGTGGTCTTTCCCACGCTGTCGAAGACCACGGACACGCCCACGCCGTCGGTCAGTTCCCGCACGCGCCTGGCCACATCCTCATGGCTGTAGTTGATCGTGTGATCACAGCCGTGGGCACGCGCCACCTCGGCTTTGGCGTCAGTCGAAACCGTGCCAATCACCGTCAGGCCGAGCAATTTGGCCCACTGTGAAACAATCAGGCCAACACCGCCTGCTGCGGCATGCAGCAGCACGGTGTCGCCCGCCTTGAAAGGGTAGATTCGGCGCACCAGATAGGCGGCGGACAAGCCGCGCATGGTCATGGCCGCCGCAGCCTCGCAACTGATGGCCTCCGGCAGCTTGATCAACGGCGCGGCAGAAATTAACCGCTCCGTGCTGTAGGCGCCCAGCGTGTTGATGAAACCCGTGTAGGTCACACGGTCGCCGACCGCCATATGGGTCACGTCGGCACCGATGGCCTCGACCACGCCGGCTGCCTCGTTGCCGAGGCCGCTGGGAAGTGGAACCTCGTAGGTACCTCCGCGGAAGTAGGTGTCGGCAAAGTTAAGGCCGACTGCCACGTGGCGGACGCGCACCTCTCCCGGTCCCGGCTCACCCACCTCAGCGTCCTCAAAACGAAGGACCTCGGGACCGCCGGTTTCGTAAAATTTAACGACTTTTGCCATGTTGATCTCTTTTTAAGCGTTGATGTCTGAGTGCCTGATGCGACCAGATGAATCATCTGGCCGCTCGCCACTTCCTGCTTTACATTGCATGCCTTGCACTTGACGTTTCATGACAGCAATCCGCTGACGCTGGAGCGCCGGACTATCGACAGCCGAATTCACCATCGCCGACGGCGACGGCAGGACAAAACGGGATCAAGTGCGCACCATGCTGACCAGTCATGGTTCGTGGTCAGCGCCTGCCTTTCATCGGAATCCTGATGAACCCATTTCATGCCGCGTGCGATTCGGTCGTAAGTCATGTGCTGGGCGATAAATCGTTCGTTCTTCAATGTACTTCTCAGCGGCTTCGGCAATGGGGCGGACGCGTCGGCGCGATGTCATAGAGGGGCGGCATCACAACGCCGATCATGCACGCATAGCAAAGCGCTTCATGAGTTATTGGAATGAGATTCCCCGTCGGGACAAACCCTGAAGCAATCTGCGCCGCAATCCGGCGAGCGGCATGCGTCCTGTTCTCCAATATCTTCGCAAATGACAGCGTCGACAGCATTGGAATCCCTCCATTCATTGACTTCGCATCAGTCACGGCAGTGCAAGGCCGCGGTGATTTGCAGTGTATCTTCATTAAATAATAATGTCGACAAAAAAGCAAATGGCGGAATTTGTTGCCGGATGTGGCAGGCCCCTATTGACTCCGCGAGTGCGAATCTGCGGCTCCGAACGTGATCGCTTGTCGCGAACCCGTATGCCGTTCTGTTTGCCGGGTTGCCTAGGTATAAATATTAATGTCGACATAAATAATTTAGGAGGATGATCGGTGTTGTCAGGGTCCAGTCGGCGAGCCGGCCGTTGCAGGAAGGCTCCGGAATCCAAGGATGTGCGCATGCACTGATTGCAACGGCATTGGGGACCGACGATCTCGCGCCGTTCGCAAACACGCAGGCATCCGGCCAGGCTCACCGGTCATCATAAAAAGCAGAGGAGACGTCAATGCAGCTGAAGTGGAGCGGAGTAGCGGCACTCGCGGTATTTGCCGGCGCGTCGCATGCGCAGTCGTCGGTCACGTTGTACGGCGCAATCGATTCGGGGTTTTTCTATCAGAGCACGTCGTCGACGTCGTTCGCACCGACCGCCCACAACAACGGGCACGTGTACGGCATCAAGGACGGCAGCCTCTATGGGAGCTTCTGGGGTATCAAGGGGACCGAAGACATCGGCGGCGGCTACAAGGTCAACTTCAGGCTGCAGGGCGTGTTCAACAGCAGCAACGGCAAGCTCGGGCTGCCCGACACGACGGGCACTGCCGCGGTGTTCAACCAGCAGGCGACCGTCGGCCTGTCCGGGCCGTTCGGCACGTTCGACGCCGGCCGGCAGTACACGCCGATGATCTATGCGATGGCCGATACCGACGTCCGCGCGGCGCAATACTTCGGCAGCATCCTGGGCGCATGGCTTGGGTTGAACCAGGCCGCCGGCTGGCCCGGGACGAACACGAACGTGCCAATCGGCGCGCTGTACGACAGCAACGCGCTCGTCTACCAGACGCCGAAGTTCTACGGCGCGTCGGCCGCGCTCGAGTACGCACCGGGCGGCGTGGCGGGCCAGATTCAGGGCGGCACGCGAGAATCGGCGGTGCTGCGGTATTCGAACTATGGCCTCAATCTGTCCGCCGTCTACTACAACGCCCACGACACGAACCTCGCGGCGGCCGCGCCGACCGGGTACGACAATAACCGCCTCTACTATTTCGGCGCGAAGTACACGTTCCGCGGCGTATCGGTGTCGGCGTCGTACGGGATCGGCAAGAATCCGTCGAACTCGATCCTCGCCGACTACGAAATGATTTCGGGCGGTCTGGGCTATCAGTTCACCCCGTTCTTCAAGCTCACGTCCGGCTTCTACTACCTGAAGGACCGCAACAAATCTGAGAACCATTCGAGTGAATACGCGGTGGGCGCGGAGTACAGCCTGTCGAAGCGCACCATAGTCTCTGCGCAGATCGGGTACGTCGCGAACCACGGGACGATGAACCAGACGATCATGTACGGCCAGATCGCCGCGCCGGGCGTATCGACCACGGCTGCGATGATCGGCCTGCGTCACAGCTTTTGATACATTGAACTCGAAACGGAGAACAACGATGAAGACGATGAATGGACTCAGGGTGGCGCTTGGTGTTGCGATCGCCACGGCGTCGATCGGCGCGTGTGCGCAGGACGGCGCGGCGGCGGGGGCCTCGGCTGGCACCGCGATCACCGCGTCTGGCGGCATGACGGCCAAAGCCGAGCGGCAGGCGAATCGCGCACTGCGACGCAAGGTGTACGCAGCGCTCGCGACGCACAAGGAGATCGACGCGGGCGACATCGGCATCACAGCGAAAGGCGGCACGGTGATGATCAGTGGCACGGTGCCGGAGGCGTCGCAGATCAATACGGTCACCGAGATCGTGAAGGGCGTAGCGGGTGTGACGTCGGTGACCAGCAAACTCACGTTGCAGCGGCCGTTTGGCCAGTAGTGCTGCGCGCACGCCGGTTCAGTTTGAATTGACAGATTTGCCCAATGGATTTGAACCTGATTCGCATCTGCAAACCGGGTGGGACTCTTCCCGGTCGCCTGCGCCTTGCGCGAGTTGGGGTTTCCGATGGGCCGTCATGATCGATCGTCGACCGGGTGACGAAGACCATTAACTCGCGCGCTATATCGCGTCTGGCCGGAGTTGGAGCCATGAACGAAGCGGTTCTCAAGCATCGCGATGGCGCGGTGCAAGTAATGTCCATCCACAACGCGACCGCGCGCCATGCGGATACGCATGCGTTGTGCGCGGCCCTTATGGCCGCGCTGGCTGAAGCGCAGGCCGATCCGGGTATAGGTGCAGTCGTTCTGACCGGCATTGGCGATGCCTTCTGCACGGGCGCTGATCTGGACCTGTATGGGCAACGATCCGCGACTACGCCGCGGCGAGCGTCGCGCAGGAATCGAACGTCTGCGCGACCTGATCCGCTCGATTCGCAGTTGCACCAAGCCGATAATCGCAGCAGTCGAAGGTTCGGCGTTCGGCGCGGGTTTATCGATCACGCTCGTGTGCGACATGCTGGTTGCCGCTCGCAATGCGTCTTTCTGTATGGCGTATGGGAAGGTCGGGCTTTCGCCTGGCGGCAAAACCGCCGCGCTCCTATCCGAATTCGTCTCACGGCGATTGCTGATGGAACTATGCTCCACGGGCCGGGCATGTCACGCGCGAACGCATGCCTGGATCAGGTTTCGTCAATCGCCTCGCTGACCCAGGGAATGTGCTCACCGAGGCGATCTCCATGGCGGTGACGTTCGCGACCGGTCCGCAACGGATGATCGCCCGGCTCAAGACATTGTGTCGTCACGCTGAAAATTTCCTTGAAGCGCAACTGGAACGCGAGGCTCGGCATCTGATGGAATCTGTCGTCCTTCACTGATACTCAGGCCGGCCGTTCACGTAAGGAGGAACCTGTGATGAAAGTCATCTCTCACCTCGACAAGGTGCGGCGCCTGACGGCGCTTCGACAGCGCCTCGACCCGTTGGCCGACTTCGAATTGTGGTTCTGGACTACGCTGACCGCGAGTACCAACGTGTTCAATGCGTCGCTTCATCTCACTGGTCTGACGCGTGACGATCCTGTGTTCTCCACCATTCCTGGCGTGCACGTTGTGAAGCAACCGGATGGCAGCTACGCGCGCGAGTTGCGCGGCCTCGGCGATGTGAGCCATGTTGGTTGGCCTGAAATCGAGGGGGACGTACCTCAGACCATTCGGCAACTCGAACACGCGTTGCATACCATCGAGCATCACCGGGATCCATGCATTCGCGGAGATCGCGTTCCAGTACAAGCCATCGTCGACGAATGTGAGCAAGCGTTTGCGCAAGTCATGTACACATTCGAACAGGCGTTGAAGGGCACCAAGTATGAAAACTGAGAATCATCGGCTCAAAGCTGAGAACATCGAGACATCGCTAAGATGTCTCGGCGAAGATGACTGGGAAATGAAAATTGAGGCAGCGATGCTGGCTGGGACACACTGGGCGAACTACGCGCTGCATCGCCGCGGCGTTACTTCACACAATGAGGACATCGTCCACAACTCGATGCTGGTCGTGAGCATGCTGCGCAAGTATTCCCTTGCGGAAGGCGAACTGCTTGGTGCGCTGACCGAAATCGAGGAGCTTCGCCCTCTTTACGTACGGGGAGACTTGCCAGACGGTTTTAGCGCCGCAGCGCGGGCGCTGGAACTGCTTCGATTGATCAGCGCGCTTGCCAGGCGCGCACCGTGACTGCTGCAGCGGAAAGCGTCACGATGATCCCTGGCGGGATAGAAAGACTGGCGGTTTGCATTGGTGCCAAGGTGGCCGGTGTGGGCCTGGGGGGGGGCGTCTCGAGTGGATCTCGGTTCGCGGAAATCAAGGGTTTGTTGCTTCAGCACCGAGTCCTCTTTCCCCGAGATCAAGCCATCTCTGGGAAAGGGCATGTCGCCTTTGTGCGCCGTTTCGGGAAAACTGGAAGGACATCCAGTAGCGGCTTATAAGTAGCTACCTGGGGAGTTTTTGCCGACATTAGAATGCTGGCGACTATAATGGTGAAAGGATTAAATTCGACGAAAATTAATTGCGCTATACGCCATGGCCCGAAATAAAACGCAGAACCTTCCCGATCTTTCCTCACTCCTTACGCCCAAGAATTCACTGATGCTGGCAGTCGAGCGGGCGGTGTTGCGCGGGCAGGACTGGGCATATGCCTCAGTGCCGATTGCGGAGCAGATCGCGGCCCGACTGGCCGGGGTCATTACGCTCGACCTGGTGAAGTCGGGGCAACGCTTGCTGGAGAAAGATATCAGCGAGGTGCTGCACGTCAGCCGCGCTCCGGTGCGCGAAGCGATGCGTATACTGGAGCGGGACCGTCTGGTTGAGTTTCAGGCCAGGCGCGGAGCGATCGTCACGGCACCCGACGAGAATGAGCTTCGGGACATTTTCCGCGTGCGCAGCGTACTTTACGTCACGATGTTGGAACAGGTGGCGCGCGAAAGCCCGGCTGAGTTCGAGGCGTTACTGACCGCGCATATGCCCAAGCTAACCAGGGCGGCCGAGGAGTCGGTAGACGCCTATGCCGTGGAAAGCTTCCTTCTGAATTTCAACACGGTCGATCTGTGTCGCAACCGGCTTCTGGTCGATATCCTGCATTCCATCTCATTGCGAACCCTGCGATATGTCCGGCTAGGCTTTGTGGCCAAGCCTCAATCGGTTCGCACATCTTTAAAGGTCTGGAACGCGCTGCACAAGGCTGCTATCAAGCGGGACAACAAGCTACTGCTTTCCCTTGCAGCCTCGCGCCTGGACGACGCCAGGGATGCTGCCATTCGCGCAATCGTTGCAAAACCGGCAGACAGTCGGCGTGCACGTGCCCCAAAGGGGGCGCAGCCCGAAGTCGTGGCCGACTCTGCAGAGTGAGTCGCTTCTTGCGTGCTTAGGAGGGTTGAATCCCGACGACTCGGGGGTTTCGTCATCTGGAGCACCGTGTCGAGTTTTCCACTGCTGGCGGCCTGTCCATCGTGGCCGCAATGTCGCACGAATCGATTGGAGCGCTCCCTGCAGAGTTGGGATGTCATGTCGTCGGAATCGACTTCGCTTGCCGCTCATCCGTCCTCTCCTCGACGTTGGGTACGCTCACCCAGGCGCAGACACCGCATACCAGCACTTCCGGCTGTCTGCAGCGCGCCGGTGCGGGGGGCTTGCTCCCGATTCGTCAACCTATTGGCGCCTGGCGAGTGATGGTCATTCGTCTTCCTCAATGTTACGAAGCTTAGCCACGCCTGGGGTTTACGCTGCTTCGTAACAATGCGTCTCCGCGCTCAAGCGTGATGTTTCGCGTGCGGCTAATAATTAATGTCGCCAAAAATTATTCACGGTGCTATCCTGCAATGAATGTCGTTGCCTGGGAGTTTTGCGGCCGCAAGGGACGCTTTGGCACAACACACCGGATTCTCATCGAAGAGCAAAACGAGCGACCGTCAGCGGCATCACACATGTCATCGAGACGCTTGAAATAAGCGTCGAAATGCCAAGCGCGCACGGCGACACAAGAAAACGTCCGGCGATGCTGGCGATCAGCAGAAACCACTGCCGGTCCTGGCGGAGCGGTCTTGCTTCACACGGACCAGGCGACATCAGACGGCACGATTCTATGAATTTAGCGAATCATTGGAGGAGACAAAATTGAGCATCTATACAAGCAGCGTAGTGCCGGCCGAGCCGACGGCGGCTACCGGTGGCGCCCGAATCTACGCATGGATGATATTTGCATTAATGTTTTGCCTTTTGCTGTCTGACTACATGTCGCGGCAGGCGCTTAATGCCTTGTTTCCGATCCTGAAAGTGCAGTGGCAGATGTCCGATACGCAGCTCGGTTCGATTAGCGGCGTGGTGCCATTGGCGGTCGGCGTGCTGACCCTCCCATTTTCCATCATCGCGGACCGTTGGGGACGTGTCAAAAGCATTGCACTGATGGCTGCGCTGTGGAGCGTTGCCACGCTCGGGTGCGCGATTGCCAGCAGCTATCACGAGATGTTCGTCGCGCGCATCTTCGTTGGTGTCGGCGAGGCGGCCTACGGAAGTGTCGGACTCGCAATGCTCGTGAGTATTTTTCCAAAACATCTGCGCTCTACAATTGCCGGCGGCTTTACGTCGGCCGCTGCCTTTGGGTCCGTGCTCGGTGTTTCGCTTTCGGGCATCATTGCGACCCGCTTAGGTTGGCGCTGGTCGATGAGTCTGATGGCAACCTTTGGCTTTGTGCTGGTGATCATTTACTTCTTCGTCGTCTCGGAAAAAAGACTCGCGCGTGCGCATTCGGGCAATGCGAGCGACACTCCGGTGTCCGGGCGCGTGAAACTGACGCCTCGAGCACTTTTCTCCGGTCTGTTTCCGTCCCGTTCCATCTTTTGTGCGTATCTCGGCAGCGCCCTGCAGATCTTCATTCAGGGCACGCTTTTCGTGTGGCTGCCGAGCTACCTGAATCGCTATTGGGGCATGCCTGTCAGCAAGGCTGCCGTAGTGGCGGCGGGCCTTGTGCTCGTCAGCGGCATGGGCCAACTCCTGTGCGGTGTGATCACCGACCGGATCAGCAGGGACTCGTCGCTGAAGCGGTGGAACATGGCCATTGGCTATTGCCTCGTGCTAGGCATCCTGCTGGCGGTCGCGTTCCGCTTGCCACCGGGCAACCTGCAACTCGCGCTCCTTGCGCCCGCGGTGTTTTTCCTTGCCAGTTCGTTCGGCACATGTAGCGCGATTATTGCTGGTGCCACACCGTCAGCTATCCATGGCTCGGCATTTGCCACGCTGACGCTGTTCAACAATATATTAGGCCTCGCAGCGGGTCCCTTCTTCACCGGCGTGATAGCGGACTCGGTTGGCCTTCAAGGCGCACTGCGCCTGCTTCCGCTCGCGGCAGTTCTGCCCTTCACGGTGTACCTCATTGGCCGGTGGTGTCACATTGCGGAAACGCGACGCGGCTGAACGTGCTGCTGGCGTCGCGAACTTCATCGATCGGGCGTTTTCTCCCCGGATAATGGCGGGCCCGGGACGCGGGATGATGCTGGGCGACCCAGGCGCCGAAGTTATCGAGTTCGAGCACCCGAAACGCGGCGCTGACATGCGCGATTGGGGGTTGTGCATCGGATCGATCGCCGGTCACGCGCCCATCACTTCCGGCCGATGCCTGGCGACGTAGCGCCCTGGCGCGGGCTCGATCGGTTTGTATTTCGCATTGCCGGCCCGCTTAGGCGCTTTGACCTGTTTGCCCGCATACGGTGTCAGCCAGTTAATCCAGTGCGTCCACCAGCTTCCCGGCTGTGACGTCGCTGTCGCAAGCCATGTTTGCGGGTCATCGCTGGGCGTGCCGTCGGCCCAGAAGCTGCGCTTGTTCTTCGATGCCGGATTGATGACGCCAGCGATATGTCCGCTCGCGCCGAGTACGAATTGCGTTTCGCCGCCCACCAGTTGCGTCGAGCGATACGCGCCCCGCCACGGAACGATGTGATCTTCCTGCGTGCCGAAGATATAGCTCGGCATGTCGATCCGTCCAAGGTCCACCGGCGTGCCGCACATCGAGAGCCGCCCTGCCTTGCACAGGTTGTTCTCGAGATACATGTTGCGCAGATACCAGGCGTACATCGGGCCGGGGAGGTTGGTATCGTCGGCATTCCAGTACAGCAGGTCGAAGGCCTGCGGCGCGCCGCCCTTCAGGTAATTGTTGACGACATACGGCCAGATAAGATCGTTGGCGCGCAGGGTCTGGAAGACGAAGCCTAGTTCGCCTCCCGAATAGATGCCGCCGCGCCCGATGGTCTGCTCGCGCTGCGACACGCCCTGTTCGTCAATGAAGACGCCGAGATCGCCCGGGTCGCTGAAATCGAGCATGGTCGTGAGCAGCGTGAGGCTTGCCACCGGCTCGTCGCCGCGCGCGCGCAGCACCGCGAGCGCCGACGACAGGATCGTGCCGCCCACGCACCAGCCGACTGCGTTTACCTGGTCAGCGCCGCTGATCGCGCGTCCGACCTCGATCGCCTTCATCGCGCCCTTTTCGATGTAGTCGTCCCAGGTGATGTGACTCAGGTCCGCGTCCGGGTTGCGCCACGACACGAGGAACACCGTCTGCCCCTGTTCGCACGCGAAACGCACGAACGAGTTCTCCGGCTGGAGATCGAGGATGTAGAACTTGTTGATGCAGGGCGGCACGATGACGAGTGGCCGCTCGGCGACCTCGTCGGTGAGTGGTGCGTACTGGATCAGTTGGAACAGTTCGTTCTCAAACACCACTGAGCCTTTCGACACGGCCACGTTGCGGCCTACCTCGAAGGCAGTTTCATCGGTGATCGAGATCCGGCCGCGCTTCAGGTCTTCGAGCAAATTGGCGAAACCGGCACGCACGCTCTCGCCCCGCGTCTCAAGCGCGGTTTTCATCGCATCGGGATTGGTGGCGGCGAAGTTGGCGGGGCTCATCGAGTCAATGAACTGGCGCGCGTAGAAACGCAGCTTGTGTTTTTCCTTCTCGCCGACGCCTGCCGCTTCGACCATGTCGTTGAGCAGGCGCGAGTTGAGCAGGTAGGTCTGCTTCAGAAGGCTGTACCAGGCATTGCTGTTCCAGGCTTCTGCGTTGAATCGCCGGTCACCACGCTCGGGCTGAACCGTCGGCTCTGGGGTTCTTCCGGTGGCACTCGCGAGCATGCCCATATACAAGGCCATCTGCTGTTGCCAGTAGTGGGCTTGCGCCTGGGCCAACGCCAACGCCGGCACCGGCACCGGCACCGGCACCGGCTCGCTTCCTGCGTTGGCGGGTGCATCACTGCTCATGCCGGTGAAGGCGTGCAGCAGGCTCTGTCCGGATTTGAAGAAACCCTGGACAAACTCGTCCGGCATATTGAACGGGGAAACCATGCTATCTCCTGAGTGACGTCGTCAGCATCTCTTAACGCCCGCCTGGTTGCAAGAGCCCTGACCGACGAGCATCTGAATCGAATGGGTCAAGCCCCAGATTCCTGTCCCGGCTCAATACGCCGCGGCTTGAGTTGCAGTATGCACCGTGCGCAGCCGCCGCGACCCAAAGTCATACGCACGACGCACGGCATGTACGGGCAGCCCCTTCGATCCACAATGCAGAAAATCGCCCGGCCGTGTGCTTATCCGATCGCCAGACCACGTACCTGACCTGTCGAGTGCGACCGGGTACGAGGAGCAAGATCGAAACGCTTGTCGAACTCGTCGACGAGATAGGCGCCGATCGGCAACGCGGAGGTCGCAGCCGGAGACGGTGCGTTGCATACGTGCAGGCTGCGCTGCGACGAACGGATCAGGAAGTCATGCACCATGCTGCCGTCCGCCATCACGGCCTGCGCGCGTACGCCGGAAGGGTAGGGCTCAAGGTCGGACAGCGCGAGTTCCGGACAATAGCGGCGGCACAGTTCGAGATAGCCCCGTTTCCACAGCGAGTTGCGCATCTCGATGAGCCCCGATGCGCCATGCTTTCCGAGCATCTTCCAGAAGCCGGGGAACGTTGCCATGCCGGCGAGATCTTTCAGACTCGCGTCGCGCCAGCGATAACCCTCGCGCGCCAGCGCCAGCACGGCGTTTGGACCCACCGTGACATAGCCTCCGATCATGCGTGTCAGGTGCACGCCGAGAAAAGGCAGCGCGGGATCGGGCACCGGGTAGATCAGGTGCTTCACGATGTCGTTCTTCGCAGCCGGTAACCGATAGTATTCACCGCGAAACGGCACGATCCGAAAATCGAGATCGACCTTGCACATCCTCGCGAGGCGATCCGCCATCAGGCCTGCGCAGACGATGGCGTGCTTCGCCCGGAAGCGGCCACCCGACGTCTCCGCGGTGATGCCGTTTTCGTCCTCGTGGAGCGCGTCTACACGCTGGTTCAGCAGAATCTGCGCGCCTTGCTCCTGCGCGAGTCGGGCCATCGTTGTGGTCATGCCCGGATAGTCCGCGATGCCGCTCGCCGCCACGCGGATTGCCGCACGACCTGCGATACGTGGTTCGAGTTCTCTCAACGCCGCCTCATCGAGCATCTCCGGTTCAAGCCGGTTCTGCTCGCAACGTGCGTAGAGCGCATTCAGCCTCTCGATTTCGACGTGTTCGGTCGCGACGATCAGCTTGCCGCATTGTTCGACCCGCACGTCATGGCGGCGGGCGAACTCATAGGTCGCGGCAGCGCCTCGCCTGCAGAACTCGGCCTTGAGGCTTCCCGGCGCGTAATACACGCCGGCGTGGATCACGCCGCTGTTGTGGCTGGACTGGTGAGCCGCCAGTGAGGCCTCCTTCTCGAGCAGCAGCACGCTCAGGCCCGGATGACGCTCGATCAGTTGCATGGCCGTCGAGACGCCGACGATGCCGCCGCCCACGATAAGGACGTCCGCGTCATAGCCGCGGGGATGCTGGACGGTCGTCATTGTGCGAACACTCCGCGTTGGCGCATCAGTTCACGATGAAGCGCCGGATGCTTCTGGAACGGCGCGCGGCCGTGCAGCCAGAAATAGTTGTTGAGGACGACGAGGTCGCCCACCGGAAGCGGTACTTCGCGCGTCGCGGACGACGCTTCCATCGACGCCGACAAATCGTGCAGATACACCGCTTCGGCCGATGAACGGGGCTGCACGAATTGATCGATGAACGACATTGCGAGGCCATACTCGTTCTGGAAGAACACGGGGCGTTCGACCTGCGCGTCGACGTTTTTCGAACCGGGCGCCTTGTAGAGAAATGGCCGGGTGCCGAGTGGATCGTCGAGGAAAGTGTCGCGCTCGCTCCAGTCGTCGATATGCATGAAGCGCGACTCGCCTCCGAGCGCGTTCTCTTCTGCGAACTTCATCATGAGCAGCCATTCGGTCGGCTCGTCGACAAAGGTTCCGTCGGTATGCAGCGTGAACAGACGGTATGCCTGACGCAGGTAGGAGTCGCTCTCGTCCGTGTCCTTCACGAGGAAGCGCGCGTAATACGTGCCGGACATCGAGTCGTGATTCGCCGGACCAAGCAGGAATCCGACTGCCGTTCCGAAGCGGACGTAATCGCGAGGGTCGGTGGTTGCGTCCTTGACACCCAAGGTGAATCCTCCGGTGGATCGGTCCCGCACGAGTTGTCGAAGTGCCGCGGCGAAACCGTCGCCGACTGCGCGCTCGAGTGCGTCCGCGACCATGAAGCGCATGAACGGTACGTATTCGAGGTTCTGGGGGTCGATATCTTTGACTAAAGAGAAGAATGTCTGCAACGCATCACGTTGCACCGTGATATGACGCAGACGTTCGTGATGTGGATGACGCTCGATCGAAAACTTCGGTTGCGAATCGACCGGTGCGGCCATCGGTAATACGGTGACGGAACTCATGAAGGTGTCCTCGGGAAGAATGTACGGTTATTTGACTCCTTATCTGTGATTCGTTAAATACGTTTAAACTGCATTTTTATTCGCAAAATGAGATTAAAAAATGATCGATAGCCGGCAAATCAAACTATTCGTCGCATTGGCCGAAGATTTGCACTTCGCTCGCACGGCGGACCGGCTCGATATCGCACAATCGGTGCTGAGCCAACAGATCAAGAGACTCGAAACCGAACTTGGCGTACGGCTGCTCAACCGCAACAAGCGCGCGGCGATCACGCTAACCAATGCAGGCGACGTTTTTCTGCTCGAAGCCAGGGCCGCGCTGCGGCAACTGGAACGCGCCGACCGCATCGGACGGCTTGCAGCAAGAGGAGAAGCGGGTCACGTGGCGCTCGGTTATATCGGCTCGGCCGTTACGACCGGGCTGCTGCCCGATACGCTGAAGGCGTTCAGGATCGCGAGCCCGGACGTCCGCATGCACATCGTAGCGATGGAGACACCGACGCAACTGGAACGTTTGTCGGACGGGACCCTTGATGTCGGTTTCATTCGGCCTCGCGCGCACTATCCCGACGGGGTCATAGCCAAAGTCGTTCAACGCGAACGCTTGCTGATTGCTCTGCCGGCGGACAGTCCGCTCGCGCGCGCGAAAGCCGTGAAGGCTTCCCAATTGCGGGGAGTGTCATTCATTGCGCCGCAGTTCAACGAGGCAGCCGGCTTTGCGGAAGATCTCGCCAGACTTGGCCGCGTCGGTGGGTTCGACGCGCAACCGGAGTATCGGGTCAATGATTTCATTACTGCGGTCAGCATGGCGTCTGCAGGCTACGGTGTGGCCCTCGTACCGCAATCCATCCAGGGATTCGCCCAACCCGGCGTAGTGTTCAAACCTTTAAGCGACTTCGAAGATCAGGTCGAACTCGCAGTGGCGTATCGTGTTCGCGAGCATTCGCCTTGCGTGCTGGGGTTCATTGATACATCGCTGTCATACGGCGGGCTCGCGAAGCGCCCGGGGACGCGCCGCACGACGCGTTAGCGCGTCTCGTCTGTCGTCTGTCCGCGCACCGCACCGCGCGTTGCCCGGCTCTCTTTGGCGCTGCAACCGAATTGCGCGTGATACCAGCGGGAGAATGCGCTCGGCGCGGAAAAACCGAGTAGGGTCGCCACCTCGGTCAGCGGACGATCGCTCTCGATGACATGACGCGTGCTGAGTTCCTTGCGGACGTCGTTGACGATCGACGAGAAGCTCTGCCCCTGTTCCGCCAGCCGGCGCTGGATTGTGCGGCACACCACGCCGAGGTGCTCGGCTACCTGTTCGATGCCGCAGCGTCCACTGGGCAACAGCAGCAAGATCGTGCGCCGCACGTCTTCGAGCACAGTCGCCTGCTTCGACGCGACAGACGCGTCTAGCAACTGCTGCGCGTAGCGCACCATCGCCGGATCGGCTGACGGGTTGCGTGCGTCGAGATCGTCCTTTGCGCAGATGATGCAGTTGAAGTCATAGTCGAACTCGACGCAACCACCAAAAAATCGCTGGTGTGTACTAGCGTCGCGCGGCGCCGGATGTTCGAAGCATACCCGCCGCGGCTGCCAGTCGGTCTTGAGGAGTTGCCGTATCAACTGAACCATGACACCCAGCGCCAGTTCAACCCTTTGGCGCGTGGGCTGATGCGCACTGCCGGCAATGACCACCTCGCGAATGATGACCAGTTCTTCGCATTCCTCGACCGCCAGTGACAGCGCACCGTTGAGCACGCCCTGATAGCGCATCAGCATGTCGAGCGAGTCGCGCAGCGTCGCCTGATCGCGGATCAGCAATCCTACGGCCCCAAGGTTGGACAAGAGGCGCGACTCGGCCATGCACAGTCCGAAACTTTCGTTGCCTGAAAGGGTGGCGGACGCCTGGAGCAGTTGTCCGACACGCTCGACCGGAATCATGAGATCCGGCTCGCGCAGTACGCCCGGACTTAACCCCGCATCAAGAAGCATCCGCACCGGGTCCAGTCCGGCTGCACGAGCGACCTTGCTGTAGTTGGTGAGGCTCGCAGCGCGGACAAGTGACGACATCTGAGAACTGAATAGAAGACTGGCACAAAATGATAAGTCCGTGTCATGTATTGTCAAGCGGGGGGAAACCCGTCGCATCCACACTACGTCACGCGCGTTTTCGTTGGAAGAAAAACACTATTGCGTTCCCGGACAACCGCTCAACGCAGCACTGCGCAGTGGTGGTTCGCCGCCGTGCCTCCTCAAGATGGAACGCATCACCCTCAGCGGTGACATGCCTTACTGGATGACCGACATGAACCCTATGACGCCCACCGTTCTCATCGTCCCCGGCCTGCGTGAGCATGTGCCGGAACACTGGCAGGCCACGCTGTCGGCGAAGCTGCCCCGTGTATGCAACGTCGCCCCGCTTGAGCACGACAAACTGCGCTGCGCGGCCCGCGTCGACGCGATCGACCGCGCTCTGGCCACCATCGAGGGGCCCGTGATCATCGTGGCGCACAGCGCCGGCGCGATGATGGTCGCCCATCGGGCGGCCCGGGGTGCGACACGCGAGGTGCGCGGCGCATTGCTTGCGGCACCCGCGGATCTCGAGACGCCCATGCCGACAGGCTACCCGACGATCGACGCACTGAAAGAGCATGGCTGGCTGCCGATCCCGCGCGGCACGTTGCCGTTTCCGAGCATCGTTGCGGCAGGCAGCAACGATCCTCTGACGCGTCTCGATCGCGCCCGCGAGTTCGCGCAGGCGTGGGGCAGTCGCTTCGTCGAACTCGGCGAGGTCGGGCATCTGAATCCGACCTCGGGCCATGGTGAGTGGCCGCGGGCCGAAGAGTTCATTCGCGAACTCTCATGACCGATCAGGGCTTCCGGCGTAAGGCCGTGTGAACACGCGAGGCGTCAGGACCGCGGCCAGTATTTCAAAATTATCAGGGGACAAACATGAACGTGATACCCGATGGCCCGGAGGCCCGCAACAACGACGACTACCTGACGAGCAGGCGGCAGGCCTGGCTCGCCTTTGCAATGACCTTCGCGCTCATGTTTTTTGATTTTATCGTGACGCGCGGTTTGGGAGTGCATGCGTGCCGCGGCGTCGGGCAGAGTTCGGCCAGAAACGGTCCTTTGCGATCCGTTCGCGAATGTCCGCTCACGAGGAGCGCCCGCCTTTTGATGACAGCGTCACGGCGATTCGTCGACTGAGCCGCCCTGTACAACACCGTATCCCAGCAATCGTGGAGACGTTAGGTTTTCAGACGACCGAACGGTCACTCGTGGCCTGAACCGGGCCGTCATGAGCCGCAAATGCAGAAGTGCGCGGACTTACTCGACGGGGGAAGGCGTTCGCGTTTGGTCGTCTGATTGATTACAAGCGCGACACACGACTGATGACCGACATGCATCAGGGACAGCATCATCCCCATCAAAGGCAACGGGGCGGGAAGGCGTCCCGATGTTCAAAAGCGGTGACAAATGCAGTTAGAATGCGAAGAGCCCACGGTTTGCGCACGAGCGATGCCTTTGGGTTCGACGCGAACAATACCCCAAAAAAATGGAACGACAGACTGACCCTCGTCCTCCCCGCCCGACATATGCCGGCGCCCGACAGCCTGCACCGGCTCATCTTGGTGACATGCTTGATAGCCTCAGCGACGGATTCATGTCGATGGACAGATCGTGGCGCTTCACCTATCTCAACCATACAGCTGAACGATACTTGCAGCAGGACCGGCAAAACCTGCTCGGACGGGACATATGGCAATGTTACCCGGACCTGGTAGACTCCGGCTACTATCGCGTCTATCAGCAGACGGCGGCAAGTGGACTCCCCGGTCGGCACACTGACTATTACGCACCGCTCGGCACGTGGTTTGAGGCTCGCTCATTTGCCCACGACGATGGCATTACGGTACTCTTTCGCGACGTCACGCGCGAACACGAGCACGCGGCGCAGTTGGAATTTGAAGCTAGTCACGACTATCTGACTGGTTTGGCCAACCGGCGCGAGTGCATGGAAGCGCTATCGTGCGCGGTCGCTGAGGCTGCTTCACCAGGCTTTACCCATGGTGCTTCCCTAGCGGTGCTGTTTATCGATCTCGATCATTTCAAGGAAGTCAACGACGCGTTCGGTCATGCTGTCGGCGATGAGCTGCTGCGCGGCTTTGCGAACCGGCTACTCGCAATTCTCGAACCTGCTTTTTTCGCCGCGCGCGTAGGGGGCGACGAGTTTGTTCTGTTGTTACGCAATACTACCGAAAGCGCGGCAGAAGCGTTCGCGCATGCGGTGCTCAGCGAGCTCTCAATGCCGTTCGAAGCATCCGGAAGATCCGTCTCCTTGTCGGCTAGCATTGGCATCGCGCTACTTAGAGAAGCACCGGAATCAGCCGAGGCGTTGCTGAGTCAAGCCGACACAGCTATGTACGCAGCGAAGTCATCTGGCCGGTTTCAGGTGCGCGCGTACGATGGAGCACTCGACCGGGGCATGCGTGACCGCCTTGCTTTGCGCATGGATCTTCGTGAGGCATTTGCGGCGAACCAGTTCGAGCTTCATTTCCAGCCTCAGATGGCACTCGCGGACGCTTCCCCAATCGGTGTTGAGGCGCTTCTTCGCTGGCGTCATCCTGAACGAGGCTTGCTGACGCCGTACGCGTTCTTGGATGTGTTACTTGAATCCCAATATGAAGGAACCCTCGTCGAATGGCTACTCAATGCAGTTTGCCAGCATATCGGTGCATGGCGACGGCTGGGCGTATCCGTACCGCGGATCAGCGTCAATCTGTCGGCTCGACAACTTCTCGGTGTGGGACTTACAGATAGGATTCTTCATATCGCGAGGGCATACGACGTCTCCCCCGCAATGCTCGACATTGAGGTCACGGAGGACTCTCTAGTGAGCGATATCGAAAAGGCAACCTCCGTTCTTGCCACGCTGAAGCAAGCCGGCATATCCACATCGCTGGACGACTTCGGCTCTGGATACTCCAGTCTTAGCTACCTGGTCCGACTGCCTATCGACACGCTGAAGATCGACAAGTCGTTTGTTCGAGCGCTGCTCGATTCAGAGAACGCGTCGGCTGTCATCCGAGGCATTGTCAGTCTCGCTCGTTCGCTGGGCATGAAAACTATCGCGGAAGGCGTCGAGTGCCAACGCCAGGCCACAGAGTTGAAGGACGCCGGCTGCGATTCCATTCAGGGTTATCTAGTCAGCCGCCCGCTTGACTCGGAGGCCTTGGCGGAATTCATGCTGCGTTTGTGATAGCGCCAAACGGAAATGATGTTCGCGCGCTGTTGGCGCGGTGAAAGTCAACCAAGTCAATGGGCCGCCGGCCTTGTCAACCTATGGAAAGCGGTCATTCAATTTAGTGACTCGACAGGCCGCTTGGGGTCGCGTGCCGCCGATGGCGTCCCTGCGAGATTCGTGTGGTTCATGCGGTTTGCATGAGGCAGTGATCGGCCATCTGCAGACACCAGTCAGTGCCCACATCGGAACGCGTCGATGCCGGCGATGCAGCGGATAACGGTCATTCTGGAATTGGCCGACTTCGTCAAGGCGTGGGCCGATGCGCTTTTTCGGCAGCAGTCGAAATCCGCATACCTGCAGATATGCCTTCCAATGCGCTCCACAAGCGCTACGGCTAGTGGAGCAGGATTGCAACGCTACCGACTTCATCGAACGGCCTTTCGATCGAAGAGCTGAAAAGGTAGGTAACTCAAGACCGCGCAGGTACACGCCTGCTTTCCATGTCGCATATCTATGCATAACTAAACACATTCGGCTTCTCCCATCAGACGGGACCATGACCCAGCGGCTTCTTGAACCGCCTAGGGCCTCTATTCCACCAGACTCTAGGGGCGTGGCTCGGCGGAGCCGTCGCAGTTCAGGCGAGAGTGTGCAAAAGTTGGGGAGGCTCGCAACAAGGGCCGCGTGTGCCTCCAGCCGCAGTACCGGTTTCTAATAGAGTAATTTGACAGGTCTCGCAATGTTCGGAGCCTGGCCATGCGGTTGATCATCGTAGCAAGGTTGGTCGACGGTGAGAGGGACCCGGTCGGCGAGGGCGATGAAGTTCTGTCCGTGGTTGAGCGCCCGGACCTTAGCCTTGCGGAATTGGGTTTGACTCTTACGTTGACTATGATGAATTTTCAGTCCTGACAGGTTGTGATATTAACAGCGTGAGCGAGGCTACTAGTTCTCACCGTTCGCTTGATGACAATGCGTTGTCCATCCGTCGAGTCGGCCCGGCTGAGCTAGCCGTCGCACGGGTCTGGATTGAGAACTGGCAGCGCATGTTGCCTTATGTTGTCGCCAACCACGGCCTTATCTCACCGACGCTGTCTGAGGCGATCGTGCGGCTCGTTGCTGTGCCTCAGAGACTACTTGCTATCGAGCGTGAGTTTTCGATCGGCGATCCGGTTCTGTGCCGTGCGGCGTTATTTGGCTTGCAGTGCAGCGGACGAGTCAGGGCACCGGACCTTCACACCCAACCATCGTCTCTGTTGACGTCATTTGTGGAGACGGAGGCAGAATCATGAACTGCTGGAAGCCCGAGTTGCAGGCCATTGACGTGAGCAGCAGGCCGACCGTTGCGCATACAGGACTCGACGAGGCCGCGCGGCGAGCTTTCGAAAAACGCAGGCAGGCCGTGGTGCGCTATGTCGCCGGAGAGTCGGTCAAATCGATCGAGCTATCAACAGGTGTGAACCGTCGTCAGTTGTACCGTTTGCTGGAGCGCGCGATGTTGACGCACCCGGATGGCAGACCCTTTGGTTTCCGTGCTCTCGTACGTTATACACGCATCACGGAATATACGCGGGTAGGAGCCGTCGAGACCGGTCGCGGCCGCGGCGGTTATGGTGCAGCGGTTTGCAACCGAACCGCCCCAGGAGGATCTGGACGGCCGAGAGCTCGCATACCTACATGCAGCATCTGCGCATCGTTCGCGGTTTGCATCCCAAGACTTGTGAAGGGCTCGTGCTGACAGCGTGGCGGCTGCTCACGTGGCAAAGGCAACACTTACGCGGCATGTCACTTGCCACACTCGGTGCCAAACATGTCGCTGCGGCCGCCGTATGGGAATGCTGTTCTGTCCACTCGATAGGGTATCCTGCCTATATGAGATTTCTCAACCGGCTTACCTATTTACACCAGAGCCGGAAATGTACGGTCTCTGCCGCAATACCCCAACGCCGATCGCCAACCTGAACCTGAACCTGAACCTGAATCTGCAAGGATGAACGGATATAACTCCCGACGATCTATCGCCAGGCGCTCCAGGCGAGCTCATGATTTTCGCGACTCGCGTGAAAGTCTATCAAGATTAAGGGGGGTTATCCCGTCAGGGAAATGGTCTATCTTGCAATCAATGCAGACGGGGTGCCACCTTTCGACATCGGCATCCTCGACAAGACGGGCTCGCTGTTCCTCAACCGCTCGACCAAAAATGCCAGCCTGCCGACCTGCGCCCACAACGGAGAGGCTGCCCGGGAGGTGTTCGACACCGCGCAGTCAGGGGCGGTGAAGTTCCACATCAACCAGCGCTTCCCGCTCAGGGATGCAGTTGAAGCTCGTCGTGCCCTGGAGTGCAGTAAGACTATCGGCGCCTGGGTGCTACTGCCCTGAAGCGAAGCGCCGCCGAAGTCTTGAAGTTGCGCCCGAATGCCGGCGCGACGGTTCAGTTCATTCACGATATGAAGTCGGTAGTAGAAATCGTTGGGGGAAATCGAGGCGACGGCGTAGGCAGCGCTTGACACCGCTGGTTTGCGGACCGGTCGTTAAACAAACCGGGGCGATCAATGAACCGCATTACAGGTATTTTCTTTGTCAGCGCGGCGACTATTGTGGGAGGGTCGTGGTGCACTGCTCAGGCGCAAAGTGTCGCGCTCTATGGAATCGTCGATACGGGAGTGGAATATATTCACAATGCCAACCCGGCCGGACATTCACTTGTGCGTATTCCACCTCTAACCGGCGAGTCTCCGTCGCGGTGGGGTTTAAAGGGCGTTGAGCCACTTGGCAACGGCTATAAGGCCATATTCGGACTTGAAAACGGATTTACTGTCGGCACTGGGAGCCAGGGTCAGGGCGGAAGACTGTTTGGTCGACAGGCCCTTGTCGGAATTGATGGACCGCTCGGCGCCCTGACGTTTGGCCGTCAGTACTCAATGCTCCTGTGGGCATCGCTATACGCGGATTTCATTGGACCCAACATCTATGGGACCGCTTCGCTGGACACCTGGCTCGCAGCGCCGCGCACAGACAATTCCGTGGCCTATCGTAAAAGCATTAACGGCCTGACTATTGGAGCCAGCTACTCCTTCGGGCGGGATGCGTCGCCGACGGGCGGTTCGAATACCCCCGGCGAAGGCTCATGCGCGGGCAGCATCGCGGGGAACGCCGCAGCGTGCCGGGAATGGTCTGTACTGTTGCAGTATGACGCCATGAACTGGGGAGTCGCGACGGCGTATGACAGGCAGAACGGCGGGCCAGGGTCTGCGGTCAATCTGTTCAATGGGCTTGCGCCGCTTGCAATGACAAGCAGTTCCAATAGTGATTCGCGACTGCTTGTCGACGGCTATTTGAAATTCGATAAGTTTATATTCGGCGCATTGTGGATAAATCGGCGCGTCGAGGTAAATTCCGTGTTGACACCAAGCGTCACATCGAATCAGTTCGCGATAGAAGGGCAATACAAGCTAACACCTTTTCTTGTGTTCGACGGCCTCGTGCAGCGCATCATCGACAGCCAGCAAGATACGCGGGCGACCATGCAGGTGCTACGAGCGACATATCTGCTCTCGGTGCGCTCCTCGATCTACGCTCAGATCGCCTTCTTGCAAAACAGCCGCAATGGCGCTTACTCAATTGTCAGCGCTGGAGGGGCCGTTCCAGCTAAAGGTATGAACCAGTCGGCAGGTATGATCGGAATTCGGCATTTATTTTAGCCGTTTGATTCGCCTCCGGCGAACATGGAATCCTAAGACCCTGCATTGGGTTTCGAACATGTGCACCCGTGAGGCCGATCTTCTGTCAATCGGTCATTGTGGATGAATATCGTTTTTCAGTCGGAGCGTTCTGCAAACCGTTCGCAGTACTCGGGTAATGGCAGGAGAGCGAATGAAGACCTCCAGAGATAACCCGTTGCCGACTGCAGGGCGTTGTCGCGCTGGAAAGTGACCAATCCAAGGGTGATGTCGCGGCGTGGGTGAGGCCGCCGCCACGTAAGTAGGTACCTGCAGGATTACTTATGAACCCGGTGTGATTATCCAGCCGCGCGTGAGAGTGTTTCCAGCCGATGCCTGTTTATCCGGGTGCGCGTCGAAGGTATCGTGATTCCTGGTTTGATGACGTTACAACAATACTAGGAGAAACGTGATGCAGTCTGCCTACGGACACGAGACCCCGCCAGCGGCTACCGAACTGACCTGCGTTGAGCCGGGCAGCCCAATGGGTGAATTGCTGCGACGCTACTGGCAGCCTGTGTGCATCTCGGAGGAACTGAAGGACCTGCCGCGCAAGGAAAAGCTCCTGTGCGAGGAGATCGTGCTGTTCCGGGACGGCTCGGGACAGGTCGGCGCGTTGAAGCCGCATTGCTCGCATCGCGGCACTTCGCTCGAGTGGGGGCGGGTCGAGGAAAAGGGGTTGCGGTGCTGCTTTCACGGCTGGCTTTACGGCACCGATGGCCGCTGCCTGGACATGCCGTGCGAGACGGAGGAGTTTCGCGAGCGGATGAACGTCTGGCAGCCGGCGTATCCGGCCCTGGAATTTGGCGGACTGGTCTTCGTGTATATGGGCCCACCGGGCACCGAGCCGGTCTTCCCGGTCTACGACATGATCGACCCGGACGTGGTGGGCGAGGTGGAACTGCGCGGCATGCGGCTCTGGAGCGATCAGGGAATCGGCTATGTGAAGGACTGCAACTGGCTGCAGCATTACGAGAACGTTGTTGATCCGTGGCACCTCATCATGTTGCACCAGGTGATCAGCGGCAACCAGGGGCATAACATGCTCGAGGGCCTGACGCACGGCACGACGGTGCGGGACATGGCGCAAATCGGCTTTGAGAAGACACCATTAGGGGTACGTTTCAATATGGTGCGCGAGTTGCCGAACGGCAACTACTTCATTCGTCACGCCGAGTGCATCGTACCGAACGCCTTCCTGGTCCCTGCCGTGTACGACAGCGGCGCTCGCAAGACGCGGGCCACGGAACTGTCGTGGGTGGTGCCAGTAGACAACGAACATGTTCGCGGCATCAGCATGGTTGCGTGGCCGTTGGAGGGAGGGGTGCCGAAAGCCGACTGGCGGCCCGGCACCGATATCAGCGACGCGGTCCGGCCGGGCGCGGCTCTGGAGCGGAGCTACGAGGAGCGCCAGCGTCAGCCCGATGACCGCGAAGCGCAGGAAGGGCAGCGCACGACGGCCATACATGCGCTCGAAAACCTTGCCACCTCCGACACCGGGGTCGTCATGTTGCGCCGTATGCTGCGCGAGCAGTTAAAGCGGCTGGAACAGGGGCTCGACCCGCTCAACGTTGTGCGCGACAAGGACGCCGCGCGAGGCATTCCGACGGGGACGTGGAACGCGGTCCTCAGCGCGGCCGAAGGTACTGCTCTTGGCGAGAACATGGGGCGCCTCGCCTGATTTGCCACCGCCACGTCCCTGGCGCAGAACCCCCGGGACGTGCAACCCTCAATCCGTAACAGCATGGTCCGTACCGTCGCCGAGGGCGGGGTGCGGTGATATGCGCCACCGCCGACGTCCATGTCGTGCAGGGCGGTCCCGGTTACACAGGAAATGGAGCGAAAACGAGATGCTTGAGTTCACCGCTTGCAAGCGCCGTCCGAAGACCCGTCTGTCCCGCCAATTTATAGTTTCGCCGGGCGCGAGCGGCGTTGCCGTACACCTGATGGATGCACTGGTATGAAGCCGAGCTCGACTGTCGTCATCGTCGGCGCCGGCCAGGCCGGCTTCCAAACGGCCACCTCGCTGCGCCAGGCAGGGTTCGACGGCAGGATTCGGCTTGTCGGCGACGAGCCCTGCGTTCCTTACGACCGCCCGCCTCTGTCGAAATCCTACCTTGCAGGAGAGACCGGCCTCGACGGCATCTGGCTGCGACCAGAGACGTTCTACCAAAAGGAACGAATCGAGCTCGAACTGGGCGAGACCGTGACCGCGATTGACCGGCAGACGCAGCATGTCAGCCTCGCCTCCGGCCACAAGCTTGCCTACGACCGATTGGTGTTGGCGACCGGTGCCCGCTTTCGTCCGATGTCTGTTCCGGGCGCCGAACTTGACGGTGTTTTGCCGCTACGAACGCTCGCTGACGCCGACGCGTTGCGGCCGCGACTCGCAGAGGCGCGCGAAGTCGTCGTCATCGGCGCCGGCTTTATTGGTCTCGAATTTGCCGCCGTCGCTCGCAAGGCTGGCGTTCGCGTACACATCGTCGAGGTGACGCAGCGGCCGATGGGGCGAGTCGTCTCCGAGGAGACTTCCCGCTTCTACACCAGAGCGCACCGCGGCTGGGGCTCCGAGGTTCTGCTCGGCACCGGCGTCGTACGTATTCTCGGCAACGGGCGAGTCAGCGGAGTTGAGACTAGCGATGGCCGCCGACTGCCGGCCGACCTGGTACTGATCGGCATCGGTGTCCTGCCAAATACCGAGATCGCAGCGGCCGCGGGGCTGCCGATCGACAACGGCATCGTGGTCGACCGGAACCTGGTGAGCGCCGACCCAACGATTTTCGCGATCGGCGATTGCGCCAACTTCCCCAGTCGCTTCGCGGCCGGCCGGTGCCGCCTCGAATCGGTGCAGAACGCCGTTGATCAGGGGCATGCCGTCGCTGCGGCGATCGTCGGCAAATCGATTCCCTACGACAAGGTGCCGTGGTTCTGGACGGACCAGGCCGATTTGAAATTGCAGATCGCCGGCAACACCGTCGGCGGCGACCGCGCAGTGCTGCGTGGCGACCCTGAGAGCCGCAGCTTTTCGATGTTCTGTTTCCGCGACGGCACCCTGACCGGCGTCGAGTCGGTCAACCGGCCGACCGACCACGTGATCGCGCGCCGGCTGCTGCTCGTGGACCCGCATCTGTCGCCGGAACAGGCCGCCGATCCCGATTTCGATCTGCGAGCGCACGCTGCCAGTCTTTCACGACGTGAGGCAGCGCAAGCATGACAACCGAATCGAGGTTGCCGACGAAATGGACCGATTCGCTCCGAATTCGCCCCGCAATCCTGCTACTTCCGAAAGCCCGCGCGGTGGGCCACTACGAGACCGCTGCTGTTCGTGTCGGCGAAATGATCAATTTGATGCGGGAGAGCAAGCCAGCGGTGCAATCGCTGGCGGCGCGGTCGCTGAGGCAGAAGCCGCATTGGTTCGGCGCTACCTTTAGTACGTGCGTGTTTCCAATCTCGGCTTGCCATCGGGTGGCGGCCAAAAAACCGGGAGGACAATAAGTATGGCAGGAGAAACAGCACATTTCGGATTGCGTAACTGGCCGCCGGCGCCGGCGATCCGACGCATTCGAGCTGACGCCGCGTCAGCAGAAGCTGGTCGATATGGCACGGGCTGGTCTCGCCGAGCCCTTTCGCGGGATAAACTGCATCGGCTCGGTTGCCCATGGGATACTCCCGGCGGCTGCCAGCGACGTCTCACTCGCCCCGCTGCTCGACGCGGCGCGCATCTTTCTCGCGAGCCTCGACGCCAGGCAGCGGCGCGCCGCCTGCCTGTCAATCGACGACGAAGCGTGGCGGCAGTGGTCCAACTTTCATCCCTGGCTGATACCCCGCAGTGGGATCTGCCTCGCCGATCTCGGCCACGGCCAGCGTGAGGCGGCGCTGGCACTGCTGCGCGAGACGATGAGCGCGACGGGTTATCAGACCGCGCGCGACGTCATGCGGCTCAACGAGCACGCCCTCGAAATAACGGGCAAGCCCGAGGAATACGGCGAGTGGTATTACTGGGTCAGCATTTTCGGGACGCCGTCGCCAAACGAGCCCTGGGGCTGGCAGATCGATGGCCACCACCTTAACGTCAATTGCTTCGTGCTCGGCGACCAGCTCGTCATGACGCCGACCTTGATGGGATCGGAGCCGGTCCTGGCGCGGTTCGGCAAATATAGCGGTACTGCGCGTGTTTGCCGCCGAGGAAGAACAGGGCCATGCGCTGATGAGCGCGCTGTCGGCCGAGGCGCGGCGACAGGCGACGATCGGCACTGAGCTGCCGTGGGAAGTGTTTGCTGGTGCGTTCAACGATAACCGGCATATCGAGCCGGGCGGCATCCCTTACGCGGACCTGCCGCAGGAAGGCCGCGAGCGTCTCGAGCAGCTGCTGGCGACCTATATCGGGCAGATCCGCCCCGGTCATGCCGAACTGCGCTGGGCCGAGGTCAAACATCATCTCGACGATACGCATTTCGCCTGGATCGGGCGGTTCGACAATACCAGCGCGTTCTATTACCGCATCCTGAGCCCGGCGATCCTGGTCGAGTTCGACCACCAACCCGGCATCGTGTTCGACAACGATGTGCCGTCCCGCGATCACATCCACACGCTCGTGCGCACGCCGAATGGCAGGGACTATGGCAAGGATCTGCTGCGCCAGCATTACCTCCAGTGGCACACGGGTGACCACGGGGCCCACCCACACACACTCGCACACTCGCACAGCACGGCCGGGCCCGCTGACCGGAGTGCATCCGAAGCGCCGAACTGAAGAAACATCGAGGAAACCATGTCGAGACTTTATTCAAATCTTATCGCCGGTGAGTCCTTTGGAGGGACGAACGTTACGCGCAACATCAACCCGTCCGATACGAATGACGTTGTCGGCGAGTATGCGCAGGGTTCCGTTGCGGACGTGAACAATGCAGTGGCTGCGGCCAAGGCCGCTTTCCCGGCATGGAGCCGTACAACGCCACAGCAGCGCTTCGATATCCTGAAGAAAGCGTCCGATGAAATCCTCGCCCGCAAGGACGAGCTCGGTCAGCTTCTCTCGCGCGAGGAAGGCAAGACGCTCGCCGAAGGCATCGGCGAGGTGACCCGTGCCGGGCAGATCTTCGCCTTTGTCGCGGGCGAATGCCTGCGTACCGGTGGCGAGGCGATTCCTTCCGTGCGCCCCGGCGTCGGTGTCGAGATCACCCGCGAGGCGGTGGGGATCATCGGCATGATCACGCCCTGGAACTTCCCGATTGCAATCCCGGCGTGGAAGATGGCGCCGGCGCTTGCGTGGGGTAACTGTGTCGTCATCAAGCCGGCCGACCTGGTGCCGGGCTCGACCTGGGCGCTGGTCGACATCATCCAGCGCGCCGGCCTGCCCAAGGGCGTGCTTAATCTGGTCATGGGCCGCGGGTTGGTTGTTGGCCAGGCGCTGCTCGAACACAAGGACGTGCACGCCATCTCCTTCACCGGGTCGGTCTCGACCGGTCGCAAGGTCGCGGCCACCTGCATCGCCTCGAATCCGATGAAGAAGGTGCAGCTGGAGATGGGCGGCAAGAACCCGCTCGTCGTGCTTGACGACGCGGACCTCGACACGGCGGTAGAGGTTGCAATCAACGGCGCCTTCTTCTCCACCGGTCAACGCTGTACGGCGTCTTCGCGCCTGATCGTCCAGGCCGGCATCCATGACCGCTTCGTCGAGGCCTGCATCGAGCGGCTGAAGAACATCGTCGTCGACGATGCGCTGAAGCAAGGCACGCACATAGGCCCGGTGGTCGACCAGAGTCAGCTCGACCAGGACCTCAAATACATCGAGATCGCCAGGGAAGACGGCGGCAAGCTGGTCTTCGGTGGTGAGCTCCTGAAGCGTGCGACACCTGGCTTCTATCTTCAGCCGGCACTCTTCACCGAAACGACCAACACCATGCGGATCTCGCGCGAGGAGGTCTTCGGCCCGGTCGCCAACGTTGTGCGCGTCAGGGATTACGACGAAGCGCTCACGATGGCCAACGATACCGAGTTTGGTCTCTCCTCCGGTATCTGCACGAGCTCGCTGAAGTATGCGACGCATTTCAAGCGCAACAGCGAGGCTGGCATGGTGATGGTCAACGTGCCGACAGCGGGTGTCGATTATCACGTGCCGTTCGGCGGTCGTAAGGGCTCGAGCTATGGCTCGCGTGAGCAAGGGACGTACGCCAAGGAGCACTACACCACGGTCAAGACGGCCTACACGATGGCATGATTGCAACACGAGCGATGCGTTCTGTCTTTCGCGCTTCTTCAACCCAATGTGGCTCGCTGACAGCTGTCGAAGCGGCCGGATATGACTGGCACGGTGACGCCATACGCATTCACCTTCCGGCTTCCCAGGCAGCAAACGGTCGGCCTGCAGGCTGCGTTCAATCTCGAATGGAAGCTCGCCGCTTTTCGCACTTGCCGGCATCCTCGCTTAGCTGGCCGAGCTCGGCCACTTTCCGCCGGCAGCTGAGCGGCTCTGGCGAAGCGTGGCGCCGACGAAGAGCGACGACTGGTCTTAACGACCAGGCAAGGCAGCAAGCCAGCCCTGATCGCCGGCGAAGCTGTCGATCAACATATCGAGGAGCAGCCGGACCTTGGTGCTTAACTGCCGCCGATGGGGGTAAAGCGCGACGATCTCCAACTCCTGCGTTCGGTAGTCGGGCAGCAGTGGCACCAGCGCGCCGGAGGCGAGAAGATCAGAAACGAGGAACGAGGGGCACAGCCACAATCCGAGTCCGGCGGCGGCTGCTGCGCGAATTATGGTAGTGCTGGCGGTGACCAGGTTGCCCGACACGCGAGTGCTCATTGGATTACCGGCAGGATCGATGAAATGAAACTCGTTGCGGAAGGCCGTATAGGCGTAAAGCAGGCAGTTATGGTCGGCCAGGTCGGCCGGGCTGTGGGGTGTGGGATGCGTTTCGAGGTAAGTTGGCGCACAGCACAACATGTAGCGCCATTTCGCTAAAGTCCTTCTGATCAGCGTTGAATCAGGAGGTGATGCCGGCATGATCGACAGGTCGAACTCATCGCGCACCGGGTCGATCATGGCATCGGTCTCGAAATCTAGTGAGATGTCCGGGTAATCCCCAGAGAAGCGGGTAGCAACCGGCGCGACGAACGGGTCGAGTGATTGATGGCAACGGAGGCGAAGCCGGCCGCGCGGAGTCACCTGAGACGCGCTGGTAATTTCGTCTGCTTCCGCCAGTTCCTGCAAGATTTGCGAGCAGCGCTCGTAGTACTCGCGGCCGATCTCAGTTAGATTTACACGGCGCGTGGTGCGGTTCAACAGACGCACACCGAGGCTGTCTTCGAGCGCCTGGACGTGATTGCTGATCGTCGTTATCGACAGGTCGAGGTGGCGCGCAGCCGCGGTAAAGCCGCCGCTTTCCACTACGCGGACAAAGGCGGTAAGACTGGCCATCCGATCCATGCGTTCCACCCATTATCAAGTCACGGTTGAGAGTCGCTCGAATACTGGAGCGCCAAGGCTAATGCGCTACTGCGCGTGAGCGAAGCGACATGTGATACGCGCTTGCCATGTGCATCGGTGCTTAGGTCCGTGCATTCGCTGCTACTCAGCGTCGGCCGCTGGATTTATTTTTCTGGAAAGCACGCACAAATGTTGTGACCGCATCTTTTGCCCATCGGGCCCGTTGTGCGGCAGACGCAGGGGATTCGGGGTGAGTGAGGGATTGCATCTGTGCTTCGCCGCGCACCATATTTACAAAGAGCGAGGCTGCGGAATCGCGTCCGACGCCACCAAGGTCGACTTCCCCTCTAGCCTCGGCGGCCTTCAGCGTTTCCGCGATGGCATTATTCATGGCACCCGGACCAGCTAGATAGAAGCGTCTTCCGAGCTCGGGAAATCTCGCAGCTTCGGACACAATTGCCCGATACAACGCCATTCCATCATGCGACAGCACAATCTCCAGGTACGTGTGCGCTATCGCATTCAGAACGTCTACAAGGCATCTCTCAGGAAATTTGTGCTGACGAACTGTTTTAAGAAACAGCTCACATTCGGCTTCGACAACCGCCACGAATAAGGCTTCCTTGTTGGGGTAGTACGAATAGACCGTCGATTTCGATACCCCTGCGGCCTGCTGGATCATGTCGGTCGTTGCGGCGCTAAAGCCGTTGGCCAGAAAGACGGCCCTTGCCCCGGCAAGAACAACACGTGCCTTTCCGGACTGAGCTACCGCTCCATCGGGCGAGAGGCGCTTACGAGACGTGGTCGTCTTGGACAGTCCTGGCGAGATAGTCATTTATTCAATCTGTTGCTGAAGTAGAACGGGACGATGCGCCACACTAAACCGATCGGTACGGTACTGTCAATTGCCGTGAACCCCTGTTCCTGCGGGGTTCGAGCGAATAGTCCGCCGAAACAATTGGTGCGATGTCGTCGCCTTCCATGGCGAGCGAGCGTGTAGCTATCGTCCGCCACAAGACATCGGATCAGTTCGACAATCTAATCAAAAATGGGGAAATCCGAGCGCGATGTCGCGGCGTGAGTGAGGCCGCCGCCACGTAAGTAGGTACCTGCAGGATTACTTATGAACCCGGTGTGATTATCCAGCCGCGCGTGAGAGTGTTTCCAGCCGATGCCTGTTTATCCGGGTGCGCGTCGAAGGTATCGTGATTCCTGGTTTGATGACGTTACAACAATACTAGGAGAAACGTGATGCAGTCTGCCTACGGACACGAGACCCCGCCAGCGGCTACCGAACTGACCTGCGTTGAGCCGGGCAGCCCAATGGGTGAATTGCTGCGACGCTACTGGCAGCCTGTGTGCATCTCGGAGGAACTGAAGGACCTGCCGCGCAAGGAAAAGCTCCTGTGCGAGGAGATCGTGCTGTTCCGGGACGGCTCGGGACAGGTCGGCGCGTTGAAGCCGCATTGCTCGCATCGCGGCACTTCGCTCGAGTGGGGGCGGGTCGAGGAAAAGGGGTTGCGGTGCTGCTTTCACGGCTGGCTTTACGGCACCGATGGCCGCTGCCTGGACATGCCGTGCGAGACGGAGGAGTTTCGCGAGCGGATGAACGTCTGGCAGCCGGCGTATCCGGCCCTGGAATTTGGCGGACTGGTCTTCGTGTATATGGGCCCACCGGGCACCGAGCCGGTCTTCCCGGTCTACGACATGATCGACCCGGACGTGGTGGGCGAGGTGGAACTGCGCGGCATGCGGCTCTGGAGCGATCAGGGAATCGGCTATGTGAAGGACTGCAACTGGCTGCAGCATTACGAGAACGTTGTTGATCCGTGGCACCTCATCATGTTGCACCAGGTGATCAGCGGCAACCAGGGGCATAACATGCTCGAGGGCCTGACGCACGGCACGACGGTGCGGGACATGGCGCAAATCGGCTTTGAGAAGACACCATTAGGGGTACGTTTCAATATGGTGCGCGAGTTGCCGAACGGCAACTACTTCATTCGTCACGCCGAGTGCATCGTACCGAACGCCTTCCTGGTCCCTGCCGTGTACGACAGCGGCGCTCGCAAGACGCGGGCCACGGAACTGTCGTGGGTGGTGCCAGTAGACAACGAACATGTTCGCGGCATCAGCATGGTTGCGTGGCCGTTGGAGGGAGGGGTGCCGAAAGCCGACTGGCGGCCCGGCACCGATATCAGCGACGCGGTCCGGCCGGGCGCGGCTCTGGAGCGGAGCTACGAGGAGCGCCAGCGTCAGCCCGATGACCGCGAAGCGCAGGAAGGGCAGCGCACGACGGCCATACATGCGCTCGAAAACCTTGCCACCTCCGACACCGGGGTCGTCATGTTGCGCCGTATGCTGCGCGAGCAGTTAAAGCGGCTGGAACAGGGGCTCGACCCGCTCAACGTTGTGCGCGACAAGGACGCCGCGCGAGGCATTCCGACGGGGACGTGGAACGCGGTCCTCAGCGCGGCCGAAGGTACTGCTCTTGGCGAGAACATGGGGCGCCTCGCCTGATTTGCCACCGCCACGTCCCTGGCGCAGAACCCCCGGGACGTGCAACCATGTGCGTGGCCGACAGGTCAGCACTATCCAATCTGCAATGCTTGATAACTGAAGGAGACGATTGATGTCGTATGCCATCCGTATTCACGAGACCGGTGGGCCCGAAAAGCTTGTCTGGGATGAGATTTCCGTTGGCGACCCCGGTCCGGGACAAGCACGCCTTCGGCAGACGGCGGTCGGTGTCAACTTCATCGACATTTACTATCGCACCGGCCTGTACGAGCTGCCACTGCCCTCCATTCCGGGGCGTGAGGCAGTGGGTGTTGTCGAGGCAATCGGGCCTGGCGTCACTTCACTGAAGCCGGGTGATCGAGTCGTGTATAGCGGCGTGCAAGGCGCCTATGCCCAGGTGCGGCTCGTGCCGGCCGATCGTCTGGTCAAACTCCCCGACGGCATCAGCGACGAGTTCGGTGCGGCAATGATGCAGAAGGGCATGACGGCGCAGTTCCTGTGCCGCCAGACCTACCGGGTCAGTAAGGGCGACACGATCCTCGTGCATGCTGCTGCGGGCGGGGTCGGGCTCGTGCTCAGCCAGTGGGCCAAGCATCTCGGCGCGACGGTCATCGGCACAGTGTCGACCGAGGAAAAGGCGGAACTCGTGAAGGCCCACGGCTGCGACCATGCGTTGATCCACGGCAAGGACGACTTCGTCAAGGCGGTGAAGGAGATCACGGGTGGCGTCGGCGTGCCGGTCGTCTATGACTCGATTGGTAAGGATACCTTTATGGGTTCGCTCGACTGCCTCAGGCCGCGTGGCCTGATGGTGCTCTACGGGCAGTCCTCTGGCGCAGTGCCGCCGTTCGACATCGGCATCCTCGACAAGAAAGGCTCGCTGTTCCTGACCCGGCCCACCCAGAATGCCTACCTGCCGACGCGTGCCCACGTCGAGGAGGGTGCGCAAGAGGTGTTCGACGTCGTGCAGTCGGGGGCAGTGAAGGTCCACATCAACCAGCGCTTCGCGCTCAAGGACGCGGCCGACGCGCATCGTGCCCTGGAGTCGCGCAAGACGACAGGTTCCCTGGTGCTGCTGCCCTAAGGCGAGGCGCCGCCGGCGTCTCGATGCTACGCTCGATCGCCGGCGCGCTCATGTCAACCAAGTTCGAAATGGATGGACTCTATCGATGGCACACGCCAGCCTGGATATGGATGCGGTTAGAAGCGAAATCGGCTCGTACGCAGATACACAAACTTCTCTCACTGAACGTGAGCAGGACTACAAGGATCTCATTGGCTTTGTGCCTCCACGCATAGCCGCCCGGCTGGCTGTGACGGGTGCGCTCGATCCTGAACTCCTTGGGTTGCAGGAGGAGGCGCGCCGTCGCGCCATGTATCCGGCGTGTTTCGATACGAAAACCGCCCAGCTGATGGTGTTTGGCATGCTGCTGGCCAGACTACTTGATGCCGCCATGTTGCATGCGCGCGCGGCGCGTCGAGCTGGCGCTACCTGGGAAGAGATGCAAGCCGTCGTTAGTCTGGCTTACGTCTACGGTGGAATGCCGGTCGCAAACCGCGGTGCGGAGATCATAGGTCAGTTGGCCGCGTCCGAGAGCGGGGACCGAACCGATACTGCAGTCTAGTCATTGCAGTGGTTCGATTTCTTTATACGCTCAGCGCGACCGGCTCGCGCTAGACACCCTCGTGACGACACGGTGGCTTTATCACCCATTCAACTCATTACTTCCTGCAACCATGTCTTTTGAGCAATCGGAACACACCAGCGAAAAATACAATAAGTTCGAGAGAGCCGCGAGGCAATTGACCCACGCGCGAGAATCGGGTGAACTCATTTCACAGCTTTCTATCGATGCGCAGCCGCATACCGTCGACGAAGCGCATCAGATTCAGGCCGCGACTGTCTCACTACTCCGCGACACAGTTGCAGGCTGGAAGGTTGCAAACTCGCCGACAGGCGAATTCATGTACGGTGTTGTGTTGACTTCCCGTGTCTTCGATAGCCCAGCTCAGTTGAGGCAGACCACGTGCCCGATGATGACGGTGGAAGTCGAAGTTGCTTTTCGTTTCACGCGCGGACTGCCACAACGCCTCGCACCCTATAGCTATCAAGAGGTGCTTGAGGTAGTCCATCCCTTTGCGGCAATCGAGGTCGTAGACTCGCGTTATGCAAATTACGCAAAAACTCCGTGGCTCCAACGCACTGCGGATTTCATGTCTAACGGCGCGTTTGTAAAGGGAGACGATTTCAGGCACTGGGAAAAGCGTGACCTTTCGCAGCTCGGGGTTGCGCTGACCGTGGGAGGGGAGACAATCGTCGCAACGAAAGGCGGACACCCTGCGGGCGACCCGTTTAGTCCCGTCGTCACGCTCGTCAATTCCATCCGTGCGCAAGGTGGTGTCGCAGCTGGACAATTTGTGACGACCGGCAGCTTAACGGGGATGACTCGCGTCGGGGTAGCTGAGCTCGTTTCCGGCAATTTTGATTCATTAGGGGCTGCAGTCGTCGAGTTCGTTCAGTAGAAGAGTGGTGGACACACCCGGTCGAAGAGAGAATCTGGAGCATGTCTCGCACAGTCAGATGTACATACTTGAGCCGGCTGCTGTGCTCGCCGGATGTTATGCAATACCTTGAGTAAGCAGATTTATAGTTCGCGCCATATCCGGACTGTTGTGAGAGAGCAAGTCTGGAAGTCTCGTCTTCATTCAGCAGGCTTGCTTCCACGGCCCTGCCGTAGCATCCACGGCGACGTGAACGCGAGGTTCTATCTCTCTCTTGCCTCTAGCTAAAGCCGATGGCGCAGACCGCGGCTCGCGGCAACCGTGGAGGCGTAGACCTCGTATAAGGCATCACCGAGGGACAGGCCGGCGTTCATAAGCCCGGGACTACTTGCCACGAATCTGGCACCAGGGGAATCGCCGCATTCAGGATGATTTTTTCGACTCGCGTGAAGGTCTATCAAGATTGAGGGGAGTTATCCCGTCAGGGAAAAGGGCTATCGTGAAGTCAATGCAGACGGAGGGTGACACGGTAATCCAACCCTGTCGAATCTGCGGATCTGAAAAAAGTCAGGCGAAACTAAGTGGAATATAGGTGAAGCATGTCCAAAGGTCAGGATGTTTGTAGTGTCGCGGAATTGAAGCCAGGCGACATGAAATGTGTTTTCGTGGGAGCCGCACGGATTCTGCTCTCTAACGTGGATGGCGAGGTGTATGCGACCAGCGACATCTGTTCGCACGCGTTGGCCTATCTCTCGGACGGCTTCCTCGAGGGCTCCGTGGTCGAATGTCCGCTTCATGGCGCGCAATTCGATGTCGTTACCGGAAAGGCAATGTCGCCGCCTGCGGACGGGGACATTGAAACCTACAAGGTTACGGTGGCGGATGGCAGGATCTTTGTAGCCGCCACGCAGCTAGCGCCCGCGGAAGGTCAAGATGAACACATGGACCCGATAAGCGTTCGATTTGAGCGAGGAGAAAAATTGATATGCCTTTCGAAACAGCGTTAACCAAAGCACTTGATTTGCGTGTTCCGGTTCTGGCGGCTCCTCTCGGACGAGGCACAAGCGCGGAATTTCTCGCAGCGATGGCCAATAGCGGCAGCTTCGGGTTTACTGCGCTGATGCATATGCCGGAGGCAACTGTAAGCGACGAGCTTGCAGAAATGAGTCGAGTCACGAACGGTCGTTTCGGCGCAAATCTGACGTTGGTCGTTGACCAGCGAAAGAGGCTTGCCGCTGCATTGGACGCGGGGGTCCGGGTATTCTCCCTGTGGCAGGGAGATCTCGAGCCCTATGTGCGCATCATCAAGGATGCGGGCGGGCTTGTTCTCTGGACGGTGGGTAAGCCTGAAGATGCGGCGCGAGCAAAGGATATTGGCGTCGACTTCATCGTTTCCCAAGGACGGGAGGCAGGCGGTCATTTCGTGGGAAGTGCGCCGACGATGTCGCTCCTGCCTTCCATCGTCGATGCCGCCAAAGGGGTCCCGGTGGTTGCTGCAGGCGGCATTGCAGATGGGCGGGGCCTGGTCGCCGCAATGGCTCTTGGCGCTTGCGGAGTCTGGATGGGAACGCGTTTTGTCGCGAGCAAAGAATCGGCCAACCATCGGGGTTACAAGGAGCGGGTTGTAGCAGCTCGCGCAACGGACCTCGTAGAGACCGAGCTCTTCGATCCGGTAGGGCAGGAATGTCCCCATTGGGTGATACGCAACTCCACGCTCTCCAGATGGGAAGATGCAGGCCGTCCACCTGCGGGTCAACGACCAGGGGAAGGCGAGCGTATATCGCGTTTTCCGAATGGGAAACCACTCTATCGTTACGACGTCGCGGCTGCTTGGGACGCCATGGAGGGAGATTGGGAGGCAAGTCCGCTCTATGCGGGCGCAACGGTTCAACTCATACACGATATTAAGTCTGTAGCGGAAATCGTTGGAGAAATCGAGGCGACGGCCGAGGCAGCGCTCGACAAAATTACGGACTTTCGGGCTGGCCGCTAAACAGGCTGAAGCGATCAATGAAAAATCAAAGCGAGCCTACGTGCGTTTGACGGCGCATCGATCGTCTGGTGGTTCGCGTCCGGGATAGCGGTTGTGCTGAGGTTTTGGCGGTGGCAGCGAGGGTTGGACCAAAGCACGCCATTCGTCATTGGGTATTGGTTTAGCCGTGTCCTTTTCGCCGACGAGACAACGAAGAGACAACGAAGAGATTAAGGGAGAGCGGTTCGGGCTAGCAGCCCTTTCAGCTCATTATGTTGGAGTTTATTAGGAGCTTCGATGTATTTTGCTATCACAGCCATCGACCGAGTCGGGGCAACTGACGTTAGAACCAACACGCGCCCTGCTCACCGGGAATACTTGCGTGCGCCCCATCCTGACGTGACTTACAGGCTAGGCGGACCACTCCTCTCGCCTGACGGCGCAACGACGATTGGTTCGTTGATTGTGATCGAGGCGCAAGACCTCGCGACCGCCGAACGGTTCTCCAGCGGCGACCCCTTTAGAAAGGCGGGCTTATTCGCGGAGGTTTCGGTGAGACCCTGGGATTGGACGTCGGGCAACCCTGACAAGGGATGAGGGCGGAAATGCTGAAACTCCATACTTGGGCCACGCCGAACGGTCGTAAGGTGTCCATCATGCTCGAGGAGCTCGGCCTCTCTTATGAGGTGCATCCCGTGAACATTACAAGCGGCGAGCAGCTTCGCCCCGAGTTTCTCGCTTTGAATGCGAATAACAAGATTCCCGTGCTGGTCGACCCCGAGGGGGAGCAGGGCGATCGGTTGGTACTGGCCGAATCGGGCGCAATTCTCATCTACCTTGCAGAGAAAACCGGCAGCGCGCTACTCCCGGCGAACGGCTCACGTCGGGCATCGACGCTGCAGTGGCTCATGTTTCAAATGGGTGGTGTCGGACCTATGTTCGGGCAACTACATCACTACAGGCGCTACGCGGCGAAGGAAACTTATGGGCTCGCGCGCTTTCAGGCAGAGACGCGACGGTTGTACGCGGTGCTGGATGCGCGGCTCGCTGAGGCACCGTACCTCAACGGCGACGCGTTCAGCATAGCGGATATCGCGACCTATCCCTGGGTCGCGCGTCACGAGCTTCACGACCTGGACTGGACGACCGTGCCACACGTCCGCCGATGGTTCGACACGGTCGGCGCCAGGCCCGCTGTGCGGCGGGGCATGGCCGTTCCTGCAACTGCTGCTTGAGGGGCGTGACGATTCGGGCCGTCCGGCGTCGTACGTCCAGGAACGTATAAAAAGTTCTCCGGCGCCCGGGCGTGCTGAATGTCCCGTTCACTCAAACGGACGTCTGCGGTCCTTTCGAAGGTACCCATGACGCACGTTAAATGATTCCGTTTTCTTACAGTGCACGGAAACCTTCCATGAATACGTATGACTTTGACTTGTTCGTTATAGGCGGTGGATCCGGGGGCGTTCGTGCTAGTCGCATAGCGGCGGGATATGGCGCGAAGGTGGCTGTCGCCGAAGAGTACAGGCTCGGCGGCACATGCGTGATTCGTGGGTGTGTGCCGAAAAAGCTGTTGATGTACGCATCTCAATTCGGAATGGCGCTTGAGGACAGCAAGGGGTTCGGCTGGCGGGTGCCAGAAGCATCACACGAGTGGCAAAGCCTGATTCGTGCGAAGGACACAGAGGTTGCCCGTTTGGAGCGGGTGTATGAGGAGCTACTCGGCAAGGCCGGGGTCGAGGTGATAAAGGGAAGAGCAACCGTTGTCGGCGCACACGAAGTTCGTGTGAACGATGTGAGCTTCACGGCGGATCACATATTGGTCGCCACTGGAGCGACGCCGGACCTGCCAGAAATTCCCGGCGCCGAACTGATGATGACGTCCAACGACGTGTTAGCTATGGAGCACGCGCCAGAAAGGGTTGCGATTGTTGGTGGAGGATATATAGCCTGCGAATTTGCAGGAATTTTTAAGGGCCTCGGATCAAGGGTGTGGATGGTCCATCGTGGATCAAGGCTACTACGCGGATTCGACGAACAGGTCCGGGAGCATATCGGCACTGAGCTGGCCGCGAACGATATTCAGATGCGACTGGCTAGTACAGTCACTGCAGTTGAACGAAAACGCAACGGCTATCTGCTTTACCTGGGTTCCGGTGAAATTCTGGAAGTGGATCAGGTAGTGGCTGCGACAGGGCGAAGGCCAAACACAGGCAGTCTGGGTCTTGAACGTGTCGGTGTTCATGTTGACGCGCGTGGAGCGATTCCTGTAGACAGCTATTCGCGCACATCGTGCGACCACGTCTACGCAGTGGGTGACGTTACAAACCGTCTTAACCTGACACCTGTTGCGATCCATGAAGGCCACGCTTTTGCCGACACCGTATTCGGTGACATGCCGCGTCGAACAGACCATGACGGTGTTCCGTTTGCCGTATTTAGCCAGCCGCAGGTCGCCGCCGTGGGTCTCACCGAGGAGCAAGCCTGTGCGCTATACGGCGGTGTTCGAGTGTACAGCAGCGTCTTTCGCCCAATGCGCGCTGCACTCTCCGGTCGAAATGAGCGCGTCCTGGTGAAGCTCATTGCAGACGCAACGACGGAACGAATCCTGGGTGCACACATCGTGGCGCCGGACGCTGCCGAGATCATTCAAGGCATTGCGATCGCACTCAAGGCGGGAGCAACGAAGGCGGATTTTGACGCCACACTGGGTGTGCACCCAAGCGTGGCGGAGGAGTTCGTAACACTGAGAAATGCAAGGTATTCAACTTCGGCGCGGTCTTGATTCAAGTATCGGTGCCGTGCAATGGTACGAGGTGGCGGTATAAGAAGAAATACATACTCGCGTGGGACGATGTTCCAGACATTAAACATTAATACGATTCGATCGGTTCGAAGCCCGCTCAGCAGCGAGGCATGGAGATTTTGTCATGACGAACAGTAACGCTTTGACGGTTCTCGGGAGGAGCAACTCCTCTAACGTTCAAAAGGTAATGTGGCTACTTGATGAAATCGAGCGGCCATGCTTGCGCGAGGATGTGGGCGGTCAGTTCGGCGGCAACAAAGATCCCGACTATCTCGCCAAGAATCCGAATGGCGTCGTTCCTACGCTGATCCACGGAAGCGTCGTGGTATGGGAGTCCAACACGATACTGCGATATCTCGCGAATTATTTTCGTGCGGACGCGCTGTATCCGACTGACTCTGTCGCCCGCTCCTGGGTCGATCGCTGGATGGACTGGCAACTGTCCTCCTTAGGGCCGGCGAACAGAGTTCTCTTTCAGAGGATTGTCCGAACACCAGTGGATCAGCGCCGCCAGGATGCAATCAATGAAGCCGGTGAACAGAATGCGGAACTGTTCGGGTTGCTCGATCGGTTTCTGGAGCGATCGGAATACCTGGGAGGCGCATCTTTCTCAATTGCCGATATCGCGGTGGGACCGTTGGCGTATCGCTGGCTAACTCTCCCCGTGGAACGCCCCCATTACGCTAATGTGCGACGATGGTACGACTTGCTTTGCGAACGCGAGGCATTCCGGAAGCGCGTGATAGAGATAGGGTTGAGTTGACCTGCGGTACAAAACAGAACGCCTGGAACGTGTAGCCGCTGCGAAGCTCGCGTCCGCGGAAGGTCAAGATGAACACATGGACTCGATAAGCGTTCGATCTGAGCGTGGAGAAAAATTGATATGCCTTTCGAAACAGCGCTAACCAAAGCACTTGATTTGCGTGTTCCGGTTCTGGCGGCTCCTCTCGGACGAGGCACAAGCGCGGAATTTCTCGCAGCGATGGCCAATAGCGGCAGCTTCGGGTTTACTGCGCTGATGCATATGCCGGAGGCAACTGTAAGCGATGAGCTTGCAGAAATGAGTCGAGTCACGAACGGCCGTTTCGGCGCAAACCTGACGTTGGTCGTTGACCAGCGAAAGAGCCTCGCCGATGCAGTGGCGCGCGAGTGCGGTGTGTACTCCGAGGTACTGTGCTCCGCGGCCACCTTGCAAACCATGGACAACTACAGCGCCACTCGCCTGGCGCTCCGGGAATGATCATGGAATGGAATGACAGCATGATGCTCGGGTACGAACCGATGGACGTGGTTCACCGAGAGTTTGTGGAGCGCGTCGCCGATCTGCAGCGATGCACCGACGCGGAAGTGCCGGTGGTGTTGGAGCGTGTGATCGAGCATCTCGAATCGCATTTTCGTGGGGAGGACGAACTCATGAGACGCCATGATTTTCCCCCGATGGATTGCCATATCGACGAACATGCGGCGGTGTTGCGGTCGGCGGCCGAGGTAAGGCAATGCGTCGCGCACGGCGACCATGCGCAAGCGCGATCATTTGCGGCCGCATTGGCTGGCTGGTTTCCCGGTCACGCGGACTACATGGACGCCGCGCTGGCGCACTGGATGGTCAAACGCCTTCACGGCGGCAAACCTGTCGTGTTCCGGCGCGCGGTGAAAGTCGACCACGCGTTCGCGCACGACACGCGCGACTGAAGAGGGGTAGCGCCATTCACCGGGCACCCAACAGAGCAAACGGGGACCGTCTCGACCGTTCCCTGTCGTTGCAGAAGAATTTCCCAACGCAGTTCCATGGCCGTCTCCCGAGTAGGCCAACCGTTGCAGTTTAGTCCAGGCGCTTCTCCCCCAGGGGCCGATTGTCGTTTCCAGTTTGCCAAAGAGCGACGCGCTCGATCACGTCAGGTGGTGAAGTCCAGGTTCTGCCTGGGCTTCAAACCCGGAAATCCTCCTGGCGCGATCGACGATCGGCTTGTCAACCAGTTTGCCATCCACTGCAAACGCCCCTTCGGGATGCGCGCTGCAGGCGGCCAACACCCGCTCGGCCCAGCGCCGCTCTTCTTCGCTTGGCGCGAACCCGCGATTTACCGGGTCCACCTGCCTGGGGTGAATACAAAGCTTGCCGGTGAACCCAAAGCGCCGTGCAGTCGCAACCTGCTCAGTGAGCAGTTCGAGGTTATCGAGCTCCAATGTCACGCCATCGACCGGTGCGGCCAACCCCGCATAGCGCGATTCGATCACCATTTGCGAGCGCACGTAATCCAGTTCGACGCCGAGCCCTTCAATCCCGGCGTCGCCGCAGAAATCAACCGTGCCGAATGCGAGCCGGGCGACGGAGGGCACCGCGGCAATTTCACGCATCGCCACCACGCCTGCGACGGTCTCGATCAGCGCCACGATCCTGACCTGCGACGACAACCGTGCAGCGACATCGGCGAGTTGCTGCGCACTGTCCGACTTCGGCACCATCACGAGCGCAGCGCCGGAGCGGCTAACCATCTCAACGTCCTCGGCATGCCAGGGCGTGCCCACCGCATTCACGCGAACGATCAGCCGCGAGCGGTCCGCAGTCATCAGCCAGCGCTGCAAGCCATCGCGTGCGTGTTCCTTGGCGGTCGGCGCGACCGCGTCTTCCAGATCGATCACCACCGCGTCGGCGCCCGTGTCGAGCGCCTTCATGAAGCGCTCGGGCCGGTCGCCCGGAACGAACAGATAACTGCGTGCGTCCATGCTTCTCTCCTTCAGAAGCACGCGGCCCGATGCTGCCTAGTTCGCGTGCCAGTCGAGTTGAAACGTTTCGGAATAACTATAGCGATCCGCCGGGTGAACACTGATCGTCAGTTCCACCAGTTGCCCGCGCCGGTTCAGATATCTGCGGCACAACCACAGCGCCGGTGAGCGCGCTTTCGCGTTCAAACGCTGCGCGAGTTTCGCCGGCATCGCGATCGCGCGGATTTCCTGTTGCACTTCGGTGATCTGCTCACCAAACTGTTTTTCGATCAGCGTGTAGATCGGCACGTGAGTCCGGCCGCTCAAGCCGGTCAATGATCGGAACGCCGGGTGGATGTACACCTCGGTGTGGCAGATCGGCTCGACGCTGCCGGGCGAATGGCGGATACCTTCGGCCAGCAGCCAAGTTTCGCCCGGCTTCGCGTTGAGCCGCTCGCGCAGTTGCGCATCGTCGATCTCGATGGTTTGCGTCGACGCAATCTCCAGCTCGGTGTCGGCCGTATAACGCTGCAGATCGCTCAGCCGCTCCATTACCTGACGGTACGCGGTCTCGCTCTGCGCCGCCTTTACGCGGGTGCCGATGCCGGGCCGCCGGTCCACCAGACCACGCTGCTCGAGTTGCTTGATCGCCTGCCGCACCGTGAAGCGGCTGGCGCCGAACTGCTCGCATAACTCGAATTCGGTGGGCAGCAAGGCGCCGACAGGAAACCGTCCGCCCTGAATCTCGTTGAGAAGCGTCTGTGCCAGCTGCATGTAGCGCGGCTGTTGCCCAAGGACTGTGGTTGTGGCCATCTCGGTGTGCAATGAAGTGAAGGAGCGGGCGGCGACCCGCCCGGCCTTATTGCACCACACCCGCCTCCCGCAGCAAAGCAATCCTTTCTGCCCCGTAGCCCAACTCATCGAGCAGACGCTGCGTGTCCTGGCCGATATCCGGCGCGGCGCGCATCGGCAGGGGCTCATCGACCCGCACTGGCGCGGCCACGCCGCGAATTTTGCCGAAGCGTGGATGCTCGGCATTCACCACGCACTCGCGCTCTGCAACGAACGGATTCTCAAGCGCCTCCTTAACGTCGAGCACGGGCGCCGCCGGCACGCGACCACCGAAACGTTCGAGCCATTGCGCCGTGGTTGCCGTCGACAGCACCGCGTCCAGTTCGGTCTGCACCAGATCGCGATTTGCCAGACGCGCCTGAAAGTTGGAGAAGCGCGGATCGGTGACCCACGACGGTTTGTCGACCACTTCCGCAAGCACGCTCCAGAACTTCTCCTTATTGCACATCAGGAAAATCCAGCCGTCCTGCGTCCTGTACAACTGGCTGGGTGTGAGCGACGGATGCGACGAGCGGTTCTCGCGCCCCGTCACCACGCCGCCGTTCAGATACCACGTCGCGACATAGGCGAGGTTATGCAGCGCGACATCGAAGAGGCTGACGTCGATATCGCGCCCCTTGCCCGAAGTCTTCGCATCGACGAGACCGGCGAGCAGGGCCATCGCCGCGGTGGTGCCGGTCATCAGATCGATGATCGACAAGCCGAAGCGTGCCGGCGGACTGTCGGGCTCGCCTGTCACCGACAGATAACCCGCCTCGGCCTGCATCAGATAGTCGTAGCCGGGCCACGCCGCGCGGCTGCCGGTCCGGCCGTATGCCGACAGATGCGCGCAGACGATTTTCGGGTTCGCCTCGCACAACTGGTCATAGGTGAGCCCGAGTTTCACCGGCAGATCGCCGCGTAGATTGTTGAACACGGCATCGCTCTTGGCGACGAGGTCCAGCAGCACAGCACGCGCTTCGGGCTTCTTCAGATCGAGCGTCAAGCTGCACTTGTTGCGATTGAATGCTTCGAAAAAATGGCTATCTCCTTCGCCGAAAAAATATGGACCGACCGCTCGGCCCACATCGCCGCCATTGGCCGGATGCTCGATCTTGATGATCTCCGCGCCGAGGTCCGCGAGATGCTGGGTCGCGAACGGCCCAGCGCCGTACTGTTCGATGGCGAGCACGCGCACGCCGGAAAGGGGCAGACTCATACCGGACTCCGTTCGATCAGCTGTTTGGCGATGATGATGCGCTGCATCTCGTTGGTGCCTTCGCCGATCACCAGCAGCGGCGCATCGCGATACAGCCGCTCGACGTTGTATTCCTTCGAATAACCGTACGCGCCGTGAATCCGCATGGCTTCGATGCTGTTTTCCAGCGCGGCTTCGGTGCCGAAGTATTTCGCCATGCCGGCTTCCATATCGCAGCGCTCGCCGCGGTCATACTTCTGCGCGGCGGCGTCCACCAGCAGGCGGCCGGCTTCGACGCGCGTTGCCATTTCGCCAAGCTTCAACTGAATCGCCTGGTGCTCGCAGATCGGCTTGCCGAAGGTCTTGCGTTGCTGTGAATAGCTGACCGATTCTTCGAGTGCCGCCTGCGCAATACCGATGCCACGCGCGGCCACATTGATGCGTCCGAGTTCGAGGCCGCCGAGTACCTGCTGCAAGCCTTTGCCTTCCACGCCGCCGATCAATGCATCGGCCGGGACGTGAAAGTCATTGAACGACAACTCGCAGGTGTCGATGCCTTTGTAGCCGAGCTTTTCGAGCTGGCGACTGACTTCGAAACCAGGCCCTTTCTGCACCAGCAGCAGGCTCATGCCGCGATGACGCGGTTCCGCCGTGGGGTCCGTTTTCACCAGCAGCGCAAGTGTATTGCCGTACTTGCTATTGGTGATCCAGGTCTTGTTGCCGTTCACGACATACTCGTCTCCAACACGTTTTGCCGTCGTGCGGATCGCCTGCAGATCGGTGCCGCAATCCGGTTCCGTGAGACCGATGCCGCCACGCCATTCGCCGGTGGCGAACTTCGGCAGGTATTTGCTTTTCTGCTCGGGCGTGCCATTGCGTTGCACCAGCATGGCGAGAATCAGATGTGAGTTGATGATGCCGCTGATCGACATCCACACGCGCGCGATCCGCGTGATGATCTGCGCGTACGTGCGGGTCGACAAACCGAGGCCGCCGTACTCGGGATCGATGATGCAGCCGAACAGGCCCATCTCCTTCATCTTCTCGACGATCTCAGCGGGGTAGATGTCGTCGTGATCGAACTTGTGAACATAGGGCCGCACTTCGGTTTCGAGGAAACGGTCCAGCATGTCGAGAATCAGTTGATCGTTGTCCAGCGTGTCGAGTTCGGTGGCGGTCATGATGACTTCCTTGAAGATTCGGTGGATCCGGCGAGCGTGTCGGCGAGTACGCGCGACGGGCGTTCGTCGAGTTGCAAAACGGCCTGCGCGATCTGTTCAGCGGCGCTGCGGGAGACAGTGCGCTGAGCATTCGCATAGAACTTGGTGACGATGTCCTCATTGCAGACGGGACGGTCGGCGCAACCACGATTGATCGCCTCGCGATGCGCGACGCGCGTGCCGTCGCTGCGCTCCACCACGACTTCGCCGGTGTAGTGGCGCGGGAAGGTCGTATCAGGATCGATTTCGTAATCGACGCGCGCGGCCAGCGCCAGCACGGCGGGGTCGGCGAGCGCGGCTGGTTCGAGGTCGTCGAGCGTGAAGCGGCCTTTGAGCAATGCCGTGGCGACGATGTACGGCACGCTGAATTGGGCGTCGTAGCTGGTCACGGGTTTGCGCTTCGGCTCAACAGGTTCGCAGACGATCTCGACGGTCTCACGTGGCACCTTTGCTACTACACGCCTGATCGAGTCGAGCGAGTCCGCGGAAAATCGATGTTCGCGATGCAACGCGATGGCTGCATCGGCCACCGCGTGCGTGAAGTGACAGGCGGGCAGCGGCTTGATTGCGACTTCATCGATTTGCCACGCGCTGCCGAGTCCTTCGATCGCAAGCTGCTGATCGGCGGCGTCGAGGCGCTTGCCCAGATGGCTAGCGTACAGGCCGAAGCGTCCTTCGTAGGCCGAACGCGGGCCCGTGAAACCGTGCTTGGCGAGGGTAGCGGCAGTAATGCCGGACGCGGCAGCGAAACCAGGATGAACGCGCTTGGTCCACGCGCCGTCTTCGAGGAATTCGAGGCTGCCGGCGGCCGTCGACAGAACAATGCCCTGCGCGTGGGCAGCCTGAGGCTCATCCAGATGCAGCAGACGCGCCGCCGCGACCGCGCAACCGAACGCGCCGACCAGTCCCGTCGGATGAAAGCCGGCCTGATGAAAACCGCCCTTCGCAGCCGATGCAACGCGAGTCGATACTTCCATCGCGACGATATAGGCGCTGAGCAGATCGGCGCCGCTCATGTCGTCACGGTCGGCGAGCGCGAGGACGCAGGGCAATGCGCTGGTCGTCGAATGAATCACGCCGCGAGAATGCGTGTCGTCGAAATCGAGGCCGTGAATCAGCACGCCGTTCATGGTCGCGGCATCGCGCAGAGCGAGACGCCGGCCGAAGCCGATCACCGGCGAGGCGCCGCTGCCGAGCTCGGAGAATGCCGCGAGCGATACATCGGCATACGGATAGCCGCGCGACGCCAGCGCGATGCCGACGGCGTCGAGTATCAGGTGCTTGGCTCGGGTCTGCACGGCGCGCGGAATGTCGCGCAGTTGCAGGCTCAGCGCGAAATGCGCGTATTGATCGGAGAGCGTGACGGATGGATTGAGTGAAGTCATGTCGATTTATCCTTGCTGCGTAGCGGGCATTGGATCGGAACCGGCGTCGAGACTCGGCGAGATCTGCTCGAGCGCATGCTGATTGGTCTCGACGCGCAGCAACAGAATGCCGGCTACCAGCAGCGCCAGCACGCCGCTGACCATCGCCAGCACGCCGGACACCCCAAACGAGTTGTAGAGCAGCACGGCGAAATACGGCGTCGTCATTGAGGCAGCGCGTCCGCATACGCCCGCCGTGCCGGTGCCGCGCAAACGCAGCTCGGTCGGAAAAAGTTCGGGAATGTAGGCAAAGAGGCCGAGCGTCGCTACCGTGTAGATGCAGGTAATCAGAACAAAGCCGACCAGGCTGATCGCCCAGCCCGAGTGCATCGTCGGATAGACGAACCCTACGGCGATAGTGGCGACCGCGAAGATCACGAGGCCCCGCGCGCGGCCGAGGCGGTCCGCGCACAGAAAGCCGATCACGGCGCCGCCCGGCGCGCCGAATGCCATCAAGGTCGTGAAGCCGAGCGACTGCACGATGGTCAGCCCTTCCTTCACGAAGAAGGTCGGCAGCCACGCAACAAAACCGTACACGGAAATGTTCACCGCGACTGCCGTTAGCGCGGCGACCAGCGTGCGGCCGAGCATCGCGTGCGAGAAGAGGGCGGAGAAGGGCGCTTTCGGCACTTCGAGACTTTCGGTGCGGGCAACCGGTGGCAACGGACCCTTTTGACGCTGTACCTGCTGCTCGATCGCCGAGACCGTCGCCTCGGCTTCTTCGGCGCGTCCCACGGATTCGAGCCAGCGCGGCGATTCAGGCATGCGATGCCGCAGGACCCATACGATGATCGCTCCGACGCCCGCAATCGCGAACATATAGCGCCAGCCGAGATGCGGGATGACGACATAACCCACTGCGGTCGACACCAGCAAGCCGGAGTTGATGATGAACGCAAGCAACGCGGTCCACCTTCCGCGGGAAGCCGGCGGAATGAATTCGCACAGGGTGCCGGCTGCGACCACGAGTTCGGCGCCAAGGCCGATGCCCATGATCAGCCGCAAGGCGATGAGCCAGGTCATGTTCGGGACGAAACAGGCGGCGATCGACGCGATGCCGAAAATCAGCAGATTGGTCTGATACGACGAACGGCGCCCGAAACGGTCGCCAAGATAGCCGGCGAAGCCGGCGCCGATCAGCATGCCGAAAAAGGTCACCGAAATGAACAGCGCATTCAGCTTCAGATCGGAGAAGCCGGACTTGACCATTGCGCCGAGCGCGCCAGCGGCGAGATAGATGTCGAAGGCGTCGAGAAAGGCCCCGGCGCTGATGAGCCCTAGAACCTTCCAGTGGAAGGACGCGATGGGCAGGCGATCGAGTCGCGCGCCTGAATTGACGATACCGATAGCCACCTTTGTCTCCTTGGTGTGCATGCGGCTCTGCTTGCGCTCGCCGCATGGCGGCGCGTTGTTCGGGCGCCGCCGGGATTCGCGCACGGCCTGCTCTTGCTGACAGGTTGGCGCCGTGTGCTGCTGTTTGTTTTGTCTGACTGCACGAGTCGTGGGCCTGGTGTGGCAGCAATTGACCCGTGCAGACGTGTCAGTCGCCTACGCCGTTTCCGCGCGTCGGCACCAGCGCGCTACGCACAAAGTCCATGATCGGCGTGCCGTCCTGCTTGAACGCGCGGGTCTGCACCGTAACGATGCCTTGCCCAGGACGGGATTTCGATTCGCGCTTTTCGAGTACTTCGGATTCCGCGTAGATCGTATCGCCGCAAAAAACGGGAGCGGTGAGGCGGATCTCTTTCCAGCCGAGGTTGGCAATCGCCTTGCCGCTGACGTCGTTCACCGAGAGCCCCAGCACCACGGCGACTGTTAGACCGCTATTGACGAGGAGTCGGCCGAACTCGCTTTTGGCGGCGTAGGCAGCGTCGCAATGCATCGGATGGAAGTTCATCGTCAGCAGCGAAAAGTGGATGTTGTCAGCTTCGGTGATAGTGCGCCCGGGCCGGTGTTCGTAGATGTCGCCTACGTGGAAATCTTCAAGGTAGCGGCCATAGCTGGCGCGGATGCGGGTTGTGACTGCAACGTCTGACTCCATGTTCGTCTCCTGTCTGGGGGATGATTTGTACGTCTTTGTTGCTTTGTCCGTACAAAGTCTGAATTCAGTATTGTCGGCAAAGGGGTGAAAGTCAAGGACGGATTTGCCAGGGAGGATGAAATCGCCGTCAGGAGGGCCGCTGCAGCGTTGGGTGCCGATCCACGCGATGTTCTTTCCGCCGTACGACGCTTGAGTCTGCTCGAGTCCGGCAGCCCGCTTCGAGTCAGACTGATGCGACGCGCCGAGCGAAGCTCGGGCGAAGTCGTCGATTGTCAACGATTCCCGGTGGCGACCTCGAATGACCGCAATCGGCCGTGCTCGGAAGATCCAGCCTTCAGCCAGGTCGGCCGTGCGCTGGGCTCACAGCTTCGCTCAGTTCGCAGTCTTCGGCGTTAGCGGTTCGAGCCCAGTTCCCTCGATCGCGGGGGCTGCGTCCGGCGATGATAGAAAACGGATCAGCGCCTCTGCGCCCGCCGGATTTTTGGCGTTGGTGGCGATGCCGCCGGAAAACACCGTATATCTTTGTACCTCCGCGGGCAAATTGCCGACCACCGTCACCCCGTCTACCGGCAACAGTTCAACGATCTGCTGAAATCCGATCTCCGCTTCGCCGTTCGCGACGACACTGGCGACCCGCGCGGCGGGGATCATGCGGCTCTTGCTCTCGACCCGCCCCTCGATACCGAGACGCCGAAATAGTTCGCTGCCGATATAGACTCCATTCGCGTCGTCTGGATAGACGATCGACTTCGCGGCGAGCAACGTGCGCCGCAATGCGTCGACCGAGCTGATATCCGGCTTCGGCGCTCCCTCGCGGGACGCGATGCCGATTGCCGAGCGTGCGAAGTCCACCTTGCTGCCAGACACGATTTTGCCAGCGTTGATCTGATCGTCGAGCGCATAGCCCACCACGATCAGCACATCTGCCCACTCGCCGCGCGCAAGTCGCACAGGGATGGCATTCGCGGCCGCGCCCGCCACAGGCCCCCAGACGGTGACCAGCGTCTCGCCGGCCGTCTCCTCGAATTGTGGACCCAGTGCGCGATAGGCGGACGCAAAGCCGCCCGAAATCATCACCTTAACTTCATCTGCCGATGCCGCGAAGCTGCCCAACAATGTACCCGCGGCGCAGAAGACGAGTGCGTGAACCCTCAGCTTGCGGCAAGTCATGGCCTCGCTCCATGTCGATCGGATGACCCGGCCCAGACATGCATGGAGTCTGGACGCCACTTCGTTCGACGAGTGCGAAGAGCTGATCGAGTATGCCATCACGAGTTACAACGGTACGCCACACGGCGGTTTGAATAACGCCACGCTTCTTGAAGCGATCGGGTATTTCGCGCGCGGCAATATATAACGCTTTAGCAAAATGTGGACATGGGACGTTTGCGTGGACAGCCACATCGCCTGAGGCCCGACCCGTTGCGAGCCAATCAGAGCTCGTCGCGGCCGCCTTCCGAATAGGGTTATCAAGACCCTCATTGCTCCCGTCAGCGGCAGCTCCAGGTTCGTTCCTACGTCGCACTGCAGCGGCTGTTTCGGCACCGAGCAAAAACACGAATACGGAAAAATACAGCCACATCATCAAGAGCGGCATGGCGTAGCACTGGGATTTTGGAAGACCAGCGTTCGATCCTGCGGATATTCGTCGCAGTACGGCGATTGCGACGAATATCCGATTCCGGCCTGCGGCGTTGCCGACTCAGGTCGATAGCCAATCTGGATCCTCATCAGCTTTTCGTTCGCAACAGGGCATGATGACAACAGGATACATACGATCGAGCGGGATGATTCAATGGTCTGGTTGGATCCGGGCGTCGTCAGGGCGGCAATCTACCCGCGGTCGCACCGACGGCCAGAACGGTCTTGCCATCACTGGCAACGTCGCATCGGTAAATGATCGGCGTATAGGTGCCGACGTCGTTCCGGAACTCGGCTTTGTCACCGATGTATGTGATGGGGCCGCCCGGTTCATCGGTCCAGCGAAAGCGACTGAACTTCATCTCGTAGGTGCCGCCCGTCCATTTCACGATGTGCGCCGCGAGTCGCTCGATCGGAATCTTGCAGTAGATGCCGGCCGCAACGGTCCCTTTTTCACCGAGACATTGCAGATCGTCCTTGCTACACGACTGGGCTTGATTCGCTGCGTCGCTGCCGTTCTTAACGCTATTGTCCGAAACGCAACTGCAGGTGATCAACGCACCGACTATAAGCACCCCCAAGCCGCCCAGCATCTTTCCCGCGTCGGTCTGCAGCTTCTCCGCAGGCGCGCCACACTTGACGCACATCGCCGCGTTGCCGCTAGCCTTGTTCCCACATTCCTTGCATTTGACCAAAGCCATGAATTCCTCCGATCAATCTTCCGGTCTCGTCGCAGTACGTTACTTTCTATCGCTTCAGTAAGTCTTTCCGCGTTCCATCATCGCCACATCTCATCAGGCAGTTGCTCCAACCGTGGATGAGTTTTATCCCGAAACCAGTCTGACATGGGCGACCCTTTTTTCGTCACAACTCTTTCCGCTCGCGGATTGGCGGCCAAGGGCGAATAACACAGCCTTTCTAGATTAGAGGCAACGTGCCGGGCCGCAAGAAAATTATTGTTCCAGTTGCCAATGCATGGCCCCGGGCGCTCCTCCTGCGCGGTCACAACCCCGCGGGAACGGGCACGAGCCGAACAACCCTCATGCGTATTTGTCGGCCAGAACGTTGGCATGGATGACCGCTGGTATCCAGTAAGCCCCTACACCGCATAGTAAGCGGTAAGCTCGCCGCCTAGCGACGCCCGCTGCGCCCCCACACGTAACGCACCCAACGTTGCCACCTGCTGCGCTGCGGAGCTATGGCGTTGCGCGATGCCTGCTCTTCGCGGTCGCGCTCGACGCTCTTCTGCACCTGTTCGTGGATCTGACGCAACGACAGCCCGCCTGGGCCTTTCAGTTTGTCTGGATCGGAGTCGTCTGTCATGGGGATGGCCTGATCAGGATGAATGGACTTGATCTTGATCCAGATGGACTGTCGCGGCAAGCGCGTGGAAGCAGTCTATCGAGCGGCGTGCCCGGCGCGGATCCATGAGTGCTTCTGTGTCCGCCCAGCAACACCGCCCTTTTCCGTTATCGATTTGGCGAGAAAGTCGGAGCGTCCGGTGAAATCCGGTTCGGCCGAACAGCACGCAGCTTGACTACACTCCGAACCCCTTATGCCATGCTGAAGACCGCTACAGCCGCATTGAGTTTAAGCGCCTGATCCTGCAATGATTGCGCTGCGGCGGCAGCCTCCTCGACAAGCGCGGCGTTCTGCTGCGTGACTTCGTCCATCTGCGTGACGGCCTGTCCAACCTGATCGATTCCCTTGCTCTGTTCGTCAGATGCAGTTGCGATCTCGCTCATGATGTCCGTCACGCGAGACACGGCGTGAATGATCTCCTGCATTGTGCGCCCGGCTTCACCGACAAGCTTGGTGCCTGCCGCCACACGGACAACCGAGGTGCCTATCAATTCCTTGATTTCCTTGGCGGCGCTGGACGAGCGTTGAGCGAGCGCACGAACTTCCTGCGCGACGACTGCAAAACCCCGACCCTGTTCACCTGCGCGTGCCGCTTCAACTGCGGCGTTTAGCGCGAGGATGTTGGTCTGGAACGCGATACCCTCGATGATTCCGATGATGTCGGCGATCCGTGCGGAGCTTTCGCTGATCTCCCCCATGGTTCCTACCACGCGTTCCACGACCTCGTTACCGCGGCCAGCAATGTCAGACGCGTTGCCAGCCAAAGCACTCGCCTGCCGAGCATTGTCGGCGTTGTGCCGGACCGTACCCGTCAACTGCTCCATGCTTGCGGCCGTTTCTTCGAGTGAAGCGGCCTGCTGTTCTGTGCGAGAGGACAGGTCAATGTTCCCTGCCGCGATCTGCTTCGTAGCGGACCCGATAGCCTCACTGCTCGAGCGCACTCCGTCCACGATATCAACCAGTCTATCGTTCATATGCTTAAGGGCCGCCAGCAACTCGCTTGTTTCGTCGCGTCCGGCCACGGAGATTGTCGATGTCAAATCGCCGGATGCCACGGTTTCCGCGACCCTGACCGCTTCCAGAAGCGGTTTTGTAATCGAGCGTATCAGCATCCAGCAAGTCAGCGCCGCTACACAGAGTGTGAAGCCTGTCACAACGCCGTTCACCACCATGAACCGTTTGACCATGTGACGCGCCTCAGTGTATTCGCGCTGAGCCTCGCCGATCTGCTGGTTTGCCAGTTGACCGCGACCAATCACGCAATCTTTGTAAAGGATCTCGATCGCAGCATTGGCCTGCAGAAGGCGAATGCTGCCCATGACAGAAGTCAGCAAGACGAGCGCAAGCAGCACGGCAACAAGTGTGATCAATCGGGTCTTGATGCGGAATTTGTTCACGGCGATTTACGTGCAGAAATGACAAAAAAATGCCGCCTCGCGGATGCGGGCGGCCATGGATGCCGGCTGCCTGGTTAGCCCCGCGACAGCAACGCTGCGCACCGTGCGGGGCGCCGGCTTTAGAAGGAGTGGCGAATGCCGAGCATTCCAGCAGCGGTGTTCCTGCCGACTGCGGTGGGCTGGCCGTAGACGAGTTCCTGGTTCATCGCGCCACGGTTCGACACGTAGCCGAGCTCGGCGTAGAGCAGAGTGCTCTTGGACAGGCTGTAATCGGCGCCCAGCACGTACGCGGTCGACTGATTTTGCGAGTGCTTCTCGTCCTTCACATAATAAATGCCTGACGTGATATCGAAGGCCGGTGAGAAGCGATATCCGATGCCCCCTGTCACCATGTTGAAATCCCCCGACACAGCGAAAATTTTCGGATTGCCGTTCTCGTTTGCTGGGTTACGTCCGTTGCTGAACGACCCGGAGACGGACAGGCCGCGCCACGTGTACTTCGCGCCAAAGTAGACGAAGCGGTTGTTGTTCAGGCCGGTTGCCGGAGCGGCGGTGGTGGGCGCTGCATAGGTATAGGGACTGGCATCGTGGCCGTTGTAGTAGACAGCCGCGGCGTTCAGACCGTAGTTCGAATATTTGAGCACGGCCGACTCACGCGTGCCGCCCTGGAGTTGGCCAGGCACGCCGCCCGGTGCATATTCCAACGCGGCTGACAAGCCATAGAACGACGGCGAATTGTAGACGAGTGCATTGCTGTCATACAGCGCGCCAATGATGCCGTTCGTGCTGTTGCCCGGCCACCCCCCCACCGTGTTCATGGTGAGCCACGCGGTCAGGACGCTGCCAAAGAACTGCGCGTTGCGCACGTCTGTGTCCGCAAACGCATAGGCCATCGGTGCGAGTTGCCGACCCGCGTCTAACCGGCCGAATGGCCCCGACACGCCGACCTGTGCGATCTGGTTGAACAGTGCGGGGGTACCCGCGGTATCGCTCAGCTGAAACTTGCCGGTGCCACTGTCGAACGAGCCCTGGAGCCGGAAGTTGACCTTGTAGCCGCCGCCGATGTCCTCCGTACCCTTCAAGCCGAAAATGCTGGAGTAGATGCCGCCGTCCTTGAGCCGAAACACGGATCCGGTGTTCGGATTAAGTTTGCTGTTCGGAAGGAAGGGTGCTGCTCCTGAGGCTGAGGTGTTCTGCCAGAGCAGGCCTGTGTCGACTGTGCCGTACAGCGTAACGGATGATTGGGCGTGTGCGGCACCAGCAAATGCCAAAAACGCGACAAGCCCGGTGATTCTCAACTTCATGCGGTCTCCTGTGCTACGTTGTTCTAACGAGAGGCACCATGGTCTGGTGTCGTGAAGACCACGGTGCATCTGAATCGAGAGCATACGTACTCGTGCCGCAGCCGCCGCCCCCTCACGGAAGGGGGGCGGGTTTTCAGGAATATCGTTATGGCATAAACGCCGGCCGACCTGTCATAGCGGGGTCCGCAGCCGATTCAAAGACCCTGAGACCGCGCTGTCGAGTCCGTGCCAACCCACCCGAGTGTTGTACCGGTGTGACAAGCGATACGGCGAGCGGGTCATCGATTAATTCACGGACTTACCCGTTCAGCCGGCGCGTACATGGCAGGCCGAAGCAATAAGCTCGTGCATCGCGGTCCAGATTCGGGAGGCGTGGCGGAGATAGCCGCCGTTCAGGCCGCTACCTGGAGCAGGCCCATGAGTTGAGCCCGGCGAACAATCTGCTTGCGTGACGTTGCGTCGAGCTTGAGGAATAGGTTCTTCATATGCCACTTCACCGTCTCCTGGCCAATCCCCATGGCGAATGCGATTTCCTTATTCGTGAGGTGGCGGGTGACTAACTCCAGCACGCGACGTTCCTTCGGTGTCAGGGCCATGCTGGGGGTCGCACGCAGGCCATCGTGACGCTCGGGCGCGGGTGCATCGACCACAATCGACGATTGCGGTACGGGCGGCGAGGGAAGGCGCGCGGCGCCGTCGGCATCGGGTGCGTCCATCCACAGCGCAATGGCAGGATGCAGATCGACAGGCAAGAGCTTCATCCCGCACGCCGCCCCAAGACCCACGGCCTCGCGCAGAAGCGCGGTGGCGGATTCCCCGATGCGATCCAGAACAAACGCGCGCAACGCCATGATATCGACACGCACGGCACCGAGCCGCATCTCCTCGGCGCCCCTCTGCGCGCGAGTGAGCGCATGCTCGGCTGCACGCCAGTCCTGAGCGGCCAGCGCCGCGTAAGCATGGCTAATATCCCGATGCAAGACCAGGGTGCGACGCGTGATGTGCGCATCTGACGTCACGTGCGCGGCGACGATTCGGTCGAGCTGCTCGACAAGCGTCTTGCATGTCGAGCAACGGAACTGGCCACTGTGTAACCGGATCTGCTCCGTCAAGCTTGCCACGCGCAGCCTTGGCATGTTGCGCACGGCGCCAATGGCGTCCAGCATCCGTAGCAGGTCGATGGCGCGGTGCTCCATGCCCGCCGCGGCTGCGATGCGCGCCGCCGTGCGGTAGGCGAGGATCACAGCGTCGGGTGTTCCGCCCCGTTCGAGTACGTCCAGGCGGTTTGCCAGCAAGCCCGTCGCTTCCTCGAAATCGCCTCGTTTGAATCGGGTCGCGGCGAGAAGCGCGGCAATCATGCAGGAGAACGGGTGCCGCCGGCCCAGGTCGCCGTCGGCACGTTCGAGCGCCGGGCGCAGTGTGCGCTCCGCCAGCAGCATTTGCCCTTCGTACAGATACCCAAGGCCGGTCATGTAGTCACGCCATCGGTTCACGTATCGACAGGCGGCGCTGGTTTTGCCGCGCGGTGTGCGCTGCTGCAATCGACGAGCCGCCGCGTAATCGCCGTTCATGAGCGCCCGCGCCGCAAGCCGGTTTGCATGCACCTGTTGCAACCATGAGTCGCCTACAGGGGGCGCGTCACCCCACTTGTCAATCAGGCATCCTGCGCGGTCAGGGTCGTCGGCGAAATAGGCGGCAGCGCTCAGGATCAGATCGATCTCATAGCGCGTCGCCTCGTCTGGTTGTGCGCTGAGGAGAATGGCTCGAGCCTGGGTCTCCGCGTCCTCGTGCCGGTCGCTCATGGCGAGTGCCCATGCGATGGCGAGGCGCAACTGCGGATTGCGGTCCAGTACTGCTTCAGGCAGCCATTCGAGCCACTCGGCCACGTCAACAAGATGGCCTTGGGTGACGGCTTCATGCAAGCTACGTTGCGCGAGCCTATAGGCTGTCTCCTCTTCGCCGCACGCCAGTGCGTGTCGCGCTGCCGCCTCAGTCATGTCATTGTCGGCCAACCAATGCATGGCGCGGTTATGCAGGCAAGTCAGCTCAGCGTGTGGCAAATCAGCGACGCGCTCGCGCAGCACCTCGCGCGCCATGGTGTGCAGCCGGTACCAGCCTCTCCGACCTTGCGCGTCGCAAAGCAGCGGAGTATCACTTGCAAGGCGCAGTAACCGTTGCCTTGCATCGGGGAACCCGGAGAGCGCAACGCAGAGGTCGCCATGCAACAGGTCGACGATCGAGATGAGCGTGAGGAAATGGATGTCGTCGCTGTTGAGCCGCTCAAAAAGCGCGCTCGCGAACTGCTTCTGGAAGATGCCGGCGCTGTTTGCGCAAGCGTTGATGCCCGCAACCGGATCATGTGTGTCGGCGATCGCGTCGAGCGCGAGCTGGAGGCCAAGTGGCCATCCTTCGGTGATGTCGTGCAATCTTGCGCTCGTATCGGCATCGACGTCGGAACCAAACCGGCTGCCGATCAGCGAGACGGTTTCGTCGAGGCGAAAGCGCAGCGTCGCGGCGTCTACCGCCGCGCACAGTCCATAGGGGATCAAGCGCGCGATAAGCTCATCGTATCCGCCGCGCGACGCAAGCACGACGCGCAGATTGGCGGGCAGGTTCTCGAACAGGTAAACCAGCGCTTCGTGGCTCGCCTGCGGAAGCGGCTCTACTTCATCGAGTATCAGAATGACATCGAGTGCCGTGCGGGCAACCTCGGCCAGCCAGGCCGTGATGGCCTCGAGCGGCGCGGCGGGTGCCGCGCCGCCCTCGAGCAGATGTTTCCCAAATGCGGTCCGCCCGGAACCCGCGCGCACAGCGAGCATCAGGCCCATGAACAGACGCTTTGGGTCATCGCGTCCGTCAAGCGAGAGCCACGCCACTACGCTGCCACGCATCAGTTGCTCGCGGCGCCATTGGGCCAGCAGCGAAGTCTTGCCGAAGCCTGGCGGTGCCTGCACGATCGCCACTGGCCGGTCGCGAAGGCGCTCGCCGCCGGAACTCAGCCGCGTGCGGGCAAGCATGTGCCGGAGGGCGCGTGGCGGACTGATCTTGAGGGTGAGTTCCATCGTGAGGGGTAGCCACATCGCGGCGATCGTATTTTTCGCTAGAAGCCGCTCCAGGCTCGACCTCGAAGCGACCATCGTAGTCGCGATTGGACGTTAATCGACTACCTAAATCGGCCCATCTATTGACAGAATCGGCCACGACCCGCGAAGCGGGCGGGCTGCCGATGCGCGTTTAGCCCAGTGCGCGGTTTAGCGGGTCCGGTTGCCGCTCGAGTGTTTGCTGGCAGTCGAAATGGACAGGTCCGGGCAACGGGCCCGCCTGAATCTACAGGTCAAAGTCAGTGACGGTCGCAAGGGCCGGGGGGATATGCCAGTCCATCCAGTCGAAGTGTCTGGAATTTTCAGCCCAGGCCCAGGTTGCTTTTGGCATGCGCGTGGCAGGCGTTTGTGCTTGCGGCGCGGTTCTTTCGTGTTCGTCAAATGCCGTCGCGATTTCGTTCCAGTCTTCGTCTCGCAAATAGCGCCGCGCGGCCGGCAGTACCACGCCTTCTTCCCGTCCCAGATGCTCCCAGGTAAATTGCGCGTAGACGCATAGAGCCTGTTCAAGTCGCCCAGCCGGGACACCTGGTTCCGAGTCGCGCCCGACAAGTTCGGTGAGTTCATCGAGGAGTTGAATGTCGCGCCGATGCCGGCATTCGAGTTCATCAAGTTCAGCATCCGCAACGGAAGTGCGCTCACGCAGTCGCGCGAAAAACCTCGCCGCTTCCTTAAGGCGATGCCGGCGTATCTGAAGATCACGTAGGTGCTTGAGCGCCTCACGCATTGATATCGGCTCGGGTCGCTGGCCGGCGCTTCTTAAGGTGCGGACCATGTCCAGCAGCGCGTGGACGGTGTCGGCGATGGTGCGGTGTTCGTCGAGGAGTCTGCCGATCGCGCGCGAGGTTGCTGGTCGACTGTCTGCGGCGCAGATCAGGACTGCCACGTTGTCCGCACCAGAGTCATCGGACGGCGCAAGCGCGACGTCGCCCGCTTCGGTCAACCGTTGGCCAGAGGCGATGCAAATCAGATCGCATCCAGACCTGACTGCCGCCGCGACGATGCTGTCGAACGATGTTTCGTCGCTAACGGCGATGGACGAATACGGCACGCCTTGCGCGCGTGCCGCAGCCTCGGCCCGCGCCAGCAGTTCCAGTGTGCGCTCCCTGACGTCGCCTGCACGCGAGGCCAGCCGGCGCAGCGCAGCGGCGTGTTGGTACAGTATGGGCAGGAAGGTCACGCGCGCACCCATCGTCTGGGCAAACGCGACTGCGTGACCGGTTGCTTCGATGGATGAACCAACGTCGCCTACAGGGACGAGAAAGTGTTGATACATGGTATCCCTTATGCTGCATTCGACGTTTGCAGATCCTGCTGACCAGTTTCGAACGCATCCACTGGCTTTGCATTGGAGATCTGTTAGAACTGATCTTAGTCCGCTGTCGAATCGCTTACCCCTCCCACGAAGGGAGGGGCTTCAGGCGTTCGGGTGGTACGCTTGAACTTTCCCCCTAGTTCGCTCCCTGCGGCAGCCTGCAATGGCTCCTCAGGAGCCTTGACAGGCCCCGCGAGATGGCATCAACACCTACAGGCGCCGGGAGTGTAGCCACCGAGCTCGTGCTGAAGACCATCGCGCCGCGCGCGCCGGCACATTTGCTGGCTCGTGACCGGCTAGCTGCGCACGCGTTGCACTTCGGTGATCAATCAATCGCCCTCGTGCAGGCGCCGGCTGGATACGGCAAGACCTCTCTGCTTGCCCAATGGCGCCGGGAATACCTTGCGCGTGGTGCCGCGGTCGCCTTCCTTTTGGTGGATGAGCGGGATGACCCTCAGAGGCTCCTTCAGGGGCTCGTCCATGCAATGCGGGCAGGCTGCGCCCGGCCCGCCTTCGGAAGATTGCTGCTTGACAGCGCGATGGGACCGGTCGGCGAACTGGACGGCGTGACCGCCTGGCTGGCGGAAGTCGCGCAGTTTTCGGGTGATGTTCTGTTGATCGTCGACGAGGCCGACCGTCTACCCGATGCCGGCCTGACTGCACTGATTTATGTCTTGCACAATGCGCCGCAGAATCTTCAGGTGGCGGTCGCCGCGCGCCGCAGAATCGATACTGCAGTTGCCGATCTTATCGCCTACGGACAATGCATTCTGGTCGATCCCGAGATGCTGCGCTTTCGGCTCGAAGAGACGATTGGACTTATCGCCAACCGGTTCGGGTCGCGCTTCGACGCCGACGCGTGCGCCAGGCTGTTTGAGCTGACGGACGGCTGGCCGCTTGGGCTGCAACTCGCAATGGCGGCAATGGCGCGCGCCCCGGATCCGCGCAAGGTCGTGGAGACCATGGCGGCCAATCAGGGCGGACTGCGTGAACACCTCGTCGGAACGTTGATCGCGGAGCTTTCGGCGGAGGATACCGATTTCCTCACGCGCGCCAGCTTACTGGATTCACTGCACCCGGAACTCTGTCAGGCGCTGACTGGCGATCCGGAGGCACCCCAGCGACTGGCACGCCTCGTGCGCGAGACGCCCGTGTTCGTTACCTTTGAGGACGGCGCATGGTGCTGGCTTCATACGCTTGTACGTGACGTTCTGCGAGGCCGACTCGCTCATGTGCCTGCCGCCGAACGGGCTGCGCTGCATGCTCGTGCCGCTGCCTGGCTGAACGAGCACAGCATGATCGAACAGGCTGCGAGGCATGCTCATGCGGCAGGTCAGCACCAGACTGCCTACGCGCTGGCGGAGCGCTGCCTGCACGACGCGGTCAAGGAGGGGCGCCTGAGCGCGGTTCTCGAATGGCTCGATCTGCTTCCCGCGGCCGAGCTTGAGCGGCGTCCGCGATTGCTGCTGGCAGCGGCCTGGACATTGGCGCTGGGTGAGCGGCACAAGGAGGCTGAACTTCAGGTGGAGCGCGCCCTTGCCAGTCCCGGTGCCGACACTCAACTGCGCTACGAATGTGCGCTTATCCTGTGCGCCGCCGCCTATCACGCCGATGAGATCGACCGGTTCGTGGACCTGTTCGCGCCCTGGGCCGGGTTCGCTCCCGCGGGTGATTCCTGGCTGGCCCAGGTTCACGCAAACCGCCTTGCGAGACGCGCGATTCTGCTGGGCCAGCCCGCGCAGGCACGTCGATTCCAGCTGTCAGCAAAGCGGGCCGAAGCCGGCAAAGGGATCGGCTACGTGGCGCGCTGGGGCGATTACATTGTTGGCTTCAGCTACGTATGGGAAGGACAACTCGTACTTGCGGAGGAGGTACTCCGTCCGGCACTGGCAAGTGCGGAAGCGGACCTTGGCCGCCGTCATCCGCTCTCGTGCATGTTCGCCGCGACATGCGCGGCGTTGAGTTACGAAGCCGATCGTGTCGACGAGGCCGCCGCGTTGCTCGCCAATCGGCTAGACATTCTTGAGCGAGGCGGTACGCCAGACACCGTGTTGTTTGCCTACCGCACCGCGGCGCGCATTGCTGCGGTCAAAGGCAGCGAACACCGGGCCCTCGATCTCCTCGAGGCCATGTACGCGATGGGCATGAGCCGGCGTCTGCCGCGCCTGTGTATTGCCAGCATGGCTGAACAGGTGCGTATTCATGCTGGCCGATATCGCGCGCAAATGTGCGACGCACTGGTGCGGCGTATCGACGACATGGTGACCGAGGAGGAGCCGGAAAACGGGCCGCTGTGGAGGCAGTCGGTCGGGTTGCTAGTCGGATTGGCGCATGCAGACGCTGCCATTGCAGCGCGACGCTGGCAACAGGCGCTTGACGACCTCGCCAAGGCAGGCGATGCCGCCGAGGCGATGAAGCTGGGCCGATATCAGATCGAAATCATGGCGCTGCGCGCATTCGCGCTGGAGCAGTCCGGCGCGAACGGCCTCGCACTGCTTCGCGAGGCGATGAATCTCGCCCAGACTTTCGGATTGACTCGTACTCTGGCCGACGCGCATCCTGCGCTCGCCGACTGGGCGCGGCGAGTCAGTGAAGAGCAGTCTGAATCTGGCGGAGTCGGCCCCGCGATTGCGGCAGCGCGCATAGCCGTGCCGCCGCCGGGCCGTCAGGCTACCGTGCCGCGGGCTGTGCCGAGCGTTGTGCTAACACCGAAAGAGCGCGAAATCCTGGAGCTACTGGCGCGAAACATGTCGAACAAGGAGATTGCGGTCGCGGCCGCAGTGGGAGAGGGCACGGTGAAGTGGCACCTCAAGAATCTCTTCGGAAAGCTCGACGCCAGTTCGCGAAAGCATGCGGTTCGACGAGCGCTGGTGCTGGGTTTGCTCGAAGGCGCATAACCGTAAGCCGCCAGGCAGGCGATGAGTTTATCCCGCGGCTGCCTGAGTCGAGCGAAAGGCCGGGTGTGACGGCGCCGGCGAAATGATTCAGGGCGAACACTATGCCGTGCGAACTTTCACATAGCGCCCGGGTGCCGGTTCGATCGGCTTAAGGCGAGTGCTTCCCAAACTCGTGCGCGCCTTGACTGAATCTCCGGCGTAGGGCTTCAGCCACTCGATCCAGTGGGTCCACCAGCTACCCGGCCGGGTTTCGGCTGACGCCAGCCATGCATCCGGATCGCCGGTCGAACCACCACTGGCCTTGAAACTTCGCTTGTTCTTCGACGCAGGATTGACGACCCCGGCTATGTGGCCGCTCGCGCCGAGAACGAACTGAACCGGGCCACCAACCAGCTGGGTGGATCGATAAGCCGACCGCCACGGCACGATGTGGTCTTCCTCGGTTGCCAGTACGTAGGTCGGAGTGTCGATGTGTCCCAGGTCGACTGGCGTGCCGCATACAGTCAACCGCCCCGGTTTGCACAGCTTGTTCTCCAGGTACATGTTGCGCAAATACCAGGAGTACATGGGCCCCGGCAGATTCGTACTGTCGGCGTTCCAGTACAGCAGGTCGAACGCCGGCGGCGACTTGCCCTTCAGGTAGTTGTCGATGACGTAAGGCCAGATCAGATCGTTTGCTCGCAACGTCTGGAACGTGAACCCAAGTTCCTTGCCGGAGAAGATACCGCCTCGGCCGATTGCAGCCTCACGCTGAGCGACGCCCGCCTCGTCAATGAAGACGCCTAGCTCGCCGGGTTCTTCGAAGTCCAGCATCGTGGTGAGCAACGTGACGCTAGCCACCTTGTCGTCGCCCCGTGCCCGGGAGATCGCCATGGCCGACGACAGCATGGTGCCACCCACGCACCAGCCCACCGCGTTGACCTGATCAGCGCGGGTGATCGCGAGCGCAACGTTGATAGCCGTCAACACGCCTGATTCGACGTAGTCGTCCCAGGTCGTATGCGCCATCGTGGCATCCGGGTTGCGCCACGACACCATAAACACGGTCATCCCCTGTTCGCAGCCAAAGCGTACAAAGGAATTTTCAGGCTGCAGATCGAGTATGTAGTACTTGTTGATACAGGGCGGTACGATCACCAGGGGGCGTTTGGCAACCCTGTCGGTGAGCGGGGCATACTGGATCAACTGGAATAGATCGTTTTCGAACACGACCGCGCCGTGGGACGCCGCCACGTTGTGCCCGACCTCGTAAGCGGTCTCGTCCGTGATCGAGATGTAGCCGCGCTGCAAATCACCAAGCAGGTTCGCGAAGCCGTCACGCAAGCTGTCACCGGTGGATTCGAACGCGAGCTTGAGCGCCTCGGGATTGGTCGCGGCGAAATTGGCCGGGCTTAGAAAGTCGATGAATTGCCGCACGTAGAATTCGAGCTTTCGTTTGTCCTTTTCACTCAGGACAGCCGCATCGACGACATCTTCGAGCAAGCGCGCGTTGAGCAGGTAGTGCTGCTTGAGCAGGCTGTACCAGGCATTCTTGCGCCAGTCTTCGGCAAGAAAGCGGCGGTCACTGCGCTTGGGGACGATCACGGGTTCGGTTTCCGCGCCCACTGTGCTGGCCAGCGTGCGCGTCCAAACCGACGCCACCTGTGGCCAGAACGCCGAATGCGCCTCAAGCAGTGCCGCAGGAGCGGCTAGTGCTGCTGGGGGCTCCGTTGCAGCGTACGTGTTGGCCTGAGGATTGTCATTCGCCGCCAGACCGGCCATGGCGCGCCAGAAATGCTGCCCGGACTTGATGAATCCCTGTACATATTCAGTGGGTACGTTGAATGGCATGATCACAGCGCCTCTATTGATTGACTCACAATTGCAGCCGGTTCGGCGCTGGCCGCGCGTTCAGCCAGGCGCCTCGCACGGGATGTAGTCATGACGACCGCTTCGCCGTCGATCACCACTTTTCCTCCAACTGTACAGACGGTCGACATCACGACGCGGCCCTTTTCCGGCTGCAGTTCTTTCACAGCGACCGTCGCATGCACCGTCTCGCCAGGGCGCACTGGTGCCTTGAAACGCAGGTTCTGTCCGAGGTACACGGTACCGGGGCCCGGGAGGTGCCCGGCGAGGGCTGCGGAAATCACGCCCGCGGTCAGCATCCCGTGCGCAATGCGCCCTTTGAATGGGGTGGTCCGCGCGAATTCCTCGTTGATGTGAACGGCGTTGTTGTCGCCCGACGCGGCTGCGAAGAACAGGATATCCGCCTCCGTGATGGTTTTCGCAAAGGTGGCGCTCATGCCAGCTTCGAGGTCTTCAATGTCATAACCGCCGATTTCGTTCATCTGTTACTCAAGTGGTTGTTGTCGAGTGAATGGGCTAACCCTGTCTGTTTCCGAAGCGCCGCAGTCTCGCAGCGTCAATGTCGCTGCGAGACTGCGAGACTGCGGGGATGCGGCAATGTGAAATTTCGCCGTCGCGCAAGGCACCCAGATTCCTGTCTGCCTTCGCAATTCAACGGCGCAATCACGAGAAAAAAGCGATCGAAGACGGGACGCGGGCTGGGCAGAGTTGATGGCCCGGCGCGGTAGCCGTTGAGCCGATCGTAGTCCCGATTGGACGCGAATCGACTACCTAAAGCGGCCCATCTATTGACAAAGTCGGCCACGACTTGCGAAGCAGCCGGGTCGCCGACGCGTATTCACCCCATTGCAGGGGGCAGCGAGGCCGGTGCCGTTCGACAGGCCCGCTGCGGTTATGCCGTGAGCAACGCCGTGTTCATCATCGGTGCTGCCCGCCTTGGTGGATATACGTTCCACGAACCGTCGCCATGCCGGAAGAAGGTAATCGCTAACAAACCGTCAGAACAACCTCCCCCAACGCGTATGTAGCGGCTTCGATTCAAAGATGTACGACTGAACTCCATCACCTGCACGGTCCCTGAATTGCAGTGCCCAAGCCATTTGTCGATCAACTTCCGCAAAGAACTCTCACCGTTTCGCATGGCGCTTTCCCTGAAAAGTAATACCGGACGCCTGCGTGGCGCCTGGGCGACCGGGAACGCCGCGTGGCCGAAATCATCGAGACGGTGATGTCCAGTGATTTTCTCCGCCTCTGGCGGTGGACGGCGTATTCCGGTCTTTTCCTGATTGCTTGAGAGAAGTCTAGGGACTGCCGCTCCCGGCCGCCCCCCTCCGCAGGGGAGGGGCAGGGAAAATACTGATCATGTGAACGCAACCCGCGAATGACGGACGCTCAGACGGCGCCGCCATTGGGTGAAATGATCTGACCCACCAGATAGTGATTGTCGGACGCGAGGTAGACGGCAAGCGACGCGTACTCCTCCATCTTGCCGAAGCGGCCTAGCGGGATCAGTTGCATGAGCCTGTTCTTTTGCTCCTCGGTTGAGCGGGCGAAGTACATTTCGAAATCCGGCGTCTGGATGCCGCCCGGCGCAATCGCATTCACGTAGATGTTCCCGCCCGCCACTTCTGCCGCCACCGTTCGCGTGAATGTAATCACTGCACCTTTCGTCGCGGAATAGTGCGGACTGTGGGCGCTGATGGCAGACATCCCTGCAATCGACGCAATGTTGATGATCTTGCCGCTGCCTTGGGTCTCCATGATCCGCAATGCTTCGCGCGTGCAGTAGAAGACGCCGTGAACATTGACGCCCCAGTAGCGATGCCATTGTTCGTCCGACATCGAGCTGGTAAAACCCAGCGCCTGTCTGGGCACTGGCGTTGTCATGTAGTCCCAATGCCTGTTGCGCCGCGCGTCGTCCTCGGGACCGATCGGCCCGATTCCCGCGTTGTTGACCAGCACGTCCAGCCGGCCAAAGCGCGCCGCGATGCTCGAGAAGAGTTTCGCCACCTGAGCGCTGGAGGAAACGTCGCATACCTGCGCGATGCATTCGTGTGTCCCCGCGGCGGTCACTTCCTCACGCGCGGCGTTCAGGTTCTCCTCGTTGACGTCGCAAATAATGACCTGGGCGCCGGCACGTGCATAAGCCAGCGCAATGCTCTTTCCAAGACCTCGGGCACCACCCGTCACGAGGGCGACCTTGTTATCCAGTGTCATACGGATGCTCCTTTCAGGTTGCGATCGAATTCAGGCCGGCGGAGGGAGAACGGATGATCCGGCCGATGCGCCAAAAGACTACCGGCGCGCTCGCCTGAAGGCTCCCCCCAGCAACGGGGGGCCGGGTATTCAGGAGTACCGTCGCGAGAGCGGGCCGTTAAGCTTCCCGGCAACGGCAGTTGATTTTGGAGAGGCGAATGACTTCAGTAGAAAACACAGTGCTGCAAGGCAAGGTTGCTGTCATCACAGGCGCAGGTCGCGGCATCGGCCGCGCCATTGCGCTTGCCTATGCGAAAGCGGGGGCCGCTGTGGTGTGCAGCGCACGCTCGGGCGGGGAGATCGATGAAACCGTCGCGTTGATCACCGCGCAGGGCGGTCGAGCGATCGCGATCTCCTCAGACGTAGCGAACTATGAATCGGTCGAGGCGCTGTTTGCGGGAGCGATTCAGGCGTTCGACGGCGTGGACATCGTGCTTGCCAATGCGGGCGTGGGCACGGTGACCGGGACGGTCGAACACTCCGACCCGAAACTCTGGAAAGAGGTGATCGACGTGAACCTCGTTGGTGCGTTCAATACCGCGCGCGCGGCGATTCCGCATCTGCGTCGGCGCGGTGCGGGCAAGCTGATCCTGATGGGCTCGGGGCTGCGGCAGCGTCCCAATGCCAATCTTTCCGCCTATGGCTGCTCAAAGGCTGGAATGTGGCTGCTGACGCAAACCCTCGCGCTGGAGCTCCAGGACGCCGGCATCAGCGTCAATGAGCTGATCCCTGGGCCCGTGCGTACCGCAATGACTGATTTTGGCGGCAAGTGTCAGTTCAACGAAGAGTGGCTCAAGGAACCCGAGGATGTCGTTCCGCTCGCGATGTTCCTTGCCAGCCAGCCGGATTGCGGCCCATCCGCACAAAGCTTCAGTCTGATGCGCCGCGCCTGAGAGCTTTCAATTCGCGCTGAACGCCCGCCAGAAGGCAGAAGAGCCAGAACCGACAGGAGACGAATCACAATGGGATTGAATTTAGCCGAAACCGGAAGGACCGAGCTGGCTGGCGCGTTACCACGCTCACGGGCTTACCCGTGGGCCGTATTTGCACTTGTACTTGCGCTGCTTGTTTCTGACTATATGTCGCGGCAGGTACTGAGCGCTGTGTTTCCTCAACTGAAGGCCGCGTGGACCCTGACGGACGCTCAACTCGGCAGCTTGAGCGGTGTGGTGGCGTTGATGGTCGGGATACTGACCATGCCGTTGTCGCTGCTGGCGGATCGCAGGGGCCGCGCGCGTAGCATCGCGCTGATGGCGGTGGTATGGAGTATCGCCACACTGTGTTGCGGGTTCGCGGCGAACTACGGCCAGATGCTGGCTGCGAGGTTCTTTGTTGGCGTAGGCGAGGCGGCCTACGGCAGCGTCGGGTTGGCCGTCATCATGAGCGTCTTTCCACCCAGGGTGCGCGCGACACTGGCGGGCGCGTTCACCTCGGCCGGGATCTTCGGCGCGGTGCTCGGCACGGCGCTTGGCGGCTCCGTTGCGGCCCACTATGGCTGGCGCGCGGCGTTCTCGGTGATGGCCGTGGTCGGGCTGCTGGTGGCCGGGGTATATAGCCTGACTGTCACGGAGCGCAGGTTGGCGCGCCATACTCACCCGGGTGCGGCCGTGCGAACAGGCCCGGGCCTTTCGGTTTGGGACACCCTTCGCTGTGTTTTCGGCTCGCGTGCCCTGATCTGCGCTTACCTCGGCGGCGGCCTCCAGTCTTTCGCGCTCTATTCGCTGCTGGCCTGGATGCCGAGCTATCTCAACCGTTACTACGGGATGGCGCCGGGCAAGGCGGCCATGTCCGCAGCGGGGATGTTCGTCCTGAGTGGTATCGGAATGACGCTCTGCGGGGTGCTGACTGACTGGGCTGGCCGTGGCGCTCCAGCCCGCAAGGTTTCATTTGGCATAGGCTTTTGCCTGTTGTCGTGTGGGGTGCTCTCCGTCGCGCTCCGGCTGCCTGCAGGCAATGCGCAGATCGTCCTGATCGCGCTCGGCGCACTGGTGGCAGCCGGTCCGTGGGGGCCGGCAGGAGCGTCGGTCGCCAACCTCGCGAATCCTGTTGTTCACGCGACCGCGCTCGCGATTCTTGCCCTGGCGTACAACCTGATCGGCGCGGCTCCGGGTCCGTTCATTACCGGCGTGCTCGCGGACAAGGTGGGCTTGCTCGGCGCGCTTCAAACGGCGCAACTGGTGTCCATTCCGGCAGCCATGGCGTTCGCGCTTTGCCGGCGGACCTATCTGCGCGACCTGCCGGATGCCGCGCGTCAGGGTGAGCGTTCCTGATTCGCCGCAGAGGCCATCACGCCCTCGTGCATTTTCACTTTCGGTGGCGACTACGCCACTCACGGGGCGTCATACCAAAACGCTTCTGGAACCAGACCGTGAACGCCCCGTGGTTGGTGTAGCCCAACAGAGCGGCGACCCGGCCGATCGGATAGCGTGGATTGAGCAGGTAGCGCACAGCAAGATCACGCCGCACTTCTTCAACGATGCCCGAGAAACTGGAACCGGCCGAATCGAGCTGGCGCTGCAGGGTGCGCACCGTCAGATTCAGTTGATGTGCCACCAGTTCGATTGAAGCCTGACTGAGCGGCAATAGCAGGTAAATCGCCTTGCGCACATCCAGCGCAATTGAATGTGCCGCCGTGCTGTTTAGCGGATTGGCGAGATTTTCCGCATATCGGACCAGCACGGGGTCTGCATTCGGGTTCGGATAATCGAGGTCCGCTGCCGCACAAACGAATCCGTTGAAGTCGCTTTCGAATGTGACCGGGCAGCCGAAGAACCGGCGATGGAAGGTGAGATCGGGCGGCGCCGCATGGGTGAAGTGCACAGTGTTCGGTTTCCAGTGGGCACCGAGGAGCGCGCTGGAATGGCGGGACAGCACGCCGACGGCCAGTTCAATCGCCTGTACTGTCGGGGTGCCCGGTTCCGCGACAATCTCTTCGCGGATCGTCACCGTGTCGCCGGTCGTTTCGACGTAAACACCCAGCGCTTCATTGAGCAGATAGCGGTACTGGGCAGCCGCCAGCAGCACCTCACGGAGCGTGCGCTTGTGGGCGAGCAGAACGTTGATGACGCCGCTGCCGAACTGCTGGCGGGTTTGCGCTATCAGCAGCCCGAGTGTTGAACACGACGCCTTCTCCGCCGTCGCTTCGAGCAAGCGACAGGCGCCGTCAGCCGGGATCCGCTCATCGGGGTTCGCCAGCGCCACCGCGTCGAGACCGACCTCCTGCACAAGCTCATACGGGTTGAGACTCAAGCCTCTCACCACGTCGAAATACCCGTGCAGTGTCGACGACCTCACCATGCTTTGCATCCAGTTCTCCTTCTTTTGCTCACCCGCGAAGCTCGTTGACGCAGGATTGGTGTTAACACGCAGTGTCGTCAAATCATAAAACAATGGCACCAAAAACGAAATCCGTATGACCGGATTGCCGTATCTTCGCCTCACTGTTCCATTTCCTGACGCGCCGGCACGTACCGGACGCGGAAGCAAAAGCATCCAACTATTTCTGGAGGAAACGATGCAATTTCTCGACGACTCGCTGCACCCGGAGAATCAGGACAAGGTAGTCATCACGACGGCTCCGTACGGCCCGGAATGGATGCCAGAGGATTTTCCTGAAGACATTCCGGTGACGATGGAAGAGCAGATCCAGAAGGCTGTCGACTGCTACAACGCCGGCGCAACCGTGCTGCACCTGCACGTGCGCGAGCTGGATGGCAAGGGCTCCAAGCGTCTGTCGAAGTTCAACGAACTGATCGCGGGCGTGCGTGCGGCGGTGCCGGACATGATCATCCAGGTGGGGGGCTCGATCTCGTTCGCACCGGAGGACGACGGCCAGGCCGCGAAGTGGCTGTCCGACGACACGCGTCACATGCTGGCCGATCTCGACCCGAAGCCCGATCAGGTGACGGTCGCGATCAACACCACGCAGATGAACATCATGGAGTTGCTCTATCCGGAATACCTGGAAGGCACGTCGCTGGGCAATCCTGCGCTCATGGCGGCCTACAGCGAAATGACGGTGCCCGCGGGTCCGGGCTGGGTTGAGGAACACCTGCGCCGCCTGCAGGCATCGGGCATCCAGCCGCACTTCCAGCTCACCGGTATCCATGCGCTCGAAACGCTCGACCGCCTGGTGCGCAAGGGCGTCTACAAGGGGCCGTTGAACCTCACGTGGATCGGCATCGGCGGCGGCTTTGATGGTCCGAACCCGCACAACTTCTTCAACTTCGTGCACCGTGCGCCGGACGGCGGCACGGTCACGGCCGAGTCGTTGCTGAAGAACGTCCTGCCGTTCAACATGATGGCGATGGCCATGGGCCTGCACCCGCGCTGCGGCATCGAAGATACGATCGTCGACCAGCACGGCAACCGCATGACCTCGGTGCAGCAGATCGAGCAGTGCGTGCGCGTGGCCCGCGAACTGGGCCGCGAGATCGCAAGCGGCAAGGAAGCGCGCGAGATCTACCGCATTGGTGTGCAGTACGAGACGGCCGACGCGACGCTTGCGGCCAACGGCATGGCGCCGAATCGCAAGCCAGGCGTGAAGAACCTGCCGCTGCGCGCGGCGTAACAGGGTAGTACTCGCCATCGGCACGATATCTCGTGCCGATGGCGGTTGAAGAAGGAGGCTTCCCGGCCCGCATCGGGGAGCGACACAAATATCGGCCCCTTTTGTCCGTCACAGGAAAAGGGCGCTGGACGCGCAAGACGCGGAGGAGACGAAATGCTTTTACAGCATGCTGAGCCCACGACGGGCGATGTTTCGGCAACACAATCGGACATACCCGTCTACGCATGGGTGGTCTGCGCGCTCACGATCGGTCTGCTGCTATCCGACTATATGTCGCGCCAGGTTCTCAACGCGGTCTTTCCGTTTATCAAGTCGGCGTGGAACCTCTCTGACACGAAGCTCGGCTCGCTCAGCAGCGTGGTGGCACTGATGGTTGGCGTGCTGACCTTTCCGCTTTCGGTACTCGCGGATCGCTGGGGCCGCGTCAAGAGCATCGTACTGATGGCGGCGCTGTGGAGTCTCGCGACGCTCGGCTGTGCGATCTCGACCACTTATGGCGAGATGTTGCTCGCGCGTGCGTGTGTCGGTATTGGCGAGGCGGCGTACGGAAGTGTGGGCATCGCGCTCGTCCTGAGCATTTTTCCGGCGCGTCTGCGCGCCACCCTCACCGCCACTTTCATGGCAGGCGGCGCGTTTGGCTCCGTGATGGGCATGGCGCTAGGCGGCGCTGTTGCGTCCAGTCTCGGATGGCGCTGGTCGTTCGGTGCAATGGCCTGCGTCGGTATCGTGCTCGTTGTGATTTACCGTTGTGTTGTCACGGAGAAACGGCTGACTTCACTGCAACCGGCGATCAACGGGCAGAAAGGTAACTTGGGCGTGCGCATGAGCTTTCGCGCGCTGATGAAGGGGCTGTTTTCCACGAAGTCCGTCGTTTGCGCCTATGCGGGCAGCGGTATGCATCTGCTCGTTCCGGCGGCCGTTTGGTCCTGGATGCCGAGCTTCCTGAATCGCTATTACGGCATGGCACCGGGTAAGGCGGCCGTACTAGGCGCGGTATTCGTGCTCGTGACTGGCCTTGGCATGATCGCGTGCGGAAGCCTGGCCGACCGTCTCAACAGGAAGGGTGTACAAAGAAAGTGGATGACCGCGATTGTGTACTGCCTGTTGTGCTGCGTCCTGCTCGGCATCGCGTTCCATCTGCCGGCCGGCCGGCTGCAGCTGGTCCTGATCGGTTGCGGCATGTTCTTCTGTGCTGGTGCCACGGGGCCTTCGGGTGCAATGGTGGCGAACCTTACCCCGCCGTCGATCCACGCATCAGCATTCGCCACCCTGACACTGGCCAACAACCTGCTGGGGCTGGCGCCCGCGGCTATCCTGACCGGCATCGTCGCTGACCGGATCGGTCTTCTGGGTGCCTTGCAACTGGTCCCGTTTGCATCGTTGCTCGCGGCGGTCGCGTTTGCCATCGGCCGTTGCAGCTACAAGCGCGACCTTGACCTCGTGAACACACTGCGTGAGAAGACCTCGCTCTAAGCGATTTCATCGCGAATGCCGCGTCGTCCGCCTGATGAAGCGGCGGCGCGGTCTGGCTAACTTTAGATATAGCAGTACCCGGACACCGTGCGGTAATCGACGCTTGCGCCGGGTCGTGATGGTCCGCCAGCAGGCGCATTCCATTTCTGTAAATCGAGAAACAAACTGGAGAACGAATCATGGCGAAAGCAGTCCGCTTTCATGAAACCGGTGGCCCTGAGGTCTTGCGTTACGAAGACGTTGAAGTCGGAGATCCGGGTCCGGGCCAGGTTCGCCTGCGCCATGAGGCAGTCGGCCTGAATTTCGCGGACACCTATTTCCGCTCCGGACTGTATCCGGTTCCACTGCCTGCCGGCATGGGTGTAGAAGCAGCCGGCGTGGTCGAAGCAGTGGGCGAGGGCGTGACGAACGTCGCGGTAGGCGATCGTGTCACTTACACAGGCTTTATCAACACGCTTGGCGCCTACAGCACGGAGCGCCTGTGTCCGGCGGCACCGCTGATCAAGCTGCCTGAAGGCATTACCTGCGAGACGGCCGCAGCCATGACGATGCGCGGCTTGACCTCGTCGTATCTGATGCGGCGCATCTACGACTTCAAACCCGGCAACACGATTCTGCTGCATGCTGCCGCGGGCGGCGTCGGGCTGATCGTCTCGCAGTGGGCCAGGCTGTTGGGGCTTACGGTGATCGGCACCGTGTCGAGCGAGGCGAAGGCGGAAGTCGCCCGCGCGCACGGCTGCGAACACACCATCAACTACAGCCATGAAGACGTCGCGGCGCGCGTACGCGAGCTGACTGACGGCGTCGGGGTCAATGTGGTGTTCGACAGTGTCGGCAAGGATACCTTTGAGGCGACGCTGAATTCGGTCAAGCGCCGTGGCCTTATTGTTTGTGTCGGCACGGCATCGGGGCCGATTCCGGCATTCAATCCGCAGATCCTCGCAATGAAAGGATCGCCGTACCTGACCCGTCCCGCGCTCGCCGACTATATCGCCGACCCTGCTGAAAAAGCAGACCTGGCCGGGGAAATCTTCGGCCACGTTGCGGCTGGACGCATCAAGATCGAGATCAATCAGCGCTATGCGCTCGAGGATGCCGAAGAAGCGCACCGCGATGTCGAATCGCGCAAGACAACGGGTTCGTCGGTCTTCGTTATCTAAGGAGGGAGCCATGCTTGTCGAACAACTCACCAACGCCATTGGCGCCGAACTGGTAGGCATCAAGCTCGCCGACGCGATCCACGACGATGGCCTCTTTGCCGAGATCCGGGCGAACCTGATGAAGCACCGCGTTCTGTTCCTGCGCGATCAGGACATTAGCCGTGCTGAACATGTCGCTTTCGCGCGCCGCTTTGGCGAGCTGGAAGGCCACCCGGTTGCGGGCAGCGATCCTGAGTATCCGGGTCTTGTGCGAATCTATAAGACGCCGGACCAACCCAACGACCGCTACGAAAATTCGTGGCATTCGGACGCCACGTGGCGCGAGGCCCCGCCGTTTGGTGCGGTGCTGCGATGCGTGGAATGTCCGCCCATCGGCGGCGATACGATGTGGGCGAACATGGTGCTCGCGTATGAGAACCTGCCCGCGCACGTGAAGGAGCAGATCGCCGAGCTGCGCGCACGCCACAGCATCGAGGCGAGCTTCGGTGCCGCGATGCCGATCGAGAAGCGGCATGCCTTGAAAGCCCAGTATCCCGACGCGGAACATCCGGTTGTGCGCACGCACCCCGAGACGAGCGAGAACGTGCTGTTTGTCAATGCGTTCACGACGCACATCACGAACTACCACACGCCGGCGCGCGTGCGCTTCGGCCAGGACGCCAATCCGGGCGCGTCCGACCTGCTGCGTTATCTCATCAGCCAGGCGTACATCCCGGAGTATCAGGTGCGCTGGCGCTGGAAGCCGAACAGCATAGCGATATGGGACAACCGCAGCACGCAGCACTACGCAGTGATGGATTACGCGCCGTGCCATCGCAAGATGGAGCGAGCCGGAATTATTGGCGACAAGCCGTACTAACCTGAAGGACTCAGCTTCGTGACGCTCAATCCCGCACCTACCATCCTTATCGTGCCCGGTCTGCGTGACCATGTGGCCGAACACTGGCAGACACTGCTGCAGGCTCGCCTTCCTAAAGCGGCGTCGGTGCCGCCGCTCGAGCACGACAAGCTCAGCTGCGCGGCGCGCATCGCGGCGCTGGACGAGGCCATCGCGAAGATCGATGGCCCGATCGTACTGGTCGCTCACAGCGCCGGCGTCATGATTACCGTGCACTGGGCGCAGCACCACAACCGCCCGATCCAGGGCGCGCTGCTGGCCACGCCGGCGGATCTGGAAAGCCCCATGCCCGCGGGTTATCCGACACTGGACGTGCTCGAAGAACACGGGTGGCTGCCGTTCCCTCGCAAACCGCTGCCGTTCCCGAGCATTCTCGGCGCCAGCCGCAATGATCCGCTTGCCGCGTTTGATCGCGCTGCCGGCATGGCAGCGGACTGGGGCAGCCGTCTCGTCGACCTCGGTGACGTTGGCCACCTGAATCCCGCCGCCGGTTATGGCGAGTGGCCGCAGGCGGACACTCTGATCCGCGAGCTTCTCTGACATGGACGGTGTAACGAAAGCAGACCAGGGCACGGCAGTGAGCCAAAACGCGTCGGTGACGGTCGATGTTCATTTCGATTTTGTCTGCCCGTGGTGCCTGATTGGCAAGCGCAATCTCGAAGCGGCCGTCAGCCGTCTCGCAAGCTTGCGTCCGGACGTCAGTGTGAAGGCGCGGTGGCACTCGCATCAGTTGCTGCCGGATACGCCTGTCGGCGGGGTGCCTTATCAGGCGTTCTATGTGGCCCGTCTGGGGAGCCCGGGCGCGGTCGCTGCACGGCGCGCACAGGTTCAGGAGGCCGCTCGCGCAGCTGGCATCGAGCTGGCGTTCGACAGGATCGAGGTAATGCCCAACACACGAGCAGCGCACCAACTCGTTGCATGGGCCACGGGTGCAAACACAGGCGGGGCATGCAAGCCCGAGTTGCTGATCGACCGGTTGTTCACAGCCTATTTCATGGACGGCGAAGACATCGGCAACCCGGACGTGCTCGAGCGAATTGGTCTCGCGTGCGGTCTCGACGCCGCAGGCCTCGCTGACCATCTCGCGATGTCACGGCGAGAAGGAAACATCGCCTTGCCGAGTTCACCGCACGCTGACGACGTCAGGGGTGTGCCGCATTTCGTGGTTAATTCGGCACTGTCGCTATCTGGCGCGTACTCGCCCGGCGCGATCGTGGATGCCATGCTGCGTTCGATTGGCGATCAGGAGGACAGGTAATGTCACGCCGGATACCGATTGGCTCGGCCGATGAATTCGCGCCAGGAGAGAACAAGCTGGTCTTCATTGACCGCCGCGGCGTCGTGCTCTTCAACATACGCGGTGCGCTCCGCACCGTCGAAAACGCTTGTCCGCACAATGAGGCATCACCTGCAGATGGCCAGCTCGAAGGGGGTGCTGCTTCGCTGCCCTGTGCACGGCCTTCGTTTTGACGTCGCGACCGGCCGCATGCCGGGAAAAGGTGGTTTGAACTTGAAGCGTAGGCAGCGGGCACTCAAGCCGTGTGATCGAGCCTCGATATAAAGCAACCGTTGGTTCTTCACTTCTCAAATAACGTGGCGACCACCGTCGCGGGAATTGAGTTGATGCACCGCATTTGCAAAGGGCAATTTCACCTGAATGGCCTGCAGATCAAAGATATCACCATACGTGTCGCCCGGAATGCGGTCGTGGCTGCTCGATAAGGTTTCCTGATCTTGCGGAATTAGCTCGCCGAAATCATCTGTTTGCACCAGCACGCCATTTGTCACTCTGCTATTTCGGACAAGGAATGGCGCACAACGTAGAGTCAATTGCGGCGGCTCACTTTTGCGCTTTTTTTTTGCCGCCTAGCCTCGAGAATACCTTTACCAAATCTTTCGCGATCGCTATAACGGTCTTCACGGACACCTCGCTGGTCGTCCTCGGCGATCATCGGTTGCACCACGCGCAGCGGCGGTGCCTATTTTTCAATCTCCGTCGGAACGTCCCATGGCAAAGAGATTAAAGACTCGACTCCTCATCCTTGCCAGCGTTCTCGCATTCAGCGCGTGCGGCGGTGGCGGTGGAGGCACTACGAGTTTGGGCAGCGGGTCGTCGGCGGCATCGCCTGCGTCGGGCGCGAGCGGCGCGAGTGCGCCAGGTGCAGCCAGCGCGCCAGCTTCAGCCAGCGCGCCGGCTTCAGCCAGTGCGCCGGTTTCAGCAAGCGACACGTCTGGAGCGAATCCGGTTCCGACGCTCGCGGCCGCAACGGCAATTCTCGATGGAACAGCAATGGGTCAAGCGCGATGGCCCGCGGGATCCACCACGAGTGGCGGAACGGGCCAGGCCGTCGCGGGCCTGTCGTGCACGGTTGCGGGAAGCGCTTATACGTATGCGCATCTATCGATTTATCAGGATGGCCAATTGCTGAGTTTGCCGGCTCAAATCGGCACTGTCGAGCCGTCGCTTGCATTGCAGACCGGCTGTAGCTATCCGGTTCACACTGTCGACAATACCGGCAAAATCAGAATGTTAGCTAATCCGACCACCCCCTATACGCTCGGGCAGTTTTTTGCGGTCTGGGGACAAATGCTGACGAACACCAATGTGGCCGGACTCACCGCGAGCACAATCACCACGTATGTGAACGACGGCACTACGCTGACGCAGTACAGCGGCAATCTATCGGATCTCCCGCTGACGCCGCACGGCGAGATCACCATCGTGTTGGGCACACCGCTCACGCAGATCCCCACCTATGCCTGGACCGACCCACCGCCATTTGACACTACGCAGATCGTGCTTGTGTTCGGAGGCGTTGTCGGCACGCGGTACTGGCCAGATGGCGTAACGTCGACTGGCGGCACTGGTCAACCTGTCGACGGCATTGTGTGCGCGGCCGGGATGGTTCAGACGTACCACGTCCATGCGCATGTCGCGATTTACAAAGACGGACAGATGCTGGCGTTCCCCGCGCAGGTTGGGATCACCTCGCAATGCGACTACGAGACCCATACGCACGACAACACGGGCATCATTCACATGGAGACGCCCAATGTCAAAACGTTCACGCTCGGCAAGTTTTTTGACTTGTGGGGTGAACCGCTGACAACGACGAATGTTGCAGGCGTGGAGGGCCCGCTGGTCGTCTACATTAACGATAATGGCGACGTGCGCCGGTATATGGGCGATCCGCGGAATATCGAGCTGACATCGCTGCGCGACATCACGTTGCAGGTCGGCTCCGCGATTCCTACGCTGCCGACCTATAACTGGTATGAGCCGAAGTGACGCCGCGCGATGTGCGTCCAGGTGCCTTCCAAGGCGACTCGGGCGTCGCATCCGTTGCGACGCGTCGGCGAGCGATAAATCCGGGCGCCAGTTGCACGAGCGCGCGGCGGGCGCAATCGGGGTCCCCCAACTGCTGACGGGAAGTCTTATCAAGCTATTACCTTCTTGCAGGAAGCGCTCAGACGCACCTTGCCAACAGTCTTAGACGGACCTCATCCATGTTGGCTGGAATTCTCGCCGCAGACAAATCGCAGCCGCAGATGCCTGTCATCCGAGGTAGAGAAAGACGAACTGCGCGCCCGACGCACATCTTCTTCCACACCGGACGCACGCCGAGACAAGCCAAAGATGGCGCTCAGCGCAACTGGTGACGTTTGGCAACTGATGCAGCCGATGCCAGTAAGGCTCGCCGGCAGCTCGGATATCTTGTCCGAGGCACTCCGGGCAATATCGGATACCGACCATGGAGCGGTACCGGCTGTTGCGTCCGCGCGGTCCTTTCGGTCTCGCAACACGCCGCCCGGAGTTTCAATCGGGATCGATCGACAAGCAAGTTCAGATGTTCGGATTTGAAATGGTTAGGAATGCTGGTAACTAAAATTTGCCGGATGACGACGATCGAGTTGGGCACGACGCCCAACGATTCGCGATATGCAACTGCCAGACATCGACATGCCGCGAGCAGAACAGCGTTCACAAAAGATTAGCCAGTCAACCGCCACTCTGGAAGACGGCCCGTTCTTGTATAGCCAACTGTCGTGGTTTACGCGCATATCCCGAGAGCCTTTTTTCAGGGCCGCAAGATATATCGTGAATGCTTGACACACCAGGCCTTCAGAATTTGCGCGCGATGCCGAAAAGAGGGGTGAGACTGTACGAGGCGAGGGGATAAATTCTCCTTGAATCCTAAAAATTTCTCTTTAGAATTGACACTCTTGGCCAATAAGGTTCAGGGAATCCCGATACACTCTCGCCGTTGCCGATCCATGGCAGCGGGCATCAAAAAAAGTTAAGTAGCGGTAAGAATCCGTAATCAAAATAGCCCAGGCTCAACACCAGATAAAGGACATGTCGCGTGCGTGACCAACGCGTGTCATATACCTCTCGGACTTTTTAATTTCTTGCTATTCGCGAGCTGATGCGTGACGGGGATTCGCATCGACTTGCAACTATACCGAATGCGCAGCAATGGGCGGCCCTATAAGGTTTCGTCCGGAGTAATAGGTGTGTTCGGTATCACCTGAGGACGTAGTGCGAGTCCTTGCCGCATTACAACTTATCCCCGCTATGTGTTGCACCTGAATCGAGTCAGGGGCGTGCTTCTGGACGCCTTGTCAAAACGTAATTCGAGTTCTCTTTATCTCGGGGAAGTTCATGTCCAATAGTTTGCAGAAATGGGTCGGCCGCAATCGTCCGCCTCGCGTTCAGATCACGTACGACGTCGAGCTCGGCGGCGCTATCGAAAAGCGTGAATTGCCGATGGTCGTCGGGCTGATGGCCGATCTCTCCGGTCACCCGGCCAAAGCCTTGCCCAAGCTGAAAGAGCGCCGCTTTGTCGACGTCGATCGCGACAACTTCGACGAGATCATGGGCAAGATCGAACCGCGCCTCGACCTGTCGGTGCCGGACACGATGAAAGGCGAGGGCAATCTGAAGGTCGAACTGAAGTTTCAACAGTTCGCCGACTTTCATCCGGAAAGCCTCGTGCGTCAGGTACCGCGCCTCGCGAAGCTGCTCGAAGCACGTCAGCAATTGCGCGACCTGCTCGCCAAGCTCGACGGCAACGACGAACTCGATTCGATGCTGGAGCGCATCGTTCAGAACTCGGAAGAACTGAAGAAGCTGAAGACTCAGGCCTCCGCCGGCGATGCGTCGGCGACTCCGGCGGCCTCGGCGGCTCCGGCGCCCGCAGTCACGCCCGCGACGGAAGACACTCCGTCCGAGTGACGGCCCATTTTCAGCGTCGCTGAAGCGACACTCCTCTCAGGACTGACCCAGATGGAAACGAATCTCTCCGCCGAAGCCGCGGGCGCACACGCAAGCACGCAGGCCGCCGAGCTGAGCCTGCTCGAGCGCATCGTTCAGGAAGGCAACATGGCTGTCGAGCCGTCGCAGGGCGGCTATGCCAGGAAACTCATCGGCCAGCTCGCCTCGCAGATTCTCGACGAAGGCATGCGCACGAGCCCGGACAAGGGCGTCGTGGCGATGATCAACGAACGCGTTGCCGAGATCGACAAGCTGCTGACCGATCAGCTCAACGCGATCATGCACAACCCGGCGTACCAGGAGCTGGAAGCGTCGTGGTACGGCCTGCACGATATGGTGTTCGGCACCGAAACCGGTACGAACCTGAAGCTGCGGCTGCTCAACGTCACGAAGAAGGAACTGCACAAGGATCTCGAGACAGCCGTCGACCACGACATGAGCGTGCTGTTCAAGAAGATCTACGAAGAAGAGTACGGCACGTTCGGCGGCCACCCGTTCACGCTGCTGGTGGGCGATTACTCGTTCGGCCGTCATCCGCAGGACATGGCGTTGCTCGAGCGCATCTCGCGCGTGGCCGCCGCCGCGCACGCGCCGTTCATCGCCGCCGCCGCACCGAGCCTGTTCGACCTGAAGTCGTACACGGAACTCGGCGTGGCGCGCGACCTGTCGAAAACCTTCGAAAGCGCTGAACTGGCCGCCTGGCGCAGCTTCCGCGAATCGGAAGATTCGCGTTACGTGTCGCTGGTGTTGCCGAGCTACGCGGCGCGTTTGCCGTACGGTGCGAAGACCAACCCGGTCGAATCGTTCGGTTTCGAAGAAAACGTCGACGGCACCGATCACAGCAAATACCTGTGGGCGAACTCCGCGTACCAGCTGGGTCTGCGCATTACCGACGCCTATGCGAAGTACAGCTGGGCCACGGCGATTCGCGGCGTGGAAGGCGGCGGCAAGGTCGACGGCATTGCGGCGCACGCGTACAAGACGAACGAAGGCGACATCACGCTGAAGTGCCCGACAGAAGTGACGATCACCGATCGCCGCGAGAAGGAACTCAGCGACCTCGGCTTTATCGCGCTGGTCAACTCGAAGGGCTCGGATTTCGCGACCTTCTTCGGCGGCCAGACGGTCAACAAGCCGAAGGTCTACAACAAGGACGAAGCCAACGCCAACGCGCAACTCTCCGCGCGTCTGCCGTTCGTGCTGGCGGCCTCGCGTTTCGCGCATTACATCAAGGTGATCATGCGCGACAAGGTGGGCAGCTTCCAGACCCGTGCCGATGTTGAGAACTATCTGAACAACTGGATTGCCGGGTACGTGCTGATCAACGCGTCGGCCTCGCATGAACAGAAGGCTCGCTACCCGCTCGGCCAGGCGCGCGTGGATGTGACCGAAGTGCCGGGTAAGCCCGGTGCCTATCGCGCCACGTGTTTCCTGAAGCCGCACTTCCAGATGGAAGAGCTGACGGCATCGATCCGCCTCGTGGCGGACCTGCCGGGCGCGGCTGCCTAATCGTCGATGTATGACGCGCGTCTCGCGCGTCATACCGCATTCATTCACCTATCTGATTCAGGCAAGTTATGGATACCATCATCCTGCAATTCAAGGACGTCAAGGGCAACTCGCTGATCGACGGCTTCAAGGACGGCATTCAGCTGACGTCGTTCTCGCAAAGCGTCGCGATCCAGATGAATTCCGACACGGCGAATACCGAGCGCACGCTGGGCCGTCCGTCGTTCAGCGAGTTCAATGTCACCAAAGACACCGACCAGGCCACCCCGGCGCTGTTCGCCGCCTGCACGGCCGGCACGAAGCTCGGCAACGCGACGATCTCGATCGGCCGTAACGAAGGCGGCAAGTTCATGCTGCAAATGAAGTACGTGCTGGCGAACGCGATGATCGCGAACATCAGCACGAGCGGCGGCGGTTCGAGCATGATGGACTCGCTGACCATCAACTTCACGTCGATCACCTCGCAGTACACGCAGCAGAACCCGGATTCGACGCTGGCCGGCACCGCGCCGTTCGGCTGGGATCTGACCACCAACAAACCTGTCACGCCCGCTGCGTAACGCTTCGCCGCCCGCTGCGAGGCGGGCGGTTTTGCAGTATCTCGTTCTGTCAGGGTTCAACCGGTTTTGCGTATGTCGGCTATCGCCCACGGCTTTCCCCTTCCTCTGTTCGAGCGTCTTGTCGAAGATGCTGACGCATGGTTGCAAGGCGAACACGCGCTTCGACAATCCGTCGCGCGGGAATTGTCGCGCCTGCTCAATGCGCGCTCGAGCCTGACGATGGAAGCCTTTGCGAAAAGCGATGGCACCGTGCTTGACTACGGACTCCCTGATTTTTCCGATCTGTCGCTGCGCTCGGGGAGCGACCGCGACGCGATCGTCGCCGCGGTGCGCCAGGCGATAGCACTCTTCGAGCCGCGGCTGGCGGACGTCAAGGTGGACTTCAGCTTTCCCTCCGGCGACGAGCGGCACGCCGTGCTGGCAGTGCAGGGCACCATGCGCGTGAACCGGTCGGTCGAACACGTGTTCTTCGAATTGCAGAGCGGCGCGCGCGGCTGCGCCGACGCACGCTGGACGGACGCAGACTGACATGGCCGCCGAAGACATTCTCCAGTACTACAAGCGTGAACTGTCATATTTGCGCGTCCAGGGCGCCGATTTCGCGCAGCGTTATCCCAAGGTCGCGGCGCGCCTCGCGCTGCACGGCACCGAGTCGCTCGATCCGCATACCGAGCGGCTGATCGAGGCGACCGCCTTTCTCGCCGCGCGCGTGCATCGCGACCTCGACCAGGCCGCGCCGCACATCGCGAGCGCGCTGCTCGACAACGTGTGTCCCTCGATGATTCAGACGGTGCCGTCCATGACCGTCGCGCAGTTCGACCTCGACCCGACCCAGGGCAAGGTGACGGCGGGCTTTCGCGTGCCGCGCCACACCGGCCTCGCCGCGCAGACGGAAACCGGCGACGCGTGCCGCTTCCGCACCGCGTGGGAAACCGTGTTGTGGCCGCTCAGAGTCAGCCGCGCCGCATTCGGCGACGACTCCACCCTGCGTCTCACGCTCGAGTGCGATGCTGGCGTCGATTTCTCCGAGCTCGAACTCACGCAGTTGCGCCTGCATCTGCACGGCGACTGGGTGGTGACGATGCCGCTCTATGAACTGCTGGTGGCGAACGTGACGGATGTCTCCGTGCGTCCCGAGCATGGGCCGGCCACGATGCTGCCGCCCTCGGCGTGGCGCGAAGTCGGCTATGCGCCGGAAGACACCGTGCTGCCCCAGCCCTCGCATGCGCATCCGGCCTACACGCTGATGCAGGAGTATTTCGCGTTTCCGCGCAAATTTCATTTCTTCGATCTGCACGTGCCCGCCGGCAAGCTTGGCACCGGGCGCACCTGCGAGATCGTGCTGCACCTTGACCGCGTGCCGCGCGGACTCGGCATGCTCGGCGCCCAGCATTTCCGGCTAGGCTGCACGCCCATCGTCAATCTGTTCTCGCAGACGAGCGAGCCGATCGTGATCGACCGCCGGCATTATGAGTACCGCCTGGTGGCCGACCAGAAGCGCGAAGCGATCACGGAAATCCATTCGATCCTCTCGGTGATCGCCTCCGATCCCGCCCAGGATCGCGCCACGACCTTGCCGTGCTTTACCGCAGCGGACCGTCTCGACGACCCGCACGCGACCGGCGACACGATGTACTGGTCGGCGCGCCGTGAACAGAGCGTGCGCAGCAACGCGCCCGGCATCGATCTGTATCTCGGTTTCGTCGACGCCGGCAATACGGCCGGCCAGCCGGATACGCCGGTGGTGTATGCCAACGTGCTGTGCACCAACCGGCGGCTTGCCGAACAGGTGCCGGTCGGCGCGCGCATGCTGGTGGAACGGGTTTCGCAGAATGCGCGCGCGCGTTGCCTGTATGAACCGACCTCGCAGCGCAATCCACCGCTCGACAGCGCGACGCTATGGCGGCTGGTGTCGCTGCTGACCCGCAACTATCACTCGCTGGTGGGCGGCACGACCGGCCGGCGCGAATTGCAGGACATGCTGCGGCTGTTCGCTTCTGACGGTCCGCGCGAAGAGGCGCAGATTCGCGGCATTCGCAGCATCGACGCGCGCCCGATTACCGCGCACGTCGGCACCGAGGCCTGGCGCGGCTATTGCCGCGGCACCGAAGTCAGTATCGAGTTCGATGCCGATACCTTCGTGGGCGGCTCGCCACTGCTGATGGGTGCGGTGCTCGCGCGGTTCTTCGCGATGTACACGTCGGTCAATTCCTTTGTGCGGCTGGTGGTGCGCCGCGGAGACGAGACATGGAAGCAATGGGCGCCGATGACCGGCAGCCAGCAAACGCTCTGATCGCCCGTCTCGTCGCGCAGCCGCAAGGCTTCGACCTGTTTCAGGCAATCCACCTGCTCGAACGCGCGCAGCCGTGGACGCGCGCGCTCGGTTATGGCGACGGCACCGACGAAGCAGTGCGTCTGCGCGGCTTCGTCTCGCTGGCGTTCGAAGCGAGCGATATTCGCGGCGCACAGCGTCATCCGCTGGCGAGCGACACGCAGCCTCACCACGCGCCGGCCGCAGGCACGCAGGCTGAAAAGGCGCAGCAAGCGCGCGAAACCTACACGCTGACCACGCCGGTGATGACGCTCGCCGGCGCCAATGGCCCGTTGCCGATGCCGTTCACGGAGATGGTGCTGACCCGGCGCGCCGCACGCGAAACCGCGATGGGCGACCTGCTCGACATCTTCAACCATCGCTTTCTGTCGTTCCTCTATCGCAGCCGGCAGAAGCTTGCGCCGTCCCTGACGAGCCGTTCGCCACGCGACGCCGAACTGGCGGCGTGCCTCGACGCGCTCGGCAATCTCGGTCTGCATGGCGGCCCGCGCGGTCCGCGCGGCGCGTCGTTGTGGCTGCGCCATGCCGGCCTGCTCGGCGGCGCGCCGCGTTCGATGACGGGCCTGCTCGCGCTGCTCTCCGACCGGCTCGGCGTGACCGCGCGCGGCGCGCAATTCGTCGGCGGCTGGCACACGGTCGATGCAGCCGATTCGCTGCGCCTCGCGCGCCCCGGCACGCGCGCGCCGCGACTCGGCGGCGTCGCGGTGCTCGGACGGCGCACGTGGAGTCAGTCGGCGGGTCTGCGCATCGAATTCTTCGATCTGTCCGAGACGCTGTTCACCGCGCTACTGCCGGGCGGCGCGGCGCACGAGCTCGCGGCGTGGCTCGTGCGCAGTTATCTGCAACAGGACCATGACGTGTCGTTCGTGCTGCATCCCGCGAAACCGGCCGGCGCGGGCGCACTCGGCGGCGACGCGGCGGCACGGCTTGGCTGGACCTCGTGGGCGGGCGCAGAGCGCGGCGCCTCGGGCGCCATCAACGCCCGGCCTCAAGCGGTCCGGCTGGCGATGCGTGCGGCCCCGGCGCCGCTCCATACCGCTTCGGCAACCCACACCCACGCGCGAGCAGCAGCGAACTCCATGGCCACGGCCATGGGCCACCGCTAGGACGAAGGCCACTGAGACCCCATGGATATCGACATTCGAACCTTGCTGAGCCGGCTCGATCCGGTTTGCAAACTGGCGATGGAACAGGCCGCGCAACTGTGCGTGCGGCACACGCATTACAACGTGGACATCGAGCATCTGCTGCTGCAACTGATCGAGTCCGATGCGCCGGATCTGAAAGCGATCCTTGAACGCTTTGAAGTGCGCGGCGCCGACGTCGTCGCGCAGTTGCAGAACGCCGTCGACCAGTTCAAGCGTGGCAACGGCCGCACGCCCGCGTTGTCGCCGAACTTTTCGCCCCTCTTCCAGGAAGCGTGGCTGCTCAGTTCGATGCTGCTCGGCGAGCAGCAGATTCGCTCGGGCACGCTGATGCTGGCGCTGCTCGAAGTGGACAGCCTGCGCGGCATGCTGATGGAGTCCGCGCCGGCCTTGCTCAAGATCGCGCGCGGCCCATTGCGCGACGGGCTCGCCGAAATTCTCGCGGGGTCGTCCGAAGGCAGCGCGGCGCGTGGCGCGGGTGTGGCGAAAGCGCCCGCCGGTGCGCCCCAGCCGTCCGCGATGCCGTCCGCCGATCTCACCAGCAACGGCCGCCCCTCCGCGCTGGCGCAATACACGATCGACCTCACCGCGCAAGCCCGCGAAGGCGCGATCGACCCGATCTACGGCCGCGACGCGGAAATCCGTCAATTGATCGACGTGCTGCTGCGGCGCCGTCAGAACAACCCGATTCTCACCGGCGAAGCAGGCGTCGGCAAAACGGCGGTCGTCGAAGGTTTCGCGCAGCGGATCGTGCTCGGCCAGGTGCCGCCCGCGCTCGTCAACGTCTCGGTGCGCTCGCTGGATCTGGCGCTGCTGCAGGCCGGCGCGGGCGTGAAGGGCGAGTTCGAGAACCGTCTCAAGTCGGTGATCGCCGAGGTGAAAGCATCGCCGGTGCCGGTGATTCTGTTCATCGACGAAGCGCATCAGCTGATCGGCGCGGGCGGCAGCGAAGGCCAGGGCGACGCCGCCAATCTGCTGAAGCCGGCGCTCGCGCGCGGCGAGTTGCGCACGATCGCGGCCACCACGTGGGCCGAATACAAGAAGTATGTGGAGCGTGACCCGGCGCTCGCGCGGCGCTTCCAGGTAGTCAAGGTCGAGGAGCCCGCCGAAGCGGTCGCGATTGAAATGCTGCGCGGCATGGTGGCGAAGCTCTCCGCGCATCACGGCGTTGAAATTCTCGATGAAGCGGTGCGCGATGCGGTCAAGCTCTCGCAGCGCTATATCTCGGGCCGCCAGTTGCCGGACAAGGCGATCAGCGTGCTCGACACGGCTTGCGCGCGCGTGGCGATCGGTCAGAACGGCGTGCCCGAAGAAATCGAGGCACTGGGGCGGGCTATCGACGCCGCGGAAAGCCAGTTGCGCATTCTGCGCCACGAAGCGGCGACGGGCGCCGAGCGCGCCGAGGCGATCGCCACGCTCGCGCGCCAGCTCGAGGATCAGCGCGCGCAGCACGCGCGCCTGAACGACAAGCTCGCGACGGAACGGCACGCAGTCGGCGAGATTCTCGCGTGGCGCGCGAAGATCGCCCAGCATGTGGCGGGCACCGACCTTTCTATCGACGAAGACGACAGCGCCTCGCTCGCCGCCAATCTCGCGAGGCTGGAAAAAGGCCTCGAAGCCGTGCGCAGCGACGAGCCGATGGTGCCCGTGTGCGTCGACTCCGAAATGGTCGCCAAGGTGATCTCCGGCTGGACCGGCATCCCGGTCGGCAGCATGCTGGCCGACGAATTGCACACGGTGCTGTATCTGCATGACAAGCTCGCCGAGCGCGTGGTCGGCCAGAACGAGGCGCTCGACGCCATCGCGCGGCGGGTGCGCACCTTCCGCGCGGATCTCGACGATCCGGGCAAACCGGTCGGCGTGTTCCTGCTGATCGGACCGAGCGGCGTCGGCAAGACCGAGACCGCCGCGGCGCTCGCCGACACGCTCTACGGCGGCGAGCGCAACATGATCACCGTGAACATGTCCGAGTTCCAGGAAGCGCATAGCGTCTCGGGACTCAAGGGCGCGCCGCCGGGCTACGTCGGCTACGGGCGCGGCGGCGTGCTGACCGAAGCCGTGCGGCGCCGTCCGTATAGCGTCGTGCTGCTCGACGAAATGGAAAAGGCGCATCCGGACGTGCTGGAGCTGTTCTTCCAGGTGTTCGACAAAGGCGTGATGGAAGACGGCGAAGGCGTGCCGATCGACTTCCGCAACACGCTGATCCTGCTGACCTCGAATGCCGCGCAGGACGTGATCACCGAAGCCAGCCAGGGCGGCCGCCGCCCGCCACCGGCGGAGTTGATCGAGCGTCTGCGCCCGGCGCTGCGTCAAGCAGTTCAGCCCGGCATTTCTGGGCCGTCTCGTGCTGGTGCCGTACTACCACCTCGGCGACGCGCAGATCACCTCGATCGTGAACCTGAAACTGGCGCGGCTCGCCGCCCGCTTCGAGCGCAATCATCACGCGCCGCTCACCTGGGACGACGCGTTCGCGAGCACGATCACCGAACGCTGCAAGGAAGTGGACAGCGGCGCGCGCAATGTCGATCACATTCTCACGCAATCGGTATTACCGGAACTGGCGCGCGAAGTGCTCGAGCGCATTTCCGTCGCCGAACCGTTTGGCGGCGTGCATCTGGGACTCGACCCGGCCGGCGGCGTGACGTTCCAGTTCGCGCCGCGAGGGGACCAGTAACGTGTCTGTGACGCAAACCGGCTGCCTGCTGTCGATTACTTCGCCGTTCGGCGCCGACGTGCTATTGCTCGACGGCTTCGGCGGCTACGAGGCGATCTCGGCGCCGTTTCGCTTCAACCTGCGCATGCGCTCGGCGAACCCGGCGCTCGATCCGCAAACCATCATCGGCCAGAACGCGACGGTGACGATAGAGGGGCCGGCCACGGCGCCGCGCTATTTCAACGGCATCGTCACGCGTTTCGCCCAGGTCGGCGCCAATGCGCAATACGGCTACTACTCGGCGGAACTTGCGCCGCGGCTGTGGCTGCTCTCGCTTGGCAGCGACCGCGCGATTTTTCAGAACCTGAGCGCGCTCGCCATCGTTCAGCAGGTGTTGTCCAGCTTCAACATCGCGCTCGAAGCGCGCGTGACCGGCAGCTATGCGGTGCGCGAATACTGCGTGCAGTACGACGAAAGCGCCTTGCAGTTCATCTCGCGTCTGATGGAAGAAGAGGGCATCTTCTACTTCTTCAGCTTCGCCAACGGCGCACACACCATGGTGCTCGCGGACAGCCCCTCGGCGCATCAGCCCGGCGCGGTCCCGACGCTGCGCTTTTCCGGCGACTCGGCCGCGCACGACGCGAGCGAACGCGTGAGCAGCTTCGAGATGTCGACGGGGCTCGTCGCGGCAACTTATGTGGTCGGCGATTACGACTACAAGAGCGCCAGCACCCTAAGCGCGCAGACCTCGGCGCAAACGCACGGCGCGAGCGGCATCCGCTATGCCTTTCCGGGCCGCTACACGGCGGCTGCGGACGGCGATCGCGCCGCCACGCTGCAGCTCGCCGCGCAGCAGATGGACCAGCAGACCGGGCGGGCGGAGAGCGCCTGCTACGCGCTGGTGGCCGGCACCCAGGTGAGCCTCGCGGGTCATGCGAACAGCGCGTTCAACGTGTCCTACGTGGTGCGCCGCGTGGAGCATCGCGCGGCGGACGGCCAGTACGTGAACGATATCGACGTGTTCCCCGCAGCGGTCGCCTTCCGTGCGCCGCGCGTCACGCCGCGTCCGGTGGTGGCGGGCACGCACACGGCGATCGTCACCGGCTCCTCGGGCGAGGAAATCTGGACCGATTCGCTGGGCCGCATCAAGGTGAAATTCCACTGGGACCGCGTGAGCGCCGCCGACGAAAACAGTTCGTGCTGGGTGCGCGTGGCGCAAGCTTCGGCGGGCGCGGGCTGGGGGCATCTGTTCTTGCCGCGGGTCGGCCAGGAAGTGGTGGTCAGCTATGTCGACGGCGACCCGGACCGGCCGCTCGTCACCGGCAGCGTCTACAACGGTCAGATGTCGCCGCCGGTCGGCTTGCCGGCCTCGCAGACGCAAAGCGTGATGCGTTCGCGTTCGTCCAAAAGCGGCACGGCGGGCAATGAAATCCGCATGGAGGACAAGCTCAACAGCGAGGAGCTGTACTTCCACGCGCAGAAGGACATGAACGTCGCGATCGAAAACGCGCTGACCACCACCGTTATCGCGGGCGACGAGACGCACGCGGTCAAGAAGGGCAACCGCACGCTCACCGTGGAGACCGGCAACGAGACCCATACCGTCAAGGGCACCCGTGCCGTGGATGTAACCGGCGACGAGACGCACACCAGCCACGCCACCTTCAAGCACACCACCACGGGCGACTACACGCTGAAGATCAGCGGCAATCTGGTAATCGACGTGAGCGGTTCGATCAGCATCAAGTCGGGCACCTCGCTGGCCAGCCAGGCCGGCACGTCGCTCACGAACCAGGCGGGCACGACCCTTGGCAACAAGGCGGGCACCACGCTCAGCAATGAAGGCGTGGAAATCCAGAGCAAGGCTTCGGCGATGCAGACCGTGGACGGCGGCGCGATGCTGACGCTCAAGGGCGGCCTGATCAAGGCGAACTGACCGAACCACTTTCCACGACGCCCGCCATGACCGAACTCTCCACTCTCGCGCCCCACCTTGCCGCCGCTCAAGCCGGTGGCGTGAGTGCGCCCGCGGGTGTGGCCGTGGTGGTGGACGAACACGATGAAGCGGGCCAGTGCATCGCGCGCACCTCGCTGCTGGACGGCGTGCCGCATGGCGAAGCACTGCGCTACGGGGCGGGCGGCGTGCGGGTGTTTCAGGCGCAGTACGTGGCCGGCAAGCTGTGCGGCCCTTTGCGCCTGTTCGACGAGCAAGGCGTGCTGATCCAGGAATCAGCCTACCAGGCCGGTTTGCTGCACGGCGCGACGACGCTCTACGCGAACGGCCGGGCCAGCGCGCGGCGTCAATACGCCATGGGCGTGCTGCATGGCGAGAGCGTCACCTATGCGCCGTCCGGGCTCGTCACCTCGCGCATGATCTACGAGGCCGGCAAGCTGTCGCGCGAAGCGGTGTTCCTGCACGAGGGCGTGGTCGTGCGCCGCGCCAGCTATCGCAACGGCATGCTCGAAGGCGAGACGCGCGACTACGCCGCCGACGGCGCGCTGATGCAGAGCTCGCCTTATCGCCTCGACCTGCTGCACGGCACGGTGCGTCGCTTTGCGCCGGACGGCCAGGTGAGCGCCGAGCGCCGCTATGCGGACGGCAAACCGCTCGGCGCCTGGCAGAGCCCGTCGGCCACGGCCACGCGCGCCGATGGGCCGCCGCGCATGGTCCGGCAGCTCGAAAAATGGATGAGGGGCTGACGCATGGGCATTCTGGTCACCACCGGGACGACGATCCAGTGCACCTTCGGCGCGGCGCCGGGCACGCTGAACGTGCTGCCGACCTCGGCCGTGCTCGCCGGCGCGCCGGCCGCCACCGTGATGGATCACGCGCCGATGGTCAACGTGATGCCGTTTGGCACCTGCACGTGCATGGGCAATCCGATGGTGGCCGCGCTGACCGCAGCCGCGCTCGGCGCGCTGACGCCGGCCCCGTGCGTGCCGATGACGATGGCGCCGTGGGTGCCGGGCTCGCCGACAGTTCTGATCGGCAACATGCCGGCCTTACAGAATTCTTCCAAATTGATGTGCTCATGGGGCGGGGTGATTTCGGTCCTCGCCCCGGCGCAGTTCACAACCATGGTTCCCTGAGGACGACACAACATGCAATACGTTTTTTCGATGACCTCGCGGATGGTGACCATCGCCCTCGGCTGCGCGCTGTTGTTGTGCGTGCTGCTGTTTGCGCTGGGCGTCGAGATCGGCGCGCGTTTCGTCGCGCCCTCGGAGCCGCCGGCCATGGCCGTGCAGACAGGCTCCGTGGCGACCCTCGTGAGTGCCGCGCCGGCCGCGTCACCTGCGCCGACACCTACGCCATTCGCCGCGCCGGCCGATAACCAGATGAGTGCGGCGTCACCCGCATCAGATTCCTCCACCTATTGATACCGGTAAACCAGATGTCGCTTCCGTCTTTCTTTGCTTCATCGCAGCCGTCAGGCGGCTCACGTGTCACGCGTGTGCTGCGCGGCCTGTCCCGCTGGAGCGCGGCGCTCGCCACCGGTTTAACGCTGGCCGCGGCGCCGGCCTGGGCGGCGCCGACGGCGCCCGCCGCCGCGCCGACCGCTCAGGCGGCCACGCTGAACGGCACCGCAGCCCTGCCGACCACCTCGACCGGGCTCGTGCGCATGCCCGACGGCCGCGTGCTCGCGCCGGAATTCGCCCGCATCGTGACGCGCGGTGAGCTCGTGGTCGCGGTGCTCGGTGTCGATCAGCCGCCGTTTTTCGAACAGCAGAACGGTCAGCTGGTCGGCATCGATATCGACATGGCCAAGGAGATCGCCGCGAAGCTCGGCGTGAAAGTGCGCTTCAATCGCGACGCCAGAAGCTTTGACGGCGTGGTCAGCCTGCTCGCCAACGGCGATGCCGACATGGCGATCAGCAAACTCTCGCGCACGCTCTCGCGCGCCCAGGTGGTCAGCTTCAGCACGCCGTACATCCGTTTGCACCGCGCCTTGCTGCTGAACCGCGTGAAGTTCGCGCAACTCGCGCGCGGCCGCGCGGTGCCCGAAGTGGTGCGCACCTATGACGGCACGATCGGCGTGGTGACGAACTCGTCGTATGCGACGTATGTGGTGAGCAATTTCCCGCACGCCAAGGTGCAGAGCTATCCAAGCTGGGAGGCGCTGCTCAAGGCGCTCGACGCGGGCGAAGTCACTGCCGCCTATCGCGACGAATTCGAAGTCAAGCACGTGCTGAAGTCCGACCCGACCGCTTCGCTGCGCCTGCGCGTGGTGACGCTCGAAGACCTCGACGACACCATCTCGATCGGCGTGAACGTCTGCAATCCGGCGTTGCTCGCGTTCGTCAATCAGTTCCTTGCTGAGCGCACCAACAAGATCGACGTGATGACGCTGCTGCAAGCGTCCAACGATTAACCAGGGTTCACACAGACATGATCAATTCAAACAGGATTTACGCGCTCGCCGTGAACCCGTGGGCGGTAATCGGCAGCCTCGCGCTCGGCGGCGCGTTCGGCCTGCTGCTGCCTGAGTTGTCGCAGAAGTTCGCGATCGTCGGCGATATCTATGTGAATCTGCTGAAGATGACGACCTTGCCGTTCATGGTGTCGGCGGTGATCTTCAGTCTGCAGCGGCTGTTTCGCGACGGCGGCACCTCGAAGCTGCTGCTGCGCGTGGTCACAGTGTTCGTCGGCGCCTCGGTGACGGTGGCGGTGGTGGGCGCGGTGGTGCTGCTGGTGATGCGTCCCGGCGTGAACCTGTCCACCGCGACCATGCATACGTTCGGGATGATGGTCGGCAACGAATCGACTTCGAACGAGACGGTGATGAACCTGTACGGCACCGACGCGGCGGAGAAGGGCGTGAGCCTCTACGACGTGCTGACCAGCCTCGTGCCGACCAATATCTTCGCCGCGCTCGCCAACGGCGACGCGCTCAAGGCACTGGTGTTCGCGCTGCTGTTCGGTCTCGCGGTGGGCCGCGTGCCGGAGCGGATTTCGGTGGGCTTGAGCCAGGCCCTGGAAACCGTCTATCACGCGTGCCAGAAGCTGATGCACTGGCTGAGCTATCCGCTGCCGGTGATTCTCTTTTGCATGAGCGCCGCGCAGCTCGGCAAATCGGGCGTCGGGCCGCTGCACGCGATGCTGCAATTCGTGATCGCGTTCTTCGTAGTCGCGCTGCTGCTGGTCGCACTCGCCGCCATCGTGATCTGGAAGCGCTCCAGCCATTCACTCGGCACCACGCTCGACGCGCTGCGCGCGCCGTTCGCGCTGGCGCTGGCCACCCGCAACAGCGCGGCCTGCATGCCGAGCATGATCGAAAGCCTGGTGGACGGGCTCGGCTTCGCGCGCTCGCGGGTCGAACTGATGGTGCCGCTGACCGTCTCGCTGCTGCGCGTCGGGCCGATGGTGTATTACGTGTGCGCGACACTGTTCATTGCTCAACTGTACGGCCACCCGCTCGGCGTCGCCGAGGTGTGCACGGTGCTGCTGGCTTCGGTGCTGGCCGGCTTCGCTTCGGCGGGCATGACCGGCCTCGTGACCGTGTCGCTGGTCGGCATGACCTGCGTCTACCTCAGCCTGCCGTTCGAAGCCGCCTTCATTCTGTTCCTCGCCGTCGATCCGTTGTGCGACATGCTGCGCACGCTGATTCTCGTGATCGGCAATACGGCTGCCGTGACGGTGATCTGCCCGCGTCCGCTGAAGATCTAGGAATTCGACATGGCGCTGATTGGCATTCTCGGGGGCATGGGCCCGCTTGCAACGGTCGACTTCGTCGAACGAGTGATCCAGCTCACCAGTGCGGCGGGCGCGACTTGCGACCAGGAGCACCTGCCGCTGCTGGTCGCGAACCTGCCGCACATTCCGGACCGCTCGAAGGCCATGCTGGGCACCGGCGAGAGTCCGCTGCCCGCGCTGCTGGAGGGCATCGACATGCTCAATCGCAACGGAGTCGAGCTGATCGCGATTCCATGTAATTCGGCGCACTACTGGTATGACGCGATGCGCGAGCGCAGCCGCGCGCCGATCCTGCATATCGCCGAAGCCTGCGTTGCCGCGATTGCACGCGGCACGCGGCGCGCGGCCGTGCTGGCGACCGGCGGCACGCTGGCATCGGGTCTGTATCAGACGATCCTCGAGCGCCATGACATCGAGCCGGTGGTGCCCAACGAACGCACCCAGCAGCATATCGACGCCTGCATTCACGCCGTCAAGGCGGGCGAGCTCGACGCTTCGGCGGCCGAACTCGCTGCGGCGCTGGCCGAGTTTGCCGCGCGCGGCGCCCAAGTGGCGGTGATGGGCTGCACGGAAATTCCGCTCGCCGCCCGGCGGCTCGCCACGCCTGCGATGCGGCTGATCGACAGCACGCTCGAACTGGCGCGCGTCACGGTGTCATACGGCATGTCGCGCGGCTGGAACCTGCGCTCATGAAGACGCTCAAGCGGCTGTCGAACAGCACGCTGGTGCTGCTGCTGTGCCTCGTGCTCGGCGGCCTGGCGGGAGCGTTCGTCGCGCCGGTCGGCGGCTTTGCTTTTTTTGTCGGCCAGATCTATCTCGCGCTGGTCAACATGGCGGCCGTGCCGCTGCTGATGGTCGCGATGTTCTTCGGGCTGCGCCAGCTGATGCTGCTGTCGCATCCGGGCCTGCGGATCGGCACGATGCTGGCGCTGGCGGTGGCCATCGTCGTCGCGTGCGCGGCGGGCGGCACGCTGGCCGGCCTGGTGGGCGCGCCCGGCCTGCATCTGTCCGACGCGGCGCACCGCCAGCTCGGCCAGCTCGTGCTGCAAAGCGCGAGCGACGCTGAAGACATGCGCATGAAGCTGTTCGGCACCGACGCCGCGAGCGTGGCGGCAGGCGCGCTCGCGTTGCGCGACGTGATTCCGGATAACTTCTATCGCGTGCTGGCGGGTGGTCACGCGCTTGGCATTCTCACCGGCACGATCCTGTTCGGCATGGCGTTCGCCGCGCTCTCCAGCGAGCAGACGCGGGTGCTGCACAGCGTGTTCGAGGGCATCTACCGGACGCTCGAGAACCTGATCGAATACGCCAATCTGTTGCTGCCGGTGCTCGCGTTCGGCACCGCCGCGCATATCGCCGCGCAGACGGAGCACGCGACGCTCGACGCCATGAGCGGCTTCCTGCTCAGCTTCGTGCTGTGCTCACTTTTGCTGTGCGGCATTGCCGTGCTGGTGATCGCGTCGCGCACGCGCGAGCCGCTCGGCCGCGTCATCACGGCGCTCAAGCCGTCGATGCTCGTCGGTCTGATGTCGGGCAGCGCCACCGCGCCGATTCCGCATGCGATCGAAGCGATGAGCACGCGGCTCGGTTTCAGCCGCGGCGTCGCGGAACTCGTGGTGCCGTTCGGCAGCGTGTTCGTACGCGCGGGGTCGGCGTTGTATTTCGCGCTCGCCACCGTGTTCATCGCGAATCTGTACGAGCGGCCGCTCGGCGTCGGCGAACTGCTGCTGACCGGCGCGGCGGCGACCGTGGCGGCCTTCGTGTCGGCGGGACGCAGCGGCGTGGCGGGGATCGGTTACGTCGGCATGGTGTTGTCGATGCTGCAGTTGCCGGTCGAGGCGGCGGGCGTCCTGCTGATCGCCATCGATCTGATCTGCGACGGGCCGCGCAATCTGTTGAGCCTGCTGTCGGTCTGCACGGTGGTCGCGCTGGTGTCGGCGGGTTTGCCGGCGGAGCGTACGGCCGTTCGTCGACTCCGGCGTACGGCAGGACGGCGCAGCGGTGCTGCGCTTTGCATTCACGCGCGGGCAACTCGCGCTGGCGACGGGCTGCGTGCTGCTTGCGGCGTCGCTGATTGTCCTGATGGGTGTTGGAGTAGGAGCGAAATGACGAACGGGCGAGCGGTTCTGAACGACAACGTAGGCGGGCTGAGCGTGGCGCCGGGTGCGGCGGCAACCCGCGTGGCCGGCGACGGCGATGGCGATGCAACTTGCGGCGCTGCTGCGGCGTATGTCGCACGTCTTGCACGTATCGCACATATTGCACGGGTAGCACGCCTTGCACGGCGCCTGCGCTTCGCGTTGCTGACGGCCTGCGTGATGGGCCTCGTGAGCGGCTGCGCGATGTTCGGCGGCAAAGGGCGACAAGGTGAGCTGGGATCACCTGAGCCTCGTCGCCGCCGACGACGTCAACAACAACAGCCCGGTGGCGGTCGACGTGGTGTTCGTCACCGACGACGCCCTGCTCGCGCGGGTCGCCGAATTGCCGGCTTCGAAGTGGTTCGCGGTGCGCGCCGATCTGGCGAGCACGTTCCCGAAGTCGGTCCAGTACCGGAGCTGGGAGCTGGTGCCCGGCCAGCGCATCGAACGTGCCGGGCGATGCGTTCGGCCGGCCGCGGGTGCTGGCCGCGTTTCTGTTTGCCAATTATGCGGATCCGGGCGCGCAGCGCGTGCGGATCGAGCCGTTGAACGGCGCTGTCGCCGTGCAACTGGATAACCACACATTTTCCGTATCGGCTGTGAAATGACAGCCTCTGGACTTGCCATGAACCCAATCAAAGCCGCGCCGGCCTGCGCCCGCGGTCTGGCTGCGCCCCGCGCGGCCCAGCACCGGAGCGTCCTCGATGTCTGAACGCATGACGCCGGTTGTCGACCGTATCGAGTGGCACGAGGGCATGCTGCTCGCGCCGCAGCACTTCCAGTTGATGAGCGCCCGGCTCGATTCGCTGGTGGCGTGGCAGACGCTGACGGCGGCGCCGTTCAGCTGGGGCGTGCGCCGCCTCGTGCTGGATGCGGGGCTGTTGCCCGCCGGCACGGTGCGCGTGCTCGCGCTCGACGCAATCATGCCCGACGGCACGGCCGTGTCGTACTCGGCCGATACCGAGCCAGCACGGGCGCCTTGATCTGTCGCTTGAGCCGTACACCGACGCGCTGGCGAGAGGCCCGGTCGATTTCTACGTGACGCTGCCGGTCGCGGCGTCGATGCGGCGCGACGGCGAAGCGCGCCGCTTCCGCTCGACGCCCGGCGCGCCGGTGGAAGATGAGATCTCCGAAGCGCCGCCCGCCGACGTGCCGCGCCTCCTGCCGAATCTCGTGCTGAGCGCGGGTGAGTTGCCGCCGGCGCGGGTGGTGTCGCTGCGCCTTGGCACCGTCTACCGGGACAATGAAGTGGTGCGTCTGGCCGAGCGTTTGCCGCCGCTGATCGAAGTGTCGCGCGATACGCCGCTGTGGACCAACGTGTCCGCGCTGCTTGGCCAGGTGCGCGGCAAGGCGGCCTTTGTCGCGCGCCAGACGGCCAATCCCTCCTCGAAGGTGGACGACCGGCTGACGCAGCTCGAACTGAAAGACCGGCTGCGCAGCCTGCTTGCCGCGCTGCCGTTTGCCGAAGCCGTCCTGCGCACGCCGCACCTGCATCCGCTCGCGCTGTATCACGCGCTGGCGTCGCTCAGCGGCACGCTGAGCATGCTGGTGCCCGGCGGCTTGCCGCCAGTGCCGCCCGACTACGATCACGGCGATCCGCTGACGGTTTTCACGCCGTTGTTGCGCACCTTGCGTGACGCGGTGTCCGAAGTCGGAGAAGGGTATCGCGAGCACAAGTTCGAGTTCCGTCACGATGCGTTCGAGATCGTGCTGAACGCCGAGTGGATCGGCGAGCGCGTGGTGGTCGGTCTGCGCGGGCAATCGGACCGCGATCTGCTCGCGTGGATGGACGGCGCGGTGGTCGGTTCGCAGTCGGTCTATGCGTCGTTGCGCAGCCGCCGCGTGCTGGGCGCGACTGCGGCGCGTGGTCGATTACGCGGAAGAGCTGGGCATCCGCTCCGGCTCCGGTTATCTGCTGTTCGAGATTCAGGCCGACCCGGCTCTCGTGGTCGCCGGCGAAACACTTGTCATCAGCAATCCGAATGAAGGCGCGAGCGCGCAGCGGCCGCAGGAAATGCTGCTGTTCGTCAAAGGCTGAGGGTCGGGAATAAAGGTAGGCGGGCATGGCACGCAATCGAATTGAATCTGAAGAGAACGACCTGGTGGTGACGCAGTTCCGGACCTTTCTCGACGAACTCGGGAAAGCGCAGAAGCGTTTCTCGGAAGCGCCCGAAGCGGATGCGGAACTGGCCGCGCAAGGCATGAGCCGGCATCTGCTGAATCTGCTGGAAGTGCAAACCTTGCAGTCGCATCGCGACAGCACGCGCTTCGACATGGAAAATCTCGCGGACGCGCGCTACCTGAAAGCGGTGCTCGCCGACGAGATCCTGCTCAATACGCCGTGGACCGGCCGCGAACGCTGGACCGCCTACCTGCTCGAATCGACGCTGTTTCGCACCAACGTGGCGGGCGATCTGGTGTTTCGCAAGATCGAGCAGTTGCTGTCCGATCGCGAGCCGTCGCGCCGCGATATCGCGCGAATCTGCCTGTTCGCGCTCGCGATGGGTTTTCAGGGCCGCTTTCGCGGCACGGACAGCGCCGCGCGGTTGCGCAGCTATCGCGAAGAACTGTACGAGTTCGTCTATCAGCGGCGCGCCGATCTGGGCGGCCGCGACCGCGTGCTGGCGGATGCCGCCTACGGCAATACGATTTCGCACATTGCGCCGCGCAAGCTGCCGTCGGTGAGCCGCTGGACCGTGATCGGCCTGCTCGCGCTCGCCGCGCTGCTGGCGGTCTCGGAGATGCTGTGGTTGTGGCAGTCGTGGCCGGTGCGCGCGGCACTGCACGGCGACGCGGTCACGGGAGTGAGTTCATGACGCACGCGAATCGTTCGCCATCGGCTGGAGTGTGCTCATGCTGACCAGCAATCTGTTTTTGTTGTCGCTCGCGCTGTTGATCGTCGTGGTGTGCGCGGTGCTCGGCGTGGTGGTGTATTTCGCGCTGCATGGCGCGCAGGCCAAGCCGCAAGCGGAACGCAAGATCGTGCGTCTGCGGGCCGATTCGTTGCGCAACGCGTTTCGCCAGGCGGTCGAACTGGTGGAAGGCAATATCGCGTCGCGCGCCGAGCGCTACAACATTCCGTGGGTGCTGGTGCTCAACGAGGGCGATGATCCGCGCCCGTTGCCGATCGCGCAATCGGGCGTGGCGAGTGTGCTGAGTGCGGAGGCGGCAAGCCCTGCGGCGACGCAAGGCATCTCGTGGCAGTTCTTCGATCGCGGCATCGTGGTCGACATCAAGGCGGCCTATCTCGGCTCGCCGGATGAAGACGGCGACGAAAAACCATGGGACGAATTTCTCAGCCTGTGCCGCAATTACCGGCCGCAGCGGCCGTTCGATTCGGTCGTGATCACGGTGCCGGCCGCCATGCTGCTCGCCGACAACACCGACGCGCAACTCGAACTCGTGCGTCACGCGAAGCTGGCGCATCGCCGCCTGTGGCTCGCGCAGAACCGCTTTGCGATGCGCTTCGCGGTGTATGTCGTGGTGACCGGCTGCGAGGCGCTGACCGGCTTCGCGAGTTTCGCCCGCGCTTTGCCGGAGCCGTTGCGCGCGAGCATGCTCGGCTGGTCCTCGCCGTTCGATCTTTCGGTAACTTACCAGTCTGACTGGGTGGATACGGCGTTGGGCAGCATCGAACGGGCCGTCTCCGACGCAGCGGCCGAACTGTTCACGCTCGACACCGGCGATCTCGACGCACGCGAATGTCTGCTGCTGCCCGCGCGCATCGACGCGATGCGTGCGCAATTGCAGCTCTATATCGACGAATTGCTGCGCCCGAGCGCGTATCACGAGCCGTTCTTCTTCCGCGGCATTTATCTCACCGGCGACAGCAGCGAACTCGCGCAACGCAGTGTTGCCGCGCCGGCGCTCGACTATGCTGAATGGCGAACACGATGCCTACGGCCGTGGCGCGGAACCCGCGCTGGTCGGCATGAATGCGGACGCGGACGCGGAAGGCGACGGCGGCACGGCCTGGTGGTCGCTCGCGAGAATGCCGCCGACGACGGCGCGCACGCTTTCGACGCAGGCCACACCGTCAACGATCTGACGCTGCGGCCGGCCTTTCTGCGCGATCTGTTCGACAAGAAGATCTTCCTCGAATACGGCCTGACACGCCCTCGCGCTCGCAACATCTCACGCGCCCGGTGCTGCATCGCGCGTTGCGCTGGGGCGGCATCGTGCTGCTCGGCGGCTGGGGGCTCGGTCTGGTCGTGGCGACGGTTCAGCTCAGTCATCGCAATGCCGCGCTGGTCAGTGCGCTCGGCGAATTAAGCAAGGACGGTCAGGAGCGCGCAGCGGCCGAACAGGGCGGCGTGCAATTGCCGGCCGACTGGTATCGCCGCAAGGCGCTCGCGCTGATCGGCCTGAACGACCGGCTGCAGACCGGCACCGCGTGGACCGTGTTCATGCCCGGCTCGTGGAGCATCGTCGACGATCTGGACGAGCGCGTGCGCGAACGCTTCGAACAGGAGTTCGGCGGGATCGCGGTGACGGCGCTGGAGCGCGAAATGCTCGCGCATGTGGGGCAATTGACGGGTGTGGCGCGCGATCCCGGCACCGGGCAGCTGATTGTCGGCGACGATTGCGCGGCCCCGCAGACCCTCGGTGCGGACACGCCCGTGGCGGCGAGCCTCGCGCCTGAAGATCAGCCTGCAATGCGCGCGTTGCAGCGTTACGTCGGCTCGGTGGATCAACTCGACGCCGCCCTGCAGGCCATGGAGCGCTTGCAGCAGCCTTCGCCGGACAACGCCGATGCATTGCGGCTCGCGGTGCGCTACGCGTTCGGTACCGAATTGCAAGGCAACGTCGCGGCGAGCCTGCCGTATTTCTATCGCAATGCGCGTCGTGGCGGCGCGTATGCCACCGACGGCACCGGCGGCATCAGTTTGCCCACCGTGCGGCAGGCATTGCGTTGTTCGTTCGACAAAGGCGCGCAACAGCTCGATGACGCGCTGTTCACGTCCAATCCACTCGTCGCCGCCGAGCAATCGGTGAGCTCGCATCTGAACACGCTCTCCGTGGCGGACGCGGGCGCGGCGGATTTCACCAAGGTCACCGGCAATTACCGCGCGATCGCCACCGGCATCGGCACGGAGCAGGATCTGCTCGCCGCCGGCAAGGGCGCCTGGATGCGGCAGACGCAGTTCGCGCCAGGCTCGGTTTACGAGCGCACATTTGCGCGCGCGGCGCAGAACCGTTTGCTCGGCCCGGAACTCGTCGGCCGTACGCGCGAACGCTCGGCGAGCGGCTTCCAGGCGTTCAGGAGCCAGATGGCGGTGAGCTTCGGCGGCCCGGATAGCGGCATCGTGTGGGCCGACAAAGGCGCGCGCTACGAAGTCTCGCCCGAGCGTATCGCGTTGCGCGAGGGGCTCGGCAAATTGCTCAACCAGCCGTTCATGGTCGCGCCGCGTGGCCTGACGCTGCCGGCGGTGCCGGACGGTTCGATCGTCGCGTGGGATCGCGCGCAGCTCGACCAGGCGCTGGCGCTCGGCGACGTGCGCAAGCGGTTCCTCGGCGACGGTCTGGCGAGCCTGCCGGAAGCGGTGCAGCCGGCCGTCGAGCAGGCGCTCGACGTGCAGTTCGCGCGGCTGATTTCGGATCAGGTCGCCGCGGCCGCCGCGGTGACGCCGGCGCAGGGCGAAGGCGACAGTGGCGCGTTCGACGCCGCGCGTCTGCGGCTCGTCAAGATTCGCGCCGCGCTCGCGGACATGGGCGCGAGCGACGCAGCTCGACGAGCTGGACACGCTGGTGTCGCGCGACGCGCTCGCTCATCTGCGCCTCGTCGACGACGCGTTGAGCGCGTTCGGAGCTGTATTCGACGCGGCCCGCGCCGGCTCGCCGTGAGCGGCGCGCGCACGGCACGATGCTGGCCGCGTTCGGCATCAACGACGCGGGCTCGCTCGGCGCGCTATCTCGATCAGCAGGCGACGCGCGCGATTGCGCTCGGCCGCCAGGCGTCGGTGTATCTCGCGGCGCTCGGCCCGGGCGACGCCGGCTCGCCGCTCGCGATGCGCTGGCAGGCGATCGTCCGCGACCTCGATCGGTATCAGTTGAAGAATCCGAACAGCAGCCTGTTCGCGCTCGAGCAGTTCGTGCAGACGGTGGCGGCCGATCCAGGCGCGGGCGACTGTCTCGGCCGCTTCCCGGCGCGGCCGTCCGGGCTCGCGGCCGGCGATTACTTCAGCACGCTGCATGCGCGTTTGTACGATGCGCTGCTCGCGCGCTGCGGTCAGGGCTATGTCGCGGATCTGCGTCAGCAATGGGCCGGTTTTGCCAGCGCGTTCAACCAGGGCGTGGGCGGCCATCCGCCGTTCGGCGTGCCGGGGCGCGGCATCGAAGGCCGACGCGAGCACCGCCGACTTCGCCGAAGTAGGCCAGGCGCTGCGCCACTACGAGCGCGTCTCGCATGTGTTCCAGCAGGCGCGCAACGGCGCGGGCGAGACGGGTGTGGGCGGCAATACGCCGATCCGCCAGTTCGTCGACAACTTCGACCAGGTCGACGCGCTTGCTCTCGCCGCTTGTATCCGGCCACCGACGGCGCGCCGGCGGGGCTCGACGTCAGCGTCGATTTCCGCGCCAACCGCAGCAACGAAATCGCCGCGAATCAGGTGATCGACTGGACCCTGAAGGTGGGCGACCAGAGCGTTTCGCTGCATGACGCGCAGCATCCGCTGCATTGGGAATACGGCATGCCGGTCTCGCTGTCGCTGCGCTTCGCGAAGGATTCGCCGCTGCAGGCGGCCGTCGATCCGCAGCAGCGCGCCTATTCAACCGACGGCCGCACGCTGACCTGGCAGTTCAGCGATCCGTGGGCGCTGATGTCCTTCATCGGCCGGCAACGGATGGCCGATGCGGGCGCGCGCGGCGGCAACACCTCGCAACTGCTGAAGTTCGAGTTTCCGCTCGGCGTCGTGAATGTCGCCGACGAAGCGCTGCTGCCGAAGCAGTCGCGCGGTCAGGTTTTCGTGCGGCTGGTGCTGAGCCCGGCAGGCAAGAAAACCGCGCTGCCGTGGCCCGCCAGTTTCCCGACCCGTGCACCTGATTGGACCTCGCTATGAACGCACCTCTTTCGTTGGAACACGCGCCGGCGAACACCGGCATCGACGCCTTGCTCGCGCCGCTCGAGCACGGCGACGGCGTGGGCATTTCGTTGCGGAACGACCCGGTCTACCAGCAGATCCGCGACGCGCGGCGTCAGGACGACCCCTCGCTGCCGATGCGCGAGTGGGAGCGCCCGCTCACCAAAGCCGACTGGAAAACCGTCGCGACGCTCGCTGGCGACGCGTTGCGCACGCGCAGCAAGGATTTCCAGCTCGCGGCGTGGCTCTGCGAAGCGTGGACGCATCAACGCGGCTGGACGGCTTCGTGGACGGCATGCGGCTGCTGCATGCGCTTGCCGGGCGGTTCTGGGAGCACGGTTATCCGCAACTGGAAGAGGGAGACGCCGAGGCGCGGATTGCGCCGTTCGTGTGGATCAATCACACGCTTGCGCTGGTGCTGAGGCTGCAGATCCCGCTGTTGCGCCTGAGCATCGAGCCGTCGTCGCTCAATCTGGACGACTGGTCGCGTATCACCGGTCGTGCGTCGGAGCGCGACGACGACGCGCTGACGCGCGAATTTCTGGATGGCGAAGTCGACAAAGGGAACAACCTCGCGGATCTGCTGCGACTCGAGGAGCGCGTGGGCGCGGCGCTCGATATCACCGCGACGCTGGAGCGCAGTCTCGACGAGTGGCTCGCTCAGGACGCTCCGGGTTTTTCGCGTGTCATGGAGGCACTGATGGACTTACAACGTGCGGCACGGTCGCTGCGAGGCGATCGCCAAACCGGCTTGACCCATCACGGCGATGCCGCGCAGCCGGACGCCACTCAGCCGGCTCGGGACGCGGCCGATTTCATCGATGTGCCGCACGGCGATCAGTACAGCCCGCACGCGTTCGCCGACGAGGTTCGGCTCGTGCCCACGGCTGCGGCCGGCACGCACGGACCGATCCGCGACCGCGCGCATGCCTACCGGCTGCTGCAGGACGTCGCGGACTATCTGTCGACGCACGAACCGCACAGCCCGACGCCTTACCTGCTGCGCCGCGCGGTGGCGTGGGGCGGCATGCCATTGCCCGATCTGCTGCGCGAAGTCGTCCAGCAGGAAGGCGACCTGAGCCGCTATCTCGGCATGCTTGGGCTGCCGTGACATCGAACGGCTGAGCCAGGCTCGTTTTATTCGCTCGTTTCGCCGCTGGTTTTGCCGCTGGTTTTGTCGCTCGCACGCCCGCGGTTCGCCGCGGCTTGCGGACGGCTTTTCATCGCTCTCATTCAATCTGCCGTTCTTTCTGGAATTGTCATGCCTCATGCAAGAGAAGTAGCCACGCGATCGGCGAGGATGATGATGCACGACGCCTTCGAATCCGTCGCCAAGGCGCATTCGGGGCTCACCAAGCACTATCTGTCGAACAAGGCCAGGACCTTCGTCGCGACCTGGCAGACCGAAAGCCAGCTCAGTCTGGGCGCGAGCGTGGCCATTACGGTGAGCGTGGCGATTGCCGGCGTCGCGACCGGCGGGATTGCGATTCCGGTGCTGATCGGTATCGCGGCGGGGAGCTACGCGATCAAGAACGCCATTGAAAGTATCGGCGCGAATGAACGGCGCGTGAACCGCAACTGGCTGCAGCGCTATCCGGGCGCAACGGCGGCCGCCGGCAAGGATCTCGGCGTATTCCTGACAGTCGAAGCGAGCGATTCATTGCGCCGGGGGGTCGATCACTTCAACGCGATGCGGACCATCGTCAAGGAGGTGGAGACCGCGGCCGTGCCGGAATTTATCAATTGCGAAGAAGCGATCAACTACGTCAAGGCGTTGTCGCGCTTCATTCACCATGGCGACAAGGTGCGCAACTACACGCTGCCCGTGCTCGACCTGCTGATTTTCTATCTCGGCGAATACAAGAAGCTCACCGAGCAATGGGGCACGGCCGAAGCGAAAATCAGCGCCGCCTTGCAGACCTGGTTCGAAAGACATGGTGAGCATAGCTGCTGCCCAGGGGCCGGCCCTCACGACGTATGCTATGCGCCGTTCAGCGGCCTGGTGGTCAGACGCGGCGCCGCGGCGATGCCGGCGCGGCGGCACCCGGAGGCGAGCTCCGCGATGCCGTCGGCGTTCGGCGCGGTCGGTGCCGCACCCGGCTCGCCCGGCGCGGTGCTGATCGGCACGCTGCTCGACGGCATGATTGCGGCCCGCGAGAAAATTGTCACGGGTATGCATGCCTCCAGCAGCGCGAGCTGGAACTACAGCGCGGATCGGCCCGTCATGACGCGCGCAAGGGCAGGCGTCGTGACTGTCGTCGACAACATGCACAGAAGACGCCTCGACGCGCTGCTCGATACGGTGTGGCGGCAGGTGGACCGCCCGGGCTATTTCTCGCGCGCGACACGGCGGGTCGGACATTGGTACACCCGCAACACGGGCAGCGAGAAGGCCGGCGCGTTGCTGAGCGAAATGCTCTCGGTGGGTTCGATCTTTCTGCCGTTCATGGGCGATGCCAGCGCCTTGACCAAGCTGGGTGCGAGCGCCGTTTCCAGCAGCGTCTCCACGGTGGTGCTGGCGGGTGACAAGATCGGCCTGAATTTGCTGAAGGGCGTAGACGGCATCCCGATCCGTTCCAGTCTGCTGGATCACGCGCTCGTGGACGCGCATGCCACGAGCGAGATTCGCGAAGCCGGCGCGGGCGTGGAAAAGCTGTTGCCCAAGCTGATGCTGCACTTCAAGAAGGCAGCCGAAGCATTGAAGGCGCTCGACGAATCGCCGCCCGAAATCAAGTCGTGCAACGACGCCATGGCGCTGGCCACCAAGACCGCGGAAATCATCGCCCAGATGGAGAAGGTGAGCCGTTATGCCGGGCCCTGCGTCGGTATCGTCGATGTGCTGTGCAGGCAGTGCTACGACTGGAGCGAGAAAGAAGCCGACCTGTGGCAGGCGATGGAAAACAGCGTCTCGGATTGGCTGCGCGAAGACGACGGGCACCAGAATTGCCGGCACGCGGGCACCAAATGCTACGGCGCGAAACATCACCGCAGCGGCACCAACCTGTTCGGACAGGGCGGCACGTGGACCCATCTCACGAATGACCCGCATAACCCGCTGACGTGACTTGACCTCGCTTGAGGCCCGCAGCGGGGAGGCCCGCTTGATGGCGCGTGGCCTTCATTCGACAAAGAGCATGCGATGTTCGCCTGAACATCGCATGCCGTCGAGCAGTCAATGCAAGGCTTGCGTTGAAGTTCCGCTGAGCGAGGGCGAGGTATTACGCGGCCCGATCAACGCAAGAATTTCCGGATCCTTGATGAAGTCGGCAGCCGATGTCGCCGCGAGAATCACATCCGGCGACTGCGGGCGAGCGATAGCGAAGCCTTGCACGTAATCGACTCGCATCGCCTGCAAGACCTCCAGTGTTTGCGCGTTCTCGACCCACTCGGCGATGCTTTGCATGCCGAGGTTGCGCGCCAGCCCGATAATGGCTTCGACGATCGCGGCATTCGCGGAAAGCTCCTGCATATCCCGCACGAAGCCACCATCAATTTTTAGCGCGTCGGCGGGCAGGTCCCGCAGGTACGGGAACGACGTGTAGCCGGCGCCGAAGTCGTCGAGTGCGACCTTGGCGCCAAGGCGCTGCAGGTTGTCGACGAGGCGCCGGGTGTTGTCGAGATCGTGCAGCGCAACGCCTTCCGTGATTTCGATGCAAAGCAACGGCACGATGGCCCTGTAGCGATGCAGCAACTCGCTCAGCTCGGCGACGAAGTGTTCGTCATTCAACGACGCGCCGCTCACATTGATCGAAATGAAGCGGGTGTGCGAGAGCTTCGCGCGATGCTGGTCGATCCAGCTCAAGGTGGTCTCCATCACCCATTTGTCGAGCGCGGAAATCGTGCCGTTGGCCTCCGCCGCGGCGATGGCCTTGGCCGGCGGGATGATCGTGCCGTCGGGTCCGCGCATGCGCAGCAGCACCTCGAAATCGAGCGCATCGTAAGGCGTTTTCAGCGACATGATCGGCTGCATTTCGAGGAACAATCCGGCCAGCGGCAATTCGCCGTTGAACCGCTCGATCAGATTCAGATCGCGCGCGCGTTCGACGAACATCGGCGCGTCGCGCGTATAGACGACGATGCGCCCATTGCCGTTGACTTTGGCTTCGCGGCAGGCGGCGTCGGCGGTGGATATCGCTTCTTCCGCGCTGAACGCCGGCGGCGACTCGATGAGTCCAAGCGAGGCGCGCACATGAAAAGCGCGCCGGCCGATCCGGTAGGGTTCGCGGTCGATCACGTCGACGATCGTCTGCGAGATCGTCGCGGCGTGCTCGACCGGAGTTTTGCCGAACAGAATAACGAATTCGTCGCCGCCGATGCGGCACACGCAGTCGCTCGGGCGCAACTGCGACTCGATGCGCAGGCAGACCTGTTTCAGCACCTCGTCGCCAATGTGATGGCCGAACAGATCGTTGATCAGTTTGAAGCGGTCGAGATCGAGGTAGGCGATGACGAGCGACGGCGCCGGCCCTGCCCCTGTGCTCTCCGTGTCGCCGATGTTTTTATCGATGCCGCGCCGGTTCAGCGCACCGGTCAATGGATCGTGTTCCGCCAGAAAGCTCAAGGTGTTGAGCGCCTGGTGCCGCTCCGTGACGTCCTGGATGGAGCCTTCCAGCTGCGAGCTCGCGTAAGCGGCCTTGACCAGATAGTGGCGCCGCCTGTCGCCGCCGGAGCGGGGCGCGGCGACCACGCCTTCGTACGCCGGCAGCCCGCCGGGAATCGCCGACGCATCTGCGGCGCGGGCGTTGCACTCGCGTGACAGCTCGACCTCGACCGAGTCGGCGTTCAACGCCTGGTTGTAGACGAGTTGCCAGCTGTCGGGAGCGAAATAGTCGTCCCAGTGCCGGCCTGCTTTGCCGCCTTCCATGTTCAGCATGGTTTCGAGCGCCGTGTTCCAGCGCACGAAGCTGCCGTCCGAGGCCAGCGTGAACAGACCGACCGGCGTGGCTTCATAGGCGTGGCGCAATTCGGCCTGAACCCGCAGACGCTCGGCCCGTTCGGCGCGGATCTGCTCGGCGATTGCCAGCGCGGCCATCAGGCTCGATACGAGTGCTGCCGTGACGCTATTGAGCGCCGGAAAAAACACATGTGTCTTGAACGCCGCGGAGGCGACTTCCGAGAGGCTCGCGAGGAGCGCCACGCCCATTGCCGCGCTGTACCAGAGCGCCGTTCGCGACGGCGCGATCGCCAGCAGGCGCGCGAGGGTGAACACCAGCACCGCGATCGCGAAACTGGCGATGCCCCACATCACGGGAAGATAGAGCGGCACCGGCAGCAGGATCGCGGCCAGCAGCAGTAGGGGACCCAGGAAAAGCACCGCTTGAAACAGGCGTTGATAGCCGACCCGCAGCAGATCGTTTTTGAAAAGCGTCTGAAAGAGTGTGCAGGTCAGGATGTAGTAAACCGGCACGGTAATCTTGCGGATCAGCGAAATCCAGCCCAGCGGAATCGAATAGCCGAGCCATTGATCGTCCCAGCCCATCGAGATCGCGCCCAACCGCAGATTACCGAACAGCCACGCGGCGAAGAGCACGTAGACCCAGTCGCGGTTGACGATCGCAGTGATCAACACGAAAGCGGCCAGCGTCACGAGGCCGCCTTCGAGCAGGCCGGAACGCCGGTAGAACGTGTCGTTTCTTCGCTTGAGCTCATCCTGTGAGAGGTGCGACGCGCTGAGCACGGCGGGTCCGCTGAAGATTGCCCGGCAGATCACGCCTTGCGGCCGCTCGGAGACGAGCGCAATGCCGTTGCCGGAGCGGGTCATGTCGCCGGAGGACGCCCGGGTCCGCGATACGCTGCCGATCGGCGCGCGCGTGAGCGCGTCGTAGCAGGTGATCTGCTGGATATGGCGCGACGGAAACAGCGTGGTGGTGGCGTTCGGCGCATCCGGCTGGAACGTGTTGACGTCGAACCAGACGGGCGCCTCGCTCAGATGCGTGTCGTAGCGGGTCTGCAAGGGTCGCGATCGAAGCGCGGCCGCGGCGCTCTCCACGTCGAGGTGGCCGCCCGGATCGCTGAGGATACGCATCGACAGCGGTATGTCGCCCTCGGGCTCAGGTGTGGCGGCGGGGTACAGCAACACGAACAATGACAGAATGCCGATCGCAACCGGCACGGCATAGTAGGAAAACAACAACGAGAACGCGTCGATCGTCAGGGCCGAACGGCTCCAGATCCGATACCGCTTTCCTTCAAACCATTCCATGCCACATGCTCGTCAAAGTGATGCCTGATCTTCTGTCCCGCCAGTGCGGCCGTGCATGGCGGCGGCGGGGCCTTGTAAAGCGTCGTCAGCGCGTGAAAGACGCTGACGACGCCTCATCTTCGTTTTACGGCAATTTAACGCTCAACATGAGGCGGTTTCGCGTATCGACTTCAGATACTCAGAACCGACCGCTGCCGCGCGAACCTTATGCAGGTAGGGCGTCCGCGCTCCTTTGCGTCGAGCCTGATGGCCTCACGGCATCCGCGATGGAGCGCTGGCTTCGGCTCCAGTCCAGCGACGGCGCCGCGCTCAGGTCGATATCCGGGTGATGCGTCACCAGCATAAACTCATAGAGTGAATGCCGTGCCGCGCTCCACCGCTGCTCCGTGGTGCCGACTTCAAACGCCATGATACGGTGCGGGATGTTGGCTGCATGGGCGAGCGGAATAAACTCCTTCTCACCGAAAACGTCCCGGAAAAGCAGAGCGGCGTACTGCCGGTCAAGTGGCGTGCGTGCTGCAATGGCCATCCAGTCGATCCCCTCACGTACGCAGTATAGATAGAGCGCCTTGAACAGCCCCATTTTGACCATCCGGCCTGGCTCGCCGGCCTCTACGCCGAGCCGCGTGGCGCCGGCTAGCCGGCCACTCAGCCAGTCAGGGAGTTCCAGCGACTGTTCGAGTGCCAGTGGACGGAAGCAGTTGCTTTGGATCCGCATGGTCCCGACCGGACTCCGGTCGAGCTTGGACTCGGCGAGCAGCACCAGTCCGCCAGGATCGCGATCATACGGCTCTTCCTGATCCATCGTTCGTGCGAACTCCGGAACGTGCCGCTGATACGCCGCCTGCCGCATCCTGAGCGCGCGTGTCAGCGCTTCATCGTTATCGACCACACGCACTGTGAAGGGCAGACGTGCTTCTTTTCTGCCCGATGATGGTGCGCTGGTCCGGTGAGCCGCTGAAGGAATAGCAAACTTCTCTGCCTGGTCGCCGGTGCTCGCCGTATGTGTAGTGTCTAGCATGGTAAAAACTCCCGATTAAACTGCCACCGGTTGGTGACAGTAATGGGAGCTTCGCACGGCTATTAACCGGTGGTCTTCCGCGCGGCGATCGCGCGGCCCGACGGGCGTCGGCGAGGCACATCGTGCCGGTAAGACTCGTCGCGCAATCCGTGCCGCGCAGGTCGAGTTTCGCTGGGACAAGGATATTCCCGGCGCTGACGGCGCGACTACTCAAGGTCATTTATGCGCGACGCCGGATGGCGGCAAAACGGGCTGCAAATCGGGCTGCGAACTGAGGATTGTTCGCGCTCTGAAAACCTCGCTACGAACGCACGGAAGCGGGTTTTTATGCGGTCTGGGGATACGGCGTCATAGCGCCGCTTGAAGCCGACGTTCAGCGGGTTGCCCGCTGCCTGAGAAGCGACGATGTCCGGACGGCTTACGCGTATCTATACGGACTCCGATGTAGACCTCACGTTGCGGCAGGCGTCAATCGTGGCTATCGATCCATGCTCGGGCCCAATCCAGCCCGGTGTGCTGTGCTTCTTCTTCAGTGTCGAAATAGCCGAGGATGCCTGACGCTTCGATCAGCTTGCCGGTCGAGGTGATCGTTCCGCTCGCCGCATATCGCTCCGGCTGCAAAATACCTTCCTGCTGCAGGATGGCGTGCCCCCAGACCGTATATCCCTTGTAGGACTGCGATTCCATTAGCGCGTAACCTCGGCCACCATGCCGCGGGAATTGACCCGAAGCACGTTGCCCTCGGGCGTGATTTGCCGCGGAATGTCAGAGGTGTCCGGCTCGTTTGCGGGCACGGCCCGTTGCATATTGCCTTGCTTCGCCATGAGTTTTGCCGCCGACGCGGGGTTGCGTCGCGCATGCGCATGCACTTTTACCGCGTGGGGAGTGACGTGCCGCGCGATTGCCGTGTTGTGCGCAGTCCTGGTTTTGCGGGGCATGGTCGCGCGCGCCTCGGGCGGATTCCAGACTTCGGTGTAACCGCCAGTCGCGAACGCTGCCGGCGCGAGCGTCGCCAACAGTACCGCCAATCCAAATCTTTTCACGAGTTCTCCTTGATGGCCGGTCGATCGGGCCATTCCTTACAACCCATGCACTGTTCCGTGAAGTTGCGCCATGAAAGCCGCTATCTCGGGGACGGCCGGCCTTGTAGACGCCAGTTGGCAGTGGGTTGGCTCCAGTCACGAGTGCCAGTTCGCTGCGTGGAATTGCGTATGTTTTACTGTATAAATATACAGGCTTTGAGTGCGCCGTGTCCACTGCGATCCTTCTGGTCGAAGAAATTCGGTTATCGATACGGCAGGCGTTGTCGCTTCGACGATTCCGCACTCGGCGTCACAGTCATTCGAGACGCTTTTCATGTATTGATCGAGGTCTCCGCGTCACCATGAACACTTGAACAATGGTTCCAATAATGGCGCCATTGACTCATGACGGAGAAAATTCTTGATCACATGCGCCGGGAGCCGACCAGCGTCCGCTTTACGGCATTGCTTAAGGTGCGCACGCACTATTTCGGCGAACCCAGGCGTTCGGGAACGAGCCACGTAGTCTTCAAAATGCCATGGCCAGGAGATCCTCGCGTCAACATTCAAAACGATAACGGCAAGGCCAAGGCGTAGCAGGTGCGTCAGGTACTGCAGGCCATAGAAAAGCTCACGGAGAATCAACATGCCCGCTGATCATTACACCTACCGCGTTACCTGGTCGCCGGAGCACGGCGAGCATGTCGGCTTATGCACGGAATTTCCGTCGTTATCGTGGCTCGCACGGACGCCGGATGCTGCCCTGAAGGGAATTCGAGCAACCGTCGCCGAGGCGATTGCCGACATGCAGGAAAGCGGTGAAGTGGTACCCGAACCGTTGGCCGAGAAGCGGTACAGCGGGGAATTCAGAGTCCGGATTCCGCCGGAGCAACATCGCGCACTGGCGATGCAGGCGGCCGAGCAAGGCGTCAGTCTTAACCGGCTGGTAAGTATGAAGCTTGCCGCATGAGGATCAGGCTGAAAAGAAAGCTCGTGGTGTAGCACCTGAACCCATCGCCCCAAAAGAAAAACGCCCCGCAGGGCGTTTTTCAGAACTCCGGGCTGGCAAGGCGCTCGCGGTGCTTTGCCAACAACACCCGATCAGAACTTGTGACGGATACCAACGCGGAATGCCAGCTGGTTATCAGCGCCCGTGCCCGACGTATTGAAGTAGCTCGTGCTCGAACCAATTTGCGCTTGCAGCTTGTTGCCCGAAGCGATCTGGTAGATACCCAGTGCATAGACGTCCGTACGCTTGCTCAGCGCATAGTCGACGCTCAGGTCAGCCTGGTTCCAGTGACCCGTGTTGGCGTTGCTCAGATGCATGTACGTGTAACCCGCGCCAACCGTCAGCGCCGGCGTGAAGGCGTACTTCGCGCCTGCTTCGTACGCTGCGAACGTCGTTGCCGAGCTCGAGATCGCCTCGAGGCGCGTGTTCGTGTACAACGCCCACAGCGTTGCAGCGCCGATCGAGTAACGGCCGCCAACGCCATACGTGCGCAGATCGCGGATCTGGCCAGTGCCGGTCGCCGGGAAGGCCACGTTGGCGAGCGAGGTCGAGAATGCCGGTACTGCCTGACCCGGATAGTGGATGTCCGTGTACGCTGCGCCCAGGCCGAACGGGCCGTTTGCGTAGTTCAGGCCAAAGCTGTATGCGCGCGACGAACCGCCGGTCGGTGCCGCAGCCGTACCCGGCTCGCCGCCGAAGCCGCCCGCCTGGTTCGAGAAGCCATACATCGCGCCGAAGGTCAGGCCCGAGAAGTTCGCGCTGGTGAACTTGGCCGCGTTGTTGATACGGCTCGACGTCAGCTGGTCGACGTCGTTGATGTGATAAGCGTAGTTACCCGCGACGGTTTGACCGCCGGTCGAGTAGTTGCCGCCCAGGAAATCCGTCGAAAACGAATACTGGCGACCGAACGTCAGCGAGCCGACGTTGTTCTGCGACAAACCAACGTAAGCCTGACGGCCGAACAGCGCGCCGCCCTGGCCGAGCGCGCCGGTGCCGCTGTTAAAGCCGCTTTCCAGCACGAACAGCGCCTTCAGGCCACCGCCCAGATCTTCGGTGCCGCGCAGGCCCCAACGGCTGCCTTGTGCCACGCCGTCGTCGTACTTGACGAGGTTGTCGTGACCCCCAGTGGCAGTTTTCGAATTGTTCACATAGCTGATACCGGCGTCGATGATCCCGTACAGCGTGACGCTGCTTTGCGCGTGTGCGGCGCTGGCGAAGACGGCGAGAGTAGCGGCGGCAAATACTTTCTTGTTCAAGACTTTCTCCGATTAAAAATTAAGCGATCGCCGCGCCGCGCTCTTTGGCAAGGTCGTGGGATGGCCCGCAATTTAAGGGAATGCAGAGTAAGGTATGTGACAGCTTTTCTTATTTTTGAAATCTGTCGCGTCAGCACCACACTTACATAGTTTCTCGATCGAAAATCGCGCAGGGGCTGCGCGTATAAGCTTTTTCCAGATCGTGCATAAGCGTGGGAGAAACGATTGGCTTTAAGGCGGGGCAGTGCGTGGGCACGCAATACAAGCGGGCGATCATTCGCGCATTCTGAATTGCGCCGATCGCCGAGCCGCGTAAACGCAAATCGCCCGTTTGATAACGGGCGATTTGCCTGGTAGCGGGAGCGGCTTAATTGCTCAACAGCGAACCGCTTCTGAAAGCCTTCGCGCCGGCTATGCGCGCGAATTCGAGACCCGCGGTAGCAAAGCGCGTCAGATGGCGGGCGTACAACACGCCGGCCACGCTGCTCTTGAGCGTCACGACGCGATCGGTTAGCGGATCGACGATATCGGCGATTTCATGGCCCACATCGACCCAGCTGCCGACTTCGCAGCGATACACCAGCACGCCGCTGATTGGCGCGACGATCGGTTCGGCGCCGGCCAGCGGCGTTGCCGCGAATTCGAGCGCCGGCAGTGGGGCGGCCGTGCCTTCGATGACGCCGCGCGCGGTCAGATATTCGATGATTGCCTGCGCGTCGTGCTCGGCATAGTCGTACGAGACTTCGCGCTGGCCGCGCAGTTCGATCGTGACCGAGATCGAACCGTTCGGGATCGGGAAGCGGTCGCCGAAACGGCCGCGCAGATCGGACCAGCAGAAGCTGTGGATTTCGTCGAACGGATTGCCAACCGAGTTCAGCGCCAGCAGCGAGGCCTTGGCGTCCAGATAACAGGCGAGCGGCTCGACTTCCGGCCACAGGTCGGGGTTCGTGTAGAGGTGCATCGCGGCTTCCCAGTCGCAGTGCAGATCGAGCACGACATCGGCGTCGTACGAGAGCTTTTGCAGCGCCAGACGTTGCGATTCGAGTTCGGTTTGCGGCTTTTGCGCGTCGAGCCCCTCGCGCATCGCCGCGCGGATAGCGGTGCGATTGGCGTCGATGTCGCCGCTCAGGCGCGCCTCGATGCCCGGCTGCACCAGCGCCGCCAGGTCGTGGAAATTGCGGTTGAAATTCTGCGCGGTGTTGGTCTCGAAGCGGCCGGTCAGATGGCCGAGAAAGTGCTGGTTCAGGCCGATCGGATTCGCCACCGGCACGATCACGACTTCGCCGCGCATCTTGCCGGCGGTTTCCAGCGCGGCGAGCTTGCGGCGCAGCGCCCATGACACCAGCATGCCGGGCAGCTCGTCGGCATGCAGGGACGACTGGATATAAATCTTCTGCCCGCCGCCGGGACCGTAGTGAAAACTCGTCAGGTTTCGGGCGGTGCCGAGCGTCGGCGCAATCAGCGGATGGGTTTGGGTTTGCATGGTTTTCAAATCCGCGGGCAAATGGGACGTGCCGCGCTATGTCGTTGATTACAAGGTAAAAGGGGGCTTCCGGGTCAGTCAGCGGCGGCCGGCTTGCGGCGCCTCGATCGCACGATCTTAGCCGATATGGTGCGACACGTGGTTTTATGCGGCGTCGTGTGGATGACCAATGTCCGCACAAAACGAAACGGGCTCCGCGTGTGGCGGAGCCCGTTCCTGTTCAACCGGCGAGCGCGTCGTCAAACGCGCGTGGCTGGCTTAGCCGCCGTACACGTCGAAGTCGAAGTACTTCTTCTCGAGCTTCTTGTACGTACCGTCCTTGATGATGTCGGCGATAGCCTTGTCGACCTTCGCCTTCAGATCGGCGTCGTCCTTGCGCATGCCGATGCCGGCGCCATTGCCGAGGATCTTCGGATCGTCGATGTTCTTGCCGACGAAATCGAAGCCCGCGCCGCGCGGCGTCTTCAGGAAGCCGATTTCAGCTTGCACGGCGTCTTGCAGCGCTGCGTCCAGACGGCCCGACAGCAAGTCGGCGTAGACCTGGTCCTGGTTCTGATACGGCACGACCTTCGTGCCCTTCGCTTCCCAGTAGGTCTTTGCGTACGTTTCCTGGATCGTGCCCTGTTCCACGCCAACCGACTTTCCCTTCAGCGAATCGGCCGTCGGCAGGATGCCCGAACCCTTCTTCGCGACGAGGCGCGTCGGCGTGTTGAACAGCTTCGACGAGAAGGCGATCTGCTCAGCGCGTTGCGGCGTCATGGACATCGACGACAGCACGCCGTCGAACTTCTTCGCCTTCAGGGCCGGAATCATGCCGTCGAAGTCGTTTTCGACCCACACGCATTTCGCCTTCAGGCGGGCGCAGATTTCATTGCCGAGGTCGATATCGAAGCCAACGAGCTTGCCGTCCGAGCCCTTCGACTCAAACGGGGGGTAGCTGGCGTCAACGCCGAAACGGACGGTCGACCAATCTTTCGCGTGTGCGCCAATCGAGACGGTTGCAAGCAGAGCAACCGTCAAAGCCGCTAGCAGTTTTTTCACTGTTTAACTCCTCGGTGTGGTTCAAATACTCCCGCGTGCGGTCGTGCCGCTGCGGGACGCCCGGCGCGACTCACGACCGGGCTTGGGTTGAAGCTGCCGACCGGGGCGGCCAGCAGCGCGCGCCAAGCTTATCAGTTCAAAAAGATTGGGTAGCTAGTGAAACACCGGATGGCGCGCGGGGATAGCTTTTGCGGCTGGAATATGGTTGAGACTGCGCAGCGCTATTGATGGATATTGAATCAATAGCGGAGTGCCGATTATTGTGTAAAGGCGCTGTAATGAAGTTGTCTGGTGAACGCGATAGTGCATTGATTGCGCTTTACGTGGTGCGGTGGGATTGCCGGTCCGGTTAGTTCAAGTTTTCGCAATGAGTGCCGTTATATACAGGTGAGCGCGTTTTAGCGCGCCAACCGGTCGCCTGCTTATTTCGACCTAGCCGACGCCCGCCCCAAAACGCACTTTCCGGCGCTATTATCAACGCGCTGCGCGCCCGGCGCGCACGCTTTATCTGTCGGAACAAGGTCACTAAGCACGATATCCGCGGGGGCCGCCGCGCAACTGTCGCCGTTTGTCGTAACAGCATCCGCCAGGCGGTGTTGAGTTTATGCACATGATTTCGATGACAGATGAAACAGGCGGCAGTGCATGGCGCCGTACGCGTGTCGTAAATGGAGCGGCGTGCATGGGCGCGTCAAGCGCGGTCGCGTTGCAGCGCTTCTTGACGCTGCTGCTGAGTGCGGCCTTCTGTTGCGGTCTTTTTCTGGCAGGGCCCGCAGGGGCCGCCGAAAAAGTTCTGCATGTACTGGCGTGGCCTGGCTACGCGGACAGCGACGTGGTGAAGACGTTCGAACGCCGCTACAACGTCAAGGTGGAAGTCACACTGGTGGATTCCGACGAGGCGCTATGGACTCAGATGCACACCGGAAGCATGCCGCCGTTCGACGTGCTCGCGGCCAATACCGCTGAGATCCAGCGCTATACACGCGCGAATCTGCTCGCGCCGCTCGATCTGGCGAGCCTGCCGAATACGAAAAGGCAATTGCCGCGCTTTCAGGCGCGTGCGTCGATTGAAGGGCTGACGGTAGCCGGCAAGGTGTATGCGATTCCCTTCACGTATTCGTCGATGGGACTGATTTATGACCGCAAGCAGTTTGCCGTTGCGCCGCGCTCGATGCGCGAATTGTGGAATCCGCGTTACCGCGGCAAGGTGCTCGACTTCAACAGCGCCCAGCACAACTTCTCGTTTGCGGCATTGGCGCTGGGCTACGCCCATCCGTTCCAGCTCGATGACGTGCAGATGCGCCAGATCGCCCGCAAACTGGTCGATCTGCGCCGCAATCTGCTCACGTATTACACGCTGCCGGAAGAGGCGACCGCATTTTTTATCCAGCACAATGTTGCCTTGATGTTCGGCAACTATGGCACCCAGCAGGTCGCCTTGCTGCGCCGCGCCGGCGCGGATGTCGGCTACGTGATCCCCGATGAAGGCGCGCTCGCATGGCTGGACTGCTGGTCGATGACGCGCGCGGCGGCCGACCCGGCGCTCGCGCTGGCATGGATCAATTACATGCTCGACCCGGCCGTCAGCGGCTTGCTGACGCAACGCCAGGGGCTCGCCAATACGCTGACGGCGCCGCCGGAGAACAGCGCTAACGGGCACATCGTGTGGATTGGTCCAGTGGAAAACATTCAGCGGCGCGAGGACCTGTGGAACAAAATCGTGTCGGGAGACCGATCGGAGCGTTTTTGATGATACGCCCAGGCTTGACGGCCAAGTTGTCGGTCCTGCTCGCGTGCATTGGCGTGCTCGCGTCCGGCGCGACCGGCTATTACGCGTATCGCGCCAACCGCGCGATGCTGGTGAACGAAGCCGAACACAGCCTGCTCACTTCGACGGAACTGCTGGGCCAACGCTTTTCCGGCGCGATCGACGATGTCGGCGCCGACGCCCAGGTGCTCGCCAGCATGCCGTATTCGGCTGCCATCGCGGAGTCGGATGACGGTCTTGAGGCCAATCCCGCACGCGAACAGCTGGCGCAGGTGTACTCCAGCTTCATGATTCATCACCCCGAATATCTGCAGATCCGTTTGATCACCCGCCAGCACCACGGACTCGAACTGATCCGTTTCGATCGCGACGCCGACGGTCTCGCGCGGGTTCAGGGTGACGACCTGCAGGAAAAAGGCCAGTTCTCGTACGTGTTCGATACGCTGACGTTTTCGCCCGGCCGCATCTACACCTCGCCGATCTCGGTCAATCACGAGTACGGCGCGCATTCGGCGGAGGGCATGCCGACGCTGCGGCTCGGCACACCGGTGGCGACCGCGAGCGGCGAGGTGGTGGGCGTGGTCGTCATCGACATCGATCTGGCCGGTTTGCTCAAACGTCTGCAGAGCGATTTGCCGAGCGACTATCAGGTGTATCTGGCCAACGAGTGGGGCGATTTCCTGGTCCATCCGGATGCGTCAAAAACGTTCGGCTTCGACCGCGGCCGGCGCGTTTTCATGCAGGACAGCTTCTCCGCCACCCGGCCGCTCTTCGAGCAGTCGCAAAGCGAAGTGCTGCTGGACGGTATCGCGCGGCCGAGGCAGGCGGCCGGTCAGGTGCTCGCTTTCGTGCGCCGGCCCTTCGGCGCGTCCGAGGGCAACCGCTTTATCGTGCTGGGGCTCGCCAAGCCGCTCGAAGACGTATTGTCCGGCGCCAATCTGCTGGGCATCAGCATCGTTCGCATGGTGTTGGTCTTCAGCGCGCTGGCGCTGCTTCTCGCGGTCCTGTTTGCGCGTGCGCTGACCAAGCCTCTGCATAGTCTCGCGTACGCGGCGACGCATCTGTTCGCCGAGCATGCGATGGAACGGTTGCCGCTCAAGCGCACCGATGAGATCGGCGTGCTGGCGCGCTGCTTCGACCGTCTGCGCCGCGAGATCAAGTCGCAAATGGATGTGCTGCATAACAAGCAGGATGAACTGGTGCATCTCGCCTCGCACGATATGCTGACCGGTCTGCCGAACCGCATGTTGTTCATGCAGAAACTCGAGACGGCGATCAGTGACGCCACGCGGCGTGAGGAGCGGCTTGCCGTGCTCTTCGTCGACCTCGACCGCTTCAAGCAGATCAACGATCAATTCGGACATTCCGTCGGCGACAAGGTGCTGGTTGCCGTGGCGCTTCGCCTGAAGCAGGTGTTGTGTTCCGCGGACGTGGTGGCGCGGCTCGGCGGCGACGAGTTCATCGTGTTGATCGAAGGGCCGCGCTCCGCCGAAGCCGCGCCCGGGATCGCCTCGCGCATCATGGGCACGCTGAACGACGAACTGCTGATGGACGGGCGGCCCATGACGGTCGGCGCGAGCATCGGCATCAGCCAGTTTCCGGCCGACGGCACCACGGCGGAAGAGTTGCTGCTCAACGCCGACGCCGCGATGTACGCGGCCAAATCCGGTGGACGCTGCGGCTACCTGCGTTACCAGGATCTGCTGGACGCCGCCCGCCAGCGCGAACAGGCGCAAGCCGGCGAGGGCGCCACGGAAGGCCGCGAGGCCGAGCCGACCGCCTGACGCGCCGGCGCGGGCAAGGTGCGAAATTCTCGTGCGGCTTGCCTGCGTGTGGCCACAGCTCGCTATTGATCAGACGAATGCACGATGAAAACGGTGAGGCAAGTTTGCCTCGATCGGTTCGTCGGCGAGCACTGACGCAATCGTTTGCGCGAATCTTGAGGTAACTATTTTTGATTTTGGCGGACCGGTTTCCGCTGTATCAACTTCCCCGTCGCTCTGCCGAAAACCTCCTTATAGCCACGTGAACGATTGGAGATTCGTGTGAAGCGACAGGTATTTTTCTTGACGGGCATGCTTGCACTGGCCGGATGCGCGCAGATGCCGCCGCCCACTGCCGCGCACACGGACAAGGCCCCGAACGAGGTGATCAGTTTCGATCTTCCTCCGGACGCGCTTGGCGCGCGCGACCCGCAGCTTTCCGCGGTGCTCGCTAAAGCCGGCGCCTTGGCCGCCGCGCAGAAACAGTCCACGGTTGTTCTCGTGACCGCGCTGGGGCAGGACTTCGGCTATCTGAATCAGGCTGTATGGAAGGGTGTGCCGGCGCAGCGCACGGCCAAAGTGAGCTTCGAGAATCGGACGGCCGGCCTTGGCCAGCCGTATAGCGTGTCGATCAGAACGGTTCAGTGAAGGAGGCCATCGTGACATACCGGATGACTTTCCTGACGCTCGCCATGCTGCTGTCCGCGCCGGTCTTCGCCGGGCAACCGGGCGCCGACCTGCAGTCGTCAAGCGCATTTCCCGCTGCGGCGGACAAGGTGTATCCGCCCTTGCCGTCGCTCGCCATGCTGCCGCCGACGAGCGGCGATGACGATGATCTGCCGGTGAAGCCGGCCGTGCATAAAAAGAAAGCCCATGCGCAGGTGCAGCTTCAGGAGCACCGGCCGCCGCCGGCTCCTGCTGTACGAATTGTCGTCTCCGACGCCTCGCACGCTTACCTCGATTCCGTGCAGCGGCAGATCGATCAGGCCTTAATCAAGTAATTCAGCAGGCATGCGGAGCGTCTGACGCGCATCGCCATCACGCGAGGTACGAATCATGTTCCTGAAAATCTGCCTCGCCGCACTCGCATGCGTGTGGACGTGCGGCACGGCCTACGCGGCCGACGATTGCTTCAATGAAGCCGCCGCCTATCAGGGCGTCAACCCATGGGTGCTGCGCGCGGTTGCGTGGTACGAATCGAAAGGGGACCCCACAGCCATACGGCAGAACGCCAACGGTTCGATCGACGTCGGGCAATTGCAGATCAATTCGATCCATTTCGGCGACCTCGCGCGCGAAGGTGTACCGCATCGCGCGTTGATCGATCCGTGCGTGAACGTCTACGTGGCCGCCTGGTTGCTGAAGCAGAAGATGGTCAAGCACGGCAATACCTGGCGCGCGATCGGCGCCTACCATTCGGAATCTCCGAAGCAGCGCGACGCCTACGCGCGGGGCATCCAGCAGGTCCTGGTGGCGTGGGGCCAGTTGCCGTCGGCCCACTGAACGCGCGTGGCGCGAGCAGGCGGTGAGCGCCCGCGCCGGCACTAGCCTGAAACTAACGTCAAACGATCCGCGCTCCGGCGCGATACGTCGCGCGCGGCACGGGCAGCGTGTCGAGCATCGTCACGCGCACGAAGTCCGCGCGCAACCCCGCTTCGATGGCGCCGCGATCATGCAAACCGGCGGTGCGCGCCGGTTCGGCGGACACGGTTGCCATGGCGCGCGGCAAACTCCAGCCGGCCTTGCCGACCAGTTCGAATACCGCGGTCAGCAGACTGGACGGCACGTAATCCGAAGAGAGGATATCGAGCAAGCCGGCTTTCGCCAGTTCGAGCGCCGACACGTTGCCCGAATGCGAGCCGCCGCGCACGATATTCGGCGCACCCATGATCGTCGAAATGCCGTGTTCGCGCGCGGCTTCGGCGGCGATGCGGGTGGTCGGGAATTCGGCCAGCACGATGCCTTCGGCCTTGGCCTGTTCGACGTGCTCGATCAGCGTGTCGTCATGGCTTGCAACCGGAATGCCGAGCTGCTTGCAGCGTGTGACGATCTCGCGGCGGTGCGCGTCCGCGTAACGCTCCTGTTCGACCGACAGTTCGACCAGCGCGGTCGCCACATGCTCGTCGCTCAGCTTGCCGTTGCGTTCCTGGAAGCGGCGCCATTGCTCGCGATCGTGCCATTGGCGCTGGCCGGGTGTGTGATCCATGACCGAAGCGAGCCGCAACAGTGGATGCGCGCACAACGAATCGAATATTTCCACCACATCGGCAGTGGCGATTTCGCAGCGCAGATGCAGAAAATGTTCCGCGCGCAACAGTTTGCGCTCGGAAAAACGCGTCAACGCCTCGGCACACTGCGTTTGCTGATCGCGGCCGCGCAGGCCCGCATTCGTGCGCGAGCCAATCGCGAGGGCGTCGAACACCGTGGTAATGCCGGCGGCGGCCACTTGCGCGTCGTGGATCACAAAGGCGGCGTCGGTATTCCACTGCACGCCCGGACGCGGTGCGAGGTGTTTCTCGAGGTTGTCCGTGTGCAATTCGATCAGGCCCGGCAACAGATAGTCGCCCTCCCAATCTTCCGCTTCGCGCGCCGAGGTCGTGCCGCGCGCCACGTCGTGAATCATGCCGTCCACGATGTGAACCACGCCGGTAAATACTTCATCTCGCGTCACGATGCGAGCGTTCCTGATCAACATCGACTTGCTCCGTAGTCAGTCAGACTTGAGTGTTGCAGCTCAGTGTTTCAGCTCAATGTTTCAGTTTAGTGCCGTTTTGCGTCGATGAGCGACGCAGCGGCGGCTGGAGTTCGAGGCGGCGGGTGGCCACCTTGTTGCGCGTATCTTCGTCGTGAAAGATGCCGACGATTGCCGCGCCACGCTCGCGTGCTTCGACGATCAGATCGGCCACCACGTCGCGGTTTTCCGCGTCGAGCGAAGCGGTCGGCTCGTCGAGCAGCAGCAGCGGATGCTCCGCGATCAAACCCCGCGCGATGTTCACGCGTTGCTGTTCGCCGCCGGAGAAAGTGGCGGGCGCGAGCGTCCACAGGCGTTCGGGCACGTTCAGCCGCGCCAGCAGAGCGGCGGCGCGCGTCCGCGCTTCATCTTCGGCCACGCCGCGCGACAGCAGCGGTTCGGCGACGAGCGTGAGCGTCGGCACACGCGGAATCACGCGCAAAAACTGGCTCACGTAGCCGACCACGCCACGGCGCAGGCGCAGCACATCGTGCGGCTCGGCGCCGGTGATCGCCACCGGCCGGCCGTCGCCGCCCGCATCGCGAATCGCGATGGAGCCCGTGCTCGCCAGGTAATTGCCATACAGGCAACGCAACAGCGTACTCTTGCCCGCACCGGACGGCCCGACCAGCACCACGCACTCGCCGCGTTCGAGTTCGAGCGACACGCCCGCGAGCGCTTCGATCCGCACGCCGCCCTGGCCGTGCAGCGTAAAGGTCTTGCCGAGGTTCACGGCGCGCAGCATCAGCGCGGCGTTGTCGCCAAACGCATCGATCAGCGCGCGATCGGATGCGCGCGCTTCAGTGCCTGTTTCAATGGATTGCATTGTGAGCCTCAAACCGGCAGAACCGAGGAAACCAGCGTTTGCGTGTACGGATGCTGCGGATCGTCGAGCACCTGATCGGTCAGTCCCGCCTCGACCACTTCGCCGCCTTGCATGACCATCAACCGATGGGCGAGCAATCGCGCCACACCGATATCGTGCGTGACGATCAGCACCGACAGATGCAGTGTGGACGTCAAGGTGCGCAGCAGATCGAGCAGGCGCGCCTGCACGGATACGTCGAGACCGGCGGTCGGTTCGTCCATGAAGACGAGGCGCGGGCCGGTGACCAGATTGCGCGCGATCTGCAAACGCTGCTGCATGCCGCCGGAAAACGCGGCCGGAAACTCGTCGATACGCGTGGCGTCGAGTTCGACGCGTTCCATCCATTGGGTCGCCGCGTGGCGGATATCGCCATAGTGGCGCGCGCCGACCGCCATCAGCGGCTCGCCGATATTCGCGCCGGCCGAAACGCCGCTGCGCAGCCCGTCGCGCGGATTCTGCTGCACAAAGCCCCACTCGGTGCGCATCAACAGACGCCGGCGCGGTTCGGACAGGGCGCGCAGATCGAGTTGTTCGCCATGTGTGGCGGCGTAATGGAGCGAGCCGCTGTCGGCTTCGGTCTTCAATGCAAGCGTGTTCAGCAGCGTGGTCTTGCCCGAGCCGGATTCGCCGACGATGCACAGCACCTCGCCCGGATACAGATCGAAGCTCACGTTCCTGCAGCCGTTGCGGCCGCCGTATTGTTTGGTGAGCGAACGGGCGCTCAACAGCGGCGTCATGCGGTTTCTCCCTTGCGCGCTTCGTATGACGGCAGTTCCAGATCCTGATCGCCGCGGCGTTCGTGACAGTAGTCGCTATCCGAGCACACGAACATGCGTTTGCCCGCATCGTCGACGATCATTTCGTCGAGGAAACTTTCCGTCGATCCGCACAGCGCGCATGCATGCTGCCACTTCTGTATTTCAAACGGATGGTCGTCGAAGTCGAGACTGCGTACCGGCGTATACGGCGGAATCGCGTAAATGCGCCGTTCGCGGCCTGCGCCGAACAGTTGCAGCGCGGGGTTCATATGCATCTTCGGGTTGTCGAATTTCGGAATCGGCGAGGGCGAACTCAGATAGCGCTGGTTGACGATCACCGGATAGTCGTATGTCGTGGCGATGCTGCCGTGATGCACGATGTCCTCGTACAGCTTCACGCTGATCAAGCCGTAATCGGCGAGCGCGTGCAGCTTTTTGCATTCGGCGACACGCGGCTCCAGCCGGTACAAGGGCTCGGGCATCGGCACCTGATAGACGAGAATCTGCTTGTCGGTGAGCGGCGCTTCGGGAATGCGGTGGCGCGTCTGGACGATGGTCGCCTCAGTGGTGCGGCGCGTGGTCTTCACGCCGGTGGTGCGCGCAAAAAAGCGGCGGATGTTGACCGCGTTGGTGGTCTCGTCGGAACCCTGGTCGATCACTTTCAGCGTGTCGTGCTTGCCGATGATCGCTGCCGTCACCTGAATGCCGCCCGTGCCCCAGCCAAACGGCAAGGGCATTTCCCGCGACGCAAAGGGCACCTGATAACCCGGCACGGCGACGGCCTTCAGGAGCGCGCGGCGCAACATGCGCTTGGTCTGCTCGTCGAGGTAGGCAAAGTTGTAGCCGTCCGCTGCGCTGTCATACGACGCGGTGGCGAGAGAGGTATCGGGCGCGTTCATGCGGCATGCTCCTGCGGGTGCGGTTCGTCGTTGCTGTCTTCCACGCCGTGCTGCGCGCGCAGGCGCCGCACGAGTTCAAGCTCAGCCTGGAAGTCGACGTAGTGAGGCAGTTTCAGATGCTGGACAAAGCCGGACGCTTCGACGCTATCGCTATGCGAGAGCATGAATTCGATGTCCTGCGTGGGCGAAGCGAGCGTTTCACCGAGTTCCTCGGCGCGCAACGCGCGATCCACCAGTGCCATCGCCATCGTCTTGCGTTCCGAGTGACCGAACGCGAGACCATAGCCTTGCGTGAAGGTCGGCGGCACGTCGCCGCTGCCGGCGAACTGGTTGATCATCTGGCATTCGGTGATATCGATATCGCCGATTTCCACCATTTCACCCAGTTCGTCGAGCTCCATTTCGACAGCGATCGTGCCGAAGCGGATCTCGCCCGCGAACGGATGAGAGTGTGCGTAGCCACGCTGGGTGGCGTAGCCCATCGCCAGCAGGAAACCTTCGTCGCCGCGCGCGAGATTCTGCAATCGCGTGGCGCGGCTCGCGGGAAAGGCGAGGGGCTCGCGCGACAGGTCGCCGGGTTCGGGTGCGTTCGGAGTGGGGCGTTCCTGCTCGATCAGGCCTTCCTTGTCGAGCAATGAGACGACGCGCGGCATCGCTTCGACCGGCTCATCAGTACGATGTGCGCAGCTGGCTGCGCTCACGTTCGCTGCAGTGTCGCCATCCGCGAGCAACGCGAAATCCAGCAGACGTTGCGTGTAATCGTAAGTTGCGCCGAGCAGTTGGCCGCCGGGCACATCCTTGAAAGTGGCGGAAATGCGGCGCTCCACCTGCATCGCTTCGGTATTGATCGCCTGCGTGTAGCCAAAGCGTGGCAGCGTGGTGCGGTACGCCCGCAGCAGAAAAATCGCCTCGACCAGATCGCCGGCGGCCTGCTTGATCGCAAGCGCGGCGAGTTCTTCATCGTAGACTGAACCTTCGGTCATCACACGCGCGACGGCGAGGCGCAATTGCTCGCGAATCTGCGCGACGCTGAGTTCGGCGAGCCGCGTATCGCCGCGGCGCGCCTTGTCGAGCAGGTGCCACGACGCTTCGATCGCGCGCTCTCCACCCTTGACGGCAACGTACATCAGTTCACCTTCGCTTCAGTTGTGCGCGGCAGGCCGATTAGCGAGTCGCCGCAGACGAGATAACAATCGATGCCGCACGGAAAGAGCGGCGCGAGGGCGGCGCGTTCGCGCCAGAAATGCTCGGGCAGACCGCGCGGCGCGATCGTCGCCGTGTGCCGGATGCCGGGACCGCTCAGTACGACCGGTGCGCCGCCTGTCAGCGCTTCGACGCGGATCAGCAGCGTGACCGAATGTTCCGGCGCCTCGGCGTCGCCGAGCGAGAAGCTTGCCAGCGGCGGCATGCAGTCCGTGTCGTGGATATAGGCGAAGGCTGCTTGCGCGGGTTCGTCGACGAGCGGTGCACCGGTATGAAAGCGCAGCGCCGAACTCAGTGCGGTATCCGCTTGAGCGAGCCATACCGGCGTGGCGTAGTCGCACAGTGCAAGCAGTGCGGCGAACGCGGCCGGTTCGGCGCGTGTCGCCCGCACTTCAGGCAACACGTTTTCGACGGCGCCGATCGTGCCCGGCCGCGATAACGTATCGAGCAAGGTGCGGAATACCGCCTGGGTATCGTGGACCGGGTCCTGGAAACCCGGCGTCAACGTGGACAATGCAATTTGCGAGTTTTCCATCAGTCGCCCCGGACCATCGTAAAGAATTCGACGCGTGTCGCCGCGGCATCCTGCCGGCGCTCGGCACGCTGAGCCGCCTGCTGCGTAGCCAATGGCTCGATCAGTTGCTGATGCAAGGCAGCATGATGTTCGGGCAATTGCAGCAGGGCATCCGCCAACGCGGCGAGTTCGGCGCGACGGCGGTCGCGGCCCAGATGACAGGCGACGCCGACCGCGGCCGGAACGTCACCGGCGCCGCGCAAACGCAAAGTAGCGCGTGTGACGGTGGCTTCGCCGAGGTTGAACGGGTCGCCGCTGCCGCCCACCCGGCCGCGCACCATCGCGAGGCCGATTTCGGGCGGGCGCAGCCAGTCGTAAGCGGGGGGCGGGGCGCCTTGCAGCACGCGTTCGAGCGCGGCTTCGAGATCGGCGCGCGGCGTGCGGGCCAGCACGGCCATCCATGCGCGCCGCATGGCGGAGGAAGGCGAGGCGGAAGTGGCACTCATCGATGTTCCTGTTGATCCAGCGAGTGGTCATTTGACCATCTATTCATCTAAACGTCTAGACGTTTAAAGGTATGCTTGTTTGGCGTTGTAGTCCATGGCCGCCATTTCACATTTCCATCACGGCTTGCGCACTACAATGCACGACATGGCGATTATTTGAACTCAGGGGAATGACAGCACCATGACATCGAACGACAACGCGATGCCGGGTACGCTGCTCGAACGCGGCGCGGGCGTTGCCGTCTGGCGGCAGATCGAGCAGATTCTGGCGGCCGAGATTGCGGCGAGCGGCTTTGGCGAAGAAGGCCGCCTGCCGAGCGAGGGCGAACTGGCCAAACGCTTCGACGTGAACCGTCATACGGTGCGCCGCGCGATGCTCGGTCTTGCAGCGCTCGGCCTGGTGAGCGTCGAGCAGGGGCGCGGCACCTTCGTGCAGCCCGGCGCGATCGACTATACGATCGGCCGCCGTACGCGGTTTACAGAAAACTTGCGTCAGCAGCATCATGCGGCGGCGGGCACCATGCTGTCCGCGGCGCGCGTGAAGGCCGAGCCGAATGTCGCGAAAGCACTCAGCCTGCGCGCGGGCGCATCGGTCTACCGGATCGAATCGCTGCACGAGTCGGATGGCGTGCCGCTTACGTTTGCACGCAACTGGTATCCGGCCGCGCGTTTCGCCGACTTGCCGGACGTGCTGCAGCGAACCGGCGGCATCACGAAGGCGATGGCTGAATTCGGCGTGAACGACTATCTGCGCAAGTGGAGCCGTATCGGCAGCGTGCTGCCTGAACCGGAAGTGGCACGGCGTCTGAATATCAACCGGCAGCAGCCGGTGTTGTGGGTCGAAAACGTCGACGTGGATCTGCAAGGCACGCCGGTTAAATACGGCGTCACCCATTTTGCGGCCGACCGCGTGCAACTGCTCGTGGAGCACGACTTATGAGCGGCGCAGTATGGGGCGCCGATGCACGATTCGCGGTGTATTACGCACCTTCGCGGGAATCGGCGTGGTGGCAGGCTGGGTCCGAGTGGCTCGCTCGCGATGCGGAAAATGGCGAGCGCTGCGTGCCGCCGCAACCGGAAGGCTTGACGCGTCCGCTGGCGGAGTTGACTGAAGCACCGCGTCGTTACGGTTGGCACGGCACGCTGGTTGCTCCGTTTCGTCTCGCGGAGCGCGTCATGCAGCAGGATCTACTGGAGGCGGCGCGCCAGTGGGCCCGCGCGCAACGCGCTTTTTCGCTGCCGGTGGAAGCCGCGACGCTTGGCGACTTTGTCGCGCTGCGTCCCGCCAATCAGCAAAGTGAAGCGAACATTGGCGCAGTCGCCGCCAGTGCGCTGCAAACGCTAGATGCGTTTCGCGCGCGGCCAACCGCCGCCGATCTCGCGCGCCGTCTGGCTGGGCCGTTGAGCGAACGGCAACGCGCACTGTTGACCGAATGGGGCTATCCATATGTGTTCGACGAATTCCGTTTCCATATGACGCTGTCCAGTTCGCTCGCGGATGCGCATGAACGCGCGGTTTTGGTCGATTGGTGGCAGGCGCGCACGTCCGCGCTCGGGCCGCTCGCGATCGATCACGCTGCGCTCTTCGTAGAGCCCGCACCCGGCGAACCGTTTGTGTTGTGGCAGCGCGTGCCGTTTCAGACCGGCGAGGTGAAATAACAATGGCAGGGCGTTTGATTTATGTAATGGGGCCGTCCGGCGCGGGCAAGGATTCGCTGCTGGGCTTTGCGCGCAGACACCTGTTGGGTGAGCCGATTCTGTTTGCGCATCGCTATATCACGCGGCCGAGCGGCAACGGCGAAGAGCATGTTGCGTTGAGCGTCGAGGAATTTGCCGCGCGTTCGGTGCTCGGCCTGTTCGCACTCGAATGGACGAGTCACACGCTGCGCTACGGTATCGGCATCGAACTCGACGCCTGGCTTGCGCGCGGCTGCACGGTCGTCGTCAACGGATCGCGGCAGCATGTGCAGCACACGCTGGCGCGCTATCCGCAGATGGAAGTCGTGCACGTGAACGCCGCGCCGCACATTCTCGAGGCGCGGCTCGGCGCACGGGCACGCGAGTCGGCGGAACAGGTTGCGGCGCGGCTCGCGCGCCGTGCGCCGTTTTCGCTGCCCGACGGCGTGCGCTGCACGACGATCGACAACTCCGGCGCACTCGAAGATGCGGGGCACGCGTTGATCGAGTTCCTGAAGGCGGAAGCACACGTTCGATAAGATCGGCTATATTCCGGTTGCCGCATGGTCATGCGGCATTATTCCCATGGAGCCATAGAGATGAGCGAAGCCGCGCGGTTTACCGAAGTGTCCGACCTGGCGCCTGCCGCCGAAAGCCTGCGCGAGATTCGCCATCACATTCATCACCATCCGGAACTCGCTTACGAAGAAGTGCAAACCGGCGCGCTGGTGGCGCAGAAGCTCGAACAATGGGGCTGGCAGGTCACGCGCGGGGTGGGGCAAACCGGTGTGGTGGGTACGCTGAAGGTGGGGGACGGCACACGCAGCATCGGCATTCGCGCCGACATGGACGCGCTGCCGATCATCGAGCAGACGGGGCTGCCGTATGCAAGCGGCACGCACGGCAAGATGCACGCATGCGGCCACGACGGCCACACGACCATGCTGCTCGGCGCGGCGCAACGCCTTGCGGCCACGCGTCATTTCTCGGGCACCGTGCATCTGTACTTTCAGCCGGCTGAGGAAAGCGGCGTCGACAGCGGTGCAATGAAAATGATCAACGACGGATTGTTCGAGCGTTTTCCGTGCGACGCGGTGTTCGGTCTGCACAACCATCCGGGCGAAGAGCCGGGCGTGATGCTGTTCCGCAAGGGGCCGTTCATGTCGGCGGGCGACAAGGCGATCATTACGATCGAAGGTGTCGGCGGCCACGCGGCGCGTCCGCATCTCACGGTGGACCCGGTGGTGATCGCGGCGAGCATCGTGATGGCGTTGCAGACCATCGTGGCGCGCAACGTCGATCCGTCGCAGCCGGCAGTGGTGACAGTCGGCTCGATGCATGCGGGCACCGCGAACAACGTGATTTCGGGCAGCGCGCGGCTGGAATTGAGCGTGCGCTCATTCAGCCCGGAAGTACGCACGCTGCTGAAAAAACGCATCACTGAACTCGCCGAAAGCCAGGCGACGAGTTATGGCGGCAAGGCGGTGGTGGAATACATCGAAGGCTATCCGGTGGTGATCAATTCGGATGCTGAAACCGACTTCGCAGTCGAAGTGGCGCGCGAACTGGTCGGCGAAGATAAAGTGGTTGCGCAGACCGATATCCTGATGGGCAGCGAAGATTTTGCCTTCATGTTGCAGAAGCGCCCCGGCACGTTCCTGCGGATCGGCAACGGCGCGGGTGAGGACGGCTGCATGGTGCACAACCCGCACTACGACTTCAACGACCGCAATCTGCCGATCGGCGCGGCGTTCTGGACGCGGCTGGTGGAGCGTTACTTAAGCTTGTAAGTCCGCAATTGCAGCCGGCATTGAGCACAACCGGCGCAGTGCAGACCGCTCGCAAAGCACGGCGCGCGTCAGATTGCGCGCGCCGTCGTTATCCTCAACCGCGCCGCGCCACCATCTCCGATACCGTTTGCGCGGCATGCTGCAATGGCTCGAGAAACGCCTTCACCATCTGCTTCGCCGAATTGCGCTGCGCGTTGCCGCTGATATTCATCGCGGCGATCACACGCCCTTGCCGGTTGCGAATCGGCGCCGACAGCGAAATCAAGCCGCCTTCCAGTTCCTGATCGACGATCGCCCATCCCTGGCGGCGCACCTGCGCGATCAGCTTTTTCAGTTCTTCCTTGTCGGTCACCGTGCGCGGCGTGTGCGCGTAGAGCGGTGTGCTGCCCAGTGTCGCTTCCAGCGCTTCGTCGTCGAGGGCGGCGAGCAGCACGCGGCCCATCGAGGTGCAGTAAGCCGGCAGGCGGCTACCGATCGACAGGTTGATGGTCATGATCTTGTGGGTCGGCACGCGCAGCACGTAGACGATCTCGGTGCGATCGAGCACGGCCGCCGAGCAGCTTTCGTGCACCTCGGCCGATAGCTGTTCCATGACCGGTTCGGCGAGATTCCAGAATGGCATCGAGGTCAGGTACGCGAAGCCGAGATCGAGAATCTTCGGCGTGAGGCGGAACAGGCGGCCTTCCGATTCGACATAGCCGAGCGTCTGCAGGGTCAGCAGAATGCGGCGCGCGCCGGCACGCGTGAGTCCCGCGGCGGCGGCGACGTCGGTGAGCGTCTGTTCGGGGCGGGTGGCGTCGAACGCGCGGATCACAGCGAGGCCGCGCGCGAACGATTGCACGTACGAGTCGCCCGGTTTGTCCGGGGCCGGTTCGGCGCTGGCGGGAACGGCGGAAGACGGCGGCAGGGCTTTGCTCATGGACCTTTGCAAAAAGCGTTCGAAGAGGGCAGTGGCCGGTCGCGCACAACCGGGCCACAAGCATGGCACCAGCGCGGCGGCGCGGTATCGCGGACAGCCGTGACGATAGCTTAAGCCCCGATTTTCGCCAACCTCGCAAGTTTTCTGACCTTGAACCCAGGGTTTGCAAGGATGTTGTCGCAATTCTGAATTTGTATGATGACCCGATAACATGATCTATCGAGGCAGTCGATGTTCGACAAGATTCCTGCCAGAGCGATGAGCGACACGGTCGCGCAGCAGCTTCTCAAGCAGATCGACAAGGGCACCTTCAAGCGCGGCGGCAAGCTGCCGACCGAGGCGGTGCTGGCGCAGCAGTTCGGCGTAAGCCGCACGGTCATCCGCGAGGCGATTTCGCGGCTGAAGAACGAAGGCGTGGTCGAGCCGCGTCAGGGCAGCGGCGTGTTCATTGCCGCGCACGGAGCAATCCGGCCGCTACGCATCGATTACGCGGAAGCCGTCGAGGCGGGCTCGGTGCTGCAGATTCTCGCGTTGCGGCGGGCGATCGAAGCGGAAGTCGCGTCGGAAGCCGCCATGCGCCGTAGCGACGCCGACATGATGTCGATCGACGCCGCGCTCGCGAAAATCGACGCAGCCGTGGCCGAAGGCGAGGACGGCGTCGCCGAAGACGTTGCGTTTCATCGCGCAATCGCCGCGGCTACCGGCAATCCGTATTTCCTCAAAACGCTCACCTTCCTGAACCAGTACCTCGAAGCGGGCACCGTCGTGACACGGCGCAACGAAGCGCTGCGCGAAGACTTCTCGTGTCAGGTACGCGACGAGCATGCGGCGATTGCCGCCGCGATTCGCGCAGGCGACCCGATGGCGGCGCGCAACGCGGCGCGCACGCATATGTACAACGCGGCACGGCGGCTCGAGCAAGCGGGTATTTGCTGAGCTTGAGCGCTTGCGGCGCCAGCCGCCAACGAATTCACGGAGGTCAGGCATGTCCAGAAACGTCGGTGTCATCGGTCTTGGCGCAATGGGCCTGGGTGTTGCGCGTTCGTTGTTGCGCGCGGGGTTTCGGGTTCACGCGTGCGATCTGCGCAGTCAGGTCCTGCAAACGTTCGTCGCGGAAGGCGGCGTGGGTTGCGCTTCGCCCGCGGAACTCGGGGCGCAGTGCGACGTGGTCGTCACGCTGGTCGTCAATGCCGTGCAGACCGAAGCGGTGCTGTTCGGTGCCGAAGGCGCCGTCGCAGGAATGAAGAAGGGCGGCGTCGTGATCGCCAGCGCGACAGTCGCGCCGGACTTCGCGATCGAACTCGGCCGGCGGATCGAGGCGGCCGGCTTGCAGATGCTCGATGCGCCGGTGTCGGGTGGCGCGGTGCGCGCGGCATCCGGCGAAATGACGATGATGACGTCGGGACCGCAAGCCGCTTACGCCGCGTGTGAGGACGTGCTGGCCGCGATGGCCGGCAAGGTGTATCGGTTGGGCGACGCGCACGGCGCCGGGTCGAAAGTGAAGATCATCAATCAGTTGCTGGCCGGCGTGCATATCGCGGCGGCGGCCGAGGCGATGGCGCTGGGTTTGCGCGAAGGGGTAGATGCCGATGCGCTGTACGAGGTCATCACGCATAGCGCGGGCAATTCGTGGATGTTCGAGAACCGTGTGCCGCACATTCTGAACGGCGATTACACGCCGCTGTCGGCGGTCGATATTTTCGTCAAGGATCTCGGCCTCGTGCTCGATACCGCGCGCCGTACCAAGTTTCCATTGCCGCTCTCGGCGGCGGCTCACCAGATGTTCATGATGGCGTCCTCCGCCGGTTACGGCGGTGAGGACGATTCTGCCGTGATCAAGATTTTCCCCGGCATCGACGTGCCGGCGGCGAAATAAGCATTGGAGCCCGTCATGACCGTTACGTCCAAACGCGCGCTGCTCGGCTGTATTGCCGACGATTTCACCGGTGCCACCGACCTCGCCAACATGCTGGTGCGCGGCGGCATGCGCACGGTGCAGACCATCGGCGTGCCCGCGTCGAACGAAGCCGTGGAAGCCGACGCGCTGGTTGTCGCGCTGAAATCGCGCACGATTCCCGCAACCGACGCGGTCGCGCAATCGCTTGCCGCGCTCGATTGGTTGCGCGCGCAAGGATGCCGCCAGTTCTTCTTCAAATACTGCTCGACCTTCGATTCGACCGATGCGGGCAATATCGGGCCGGTCACGGATGCGTTGCTCGATGCGTTGTGCGCGAACTCGGGCGCTATGGCGTTTACGATTGCCTGCCCGGCGTTTCCCGAGAATGGCCGTACGATTTTTCGCGGCCATCTGTTCGTCGGCGATACCTTGCTGAACGAGTCGGGGATGGAAAATCATCCGCTCACGCCGATGCGCGAAGCCAACCTCGTACGCGTGCTGCAGCGGCAAACGCGTTCGAAAGTCGGTTTGGTGCGTTATGACGCCGTCGCCAAAGGCGTTGCCGAGGTGCGCGAATCGTTCGACGTGTTGCACAACGACGGCGTGCGGATGGCGATTGCCGATGCCGTGTCCGACGCGGATCTTTACGTACTCGGCGAAGCGTGCGCCGATCTCACGCTCATCACCGGCGGCTCCGGTGTCGCGCTAGGATTGCCTGACAATTTCCGCCGCGCGGGCTTGCTCGCGGAGCAAGCTGACGCTGCGGAGTTGCCTCGCGTTGAAGGTTTATCGGTGGTGCTGGCCGGCAGCGCATCCAGGGCGACGAACGCGCAAGTGGCGGCGTGGCGCGACGCGCGGCCTTCGTTCCGCATCGACCCGCTCGCGGTTGCGCGCGGCGAACCGGTGGTCGAACAGGCGCTGGCATTCGCCCAACAGTACCTCGATCAAGCGCAGCCGATGCTGATCTACGCCACCGCCACGCCCGACGAAGTCAAGGCGGTGCAACGTGAACTCGGCGTCAACGAGGCGGGGCAACTGGTCGAAACGACCTTGGCGACGATCGCACGCGGGCTGCGCGAGCGCGGCGTGCGCAAGTTCGTGGTGGCCGGCGGCGAAACGTCTGGCGCGGTGGTGCAGGCGCTCGACGTGCGCACTCTGCGGATCGGCGCGCAGATCGATCCCGGCGTGCCGGCCACTGCGACGACCGACGCCGGAGCCGCTCGCGCTGGCGCTGAAATCCGGCAACTTCGGCACCGCCGATTTCTTCGAAAAGGCGCTGCGTCATCTCGATGGAGCGGTGCGATGAGCAGCACGCCGGCACTCTATCTGACGACGACCGAAGCGAAGGTCCGCGAAGAAATCTGCGTGACCGGTGCAAGTCTCTATCAGCGCGGCTATACCGTGGGCACCGCCGGCAACATCAGCGCGCGCCTCGACGACGGCTGGCTGATCACGCCGACCGATGCCTGCCTGGGCCGGCTCGATCCCGCCGACATCGCCAAGGTCGATCTGGCCGGCCACGCGGTGTCCGGCGGCAAGCCGTCGAAAACACTGGCGCTGCATCGCTGCATCTATGCGAAGAACAGCGCGGCACGCGGCATCGTCCATACGCACTCGACACATCTGGTCGCGCTGACACTAGCCGGCGTCTGGCGCGAGCAAGACGTGTTGCCGCCGATCACCCCGTACTACGTCATGAAAGTGGGACATGTCCCCCTGATTCGTTACAGGCGTCCTGGCGACCCGCAGGTGGCCGAACAGATTGCCGCGCTTGCCGATACCGTGCGCGCCGTCCTGCTCGATCGGCTCGGGCCGGTGGTATGGGAGCGCTCGGTTGCGCAGGCCGCGTATGCGCTCGAAGAACTCGAAGAGACCGCGCGGCTGTGGCTGATGACAAACCCACGTCCCGCGCCGCTCGACGAGGCGGCGCTCGAAGAATTGCGAACGGTGTTCGGTGCGCGCTGGTAGCAGCGGCCGCCAGAAAAACCGCAACCTCTCAATGACTGATCCAGATTGCGCGCGTGAAGCAATCGCCTCGATGCACCACGCACATTGACTCAAACCGTTTTCAGGGAGTTTCCGCCATGCCCCGCTTCGCCGCCAATCTGACGATGATGTACAACGAGCACGCTTTCCTCGACCGATTCGCCGCCGCGGCAGGCGACGGCTTTAAGGCGGTCGAGTTTCTGTTTCCCTACGATTTCCGTGCCGGAGAAATCAAGGCGCGGCTCGATGCGAACGGCCTCGTCCAGGCGCTCTTCAATGCGCCGCCCGGCGACTGGGCTGCGGGCGAACGCGGCATCGCATCGCTGCCGGGCCGCGAAGACGAATTTCAGCGCAGCGTCGACACCGCGCTCGCATACGCACGCGTGCTCGGCAATCGCAAACTGCATGTGATGGCAGGGCTGATCGGCGCGGATCAGCCGCGAGCCCGGCATCGCGAGGTGTATCTGAAGAACCTTGCTTATGCCGCGAAGGCTGCGCAAGCCGAAGGCATCATCGTCGTGATCGAGCCGATCAACACGCGCGATATCCCCGGTTTCTTTCTGAACCGGCAGGACGACGCACAGGCGATTTGCGCGGAAGTTGGGGCGCCGAACCTCAAGGTGCAGTTCGACTGCTATCACTGCCAGATCGTCGAAGGCGATCTCGCGGTGAAACTCAAACGCGATATGGCGGGCATCGGTCACATTCAGATTGCCGGCGTGCCCGAACGGCACGAGCCGGATATCGGCGAACTGAATTACCCGTATCTGTTCGACCTGATCGATACGCTGGGCTATGACGGCTACATCGGTTGCGAATACCGGCCGCGGGCGGCCACCTCCACCGGCCTCGGCTGGCTCAAGCCGTATCTGAACGACGCTCGCTAATACGGTCTACAGGGACACACGACATCATGAAAGTACTGATTACCGGCGGTGCAGGTTTTCTCGGTCAGCGTCTCGCGCGCGAACTGCTGGCGCGTGGCTCATTGAAAGACGCGCACGGCGTGCCGCAAGCGATTACCGAACTGGTGCTGCTCGACGTCGTGCGCGCGGGCGATTTCGGCGACAGCCGTGTGCGCACCGAAACGGGCGATATTGCGGAGCGCAGCGTGCTCGAAGCTGTGATCGACGAGAAGACGGCCGCGATTTTTCATCTGGCCGCGATTGTGAGCGGCCAGGCCGAGGCGGATTTCGATCTCGGCATGCGCATCAATCTGGATGCGTCGCGTCTGCTGCTGGAAGCGTGCCGGCAACGCGGCCACGTGCCGCGCGTGGTGTTCACGAGTTCGGTGGCGGTGTATGGCGGCGATCTGCCCGACGTCGTGCAGAACGATACGGCGCTGAATCCGCAATCGTCGTACGGCACGCAGAAGGCGATTGCCGAACTGCTGCTGAACGATTACGCGCGGCGCGGTTTCGTCGACGGCCGCGTGCTGCGCCTGCCCACCATCAGCGTGCGGCCGGGCAAGCCCAATGCCGCGGCGTCGTCGTTTGCGAGCGGGATCATTCGCGAACCGCTGAACGGTGAAACGGCGGTGTGCCCCGTATCGCGCGATACGCGCTTGTGGCTGCTGTCGCCGCGCAAGGCGATCGAAAGCCTGATCCTCGGGCTGGAGCTCGACGCCACCGTGCTCGGCAACCAGCGCGTGCTGAATCTGCCGGGAATCTCGGTCAGTGTGGACGAGATGGTCGCGGCGCTGCGTGAGGTCGCCGGGGACGAGGCCGCCGGGCGCATTGTGTGGGAGCCGGACCCGCGCGCGGAGAAAATTGTCGGCAGCTGGCCTGGGCAATGGGATACCTCGCGAGCGGAACGGCTCGGCCTGACTGGCGAGCGCAATTTCGCCGATGTGATCCGCAGCTATATCGCGGACGAGCGCATTCAGGTTCGCTGAAAGCCCCATCCAGGCTGCATCTGCCTGCGCCGCATGGCTTTCGGCGGCGCGAATACACCATTTGTCAGACGCTTTGCGGATCGGCCGCCAGGCCGCGCGTATTCCCTGGTCCGCGCCTGGCTTCGCTTGACATGGTTTCAGGCCCACGCCTATTATCGAGCCTGAATGTTCGATATATGACCTGCTGTTCGTATAAAGAACAAATTGACTGGAGACAATCTCATGACCGAAGCATTCCTGTGCGACGCCATTCGCACCCCCATCGGCCGCTATGCGGGTTCGCTGTCGTCGGTTCGCGCCGACGACCTGGGCGCCGTGCCGCTCAAGGCGCTGATGGAGCGCAACAAGGACGTCGACTGGAACGCGATCGACGACGTGATCTACGGCTGCGCGAACCAGGCGGGTGAAGACAACCGCAACGTCGCGCGCATGTCGCTATTGCTCGCCGGCTTGCCGCAAGGCGTGCCGGGCTCGACGGTGAACCGCCTGTGCGGCTCGGGCATGGACGCGGTCGGCATCGCCGCACGCGCGATCAAATCGGGCGAGGCCGCGTTGATGTTGGCCGGCGGCGTCGAAAGCATGAGCCGCGCGCCGTTCGTGATGGGCAAAGCCGCCAGCGCGTTTTCGCGTCAGGCCGACATCTTCGATACGACGATCGGCTGGCGTTTCGTCAACCCGCTGATGAAGCAGCTCTACGGTGTCGATTCGATGCCGGAGACCGGCGAAAACGTCGCGACCGACTACAGGATCAGCCGCGCCGACCAGGACGCGTTTGCGCTGCGTAGCCAGCAGAAAGCGGCCCGTGCGCAACGCGACGGCACGCTGGCGCAGGAAATCGTCGGCGTGACGATCGCGCAGAAGAAGGGCGATCCGATCACCGTTTCGCAAGACGAACATCCGCGCGAAACCAGTCTCGAAACGCTCGCCAAACTGAAGGGCGTGGTGCGCGCCGACGGCACTGTGACGGCAGGCAACGCATCCGGCGTCAACGACGGCGCGGCGGCCTTGTTGCTCGCCAACGAAGAAACCGCGAAGCGCTTCGGCCTGACGCCGCGTGCGCGCGTGCTGGGTATCGCAACGGCAGGCGTCGCGCCGCGCGTGATGGGCATCGGCCCGGCGCCCGCCACGCAAAAGCTGCTGGCGCGCCTCGGCATGACGATCGACCAGTTCGACGTGATCGAATTGAACGAAGCGTTCGCCTCGCAAGGGCTCGCTGTGCTGCGCGCGCTTGGCGTCGCGGATGACGATGCACGCGTGAATCCGAACGGCGGCGCGATCGCGCTCGGCCATCCGCTCGGCATGAGCGGCGCGCGTCTGGTGACCACCGCGATGTATCAACTGCATCGCACACAGGGTCGCTTCGCGCTGTGCACGATGTGCATCGGCGTTGGCCAGGGCATCGCGATCGCAATCGAACGCGTGTGACGATCTAGCGCCTAGGCGGTGCGCGTGGCGCGCCCGCCGCAACCTCTAAAACAGCCTCATCGTGTATGCGATGGGGCTGTTTTATTTTAGGCGGCAGACGGATTCACACTATATTGACGCCATGCTTAATCTCCAGTAATGGCGTCTTGCGATTACGACACGCCTCGTGTCGCCGATGAAAATAATAATAATCTTGCGTGCGGTATGTGTTTAATGCTGCCCGCATATCGTAAATGTGCCGCGGCTTTATATTCATGGCTGCGAGAACCTGAATGCAATATGACGTCTGGCGGGAGTAGGCCGTGACGCCATGCCGCGCCGCGCCTTGTTCTCATATGACGCGATGATTTAAGAACCACAATTTAAGATATCGCAGTTTCTTGCGAGGCATGTACAATCGTGGCGCTGTAGGCTTATAGTAATTGTCATCCTGAAGACGCGGTGTATTCACGGCGATTGCGAATCGGCATTTAAGTAATGGTCGATTGCACATCGCCAGATCAAACGATTTTTCAAGGAGAAGGTGAATGAAGGCAGCGACGATTGGAGCGGCGTTAATGGTAGCGGCAGTCGCCGCGGCGCAGCCGGTGTGGGCGCAGGACGCGATGGCCAGCGCCGCGCAGGGTATCGTCGGCGCAGTGCAGCCGGTGCATGTGAAGGCGCAGATCGTCGGTATCGATCCGGGCTCGCGCACGCTGACACTCAAAGGACCTGGCGGCAACGCGGTGGTCGTGCTGGTAAGCCAGGAAGTAGCAGGCTTCGATAAACTGAAGGTCGGTGATCGGGTCGACGTACTGTACAAGAACGCGCTGCTCGTGAAGGCCGAAAAGGTCACGGGCGCAGACAAGGGCATTCGTGAACGTGTCGATACGCAGGTGTACGCACCGGCCTCGGGCGGCTTTGAATCCGCGCGTCAGATCGAGGTGCTCGCCACTGTGCAGAAAATCGATCACAAGAAGCGTATCGTCACGTTGCGCGGCGCCTATCAGACGCAAACACTGCAAGTGGGACCGGACGTGGACCTGAAGGGCGTCAAGGTCGGCGATACGATTCATGCGGTATTCGTCTCGGCCGCGGCCGTGCAGGTGACGCCGCAAGCGGCCGCTCAATAAGCGGCATTGCAAGCGGTAACCGAATTGGCAGCGTAACCGGCAGGGGGCGTTCGAACAACGCATAGGCCGTCCGGTCCGAAGCCAGCATGCCGAGCATTAACGCAAACACCCCTCATTGCAGGGGTGTTTGCTTTTCTACTGCGCGAAAGTGTGGACACGGGCGACACCGCGCATGCCAAGGCGGCGTCGGCGCGCTCACGTTCAACCATGCGAGGCATCCTGGCCAACATCCGAACGACTCACAGCGCACGGGTGGCGCGCCACTCAGCGCCACGCCACCACGTATGCCACGGCGACACCCGCATCAGCCGCGATGCGGGCCGACAATATCCAGTTTGGCGATGCGCCGGTACAACGTGGCGCGCGAGATCCCTAAAGCCTGGGCGGCAGCGTTCGGCCGCCATTGATGCCGCGTGAGCGCTTCGACGATGCGCGCGCGCTCGTCGCTCGGATCCTGCAGCGCGCCGGAACGAAGCAACGCCGGACCGTTCACCGCCTCGGGCGCGAGCGCCGCAGCAACATCAGGCGCGACATGCCGCAACTCCACGCGCGCGGAATCGCAGATCGCACATGCATAGCGCAACACGTTGCGCAACTGGCGAATGTTGCCCGGCCATGCGAAGGCGGCGAGCCGCTCGGCGAGCCGCGTGTCGAGCGTGAGCACGTGGCCTGCCATCTGCGCTTCTTCGTCGAATACCGTTGCGATCAGGTCGCGGATATCCGCACGTTCGCGCAAGGGCGGCATCGGCAAACTCGCACCGCTGAGCCGGTAGTAGAGATCTTCACGGAACGAACCTTCGGCGATCATCTGCGCGAGATCGCGGTGCGTGGCGCAAATCACGTCGATGTCGACGCGCACGGGCGCATCGCCGCCGAGCGGCATGACCTCGCCTTCGGCCAGCACGCGCAGCAGCCGGGTTTGCAGGTTGAGCGGCATGTCGCCGATTTCATCGAGGAACAGCGTGCCGGTATGCGCCTGCGCGATCTTGCCGCGCGCGCCGCGGCTGCGCGCGCCGGTGAAAGCGCCGGGCGCGTAGCCGAACAGCTCGCTTTCGATCAGCGATTCCGGAATCGCGCCGCAATTGACCGCGATGAACGGCCGGCTGCGGCGCACGCCCGCATCGTGCACGGCGCGGGCGAACACCTCTTTGCCGACGCCGGTTTCACCGAGAATCAGAATCGGCAGCCGTTTGCCGGCAATGCGCAATGCGACCGCCGCATTGTGCGCGATGCGGTTGTCGGCGCTGTGCAGAAAGCGGCCAAGCGCGCCGAGTTGCAGATCGCGTTGCGAATCTGCCTGCTGGGTACGTGCGGCACCGTCCGACATACCGGCTGCGCGCTGCGGCGCGCGCTTGAGCGGCGCACGAATGCGCGCGTACAGCATCGTGCCGGTTGCGCGCAGACGCAAACCGACAATCCCATCCGTGCGCGCCACGTCGTGCAGTTGCACGTGGGACGTATCGAATACATCGTCGATATGGCGCGGACCGGTCAAAGCGGGAATACACTCGCGCGCTTTGCGATTGGCGGCGACGAGGTTGCCGCATTCGTCGAAGGCGATCAGCACTTCCGGCTGCGCTTCGACAAAGTTGCGGCTCGAATGGCCGAACAGAATCCAGTGCTGCGTGGTTTGGTTGAGAAAGTAGCCGTCTTCGATCAGCCCGGCGCTTTGCCGCACCAGTTGAAACACGAGCCGCTGACTGTCGCGGTTATCCGGCGACTGCACGGCGGACGCATCGAGCACGCCGATCATCTCGCCGGTCGGCGCAAAGATCGGCGCCGCGCTGCAGGTGAGGGTCGTGAAGGCGGCGCGAAAATGATCGGTCTTGTGCACGATGATCGGTGCGAGATCGGTCAGCACGTTCGCCACACCGCAGGTGCCTTCCTCGCGTTCCGACCAGCATGAACCGATGTACAGCCCCGCGTGCTTGAAGTCGCTGCGGCGCTCGCGGTCGATCCGGTAGTCGATCGTGACGCCGTGCGCGTCGGTGAGCATCACGCAGTAGTCGGCCACGCGAATCATGTCGTGCAGGCGCGACAGGCACTGGCCCGAGGCGCGCAGAAAGGTTTCCTGCCTGCCTTGCACCTCGCGCAATTCCGCTGACGTGAGCACACGTGGCCCGATCACGGCGCCCGGATCGAGCCGGTACTCTTCGAACGAACGCTGCCACGACGACACGAGGCGCGGATTATCGGCGGGTGCCGGCAGCCGTCCTTCGATAGCGCCGCGCACGCGGTCGACGTGCTGGGTTTGCGAAACGTAGGGCATGGTCGGCTCCAGGCGAGCGACGCACAACGCACAGTGGGTTCAGGCTGTTCTTGTAGCACATCCCGCTTTATCAATCACATTGCAATGCAGCACGCGAGACGATTGAGACGTTTGTCTCACGCGTGCTTGAGACGCTATCCACCCGCGCTGAAGGCCACGCGCAGAAAGGTTTTGCGCCTGTGTCCCGGGTCCCGGATTCTCACTTCCTGCGTCGCGCGCCGAGCGCCTGAGACGCCGCGACGGGTGTATCAGACGCTGTATGCAAGCGGCGGCAGGCACGCCATTTGTTCTCCGGGCCCTTTAAACAGGGCACTTTCACGCTACGTCGCGATACGTCGCACACATTGGCACACCCTTTGCAGTGTTCTCCTGCACGACAAAGCGCCGCCGCTCGAACCCGGCGCTCCTGAATACACAGGCCCGCGCACGACGCGGGCAGGAGACAAGCACAGTGCCTTCGTCCGTCACCGTCGGCGTGATCGCGAACCCCGCGTCGGGGCGCGATATCCGGCGCCTCACCACGTATGCGTCGGTGTTTCCGACCGCCGAAAAAGCCAACATGGTCGTGCGTCTGCTGGCCGGACTCGGCGTGCTCGGTGTCGATCGCGTGCTGACTTTGCGCGATCGAACCGGTGTCGCGGCGTTGCTGCTGCGCGCGCTCGACACGCATGCGGCGGTCGCCGCACAACAGCGCTGGCCCGCAGTCGACTTCATCGAGCAACCGATCACCGACAGCGTCGCCGACACCCACGCGGGCGTCGCGGCGATGCGGCAAGCCGGTGTCGAGTTGATCGCCGTGCTGGGCGGCGACGGCACGCATCGCGCGGTGGCCGCGCATTGCGGGCGGGTGCCGTTGCTGACCTTGTCCACCGGCACTAACAACGCCTTTCCAGATCTGCGCGAAGCGACGGTGGCCGGTCTGGCCGGCGCGCTGGTCGCCTCCCGCGCGGTGCCGCCGGACGTGGCGCTCGTGCGCAACAAGCGGCTAGTGGTGCGCTGCGTGGCCGGCCCTAACCGCGGGCGCGAGGAAATTGCGCTGGTGGATGTATGCGTGAGCCGGCAACGCTTTGTCGGCGCGCGAGCCGTGTCCGACCCGGCGGATATCGAAACGCTATTCCTGACCTTCGCCGCGCCCGACGGAATCGGTCTGTCGTCGATCGGCGGCGCGTGGGCGCCGGTCGAGCGTACCGCGCCGCACGGCTTGCATCTGCGCTTTGCACGCCCCGGCGAATCCGGCGTACCGCTGGTCGCGCCGATTGCGCCGGGGCGGGTCGAGCGCGTGGTCATGCGTACCTGCGAGCGTTTCGAAGTCGGTGCCTGGACGCCGCTCGAAACCGAACACGGCACGCTCGCCTTCGACGGCGAACGTGAGATCGAACTCGAGCGCGGCGACCGGTACGAGATCGCGCTCGACTGGAAAGGGCCGCTCACCGTCGACGTGGAACGCACGCTGCATTACGCGGCGTCGCGTCAACTGGTCAGGGAAGTGGCGACCATGGTCGCGCAGCAAACGTAGTTTGGGAAGTTTGGGAGTCGTCGAGCAAGCAGTGCATTCATTCCAAGGAGACACACCATGTCGGTTTCAAGTGATTTGAGCAAGGACGAACTGCTGAAGGCGTATCGCATGATGCGTACGATCCGCGAGTTCGAAGAACGCCTGCACGTCGAATTCGCGACCGGCGAAATCCCGGGTTTCGTGCATCTCTACGCGGGCGAGGAAGCGTCGGCGGTCGGCACGATGCTGCATCTGAACGACGCGGATTATGTGGCGACCACGCACCGGGGTCATGGCCACTGCATCGCCAAAGGGGTGGACGTGCACGGCATGATGGCCGAGATCTACGGTCGCAAGACAGGCGTGTGTCACGGTAAGGGCGGCTCGATGCATATCGCCGATCTGTCAAAAGGCATGCTCGGTGCGAACGGCATTGTCGGCGCGGGTGGGCCGTTGATTTGCGGCGCGGCGCTCGCGGCCAAATATAAGAAATCAGGCGGCGTCGGCGTGTGTTTCTTCGGCGACGGCGCGTCGAATCAGGGCGTGATTTTCGAGTCGATGAATCTGGCTTCGGTGTGGCGCCTGCCGGCGATTTTCGTCGCGGAGAACAACGGTTATGCGGAAGCGACTTCGTCGACGTGGTCGGTGGCAACCGACAACATCGCGGACCGTGCGGCCGGCTTCGGCATGCCGGGCGTGATCGTGGACGGCTTCGATTTCTTCGCGGTGCACGAGGCGCTCGGCGAAGCGATCGAACGTGCGCGTCATGGCGGTGGCCCGACGCTCGTCGAAGTGAAATTCTCGCGCTATTTCGGCCACTTCGAAGGGGATGCACAGACCTATCGCGCGCCTGGTGAAGTGCAGAAACTGCGTGACGAGAAAGATTGCCTCAAGCGTTTCGAGGAGCGCGTGGTGCGTGCCGAGATGCTGACGTCCGATCAGTTGCGCGGTATCGACGCCGAGGTGAAGAGCCTGATCGACAGTTCTGTGGCAGACGCGAAAGCGGCGCCGCTGCCAGGCGCCGAAGACCTGTTGACGGACGTGTACGTGTCTTATCCGTAACGCGAGTTCTGTAAATTTAGCCGATAGCTTCGCATGGGACCGGAGTAAGCGCTAAAGCGCTAACTCTGGATCGACAGCTTTGCATGGGACCAGAGTAAGCGCTGAAGCGCTAACTCCGGTCGACAGCTTTGCATGGGACCGGAGTAAGCGCTAAAGCGCTAACTCCGGTCGACAGGAGACAGACATGGCACGCAAGATCACATTCTCTCAGGCAATCAACGAAGCCCTGAGCCAGGAAATGGCCCGTGACGAAACCGTCATCGTGATGGGCGAAGACAACGCGGGCGGCGCGGGCTCGCCCGGCGAGCAGGACGCATGGGGCGGCGTACTCGGCGTCACGAAAGGACTGTTCCACAAGTACCCGGGCCGCGTGCTCGACACGCCGCTCTCGGAAGGCGGCTATATCGGCGCGGCGGTGGGCGCGGCCGCGTGCGGCATGCGGCCGGTGGCGGAGCTGATGTTCATCGACTTCATGGGCGTGTGCTTCGACCAGATCTTTAATCAGGCCGCCAAGTTTCGCTATATGTTCGGCGGCAAGGCAGTCACGCCCGTCGTGATTCGCGCGATGCAGGGCGCAGGCCTGCGCGCGGCGGCCCAGCATTCGCAGATGCTGACTTCGCTGTTCACGCATATTCCTGGACTAAAGGTGGTGTGCCCGTCCACACCATATGACGCGAAAGGTCTGTTGATCCAGGCGATCCGCGATAACGATCCGGTGATTTTCTGCGAGCACAAGCTGCTCTACAGCCGCGAAGGCGATGTGCCCGAAGAGTCGTATGCGATTCCGTTCGGCGAGGCAAACGTGGTGCGCGATGGCGACGACGCCACCATCATCACTTACGGCCGGATGGTGCACCACGCCACCGAAGCCGCGGAAGAGCTCGCCAAAGACGGCGTGCAGGTCGAGGTGATCGACTTGCGCACCACCTCGCCGCTGGACGAGGACACGATCCTTGAAAGCGCCGGGCGGACCGGCCGCGTGGTGGTGGTCGACGAAGCGAATCCGCGCTGCTCGATCGCGACCGATATCTCCGCATTGATCGCACAGCGCGCGTTCCACTCGCTCAAGGCGCCGATCGAAATGGTGACCGCGCCGCATACGCCCACGCCGTTTTCCGGCGTGCTCGAAGACATGTACATCCCGTCGGCAGCGCAGATCGCGGACGCCGTCAAGAAAGTGAGGGCTTGAGCGATGCCGATTCATATGATTACGATGCCCAAGTGGGGCCTGTCGATGGAGCAGGGGCAGGTCAACGGCTGGCTCAAGGCAATCGGCGACAAGGTGGCCAAAGGCGAAGAAATACTCGACGTGGAAACCGACAAGATTTCGTCCGGCGTCGAGTGTGCGTTTGACGGCACGTTGCGCCGGCAGATCGCGCAGGAGGGCGACACGCTGCCGATCGGCGCGTTGCTCGCGGTAGTGGCCGATACGGAAACGCCGGACGCGGAGATCGATGCCGCAGTCGAAGCGTTCCAGCGCGACTTCGTGCCGGCTACTTCGGAGGCGGGCGAAAGCGGCCCGCAACCGGAAAAATCACAGATCGGCGGGCGCACGGTGCGTTATCTGAAGCTCGGCGAAGGCGGCACACCGGCCGTGCTGATTCACGGTTTCGGCGGCGATCTGAACAACTGGCTGTTCAATCATGCCGGCCTGGCCGCGCATCGCACGGTGTGGGCGCTGGATCTGCCGGGCCACGGCGAGTCGGGTAAAGCAGTCGAAACCGGCAGCGCCGATGAACTCGCGGACAGCGTGATCGCCTTCATGGACGACCGCGGCATCGACAACGCGCATCTGATCGGCCACTCGATGGGCGCGCTGATCGCAATGACGGTGGCTGCGAAAGCGCCCAAACGCGTCGCTTCGCTCGCCTTGATAGCAGGCGCGGGTCTGGGCAAGGAGATCAACGGCGAGTACATCAACGGCTTCACCGAGGGCAGCAATCGCAACGCGCTCAAACCACAATTGGCGAAGCTCTTTGCCGACCCCGCGCTCGTCACGCGTCAACTAGTCGAGGATATCGTCAAGTACAAGCGGCTCGAAGGCGTGCAGGACGCACTGCGCAAGATCGCCGCGTCGGCGTTCGACGGCAGTGCGCAGCGTGCCGGGTATCGCGAGCGGCTCGCGGAACTGGCGCCGCGCACGCTGGTGATCTGGGGCGCGCAGGATCAGATCATCCCGGCTTCGCATGCGCAGGGTCTGCAAGGCGACGTTCGTGTGCATGTGCTCGACGGCAAGGGGCATATGGTGCAGATGGAAGCGGCCTCGGAAGTGAACCGCCTGCTCAACGATTTTTTGGGGCGTTGAGATGGAGGCCGCCCTGCATGGCGATAGCGTCACCGCGCTCGGACAGTACGGCAAGCGTAGCGGCGAGAAGCTCGCGCGGATTCCGGTGAGGATCGTGCCGGCATCCGCCGGCGAGGTCTTGCCAAAGCCGCCGTGGCTGCACGCGCGGCCGATGATGAGCGAGACGGTTGCCGGCGTGGCGGCGATTCTGCGCGAGCATCGCCTGCATTCGGTCTGCGAGGAGGCGATGTGTCCGAACATCGGCGAATGCTTCGCGCAGCGCACGGCGACTTTCATGATCATGGGCGGCATCTGTACGCGCCGCTGTGCGTTCTGCGACGTCGCGCACGGCCGCCCGGAGCCGCTCGATCATGACGAGCCGCAACGGCTCGCCGATGCGGTAGCGGCGCTGGCTTTGCGCTACGTCGTCGTCACGTCGGTGGATCGGGACGACCTGCGCGACGGCGGCGCGGCGCATTTTGCGCGCTGCGTCGCGCTGCTGCGCGAACGGGTGCCGGGCATCCGGGTCGAGCTCCTCACGCCGGATTTTCGTGGCCGCGTCGAGCGCGCGCTACTGGCGTTATCGCACGCGTGGCCCGATGTCTTCAATCACAACATCGAAACCGTGCCGTCGTTGTATCGGGCCGCGCGGGCCGGCGCGGACTATCGCGGCTCGCTCGAACTGCTGGCGCGCGTCAAGGAGGCGAACGAATTGGTGCTGACGAAATCGGGCTTGATGGTCGGACTTGGAGAAACCGACGAAGCACTGCTCGACACGATGAGCGATCTGCGCGCGCATCGTGTCGATATCCTGACGATCGGGCAGTACCTCGCGCCGTCGCGCTTCCACATGCCGGTGCGGCGCTACGTGGCGCCGGAGCAGTTTGCCTCGTGGCGCGACGCGGGCTTGAAGATGGGCTTTCGCGAGGTAGTGGCCGGGCCGCTTGCGCGCTCGTCCTATCACGCCGACCGGGTCGCGGAAGCGGCCTTGGCGCGGGGGCCGGGAGTTTCCGCTTAGGTTTTAGTTCAGACAAAAAAGCAGCGCTTCGGCTGTGACATATTCGCCCGCAACAATTCATGTCGAACTATGTCACGGCCGGCCTCCGACGCCCGCAAACCCTTGTCCGGCGGGGCTTCTCCGCGGTGAAACAGCGTGACATATCTTCCCTGCTGATTAAATCGGCACGTCCTTCTATAGTCCGTTCATCGCCACGCCGCAGCACCAGAAGTGGCCCAGAACCCAGAAGGACATACCGTGAAAAACAGTTCGTTCGTCGTCCCGGCCACCGCCGCTTGCCCAGTCTCTGTGACGACCATTGCATCCGCACGCGGCACACTGCGCAAGCTCGTGCTCAGCGCGACCGTCGCAGTGCTCGCACTTGGCAGCGCTTCGGCGTTTGCCTGGTCGCAGCACGGCACGGCCTACACGTCACACGGTACGTATAACGGCGCCCGGTACGGCTCGTGTGGCGGCAACAGCTGTTCGCATGCGGGCGGCGTGGCCGGCCCCTACGGCGGCTTCGCGTCCAACACCGGCACGGTGACACGCAACGCGCCGGGCCAGTTCTCGAATTCGGGTACCGCCACGGGCCGCTACGGCAACTCGGTGCAGCACAGCGGTGACACGAGTTGCGCCGGTGGGTCGTGTGCGCACACCGGCACGCTCACCGGACCGGACGGCAAGACGGCCACCACCTCCGGCGATGTGACGAAGACCGCGCCGGGCCAGTATTCGTCGTCGGGTTCGGTCACGGGCTCGAACGGCAACACGGTCAACCATTCGGCATCCACGAATTGCGCGGGTTCTTCCTGCTACCGTTCGGGCACGGTGACCGGTTCGGATGGCGGGACGGTCAATCACTCCGGCACGGCGACGCGCGTCGCACCGGGCGTGGTGACAACATCCACGACCGCAACCGGCACGCACGGCACCACGGTGACGACGGGTGGGACGGTGGTGACCACCGGTGTGGTCACCACCGGCAGCGCGACTGTGGTCGTTGCGCCGAAGCCGGTCTATGTGGCGCCGCCGCCCGTGTATGTGCCGCCGCCGGTTTATGTCGCGCCGCCGCCGGTCGTCTACGCACCGCCCCCGCCGCCGCCGGCTGTGTACGTTGCGCCGCGCGTCGTGTATGTGGCGCCGGCGCCGCGCCCCGCAGTGTGGGTGCCGGGTCATTGGGTCGGGAACGTGTGGGTGCCGGCGCACTGGTCATGAACAAGGACCTGCGAGTGAGCTCACGCAACCCAGGTGCGCGGATGCGGGATCGTGAGGGTAACCGGATGGCTGTCCGCTCACGCTTCAGATCGACGCCCATGGGAAAGTTGTGCAAGGCTGGTGCTGTCATCCTGCTGTTCGCTGCGACGGCTTTGGCGCTCGAAATAGGCGAGGGCATGACTGACTCCGACTCTCCTGCCGTACACCGAACGATAGAACTCGCGCCGGACTGTTCAGCGAAATACGCGGCATTGCTCGACCTCGCCGAACTGGCGAGGCGCGACGGCAAATCCTCCGATGTCGTAGTGCGCGGGCTGAGCGATCAGCACGGAGCGATGAGCGAATGTCTGCCGGCAGACAGGCGCGCATGGGCAGGGTAAGTGCGACAACCGGTTACGGTTTCGCTGAAGACACCGCTGGGTCTGAGCTTGGCATCCGTGAAGAAAAGCGCTTACATGCTGGCGTTTTCCACCACACGGCCTTCCGCGCGCCAGCGCAGCATGCCGCCGGCAAGATTGGCCACGCGCTCGAATCCGGACTTCCGCAGCATGACCGTGGCTTGCGCGGAGCGTCCGCCGGCCCGGCAGACCGTCACAATCGGGCGTTCCTTGGCAAGTTCGCTGGCGCGCCCGGCCAGTTCGCCGAGTGAAATGAGCCTGGCAGCGGGAATACGCCCCAACGGTCCGTCGAACTCGTCGGGCTCGCGCACGTCGACAATCTGGACCGCGCGCAAATTCTCTTCGAGCCATTGAGCATTGATTTCCCAGATGCCCGCAAAAGTGCACGTGAGAGGCGCCCAATCGGGCTCCGCCATCTGTGCGGGAAGGCTGGTGGCGAGACCGCATTTCAGATTCGCCGGTACCGCGACGTCGATCTGCTTCGGATGCGGCAGGTTCAGATTCGTCATGTAGCCGACGAAGTCGCCCTCGCACAATTCGCCGCCCAGCCGCGGGTTGAAGTGCCGCTCTTCGCCAACACTCGTCACGGTCAAGCCGCGGTAGTCGTGTGCCGGGTAGAGGAGGCAGGTCTCGGGAAGCGTGAAAATCTCGGTGTGAATCGCCCTGAACATTGCACGTGCGTCGCCGCGCTGGAAATCCGTGCGCCCCGTGCCCCTGATCAGGAGGCAATCGCCGGTGAAGGCCATGGATTCGTCGTCGAGCACGAGGCTGATGCAGCCATTGGTATGACCCGGCGTCGCGCGCACGGTCAGAAACCGCTTGCCGAACCGGCATTGCTCGCCATGGTTCAGATAGCGGTGAGCGCCTTCTGCGCCGCTCGCGGCCGATATCGCAATCTGGCTACCTGTACTGCGATTGAGCATCCACGCGCCGGTCACATGATCGGCGTGGACGTGGGTATCGATGGTGTAAAGCAGATGCAACTGGAGCTCTTCGATCAGTGCTGTGTCTCTGCGGACCTGTTCGAATACCGGATCGATCAGCACGGCTTCCCGCGTTGCACGATCGGCAAGCAGATAGGTGTACGTGGACGATTGCTGGTCGAATAGCTGCCGGAAGATCAACACAATTTCGCTCCATTGGACGCCGGGCGTCGAACCGTCCGGCGTACCATTTCTTCAATGGACGAGAATCTCACTTCGGTTGTGCCACATATCGCAGGTACGGCTTCAAGGTTTTGAATCCCTGCGGATATTTGCGCATTGCATCATCGTTCGAAACGGACGTGGGAATGATCACGTCCTCACCCGGCTTCCAGTTCACAGGGGTGGCCACCGTATGCTTTGCATTGAGCTGCAGCGCATCGAGCAGACGCAACACCTCGTCGAAATTGCGGCCGGCGCTCATTGGATACACGAGCATGGCTTTAACTTTCTTGTCGGGTCCGATGAGAAACACCGAGCGTACCGTTGCATTGTCCACCGCGGTGCGCGGGCCGCCGCTCGCGTTCGGGTGAATCATGTCGTAGAGCTTCGCGACGTTCAGGTCCGCGTCGCCGATCATCGGGAAGTTGACTGCATGCCCCTGGGTCTCCTCGATATCCTTGGCCCAGTTCTCGTGATCCCTAACGGGATCGATGCTGAGGCCGATCACCTTTGTATTACGTTTATCGAATTCCGGTTTGAGACCCGCCATGTAGCCGAGTTCTGTGGTGCAGACAGGCGTGAAGTCCTTTGGATGTGAAAACAGGATCGCCCAATGGTCGCCGATCCATTCATGAAAATGAATCGTGCCTTCGGTGGTTTCGGCAGTGAAATCCGGCGCTTCTTCTCCTAATCGAATCGACATTCTCTCCTCCATGGAACAGGGCAAACCGTGGCGTAAACAGCCGTCGGATGGCGTTGCGGGCCGCCCTTTCTAGGTTAGAACAAAAGCGTTGTGGGCGGTGGCTATGATGCAGGTCGAACCCGCCATCGCGACTTCGCGAAGCGGGAAAGCGCAAACGCGCTGAATCAATGCCGCACGATGATCGTTTGTGCGTCGTCGGTTTCATCGAACGCGGTGTCTTGCGCAGACGTGCGATTGCGGCTGACGGTTTGCGCGCTTGCCGCGGATTCGCCGTTCGCCCGCTGCGCCGCTTCAGCAAGAAGACGCTGCGCCCGGCTTGCCGTGATGCGGCTTTGAGCGACACCGGTAGCGTCGAGCGCGATCACCTGGAAGAGTTCGCGATCGCATTCCACTTCCTGCCGATACTGCTCGCCGGTGTTGACGAGCAACTCGAGCAGCGATTGCTGATCCCGTCTTTCCTCGCTCGTCACAGCAGGAATCCTATATATCGAGGCCGCGAGCGCAATCAACGTATCCAGTTGACTCAACTGCCGGTTGCAGAGATCGAAGGCCGACAAGGCAAGCTTCTCGTACTGAAGTGCGTCGACCGGTGGGCGTGATGCCGGTTGAGGATTTTTAGCGTCTTTGCTCATGTCGCAATGTCCCTGTGTCTTGCCTGGATCACCCGACACTCACCTGCGAGGTGGGTGTGCGGTTTGTATCGCGGGCTGCTAAACCCGGCCGTCGGGTGTCGCCCGGCGACGCGACGATTGTAAATCAGACCTCGCTGGTGGCTTTCAACCACGTAAGCTAAATGTTTGATTCCGGTTGTCCGAGCGCATCAATGTGTCGCCGTCTCAAGCTGACAGACCGTATGTTTCGCTGAAATTTGGCTGTAAGTCGCCATTGCTAGAGTCCTCCAAAGCAGTTTCTGCCGCTGGATGCCGGACCGTGTTCTCACGCACGCCTGAAGGATAAGAGCGACAACCATGAATTCAGCTCGTCTATGTTGGCTCATTCTGACGCTGCTTTTCGCAAGTCCCGTCTGGGCGTTTCAGACGCGCGTCGTCACCATTCCCAGCGCCGCGATGCATCGGTCTTTCGAAGCGACGGTGGTGCTGCCGGACCAATACGCACGCGGCAAGGCGGCTGATCGCTTCCCGGTGGTCTATCTGCTGCATGGCTCGGGTGGCGACTACACCGACTGGACCGCGAATTCGCATATCGGCAAGCTCGCCGACCGTTATCACGTGATCCTCGTGATGCCCGACGGCGGCCACGAGAGCTGGTATATCGACAGCCCGGTCGATCCTCGCAGCCGTTACGAGACTTATGTGGGCACGGAAGTGGTCGCGTATGTCGACATGCATTTCCGCACGATCGCCACGAAGCAGGGGCGTGCGATCACGGGTTTAAGCATGGGCGGGTTCGGCGCGTTGCATATTGCGCTGGATCGGCCGGATGCGTTCGGGGCGGCCGGGAGTATCAGCGGCGCGGTGGACCCGCGGGGTTGCGAGGATGAGCCGGGTATCGACCAGGTGTTCGGCGACCCTGCCCGCCACGCCGACTTCTGGAACAACGAAGCCATCGTCGAGAATGCCCGCACGTTTGGCAATGCGCATATCGCGTTGACGATCGATTGCGGCGTGAACGACTCGCTGGTGCAATCGAACCGGATGCTGCATGAGCGGCTGGTTCAGTTGGGTGTGCCGCACGATTATGCGGAACGCCCAGGAGGACATACCTGGAAGTATTGGGCCAACGCGGTTCAATATCAGGTGCTGTTCTTCGCGAGTTCGTTCAGGCGCAGCGGAGCGGCGGCGCAGATCTAGTGTCCCGAGTTAGAAATTCGTAGACAAAATCGTTTGACGCTGGCGAGGATGTCGTCGGCCGATTTGGTCCAGCTGAAAGGTCTCGGATCAGTGTTGTTGATCTGGATGTACTGGCGAATAGCCTGCTCGAGTTGCCGGGTGGAGCGATGAGTGCCACGGCGGATGTATGTCTCGCTGAGCGTGGCAAACCATCGTTCGACCTGGTTAATCCACGAAGCAGAGGTCGGGGTGAAATGCGCATGAAAACGCGGATGGCGAGCCAGCCACGTATTGATCGAGGAGGTCTTGTGCGTACCGTAGTTGTCCATCACCAGATGCACGTCCAGTTGGGGTGGCACGTTGGCCTCGATGGTGCGCAGGAACTGCAGGAATTCACTGCTGCGATGACGTCGATGCAGTTCGCCAATGACTTCGCCCGTGGAGATGTCCAGCGCCGCGAACAGTGTGGTTGTGCCGTGACGCATATAGTCGTGCGTGCGTCGCTCAGGGATGCCCGGGGCCAGCGGCAGCATAGGCTGGGTGCGGTCCAGCGCCTGGATCTGGCTCTTCTCGTCCACGCACAACACCATGGCCTTGAGCGGCGGGTCCAGATACAGCCCAACGATATCGCGCACCTTGTCCACAAACAATGGATCGCTGGAGAGCTTGAAGGTCTCCTGCCGGTGTGGCTGAAGCCCGAAGGCTCGCCATATCCGCGTCACGGCCGTCTGCGACAGCCCCATCTCGCGGGCCATTGTGCGCGTGCTCCAGTGGGTCGCTCCCGTGGGCACGGACTCAAGCGTGCGTGCAATGAGCGCGTCTACCTGGGCGTCCTCGATCGTCCTCGGTGCTCCCGGGCGCGGTGCATCGAGCAACCCGTCCACGCGATGATTGATGAATCGCGAACGCCACTTCGAAACCGTATGCGAGGTGACACGCTGCCTTGTCGCGACCGTCCTGTTGTCGATGCCCTCGGCGCAGGCCAGCACAATGCGTGCGCGCAAGGCCAGCGCCTGCGCGGTCTTGCGCCGCATTGTCAGCGCCGTGAGCTGTTCACGTTCCGCTTCACTCAAGATCAGTGGCGCCTTCGGTCTTCCTCTCATCATCGCCTCGCTTATTTGCGAACCCTGCAACCCAGGTTAGTACACAACGCAAATAAGGCAATGAATTTTTAACTCAGGACACTAGGATGATTTTCCGCCAACGCAACGCGAGCTACCTCTCAAGTTCCGCAAACAGCCAGTCCTGAAAGCTGCGCAACTTCGGCAAATCGGCGCGCGACTTCAGCAGGTTCAATGTATAGCCGAGCACGCTGAGCCCCTCGAAGCCGAATGGCGCGACGAGCCGTCCCGTTTCCAGTTCGCGTTGCGCCAGCAGCAGGCTTTCCAGACACACTCCCAGCCCATCGACCGCGGCGCTCAGCGCCATGAACGAGCGATCGAAACGCGGCCCCCGCCCAATGTCCAGCCGCGTCTTGCGATGCTGCCGCATCCAGTCGCGCCAGCCGACCAGACAGCCCTCGCTATGAATCAATGGATGGTGCTGCAAGTCCGCCACGCTGCGCAGCGCAAACTCGCCGCTCACCAGCGCCGGCGCGCATAGCGGCACGATCGTCTCGGGCGGCAATTCGAGCACCAGCGTGCCCGCCGGCTGAAGCTTGCGCGGGCCGTAGCGGATGTCGATATCCACCGCCTCCGAAATCAGGTTCACCGCCTCCGACGACGCGTTCAGGCGCACGTCGATATCCGGATGCGCCGCGCTGAAACGGGCGATGCGCGGCATCAGCCACTGGGTGGCAAAGCTCGGCGTGCAATGGATCGTGAGGATGTCGCTCTTCGCGACCCGGCCAATCTCGCGGGTGGCGGCGTCGATGCGCCCGAACGCCGCGGTGATTTCCTCAGCGTATTGCCGGCCTGAGTCCGTGAGAATCACTGTGCGATGCAGCCGATGGAACAGACGAATGGTCAATTGCTCCTCGAGCAGCTTGATCTGATGGCTGATCGCGGAGGGCGTGACGAACAGTTCTTCTGCTGCGAGCGCGAACGACGAAAGCCGCGCGGCGGCTTCAAATGCCTGTATCGACTTGAGGGTGACGCGATTGTGCATGGCAGCATCAAGGTGAATTGAATTCATCTATCGAGCCATCTTAATTCGTTTGAGCGCGTGTGTGCAGGAGATTACGCTTGAGTTACTGGCAGCGGCATCGAAACGGCCCTGCAACGAGACCCTTGAGGAGACCACAGTGAACATCAGCGAAACCGCGCCTTTTCCGAAGCTTGCGGAGCACGCCTACCAGATCCGCCGCAACGCGCTGCGCATGGGCGAAGTGCAAGGGCAGGGCTATATCGGCCAGGCACTCGACATCGCCGACGTGCTGGCCGTCGCATACTTTCGCGCCATGCGTTATCGCGCCGACGACCCCGAGTGGGCAGGCCGCGACCGCTTCCTGCTTTCGAACGGCCACTATGCGATCGCGCTGTACGCGGCGCTGATCGAGGCCGGCATCATCGCCGACGAAGAACTGGAAACCTACGGCAGCGACGACAGCCGCCTGCCGATGTCCGGCATGGCGAGCTACACGCCCGGCATGGAGATGTCCGGCGGCTCGCTGGGGCAAGGTCTGACGATTGCGGTCGGCCGCTGCCTCGGCCTCAAACGCAGCGGCTCCGACGCGTTCGTCTACACGCTGTTCTCGGATGGCGAGCTCGACGAAGGCGCGGTGTGGGAAGGGCTGATGTCCGCTGCGCACTGGAAGCTCGACAACCTGATTGCGATGGTCGACGTCAACAACCAGCAGGCCGACGGGCCGTCGTCGAGCGTGATGGCGTTCGAACCGCTGGTCGACAAGCTGCTGGCGTTCGGCTGGTTCGTGCAGCGTGTCGACGGCAACGATCTCGCGGCCGTGGTCGCCGCGTTCGACGCAGCGCGCGCGCATCCCGAAGCCCAGCCACGCATCATCGTCTGCGATACGCGGATGGGCTGCGGCGTGCCGTTCCTCGAAGCGCGCGAGAAGAATCACTTTATTCGCGTCGATGCGCACGAGTGGCAACTCGCGCTGCAGGCGCTGGAAGCCGGGAGAACCGTATGAGCGCCGCCGTACCGAAACCACGTCTGAAAACATCGGCGATGATCGCCTCCATCGCCGGAGAAGGGCAGGTCACCCGCTCGGCGCCGTTTGGCCATGCGCTGGTCGAACTGGCGCGCAACCGGCCCGAAGTGGTCGGCATGACCGCCGATCTCGGCAAATACACCGACCTGCATCTGTTCGCGAAGGAACTCCCCGAGCGCTACTACCAGATGGGCATGGCCGAGCAACTGCTGATGGGCGCCGCCGCCGGCATGGCGCACGAAGGCTCGCAGCCGTTCGTGACCACGTATGCCGTGTTCGCCGCGCGCCGCGCCTATGACTTCATCCATCAGGCCATCGCCGAGGACAACCTCGACGTCAAGATCGTCTGCGCGTTGCCCGGCCTCACGACCGGCTACGGCCCGAGCCACCAGGCGGCGGAAGACCTCGCGCTGTTTCGCGCGATGCCGAATCTCACGGTGATCGATCCGTGCGACGCGCTCGAAATCGAGCAGATGGTGCCGGCGATCGCCGACCATCGCGGACCGGTCTACGCGCGGCTTCTGCGCGGCAACGTGCCGCTCGTGCTCGACGAATACGACTACCAGTTCGAACTCGGCAAGGCGAAGCTGCTGCGCGACGGCGCCGAGGTGCTGATCATCTCGTCGGGGATCATGACGATGCGTGCGCTGGAAACGGCCAAGGCACTTGCGGCCGACCGCGTCGACGTGGGCGTGCTGCATGTGCCGACCATCAAGCCGCTCGACACCGTCACGCTGCTGCGCGAAGCGCGCCGGCCGGGCCGCCTTGTTGTGGTGGCGGAGAACCATACCGTGATCGGCGGGCTGGGCGAAGCGGTGGCCACCGTGCTGCTGACCAACGGTGTGACGCCGCCGTTCCGTCAGATCGGCCTGCCCGACGCGTTCCTCGACGCGGGCGCGCTGCCCACCTTGCACGAGCGCTACGGTATTTCCACCGAGGCGATGTGCGCCACGATCAAAGGCTGGCTGCGGTAAGCCGAACACAGAATACGCGCACACGCGCACCTCAAACAAACGTAATTGCCGATAACCGGCATCGAACCACGAAGCAAACCATAAGCGTTTCATTCAGGAGATCCGCATCATGTCAGAGTCACGTCTTCTCGACGGCAAGGTCGCCGTCATTTCCGGCGGCGCGTCGCCACGCGGTATCGGCATGGCGACCGCCCGCAAATTCGCCGCGCACGGCGCGCGTATCGCCATTTTCGATCTCGACGAAAACGCCGCGATCGAAGCCGCCGCCTCGATCGGCCCCGAGCATCGCGGTTATGTGTGCAACGTGACCGACCGTGGCGCCTGCCAGGCGGCTGTCGAGCGCACGGTCGCCGATCTCGGTTCGATCGATATCCTGATCAATAATGCGGGCGTCACCCAGGCGGCCAAACTGCTCGACATCGACCCGGCAAGCTGGGATCGCATTCTTGACGTCAACCTGCGCGGCGTGTTGTATCTTTCGCAAGCGGTCGTGCCGCAAATGAAAAAGCAGAAGAGCGGCTCAATCGGCTGCATGTCGTCGGTATCGGCGCAGCGGGGCGGCGGCATTCTCGGCGGCCCGCACTATTCGGCGGCGAAGGCCGGCGTACTGGGCCTCGCCAAAGCGATGGCGCGCGAACTCGGCAACGACGGCATTCGCGTGAACTGCGTGACGCCTGGCCTGATCCAGACCGACATCAACGCCGGCAAGATCAGCGACGACAAACGCGTCGAGATTCTTGCCGGCATTCCGCTGAACCGGCTGGGCGTGCCCGACGATGTGGCCGGCGCTTTCCTGTTCCTCGCCTCGGACCTGTCTTCGTACATCACCGGCGCGGTGATCGACGTGAACGGCGGCATGCTGATTCACGGCTGATTCTCCATTGATTCAGAGCGGACTTGACGTGCACCCCGGTCCGGCAGGACAGGGACCGTCTGACGGGAGGCAGACGGCGGCGATGGAGACCCTGTAGTAGAGAACAGACCACCGTGGCGAGCGACACGTGCAGCCGCCACGGTTCAAACTCGAAAACCATAACGACGCGCGATCCAGGATTTGGAGGCAGACACCATGACAACCCGTTCGAACGACCCGCAAGGCATCAACCGCCGCACCTTTCTGAAGGCCGGCGCGGCCATGTCCGCCGCCGTGCCGCTGTGGAGCATTTCACGGCGCGCAATGGCGGCTCCCGAGTTTTCATACAAGCTCGCGACCGGCCAGGACCCGACCCATCCGGTCAATATCCGCGCTCAGGAGGCGCTCAATCACATCCGCGAGGCGACCAACGGCCGCCTCGATATCAAACTGTTTCCGCAGAACCAGCTCGGCTCCGACACCGATCTGCTCTCGCAGGTGCGCAATGGCGGCGTCGAGTTCTTCAATCAGGCTTCGTCGATTCTGGCGACGCTGACGCCCGCCGCCGGCATCGTCAATACCGGCTTCGCGTTCAAGGACTACGACGCGGTGTGGAAGGCGATGGATGGCGACCTCGGCAACTACATCCGCGCGCAGATCGGCAAGTCGGGCATTGTGTCGGTCAGCAAGGTCTGGGACAACGGCTTCCGGCAGATCAGCTCGTCGACCAAGGCGCTGCGCGCGCCGGCCGATCTGAAGGGCTTCAAGATCCGCGTGCCGCAGGCGCCGATGCTGACCTCGCTGTTCAAGGCGCTCGACGCGGGCCCCGCACCGATCAATTTCAACGAGCTGTATTCGGCGTTGCAAACCGGTGTGGTCGAAGGGCAGGAAAATCCGCTGCCGATCATCGCCACGGCCAAGCTCTACGAAGTGCAGAAGTACATCAGCCTCACGTCGCACGTGTGGGACGGTTACTGGATTCTCGGCAACCGCGCCGCATGGGAGCGTCTGCCGGCCGACATGCGCACGATCGTCACGCGTGAATTCGAAAAGGCCGCGATGCTGCAGCGCGCGGACATCGCGAAGCTGAGCCTGTCGCTGCGCGACTCGCTGAAAGCGAAGGGCATTACCTTTGTCGACGTAGACCGCGAGGCGTTCCGCGGCGCACTGGCCAAGACGAGCTTCTATCACGACTGGAAAGCCAAATACGGCGACGAGGCGTGGGGGCTGTTGGAGAAGTCGGCCGGAAAACTGGGGTAATGCGATGATCTCGATCTCCTATTCGCACGAGCGGCAGCATCGCTTCGCCTGTGCGCTCGATTCCGCGCTCGGGCATCTGGTGGAGATTCCCGCCGCCTTGCTGGTGCTCGCGGAAATCTTCGTACTGCTGGCCGGTGTGACAAGCCGCTATCTGCTGCACGCGCCGCTCGTCTGGTCCGACGAACTCGCGTCGATGCTGTTCCTGTGGCTCGCCATGCTGGGCGCGGTGATCGCCTTGCGGCGCGGTGAGCATATGCGCATGACGGCGCTGGTCGGCATGGCGCCGCCGGGCGTGCGCGCCTTCCTCGACGTGGTGGCGATCGCCGCGCCGATCGCGTTCCTGGCGATGGTGATCGGACCGGCGATCAGTTTCGCGCAGGACGAGTCGTTCATCACCACGCCGGCGCTCGAACTGTCGAACTCGTGGCGGGCCGCCGCGTTGCCGATCGGCTCGGCGCTGATGCTGCTGGTCGCGGTAGTGCGGCTCGCCCGCATGGGCAACTGGCGCCTGACGCTGGCCGCGCTTGCGACGGTCGGCGTGCTGGTCGGCGGCTTTATTGCGCTGGGGCCGCTTTTGCGCGATCTCGGCAATATCAACCTGCTGATCTTCTTCGTCGGGCTGGTGGCGCTCGGCGTGCTGAGCGGCGTGCCGATCGCGTTTTCGTTCGGACTCGCCACGTTCGGCTATCTCGCGCTGACGACCAACACGCCGATGCCGGTAGTGGTCGGCCGCATGGACGAGGGCATGTCGCATTTGATCCTGCTGTCCGTGCCGCTCTTCGTGTTTCTCGGCCAGTTGATCGAGATGACCGGCATGGCCGCGGCGATGATCGCGTTCCTCGCGAGTCTGCTAGGTCACGTGCGCGGCGGGCTGTCGTATGTGCTGGTCGGCGCGATGTACCTGGTGTCGGGCATCTCGGGCTCGAAAGCCGCGGACATGGCGGCGGTCGCGCCAGTGCTGTTTCCGGAGATGAAAGCACGCGGCGCGAAACCCGGCGATCTGGTGGCGCTGCTCGCCGCGACCGGCGCGCAGACCGAGACGATACCACCGAGCCTCGTGCTGATCACGCTCGGCTCGGTGACGGGCGTATCGATCTCGGCGCTCTTCACCGGCGGCATGCTGCCGGGGATCGTGCTGGCGATCACGCTGTGCATCGTCGTGCAGTGGCGCTACCGACGCGAGGATATGTCGGGTGTGAAACGCGCGACACGTGGCGAGATTCTGCGCAAGCTGGTCATTGCGTTCCCGGCGCTGGCGCTGCCGTTCGTGATTCGCGCGGCGGTGGTCGAAGGGATTGCGACGGCCACCGAAGTCTCCACCATCGGCATTGCGTATGCGGTGCTGGCCGGCTTGCTGATCTATCGCCGCTTCGAGTGGGGGCGACTGAAGCCGATGCTGATCGATACCGCGACGTTGTCGGGCGCGATTCTGCTGATCATCGGCGCGGCCACCAGCATGGCGTGGGCATTGACGCAATCGGGCTTCTCCGGCCAGCTCGCGCAGACGCTCGGCGCCTTGCCGGGCGGCGCGGCGATGTTCATGGCGGCTTCGATCTGCGTGTTCGTGATTCTCGGCAGCGTGCTCGAAGGGATTCCCGCGATCGTGCTGTTCGGCCCGCTGATGTTTCCGATCGCGCGGGCGATGCACATTCACGATGTGCACTACGCGATGGTCGTGATTCTCTCGATGGGCGTGGGCCTGTTCGCGCCGCCGTTCGGTGTCGGCTACTACTCGGCGTGCGCCGTGAGCCGCATCCATCCTGACGAGGGCATGAAGCCGATTCTCGGTTATATCGCCGCGCTGATGGTCGGATTGATCATCGTCGCCGCGGTGCCGTGGATTTCGACCGGCTTCCTGCATTGATGCTCTGACGCGCGAGGCCGCGCCGCGCTTGACGCGGCCTCGCGCGATGTTCCGCCGTCCAGCTTCTTTCGTTTCGTTCCGATCCGTTTTGATTGCCGCCGCCCTGCATGCCGGGGCGGCGTAGAGGAGCCTTTTGCCATGTCCACCACCGAAGCTCAGCTTGCCGCACCGAGTGCTTCGCCCGTTTCAGTGACGCCTTCGCCACAGGCGACGGCGCAAACGTCTCAGCTACCGCTCGCCGACGCGGTCCGCTTTCTCTCGATCGATGCGATCCTGCGCGCCGGCGAAGGCCATCAGGGCGTGCCGCTCGGCATGGCCGAAATCGCGACCGCGTTGTTCACGCGGCATCTGAAGTTCAATCCCGCCGATCCCAGCTGGCCCGATCGCGACCGCTTCGTGCTGTCCAACGGCCACGGTTCGCTGCTGCTGTATTCGCTGCTGTACCTGACCGGTTATGCGGCGCATCGGCCTCGACCAGCTCAAGACGTTCCGCGAACTCGGTTCGCATTGCGCGGGGCATCCCGAGTACGAACCGGCGCACGGCATCGAAGCGACCACCGGGCCGCTCGGTCAGGGCATCGCCAACGCGTTCGGCATGGCGATCGCGGAGGCGTATCTCGCGGCGAAATTCGGCAGCGAGCTGGTCGATCACTACACGTATGCGTTCGTCGGCGACGGCTGCCTGCAGGAGGGCATCGGTCAGGAGATGATTTCGCTGGCCGGGCATCTGCAGGCTGGGCAAGCTGATTCTCTGCTGGGACGACAACCGGATCACCGACGACGGCAGCACCGCGCTCTCGATCAGCGAAGACGTGTGCGCGCGGTTTCGCGTGGCCGGCTGGCATGTGGTCGAAGTCGACGGCCACGATCTCGAAGCGGTGTCCGCGGCGCTGACGATCGCGCGCGCGGACCCACGGCCTTCGATGATCGCGTGCAAGACGGTGATCGGCCGCGGCATTGCGCGTTTGCAGGGTCAGCGCGGCGGCCATAGCGGCAAGCTGTTCCAGACGGATGCCGACGCGGCGCGCGCGGAACTTGGCTGGCCGCATGCGCCGTTCGAAGTGCCCGACGACATCCTGGGTGCGTGGCGCGAGGCGGGCCGCCGCAGCAGTGAGGAATATCGTCGCGTGGCACGCGCGCCTCGCCGCGTTGCCGGACGCGCAGCGCGCCGAATTCGAGCGAGTCCAGGCAGGCCACTTGCCGGAAGGCTGGCGCGACGTGCTCGATGACTACCGCAAGCGCGCGGTGGAGCGCGACGAGCCGCAGCCCGGCATTATCGTATCGGGCGAAATCAGCGATCTGTTCGCGCCGCTGCTGCCGGAGCGCATGGTCGGTTGCGCCGATCTCGAAGCGCCCACGGGCCACAAACGCCAGTTGCACGCTTTCACCGCGGATGATCGCAGCGGCGCCTACGTGCACTGCGGCGTGCGCGAACATCTGATGGGCGCGATGGCCAACGGCATGGCCGCGCACGGCGGCATTGTCGCGACCAGCGTCACCTATCTGGCGTTCTCCGACTATCAGCGTCCGGCCATGCGCATGGCCGCGTTGATGGGCTTGCCGGTGCATTATCGTGTTCAGCCACGACTCGATCGGCGTCGGCAAGAACGGGCCGACGCATCAGCCGGTCGAGATACTCGCCTCGTTGCGCGCGATGCCGAACATGCGCGTGCTGCGTCCCGCCGACGCAGTGGAAGCCGCCGAATGCTGGGCGCTCGCGCTCGAGCATCGGCGCGGCCCGAGCACGCTGGTGTTCGCGCGTCAGGCGTTGCCGCTGGTGCGCCGCACGCATAGCGCCGAGCCGTTGTCGCAGTCGCGGCGCCTATGTGCTCGCAGAGGCTGAAGGTGGTTCGCGCGTCGTGACCTTGCTTGCGACCGGTTCTGAAGTCGCGCTGGCACTTGCAGGCACGCAGCCAGTTGCAGGACGAAGGCATCGCGACCGCGGTGGTGTCGATGCCGTGCTGGGAGATCTTCGACGAACAGGACGACGCCTATCGCGCCGCGGTGCTGGGTGTGGGGACGGTGCGCGTCGGCGTGGAAGCCGCGCTGCGGTTCGGCTGGGACCGGTATCTGGGCGAGCGGGGCGGCTTTGTCGGCATGACCGGCTTTGGCGCTTCCGCTTCCGCGGAAACTTTGTATGAGCACTTCGGCATCACGGCGCAGCATATCGTCGCTGAAGCGAAGCGGCATTTGTAATTCATCGGGGACATGAACATGCAAAAGATCGTTTTTCTCGACCGCGCCACACTTGCGCCGCAGATCGTGTTGCGCGAACCGCGCTTCGAACATCAACTGATCGAACACGATCGCACCACGCCGGAGCAGGTGCTGCAAAGGCTCAACGGGGCATCGATTGCGATCACCAACAAGGTGTCGCTGACGAAAGAGGTGCTGGAGCAGTTGCCGGATCTGAAGTTCGTGGCGGTTGCCGCAACCGGCACCGATTGCGTCGACAAAGCAGCGTGCGAACAGCTCGGTATCGTGGTGAGCAATATTCGCGGCTATGCGATCAACACCGTGCCCGAGCATACCTTTGCGCTGATCCTCGCGCTGCGCCGCAATCTGGTCGCGTATCGCGACGACGTGCTGGCCGGCGAATGGCAGAAGTCCGGGCAATTCTGCTTCTTCACGCATGCGATTCACGATCTGGCCGGTGCGCGGCTAGGCATTATCGGCGAAGGCGTGCTGGGGCAGCGGGTGGCGGAAATCGGCAAGGCGTTTGGCATGGTGCCGTTGTTTGCGGCGCATAAGGGCAGGGAAGGGCTCGGGCCGCTTTATACACCATGGGACGAAGTGCTCGCGACTAGCGACATCATTACGGTGCATAGTCCGCTGACACCGCAGACGCGCAATATGCTGTCGATGCCCGAGTTCCGCGCCATGAAGCGCAAGCCGTTGATCGTCAACACGGCGCGCGGCGGACTGGTGGATGAAAGCGCGCTGGTGGCGGCGCTCGATGAGGGTTTGATTAGTGGCGCGGGATTCGATGTGACGGCGGGCGAACCGCCGGCGGCGGACAATCCGTTGATGCGCGCGGCGGGTCGGTCGAATGTGATCTTGACGCCGCATGTGGCGTGGGCTTCGGATGAGGCGCAGCAGAGTCTCGCGGATCAGTTGATGGATAACGTTGAGAATTTTGTGAGTGGGGCGCCGAGCAATGTGGTGCGGGGGGCGTATTGATTGGAAGATGCGGCAGCTTGAAGCGCTGCGCCCGATAATATTAACCAAAAGTTATAGGGCAACTGAAACTCGGCATACGACAACCGGGCGACAACTATCTAGTATCTGCTCAACGGGAAAGCGCGCGCTGCGTTCGGCGCATTGCCATCACGCAAGTGGGCGCGCTTTCATCCATTGTCGTGGTCGGCGATTTCACACGCTTCGAACCGCGGAATTCCATCTCTTAGCCCAAGGAACAATCGAATATGACTCGCTCTCTCGACGGGAAGGTGGCGATCGTCACCGGCGCGGCGCGCGGCATCGGTCTGGGGATCGCGCAAAAGCTGAAAGCGGATGGCGCGCGCGTGGCCCTGTGGGATCTGAATGTGAGCGACTGCACCGCGCAACGGCTCGGCTTCGTGCCGGACCATGTCGAGCAGGTCGACGTCGCATCCGTCGCTTCGGTGGAGCAGGCATTCGCGGCCACGCTCGAAACCTTGGGGCAGGTGGATATCGTCGTCAACAACGCGGGGATCAACGGGCCTGTAGCGCCGTGCTGGGAATACCCGGTGGACGCATGGCAACGCGTGATCGCCGTGGATCTGAACAGCGTGTTCTACTGCTGCCGCGTCGCCATTCCGCACATGCGCGCGCGCGGCGGCGGCCGCATTGTCAATGTCGCATCCATCGCGGGCAAGGAAGGGGTTCAGTTCATTTCAGGGTACTCGGCGGCTAAAGCGGGTGTCATTGCGTTCACCAAGTCCGCCGCGAAGGAACTCGCAAAAGACAACGTGCTCATCAATTGCGTTGCACCGGCGATGGTTGAAACCGAACTGTTCAGCGAGATGTCGGACACGCATATCGAGGCGAGCAAGGCAAAGATCCCGATGGGACGCTTCCTTCAGATCGACGAGGTCGGCGCGATGGTCAGCTGGATCGCCAGTCCCGCGTGCAGTTTCACGACCGGCTTCACCTTCGATCTGACCGGCGGGAGAGCCACATATTGAGCGCGCTGACGGCAATGAATATCTTCGACGAAGAGAAGATCGACTGTCACAACCATGTGTTCGACCCTGCGCGCTTTCCGTACAGGTCCGACACCGCTTACCGGCCGTCGATGCAGGAAATCGGCACGGCTGCGCAGTTTGCCCATGTGATGGACGCCTGCGGCGTGCGTCATGCGCTGCTGGTCGGGCCGACGAGCGGCTACCGCACCGACAACCGCTGCATGCTCGACGCGATCGCGGGAGGCGGCGGTCGTTTCAAAGGCATCGCGGTGGTGGACAACGACGTGAGCCGTGCAGAACTGGTGGTGCTGAAGGACGCGGGCGTGGTGGGCGTTGCCTTCAATCCGGCGATGGAGGGCGTCGAAGTGATGGACAGCGCCGAGGCGCTCTTCGACACATTGGCCGAGCTCGACATGTTTGCGCAACTCCAGATTACCGGCGATCAACTGATCGCGCTCCAGCCGCTGATCGGCCGTACCGCGACGCGAATGCTCATCGACCATTGCGGTCGGCCCGATGTTGCGGCGGGAATCAATCAGCCGGGCTTTCAGGCGCTGCTGCGTCTTGCCGACGCCGGTCGCACTGTCGTCAAAATCTCCGGACTGCAGAAATTTTCGCAGACTGCATTTCCCTTCGAGGACGCGCAGACCTTCGCGCGACAAATCCTTCGCGCCTTCGGGCCGGACCATTGCATATGGGGTTCGGACTGGCCTTTCCTGCGCTCACCGGAGCGGATGGATTACGCGCCGCTCCTGACGCTTGCCCAGCGTCTGATTCCTGACCCCGATGCGCGCCGCCGAGTCATGTGGACGACGCCCCGCACGCTGTTCGGCTTCTGAGCTTGCGATACGACGGACATACGGCGGAAGATACCAGTGTTATTGCCTCGGCCGGTGACCGCTAACCAGCGATCCCGCATCGCGAGGCAGCGACACTAGGTCGACGAGCCCGCACGCACCGAGCACGGCAATGAAGATAAACGCGAGTTGAGACGCGTGTGAACCTGCCTGTGCCGGGTTCGCACCCAGCAGCCATTCGGAGGCGCGCAACGAAATAGCGCCTGCCGACACGCCAAACGCCATCGTCAACTGCGTGGCCACGCTCGACAGCGTCGCGGCTCCGCTCATTTGCGGCTTGGCGACGTCGGCGAAACCAAGGGTGTTGAGCGCGGTGAACTGGAGCGAGCGCGCGAGGCCGCTCGCGAACAGGATCGCAACCATCCAGACGATCGGGCTCGCAGGCGACAGCAGGCTGATCGCCGCGACCGACAGCGAAGCGAGCAGACCATTGACCAGCAGCACGGAACGAAATCCGAAGCGCTTGATGATGGTCGTTGTGCCAGGCTTCATGGCGAGGTTGCCGGCGAACACGCTGAGCGTTAGCAAACCTGAACTGAAGGCCGACAGGCCGAACGATGTCTGAAACATCAGGGACAGCAGAAAGGGTACCGCGCCAATGGAGATCCGGTAGATCGACCCGCCGCCGACGGCGACCCTGAATGTTTTGATAGCCAACGGCGCGAGGCTGACCATAGGCGCGCGCGTACGACGTAAATGGCGTACTGCCAGTACGGTCGTGACGAGGCCCGCCGCCATGCATGCCACCCACGTGACGGGCGACCCGCCCGCGCTCCCGAGGTGCTCGGTGGTGTAAATCAGGCTGGCGCAGGCAAGACCGCACAGCATGAAGCCCGCGGCGTCGAATGGCCGTCGTTCGGTGGGCGCGGACAGCGCGTCGAAATAGCGGTGCGCGAGCCACACACCCACGCAGCCGAGCGGCACATTGAGGTAGAACAACCATCGCCATGAAGCAAAAGTAACGATAAAGCCGCCGAGCGGAGGCGCGAGAATGGGTGCAACCAGACCGGGCCATGTGATCACCGCAATGGCGCGCATGAGATTTTCCTGGCGCGTGGCCCGCAGCACCGCCAGTCTGCCGACCGGAACCATCATTGCGCCCGCCATGCCCTGTAGCATCCGCGCTGCTACAAAGCTGGTGAAGCCCGGCGCCGCGCCGCACATCGCGGAGGCAAGCGTAAACGTGGCGAGCGCCGCCATGAAGACCGTGCGCACGCCGAGCCGGTCCGCCACCCAGCCGCTCACGGGAATGAAGACGGCGAGGCTCAGCAGGTACGCGGTGATGCCGGCGCTCATGTCGAGCGGCTTCACACCGAACGAGACCGCCATCTGCGGCAGCGCGGTCACCATCAGGGTGCCGTCGAGGTTCTCCATGAAGAATGCGGCGGCCACCAGCAGCACGATCCGCGACGCTCGCACGCTGTCTGGCCGCATACCCGCAGCGGCCTCGAGTTCCGATCGCGCGTTCATCCGCGTCGTGCCGCCAGCACCGGCGCGTCGGGCAATTCGATCCGCTTGATGTCGCCGAGGATGAAGATATACGACGCCGCGCCCAGTACCGCCACCGCGCCGATAAACGCGAGTCCCCAGACGAACGAACCCGTCAGCGAGACAAGCACGCCAATAACGATCGGCGTCACGATGCCGGCGATATTCGCCGTGAAATTGAAGATGCCGCCGGTGAGTCCCATCAGGCGCTTCGGTGCAATATCCGGAATGATCGACCAGCCGAGACCGCCCATGCCCTGGCCAAAAAATGCGAGCGACATGACGGCGATGACAGCGGTATCGCTCTTTACGACAATCGCCAGCACGATTGTCGACGCGAGCAGCAGCCCGGTGACGATCGGCAGTTTGCGTGCCAGATTGACCGAACCGGTGCGCCGCAGCAGCAGATCGGAAATCCATCCGCCGAACAGGACGCCGACAGAGGCGCCGAGGAACGGCAGCACCGCGAAGAACCCAACCTTGAGCCAGACCATGTGCCGTTCCGTGACGAGGTAAGTGGGAAACCACGTCAGAAAGAACACCACGGTTGCGTTGCCGGCGAATTGTCCGATCGCCGCCCCCCAGATCTGGCGTCGGCCGAGCAGGCTGCGCACGTCGCTCCACGAAAACGGTCGCTGGGCATCCGCGGCGCTCGCCAGACCGCCGCCTGCGCCGATGTACTCACGCTCGGCCTCGTTCATCGTGCGAGATTCGTGCGGCTCGTGGTATCGCATCCACCAGAGCAGCGAAAACAGCAGACCAGCCGAACCGACGATCACGAACATGGCGCGCCACCCGAACGCGGAGATGATCCAGAACAGCAGGGGGCTGAAGACCGCGAGTCCGATGTACTGCCCCACCTGGTACACGCTGGTTGCACGCGCCCGCTCGCGTTGCGGGAACCAGTGGCCGACTACGCGGCTATTTGCGGAGAAGCAGGGCGATTCGGCCACACCGAGTCCGAGACGGCAGACCAGCAATGAAGCCAGACCGCCAACCAGCCCATGCAGGACAATGAACGACGACCAGCTCGCGACAGCGAGAAAGTACGTCTTCTTCACGCCGATACGATCGAGGAACATGCCGGCGGGTATCTGCGAGACGGTGTAGGTCCACGAAAAGGCCGAGAACACGATACCCATGACGGCAGCCGACAGGCCCAGGTCTTTAGTCAGGCTCGGCGCAGCGATGCCAAGCACGGTGCGGTCAAGATAGTTGACCACCGTGCCGATCGCGATCAACGCGAGAATGGTGAAGCGGGCGCGCGACCGGCGTGTTGAGGCGACCGGCACGTCGTGTACGGCCGGCGAAACGGCTTGAATCTTCATATCGTCTCCGGGATGGAATGAGTAGACGTCTTGGGCGCGTCTTTCAAGGTTGCCGGCCCACGGCAGGCGCCACGTGGGCGATCAGACGGTTTCCCAATTTCCCGAGCGCACGCTGCGCGCGATGGCTTCGAGCGCCGAGACGGTATCGACAGACTCCTGCTCGGTACTGCCGGTCCAGTGCGCCGGGCCCTGTGCAATCGTCAGCACAAAGCTTTCGGCCTCAGCGCGAAAGCCGTTCTTGCCGGCGAGGGTGATGGTTTCCCGCGGCGTCGACGCGGCAATCCCCCGGCGCAAATGGATCTCGGGCGGTCCGGCGTCGGGTGGGCTGTTCAGGAACGTGGTCTCGAGAATCCCGTCGGTGCCGGCGATCAGTGCGTGACGGTGGTAGGCGGTACTGAAGCTGCAGGTGATCTGTCCAAGCAGTCCGCTCGCGAAGTCGAGATTCGCGATCACCGTCAGATCGACTCCCGAATTCGCCCAGCGCGCCACTGCATTCACACGCGTTGGGTTCTCGCCTGCCACCATCCGCATGAAGTTCATCGCGTAACTGCCGGCGTCCAGTAACGCGCCGCCGCCGCGATCGGGATCGAGACGGATATTGGCGGGATCTGTGAAAGTGACGCCAAAGCACGCATGCACCGTCTGGACGCGGCCAATTGCGCCCTCGGCCAGCAGGCGCTGCAACGCGAGTGTCTGATCCTGTGCCCGGTAGGGGTACGCTTCGGCAAGATGAACGCGGTTGCGCCTTGCCGCCTCGAACATCCGCAGCGCGTCGGCCGACGAGACGGCGATCGGCTTTTCACAGAGCACGTGCTTTCCGGCGTCGAGCGCCTTGATGACCCATTCCGCATGCAGCGTGTTCGGCAGCGGGACGTAGACCGCTTCGATGTTGGAGTCGTCGAGTAAGGCTTCATACGAAGCATGCACGCGGCCAACGCCCAGTTCGCTCGCAAAGGCCTTGCCCTTTTCCAGGTCACGGCTCGCCACGGCGGCTACGTCGATGAGTTCTGAGTTCGCCACACCCGCGATGAACGAACGGGCAATTTTGGCGGCGCCGAGCACGCCGAAGCGTAAGGGTTTGAGGTTGTCCATGCATGTCTCCTTGGATTGTTCAGGTGTCGAGGCAGGCCATCTGTCTGAGCAAGGTCGAATTGCGTCAGGCACGGCGCCTTTTGTGGGTCGGGTCGTGGAGGCCGTGGGGGAGTCGCTCCCGTTGAGCAGATACTAGATAGTTGTCGTCCGCCTGTCGTATGCCGAGTTTCAACTACCCTATAACTTTTGGTTAATATCACCGGATACGGGTTCTGGAGGTCGCATGCGGTTCAAGCTCAGGCAAATGGAGGTGTTTCGCGCGGTGATGCTGACCGGCTCGATCAATGCGGCGGCGAAAATGCTCTATGTGTCGCAGCCGGCTGTCAGCAAGCTCGTCTCCCACACCGAGACCACCTTGGGGCTGCGTCTGTTCGAACGCACCAAAGGCCGGCTTGTGCCGACGACGGAGGCTCAGGCGCTATTCAGGGAGGTGGAGCAGGTCTATCAGGCGGCGTTGCGAGTCGATGAGTTTGCGAGAGCGCTGTCGCTGGGGCCGACGAGCCTGTTGCGCGTGTCCTGCAGTCCGTCGTTGGCGATGTCGATCGTGGCGCCCGCGATCGTCGAATTGAAACGGCAGTTGCCGGGCCTCAGTGTGGACTGGCACACCACGCTGATGGCCGACATGCCGCTGGAAGTGCTGAGCAAGGCGGTCGACGTCGCGGTCTCGTCCTTGCCGGTTGAACACGAGCATCTCGACGTCGTGCCGTTCATGCGCGGCAGGATGGTATGCGCCGTGCCGCCCGGACATCGTCTTGCCGACCTCGGGCAGATCGCGCTGGCCGATCTGGTGGGCGAACCGATGATCCTCTTCAGGCGCGACATTCCGTTCGGCACGATGGTCGCGCGAGCCTGCCAGCAGGCGAATGTGGAACTGGAGTCGATCGTGGATGTGACGCGCGCGGATCAGGCGCTCGCGCTGGTGAAAGGCGGCCTCGGACTCGCGATCGTCGACGAATTCGCGACGGACGGGCAGGATTTCATCATACGTCCGCTGATCGAGGAACTCGAACTGGTCTCGACTTTTGTCTATTCCAAGTTCTCGCCGCCGTCGCGCAATACGGCGCTTCTGATGCACGCGGTTTATCGGCAGGCGCAACGTATGAACCGGCATATCGCTAGTGCGTCGCTGCCGGTGTGAGGTTCGAGTTTCCGGACGGGAACTCGCAGATCGGACCATGAAACGGCTGCACGCCCGGACTCGACTCTAGCGGCATACCGGTCGTCAATTGCCTGCCGATCACGCGGCGACAACGACGTCGCATGCGCCGGATAAATCGCCGCTGTCAGTTCGACGACCCCAGCAATCTCAGGCTCAAGCATGCTCGCGTCAATTGCGCGGCGTCCTGGCCGGCAATCCAATCACACGGCCGGCAAAGCGTGCCGGTGGGAGCGCGGCATGCGCTTGTGCCAACTCGCGCACCCGAGCTTCGACATCCGCATCAAAGGCCGTGCTGCGCGGTGGCCCTGCTGTATCCACGTGCAGCAGCATCTGCTCGCCGGCCGCTACCGGCTCGTGTCCACCATCGGCGAACATCTCAAGATAAAGATGCAGGCGCTTCGCGTCGTGCCCAAGCACGCGCATATCGATGCGCACCTGTGCACCTTCCTTGATCTCGTGCAGATAGTTGAGATGCGCTTCGAGCGTATAGATCGACCGCTTGCGCGCCCGACGCTCGGCATCGGGCAAGCCGATCTGATCGATCAATGCATCCGTCGCGAAGCTGAAAATCAGCATATAGAAGGCGTCGCGCAGATGGCCGTTGTAGTCGACCCATTCGGCGCGCACGGTGTCGCGATAGCAGGGCAGTGAAGTATTGTGCGGCATGGACATTCGTCTCCTTCATCGGTATTGGCTGTATTGCTCAGCCGGCGATAACCCATGCCGCATTATGCGTTCGCCAATCGCTTCTACTTCAGCTTGCCTCAGATCCCGCCGATGCACATGTACTTGATGACGACATAGTCGTCGATGCCGTAATGCGAGCCTTCGCGGCCGAGGCCGGATTGCTTGACGCCGCCGAACGGCGCGACTTCGTTCGAGATCAGGCCGGTGTTGATGCCGACCATGCCGTATTCGAGCGCTTCCGCGACGCGCCAGACGCGGCCGATATCGCGGCTGTAGAAGTACGACGCGAGGCCGAATTCCGTATCGTTGGCGAGGCGAATGACTTCCTCGTCCGACGAGAAGCGGAACAACGGCGCGAGCGGACCGAAGGTTTCATCGCGCGCGACTTTCATAGCGGGAGTGACATCCGCAAGCACGGTCGGCTCGAAGAAGCCGTGACCGAGCGCGTGACGCTTGCCACCCGTGACGATGCGTGCACCTTTGGCGAGGGCGTCTTCGATATGCGATTCGATCTTCAGCACGGCGGCTTCGTTGATCAGCGGACCTTGCGTGACGCCTTCATCGGTACCGCGGCCAACCTTTAGTTGTTCGACGGCGTCGCGCAGTTTCGCGGCGAACGCGTCATAGACTTTATCGTGCACGTAGAAGCGATTCGTGCAGACGCAGGTCTGGCCGCTATTGCGATACTTCGACGCGATGGCGCCCGCGACGGCGGCGTCCAGGTCCGCGTCTTCGAAGACGATGAACGGTGCATTGCCGCCGAGTTCCAGCGATACCTTCTTGACGGTCGGCGCGCACTGCGCCATGAGCAGTCTGCCGACCGGCGTTGAGCCGGTGAACGACAGCTTGCGCACGATCGGGTTGCCGGTCATTTCCGCGCCGATGGCTTTCGGCTCACCGGTGACGACGTTGAATACGCCGCGGGGGACGCCGGCGCGCTCGGCCAGCACGGCGAGGGCGAGGGCAGAGAGCGGCGTGGCTTCGGCCGGTTTGACGATGATCGGGCAACCGGCGGCGAGAGCGGGGCCGACCTTGCGGGTGATCATGGCTGCCGGGAAGTTCCACGGCGTGATGGCCGCGCAGACGCCGATGGGTTCTTTCGTCACGACGATGCGTTTGTCGCCTGCCGGCGTGGGGATGGTGTCGCCGTAGACGCGTTTGCCTTCTTCCGCGAACCATTCCAGGAATGAGGCGGCGTACTGGATTTCGCCTTTTGCCTCGGCGAGGGGTTTGCCTTGTTCAATCGTGAGGATTGTCGCCAGATCGTCGGCGTTTTCGACCATCAGGTCGTACCATTTTCTTAATACCGCTGCGCGGTGCTTGGCTGTTATTGCTCGCCATGCTGGCCAGGCCGCGTTTGCCATGTCGATCGCACGGCGTGTTTCTGTTGTGCCCATGCGGGGGACTGTGGCGATTACTTCGCCAGTGGCTGGGTTTTTTACTTCAAAAGTGGTGCGGTCGTCGGCGTCTTGCCATTCGCCCGCGATGTAGGCTTTTGTTTTTAAAAGTGTGGGGTCTTTCAGGATTGGGGTTTGCATTTTTTGCTCCGCAAAGGGGTTATTTTTGGCGATGTTCTTAGTGGCTTTTTTTTGCCTTTTGCGGCGGCATTTTGTGGTCGTGGTTGTGGTTTTGCCTACGGCGTTTGGTGTTTCTTTACTTATTGGTTTATTAGCGTTCCCCCTGTGCGGGGGGCACCTACTTTTCTTTGCCGCCGCAAAGAAAAGTAGGCAAAAGAAAGCGGCTCAAACCGCCAATTCTTAAGCGGCTCCCCTGGCTTGGAGGGTGTCGTGGCTCCGTAGAGATTGAGCCTGCGCACCTCCCCGCCTGAGTGACCAGGCCGTCATACCTCCGGCGGCGCTGCGCGCGCCGACGCGGTACCGCTTCAAACCCCCCCTTCTTTCAGTGCCGCAGTGCCGCAGTGGCGAAACGTAGTGCTTGCCCGTATGGCAGCACCTCGCCGAGGCGAAGCCGACGGCCCCCGCTACGCGCAAACGAAGCGGGGGGTTCCGTGGTGGACCCGTCCGCGACGCACGTAGTGCGGAGTGGGAGCGGATGACGGCTGTGTCACAGACACTAATGAACCACGGTGTGATCCGTTAATCGGACCACAGTCCCCTCCAAGCCAGGGGACCCACTTAAGAGTTGGCGGTTTGAGCCGCTTTCTTTTGCCTACTTTTCTTTGCGGCGGCAAAGAAAAGTAGGTGCCCCCCCGCACAGGGGGAACGCTAATAGACCAATAAGAATAGAAACACCAAACGCCGTAGGCAAAACCACAACAACAAACCAGCGCCACGCAGGCAAAAAAAACCTTAAACAGCTACAGCGACAGCATCCTTAACCACATCTTCAAGAATGGCCACCGCCTCGTTGAATACAGAATCCTGAATAGTAAGAGGAAACAGAAACCTCACGACATTCGAATAAACACCACAAACCAGCAACAACAAACCACGTTCCAGCGCACGCGCCTGCACCCGTTTGGTGAACTCCACATCCGGCTCGGTCCCACCTGCCTTGCAGAACTCAACCGCCACCATCGCGCCAGGCCCGCGCACATCCGCAATCTGCGGAACCTCGCTCTGCAGTGCAATCAACTTGGCCTTGATCCGGTCGCCCAAAACAGTCGCCCGCTCGCAGAGCTTCTCTTCATCGATGATATCGAGCACAGCATGCGCGGAAGCCACCGCCAGCGGGTTACCCGCATAAGTCCCCCCCAGGCCGCCAGGCGCCGCGGCATCCATCACATCCGCACGCCCCACCACACCCGACAACGGCATGCCGCCGGCCAGGCTCTTGGCCATCGTCATCAGATCAGGCGCGACATCGTAGTGCTGCATCGCAAACAACTTGCCGGTACGCGCAAAACCGGTCTGCACTTCATCGGCAATCAGCAAAATGCCATGCTCATCGCACAGCTTGCGCAGCGCACGCACAAACTCGGCCGGCGCGGGATAAAAACCGCCTTCGCCCTGAACCGGTTCGAAAATAATCGCGGCCACACGCTTCGGATCAATGTCGGCCTTGAACATGTATTCGATCGCCTTCAGCGAATCGGCCGTCGTCACGCCGTGCAGCGGATTCGGAAACGGTGCGTGGAAAACGTCCGACGGGAACGGGCCAAAGCCAATCTTGTACGGCGCAACCTTGCCGGTCAGCGCCATGCCCATCAACGTGCGGCCATGGAAACCGCCGGTAAAGGCAATCACGCCCGGGCGGCCGGTCGCGGCGCGCGCAATCTTGATCGCGTTTTCGACAGCCTCGGCACCCGTTGTGAAGAAGGCAGTCTTCTTCGGATAGTTGCCCGGCGCGCGGGCATTGATCTTTTCAGCCAGTTCGACATACGACGCGTACGGCACGATCTGATACGCGGTGTGCGTGAAATGATCGAGCTGGTCGCGGATCGCCGCCACAATCTTCGGATGGCGGTGGCCGGTGTTGCACACCGCAATGCCCGCCGCGAAGTCGATGAAACGGCGGCCCTCGACGTCCCACAACTCGGCGTTCTCAGCACGCGCAGCATAGAAATCGCACATCACCCCAACGCCGCGCGGCGTGGCTGCATCCTTGCGGCTCTTCAGTTCTGCATTCTTCATCGTCATCTCCTTTACTCCTCAGTTTTGCCGACGCCGCGCGCACAGCGCAGCACATGCAGCGACTATAATGAGATTTGGCTCTTAATTTCAGAGCCATTTCAATAAAAATGTAGGAGCCAATCATGCGCGCGAGCGTTTTGTCGGACTGGCTGGCGCAACGGCTCGATCGTGGCAACGGCCAGCCGATCTACCGGCAGTTGCATAGGCTGTTGCAGCAGGCGATCCTGTCGCGCGAGTTGCCGGCCGGCAGCAAGGTGCCATCTTCGCGCCTGCTGGCCCAGGAACTCGGAATCGGGCGCAACACCGTGACCCAAGTGTACGAGCAGCTGGCGTTGGAAGGTTATGTCAGTTCGGCAACCGGCCGTGGCACCTTCGTCGCCGATAGCGCGCCGGACGAGATCGTCGGCGTGCCGGACGCCGAAGCGCCGCTGGCACGGCCCGAACCCCTGCCGTTGCAGGCCCAGCGCGCATTGTCCACGCGCGGCGCGCGGCTGATCGCAGGCGCGGGCGTGTCGAAGCGGCAATGGGGCGCGTTCATGCCGGGCGTGCCGGATGTCACGAAATTCCCGGCGCGCGTGTGGAGCCGCCTGCATAACAAGTATTGGCGCCGCCTGCGACCGGACCTGCTGACCTACGCGCCGGGCGGCGGCCTGGCGTCGCTGCGGCACGCGCTGGCCGACTATCTGCGCACCTCGCGCTCGGTGCGCTGCACGCCCGAGCAGATCATCATCACGACCGGGATTCACCAGTCCGTCGATCTGGCCGTGCGCCTGTTGTCGGATCCGGGCGACCTGATCTGGACCGAAGATCCCTGCTACTGGGGCGTGCGCAGCGTGTTGCACGTATCGGGTCTGCAATCGCGGCCGATCGCCGTCGACGAAGAAGGCATCAATCCGTCCGCCGACGATCTCGCGCAGCCGCCCAAGCTCATGCTCGTCACGCCGTCGCATCAATATCCGCTCGGCATGGTGATGAGCCTCGCGCGGCGCCGCATGTTGCTCGAATACGCGCGCCAGAACCAGTGCTGGATCATCGAGGACGACTACGACAGCGAATACCGCTACGGCAGCCGGCCGCTGGCGTCGCTGCAAGGTCTGGATACGTCGGGGCAAGTGATTTACGTGGGCAGCTTCGGCAAGACGCTGTTTCCGGGCTTGCGCATCGGCTACCTGGTTGTGCCCGAGGCGCTCGCCGAAAGCTTTGCGACCGCGAGCGCCGAACTGTATCGGGAGGGCCAGTTGCTGCAACAGGCAATGCTCGCGGAGTTCATCGCGGAAGGGCATTTCACTTCGCATATCCGCAAAATGCGCACGCTTTACGGGCAACGGCGGCAAACTCTGCTCGATGCCGCTGGCCGGCGCTATGGCGATGCGTTGCCGGCGGTGGGCGGCGATGCCGGTCTGCATCTGGTGATGCAGTTGCCCGAAGGCAGCGACGACCGCGCCGTGGCCACGGCGGCGCTGGAGCGCAATATTGTCGTGCGGCCTTTGTCGGGCTATTACGCAGAACCCTCGCGAGCGCCGTCGGGGCTGTTGATCGGCTACGCGTGCGTGCCCGACGAGGAAATCGCGCCGGCGTTCAACACGCTCGCCGATGCCATCGACGAGACACTCGTGCAGTTCGCGTGATCCGCGGAATGGCATGTCGCTCAAAGCGAGGCATTGAGCGCCAGCCGAATCGAAAGATTGCGCAATGATTTGGAGTACCGAAAGCAAACGTGATGGGCCGCTTTTAAAAAACGACGCCGCCGGTTATTCCAGTCCCATTTCGTGCGACAACGCCGCGAATTCGTTAAGCGTCTTGTCACGCGCAGAATCGACGCGATTCTTATAAGCCATGACGTCGTCATACCGCACGCGCCGATGCGTATTTACTTTACGGAAAGGAATTTCTTTTCTTTCAAGTAGCTGTACAAAGTGCGGCCGCGAAATATTCAGCAGGTCGGCGGCTTCCTGTGTGGTCAGCTCGGCATGAATGGGAATGATCGATATGGCGTTGCCCTGGCCGATCTGCATGAGAATGTCGACCATGAGACGCACGACCGACGTGGGCAACTGAACGCTAAGCGTTTCGCCCTGGTCGTTCGTGAAGTGGAACTGTTGCGTTTCGGCGTGACTTGAAAGTATGACTGACAGGTTTCGACCACAAGTTCGGGCGAGCCTGGCATCCTGCTCTGAGGGCAACGGCGTGGGGTGCATGGACGTGTTCATCGTACGCCTCCCTCTCTATTTCAATATTTTAGGCGAAATATTGAAATCACAATGAACGAAACGAGCGGGAGACGTCACGCAAATTGCAGCGTTAAATCCGGATCAGAACAGCTCCGAGCGTGACCAGCGCGCACGCGATGATGCGTCGTGTGGTCAGTTTCTCGCGCATGAACAGCCAGCCGATCAGCACCGCGAAGATCGAACTCAACTCGCGCAGCGCGGAGACTGTCGCAATCGGCAGATAGCGATAGGCCTCGATGATCAGGCAGTACGCGGTCAACGCAAGCGCGCCGGACGCCATGCCTTTGAGCACCACAGCACGGCCGATGAACAGACCCTTGGCGCCGCCGCGCCAGTGCCAGGCGAGCAGAAACTGCGGAATGTTCCAGATCAGATAGACCCACATGATGTAGCTCAGGCCATTGCCCGCCACGCGTGCGCCAATCCCGTCGACCACCGAATACGTCGCAATGAAGAAGCCGGTGAGCAGCGCGAACGGCACGCTTTCGCCGGAGAAGCGCATGCCGCGCCGGAATGCCAGCGAGACTATGCCGATCGACACCAGCGCCACGCCAAACGCCGCCAGCGGTTTGAGCGCTTCGTGCGCGAACACCAGCGCGCCGACGAACACGAGCATCGGCGAAAGGCCGCGCGCAATCGGATAGATCTGCCCGAAATCGCCGCTCTTATACGCGCGGATCAGCGCCAGCAGGTAGCCGCACTCGAGCACCACCGACGCAAAAATGTAGGGCCACGCCGCGGGCGCAGGCAGGGGCAGCACGATCACGCCTACCGCGCTGACCGCGATATACGGAATCGCCATCATGCCGAGCAGCCACACACGGTCTTCGGAGAGATGCAAAAACGCGTTCCAGGTGGCGTGCAATAGGGCCGAGATCAGCACCAGCAAGACGACAAAGGATTCCATCGAGGATCAGGGAGAGGGAAAAGAAGGCCGGGGTCGCGGCCACAAGCACCTGATTATTCCAGCAGGACGCTGGAATGGAGGATTGGACGAGTAAAAATAAGGGGCTTTATGTGCTGAAAAGCGGCAATTTGTGGCGTCGAAAAGACACCGCAAAAAGCCGCTCTCTGAGGCTTATGTACGCGGGCGTTCACGGGGCGCTGCAAAGCACACATGGGCGTTGGCGGAGCCGCGCTACGCCAACGCCCGAGCGTCGGAACATCAGAAGGTCAGGAATGGACGCTCAAGTCACGCGTTCGCGCAGCCACGCGGAAGCCAGATCGATCACCGTCACGACCACGATCACCATGATCATCACCGCAGCCGTCTGCGCATAATTGAACGAGCGGATCGCCTCGTACAGCACCACGCCGATCCCGCCCGCGCCGACCATGCCGACCACCATCGCCGAGCGCACGTTCGATTCGAAGCGATACAACGCGTACGAAATCCACAACGGCAGCACCTGCGGCAGCACGCCGTAGATGATTTCGTCGAGACTGGTTGCGCCGGTCGCGCGTACGCCTTCGGCCGGACGCGGATCGATTGCCTCCACGGCTTCGGCGAACAGCTTGGCGAGCACGCCGGTGGTGTGCACCCACAAGGCCAGCACGCCGGCGAACGGGCCCAGGCCGACCGCGACGATGAACAGCATCGCGAAGACCATTTCATTGATCGCGCGGCATGCGTCCATCATCCGGCGCATCGGTTGCACGACCCACATCGGCGCCATGTTGTGCGCGGACATCAGCCCGCATGGCACCGCGCACACGAGCGAGAGCGCCGTGCCCCACACCGCCACCGAGAGCGTCACATACATCTCGTGCAGGTACGTGCGCCATTCAGTGAAGTCGGGCGGAAAGAAGTCCTTGGCGAACTGACCCATGTTGCCCGAGTCGCTGATCAGGTCCAACGGACGCATGTCCGCGCCATGCCACGCTCCGCCCAATACCGCGAGCACCGCGATCCAGCCCACGAGTGATAACCAGCTGCGTTTGCCCGCGGCCGGCGCGGTTGGCCGCACCACCTGCGCGGCGGGCGTTTCGCTCGCGCGGGCTGGCGAGGTGATCAGATCCGCAGTGTTCATTGCTTCGATTGCGCGGTATTGAGCGCGCTCAGCTTCGCATCGAGCGCGGCCATTTGGGTCTTGCGGTCGTCATCGGAGAGATGCGTGTCGCTCTCGATCTTCTGTTTCTGCTGGAACAGGACAACCTGGCGGATCGGCAGCAACTGCGCATCCGACGATGCCGCGAAGCCGCTGTAGCCGGTAATCGCCGCCATCACGGCTTTTTCATGCGGATCGGTTTTCGCATAGTTCACGAAGAAGTTGCGCAGCTTGTCCTTGGTTGCCTGCGGCAAGTCCTTGCGCCACACCAGCGGGTCCGACGGAATCAGCGGCGAAGTCCACAGCACGCGCACTTGCGCGAACTTGTCCGGATGCTGCGTCTTGAGGTTATTGAGCAGGTCGGTGTTGCAGGTCGCGATGTCGATCTTGTTGTTCACCACGGCGAGCAGATTCGCTTCATGGCTCGAAGGCAGCACCGCTTTGAACGACGTATTGACCGGCGCATTGTGTTTGGCGAACAGATAATAGCCGGGGATCAGCGTGCCCGAGGTCGAGTTCGGATCGCCGAAACCAAGCGTGACGTCCTTGGTATTTTTGAATACATCATCGAGCGTCTTGAAGCGGCTGTTCACGTTAGTGAGCAATACCGAGTTATAGCCCGCTTCGCCGTTCGCATACAGGATCTTGGCGAACACTTCGCCTTGCGAGCGGTCCACTGCTTCGATCGCCGAGGCATTGCCGAAATAGCCGACCTGGACCTTGTTAAAGCGCATCCCTTCGATGATGCCGGCATAGTCGGTCGCAAAGAACGCCTTGACGTTCAGGCCGGTCTGCTTGTTCATATCGGCGATCAGCGGATCCCAGCGCTGTTTGAGCACGGAGGACGAATCGGTCGAAATGATGCCGAGGTTGATGTCTTCGGCTTGTGCGGTAGCGGCGCCGGCAAATGCGGCTGCGCCGACAGTCAGCGCGATCAATGAACGCAGGAATTTCATCGGTAAAGATCCGGTTGAGTGAACAGAATGAGGAGCGCGCTCAGCTTGAGTGCGCCGGATTGAGGGCGAACGCGTAACGCGTCGAAGAGGGCAGCGCGGCATCCTGCGCAGGCGCACCGTTTTCAATACCGGCTGCGCTGTCGGGCGCGAGGCCCGCTTCATTGCCAAGCGAGTCGTCGAGCAGTTCGCGGACGTCGTCGCCGTAAAGTTTCTTGAGCAGGGCCGGCGTCAGCGCGGCGGAGGGGCCGTCGTAGACCACCTTGCCACGCCGCAGCGCCACCGTGCGCGGGCAATACTGCATGGCGATATCGACCTGATGCAGCGAGACCAGCACCGTTAATTGATGCTCGATGTTCAGCGTACGCAGCATCTCCATCACGCGGCGCGACGATTCGGGATCGAGCGAGGCAATCGGTTCGTCGGCGAGCACGATGCGCGCGCGTTGCACCAGCGCACGCGCCAGTGCCGCGCGTTGTTGCTGACCGCCGGAGAGATTGGCGGCGCGCTCACGCGCATGTTCGCCGATGCCGACCTCGTTGAGCGCCGCCATCGAGAGCGCCCGCTCAGCAACCGGAAAACGCCCGCTCAAGCGGCGCCACAACGGCAGGCGCGCAAGGGCGCCGATCAGCACATTGCTTTCAACCGTGAGACGGTTCACCAGATTGAATTGCTGGAACACGAAGCCGATGTCGCGGCGGATGCTGCGCACCTCGCGCACGATACGGCCGTTCTGCTGAATCGGCCGGCCGAGAATCTCGATCTGCGAGGGTTGCGCGTCTGAGGCGGTGAAGCCCGCGATATGACGCAGCAACGTCGACTTGCCCGAACCCGATGCGCCGATCAACGCCACCATTTCGCCGGGTTGAACACGCAGATCGATTTCGTCCAGGGCCTTGCGGCCGTTGCTGAACGTCTTGCTCAGGCGTTCGATACGAATTGCTTCCATGACTGCCCCTTGATGCATCCGGCCGTTGCCGGCATGTGTGGGGGTCATTCTAGGAAGCGTCTGTGACGGTTGAGTGAAGGCATCGCAACGTCTAGACGACTATATCTTCCTGTGTCTTTTTTGCGTCGCGAAAAAGACAAAACGAAGTCATTCGTTCGAACGAAAAATGACACCCGTATGACACGATTCGCATTGCGGCAGGTTGGGCGCGCATGATCGCGTGCAGCCAGGCTATATTGCGTCATCCGGTGTGCCGTCCCCAATAACGTTGCAGTTACTTCCGGCGTGGTCATGCAGCCTTTGAGCTTCCTTCCCGACAGTTTTGCGGAGTACGAAGATCTCAGGACGATCCTCGACCAGGGCAGCGCGAGCTTCGAGATTCGGACCGTCTGCGAAACCACGGTGCGCGGTCGGCAGTTCGCGGTGCACACCGCGAGCATCGGGTCGACCGACCCGCTCGCGCCGGCGATCGGGTTTTTCGGCGGCATTCACGGGCTCGAGCGGATCGGGTCGCAACTCGTGCTCGACTACATGCGCGCGTTGCTGGCGCGGCTCGAATGGGACGAACTGCTGGTGCGGCAATTGCAGTCAATTCGTCTGATCTTTATGCCGATCGTCAATCCGGGCGGCATGTGGGCGTCCACGCGCGCCAATCCCAAGGGGGTCGATCTGATGCGCAACGCGCCGCAGGATGCCGACGAGCGCGTGCCGCTGCTGGCGGGCGGTCAGCGCGTGGGCGCATGGCTGCCGTGGTATCGCGGCGAGCGCGGTGCGCCGATGGAAGCGGAAGCGGCGGCGCTCCTGAAGGTGGTCGAAACCGAGCTGGCCGCGCGGCCCCTGAGCATCGCGCTCGATTGCCACTCGGGGTATGGCTGGAGCGACAGCATCTGGTTTCCCTATGCGCGCACCCGCAAGCTGATGCCGCATCTGCCGGAAATGTACGTGCTGAAAACCATGTTTGAGCGTGCCCATCCGCATCACGGCTACGCGTTCGAACCGCAGAGCCATCAATATCTGCTGCACGGCGATCTGTGGGACTGGGCGTACGACCGCGCACCGGCCCCCAACGTATTCCTGCCGATGACGCTCGAGCTCGGCTCGTGGCTGTGGATCAAGAAGAACCCGCGACAGCTCTTTTCGCGTCAGGGCATGTTCAATCCGGTGAAAGCGCACCGCACCGAGCGCGTGTTGCGGCGTCACGCGAATCTGCTCGACTTTCTGGCGCGCGCGGCGTTCTCGTCGCAGCGCTGGCTGCCGCAAGGCAATCGTCGCGAGCAACTGCTGCAAAGCGCAATCGATCATTGGTATCAAACGGACCACGCATGAGCACGTGGATTCTGTTGCGCGGACTGACCCGTGAAACGCGCCACTGGGGCCGCTTGCCTGACGCGCTGCGTGACGCGATAGGCGCCGCTGGCGCGGAGCGCCTGCTACTGCTCGATCTGCCGGGTAACGGTGAGTTCGTCAACCTGCGTGCGCCGGCGACCGTGGCGGATATGGTCGGCTTCGTGCGGATTGCTGCCTTGCAAAGCGGTGTGGCCGGCCCGTATCGCGTGCTGGCGATGTCGCTCGGCGGCATGGTGGCGACGGATTGGGCACAGCGGCATCCGGGCGAAATCGAGCGGCTCGTGCTGATCAACACCAGCATGCGGCCGTTCAGCCGCATGGTGGAACGGCTGCGGCCATCGGCGTGGCCCGGCCTGTTCGGGGTGGCGGCGCATTGGCGCGACCCGTCGCGCGCGGAAAGCGGCATTCATCGGCTGACGTGCAATAACGTGGCAACGCTCGGCGCCGATCTCGACAACTGGCGTGACATTCGCCGCAGTGCGCCGGTGAGCCGCGCCAATGCCTGGCGGCAACTGTGGGCGGCAGCGCGCTTTCGCGCCGCCGCTGTGAAGCCGGCGTGTCCTGTATTGATCCTGTCATCGCGCGCGGACAAACTGGTGAACCCCGTGTGTTCGGCGAAGCTCGCGGCCGCCTGGCGCGCGACGCATCGCGAGCACGCCTGGGCCGGTCATGATCTGCCGCACGACGACCCGGCCTGGACAAGCGAACAGGTCCGCGTCTGGTTGAAGCAGGACGCGGGCGACCTTGGCGCCGCGCTTTAAACCGCGCCAGGGGGCCGAGCGGCAGCGGGTATAACCTAAGTGCGCTCGCGCGTCGCTTTTCGGCCGTCAGGTGCATAATTCCCGTTCAGACGATGCATGCGAATCAAGCGACACTCGCTACTGCCACCCGCCAGGGGAGCTCATCATGCAAGCAAAGAATGAAGAAGCCGTCACGCACCTGCTGAACGATGTCATCGAATTCGCACGTGGGCGATTACCCGAACCGGCCTTCAAAGTCGTCGAGCCCTTGCTGCGGCACTACTACGATTTCGTCGACGCCGACGATCTGCAAAGCCGCGCGATAGCGGATCTTTACGGCGCGGCGCTCGCACACTGGCAAACCGCGCAGCGCTTCGTGCCAGGCAGCGAAAGGCTGCGTGTCTATAACCCGATTCTCGAACAGCACGGCTGGCATTCCGATCACACGGTGATCGAAATCGTCAACGACGACATGCCGTTTCTGGTCGATTCGGTGTCGATGGCGGTCAACCGGCTCGGGCTGGCGCTGCATTCGGTCGTGCATCCGGTGTTCCGCATCTGGCGCGGTGCCGACGGCAGCATCACGCGGGTGGGCCAGGGCGCCGAAGATGCATCCGATACACGCTCGCAGCTGGCTTCGTTCATTCACTTCGAAGTGGACCGTTGCGGCGACGCCGCAAAACTCGACGGCTTGCGTGACGAAATCGCCAAGGTCCTGCGCGATGTGCGTGCCGCCGTGGAGGACTGGCCGAAGATCGTCGAGCTTGCGCGCGTCACCATCAAAGGCATGAAGACCGGCGAGGCGGGCCCGGAAGGCGTGGAAGCGCGCGCGTTCCTCGAATGGATGGTGGCCGATCATTTCACCTTTCTCGGCCAGCGCGACTATGAACTGGTGCAGCACGGCACCGGCTATGGATTGCGCGCGGTGCCGGGCTCCGGTCTCGGCATCCTGCGCGACGCGCTGCGCCCCGCCGGCGCGGCCGAGGTGACGCCGCTGCCGCCGGCCGCCTCCGATATCATCACCGGTTCGTCGCCGATCTTCCTGACCAAGGCCAATTCCCGGGCGACTGTGCACCGGCCCGGCTATCTCGACTACGTCGGCATCAAGCTGATCGGCGCGGACGGCAAGGTGACGGGCGAGCGGCGTTTCATCGGCCTGTATACATCCACCGCCTACCTGGTGTCGGCCGCGGAAATTCCAATTGTGCGGCGCAAGTGCGCGAATATCGTGCGGCGCGCCGGCTTCCTGCCGAAAGGGCATCTGGCGAAATCGCTGGTGACGGTGCTCGAAACCTATCCACGCGACGAACTGTTTCAGGCCGAGGAAAATCAGCTTTACGATATCGCGCTCGGTGTGCTGCGTTTGCAGGAGCATCAGCGCACGCGCCTGTTCGTGCGGCGCGACCGTTTTGACCGTTTCGTGTCGTGCCTCGTATTCGTGCCGCGCGACAAGTACAACACCGATCTGCGCCAGCGCATTGCCAATCTGCTGGCCGATGCGTTCAACGGCGCAAGTGTCGAATTCACGCCGCTGCTCTCGGAGTCGACCCTCGCGCGCATTCACTTCGTCGTGCATGCGAAGCCGGACGGTACGCCCAATGTCGATACGCGCGAACTCGAAGCACGGCTCGTGCAGGTCACGCGCCGCTGGCAGGACGATCTGGCCGACGCGTTGCTCGATGCGTTCGGCGAAGAGCAGGGCAACCGCCTGCTGCAACACTATGCCGATTCATTTCCCCCGGGCTATCGCGACGACTATCCGGCCCGCACGGCCGTGCGCGATATCGAGCTGATCGAACGCGTGCAGGGGAGCGAGCGGCTCGCCATGAATCTGTATCGGCCGATCGAAGCGGGACCGCGCGCGTTTCGCTTCAAGGTCTATCGCGCCGGGCTGCCGATCGCGCTGTCGCGCAGCTTGCCGATGCTCGAGCATCTCGGCGTGCGCGTCGATGAAGAGCGGCCCTATCTGATCGAAGCGCCGGACGCCACGCCTGCGTGGATTCACGACTTCGGCCTCGAACTCGCGGACGATGCGGAGTTCGATATCGAGCGCGTGAAGGACCTGTTCGAAGAGGCCTTCGAACAGGTGTGGACCGGCGGCATCGAAAGCGACGATTTCAATCGCCTCGTGCTGCGCGCGCAATTGAATGCGCGCGAGGTGACGATTCTGCGTGCCTACGCCAAGTATTTGCGGCAGGTAGGGTCCACCTTCAGCGACGCCTATATCGAACGCGCGGTGACCGGCAATCCGGCGATTGCCCGCATGCTCGTCGAACTGTTCATTGCGCGCTTCAATCCAGTATTCGGCGACACGCGCGAAGCGCGCGTGGACGGCTGGCTGAAGACGATCGACAGCGCGCTCGATCAGGTGCCCAATCTCGACGAAGACCGGATCCTGCGGCAGTTTCTCGGCGTCATCAAGGCGACGCAACGCACCAACTACTATCGCTTCGACGCCAGCGGTCAGCCCAAACCCTATTTGTCGTTCAAGTTCAATCCGGCCCAGGTGCCGGGTTTGCCAGAGCCGAAGCCGATGTTCGAAATCTGGGTCTATTCGCCGCGCGTGGAAGGCGTGCATTTGCGCGGCGGCCGTGTCGCGCGTGGCGGGCTGCGCTGGTCGGATCGGCGCGAGGACTTCCGCACGGAGGTGCTCGGCCTGATGAAGGCGCAGATGGTCAAGAACGTGGTGATCGTGCCGGTCGGCTCCAAGGGCGGTTTCGTGGTGAAGAACCCGCCGCCGCAATCGGATCGCGATACCTGGATGCGCGAGGGCATCGCGTGCTATCAGACCTTCCTGCGCGGTCTGCTCGATCTGACGGATAACCTCGCGGGCACCGATGTCGTACCGCCGCCCGACGTGGTGCGGCACGATCCCGACGATCCCTATCTGGTGGTCGCGGCGGACAAAGGCACCGCGACCTTCTCCGACTACGCGAACGCCATTTCGCAGGAATACGGCTTCTGGCTCGACGACGCGTTTGCTTCCGGTGGCTCGGTCGGCTATGACCACAAGAAGATGGCTATCACGGCGCGCGGTGCATGGGAGTCCGTCAAGCGGCACTTCCGTGAAATGGGCGTCGATACGCAGGCAACCGATTTCACGGTGGTCGGCGTTGGCGATATGTCCGGCGATGTGTTCGGCAACGGCATGCTGTTGTCGCCACATATCAGACTGGTGGCCGCGTTCGATCACCGGCATATTTTTCTCGACCCGAATCCCGATCCCGCGGTCAGTCTTGCGGAGCGTGGGCGCCTGTTTGTGCTCGATCGTTCCAGTTGGGCCGATTACGATCCCTCGTTGATCTCAGCGGGCGGCGGCGTGTTTCCGCGCACCGCCAAGACCATTCCCTTGTCCGCCGCGGTGCAGTCGGTGCTCGGCATCAGTGCGCCTGCGCTCGCGCCGGCCGAACTGATGCGCGCGATTCTGCAGGCGCCGGTCGATCTGCTTTACAACGGCGGTATCGGCACGTACGTGAAGGCGAGCCGCGAAACGCATCTGCAGGTGGGCGACCGGGCGAACGACGCGATCCGCGTCAACGGTGCCGATCTGCACTGCAAGGTCGTGGCGGAAGGCGGCAATCTTGGCTTGACGCAACTCGGGCGCATTGAATTCGCGCAGCGCGGCGGCCGCATCAATACCGATGCGATCGATAATTCCGCAGGTGTGGATTGTTCGGATCACGAAGTCAACATCAAGATTCTGCTGGGCCTCGTTGTCTCCGACGGCGAAATGACCGAGAAGCAGCGCAATGCGTTGCTTGCCGAGATGACCGATGAAGTCGGTTTGCTGGTCTTGCAGGACAACTATTACCAGACTCAGGCGCTATCGATTGCGGGCCGTTATGGTGTCGAATTGCTCGATGCCGAAACACGCCTCATGCGCTACCTCGAACGGGCGGGCCGCCTGAATCGCGTGATCGAGTTTCTGCCGACCGACGAAGAAGTCGCGGAGCGCCAGGCCGCGAAACAGGGCCTGACTTCGCCTGAACGCGCCGTGCTGCTCGCGTATAGCAAGATGTGGCTTTACGACGCGCTGCTCGAATCGACGATGCCGGAAGACCCGCTCGTCAGCGACATGTTGATCGAATATTTCCCGAAGCCGTTGCGGCAGCGCTTTAGCGAACCGATGCAGCGTCACCCGTTGCGGCGCGAAATCCTCGCGACGCATCTGACCAATGCGTTGGTGAATCGCGTGGGGTGTGAGTTCGTGCATCGCCTGATGGAAGAAACCGACGCCCAGCCTGGCGATATCGTGCGCGCCTGCATCATGGCGCGCGACGTGTTCGATCTCGACGACGTGTGGCGCAATATCGACGCGCTCGATAACCGCGTGGCCGACGACGTGCAGGCGCGCATGTTTGTCGAAGTCGCGCGTCTCGTCGAACGCGCCGCGCTGTGGTTCCTGCGGCAGTTGCAATCGGGCGCGGTAAGCAGTGGCGACATCGCCGGTCTGCTCGCACGGTGCCGCGATGCCGCGCAGCGCCTTGCACCGCAATGGCCCGCGCTCTTGCCCACGGCCGATCTGGAAGCGCTCTCGGAGCGTCAACGCGTACTCGTCGATGCGGGGGTCGATAGCGAAATCGCGGTGCGGATCGCGAGCGGCGAGATTTCGGCGGCGCTGCTCGATATCGCCGAAGTGGCCTCGGCAAGCGGGCGCAGTCTCGAACTCGTGGCAGGCGTGTACTTCGCGCTCGGCACGTTGCTGAATTATGGCTGGATCAGCGAACGCGCCTCCGCGCTGCCGGCGCCGACGCATTGGGACATGCTGGCGCGCGCCTCGGCGCTTGCCGAACTGGCGCGCCTCAAACGCGCGCTGACCACCAGCGTGCTGGCCGATGCCGATGAAGCGTCGACGCCCGACGCACTGGTCCAGATCTGGCGCGAGCGGCGCGCGGCGCAACTCGAACGCTACGCGCGATTGCTGGCCGACCTGCGCTCGACCGGCGGCGCGAGCCTCTCGATGCTGCTCGTGATCGTGCGTGAGATGGCGGCGCTCGAGAGGGCGTAGCACGCTGAGCCGGGAGCCGGGAGCAAGGACGGGCCGCGCGGGTCCGTCCATGTGCGGTATAAAAGGCGGCGGTTGGACGCATGCCGCCTTGCATGTCCATAATACGGACTCATGCCCGCCGAAAGCGCTCCGAACACTCACGGATAACGATTAACGACGATGAAAGAAGAATCGCCGAAAGCCATTTTCTATGCGCTCGCCGCCAACTTCGGCATCGCCATCTGCAAGTTTGCTGCTGCCGCATTCACCGGTTCCGGCTCGATGTTCGCCGAAGCCATTCACTCCACCGCCGATTGCGGCAATCAGCTTCTGCTGCTATTCGGTTTGCGTGAAGCGCGCAAACCGGCGAGCCCTTTGCATCCCATGGGTGGCGGGCGGGAAATCAATTTCTATTCGTTGCTGGTGGCGTTGCTGCTGTTTTTTGTCGGTGGCGCGTTCTCGGTATATGAAGGCGTGCACCGGCTATTCGCGCGCGAGCCCTTGCAGTATGCGTATGTGGCGCTCGTGGTGCTCGGCGTTTCTGTCGTGCTCGAGGCGCTCTCGTTGTGGGGCGCGGTGAAGGAAATCCGCAAGTCTCATCCGGACAAAAGCATGTGGCGCTGGTTTCGCGAAACGCGCGAATCAGAACTGCTGGTCGTGGCCGGCGAGGATATTGCCGCATTGGCGGGTCTGGCGATGGCCTTTGCCGCCGTGTTGCTGACGATGGTGACCGGCAATCCGGTGTACGACGCGTTGGGTTCGATCGGCGTGGGCGTGTTGCTGATGGTGATTGCGTGGCTGGTGGCGCGAGAGGTCAAATCGATGATCGTCGGCGAATCGGCGAGCCCGGAGGTGCGCCGTGCGATCGAGGCGCATCTGCGGGCTCGCATCGAAATCCGCAGCATCATCAATATGATCACGCTGCAATGGGGCCGGCATGTGGTGGTGGCCGTGCAGGCCGAAATGATCGACTACGCGAGCGGCCGCGCGATGGTGGACGCGATCAACGTGATCGAAGCGGATTTGCAGGCGGCGTTTCCGCAAGTGCGCTGGGTGTTTTTCGAACCCGATGTGCCGCGTGTTTGAGCTTGCGAAGCTTTGCGGGGACCGCGCGCATTGATGAATGCGGCGCGGTCCATCGAGTCTGTCAATGCCGGCTCAAGTTTGCGTTTGCCGGTGCATGCGGCGCTTATTTGAAGCCGGTCACCGCGTGTGGCACATACAGTTCTTCAAGTTGGCGGACTTCGTCTGCGCTCAGATGCAGTGACAGCGCTGCGACCGCATCGTCCAGATGATGCAGTTTGGTCGCACCGACGATCGGCGCGGTGATTGGCTTTTTCTGCAACACCCATGCGAGCGCGACCTGGGCACGCGGCACGCCGCGTTCCTTCGCAATCTGGCTGACCCTCTCGACGATCTGGCGGTCCGCGTCTTCCGTTTGCGCATACAGCGTGCGGCCGAATTCGTCGGTCTCGGAGCGTGCGCTTTCGGTGCTCCAGTCACGCGTGAGGCGTCCGCGTGCCAGCGGGCTCCATGGAATCACGCCGATGCCTTCGCTCTCGCACAGCGGCAGCATCTCGCGTTCCTCCTCGCGGTACAGCAGGTTCACGTAATTCTGCATGGTCACGAAGCGCGTCCAGCCGTGGCGTTCGGCGACGTGCAGCGCCTTGGCGAACTGCCACGCATACATTGACGATGCGCCGATATAGCGCGCCTTGCCCGCCTTCACGACGTCGTGCAGCGCTTCCATGGTTTCTTCGATCGGCGTGTCGTAGTCCCAGCGGTGGATCTGATACAGATCGACGTAATCGGTGCCAAGGCGCCTGAGACTGTTATCGATCTCCGCCATGATCGCCTTGCGCGACAGGCCTGCTCCGTTCGGCCCCCGATGCATGCGGCTGTTCACCTTGGTGGCGAGCACGATTTCATCACGCTTGGCAAAGTCCTTCAGCGCGCGGCCGACGATTTCTTCGCTGGTGCCGTCAGAATAGACATTCGCCGTATCGAAGAAATTGATGCCGTGGTCGAGTGCCTGCTTGATGAAGGGACGTGCGGCTTCGTCGTCGAGCGACCAGGGGTGGGTGCCGCGAGAGGGTACGCCGTAGCTCATGCAACCGAGACAGAGACGCGATACATCGAGGCCGGTGTGGCCGAGCTTCACATAGTCCATGGTAATGCTCCAGGATTGAGTGCACAGCATGTGCACAAAGACGGTGCGTGCAGCGAACCCTCAATTATAGGAAGCGATGGGGCGACCTTGGCAAGCTAATCCGCATACATTGCTGAGCGCGATTTAACTACGCGACGGGAAATTGCGCATCGCGTCGTGGTAATTCATTTCTTCGCACGTATACTTCTTTCGGCTTGAAAGCAGCACCTTCTCTCAATCTGCATCACAAGCAAAAGGAAGGAACACAATGCTGACTCGCACATTTGGCGCATTGTCCGTCATTACGCTGGCGGCGTGCGCGGTCTTTTCGTCCGGCCCTGCCAGCGCGGACGACAACGATAGTTCATGGCAGGGTGATGGCGGCTCGCATGGGCGGCCTGTCAAGGTGATGATCATTTCGATGTTCGGACCGGAGGGCCAGGTGTGGCTCGACCGGCTGGGGCCGTGGCGAGAGATTGCGGTGGACGGCTTATCGCCCGACTATCCCACGGTTCATTGCAACAGGCAGGACGTGTGCGTCATGACCACGGGCATGGGGCATAGCAATGCGGCTGCGTCGATCATGGCGTTGACGTTTTCACCGCGCTTCGATTTGCGGCGCACGTATTTCATGGTGGCCGGCATTGCTGGGATTGATCCACAGCAGGGGACGGTTGGATCTGCTGCCTGGGCCAAGTATCTGGTCGACTTTGGGATTCAGTGGGAGATTGATGGGCGGGAGATTCCGCCTGGCTGGAATACGGGCTACCTGGGCATCAATACCAAAAGCCCTACTGACAAGCCGCCGCTTGATTACCGGACGGAGGTGTTCCAGTTGAACACGCGGCTTGCGGATGCGGCGTTTGCTTTATCGCAACGTGTGACGCTTGCCGACAATGCGCAGGCTCAGGCTGCGCGGGCCAGGTATTCATATGCGCCGGCGAACCGGCCGCCTACGGTTATTCAATGCGATACGCTAGCGGGCGACACCTGGTGGTCCGGGACGCTGCTGGGGCAGCGGGCTCGGGACTGGACCCGGATTCTGACTGATAACAAGGGCGTGTATTGCACCACGCAGCAGGAAGATAACGCGACTTATGAGGCGCTTAAGCGCGCGGCTTCTGTGCATAAGGTTGATTTGAATCGCGTCGCGGTGCTGAGGGCTGGGTCGGATTTTGATCGGCCTTATGATGGGCAGAGTAGTGCTGATAATTTGCTGAATTATGCCGCGCAGGGTGGGTTTTCTATTGCTATTGAGAATTTGTTTCGAGCCGGGAATCCGTTAGTGCAAGACGTTGCTATGCACTGGGGGGAGTGGAGGGTGGGGGTGCCGAAGAGATAGTTTTTTGCCTGCGCGGCGCTGGTTTGTTGTTGTGGTTTTGCCTACGGCGTTTGGTGTTTCTATTCTTATTGGTCTATTAGCGTTCCCCCTGTGCGGGGGGCACCTACTTTTCTTTGCCGCCGCAAAGAAAAGTAGGCAAAAGAAAGCGGCTCAAACCGCCAACTGTTAAGTGAGTCCCCTGGCTTGGAGGGGATTGTGGTTCGATTAACGGATCACACCGCGGTTCATTAGTGACTGTGACACAGCCGTCATCCGCTCCCACTCCGCACTGCGTGCGTCGCGGACGGGTCCACCAGGGAAACCGGGGGCTTCGGTTGCGCGTAGCGGGGGCCATCGGCTTTGCCTCGGCGAGGCGCCGGGAAGTACTCGGCGTTGTGGAAGCATGGATACATAGTTAGGCGTGTCGGAGGGCTCGCATAGAAAGATGGCGAGTTGCGATAGCGCGTGCCACTGCGACCCATCAGGTCGGGCAAATCGTGGGCGTAAAACCTGGTGACTGTCTTTTGAAGTACCGCGTCGGCGCGCGCAGCGCCGCCGGAAGAATGACGGCCTGGTCACTCAAGCGAGAAGGTGCGCAGGCTCAATCTCTACGGAGCCACGACACCCTCCAAGCCAGGGGAGCCGCTTAAGAATTGGCGGTTTGAGCCGCTTTCTTTTGCCTACTTTTCTTTGCGGCGGCAAAGAAAAGTAGGTGCCCCCCGCACAGGGGGAACGCTAATAGACCAATAAGAAAAGAAAAAGCCACTGCCGCAGGCATACAAAACGGGGCCACTGCCGCAGGCATACCAAACGGGACCACTGCCGCAGGCAAACAGAACAAGACCACTGCCGCAGGCATAAAAAACAACACCAACCCGCTTACTTCTGCGGAGCCCGAAACGGCACCCAGGCCACCGAATCCGTGCCCCAGTTATCCAGTTCAGAAGGAATCACATCAACCTCCTCGATAGAGAGTGAAAAAAAACATTTCGGAACCCAAATCATAGAAACGATTCGACCTCACTGCCCCTTGGCGATCCGCACGTCGCCACTCGTCCCTTCCTGCAAGGCGATCCGCGCAGCTTGCGTTTGACCAATCAAACCTTTATTCGGATACGTCGTGCGATTCAACGACGGCAACGACCCATCGCGATAAGCCGCGACCAGTTCGGCTTGCACTTCAGCCCGTGTTTTACCCGTCGTAGTCGTAGTCGTAGTCGGAGCCGACTGGCTCTGATAAGTACCCGCACGACCAATGCCGCCACTGCTGCTCTGTGCAAAAACCGGCGCGCTGGCCAGCAGCGAAATGGCAAGACCTGCAATGAGTTGGCGTTTCATGATTCACTCCTGTCAATTCGTGGGCAGCGCGTCGGGCGCCGCGACAGGGTGAAATGTAGGCTCAGAGACAGTGCGGATAAATCGCACTTTCGCGAAATGAATTGTCGTGAATTCAGAACAATCACGGCAGCTCAGGCAACCGTGGCATTAGTGCCGCGGTTGAAATTCACTGTTCCATTTTCTGTACTTCAATAAACACGACTCAAGCGACCCATTCCGTTATCACCGGCGTATCCAGCGCCGGAGCGGATTCCCGCTCTTCAAAAGTACGCTTCGTGCAAGTCGCGTCAAGACTGCCCCGACCACTCAGCAGCGGGCACCGGTCAAACAACTCCGCAATCCAGTCTACGAAAACACGGACTTTGGGCGACAGATGGCGACTGTGCGGATAGACTGCGGAAATCGGCATCGGCAAAGGCTTCAGCTCGGGTAGTACTTCAACCAGCTGGCCCGAACGCAGATGCGGCAACACCATGAAGAGCGCCGGCTGAATCAGGCCGAAGCTTTCCAACCCGCAGGTCACGTAGGCATCCGCGTCGTTTACCGACACGATGCTTTTCATCTTAACTTCAACTTCTTTGCCTCCCACTAGGAAGGCCCAATCGAGCGTGCGCCCCGTGCGGCTCGAGAAGTAATTGACTGCTTTGTGATTCTCCAGGTCCTCGAGCGAAGTCGGCATGCCGGCGCGCTCGATGTAGTCGGGGGACGCGCAGGTCACACCCTCGAACAGGCCGATACGCCGCGCCACCAGCGAGGAATCCTGTAACGCGCCCACCCGCACCACGCAGTCCACGCCTTCCTGCAGCAGGTCGACGGGTCGGTCCGTCAAGCCGAGTTGCAGGTCGATGTCGGGGTAGCGTGTGTGGAATTCACACAGCGAAGGAATGATCAGCAACCGGCCAATCGACCCCGGCATGTCGATGCGCAGCTTGCCATGCGGCTTCTTGTTGCCGCTCTGAAAACTGGCCTCGGTCTCTTCGACGTCCGCAAGAATGCGCACGCAACGTTCGTAGTACGCGGCGCCGTCCGGCGTCAGCGACAAACGGCGCGTGGTCCGGTGCATCAGGCGCGTGCCGAGGAACGCTTCGAGGTTCTGAATGATCGTGGTAACCGAGGCGCGCGGCAGGTCGAGCGTCTCCGCTGCACGGGTAAAGCTGTTGGTGTCGACGACGCGCGTGAACACTTGCATGGCCTGAAGCCGGTCCATTGCAAACCTCCAGAAGAGCGGGCGCACTGAGCAGGAATCGAATCCGCAGAGCAATCGCATCCGATTGTTCAGGGGCGCCGAATTGTGTTGCCGGATTATAGGCATTTATTTACGAGTCTGCCGAACCCACAATTCGCACCATTGAAGTTCTATGCGCATTGCGCGGCTCGACATGGATGCATTTAAACCGCCGTACTCCTTTGTGCCGGCCGCCAGCGGCCCGGCACAGACCGATAGCACGGCACTCGAGGTCACTGACGTGCAAATAGAAGGGCACGTGCAGGACATCACTTTGCGCCTGTACCGGCAGGCCCAGAAAACCGCATTGCCGGTACTGCTTTATTTTCACGGCGGCGGCTTCACAAAGGGTTCGATCGACCAGGCCGACTACGCCGCGCGGTATTTCGCAGATCACTTACCGGCGCTGGTGGTGTCGGTCGGTTATTCGCTGGCGCCGCAGTTTCCGTTTCCGGCGGCGCCGGAAGACGCACACCGTGCGGCGCTCTGGGTTCAGACACGGGCGCGCGCGTTCGGCGGCAACAGCAAGAAGATCGGCGTGGCAGGCCACGATGCGGGCGGTCAGCTGGCCAATTGCCTCGCGTTCATCGCGCGTGATCGTGGCGACGTGCGCATTGCCGCGCAAGCGCTGTTCGGTCCCATGCTCGATCCAAGCCTGACGCGTCTTGGCGACGAACAGCGGCTGGGCTCGGACATCACCGCGAAGGAATGCGCGGCGTGCTATCGCGCGTATCTGCCGCAAGCGTCGCAACGCATGCATCCGTATGCCGCGCCGCTCGAGTCGTCGCGTCTCGCGGGCTTGCCGGCCACGCTCATCGCGACGGCGCAAAACGATGTGCTGCATGTGGAAGCGGAGAAATACGCGAGCAGTCTGATCGACGCCGGTGTGCTGACCCAGGTGGTCCGCTATCCGAGCATCTCGCACGCCGCGTTGGCCGACCATCCACCCGCGTTGCAGGAAGCGGTGCGATTTTTTCAGTGGCGCTTCGATGCGCGCGCCCATCGCTAAGACAGAAATAAGCAGAAATTCAATCAACGATACCGGGAGCTTCTCATGACTATCCTTCCTCTTTCCCGTCGCCGTGTGGCGATCGCCGCGCTCGCCGTCATCGTGGTGGCCGGGCTGGGCACCTTCGGCGCGATCCGCGTCGACGCGAGTTCACCGGCTGCGCCGACCATCGTGCCGGAAGTCGATGTCGCCACCGTGGTGCAAAAAACCATCACCGACTGGCAGAGCTATTCCGGCCGTCTCGAAGCGGTCGAAAAAGTGGAGGTGCGTTCGCAGGTGCCCGGCACGATCGTGTCGGTCAACTTCAAGGACGGCGCGCTCGTGAAGAAGGGCGACACGCTATTCGTGATCGATCCACGCCCGTACGCGGCAGAAGTGGATCGCGCCGAAGCGCAGCTCGCCGCCGCTCAGGCGCGCACGGGCTACACGCAAAGCGACTGGGAACGCGCGCAACGCCTGATCGCCGACAACGCGATCGCCAAACGCGATTACGACGAGAAGCAGAACGCCGCGCGCGAAGCGAGCGCCAACCTGAAGGCCGCGCAAGCCGCCGTCGAAACCGCGCGCATCAACTTCGGCTATACGAAGATCGTCGCGCCGGTGTCGGGCCGCGTCTCGCGTGCGGAGATCACGGTGGGCAACGTGATCTCGGCAGGCGCGAGCGCGGCGCCGCTGACCACGCTGGTGTCGGTTTCACCTATCTACGCATCGTTCGACGCTGACGAACAAACCTACCTGCAATACCTGAGCCGCGCCAAAGACGGCAGCAAGGTGCCGGTGGAACTGGGTCTCGCAGACGAGAGCGGCTACTCGCGCAGCGGCACGATCGAATCGGTCGATAACCGGCTCGATACGTCGTCCGGCACGATTCGCGTGCGCGCGCGCTTCGATAACGAGGATGGTGCGTTGATCCCGGGTCTCTATGCACGTGTGAAGGTCGGCGGCAGCGCACCGCATGCCGCTTTGCTGATCGACGACGCCGCGGTGGGCACCGATCAGGACAAGAAGTTCGTGCTGGTGGTCGACCAGAGCAATCACGTCGTGTATCGCGAAGTGTCGGTGGGCGGCTTGCAGGGCAACCTGCGCGTCGTCAAGGGTGGTTTGCAGGCCACCGACCGGATCGTCGTGAACGGCATCCAGCGCGTGCGTCCGGGCGACGCGGTGCGCGCTCACATGGTGCCGATGACGACCGATCAGGATCCGAACAGCGCGCCGCTCGCGCAGACACGAGCGAAGGCGGACAAGAATTCGTGAGCGGCATGAGCAGCGGTTTCATCGCTCATCTGCGCTCCAAACTTAAGAGCTTTTCATGAACATATCCAAATTCTTCATCGATCGGCCGATCTTTGCCGGTGTGCTATCGGTATTGATCCTGCTGGGCGGCATCATTGCGCTCTTCAAGCTGCCGATTTCGGAGTACCCGGAAGTCGTGCCGCCTTCAGTGGTGGTGCACGCGCAATATCCGGGCGCGAATCCGAAAGTGATCGCCGAGGCCGTTGCTGCGCCGCTCGAAGAACAGATCAACGGCGTCGAGAACATGCTGTACATGCAGTCGCAAGCCAATAGCGACGGCAATCTCACGCTGACGGTGACCTTCAAGCTCGGCACCAATCCGGACCTCGCGACGCAACTGGTGCAGAACCGCGTCAACCAGGCGCTGCCGCGCCTGCCGGAAGACGTGCAGCGCCTCGGCATCACCACCATCAAAAGCTCGCCGACGCTGACGATGGTGGTCCACCTGATCTCGCCGAACAATCGCTACGACATGACGTATCTGCGCAACTACGCGTTGCTCAACGTCAAGGACCGGCTCGCCCGGATCCAGGGCGTGGGCGAGGTGCAGTTGTGGGGTTCGGGCGACTACGCCATGCGTGTCTGGCTCGATCCGCAGAAAGTCGCGCAACGCGGTTTGACCGCGACTGAAGTGGTGAACGCGATCCGTGAGCAGAACATTCAGGTGGCAGCTGGTGTGATCGGCGCATCGCCTTCGGTGCCGGGCACGCAGTTGCAGTTGTCGGTGAATGCGCGCGGCCGTTTGAAAACCGAGGGCGAATTCGGCGACATCATCGTCAAGACCGCGCCGGATGGCGGCGTCACCTACCTGCGTGATATCGCGCGTATCGAACTCGCGGCGTCGGAGTATGGCCTGCGCTCGTTGCTCGACAACAAGCCGGCTGTGGCGCTCGCAATCAACCAGGCACCGGGTGCGAACTCGCTGGCGATTTCCGATCAGGTTCGCTCCGCGATGAAGGAACTGGCGGAAGACATGCCGGCGGGCGTCGAGTACAAGATCGTCTACGATCCGACGCAATTCGTGCGCTCGAGCATCGAGGCTGTCGTGCATACGCTCCTTGAAGCGATCGCGCTGGTGGTGATCGTCGTGATCGTGTTCCTGCAAACCTGGCGCGCGTCGATCATTCCGTTGATTGCGGTGCCGGTGTCGATTGTCGGAACCTTCTCGCTGCTGCTTGCGTTCGGCTTCTCGATCAATGCGTTGTCATTGTTCGGCATGGTGCTCGCGATCGGGATCGTGGTGGACGATGCGATCGTGGTGGTGGAGAACGTCGAGCGGAATATCGAAAGCGGGCTCAGTGCGCGCGACGCGACGTATAAGGCAATGCAGGAAGTGAGCGGGCCGATTATCGCCATCGCGCTGACGCTGGTCGCCGTGTTCGTGCCGCTCGCCTTCATGACCGGCTTGACGGGGCAGTTCTACAAGCAGTTCGCGATGACCATTGCGATCTCGACGGTGATCTCGGCATTCAATTCGCTGACCCTGTCGCCGGCCTTGTCCGCGATGCTGCTGCGCAGCCACGGTGCGAAAGAAGACTTCCTGACGCGCGTGATGAATCGCGTGCTGGGCCGCTTCTTCACGGGCTTCAACAAGGTGTTTCATCGCGGCTCGTCGGAGTATGGCCGTGGCGTGACCGGTGTGCTGCGTCGCAAGGGGGCAATGCTTGCGGTCTACGCGATTCTGCTGGGCGCAACCGTGCTGATGTCGCGTGTCGTGCCGGGCGGTTTCGTGCCGGCGCAGGACAAGGAGTACCTGATTGCGTTCGCCCAGTTGCCTAACGGCGCATCGTTGGATCGCACGGAGAAAGTGATCCGCGATATGAGCTCGATTGCGCTGAAGCAGCCAGGCGTGGAAAGCGCGGTGGCGTTCCCGGGTTTGTCGGTGAACGGTTTCACGAATAGTTCGAGCGCGGGCATTGTGTTCGTCACGCTGAAGCCCTTCAAGGAGCGCGGCAGCAAGAAGCTTTCGGCGGGTGCGATTGCGGGTGCGCTGAATCAGCAGTACGGCGCGATCAAGGATTCGTTCGTGGCCGTGTTCCCGCCGCCGCCGGTGCTGGGCCTCGGTACGTTGGGCGGCTTCAAGATGCAGTTGGAGGATCATGGCGCCGTTGGATATGCGGAGTTGAACAAGGCCGCGGAAGCCTTCGTGAAGAAGGCGGCGCAAACGCCAGAACTTGGGCCGACGTTCTCCAGCTATCAGATCAACGTGCCGCAACTGAATGTCGACCTGGATCGCGTGAAGGCCAAGCAACTCGGCGTGCCGGTCACGGACGTGTTCAACACGATGCAGATCTATCTGGGTTCGCTGTACGTGAACGACTTCAACCGCTTTGGCCGCGTGTATCAGGTGCGGGTGCAAGCCGATGCGCCGTTCCGTCAGCGTGCCGACGACATCCTGCAACTGAAGACGCGCAATGCCGCGGGCGACATGGTGCCGCTCTCGTCGCTGGTGACGGTGACGCCGACTTACGGCCCGGAAATGGTGGTGCGCTACAACGGCTATACCGCGGCCGACATCAACGGTGGACCGGCGCCGGGCTTCTCGTCAGGCCAGGCTCAGGCCGCGGCGGAGCGTGTCGCGGCGGAAACCTTGCCGCATGGTGTGAAGCTCGAATGGACCGACCTCACGTATCAGCAGATTCTTGCCGGCAATGCGGGCCTGTGGGTGTTCCCGATCAGCGTGCTGCTCGTGTTCCTCGTGCTGGCGGCGTTGTATGAAAGCCTGACGCTGCCGCTCGCGGTGATCCTGATCGTGCCCATGAGCGTGCTGTCCGCGCTGACCGGCGTGTGGCTCACGGGGGGCGACAACAACATCTTCACGCAGATCGGGTTGATGGTGCTGGTGGGCCTGTCGGCGAAGAACGCGATTCTGATCGTCGAGTTCGCACGGGAACTGGAGCATGACGGGCATACGCCGCTGTCCGCGGCAATCGAGGCGAGCCGCTTGCGTCTGCGGCCGATTCTGATGACGTCGATCGCTTTCATCATGGGTGTGGTGCCGCTGGTGCTGTCGAGCGGAGCAGGTTCGGAGATGCGTCATGCGATGGGTATCGCGGTGTTCTTCGGCATGCTCGGTGTGACGCTGTTCGGCCTGATGCTGACCCCTGTGTTCTATGTGGTGTTGCGTACGCTGGCGGGCGGGACGATTCACGTCGCTCAGAAAGATGCGCCGCACTATGGCGCGCCGGTGACGGACGCCTGAGGAGAAAACAATAATGAAACGGTTTGAATCTTTAAGCGGGTGGGGCCGGGCGGCTGCCAGCGGTTTGCTGGTTGCGCTGCTCGCCGCCTGCTCCGTGGAGCCCACGTATAAGCGGCCGGAGGTGGATACGCCGGTCGCGTTCAAGGAAACACCGACGGCGGCAACGGCGTCGGCGGCCTCGGGTGCATCGACGCAATCCAACGGTACGTGGAAGCAGGCTGAACCTGCCGACGATGCGCATCGCGGCGAATGGTGGACGATTTTCGGCGATTCGCAACTCAACTCACTCGAGGAACAGGCGGCTGCCGCAAATCAGGATCTGAAGGCAGCGGCGGCGCGCGTGCAGCAGGCGCGTGAGGTGACGCAGGCGGCGAGGTCGGACTGGTTCCCGAAGTTCGATGCGGGTTTCGGCCCGACGCGCGAGCGGGCCTCGGCGGCATCGCAATTGCAGCCCGATAGCGTGGGCGGTACGACGGGCACGATCTGGCGTGCGCAGGTCGGGGCGTCGTATGAAGCCGATTTGTTTGGGCGGGTCGGTTCGAACGTGAATGCGTCGCGCGCCGACGAGCAGCAGAGCGAAGCGCTGTTCCGTTCGGTTCAGCTGTCGCTGCAGGCCGACGTGGCGCAGAACTACTTTCAGTTGCGCGAGCTCGATACCGATCAGGATCTGTACCGCCGCACCGTGGCGTTGCGTGAAGACACACTGAAGCTGGTCGAGCGGCGCTTCAAGGAAGGCGATATTGGCGAGCTGGATGTTTCGCGAGCCCGCAATGAACTGGCGAGCGCGCGTGCCGATGCCGTGGGTGTGGCGCGTCAACGTGCGGCATCGGAGCATAGTCTGGCGATTCTGCTCGGCAAGCCGCCGGCGGATTTTTCGTTCGCAGAAGCGCCGCTCGCGCCGATGACGGTGCGTGTGCCGCCGGGTTTGCCGTCGGCGCTGCTCGAACGCCGGCCGGATATTTCGGCGGCGGAGCGGGCGATGGCCGCGGCGAATGCGCGGGTTGGGCTGGCGAAGTCAGCGTTCTTTCCGAAGCTCGATATCACCGGCGCGTTCGGTTTTGAATCGGCAACGCTGGCCGACCTGTTCATGTGGTCGAGCCGTGCATTCCTTCTGGGTCCGCTGGCCGGTACGGCTTTGACGGTGCCTTTGTTCGACGGTGGCCGCCGCAAGGCGAACCTCGCGCAGGCACGCTCGAAGTATGACGAGGACGTCGCGCAGTATCGTCAGCAGGTGCTGGTGGCGTTCCGCGAGGTGGAGGACAACCTGGCCGATCTGCGTTTGCTCGACGATCAGATGCGCGAGCAGAACGACGCGGTCGTGGCCTCGCAACGCGCGGCGCATCTGTCGCGCACGCAGTACACGGAAGGCGCGGTCAGCTATCTGGATGTGATCGACGGTGAGCGGCAGGTGCTGATTTCGCAATTGCAGGCGAGCCATTTGTCGGGCACGCAGTCGGTGGCGACGGTCAATCTGATTCGCGCACTGGGCGGCGGCTGGGGCGATGTGAAGCCTGCCGGGGATGCGGCGGTGGGGGCGGTTGCGCCGGCTGCTGGGCGGGGATCCGCAGCGGCTGCTGCTGCGCCGGAACAGGTGGCGAAGCGGTAGAAGCTGCCGTTTGATCGCCTGGCCATGAAAAACGCCGGATTGCGCGAAAGCGTAATCCGGCGTTTTCGTTAGCCGGCTCGGCCAGCGGTGTGAAATCAGAAAATCGGACAGTTTCGTTGCGAATATTTCATTTATTTCGTTTATTGCATTTGTGTCGGATGTTGGCCTATACTCGGAAGTACCTTGGAGCTGATCATGACCACCGCTACACCCGGCCGCATCGTGCTGTCAGACGACGATGCCACTGTGCTGTCTGCCGCAAGCCGACTTATGGGCGGCGCGCTGGACCATTCGCGTGCCCATAGTGTTGCTTTGGTGGAGCAGGGTGAAAACGGCGACATCGCCCGTATCGAAGTCCCGCCTGCAACATTACGTGTGTTGTCGCGCGTGCTAGCCATGATGGCCAGTCAACAGGTGTTCGTTCTTTATCCAGCGGGCACCGAGTTGACGACCAAGCAGGCTGCCGATTTGCTGGGTGTATCGCGTCCCTTTCTGATCGCTCGTCTTGAAGCCGGCGAGTTGCCTTTTCGGAAGGTGGGCCGCCATCGGCGGATGCGCATGGATGACGTAATGCGCTATAAGGCTTCCATGCGCGCGACCCGGAAGAGCGCGCTGGATGAGATCGTAGCCGACAGCGAGTCGATGGACGGATACGATCTGTAATGTTGTCAGTCGATCGCTTTACTGTCGTGCTCGACGCCTGTTCGCTATTTCCGATGGTAGTGCGCGATGTATTGCTGATTTTTGCCGACCACGAGTTTTACGCACCCAAATGGTCTGAGCGTATTCACGACGAGTGGACGCGCAATCTGGCAGCGCGCTTCGCGGACAAAAGCGCCTTCAACGATGCGGCACCCAGATTCGCAGCGATTCGGCGCGCGATGGACCGCGCATTTCCCGACGGTCTGGTCGCGCAAGTGCTGCCCGAGAGCAGCGAAATCACCTGCGTCGATGTGAAAGACCGGCATGTCGTGATGACGGCAGTGGCCGCGCGCGCAGACGCGATCGTTACCTTCAATCTGAAAGACTTCGCCGCGGAGTATCTAGAGGCCAGCTTGCACATCGAGGTGAAACATCCCGATATTTTCATTCTTGATCTGATCGATTTGAATGAAAAACGCGCATTGGCTGCATTCAGGGATTTGCGCGCGCGCAAACGCCAACCGCCCTGGACGGTCGAGGAGCTGCTTGATCGTCTGATACGGGCGGGTCTGGTTCAAACCAGTGCGTGGTTGTCCAGCGCGGACGTGTTGCCGTTGCTGTAGGTTTGTGACGACGCGCAAGGTGCTCCCCAAATCATTTTTCCCGCTTTCCTTCCGAAAATCGCTTCGTAGACCGCCGGTTTACAGCCCTCTATGATGATTCGCACCTCATCTGGAGAGAGGCGATGACCTGTCCGACCTACCGCTACCACTACCGTTGTCCGCGCTGAACCGTTAGCGCGTTCCATCACTGCCGCGCGTCCGCTAACCGCGCGCCGCAGATGTCCGTCGTCCGATCGATTCCGGCATGCCCGTAGGCATGCCGTTGGATCAGCTCGCCTCGAAACACATCACGCCCAAAATCTAACGAGATCATCATGCGTATTTCTCTATCAACTGTGCGGCGCTTTTTCCACGTGCCGACCCTCGCTCTCATCAGCGCCTTGGGCCTGACGTTCGCGTTGCCTTCTGCTTCTGCATTTGCAGCCGACACACCCACGCTGAAGATCGGCACCGCCACCAGTCCGCAAATTGAGGCGCTCAAAATCGCCGCACGCGAAGCGAAGGAGCAGGGGCTCGATGTGAAGATCATCGAGTTCACCGACTGGAACACGCCGAACGCGGCGCTCGCCAATAAGGATATCGACGTCAACTACTTCCAGCACATTCCGTTTCTGGAGAATGCAAAGAAGCAGGGAGGCTATAACTTCGTCGCCATCGCGCCGGGCACGATCATGAAGATCGGCCTGTACTCGAAGAAGATCAAACGCTTCGACGAACTGAAGGACGGCGCCACCGTCGCCATTGCCAACGATCCGGTCAACGGCGGTCGCGGCCTGTTGCTGCTGCAACGCGCCGGTCTTATCAAACTGACGCCGGGCATCGACTATCGCGCCACCACGCTCGACATCGTCGACAATCCGAAGCACCTGAAAATCGTCCAGCTCGAGGCCTCGCAACTAGCTCGCTCGCTCGACGACGTCGATCTCGCGCAAGGCTATCCGAGCTTCATCAAGCTCGCGGGCACGACCGATCCGAATAGCGCGCTGCTGTTCGACGGTCTGGAGAACAAGAACTATGCGATCCAGTGGGTCGTACGGCCGGAAAGCGCGAACGATCCGCGAGTCCGCAAATTCATCTCGATCTATCAGCATTCGCCGGCCGTGCGCGCCGCGCTCGACAAAGCCTTCGGCAATCTGTACGCCGTGGCCTGGTGAGCGGACTAACGAAACCGGGAGCCGCACCATGGCGAAGAAAAAGATCCTGCTGAATGCGTTCAATATGAATGCGGTCGGTCACATCAATCACGGTTTATGGACGCATCCGCGCGACCGCTCCGCGCATTACACGGACCTCGACTACTGGACGAACCTCGCGCAAACCCTCGAGCGTGGCAAGTTCGACGGGATTTTTCTCGCGGATATCGTCGGCGTATACGACGTCTATCAGGGCGGTCCCGATACGCCGCTGCGCGAGGCCGTGCAGATTCCCATCAACGACCCGGCCTTGATCGTGCCGGCCATGGCGCACGTGACAAAGCACATCGGCTTCGGCGTGACGTCGAATCTCACTTATGAGCCGCCATATCTGTTCGCGCGCCGCATGTCGACCCTCGATCATCTGACGAAGGGGCGCGTGGGCTGGAACATCGTCACCGGCTATCTGGATAGCGCGGCGCGCGGCATGGGACTCGCGCAACAGATCAGTCACGACGACCGCTATGACCGCGCCGACGATTACATGGACGTGGTCTACAAGCTGTGGGAGCAAAGCTGGGAAGACGACGCGGTGGTGCGCGACCGCGCGTCGCGCATTTTCTCGCATCCGGACAAGGTGCATCGCGTGAAACATGACGGCCCGTACTACTCGATCGATGCGATTCATCTGAGCGAGCCGTCGCCGCAACGCACACCGGTTCTGTATCAGGCGGGTTCGTCGAGCCGTGGGGTCGATTTCGCGGCACGTCACGCGGAATGCGTATTTGTGGGCGGCCAGAACAAGCAGTTGACGCGGTCCATTGTCGACGACATTCGCGCACGGGCGGTGCGCTTCGGCCGCGCGCCGGACGATATCAAGATCTTTGCGGGCATCACCGTTGTGGTCGGCGAAACCGAGCGCGCGGCGCAGGAGAAATTCGACGAGTACCGGCGTTATGCGAGCGCGGAGGGTGGCATCGCGCACTTTTCCAGTTCGACCGGGATCGACTTCTCGCAATACGAGTTGGACGAACCGATCTCGTATGTGAAGACCGAGTCGATGCAGTCGGCGGTCGACGCGATATCGAAGAAGAGTGTGAGCGGCGTGTGGACCAAACGCAAAGTGCTCGAACAGATGACGCTCGGGGGCCGCGCAAAGCCGGTGGTCGGCTCGCCGCAACAAATCGCGGATGAACTGGTGTCGTGGATCGAGGAAGCCGGCGTCGACGGTTTCAATCTGACGCGCACGGTGATGCCCGAATCGTTCGAGGATTTTGTGAATCTGGTGGTGCCGGAGTTGCAGAATCGCGGCGTCTATAAGGAGGACTACGATCCCGCGCCGACACTGCGGGAAAAGCTGTTTGGCAATGGCCGCGCGCGACTGCCCGACGAGCATGCCGGCGCACAGCATCGGCATGCGCGAAGCCGCGCACAAACCACAGTGGAAGCGTGAAAGGAGCGACACATATGGCCAATCTTTTCGACGTGCCGCAATTCATTGAGGACGCCCCATCCCTGACGTTGAATCGCGCATCGGATCAAGCGTCGCAAGCCGTTGTCGTGTTCGACGACGTAGGCAAGACGTTCGCCAGCCCGCGCGGCGTGGCCAACGCGGCGCTTGCGAACGTTACGTTGAACGTGGCGCGCGGCGAGGTATTCGGCATCATCGGCCGCAGCGGCGCGGGCAAATCGACGCTGCTGCGGCTCATCAACGGTTTGGAGAAGCCGACTAGCGGCAGCGTGCGAGTGAACGGCGTGAGCGTCGGCGAACTCGGCGAGCGCGGGCTCGTGACGTTGCGGCGGCGTATCGGCATGGTGTTTCAGCATTTCAATCTGCTGTCCGCCAAGACGGTGCACGAAAACATCGCGTTGCCGCTGAAAATTGCCGGCACACCGAAAGCGACGATCGATAAAAAGGTCGATGCGCTGCTCGAACTGGTGGGCCTGTCCGCCAAGCGCGACGCTTATCCGGCGAGCTTATCCGGCGGTCAGAAACAGCGCGTGGGCATTGCCCGCGCCCTGGTGACCGATCCGGACATTCTGCTCTGCGACGAGGCGACCTCCGCACTCGATCCTGAAACGACGCAAGCTATTCTCGCGCTGCTGCGCGATATCAATCAGCGTCTCAATCTGACGATCGTGTTGATCACGCACGAGATGCAGGTGATCCGCGAAGTCTGCGACACGGTTGCGGTGATCGAGCGCGGCGAAGTCGTGGAGACGGGGCCCGTGTGGCGCGTGTTCGGCGCGCCGCAGCACGACGCAACACGCGCATTGCTGCGCACGCTCGTGCACGACTTGCCCGCGGATCTGGCCGCACGCGTCAAACCTGTACACGACATCGCGTTGCCGGACGCACAGATTCTGCTCGACGTTCGGTTCACCGGCGTCGACGCACGCGAGCCCGATCTGGGCGGCCTGACGAATGCGTTGAGCGTCGAAGGCGGACGAGTCAGTTTCGTGCATGGCGGCATCGACCGGATTCAGGGGCATGCGCAAGGGCGTCTGGTGGTGTCCGCACAAGTGCGGGCGAATGCCGACAGCACATTGCAGAAGCAGATCGCCATCCTGCTCGAGCGCGCGCGTCGCTACGCCAATCACGTCGAGGTGCTCGGCTATGTCTGAACTTTGGCTCTCGGAACTTGCCGATGCGATTTGCGACACCATCGTGATGGTCGGCGTATCCGCGTTCTTTGCGGCGCTGATCGGCATTCCGCTCGCGCTGGTATTGGTGACGACCACGCGTGGCGGCATCTTTGAAAAACGCGCGCTCAACAGCACGCTCGGCGCGCTCGTCAACGCATTCCGTTCGACACCTTTCATCATTCTGCTGGTTGCGTTGCTGCCGCTCACGCGCTTGCTGATCGGCACGACGATTGGCGTCTGGGCCGCCATCGTGCCGCTCAGCATTGCAGCGATTCCGTTTTTTGCACGGGTGGCTGAAGTCAGCCTGCGCGAAGTGGATCGCGGTTTGATCGAAGCCGCGCAGGCCATGGGCGCGCAACGCCGGCACATCATCTGGCATGTGCTGTTGCCCGAAGCGTTGCCTGGCATCCTGGGCGGTTTCACGATCACCGTGGTGGCGATGATCGGTTCATCGGCAATGGCGGGTGCGGTCGGCGCGGGTGGGTTGGGCGATCTGGCGATCCGCTACGGCTATCAGCGTTTCGACACTACCGTCATGGTGACGGTGATCGTGTTGCTGATCGTAATCGTGACGGCGGTGCAGCTCATCGGCGACCGCCTGGTGCGCCGGCTTGCGCAGCGCGCATGATCACGCCTTCTGACGAGAGAATTCATATGACACAGGTTTTTATTCCAGCGCGATGGGATGCTTCCTTCGAAGAACAACTGTTCCTGCAGGTCGCGCGCAGGCATGTGCCGGGTTTCCCGGACAAGCTTTCCGTTGCGCCACGTGAACCGGCCAATGAAGCGGAAGCACATGCGATTTGTGACTACTACACGCGGATGGCGTCTCACGATCTGTTTATCGTGCAGGTGGTGGCGCGCGCAATCGATACCTTGTTTGCCGACGATCCCCATTTCCAGCTCATTCTCTCGCGTCAATTGGGCGACGACGGCGCGCATGCCGTGCTCGCCCGCGAGCGGATCGTCGCGTTGACGGGGCGCGATCCGTTGCCGGAAATAAAGCGGCTGGTGCGCGCGCATTGGGAACGACTGGGCGACCTGCCGGTGCGCGATCTGGCCGGCTTCCTCGCGTTCGAATGGCATTATGAATTGCACATCCTCGCGAAGCTGTGGATCCAGCGCAAAACCGGCACGATCGCTGACGGCGCGATGCGTGAGCACGGTGAAAATCGCATCCGTCCGGACGAGGAATGGCACCGTGTGCAGATCATTCAATGGTGGCAGGCGCGCCTCGCCGCAACGCACGGCGCGCAGCGCGATGCGCTCATCGAGCAGATCGTCGCCGCGGATAACGAAGCACAGCAGTTGCTCGATGGCTATCTGCATGACGAATACGCGCATACATCCCACGTATTCGCTGCCGACATCACCGCGTATCAGGCGATCTACGACGACTGGCGCCGCGAAATTCTTGCTCGCCTGATCGGGCGGGAGCCGGTCGCGTTGGGAACGCTCGTGCCGCTCGCCAAACCCCTTCACGTGGAACTGGCATGAACGAACCTCATCGCCCCGGAACGCTTGAAGCGTTGGAAGCACCTGAAGCGCCGCATTCGCCCGCAGCGCCCGCGGTGCGCGATCTCGCCGGCTTGCTCGAAGCATTGCGAGCCAGCGCGGCACAACGCGATCGTGACGGCGGCCACGCCGCGCAGGAAAAGCAGTGGATCGCCGACGCGGGTTTGCTGACGCTCGCCGTGCCGCGCGAATTCGGCGGCGCCGGCGCACGCTGGCCCGACATCTACGAAACAATTCGGGCCATCGCCCGGGTCGACAGCGCACTCGCGCATCTGCTGGGCTTCACGTGCCTGCAAGTTGTCAGCGTCAATGTATGGGGTAATCCGCAGCAACGTGCACACTATCTGAGCAGCACGGTGGAAGGGCGCTGGTGGTGGGGCAATGCGGTCAATCCGCTCGACACGCGGCTCGTTGCAAGCGCAACCAGCGACGGCGGCTATCGTCTCAATGGCCAGAAGGGCTTTTGCTCCGGCACGCGCGGCTCGCAGATGATGACGGTGTCCGCCCACGATCAGGTCACGGGTAAGCCGGTTTTCGCCGTGGTCCCGACCACGCGCGAAGGCATCACCGTCCATGAGGACTGGGATCCGATCGGCCAGCGGCAAACGGATAGCGGCAGCGTCTCGTTCGCGCAGGTCAGGATCGAACCGCATGAAGTGCTCGAACGTGCCGACACGCCCTACGCGAGTCTGCGCACGCTGATCTCGCAACAGGTGCTCACTAATCTGTTTGTCGGCATCGCGCAGGGCGCGCTCGAAGAAGCGCGCGCGTACGTCACGCAACACGGCCGGCCGTGGATCAATTCAGGCGTGGAGCGCGCGACCGACGATCCGTACCTGATCCAGCGTTTCGGTGAGATGCGTCTGCAAGCCGTGAGCGCGGAAGCACTGGCAACGCGTGCAGCCTATGCGCTCGAAGAGGCGTGGCAGCAAGGTCCGGCACTGACGGCCGACGCTCGCGCACAGGTCGCGCTCGCCACCTCGGAGGCGAAAATTGTCGCGCATCGCGCCGCGCTCGACGTCAGCGAAAAGCTGTTCGATGCCTGCGGCGCCCGCGCCACGCATGCGCCGCTCGCGCTCGACCGCTTCTGGCGCAACGCCCGCGTGCACACGTTGCACGATCCGCTCGATTATCGCGTGCGCGATGTCGGCCGTTACGCGCTGAGCGGGACATTGCCGGACATTTCTTTGTACACTTGAGGCGGTTCGCGGCGGCAGTCACGATGCGTCGCGGTTTATCACCCTTCAAGAGACCAACGGCTTGCAGTTCAAACTACCGACCACCGCAACCGCGCCGTTTTGCCCGTCCGAGGTGCAAGGCACGGTCGACTTCTCGCAAGGCGCGCCGTTCTGGAAAAAAATCCTGCAATTCGCGGGACCCGGTCTGCTGATTTCGATCGGCTATATGGACCCCGGCAACTGGGCCACCGATATCGAAGCCGGTTCGCGCTACGGCTACAGCCTGCTGTTCGTCGTCGTGCTGTCGAGTCTGGCGGCGATGGCGCTGCAATGCCTGAGCATGCGCCTTGGCATCGCCACCGGGCAGGACCTCGCGCAGTTGTCGCGCGCACGCTACTCGCCGGCGGTCGCACGCGTCCAGTGGCTGCTCGCTGAGTTGTCGATCGTTGCCTGCGATCTCGCCGAGGTGCTCGGCGGCGCGCTGGCCTTCCATCTGCTCTTCAAATGTTCGCTGACCACGGGCGTCTTGCTGACCGCGTTCGACACGCTGATCGTGCTCGGTCTGAAGGGCAAGAATTTTCGCGATCTCGAAGCGATCATGCTGGGGCTGATCGCGACCATCGGCGTCGGCTACATCATCGAACTGGCGCTGGTGCAACCGCATTGGCCGTCCGTCGCGCAAGGGCTGATTCCTTCGTGGCAGGCGCTCAGCAGCCGCGAGCCGATGTATCTGGCAATCGGCATCCTCGGCGCGACCGTGATGCCGCATAACCTCTACCTCCATTCGTCGATCGTGCAGACACGCGCGGTGAAGCGCGACCCGGCCAGCATTCGCTCGGCGATCGGCATATCGCGCATCGATACGATCGTATCGCTGGTGCTCGCGCTGCTGATCAACATGGCGATCCTGATTCTCGCGGGTGCGGCGTTCCACGCCACCGGCCACAATCAGGTCACCGAAATCGAAGACGCATACAAGCTGCTCGCGCCTGTCGTCGGAACGGGTTTCGCTGCGGTGCTGTTTGCGATCACGCTGCTGGCCTCGGGACAAAGTTCGACCTTTACCGGCACGGTGGCCGGCCAGGTCATCATGGAGGGTTTTCTGAAGCTGAAAATTCCGTGTTGGCAGCGGCGCTTCATCACGCGGGCGCTAGCGTTGATCCCGGCGCTGATCGGCGTGCAGATGATGGGCAACGGCGCGGTTGGCAAACTGCTGGTCGCAAGCCAGGTCGTGCTGAGCCTGCAACTGCCGTTCGCGCTTTATCCGCTCATCCGCATGACGAGCGACCGTTCGCTGATGGGTGAATTCGCCAACACGCTGCCGACGCGGCTGCTCGTGTGGTCGCTGTTCGTCGTGATCAGCGCGGCGAACGCGTGGCTGGTGGTGCAGACGGTGGGACTGGTGGGCTGACCACGTGCCGGCGTCGGGCTTCATCGCCACGGTGAAATAAAAAAGGTCCGCGATGAACGGCGGACCCTATTCTTTGGCGCTTCGGTTCGAGTCAGGCCGGACCAGCCTGCATCGATTCAATTCCACTCAGGCGGCTTGCGCGATCTGCTGTGCTTCGAGTGCTTCAAGTGCTTCCTGACGCGCGGCAGCGGCTTTCTTCGTCTTGCCGGCGCGTGACGGCGGCTGGCAGGCGCCACATACCACGTTATGTTGCAGATCGTGCTTGTGCGCGACGAACTTGCCGGTGCAGCGGCAGCATTTGGTCAGTTGCAGGATGTCGGCGTCAAAGAAGCGGACCAGCGTCCACGCACGCGTCAAATCGAGCACCGGTTCGGTTTCGCTGTGCTGGCAGTGTTCCAGATACAGCCGGTATCCCTTGGTCAGCGCATCCAGATGCGAGCAACGCGCTTCGTTCTTCAGGAACAGGTACGTGTTGTAGAACAACGACGCGTGGATGTTCGCCAGCCACGTCATATACCAGTCCGCCGAAAACGGCAGCATGCCCTTGGGCGGTGACACGCCCTTGACCTCGCGGTACAGGCGGATCATGCGATCGCGCGACAGCGTCAACTCGCTTTCGAGCACTTGCATGCGCGCGCCGAGTTCGATCAGCGCAATGGCACGGAATACTTCTTGTGCGTCTTCCGTCAGGCTACGCTTGAGCATCGCAGTCACCCCGGTTAAGCAAACTGCTCGGCAGGCTGGCCTGCAAGCAGGATCGCCGCGTGAGTCGGTGCAACTGCGGCGTGCTTCGTCGTTTGCGTCAACGCCGACAGCATCGCGTGGTCGTTGAAGCGGAAGAAGCACAAAAGCTGATCGGAAGCGGCCAGCTTGACGATCTGCGCGAGCGACAGCCCGGCAAGCAGATCAGCCAGTTCCGACGACAGTCCCAGCCGGAACATGCCGACCGGTTTGTCCTCACGCAACATACGTTGCGCGAGCATGATGTAAGACAAGTTGATCTCGCGGATTGAATCCAGCGTCTCGCTGCTACGGTCCATTTTTTCTGTTTCCGAAGCCCCGAATTACTATGTCGGCTTATTTTTTTGCCGTTATGTCTTTTGTGCCTCGCCGGAAACGACGCCCTCCGGCTACATGTCACCACCTGATACAGATCACGACTTCTTGATACATCGCGTTACATTTCGTAACAGCTTGGGTCGAATTGTATGAAGGGTAAAACAAGAAATCAATCCCTTCTCAAAAAAATATCCCAAAAAGATACATCTAATTTCGGTAACTATTTCACGGCGTTGTAATAGACCATGCGCGGCGAGTTTTTTGCCCATGGACGTTTTTGTCTGATCCATGAAAACCCTTGTATGACGGGCATCTGACTCAATCATCTGAACAAATTGGATCGACCGGGACGGAACCGGAAATTCGTACGCGAATCGGAAAGGAAATAGAAAGCGAGCGCAATATAGCGTAATAAATACCGCTAATTGCTACTGTCATGGGGACACATCGAAGGTGTAACAGGTTGGTGATGCCCCGGTTACAAAGGAGGCCCATTTGTAACTTCGAGCGGGTGGCCTGGTGAATCCTCGCGACTTCCAGCCGAAAGGTGGCCCGCCGGCGAGCGTCCGGCGTGTTGCCGGAAAGACCACGACCAATACAGCTAGGCAGGCAAGCGGCCTGCAGTGATGCCGCCAGGGTAGGCGTGAATGTTACAACCGCGGGCCAGCCGGGCTGCGTAGCCGGGCATCGGGGCGCTCGCGGACCGGCCTGATTGGACCACCCGTCGCGACTGGCGGTGACCGGGTATTACATGAAGCGGGCCATCAGATCCGCATTGTGGAAGACGCCGTGAACGTTCAGCGCATCGAGCTCGCAGCCATATTTGCGAAAGCCGCGCGATTCATAGAGCCTATGCGCTGCTTCGTTGCGGCTCGCCACCATTAAATGGATTTGCCGTAGACCGTCGATCTGTGCCGCCCGCGCTAACAATTCGTCAAGCAACGCGCGCCCGACGCCGTGGCCCGCCGCTTCGGGCGCAACATACATGCCGATCACGGCGGCCTTGTGCCGCTCCTTGTCGTGCGGGTTGCGCAGGAGTCCCACCACGCCGATTAACGGGGCATTCGCTGAGACGTAGGCGCCCAGCAAAAAATCGCCCTCGGCCGCGCGCGCGCCTTGCAACATGGCGTTGTGTTGCCCAGGGCCTTTGGCCAGGGCTTCTTCGTAGCTCTGACCAAACGACTCCGGATGCGCCTTCAGCCCGCGCAAGCGAAGCTGGAAGTAAGCCTCGCGGTCGGCGGGGCCTAGTTGGCGTACCAGTAAGGCGTGGTGGTCCAAGGTCGACTCCTCTATGCAGTTCAAGGCCGGCAAGCAACGATCCGGAATGGGTAGCGGTTCCGCGTTCAACCCGTTCAGCCCTCGCACTGTTCAGTCAGCGCTTTGCTGCTTCCGCGGTCTGTGCCTCGGTACGTTGAGTCGCTGCAAATTCGCGCAATGCCGCCGCGGTCTGCTGGTCGGCGGGGAAGAACGCCTCGATGGCCAGTTCCGAAAGCGTGACGTCCACCGGTGTGCCGAACACCGTGGTGGTGCTGAAGAACGAGAGCACTCCGATCGGCGTGCGCAGCCGCAGCGGCACGGCGATCTGGCTGACCGCGGAGTCATCCTGCTCGGCCGTGGCCGCACCGGGCGGCGCGGGATAGGCGGCCAGTTCGTCGCGCAGGGCGCTCAATGTGTCATCACCGCTCACCTCGATCTGACGCTGCAATCGGGCCAGCACATGCGTGCGCCATGGATGCCAGTTGACGATCGATCCAGCGATGCCTTCCGGATGCAAGCTTAAACGCAGCGCATTCACGGGCGGCTTGAGTAACTCGGGGCTAGCGCCCGAGAGCAGCGGCGCGAGCGCGTTGTTCGCCGCAACGATGGTCCAGTGGCGGTCGATGGCGAGCGCGGGATAGGGCTCGTGGCCCTTGAGCACGAGATCGACGGCTTCGCGTGCGGCGGCGAACTGAGGGTCGCGTTAGCGGGCGCTCGCGGAACAGCGGCGCATAACCTGCCGCAATCAGCAACGCATTGCGGGCGCGCAGCGGCACGTCGAGCCGCTCGGCAAGATGCATCACCATTTCCCGGCTGGGCACCGCGCGGCCGGATTCGACGAAGCTCAGATGCCGCGTTGAAATATCGGCCTCTGCGGCGAGCAGCAATTGGCTCATTCTTCGCCGCTGCCGCCATTCACGCAGCAGATCGCCGACAGTGCGGCTGGCCGTCGGCGCTTTCGACGGAATGGTTTGCGCAAGAGAAAGTGTGTTCATGCTGCCGATGATAGTCAAAACGCGCTGGCGATCCATTACCTGAGAGGTAATGCAAAACCTGGGCGGTTAAGGGTAAGAACTACGGCGGCAAACCGGCAAGCGCGCGTCAGGCCGGCGCCACGCCTTCCGGCACTGCGTTGAGCTTGACGCCGAGCGCGCGTAGCAGTTTGAACACCGTATCCATGCGCGGTTTGGAGCCGGGGGCCAGCGTTTTGTACAGGCTTTCGCGACCGAGCCCGGCGTCTGCCGCGACCTTGGCGATGCCGCGCGCTTTGGCGATGTCGGCAATCGCGGCAAGGAGGAGGTCGGCATCACCTTCTTCCAGTGCGGCGTTGAGGTACTCGGCGATCATTTCCTCGCTATCGAGGTAGTGCGATGCATCGAATCGGGCGGTTTTGACCTTGCTCATGACAGTTCCTTTCTAAGTGCTGCCCACATTGTTCTGGCGTGCCTGATGTCGGCCGGCTGGGTGGACTTGTCCCCACCGCAGAGCAGCAGATACACCGTGCTCCCCTCACGCGCGAAGTAGACCCGATAGCCTGAGCCGCAATCGATGCGCATTTCGGCCACACCGTCTTCAAGCAGCTTCACGTCGCCGAAATTGCCTCGTTCCGCACGCCGAACCCGGACCAGAATTTTTGCCCTCGCCCTGAGGTCGGCGAGGCGGGCCAGCCAGCTATCGAATTCCTCAGTGCGGTTCACCGTGTACACAGGAGGTGAACCGATCTGTTGATAAGTGTATCCTTGTGGATACGATCTTGCAAGCGAAAAAACCATATTAAAAAAACGGCTCGTGTCCGTGTCCATAGCGTTCGTCACATGCCGCGTGTCGGTGCTACGCGGCCCCCACATTGCACGGAAAAGATTAGCGAGAGACGCCACCCGTGACGACTCGGCTAGATGGCCAATCCTGAACGCGCGGACCTAAGTCGCACGTCAGCGAATCCGGATGCTTACCTCCCACGTAATCGACGCGCCTCACGCGCGCCGTCAATCTTCACTCCGAGCCCGCCGCATACAACGTGTCTGCCGAGCGTAGTGCTCAGTCATGCCAAGCAAGGAGTCTGTGATGAATGCGCATACCGATCTGATCGACCGTTATTTCGACGCATGGAACGAAACCGACCCAGCTCGCCGTCGCGAGTTGATCGCCGCGACGTGGACCGCCGATGCCGACTATCTCGATCCATTGCTGGCGGGCGCCGGCCACGACGGCATCGACGCGATGATTCGCGCCGTGCACGAACGCTTTCCGCATCACATGTTTCTTCGCACCACGAAGGTCGACGGCTATGCGAACCGTCTGCGGTTTTCCTGGCAGCTGACGACACCCGCCGGCGAGGCGATCGTCAAGGGTTCCGACTTCGGTGTGGTCGATCACGACGGCCGCTTGCGAACGGTGACGGGATTCCTCGACCTGATGCCCGGCGCCGCATAACCACCCAACTTTTTTTCACGGAGACCATCATGCACGAGCCCGCTGTTGCCGCGGCGCCTGCTACCGGCATCGCACTTGCGCGCCTGTCGGGCGCCGTCGATACGATTTCTAGCGAGATCGCCGGTTTCGCGCTGCTGGCCGGCACACGTGCCTTCACGTTCACCGCGTTGCTGGCCTGGCGCGAGCCGGTGTTGGGCGGTGCGGGCCTCGTGCTGCTCGCGCTGGTGGGATGGCTGCGGTGGAAGTGCCGTGAGGATGCGCCCCGCTGCGTCGCGTGCGAACCCTGAGCGGTACGGCACGCCGGCGTGTGCCAAAGAGCGCGGAGTTGCTTGCTACAATCGATCGACATGTGCTGCGAAGACTTGCCGTCCAAACCCGGACGGTGAGCCGATCAGACTTCAAGGAGCCCCCGTGCTGAAGAATCTGGACCCGCTGTTGAATGCCGATGTATTGCACGCGCTACGCTCGATGGGCCATGGCGACGAACTGGTGATCTGCGACGCGAATTTCCCCGGCGATTCCGTCGCGCGCGAGACGGTGTTGGGCAAGCTGCTTCGTCTCGACGGCGTGAGCGCGCCGCGTGCGATCCGCGCGATCCTGTCGGTGATGCCACTGGATACTTTCATCGACCGTCCCGCCTCGCGCATGGAAGTGGTGGGCGAACCGAATACGATTCCGGCTGTGCAGCGCGAGGCGCAGATCGAGATCAACGCCGCGGAAGGGCGCGATGTACCGTTCGCCTCGATCGAGCGCTTCGATTTTTATGAGCGGGCGCGCAAAGCCTATTGCGTGATTGCGACGGGCGAAGAGCGGGGTTACGGCTGCTTTGTGTTCACTAAGGGTGTGCTGCTCGCACCGGACGCGCCTCGGTCATAGCCGGCGTCCAGCTGTCACGCCATATCGTGTCACCTCATCTTACGGCGAGGAAACCTATGAGCTTCCTGATAGAGAGTCTCGATCACCTCGTTCTGAACGTCGCCGACGTGGAAGTCAGCGCGGCCTGGTATGCACGCATGCTGGGCATGCGGCGCGTGGAGTTCGAATCGCGCACCGGCACACGCGTGGCCATGACGTACGGCAACCAGAAGATCAACCTGCGCCCGGCGCATGCGGACACGGACGCGTGGTTCACCGGGCGTGAAGCGGTGCCCGGCAGCGCCGACCTGTGCTTCGTCACCGCGACGAGCCCCGCCGAGGTCAAAGCGCATTGGCTTGCTGAGGGCGTCACAATCGAAGCCGGACCGGTCGAGCGCGACGGTGCGCGCGGCAAGATGACGTCGGTGTATTGCCGTGATCCGGACGGTAACCTGATCGAAGTCGCGACTTATCCGCCTTATCGGTAAGCGCGCAGGTCGGCGTAACGCGGGCACGCGGGCCGTCCGGGCATCTTTTTCTTCCTGCCACGCGGCGCTTAGCGCGGCGTCTGCCGCGCCGAGCTTGGAAAAGGCGGCCAATGCACATATTCTCAGGTGCAAAGCGGGGAACTGCGGCCGGCTGGCCGGGTCTGCTGCTTATTCATTTAAAGGAGCCCCCTCATGACGCGTCCCGTCGAATCCGGCGTTATCCTCGTTGCGCGTATTGCCCTTGCGGTGCTGTTTCTGTGGGGCGGCGTGATGAAATTGCTGGGCTATGCGGGCTTCGTCGGCTACCTGCATTCGAAGGGCGTGCCGTTCGTGCAGGTGGCCGCGCCGATTGCAACGGTGGTCGAGGCGCTTGGCGGTCTCCTGCTGATCATCGGCTTCAAGGTGCGTCCACTCGCGTTTATCATGGCCGTGTACACCGTGGCGACAGCAGTGCTGGGGCACGACTTCTGGAATGTCACCGACCCGGCGTTGCAACGCGACATGGTGATCCATTTCTGGAAGAACATCGGCATTGCCGGTGGCTTTCTTCTGCTGTTCGTGACCGGCGCGGGCCGTATCAGCATCGACGGCGCGCGTGCGCCGCGCGGTGGGCTGAATCGCTGATCGTGCGAGCAGGGCGGGTCGCTTTCGATTCTGGCTGTAATCAAGGGAGCACACAATGATTCAAAGTTTCGAGCAAACCATCGGCGGCAAGATCACGCAGTTGTGCGCGAGTCTCGGCGAGGGACCCACGCCCCATCGGGTCATCATCAGCCTTGCCGATTCGGCGAAAACGCTGGTGATTCTGGATGCATCCGGTCTCATCAGCACGATCAAGGCTGAGATCGAGGAACCCGGGAAGCTGCTCGCCGACGCGATCACCAAAGCGCAAAACGAAGGCCTGATCGAGCGCGCGATTGATACCGGCACGATTCAGGAAGCGTCCCTGTAACACCGGTAGCGACGCATCGAACTGCCTCACAAGCCGCGCGCTCGCTTGACAGCAAACGGCCCCCGCGGTGCTCGCGCATCGCGGGGGCCGTTTTTGCTATATCGCCACGCGATGCGAGGCGCTCAGCGCGATTCGCCGACCCGTGCCTGGCCCGGCTTGCGCGGACTGGAGGCGGACGAGTGCGGTTCAGGATGCACGAGACAACCCAGCACGCCGCCAAGCACCAGCAACCCCACTGAAATCGCCGTCGCCGCCTGCATGCCGGCGACAATCTGCGTCGCGGCCGCGCCGCTCGCCAGCGCGCCGAAGGCGGCCACGCCCACTGCGCCACCCGCCTGGCGAGCCGTATTCAGTACCGCGGATGCAGTGCCCGCGCGCTTTGCTTCGACGGACGCGAGCACGGCGGTGGTCATCGCCGGAACCGCGAGGCCCATGCCGGACGGAATCAGCAGGAAGGGCAGCAGCAATCCGATCAGCGGCGTGCCGGCATCGACCAGATGCAGCAAACCATAGCCGAGCCCCGCAGTGATCGCGCCGGCGATCATCGGCACACGCACGCCGAAGCGGCCGATCACCCAGCCGCTCAGCACATTCGAAATCAGGAAGCCGCCGGTCAGCGGCAGGAACGCGAGACCCGCCTGCAACGGCGTGTAGCCGCGCACGCGCTGCAAATACAGACTCAGCACGAACACCATGCCGTAGTAGGTCAGATTCACGCAGATGCCGAACAGCACCGCCGCACTGAAGGTGCGCTTGCCGAACAGGGTGAGCGGCAGCATCGGCGTCGCGACACGCGATTCCACGGCGATGAACGAACCGGCGGCGACCAGTGCGAGGACGAAACCGCCGGCCACCAGTGGATGGCTCAGTCCCAATGGCCGCCATTCGATCACCGCGGCGACGAAAGCCGTCAATGCGACGATCGCAAGGCACTGGCCGGCCAGATCGATGCCGCGCGGGCCGACATCCGCCTCGGCGGATTGTCGCGGACCGGATTGCGGACCGGATTGCGCGACTGCCGGGCGCGGCACCCAGAGCAGTGTCGCGAGCAAGCCGGCCGCGCAAATCGGCAGATTGACGAGGAAAATGCTGCGCCAGCCGAATGCCGCGATCAGCAGGCCGCCGACCACCGGTCCAGCCGCGATCGACACCGCGCCCGCGGCGGTCCACAGGCCGACGGCGCGAGCCCTGAGCTTGGGATCCTTCCCGAACGACTGATTGAGCAACGCGAGCGAATTCGGCAACATCGCGGCCGCGCCGATGCCTTGCACCGCGCGCGCGGCGACCAGCATGGTGGCGTCGAGCGCCAGTCCGCAGGCGAGCGACGCCAGCGCGAACAGCACGATGCCGGCCGCGTACATGCGGCGCGTGCCGAGCCGGTCGCCGAGCACGCCGGCCGACAGCATCAGTACGGCAAAGGCCAGCGTGTACGCATCGACGACCCATTGCAGGCCCGCGACGTTCGCGTGCAGGTCCGCGCCGATCTTCGGCAGCGCGATGTTGACGATGGTGACGTCGAGTTGCGTGACGACAAAGCCCACGCTGACTGTTGCAAGGACACGGCGCAGGGCGGGTGTGAAGGAGGAATTGGGAGAGTTCATGGGTTACATCGTAGGTCCGATGCAGTGAACCATGTTTCGGGGCGGCCTGAAGTGTCGATGTTGCCGATTCGCCCGCAAGGAGCGGTCCTGCCCCGTTGAAAACGGCGCGCCTGACGGAGCGCGCCGTTGTGACACGGCTTCTGTTAGCGCGCGTGCAGCAGCGCGGCGTCCTTGATGAACAGCGTGGTGAACGCACCCAGGATGCAGATTGCGCCGACATACAGCGGCGCGGCCATCGGGTTGGACTTCATCATCAGCGACACGGCGATCGGCGTGAGGCCGCCGAACACCGCATAGGCGACGTTATATGAGAACGAGATGCCCGAAAACCGGACGACCGGCGGGAACGCCTTGACCATCACGAACGGAATCGCTCCGATCACGCCGACGAAAAAACCGGCCACGGCGTACAGCGGCACCAGCGTCGAGGCGTCGATTGCGAGTTGCTGGAACATCACGTAGTACGACACCGCCAGCGCAAGGCCGCCGATGAAAATCGTGCGCCCCGCGCCGATCCGGCCGGCAATCGAGCCCGCCATCACGCAGCCGATCGTCAGGCACAGCGTCGCCACGCAGTTCGCCAGCAACGCGGTGGCCGGCGCGATATGAAACTGCTTTTGCAGTAGCGTCGGCGTCATCAGGATCACCACCACGATCGCGGCCGACAGCATCCAGGTCAGCAGCATCGACACGATCACGGCGCGGCCGTGGTCGCGCAAGACGGCCTTGAGCGGGACTTCCGCGGCCAGAGATTTGCGCTGCTTCAGTTCGGCGAACACCGGCGTTTCATGCAGCCAGCGGCGCAGATACACCGAGAACATGCCGAACACGCCGCCCACGAGGAACGGAATGCGCCAGGCGTACGCCGAGATTTCCGCGGGCGCGAAGTTGCGATTCACGGCCGATGCGATCAGCGAGCCGAGCAGGATGCCGGCCGTGAGCCCCGCCGTCAGCGTGCCGCACGCGTAACCGACGTGCCGCTGTGGCACGTGCTCGGAGACGAACACCCACGCGCCCGGCACTTCGCCGCCGACTGCCGCGCCCTGCATCACGCGAAACAGCAGCAACAGCACGGGCGCCATGACGCCGATGCTGGCATACGTGGGCAGCAGGCCCATCATCAGCGTGGGCACCGACATCAGCAGCACGCTGAGCGTGAACATCCGCTTGCGGCCGAACAGGTCGCCGAAGTGCGCCATGATGATGCCGCCGAGCGGACGCGCCAGATAACCCGCGGCGAAGATGCCGAAGGTCTGCACCTGACGCAGCCAGTCCGGCATCGCCGCTGGGAAAAACAGTTGGCCGATGGCCGGCGCGAAGAATACGAAGATGATGAAGTCGTAGAACTCCAGAGCACCGCCGAGCGCGGCGAGGCCGAGCGTCTTGTAATCGCTGCGCCCAAGAGGGCGTGGGGTGACAGCCTGCGCTCCACCCAGATTTGTCGCTTGCATTGCTTATCTTGTCTTGAATTGAAAACCACGCGTGGCGCGTGGAAATACGGCGGTCGTCGGGCGAGAAGTGTGACAGGCGCTGGGTAGAGCACGGGACACCGGCGCGCCGGGCCGGATAAGGCTGGCGCGATGACGACAGGAGCCGGGCCGGATTTTACAGGATGAAAGCCGATCGATTCGGGAAGTGCTTAATTAGATTGGGAAAAGTTCCCCGAGGATCATCTTGCTGAGCGTTAGCCGGCCGCGTGGGCCTTTGGGCGTGCGAGCTCCTGTAGCCGATCGTAGGAATGCCGTGCAGCTCTGTCAGAGCAGCTTGATTGGTCTGTAAATTAGGATTGCTCCTATGGGGTGGAAGGGGTGCCGCTCCGAGAATCGCGTCCGAGCCATTAGTTAAGAGTCATCCCATGCGCATTGCCATTCTTCAGCGTGACCCAGTCATGCGTCAGTCGATCGAAAAGATCCTGATAAACGCCAGTCACACCTGCGTGAGCTACGACGACGGTCTGTCCATGTCGAAAGCGCTCGCCCGTTCCACCGTGGACCTGCTGGTGCTGGACTGGCATGGCACCCGTTTGTCTGGTGCCGAAGTCCTGAAGTCGGTGCGCGCGGTGGGCGGCGATCGCCTGCCGGTCGTGTTCGCGTCGGCGGAAACCTCCGAGGAGAGCGTCGTGCGCGCTTTCGCCAGCGGCGCGGACGACTATGTGACGCTGCCGCTGCGTCCGGGCGAGTTCCGCGAGCGCGTCGCGGCGCTGCTGCGCCGTGCCTACCCGGACCGTTTCAGTGCCGCGAGTTTCGAGATCGGCCCGTACCATTTCGACACGCATCGGCAACTGGTTATGCTGCGCGGCCAGCCGGTGCAGCTGTCCGGCACGCAATACCGCCTTGCGTCACTGTTCTTTTCCAACATTGGTCGCGTGATGTCGCGCGATCACATCTTCGCGATGGTGTGGGGCCGCGAGTTCCGCGAATTTACCCGCACGATCGACAGCCATGTGTCGCGGCTGCGTCTGCTGCTCGAGATCGAGCCGCAAAACGATTTCCGGCTGCAACCGGTGTACAAGAGCGGCTACCGGCTGCTGCATCTGCGTCAAGGCGAAGCCGCCAACGAAAAGAAGGCGGCCTGAGCCTGCGTGAGGCGGGTCACACCGCGGGTGCTGAGAGCCGAATGGCCCGGCGCGCAACGCCCGCTTCCGCCCGCGGCTTGACGCGAGCCCGGATCTTCCTCAACGCAACTTAAAACTGCGGCAACGCCGGCCGCGTTTCAATCGCGCTGCGAATCAGCGCTTCCACGGTTTTGCGTTCATCGCCAGCGAGAGGCAGACGCGGCGGGCGCACCGGTTCCGTACCCAGCCCGACGATCGCCTCGGCCAGCTTGATGTTTTGCACCAGTTTCGGCGACACATCGAGCGCGAGCAGCGGCGCGAACCAGCGGTAGATCGCCCGCGCTTCTTCAAGCCGGCCCGCCTTTAGCAACCTGTAGATCGCCACCGTCTCTTGCGGAAACGCGCACACGAGACCGGCCACCCAGCCATGCGCGCCCATCAGCACCGCTTCCATCGCGAGATTGTCGACCCCGCACAGAATCGCGAAGCGGTCGCCGACCACGTTGATCAGGTCGGTCACGCGTCGCACATCGCCGCATGATTCCTTGATCGCGACGATTTTCTTTTCGTCGGCGATTTCGGCGAACATCTCGGGCGTCATGTCGACGCCATAGGCGAGCGGATTGTTGTAGATCATCAAGGGCAGTGCGCTGGCATCCGCCACACTGCGAAAATGATGCAGCGTCTCGCGCCGGTCAGACAGATAACGCAGGCCCGGCAGCACCATGAAACCCGCCGCGCCACGCTGGCCGCCGGCTTCGGCCTGACGGCATGCGTCGAGCGTGCTGTTTTCGGCGATCGTCAGCAGGACCGGCACACGGCCGCGCGAGGCTTCCACGGCAACGTCGAGCACTTGCAGCTTTTCGTCCAGAGAGAGCGTCGACGCTTCGCCCAGCGATCCGCACACAATGATGCCGTCTACGCCTGCGTCGATCTGCGCCTCGATATTTTTGGCCGTCCACGCACGGTCTATGCTGAAATCCGCGTGAAACTTGGTAGTGACTGCGGGCAATACGCCTTCCCAGATATGCGCCACGACTGCTCTCCTGATTGTGATGAGTTCAAGCGCAGTGTAAGCAGGGAAAATGCCGCCGTCTTGCGCGATTCACGCGTAACGGATGACGATTTCAGCATAGTGAGCTTGCTCGCAACCTCGTCGGATGAATGTGGCGCGGGTATATCAGGACAACAGGCGGAGATGCGCCGGAGCCGCCTAGCGTAGGCTGCATGCGGATATCGGCCGCTTCGGCATGCCTGTTGGCCAGGTGCCTTTTTCGCTGGCTAGCTTATCGGTCTGGTCGGTGAAGCGGCCGCGGGACTATGCTGAAATCGTCACAATCCACGCGCACGCATACCAAGACTGGGCAGCCCTGTGTTTCTACCATGAGCACCATGAAAACCCTCGACATTATCGACTCGCACACCGGCGGTGAACCGACCCGCCTGGTCGTGTCCGGCGGCCCGGACCTTGGCGGCGGCACGCTGGCGCAACGTCTCGACGTGTTCCGCGCTCGCTTCGACGCCTGGCGCGCGGGCATCGTGACCGAACCGCGCGGCTCGGACGTGGTGGTCGGCGCGCTGCTGTGCGAACCGGACGACGCAACGTGCGCCGCCGGCGTGATTTTTTTCAACAACGTCGGCTATCTCGGCATGTGCGGGCACGGCACGATCGGCCTCGTCGTCTCGCTCGCGCACATGGGGCGGATCGGCCCGGGCCGGCATCGGATCGAGACGCCGGTCGGCGTGGTCGAAGCAATGCTCAACGAGGACGGCAGCGTCGCCGTGCGCAACGTGCCGGCGTATCGCTACCGGCAAGGTGTGCAGGTGGAGGTGCCGGGCCACGGCGCATTGACCGGCGACATCGGCTGGGGCGGCAACTGGTTCTTTCTCGTCGCGGATCACGGCCGTGCTCTCGAGGCGGCGCGCATCGACGAATTGACCGCATTCACCACGGCGATCCGCGACGCGCTGATCGCGCAGGGCATCACGGGCGCAGAGGGCGCGCTGATCGACCACATCGAGCTGTTCGGGCCGGCCTCGCGCGCCGGCATCGACAGCCGCAGCTTCGTGCTGTGTCCGGGCAACGCGTACGACCGCTCGCCGTGCGGCACCGGCACCAGCGCGAAAGTCGCTTGCCTCGCGGCCGACGGCAAGCTCGCCGAGGGTGCGGTGTGGCGTCAGGAGAGCATCATCGGCAGTGTGTTCGAGGCGAGCTATCGTCATGCGGACGATGGCGTGTCGGTGATTCCCACCATTACCGGCCATGCGCACATCATGGCCGAGGGGCGTCTGTGTTTCGACGCGCGCGATCCGTTCGCGTGGGGCATCCCCACGGCATGACGGCGGACGCATTGATCGTCGGCGCGGGCATTGTCGGCGCGGCCTGTGCGGCGGAACTCGCCGCAACCGGCATGCGGGTCGAGGTGCTCGACGCGCAAGGCATCGGCGGCGGCGCAACTGCGGCGGGCATGGGCCATATCGTGGTGATGAACGATTCGCCAGCCGAATTCGCACTGAGCCGTTACTCGCGCGAGCTGTGGCTGGAACTCGCGCCGCAACTACGCGCGCGCGATGCGTTCACGCGCTGCGGCACGCTATGGGTCGCAGCGGACGACGAAGAATGGCAAGCCGCCCGCGAGATGCACGCTGCGTTCGCGGCGCACGGTGTCGCCGCGCAATTGCTCGACGTGCCGGCATTGCGCCAATGCGAGCCGGCGCTGGCGAAATCCATGGTGGGTGGTCTGCGGATCGAGCACGACAGCATCGTGTACGCGCCGACGGTTGCACAGTGGCTGCTGACGCAATCGCCGGCCTCCACGAATATTCGCGTGCGGCTCGGCACGCCGGTGGTCGCGATTGGCGCTCGCGGCGTGACGCTCGCCGACGGCGGGCGCCTGAGCGCGGCGCACGTGATCGTCGCCAATGGACTCGGCGCGCAGCAACTGATGCCGTCCTTGCCGTTGCAGCCGAAAAAAGGCCATCTGCTGATCACCGACCGTTATCCCGATCTGATCCACCATCAACTACTCGAACTCGGCTATATCAAAAGCGCGCATCATGCGACGGGCACCTCGGTGGCGTTCAACGCTCAACCGCGGCCGACGGGCCAACTGCTGATCGGCTCATCGCGCCAGTTCGACACCAGGGATCCAGCCGTCGAACTACCGGTGCTCGCGCAGATGCTGCAACGCGCGGCACGCTATCTGCCGGAGTTGCCGACGCTCAACGGCATTCGCGCGTGGACCGGTTTTCGGGCGGCCTCGCCAGATGGCCTGCCGCTAATCGGCCCGGCAGGCGACGACACGCCAGGCGTCTGGCTGGCGCTCGGCCACGAGGGATTGGGCGTGACGACTTCGCTGGCGACGGCACGGCTGCTCGCCGCGCACATCACGGCGAGCGCGATGCCGATTCCCGCCGCGCCTTATTTGCCGGCACGTTTTGCGACGCAAAAGGTTGCGCATGGCTAGCATCCACACTCCACCCATGCGTCTGACGATCGACGATCGAAGCGTCGAGGTCGAAGCCGGCACGACAGTCGCCGCGGCGCTCGTCCTCGCCGGAGTGCGCGGTACGAGGACGTCGGTCGGCGGTGAGACGCGTGAAGCGCTGTGCGGCATGGGCGTGTGCCAGGAGTGCCGCGTCACGATCGACGGACGCGCATACGTACTGGCGTGCCAAACGCTCTGCCGCGACGGCCAAGTCGTCCACACACAAAGCGCAGGTACCCGATGAACCCGCACTTCGATATCGTCGTGGTGGGCGCGGGTCCGGCCGGGTTGAACGCCGCACAGGCGGCGGCGCGCGCCGGCGCCACGGTCGCAGTGCTCGACGACAACCCGCGTGCCGGCGGTCAGATCTGGCGGCAGGGGCCGGACCGTTCACCACAAGCGCCGCTGCATGCGCTGCTGGCCGCCTTGCGCGCGCACAGCAACGTCACGCTGTTTGCCTCGACGCGCGTCATCGCGGCATTGGACTCGCGCGGCTTGCTGCTCGAATCGGCTGACAACGGCGGCATGCGCGTGACGTACGACCGCCTGATTCTCGCCGCCGGCGCCCGCGAGCGGCTGTTGCCTTTCGCCGGCTGGACGCTGCCGGGCGTCACCGGCGCGGGCGCGCTGCAAGCGCTCATCAAAGGCGGCTTGCCGGTACGCGGCGAAAGGATCGTGATTGCCGGCAGCGGCCCGTTGCTGATCGCCGCGCTCGCTACCGCGCGCACTGCCGGGGCCCAGGTTGTGGCGGTGGTGGAGCAGGCCTCCTCGGCGAACGTGGCGCGCTTTGGCGCCTCGCTGCTGGCCGAGCCCGCAAAGTTGTGGCAAGCCGCCAGCATGACGCGTGGTCTCGCGGGCCTGCGGTACTGGACCGGCAGCGTCGTGCGGGAAGCGCATGGCGAAGGCCGGGTCGAGCGCGTGACAATCCGGCGTGGCCAGCATGACGTCACGCTGGCGTGCGACCGCATCGCGTGTGGTTATGGTCTCGTGCCGAACATCACGCTGGCCCAGGCGCTCGGCTGCGCGATCAACGAAGCGGGTGAGGTCGTGGTCGACGGCGAGCAGCGGACCTCGATTGACAGCGTGTGGGCGGCGGGCGAATGCACGGGCGTGGGCGGCGCGGAACTGGCGGTCGTCGAAGGCCGGATCGCGGGCCTCGCTGCTAGCCGGGCCACCGGAAGCCGCGACGCGCTCTACGCGCAGCGCGCGCGCTGGCGCCGCTTCGGGCAGCGCGTGGCGTCGGCGTTTGCGTTGCAGGAGGCCGCCCGCGTCATTCCCACCGACGCCACGCTGCTTTGCCGTTGCGAAGACGTCAGCATCGGCGAAGTCCGGGCCTATCCGAGCTGGCGTGAGGCGAAACTGCAAACCCGCTGCGGCATGGGCGCCTGTCAGGGAAGAGTGTGCGGTGCGGCGGCGAATCTGTATTTCGGCTGGCAAGCCGCTGCCCCGCGCCCGCCGTTCAGCCCCGCGCCGATCGGCGTGCTGATGATGGCGAGCGACGACCCGCCGCCGTCTGAATGACACACCAGGCGGCCGTCCGGATATTGTCGTCAGTCGGCTCGCCCTATAATCGACGCACACGTCAGGCGTCCACAGTTACGGACCCACGGCGGGACTCACGGCACCAACACGGAATCCGCTCGATGAACACGCTGGCTCATCCGCTCGAACCGGACGATGCAACACTGTCCGGCATGCTGTCGCACTTCACGCTGCTCGAGCCGGTGTTCGACGCGATGCCGGACGTCGTGTTCTTCGTCAAAGACGCGCAGGCGCGCTATGCGCTGGTCAATCGCACGCTGGCGTCGCGCTGCGGCTTCAAGGAAAAGGCGGCGCTGCTCGGCAAGACTGCCGAGGATGTGTTTCCGCGCCGCTTCGGCCGCATCTACACCGCGCAGGACAAGGCGATCATCAACGTCGGCAGCCAGATGATCGATCAACTGGAACTGCATCTATATCCGGGTCGCCAGCCGGGCTGGTGCCTGACCTGCAAGCAGCCGTTGCGCGATCCGGCGGGCAAGGTGGTGGGCGTCGCCGGCATCTCCCGCGATCTGAAAGCGGACGAGAGCAGTCACCCCGCGTACAGCCGGCTGGCCGCGGTGGTGCAGTCCATTCAGGAAAATTACGTGCAGCCGCTAAACCTGAAGCAGCTGGCGGCCATGGCTGACATGTCAGTGGCGCAACTGGAGCGCTATTTTCATAAAGTGTTTCATTTGACACCGCGTCAGGTGCTGCTGAAAACGCGGCTCGATGCCGCCACCGCGCTGCTGGTTTCGCACGACAAGGTGACCGATGTCGCCGCGCTGTGCGGCTATACCGACCACAGCGCCTTCACGCGGCAGTTCAAGGCGACCGTCGGCATCACGCCGACCGAATACCGGATGCTGCTGCACGGGACTTCGCGAAGCTGAGCGGCTGCCCATGGTTCGTCGCAGGCATCACTATTACGTCTACGTTGTCGCGCTGGACGACACGGTCTGGAACGAGGCGCGCTTTCGCCGCGCGAATCCGGATTACCGGTTCGACAAGCCTTGCGTGTACGTGGGAATGACCGGGCTGGACCCGGATCTGCGTTTTGACCGGCATAAGGCGGGCATTCAGGCGAATCGCTATGTGCGCGATTACGGCTTGCGGCTGGTGCCCGAACTATATGAAGTGTTCAATCCAATGCCGTACCGCGGCGCGCAGGATATGGAAGTGGAGCTGGCGATCGGACTGCGTGAAGCGGGCTACGGCGTGTGGCAGGCCTGAAGCAAATCAGGGAGCATACGTGGGCAGTGTGATCCGATTGAGCCCCGATTGATGAGCGCGTTCAACGCGTTCAGTCGGACCGCTGCAAGGCCTCACTTGATGCCAAGTCCACGCAACACTGCATTGCCTTCGGGCGTCAGACGGATATGCGAGGTGCCGGCATCGCCGGATACGGTTTCGACCAAACCGGCTTCGTGAAGCTGCGGAATCTCGGGCTTGGCGAAGGCGTCGATTGGTGCGTGGAACAGGAGCAGCAGCGTGGCCAGTTCGTGGTGGCTCAGCAGGCGGCGCAGGATGGTAGGCCGCCTGGCCGGCGCTGCCGTGTCGCTGGTGGTTTGATCGGGCTGGTTCATTGGGCGCACCTTGTGCGGAATAGTGTCAGGTGGATCATGCGGACGAAGTCTTAAACGATTCTTAAGACCGCATTGTCCTGTAACACCGTGACATTAAGATTGCGCCCGAGCAAGTTACCTGACGTTACTTCTGCCGCTCCCTCTCTCTCCCTTACCGCCGCTTACCTCAGGGTGCGCAGGTTTTGCTGGCCGATTCAATCCACAGATTGTTTACATGGCGCTTGCCCGCGTAGAAGCGGTAGGTAGTGGCACCATTGTCGCTGCGCACCTTGACGATGTTCGAATCGCCGAAGTCGAGCATCTGGCCTTGCGGGATTGCCGTGGATTTGAACGCGGCGCTATGGCTGGTCGCCACCTGCGTCAGGCAGGACACCACGTCGTTGACCGAGCGTTGCGTGGTGCTGTCGGTGACGGGCTCGCCGGCATCCGGATTCTTCTGGAAGTACGCGCAAGCGCTCAAAAGCACTGGAACTGACAGGACTACGGCTAACTTCTTCATATCTCTCCTGGCGTTTCGGTCCGGCCGATGGTGGGCATGACGCCCGACGGGGGCGCAGCCGCGGCACCGGACCGCGGTTCAGCCGCCATTATATCGGTCGGCCACGCACGGCCCGCCACACGCGGTCGGCCCTGCACAGCCAGCAAGGCGCGGGCCAGCGGCGCGCCTACTTGCGGCGCTGCGCCTGTGCGGCAAGCCGCACGGCCGCGTTGGCCGCGCCATAGCCCTCGTAGCCGCCGCGCCGTTCGACAATCTCGAGGAAAAAGCGCTGGTCCAGCAGTTCGGTGTAGGCGTGGAAAAACTCGCCGCCGCGTTCGTCGCGGTCGTACAGGATGTTGTGCGCGCGCATCGCCTGGAGCGTTTCGTCCGGCAATGCATAGCGGGCCGCGAGGTCGTCGTAATAATTGCGCGGAATGCGCAGTACCGGCAAACCATCAGCCACGAACTCGGGAATCGCGCTGAAGATGTCGCCGGTGCTGAACGCGACGTGGTTCAGACCGGAGCCGTGATAGGTGTGCAAGGCTTCGGCGACCGCCGTGTGGTGGTCCACCGATGCATTCAGCACGATGCGCACCGAACCGTCGCGGCTGCGCAGCGCGCGGCTGCGCACCAGCCCGTAAGGGTCTGGCACCAGCACGCCGGGCTCGGCGTCGAAGCCTAGGGCGGTTCTCAGAAACAGCACCCACGTATCCAGAGAATTCGCCGGAATCGACAGGCAGACATGGTCGATGCGAGTGAGTGGGCCTACTTCGGTCGGGCCGTTGATGTCCGTGAGCACGAAATCGGCTTCGAACAGCGTGGGCTGGTTGGGCGCTTCGTCGACGAAATAGTTCAGGCTGCTATCGGGCGCCTGCACGGCGGGCAGCACGCGCTCGTTCGGGCCGATCTGGCCGGAAAAGGGCACATAGCCGAACCCGGCGGCGCGCTCGAAGGCCTGATGGGCGTCATCGACGCGAAACGCGGACGCGCACAGCGACAGGCCGTGCTGCTGGAAGAAGGCATTGGCGAACGAGTCCGGCTCGGCGTTCAGCACGATCGACGCCGCGCCGTGCTGATACAGCGTCACATCTTTCGAGCGGTGCTGGCCGGCCTGGCGAAACCGCAGCTTGCCGAGCCAGTCGACAAGTTGCGCGCGGGTGGCGTGGTCCACCGCGAACTCGAGAAACTGATAGCCGACGTGCGCCGGCGCCGCGGGCGACTGATAAAGCATCGCGGCCGGCTGCTGGGTGGATTCGAGCAGCGCGCGAGTCTGTTCCTCCAGGTACAGCAGCGAACGATGCCCGTCCGCGGCGGTAATGGTGGTTGGCGCCGCGCGAAACCCGTCGTTGAAAATTTCGAGGGACAGCGGCCCCTTGTAGCCGGTTTTCACGACCTGCGCGGTAAAGCCGGCCAGATCGAAATCGCCCTGGCCCGGGAAGCAGCGGTAATGGCGGCTCCATTCGAGCACGTCCATGGCGAGCTTCGGTGCGTCGGCAATCTGCACGAAGGCGATGCGCTCGCCTGGAATTTCGGCGATGGCATCCACGGAATCGTTTAACGACAGCGTATGAAAGCTGTCGAGCACGAGCCCGAGATTCGGATGATTCACCGCATTGACGAGTTTCCACGCATGCCGGTAGGTCTTCACGTGCTTGCCCCACGCGAGCGCTTCATAGCCGGCGATCACGCCGGCCGCCTCCGCCGCCTGCGCGAGGGCGCCCAACTGGTCGATCATCAGCGCATCGTCGCCGATGGTGTCCGGCGAGACGTTGCTGCACACCAGAATCCGGTCCGTGCCCAGTTCGTGCATGACGTCGAACTTGCGCTTCGCGCGGTCGAGATTGCGTGCAAGGCGCTCGGCGCTTACGCCGTCGAAATCGCGAAACGGCTGGAACAGCATGATTTTCAACCCGAGATCGTCGGCGATGCGCCGCACGTCGGCAGGCGAGCCGTCGAAATACAGCAGGTCGTTCTCGAAGATCTCGACGCCTTCGAAACCCGCCGCCTGAATGGCGGTCAGCTTCTCGACGAGGGTCCCGCTGATCGACACGGTGGCAATCGAACGTTGCATGAACGGCTCCTGCAAAAAACAATGAAACGGCGGTGAAAACGGCGTCAAGCGGCATTCCTGCTGGGTCCGCAAGCCCTGTACTGGCATGTTGCAGTGCGCAAAATGGGCCAGTTCGTTACTTTGCGACAGCAAGGAGCGGACCAGAATTGCCTACAGTATCCGAAGTTCTGGCAAGTTTATACGAACTAACTAGATGGTACAAATTCGTGGAAACCCCGAATGACGGCAGCGGCCAATGCGCGCACACTTCGGGCACGCTGTAGAGCCGCGAGTGCGTATCGTGGTCCGCTTTATGCCTCACTTTGCAGGAGGGGTTGTCATGAGTTTTGCATCAGTTCTGGTCCTCAACGGGCCGAATCTCAATCTGCTGGGCACGCGCGAGCCCACGTTCTATGGTTCGGAAACCCTCGACGACGTCGCGAAACTGTGTCGCGACGCAGGCGAGCGCCTCAATCTGGCGATCGACTTCTGCCAGTCGAACGCCGAACATCAACTGATCGACTGGCTGCACGCGGCGCGCACCAAGGTCGACGGCATCGTGATCAATCCGGCGGCTTACACGCATACCTCGGTGGCCATTGCCGACGCGCTCACGGCGATCGAAAAGCCCGTCATCGAAGTGCATATTTCAAACGTGCATCGCCGCGAAGCTTTCCGGCATCACTCGTTCGTATCGGCGGTGGCAGACGCCGTGATCATCGGTTGCGGCACGCAAGGTTACGTGCTCGCATTGGAACGGATGGCAACCATCCTTAAGAATAGGGCGGCCAAATGAATACGCAGTCATATCTCGTCGGTCTGATCGGCTCGGGCATCGGTGGTTCGCTTACGCCCGCCATGCACGAAGAAGAGGGCAGCCGGCTCGGCTTGCATTACGTGTACCGGCGTATCGATCTCGAAGCGTTGAAGCTCGACCCCACGGCGCTCCCGGATCTGCTCCTCGCCGCCGAACGGATGGGCTTTAACGGCCTGAACATCACGTATCCGTGCAAGCAGGCCGTGATTCCGCTGCTCGACGAACTCTCCGATGACGCGCGCGCACTCGGCGCGGTCAACACGGTCCTGCTCAAGGACGGCAAGCGCATCGGCCACAACACCGACTGGTCCGGCTTCGCGCGCGCGTTTCAGCGCGGCTTGCCGGACGTGTCGCTCGAACGCGTCGTGCAATTGGGCGCGGGCGGCGCGGGCGCGGCGGTCGCCCATGCCGCGCTGACGATGGGCACGCAGACGCTCACGTTATTCGACGTGGATCCAGCGCGCGCGGCCTCGCTTGCCGCGGAATTGCAAAAGCGCTTTCCCGCGTCGAAGGTCGAGGCCGGCGGCGAACTGGGCGCGACGCTTGCGGCGGCGAACGGGCTGATCCACGCCACGCCCACCGGCATGGCAAAACTGCCTGGCTTGCCGTTGCCGGTCGAATTGCTGCACCGCGATCTGTGGGTGGCCGACATCGTCTATTTCCCGATCCGCACGGCGCTGTTGCAGGCTGCCGAAGCACTTGGCTGCCGCACGCTGAGCGGCGGCGGCATGGCGGTCTATCAGGCGGTCGACGCGATGCGCATCTTTACCGGTCTCGAACCGGACGCCGAGCGCGTGTACACGCATTTTCAGTCGTTGTTGCAACGCTGATCCAGGTGCAAATAGCCGGACCACAACCAGACCGAGGAGACGTAGACGATATGCAGCAACCGATTCAAGCCACCTCCAGCAACGCAACCCCCTTGACGCCTTCAGCCGACGGCGCGGTCAGCACCGTACGCCGTACGAAGGCGCGCTATCAGATCCTCGCGCTGCTCGCAGTCGGCACGATGATCAACTATCTTGACCGCACGGTGCTCGGCATCGCGGCGCCGCAATTGACCAGGGAACTCGGCATCAACGCCGCGCTGATGGGGCTGCTGTTCTCCGTGTTTTCCTGGAGCTATGTGGCCTCGCAGATTCCGGGCGGCCTGTTCCTCGACCGCTTCGGCAGCAAGCTCACGTATTTTCTGTCGATGACCTTCTGGTCGTTGTGCACGCTGGCACAGGGGCTGGTGCATGGCATCGGCGCGCTGTTCGCGTTCCGGCTGGGTCTCGGCGTGTCGGAAGCGCCGTGTTTTCCGACCAATAGCCGGGTGGTGGCCACGTGGTTCCCGCAAAGCGAGCGCGCCATGGCGACCGGCACCTACACGGTCGGCGAATATATCGGTCTCGCGTTTTTCAGCCCGTTCCTGTTCGCGCTGATGGGCGCGTTCGGCTGGCGTTCGCTGTTCTATGTGGTGGGCGCCGTGGGCCTCGTGTTTGGCCTCGTCTGGTGGGCGCTGTATCGCGAGCCACGTGATCATCCGTCGGCCAATCAGGCAGAGCTCGACTATATCGAGGCGGGCGGCGGTCTGACGCATCGGAAGAAAGATGACGCAGCAAGCGGCGCCTCGGGCACATCCGGCGCAGCAGCGAAGAGCGGCTTCGAATGGCGCACCATTGGGCGCCTGCTCAAGCATCGTCAGCTAACCGGCATCTGTCTCGGCCAGTTTGCCGGCAACTCGACGCTGGTGTTTTTCCTCACCTGGTTCCCCACGTATCTGGCCACCGAGCGTCATATGGCGTGGCTGAAGATCGGCTTCTTCGCGATCATGCCGTTCATTGCCGCGTCGATCGGTGTGATGTTCGGCGGCTTCTTCTCCGATTGGCTGCTGCGGCGCGGCAAGTCGCCGAACGTGGCGCGCAAGCTACCGATCATCGCCGGCTTGCTGCTCGCCTCGACGATCATTCTCGCCAATTATGTCGAGAGCAACGTGGTGGTGATCGCGATTCTGTCGGTTGCGTTTTTCGCGCAGGGCATGGCCGCGCTGGGCTGGACCCTGGTATCGGATATCGCGCCTGAAGGCCTGCTTGGCGTGACCGGCGGCATCTTCAACTTTGCCGCGAATCTGGCGGGCATCGTCACGCCGCTGGTGGTGGGGTTCATTGTGGCGGCGACGGGTTCGTTCGTCGGCGCGCTGGTGTTCATCGGCGCGATCGCGTTGATTGGCGCGCTGTCGTACATCTTCATCGTCGGCGATATCAAGCGGATCGTGCTGGTGGATTGAGCGCCTGCGTGGTCGAATAAAGAAGGGGGACGTGGCGAGGCCACGTCCCCCTTCTTGCGCTTCACAACGGCGTTAATCCGCTTTCACGAAGCGCAGTACGGCGTCCACGATCATCGCGCGATGCCGCGCACGCAGACGCGGATGCGACGGGTCGCGGCCGAACGCTGTGCCAAAGGTATGGCGATTGCCGACACGGTGAAAGCACAGCGAGCTGATCAGCAGATGCAGGTCGATCGCATCGACGTCGCTGCGAAACTTTCCGGCTGCGATACCGCGCGCGAGCAGATCTTCGATCGTATGAATGACGGTGACGTTTCGGCCTTTGAAGGTTTTCACCTGCTCGACGTACTTCGCGCCGTGAATGTTTTCGATCGTCACGAGACGCACGAAATCGCGCTGGCGGTCGTGATAGTCGAACGTAAACTCGACCAGCGCGCGCATGCCCTCGACCGGATCGAGTTCGCTGATGTGCAGATCCTGTTCGAGCGCGCGAATGTCGCCGTACACCTTTTCCAGCACGGCCTGATACAACCCTTCCTTGCTGCCGAAGTAGTAGTACAGCATGCGTTTGGTGGTGTTCGTGCGCTCCGCGATCGCGTCGACGCGCGCACCGGTCAGACCCATCGCGGAGAACTCCTGGGTGGCGACCTCGAGGATGTTGCGCTTCGTCTGCTCGGGATCGTACTTGCGCCGGGCCTCGGTACGCGGAGTCTCGGACGCGGTGCCGTTGGTATCAGGCTCGGCGGCCTTGCTTCCCTTTTTCATTGTGTATTCGAGCGGCAGTGACGGCGCATTCTAGCATGGCAAAACCGCCGTCCGACACGGGTCTCCGGCATGCACGGCCGGGTATCGAGCGGGCTCATGGAGCCGGCCGATTGGTGCGGCGCCGTGCCGCGAATGCGTCGCGCGTCTGCATGGCGGTGTAGGTGAGTTGCGCGGCGGCCAGACCGAGCGCGCCGTAAGCGGGTGTCAGCCCGAAGGCCGCGAACGCTTCGGGTACCGGCCGCTCGCCGGCGATGGCGGCGGCCAGCAGTTCACCTGAAACGGTGGTCGGTGCCATGCCGTGTCCGCCGAAGCCGACCGCGTACCAGACGCCGTCCGCACTACGGCCGATTTGCGGCATCTTGTGCCGCGCGTAGCTCATCAGGCCGCCCCAGGCATGCTCGATACGCACGTCGTGCAACTGCGGATAGACCTTCAGCAGATCTCGCCTCAACAACTGTGCAATCGCATCGGGCGAGCGGTCGCGCACCGAGATGCGGCCGCCCCACAGAATGCGCGTATCGGGGAGCGGACGGTAGTAGTCGAAAGCGAAGCGGGTGTCGTAGACGGCGGCGCGCGTGTCGAGCGCGTCTTTCAGGCGGGCGCCGAGCGGCTCGGTAGCCATCACGTAAGTGGCGATCGGCAACACCGCGCGCTCAACCTTCGCGTACACGTTGCGCGCGTAGCCGCCACCCGCCATGACGACGTGGCGTGCTTCGATCGCGCCGTCCGACGTGTGCACCAGAAAGCCCGCACCGTCTCGCTGCAAACGCATGACTGGCGACGTCTCATGAATCCGTACACCCGCGCTCGCCGCAGCGGCAGCGACGCCGAGCACGTATTTCAGCGGATGAAAGTGGAACGCATTGCGCTCGAATAGCCCGCCGTGATACCGGCTCGTCCTGAGTTGCGTTGCAAGCTGCGCTGCCGGCAGCGGCTCCCACTCGACGCCGAACGAATCGCGCATCAGGCGCCGTTGTGATTCGAGCCGCGCGGGTTCGGCGAACCAGTTGGCGAGAATGACGCCGGCGTCGGTTGAATCGCATTCGATGCCGTAGCGCTGGATGCGTTTGCGCATCAGATCGACGGCGTCGGTGGTCAGCGAATAGAGCTCGCGCGCGCGGACCGGGCCAAGGGTTTTCAGCAGATCGGCGCAATCGAGGCTATAGCCGCCGAACACAAAACCGCCGTTGCGCCCCGAGGCGCCGAATCCGACCTGCTGGGCTTCGAGCACGGTGACGTCGGCAACGCCGCGCTCGGCCAGCCCCAGCGCGGTCGACAGACCCGCGAGGCCGCCGCCGACGATGCACACGTTGGCGCTGCGCCGGCCGGTCAGCGGTGTGTATTCGGAAGAGCGGGTGACAGTGGCTTCGTAATAGCTTTGCATCCGGCTAGGGTAGCGGCAATGCCACCTTCGCGTCCAGCCATCGCGTAGTGGGCGCGAGGAGCGTGCGCGGAAAACAGAAGGCCGGCATTCGCTCGCAGCGAATGCCGGCCTGAGCACTGCGGCTGAACGGGATCAGGACACCGGCAGCAGCTTGCCGCTGAACACCACCGGGCCGGTTGGCGCGTTATGGTCGGGCGAGCCGCCCGGCGCTTCGATCGAGACCGCCAGCGCCGTATAGCTTTCGGGTTTCTGCTGACCCGCCGTCACCTTGCCGCTGGCGCTGTCCGGTAACAAACCCAGCGAGACCGGATGGCCGCTTGCCGGAATGCCCCACAACTCCATGGCGCGGCCGGCCGGCAAATCAAGCTTGCCGAGCGGGTGCAGCGTCATGGTCGAATGGGTTTCATCCCACGCCACCAGCATGACCGGATGGGCATCCTTATTATTCAGCACAGCCACATGCGAAACGGCGGCTTCCGGTTGCTGCGCCACCGTGGGCGCCGTGACCGGCCCGGTGCTTGCCGGCAGCAGCGAGCGCACGGCGACCACCACCGCGACCGCGGCCAGAGCGGTCACACCGATCGCCCAGCCGCGCCAGAACGCGAGGTTCTCGAACAGGCCACGGGACGGACGGGCCGGTGCTTCGACCACGGTGCGCGGCCGTGCCGCTTCACGCGTCGCCGCGAGGCCAAGGCGCCGTTCGATGGCTTCCCACACTGCCGCCGGCGGCATGCGCGGTCCAGCGAGTTCGGCCATCGGCGAGAGGCGCCGCTGCCATTCCTCTACAGCCCGGCGAATCACCACGTCGTGATCGGCATAGCGTTCGAAGCGCCGCCGTGCGCCGCCGCGCAGCGTGCCGAGCACATACTCGGCTGCCAGCAGATCGACCAGCTGAGGATAGCGATGGAGATTCATCACTCGCCTCCCAGACAGGTCTTCAGCTTGGCAAGGCCGCGCCGGATCCATGACTTGATGGTGCCGAGTGGCACCGTCAGCAATTCCGCGATCTCGCTATGGCTCTGGTCACGCAGATAAGCGAGGGCAACCGCCTGGCGCTGCGCCGGCTCCAGTTGCTGCATGCAGCCGGCCAGCAAACGTGCCCGCAGGCTGACCGCGGTCAACGCTTCCGGATCCGGGTCGCCGGTCGCCACGAGATCGTCCAACGCATCGCTCCATTCTGTTTCCTGCGAGTTGACCCGCCGCAGGTGATCGAGAGCACGGTTTCGGACGATTGCCGACATCCACGTCATTGGCGCGGACAGTGCGCGGCGATAATCGCCGGCAAAACGCCAGATATTGACGAAGCTGTCCTGCAAGACTTCTTCGGCCCACTCGTGCTTGCTCAATATACGGAGCGCGAGGCCAAACAGTTTCGGGGCGGCGAGATCATATAGCTCGCGCAGTGCCGCGCCGTCTTCTTTGGCAATGCGCTCGAGCAGCTCGGCGAGAATTTCCGGCGTCAGTTCTCGAGGATTGGCAGTCATGGAGAATGAGGTGGTGGGCTTGCGGACCTATGTTACTCAATTTCGCTGTGACCTTATACGTGCTTTTTTTTTCGTCGGACTGCATCCGGCGAGCTGATGTGCGCGTATATGCCTGCGTGGCCCGGGGTTGCGGCGTTCGCCAATGACCCGCGTAGCCTGACGGGCGAATGGGACACGGGGTGCGTGTGCAGGAGAGCAGGGCCGTTGCACAAGCCTGATGAGCGGCGGGTAACGGAGCCACGCGGTGCGGGATAGACAGCGGATCGCGGGCGAATTCGATGTGGTGTAGAAGCTAGGCTCATTCCATCCGTGGTCCTGCCGGTTGCCGACTCGGTCGGCTGCCGACAGGACCGGAATGAGTATGCCGCGGGTTAGCTTAGATACCCCAGCGCAGCACGAGAGGGTCGAGCCGGCGCGCAACCTTCAGCAATCCTTCACGCGTGGCCGGATGCATCTGCGGCAACGGATGACGCACCGCGTCCGAGCGGATCACGCCGCCTTCTTTCATCAGTGCCTTGCACGAAGCGAGGCCGCCCTGGCGGTTTTCGTAGTTGATCAGCGGCAGCCATTGCTGATAATGCGCGGCGGCGGCTTCCGTATCGCCGGCCGCGTAGGCGTCGACGATCAGGCGAATGCCGTCGGCGTAGCCGCCACCGGTCATCGAACCGGTTGCGCCCGCATCGAGATCGGCCATCAGCGTGATGGCTTCTTCGCCGTCCCAGGGACCCACCACTGCGGCGCCGCCCAACTCGATCAGCTCACGCAGCTTGTTCGCCGCTTGCGGCACTTCGATCTTGAAGTACGCCACGTTCTGCAGTTCACGCGCCATACGTGCGAGAAACGGTGCGGACAGAGCCGTGCCGCTGACCGGCGCGTCCTGGATCATGATCGGAATGCCGATCGCATCGGACACCGTGCGATAGAACTCGTAAATGCCGCGCTCACCGATGCGGATCGTCGCGCCGTGATAGGGCGGCATGATCATCACCATCGCGGCGCCCGCGGCCTGCGCGCTGCGGCTGCGTTCGGCGCACTGGTGGGAGCTGAAATGCGTGGTCGTGACGATCACCGGTACACGGCCCGCGACATGCTCGAGCGCCAGGTGCATCAGCGTGTTGCGTTCGTCGTCGGACAGCGCGAACTGCTCGGAGAAGTTCGCGAGGATACACAGGCCGTTCGAACCGGCATCGATCATGAAATCGATGCAGCGTTTCTGGCCCTCGAGGTCGAGACGGCCGGAGTCGTCGAAAATGGTCGGCACGACGGGGAAGACGCCGCGCAAAGGGGTGGCATGGGATGGCTGGGTCATGGCGAGGTGTGTTGTAAGAAGGTGGTTTGAAAGTCTCCGCTGCCGACTATACGGCGGCGCGCACCGCGGGTATATTGAATTGTTTCCATCTTGTGATCGCTTTTGCGACTCACCCGCAACATACCTGCGACTCGCCCGCGGGTCATCTGCAACGCTCCATGAAAGACACCCTGAATGTATTGCTAGCGCGGCTGCGCATGAAGCAGCTCCAGTTACTGATCGCGCTCGACGACCATAAGTCCCTGCACAAAGCCTCCAGCGCGATGTCGATGACGCAATCGGCCGCCAGCAAAGCGCTACAGGAGCTGGAGTCGATGCTCGAAGCGCCGCTTTTCGAGCGCTCGAAGAACGGCATGATCGCGAACCCGCTCGGGCATTGCGTGATCCGCTATGCCCGCCTCATGGCGACGGACCTCACGTCGTTGTGTCAGGAAGTCGCCGAAATCCGTTCCGGGCGCGGCGGGCGCCTCGCCATCGGCACCATCATGGGGGCGATTCCCGAACGGGTCGTGCCAGCATTGCACGCGTTGCACGCCGTGCAGCCGGATCTGTCGATCGAGGTAGCCGAGGACACGAGCGCGCGCATGCTGCTGCAGCTTGACGAAGGCCGGCTCGATCTGGTGATCGGCCGCGCGGCGGTGGCCGCCGATCCGTCGAAATACCACTACCGGCCACTCGGCGACGAGCCATTGTCCGTCGTGGTGGGTTACGGCCATCCGCCGTTACCGAATAAGGAAGTGAAGCTGCACGACCTGGCCGGCCACCGCTGGGTGATGTATCCGTCGCACATGCCGTTGCATGCGCTGCTTGAGCGGGAGATGGATCTGGCCGGGCTCGACATGCCTGACAATCCGATTTCGACGGCTTCCACATTTGTGACGGTCGCGTTACTGCAAAGCAGTCCCACTCTGGTTTCGCTGTTACCGAGCGCGATCGCCGGCTTGTTCGTTCGCCAGAAAATGCTGCGGCTCGTGCCGGTCAGGCTGAAGTCGCCGTCGCAAACGTTCGGGATTGTCACGCGCAAAGGCGGCGTGCTGTCGCCGCCGGCTCAACAGTTCATTGAGTTGATGCATGAGCAGAAGGTAGGGCGGGTGGCGGGCTAGCAGGCTGCCGCAAAAACACCGGAAATCGCAATTTCCCGCGTGTGAAAGATTCCCAATATCGCACGGCGTTCAAGCTTGCGCCACGCCGCTTCGAAGCGGTGTTGCAGCCGCGACACTCTCGGGTAAATCCGAACCGATTGCGCGCCGGCGTTCCGCGCTACACTGCTTCGAAGGTGCGCCAGTCCTGAACGCATGGCGCCCGCCCGGGGAGAGCAGCCATGAATCGGCCACTGGTTCGGTTTCCGCTTCGCGCAACAGGCACAACGTCCGTCCGGAAGTGGCTCAAATGGGGGCTGGCAGCGGCATTTCTGCTGGCGCTGGCTTTGGCGGCGCGCTTTTGCCAGATCGAAATCGAAACGTCACGCTTGCAGGCGCGCTATCTCTCCGAACTGACGCGCGACGTCGGCTTTTCGGTGGCCGACGGTCCCAGCGATTCCATCCGCTTCCCCTTGGCCGACAAGGGACCCTACGACAGCCGCCTCGGCTACGCAATGCTGCCGCAGTTCCAGCAACGCTTGCTCGAACGCGGGTTTGAAATCAGCGCCCAGGCGCGCGATTCCGAACGGATGCTTTCGCTAGCGGATAACCGCCTCTTTCTGCCGTATGAGGAAAAAGACCAGGCCGGGCTGCAACTTTTCGACGGCGCCGGCACGCCGCTCTACGGCAAACAGTTTCCGGGCCGCGTGTATGACGGTTTCGAGGCGGTTCCGCCGCTTGTCGTCAATTCGCTGCTGTTTATCGAAGACCGCTATCTGCTCGATCCGGATCAGCCTAACCGCAATCCCGCGATCGACTGGGGACGCTTCAGCCGGGCACTGGTCGACCAGGGTGCGCGCGTTTTCAACCAACATCAATCGACGCCCGGCGGCAGCACGCTTGCCACGCAAATCGAGAAATTCCGCCACTCGGCGGGCGGACGCACCGCCACACCGCCGGAGAAATTGCGGCAAATCGCGTCGGCTTCGGTGCGTGCGTATCTGAATGGCCCGCAAACCATGCCCGCGCGCCAGCAGATTGTCGTGCACTATCTGAACTCGGTGCCGCTCGCGGCGCAACCGGGCGTCGGCGAAATCAACGGTATCGGTGACGGCCTGGCCGCCTGGTACGGACGCGATTTCAACGACGTCAACGACATCCTCACCGCGCCGTCGACACAGGAGAATCTCCCGGCGCAGGGCGTGGCGTTCCGCCAGGTGCTGTCGCTGATGATCGCGCAACGTGCGCCATCGTATTTCCTGCATCACGGCTATCCCGAACTGGAACGTCTCACGGATAGTTATTTGCGCTTGCTGGCGAATGGCGGTGTCATTTCCGTCTCGTTGCGCGATGCCGCGCTCGCCGCGCAAGTCGAATTGCACCGTACCCCGGCAAGAACCATTACCGCCGACTCCTTCGTCTCCCGCAAAGCGGTGACGTCGATGCGCTCGCATCTGCTCGCGGCGCTCGACATACCGAGTTTCTACGAGCTCGACCGGCTCGATCTGCAGGCGAAGGGCACCTTGAACAACGCCGTGCAACTGGCCGTCAGCGACCGGCTCGCCGCCGCGACGACACGGGATGGGGCGAAAGCCGCCGGCCTCGTCGGCTACGAAATGTTGCGCGCTTCGGACGATCCTTCACACATCGCCTTCAGTTTCACGCTGTTCGAACGGCGCGACGGCGCGAACCTCGTGCGCGTGCAAACGGACAGCGTCAACCAGCCGTTCGATATCAATTCGGGCGCACGGCTGAATCTGGGCTCGACTGCGAAACTGCGTACCGTAGTGACGTATCTGCAGATTGTCTCCGACCTGCACGCGCGTTATGCCCCGCTGAGCACGGCGGAACTGAAAGCCATCAAACCCGATCCGAACGATCAGTTGACGCGCTGGGCGCTCGATTACCTTTCGCACACGTCGGACCGTTCCCTTCAGGCCATGCTCGACGCTGCGGTCGAACGCAAGTATTCGGCAAGTCCGGGCGAAACGTTCTATACGGGTGGCGGCGCGCAAACCTTCAACAACTTCGAATCCGACGACAACGGCCGCATTCTGACCGTGCACCGTGCGTTCCAGCATTCGGTGAATCTGGTGTTCGTGCGCTTGATGCGCGACATCGTCCACTACGAGACGGTCCAGACCACCGGGCCGTCATCGCAATGGCTGGGCGACCCGGCCATGCGGAAAATGTATCTGACGCGGTTTGCCGATCAGGAAAGCCGGGTGTACATGAATCGCTTCTACACGAAGTACCACGGCAAGACGCCCGATCAGGCATTGGCTCTGTTGCTGCTCGGCGTGCGCAAATCGCCGCCTAAAGTGGCCACCGTGCTGCGCAGCGTCGCTCCGGATGAATCGAACGCATGGTTCAATGCGAAGATGCGCGCCGCGTTGAAGAACACGCCGGCCGCATCCTTCCTCGACGATGAGGATCTGGGAAACCTGTACATCAAATACGCAATCGACCGTTTCAATCTGAACGATCGCGGCTACATTTCGAGCGTTCATCCGCTCGAACTCTGGACCGTCAACTATCTGCGCGACCACCCCGACGCGACGCTCGAACAGGTGCAGAACGCGAGCCGCGATGTGCGACTCTCGACTTACTCCTGGCTCTTCAAGACGCGCTATCACGCGACTCAGGATCGCCGTATCAAGCGGATGGTCGAACTGCACGCGTACGAGGCGATCGGCAAATCCTGGCAGGCGCTCGGTTATCCGTTCACCAACCTGACGCCCTCGTATGCGGCGGCGATCGGCGCGTCGGGCGACCGGCCGGCGGCGCTCGCGCAACTGATCGGCGTGATCGCCAACGACGGCAACAAGGTGCCGACCGAAAGCCTCACACAGCTCGACTTCGCGAAAGACACGCCGTACGAAACGCATTTCGTGCGGGCGGCAGTCGCGCCGCAACAGCAGCTGTCGCCGGAAATTGCCGGAGTCGTGAGAGGGCTGTTGCGTGACGTCGTGCAAGGCGGCACGGCCAAACGCCTCGCGCAGGGCATGACGTTCCCAGATGGTCAGACGCTCCAGATCTACGGCAAGACCGGCACCGGCGACCAGCGTTTCAACGTGTTCGCCAAGGGCGCGCGCCTGATCGAATCGCGCAAGGTGAACCGCAGCGCGACGTTCGTCTTCGTGATGGGCGATCGTTTTTACGGCACGTTGACGGCCTTTGTGCATGAACCGTATGCCGCGCGTTACGATTTCACGAGTGCGCTGTCGGTGCAGTTGTTGAAGTCGCTGGCGCCGGTGTTGCAGCCCTTGCTCAAGACGCCGGCTGCGACGACCGCTGCAGTGACGAAGGTCTCCGCACAATGAGCGATCGACGGTAAGGGCGTCAGGGCGGTCTAGTAAGCGGCGTCGGCGGCAGGCTTCAGAAACAGTTCATGCACCGGCGCGAAGTGCGCGTATAGCGGCAGAATCGCGCCGCCCATCGCACGCGCATCCGCGCCGATGGTGCCTTCCAGAAGTTGCGGGCGCACCATACCCTCCCATTCGAAACGATCCAGCACGCGCTCGGTGCGGCGGATGATTTCGCGCACCAGTTGCCGGTCGAGTTCGCCGTCGATCACCACCGCTTCCAGATCGAGCAAGGCCGCCGCGTTCGTCAGCGCGTTAGCAATGGCGGGGCAGGCAGTATCGAGCCATTGTTCGGTCTGCCGCCACCATTCCGGCGACAACGCACGATGATCGTGCGCGGCAGCGGGCGGCGCGCCTGCATCGCTCAATAGCTGTTCCAGAACGAAGCCCGAGGCCGCGTGGAGCAGTTGCCGCGCCGGTTTGCGGGCGCTGCCGTCGCGTAACGGAATCGAGCCGACAGCGCCCGCATTGTCATGCGGGCCACCGTGCAGGCGGCCATCGATCACGAGGCCGCCGCCGATAAACGTGCCGACGAACAGATACAGAAAGTTGTGAATCCCGCGGCCCTGGCCCATCACGAGTTCGGCGGCGCATGCGGCGGTGGTGTCTTTGGCGAACTCGACGGGCAAACCCGTCATGGTCGCGATGCGGGCACGCAGATCGATCTCGTGCCAGGCATCGAGGGCGTCGGGCGGCGCGCCGAGAAAGTCGCGCCAGCCGCCGAGCCACAGCGGCGCGGCCACGCCCACGCCCACCACTTTGCTTGCCTTGGCGCCGAGTTGCTGGTTCACGCGCGCCAGCTTGCTTTCCAGCGCGGGAAACAGCGTGCGCGGATCAGGATAGGCGTACTCGAACACATCGCGGCACACCACGTGACCCGCGAAGTCCATCGCCAATACGTCGAGACTGCGGCGCCCCACCTTGACACCGATGGTGTATGCGCCACTCGCACGCAGCGCAATCGGCACCGACGGCTGCCCGATCCGGCCGCGCACGCGCGCCTGCTTCTCGAGCAGGCCGTCGTCGATCAGACGATCCACGATCATCGACACCGTCTGCATCGACAGGCGCGTCAGCCGGCCCACGTCGGCTTTCGGCAGCGGTCCGTGCAAACGGATCGCCTGCAAGACGATTCGTTCGTTGAACTGCCGCATGCCGACCTGATTCGAGCCGACTGTGCGTTTGAGCGGTGAGCGGGTGCCGGTGGAGTCCATCGTGACGTGCCCCTCAGCAGGATGCGCGCATCATGCAATCGCCTTGACGTCCGCTTCTTTCGCGCCCGTCATGATCGCCACGGCGTCCGACATGTGCACGTCTTTCGTGTTGACCAGCGCGGCGCGCCGGCCGAGCCGCTGGATATGGATACGGTCCGCGACCTCGAACACGTGCGGCATGTTGTGGCTGATCAGGATCACCGGCAGACCGCGCTCACGCACCCGGCGAATCAGTTCGAGCACCATGTTGCCTTCCTTCACGCCGAGCGCGGCGGTGGGCTCGTCGAGAATCACCACGTGCCGCGCAAACGCCGCGCTGCGCGCCACGGCAACGCCCTGGCGCTGACCGCCCGAGAGCGTTTCGACCGCCTGGCGCATCGAGCGGATGCCGATCTGCAGGTCTTTCATGTGGGAGGTGGCTTCCTCCAGCATGCGGCGCTTGTCGATCATCTTGAAGATCGACCCGCGCCAGCCCGGCTTGACCAGCTCACGAGCGAGGAACAGATTTTCGGCAATGCTCATCGCGGGCGCCACCGCGAGTTCCTGATACACGGTCTCGATGCCTTGAGCGCGTGCATCCAGCGGGCTGCGAAATTTGACCGGCTTGCCGTCGAGCAGAATTTCGCCTTCATCGGGCACGGTGGCGCCGGAGAGGGCTTTGATCAGCGACGATTTGCCGGCGCCGTTATCGCCGATCACGGCGAGGATCTCGCCGGGCAGCACTTCGAAATCGCAGCCGTCGAGCGCGGTAACGTTGCCGTAGCGTTTGACGAGTCCGCGCGCCTGCAGAACAGGCATCACGGCGGAAGCGGAAGTAGGTGTCGACATGACGGGCTCCAGTTGTGGCTCAACCGCGACGATGGGAAAGTTTGTCCGCGGCGACCGCGAGAATCACCAGCATGCCGGTGATCAGCACCTGGTACACCGAAGACACGCCGATCAACGTCAAACCATTGCGAAACACACCGACAATCAACGCGCCAAGCAGCGTGCCGACAATCGAGCCGCGCCCGCCGAACAGGCTGGTGCCGCCGAGCACGACCGCGGTAATACTGTCGAGGTTCTCGGTTTGCCCCGCCTGCGGATCGCCGACGCCGGTACGCGACACCGACAGCAGCGCCGCAATCCCATAGATCGCACCGGCCAGCGAATACACGGTCAGCAGGATCTTCTGCGACGACAGGCCCATCAGGCGCGCGGCTTCGGCGTTATTGCCGAGTGCGTACAGGTGCCGCCCCGGCACGGTGTCGCGCAAGACGAACCACGTCGCCAGATACATGAGCAGTGTCAGCACCGTGCCGTAAGTGACATCGGCGGGCCCGAGCTTGAAGGTGTTGCCGAAGAACATGATGGCGTCGGGCAGATTCGACACGCTTTCCGCGTTCGAATAGATCTGCGTGAGCGCGAAGGCAATGTTCAAGGTGCCCAAAGTAACGATGAAGGCGGGCAGTTTGATGCGCGTGATCAGCACGCCATTGAGCGCGCCGAACAGCGTACTCGCGGCGACGCCGCACAGAATGGCGAGAACGGGTGGCACGCCGAGCGTCACCGCGAACTTGGTCATGATGATCGAGCCGAACGCCATCACCATCCCGCAGGACAGATCGATACCGCCGGTCAGCACGATCAGCGTCTGGCCGATCGCGATGACGGCGACCACCATGGTCTGTTGCAGGATCAGCGAGAGGTTCTGGAACGACAGGAAGCGGTTGCTCTGCGAGATAAAGAAGCCGCAGGCGAGCACTAGTGCGATCAGCGGTCCGATTTCAGCGAGCGACGGCAGACGGTCGGCGAAGGGTCGTGAATGGCCGGCGGGCGCGGAAGGAGTCGACATGATAGGTGTCCTCGATGCATGAGCGTGGCACGCGGGCCACGCGGCAAATCTGAGTGCGGCCCACGTTGGCGGGCCGCCTTACGCTGCGTGTTACTTGTTGCCCCAGCAGTTGTCGAGGCCGAACTTCGTATCCTTGCTGTCGATACCGGACATCGGCTTGTCGGTGATCAGCGTCACGCCCGTGTCCTGATAGCCGGAGACCTTCTTGCCGGTCTTCGCGTAGTCGACGCCTGCCGTCACGCCGAGCGAGGCCATCTTCAGCGGATACTGCTGCGAGGTCGCGGCAATCGCACCGGCCTTCACATTGCGCACGCCTTCACAGCCGCCGTCGATCGAGACGATCATCACGCTCTTGTCCTTGCCTGCCGCCTTGAGTGCGCGATAAGCACCTGCCGCGGCCGGTTCGTTGATCGTGTAGACCACGTTGATGTCGGGCGATTTCTGCAGGCAGTTTTCCATCGCCGTCTGGCCCTTGGCCTGATCGCCGCGCGTATCCTGGCTGCAGACCACGGACGGATCACCTTCCTTCACGCCGAAGCCTTCCAGGAAGCCGTTATGACGCAGCACGCCGACCGACACGCCAGGCGCCAGATCGAGTGTGGCGATCTTGGCGGGCTTGCCGTTCATCGCGGCTTTCGCGTACTTGCCGATCAGCACGCCGGCTTTGAAGTTGTCGGTGGCGAAGAGGGCGTCAGTCGCGTCCTGCGGATCGGTCGGTGTGTCGAGCGCGACCACCATCACGCCGGCGGCGCGCGCTTTCTTGATGCTCGGCACAATCGCCTTGGTGTCGCTCGGCGTGATCAGAATCGCTTTCGCGCCGGCCGTCATCATGTTTTCGATCGCGGTGACCTGGCTCGCGTTGTCGCCGTCGAATTTGCCGGCGGCGGTAATGAGCTTGGCGCCGTCTTTGGAAGCGGCTGCCTCGGCGCCCTGTTTCATCTTCACGAAGAACGGATTGGTGTCGGTCTTGGTGATGAGGCCGACGACGGGTTGGTCCGCCGCCCGAGTGGCGCTCGCGCACCATACGGCCGATGCCGCTACGCACATCGAAACGATGTGCCTCACGGCGGGATGCCTGCGGGAATGCTGATTCATGGGACGCTCCTCCTGTTGTTCGCAACGACGTTATCGACTGAGGGCGGTCGCACGCACGCTCGCCGTGCGATGCAACCTGATGGGATTCGACAGCGGTCCCAGGTGGACCGCCTAAATCACTTGGATTGATTTAGTACAGCAGGCAAGCGGACGCCCGTCAAGAAATCGATTGCGCGGGGAGGTGACGCGGGAAATCCGGCAGAAGCACGCCGAGCCCTATGGAGTAAGGCTCAGCGGGCATGGTGCGGTGCAGGATCGAAGGCGCGGGCTTGGGGAAAGTCCTGGCTTCGATGAAAGCAGATTGAAATGTAAATAGACTTTTCTCGATCGCAAACCGCTTGCGGCGGCTTTGCTCATGCACGCGGTGCGAGTGCTTGCCGTTTCGTTTCGAGTTGCGTGACGACGCGTTGCAGGATGCGTTCAGCCAGGCCCGGCGTCTGCACGAACCGGCAACCGATCACGAAGCGCGGTTCGCCCTTCGACGTGGTGAACGGGCGGGCCGCAACGATCTCCAGATCGAGCCGCAACGTGCCGAAGGCGCCGAGTTGCAGCGTCACATCGTGCAGGACGGTGCCGGTTTCAGGCGATGCGAAGCGCGCGTCGGCGGTTTTCAGGGCCTCGCCCAAGCTTGCGGCCAGGGGCTTTGTTGAACGAGCGGCCTGGCGATTGCCGTCGCGTTGCCCGGCTTTGCTACGTAACGCCGCCGTAACCTGTTACGGCCACATCAACGCGTACGGGGCGTTCCAGTCGATGCGCGCACCACGAGCTTCGGTGCCGAGGAAATTCGCATCGGCACGCTTGCCGCACTGGAACCCGCCTGCCCGTACGAGGTTTCGATCAGTTCGCGCAGCAGCGCGACCGCGAGTTCGGCCACTTCTACCGTCGGCACGGCGATCGTTGTCAACGCGGGGCGCGACTCGCGCGCGAGTTGGATGTCCGTGACGCCGATCACCGACAGATCGCCCGGCACGTTCAGGCCGAGATCGGCGGCGGCGTGCATCGCGCCGAGCGCGGGCAGATCGTTGGTCGCGAAGATCGCGGTGAGTTGCGGGTTCGCTTCCAGCAGCGCGTGCGCCGCATCGTAGCCGCCCTGCACGGTATCGGGCCCGTGTTTGACCTGCGCTCGCGGCGCCCCGGCCGCACGCAGCGCGTGAACAAAGCCTTCGTAGCGCGCGGCGTGAATGCCGGACGCCTTGCTGCCGACAATCGCACCGATCCGCTGGTGCCCGAGCGCTAGCAGATGCGCGCCGGCCAGCTCGCCGGCAAGACGGAAGTCGACCGCGACGCAGGGCAGGCCGGGCGGCTCGTTCGGACGTTCCCACATGCACAGTACAACCGGCGTGCCGCGCGCTTCGGTCATGTGCAGGTCGGTGAAATCAAGATTCGCGTTAGTTACGAGGACGCCTTCGGACAGCGTGCCGGCAATCTGGTCGAGATAGGCGCGCCCGGTCAGCGGATCTTCGTTCGTATTGCAGATGATCACGAAGTGGCCGCTGCTGCGCGCCGCGCGTTCCACGGCGAGCGCGAACTCCGGATAGAAGGGATTGGCGATGCTCGACACCATCAGCGCGAGCGTCGGCGCGCGGCCCTCGGCCAACGCGCGCGCAGCCAGATGCGGACGGTAGCCGAGCGCCTCGACGGCGTCGAGCACGCGCTGCCGGGTGGCCGCGCCGACCCGGCCACGATTGCGCAACACGTTGGAGACCGTGGCCGGCGTCACGCCGGCATGACGCGCGACTTCGCTGAGTGTGGGCATCTTATTTTCAATATATGGGACGATTGCTCGACATTTGCGTCGCGGCGCAAGGCGCGGCACCATTTACGGCACAGACAAAACGATATCGGAGACAGGCAGGACCCAACGACCGCGAATGGTCGATTTTTTAGGGTCTGCTGATTAAGCGCTTAATCTCCGACCTCGAGCTGATTAAATCACGGAGTCGAAGCGATGGCGAGCATTTCGTTGAGAGGCATTCAGAAGGCGTATGGCGATGGCGCGCCGGTGATCCGCGATGTCGACCTGGAGATTAGCGAGAACGAGTTCTGCGTGTTTCTGGGGCCGTCCGGTTGCGGCAAGTCGACCCTGCTGCGCATGATCGCGGGTCTGGAAGACGTCACCGACGGCGATCTGTTGATCGGCGGGCGTCCCGTCAACGATGTACCGGCGGCGCAGCGCGGCGTGGCGATGGTGTTCCAGAGCTACGCGCTGTTTCCGCATATGACCGTGTTCGAGAACATGGCCTTCGGGCTGAAGCTCGCCAAAACCCCCAAGGACGAAATCGACCGCAAGGTGCGGGAAGCCGCGCGCATTCTGCAACTGGAAGCGCTGCTCGAACGCCGCCCCAAGGCGCTGTCGGGCGGCCAGCGGCAGCGCGTGGCGATCGGCCGTGCCATCGTGCGCGAGCCGGGTGTGTTCCTGTTCGACGAACCGTTGTCGAATCTCGACGCCACGCTGCGCGGCCAGACCCGCATCGAGATCGCGCGTCTGCACAAGCAGTTCGCGAAAGCCAGTGTCGTCTACGTGACGCACGACCAGATCGAAGCCATGACGCTTGCCGACAAGATCGTGCTGCTGCACGCCGGCAAGGACACCGAACGCTACGGCAGCATCGCGCAGATCGGCGCGCCGCTCGAGTTGTACCACCGTCCGAAGAGCCGCTTCGTGGCCGGCTTTATCGGCTCGCCGCGCATGAATTTTCTGCCGGGACGCGTCACCGCGATCGATCCACAAGGTGTGAGTGTCACGCTCGACGAAACCAGCGAAAGCGTGCGCGTAATGGTGAGCGGCGAAGGCTTGCAGGTCTCGCAACCGGTCACGCTCGGCGTACGGCCCGAGCACCTCGAATTCATCGACACAACCGCGCTTGTGAACGGGCCGAGCGCGCTTCCTGAGACCACTGTGCTGACTCGCACTGTGTCACTGGTCGAACAACTGGGCGAGCACAGCTATGTGCACCTCGACCAACCCGGCGGCGCCGTGCTGATCGCCAAGGCCCCGGGCGACACGCGCCTCGCGCAGGGCGATCGCGCGAGTTTCCGTGCCGCCAGCCGCGTTTGCCACTTGTTTACCGAAGACGGCTTCGCCGCCGCTTCGCTTGAATCCGCCGAACACTACGCATAGAGGACATTCGGATGCGCCTTGGAGTCTGTTATTACCCGGAACACTGGCCAGAGTCGATGTGGGAAGACGACGCTCGCCGGATGAAAGCACTTGGCATCGAGCAGGTGCGGATTGCGGAATTCGCATGGAGCCGGATCGAACCCACGCCTGGTGAATACAACTGGGGCTGGCTGGATCGCGCGGTCGATGTGCTCGGCGCGGCCGGTCTGCAGGTCGTCATGTGCACGCCCACCGCAACGCCGCCCAAGTGGCTGATCGACCGCCATCCCGACATTCTGCCGATCGGGGCGGACGGGCGTCCTCGCGCGTTCGGCTCGCGCCGTCATTATGATTTTTCCTCGCCTTCGTATTTCGAGGCCTCCCAGCGCATCTGCACAGCCGTCGCCGAGCGTTACGGCAAGCATCCGGCCGTCGCTTTCTGGCAGACCGATAACGAATTCGGCTGCCATCACACGGTGGTCAGCTATTCGCCGGCAGCCGTGGGGCGGTTTCGTGAATGGCTGAAGGCGCGTTATCAAAGCATCGACGCGTTGAACCTTGCCTGGGGCACCGTGTTCTGGAGCATGGAGTACCGCAGCTTCGACGAAATCGACGCGCCGGTGGCGACCGTCACCGAAGCGCATCCGTCGCACCGGCTCGATTACCGGCGCTTTGCGTCCGACGAAGTCGCGCGCTATAACCGCATGCAGGTCGAGATTATTCGAGCGCATTCACCGGGACGCCCGGTCGCGCACAACTTCATGCAGCTGTTCACCGAGTTCGATCACTACAAGGTCGCGGCCGACCTCGATATCGCCACCTGGGACAGCTATCCGCTCGGCGCGCTCGAAGAGCAATGGTTCGCGCCAGAAGTGAAAGCGCGCTGGCTGCGCACCGGGCATCCCGATTTCGCTTCGTTCAATCACGACGTGTACCGCGGCATGTCGAAGCTGCCGCTGTGGGTCATGGAGCAGCAGCCGGGTCCGGTGAACTGGGCGCAATGGAATCCGGCGCCGCTGCCGGGCATGGTGCGGCTGTGGAGCTGGGAAGCGTTCGCGCACGGCGCGGGCTGCGTGTCGTATTTCCGCTGGCGCCAGGCGCCGTTCGCGCAGGAGCAGATGCACGCCGGTCTGAACACGCCGGATAACCGGCTCGATGTCGGCGGAAACGAGGCCGGCCAGGTGGCCGCTGAAATTCGCACGGTGCTTGCCGCGGATGCGCAAGCCAATGCGGCGATCCGTGCGAAAGTCGCGCTCGTCTACGACTACGAAGCGAAGTGGCTGTTCGAGATTCATCCGCAAGGCGCCGACTTTCACTATCCGCGCTTCGCGTTCGAATACTACTCGGCGCTGCGCTCGCTCGGGCTCGATGTCGACGTGGTGCCGGTCGATGCGCCGCTCGACGGTTACCGCCTGATCGTCGTGCCGCCGCTGCCGGTCGTACCGGCCGATTTCGCCGCGCGACTCGCTCGTTCCGGCGCGCACGTGGTGTTCGGTCCGCGTACCGGCTCGAAGACGGAAGATCTGCAGATTCCGGTCAATCTGCCGCCAGGCGCGTTGGCGCCGGTCTTGCCGCTGCGCGTGTGGCGCGTCGAATCAATGCGGCCGAACGTGAGCGAACCGGTGCGCCTCGCAGACAGTAGTGCCTCAGGCGCGGAAGATGGCGTCGCGCGCCACTGGCGCGATTTCATTGAAAGCGATGGCGCGGCTGCATTCGACGTGCGCGCGCGTTTTGCGGACGGTCATCCCGCGTATGTGCAAAGCGGGGCGTTCCATTACCTCGCGAGCCTGTTCGACGATGCACTGACTGTGCGCCTGTTCGAGCGGATCGCGAACGAAGCCGGTCTCGAGACGATGGCGCTCGGCGAGAGCGTGCGCATCAGCCGGCGCGGCGCGCTAACCTACGTATTCAATTACGGCGAGCAGGTGCACACGCTTGCCGATCTCGCGGACGAGCGCATCGTGATCGGCTCGCGCGCTATCGAACCGCAGGGCGTGGCGGTTTATCGCACGACCTGACGGCTTGACTGAAGGATTCCACGCAGTAACGACAACGACGCAAAATCAAGGAATCAAGGAGACAGCATGACACTGAAACCACGCAAGATTCTGCTGGCGCTCGCGCTGGCCGCGGCGGCCGCCGGAACCTCCGTCGTCAGCACCGCGCAGGCCGGCACGCTCGCCGTCAACATCGCGTTCAAGGGCGCGAGCCAACGCGCGGTCTGGCAGTCGATCATCGACGACTTCAAGAAAACGCATCCCGGTACCGACGTGAAGGTGTCGTTCGTCGATGAAGAAGCGTACAAAGTGCAGTTGCCCGGTTGGCTTTCCACCGTGGCGCCCGATATCGTCAACTGGCATGACGGCGAGCGCATGGCGTATTACGCGCAACGCGGCCTGTTCGAAGATCTGAGCGGCGATTGGGCGAAGAACGGCTGGAACGATATGTATGCGTCGACGAAGGAAGCGTCGTCGTATAAAGGCAAGCAGTACGCCGCGCCCACCGTGTACTACTCGTGGGGCATGTTCTATCGCAAGGATCTGTTCGAGAAGGTTGGCATCAGCGGCGAGCCGAAAACGTGGGATCAGTTTCTCGACGACTGCAAGAAGCTGAAGGCAGCGGGCATCACGCCGATTGCGGTGGCAGGGCGCGATTCATGGACGCTTGCCGGCTGGTTCGATTACCTCGACCTGCGCCTGAACGGCAACGCGTTCCATCAGAAACTGATGGCGGGCGAGATCGCGTACACCGATCCGCGTGTGAAGAAGGTTTACACAACGTGGAAACAACTGCTCGACGCAGGTTACTTCATCGACAACTCGCTGTCCTACGATCTGGATTCCGTGCAGCCGTTCCTGTTCCAGGGCAAGGCGGCGATGATGCTGATGGGCACCTTCATCACGGCGGGTTTTCCGCCGAACGTGAAACCGGAGATGGGCTACTTCCAGTTCCCGATCATCGACGCGAAGGTGCCGACCGCCGAAGACGGTCCGGTCGAATCACTGCATATTCCGTCGAAAGCGAAGAACAAGGCGGATGCGCACGCTTTCCTCGCGTTCGTCGAGACGCCGGAGAATGGCGCGAAGCTCGCGGCGGGTCTCGGGTCGCTGTCGGCGAACAGCAAGTCGCCTGAACCCGAGGATCCGATTTCGAAGATCGGTTTCCAGATTCTCGCGAACACGAAGGGCGGCATTGCGCAGTTCTACGATCGCGACATGACGAAGGAAATGGCCGATGAGGGGATGAAGGGGATGCAGCAATTTGTCTCCGATCCCTCGAAGCTCGACGACGTCCTTGCGCAACTGGAGCAGACGCGCAAGCGGATCTACAAGAAGTAAGCGGTGGCGGCCACGCGCCGCCATCTGCTACGTTCGATCGGGAGAATGATCGTGTCGCACTCTGTCACCCGTCACACTGTCGGCGGCCCTGCCGAACCTGGTGGTCCGGGCTTGCCGGGATCTGGCGTACCGGCTTCGGGCGGTGCATCGCGCGGCGGCCCAGCCGGTGCCGCACGCCGGCGCCGTCCATCGCCGACCGCGCGCCGGCAATCGCGCGCGGCCTTCCTGTTTCTCGCGCCCGCCTGCGTGATGGTGGCGATCTACGTCGTGTGGCCGATCATCTCGACGATCCGCCTGAGCTTTTTCAACTGGGATGGGATGACCGACCCGTCTTTCGTCGGTCTCGCGAACTATGTGGAGTTGTTCCACACGCACACGTTCTATACAGCGCTGAAGAACAACCTCATCTGGTTGCTGCTGTTCCTGCTCGCGCCGCCAATGGGGCTCGCCGTCGCGCTCTATCTGAATCAGGCGGTGGCCGGCATCCGCATCGTCAAGTCGCTATTTTTCGCGCCGTTCGTGTTGTCAGGCGTGGTGGTCGGCTTGATCTTCTCGTGGTTCTACGATCCAACGTTCGGGTTGCTCGCGGTGATTCTCGGCCACGGCGTGCCGGTTCTCGGCGACCCTCGCTACGCGACACTCGGCATCGTATTTGCCGCCCTGTGGCCGCAAACCGCCTATTGCATGATTCTTTACCTGACCGGGTTGACTTCGCTGAACGCCGAGCAGATCGAGGCCGCGCGCATGGAAGGCGCGCACGGCTGGTCGATGCTGTGGCACGTGATCCTGCCGCAATTGCGGCCTACTACGTTCATGGCGATCGTCGTCACGGTGATCGGTGCATTGCGCAGCTTCGATCTGATCTCGGTGATGACGGGCGGCGGCCCGTTCGAAAGTTCGACGGTGCTCGCGTATTACATGTACGACCAGGCGATCAAGTATTACCGCATCGGCTATTCCGCGGCGGTGGCGGTGGTGCTGTTCGGCATCATGCTGCTGTACATCGTGTATCACTTGCGGCGGATGCTGCGCACCGAGCAATAGGGAGCCGACCATGTATCCGATTTCAATCGACAAATGGAAGCCGGTGTCGCGCCGTCTGTACAAGTTGTCGTTGCCGCTCGCGCTGCTGATCTGGCTGCTGCCGATGATCGCTGTGCTCGTCACCTCGGTGCGCTCGACGGAAGAACTGAGCGAGGGCAACTATTGGGGATGGCCGAAGCATTTCGCGATGTTCGACAACTATCGTGAAGCGTTGACCACTTCGCCGATGCTGCATTACTTCTGGAATAGCGTGCTGATCACCGTGCCCGCGGTGGTTGGCTCGATCGCGCTCGCGGCGATGGCGGGATTCGCGCTGGCGATCTACCGGTTTCGCGGCAATTCCACACTGTTCGCCACGTTCGTTGCGGGCAATTTCGTGCCGGTGCAGGTGTTGATGATTCCGGTTCGGGATCTGTCGCTGCAACTAGGCTTGTTCAACACCGTGAGTGCTTTGATTCTGTTCCACGTGTCGTTCCAGACGGGTTTTTGCGCGCTCTTCCTGCGCAATTTCATCAAGCAGTTGCCGTTTGAACTTGTCGAGGCGGCGCGCATTGAGGGCGCGAATGAATGGACTGTGTTCTTCAAAATCGTATTGCCGCTGATTCGCCCCGCGCTTGCGGCGCTGGCGATTCTCGTCTTCACGTTTGTCTGGAACGACTACTTCTGGGCGCTGTGCCTGACGCAGGGCGATGACGCGGCGCCGATTACCGTCGGTGTGGCGGCGCTGAAGGGGCAGTGGACGACGGCCTGGAACCTAGTGTCGGCAGGGTCGATTCTCGCGGCATTGCCGTCAGTGGCGATGTTCTTCGCGATGCAGAAGCACTTCGTCGCGGGGCTGACGTTTGGGGCGACGAAGGGGTGAGGGCGCGTGTGATTTGTCTGGCTGTTGCAAGGAGAAGGTTGCCCGCGAAAGCGGGCTTTTTTTTGGGCTCGCCATATCGCTGGCGGCTCGCCGAGCTTGCGCTTGAATGCGCGCTTGAATGCGACCTCGGATTCGTAACCGACAGTCTCGGCGACCGATGCTCCGTTCAACTGGATCACGGGTAATACGTCGAAGAGAGCATCCATCGTAGTGATCGCGCATTGCTGGAGTTGCGCACAAGAAAACTGGACGTCCGGTCATTCAATGTTGTCCCGGTTCCCGGGATACTTGCACCATGCCTGGAGACCGACAAACGCAAGACGTCTGATCCGATCGAAGGAGTTGGACGGACACACGGTGCAGTTATTGGCCGGCATCGACGCGGCGATCCACCGATTGTATGCGTCTACTAAAGAATAACGTGGCCATTCAGCGAACTCCCGGGCATTGCCGGCCGTCGCGCACACAGTGCGATTGCCAGTGGAATTTTTATCGTACTTGCATAGTAAAACTAATCGTTTTGCAGGAGTAGAGATATGTCCGCAGTGCATTCCGTTTCCACCTTTTCCACCGGTCTCGTTGCCGGCGAGGCCGGGCAGCCGGCTTCAGTCGGGGAGCAACCTGTCTCGCAACCTTATGTCGATTCCTCCCGTTACGCCAGGTGCGTGGACGTTTCCAGGCGCATCCGCTGGGACATCGAACGCGACGTGATTCGCCAGCGCGAATTCGATTTCACGAAGAAATTTCTGCCCGACGGCCTGACGTTTGTCGAGTGGCTACCGTTCCTCGATGTCAGCGAGCGCCGCCTGTTGTCGCAGATCCAGGGACGTTCGTACGCGAATATCTTCGGACTCGTGGAGCGCTTCATCGGCGCGAAAATGCTCGAGGTTAGCCGTGACCACTGGCTGGGTGACCAGATTGCACTTGAAGCGCTGGTGCGCTTTACCGACGAGGAACTCAAGCATCAGGAACTGTTCCGTCGCATCGAGCGCATGATCGACGCCGGCATGCCGGCCGGCTATACGTTCGAGTCGCGGCCGGATGACGTTGCGGCGGTAGTGCTGGGCAAGTCGAGCTGGTCGGTGCTCGCACTGACCTGTCTCATCGAATTGCTTACTCAGTCGCACTATCGGGCGAGCATCGAGCCGGACAGTGAGCTTTCGCCCTTGTTCAAGGAAGTTTTCCTGTTCCACTGGAAAGAGGAATCGCAGCACGCGATTCTCGACGAGCTGGAATGGAGACGGGAGAACGCGAAGATTTCGCCGCAAGCGCGCGACGCTGCCGTAGACGATCTGATTGCGCTCGTACACGCAGTGGACGAGATCCTGCAAGCTCAGTCAGCAGCTGACACACGTTACTTCCTCGGGCTCTGCAAGCGGCCTATGAAGGCGACCGAGGTCGAAGCCGTTTCGGAAACAGTTCTGAATGCTTATCGATTCCAGTACATCGTTTCGGGCGTGCAGATTCCGCGATTCGGCGAAGTGCTCAATGCAATGATCTCGACCGGGCAGGCGTTGCGAATCAATCAGGCGCTCGCGCCGATCATGGGTTAGCTGGCCATCGATAACCACGGAGTTTCGGATCATGGCGAGAACCCAACTTATCAGGGAGGTGGGCGCTTTGGGAATCGCGGCGCTTGCGGAAGTCCTGGCTAGCAGAACGGTCGAGGCAATCGTAACCGGCGACTACAGTAGTGCCGCAATTGCGTTCGCCGACTACTGGGGTGAGCGCACCTGGGTCACGTTGCGTACCGTGCTTCAGGCAGCGGGTTTCGGACGGTTTGCCCCCTGACACCGGTTCCGGCGTGGCCCAGTTCACGTCAAATAACAGGGCAGTTGCAGGCTGTTTCCTTCGGCATGGAAGCGGCCTGGAACTGCCCGACACAAAAACGGTAAGCGTTTCCATATAACGTGCAGCGTGCACGGTCGAATTGCATTTACATGTTGCGCCAACCATACTCGTTGTGTTGGGCACTTCCGGACGAACTCCGATGCACGGCAACGATCCCCCAGACCACCCACCGCCGCATCCGCACGCTCATGACCACGCCGGCAGTGCATTGCCGGAGATGGACTTGCGTGTGCGCGCGCTGGAATCCCTGCTGGTGGAGAAAGGGTATGTCGATCCCCACGCGTTGGACGTACTGATCGAGACCTATGAGCACAAGGTGGGCCCGCGCAATGGCGCCCGCGTGATCGCGAAGGCCTGGCGCGACCCCACGTACAAACAGTGGCTACTCGACGACGCAACCGCGGCGATCGCCTCGCTCGGCTACACCGGCAGGCAGGGCGAACACATGGTTGTGCTGGAGAATACGGCCGCCGTGCACAACATGGTGGTTTGCACGTTGTGCTCGTGCTATCCGTGGCCGGTGCTTGGACTGCCGCCCGTGTGGTACAAGTCGGCGCCATACCGGTCCCGGGCGGTCATCGACCCGCGAGGCGTATTGAAGGAATTCGGCTTTGAATTGCCGGCCGAAGTCGAGTTTCGTGTATGGGACTCCACTTCGGAGATCCGTTATCTGGTGTTGCCTATGCAGCCGCCCGGAACCACGGATTTCGCCGAGGAAGCATTGGCTGAACTGGTGACACGTGACTCGATGATCGGCACCGGTTTGCCGAAGACACCGGAATCCGGACGGGAGGCCGCATGAACGGCGCGCAAGACCTCGGCGGCATGCAGTCGTTCGGACCGGTTCGACCGGAAGCCGACGCGCTGATTTTTCATGCGGACTGGGAGCGTCACGCACTGGCGCTTACGCTGGCGATGGGCGCAGTCGGCAAATGGAACATCGACATGTCTCGTGCCGCGCGGGAGAGTTTGCCGCCCGCGCAATACCTTGCCAGCAGCTACTTCGAGATATGGATCGAAGGCCTGAAAAAGCTGCTGCTGGAAAAGGGGTTGGTGACAGCGGAGGAACTCGCCAGCGGCAAGTCGAGTGGGGCGGCCGCGCCGGTCCCTCGCGTGTTGCGGGCGAGTGAAGTGGCCGCCGCGCTGCGCCGAGGTAGCCCTGTCGATCGTCCCGCTGCCACTGGAGCACGCTTCGCGGTCGGCAACGAGGTGCTGACCCGGCAGTTCAACCCCTCCACGCATACCCGTTTGCCACGTTATTGCCGCGGCAGGCGAGGCCGCATCATTAGGGTGCACGGTGCGCACGTTTTTCCTGACGCCAACGCAATCGGGCTCGGCGAGCAGCCGCAGTGGCTTTACACCGTGCGCTTCGATGCGTCCGAACTCTGGGGGACGGACACGACGGCAGCATCGGTCTGCGTCGATTGCTGGGAGCCCTATCTCGACGATCCAGCCACTTCGCCAGCCTGAGATGACGCACACCCGGTCGAACCTTCCCGAGTTGCGTGCTGCCTTGCCCGCATTGCCATGCGATGCCGCCGGGCCTGTCTTCAATGCGCCGTGGGAAGCCCAGGCGTTTGCCATGACGCTGAGCCTGTACGAACGCGGCGTGTTCACGTGGGCCGAATGGGCGCAATGTCTGCACCACGCAATCTGCGATGCCCAGCTCGCGGACGACCCCGATCAGGGCAACACTTACTATAGTCACTGGTTGACGGCACTGGAGCGCATCAGCACCAGCAAGGGGCTGCTGACCGCCAGCATGCTTGCGCAGCGTCAGCACGAGTGGGACATTGCTGCTCGACGTACGCCGCATGGGCAGCCGATTGATTTGGGGTGAGCGTGCGCCTGCCTGAAGCGCATCGTTCGCTGACGCTCATACGCAATCGGCGAAAGTCTGCGAGACTGACGACTCGGGCGCGTTCAGCCTGTGGCGCCCGCGGCTCAGGCACGTTCATTATGGCAACCGGTTTACTAAACGCAGTCGCTGTAGTAATCGCCGCCGGTGCGGGCATCTGCCCGCACGCGGCGCACGCGTTTGCGCTCGATCCACAATTCGATTGCCAGGCGCGTCCCCATACGTTCATCGAGCAACTCATCGATGATGGTTACATCGAATCGAATCCAATGCACGTCGACACGAATTCGGTCAACGCGTTTCGTCCGGTACATGGCAGCGATATGACAGCCTTCGGCTTTCGGGTCTACGTCGTGCTTGGCTACGAGCAGGATGACGAGATGTTCAGGAAGGGCCACGGCAAGGCGCTCTCGGCCCCGATCTACGGCGCCGTGCTGTCCGCTCCGAGCGAGGCGGTCGAAACGCGCGTGCGTGAAGCCGGCAGCAACGCGACCGTGCGCTCGGTTATTCCTTTATTGCTGACCGCCGTGGTATGCAATCCATGATGCCCGACGCGAACGGCGATCGAAGTCTGGCAAATCTCCATGCAATGACGTAAGTCACAGCATCGGCGGAAAGCGTCAAGGACGAGTCGTTCCGACTACTCGCTCGTCAAGTCGACCGGTATTTCGGTGCCACCGGCAGACTCGGAGCCTCGCCCGGGGCGGCGCACGGCTCTTACTTTGCCGCTGGTTCCACCGCCGCAGAAGAACTGATCGCCACCATCGGATTCCAGTCCTGATACGCCTACACCTGCCGGCATCTCGAGGCTTTCCAGCGTTTCTCCCGTGCGCGGATCGATTCGCCTCAAATCGCTCGCGTCGTTTTCCCAGGTAGCGTGCCAAAGCTCGCCGTCGACCCAGGTGACGCCGGTGACGAAGCGATTGGACTCGATGGAGCGAAGAACCGCCCCGGTTTCCGGATCGACCTGGTGAATCTTGCGCGCCTGATACTCGCCCACCCAGAGCGTTCCCTCGGCCCAGGCGAGCCCGGAGTCACCGCCGCCGCCCGGCGCCGGGATCGTGGCGAGCACGACGCCGGTCTGCGGATCGATTTTCTGGATGCGACCCTCGGCGATCTGAAACAGGTGCTGGCCGTCGAAGGCGGTTCCCGCGTACGCGGCGGCATCGATCGAACGCAGCGTTTTCCCGCTCACCGGATCGAGGGCGTTCAGCTTGTCTCCGGAAGCAAACCAGACATGCTGACCGTCATAAGTGACCCCATTCACGCGGTCGATACCTGGAAAGGGGCCGTATTCACGGATGATTTTCGCGGCGGATCGGTTCATGCGTCCATCCTAGTCGTCTGGTAGTGGAGCGGGGAGTAACAACGTCGTCGCGAATCCCGCCACGGGCGGTGTCATCCAGCGACGCGCCCGCCCGCGGCCAACCGATTGCACCTTGCCGGCGGCCGCCAGCGAGTCGAGCGCCCGTTGCACGGTGCGCTGACTCGCGCCGACCACGAGCGCGAGCGCCGAGCTCGACCACGACTCGCCGTCGGCAAGGAAGGCGAGCACGCTCGCATGCTTTTCTTCGACGGGCCGTGCCAGCACGACCACTTCGTGTGCGCCGCGCGGCACCAGCGCAAATCCTTGTTTAGTCGCGCTCACGCCGGCCAGCGTCCCAAGCAGCGTGCGAAGCCGCCCGAGTTCGACACGCAAGCGCGCGCGATGCGATTCGTCGGCATGCCTGGCGCGGAACGCCCGCGCCACGAGGGCGTCTCTCGGCACGTCGTCGGGCCACGCTTCGGCGAGCGCGCGCGCGAGCGCGAACAGGACCGGACGGCCTGCAAGCGAGATCACCGTGCGCGCGTCACGCACGGCGTGACGGCACGCATCCACGACCAGCGCCGGTGACGCCAGCAGCGCTTCGACCTCTTCAAGCAGAAGAGGGCGTTCCTCGCCTCGTGTGATCAGGCGCGCAGCGGGGGTAGTCAGGGCGATGGATGCGCTATTCACTTCCGCCGTGAGCGCGGCAATGCCGGCGTGGCGCGCGGCGCGCTCGGCCCGGGCAAGCGCGGCACGCGCTGTTTTCGTGTTCAGGCGTCGCAGCGCAATCCCGGCGACCACCAGTTCATGGGCAGCCCGCGACGCGGGCGGGAAAGGCGCGGGGTCGAGCCCGGCGAGCGCGCGTTCTGCCTCGTCGAGGCGTCCGATCAGCAGAAGGCGCCTGACTTCGAGGTAGCGTGCATGCGCGGCGTTCAGCCGGTCGCCGTGCGCCTCGAGGGTGGCGCGCGCCGCCTCGAGCGCCTTCGCGGGCCAGGCAAGATCGCGCGAGGCAAGCGCGATCTCGGCCTCGGCAACGACACAACGTGCGCGGGCCACCGGATGTTTCACACCGAAACCGCGCGCCGCACTGCGCACGAGCGCCTTCGCCCGAACCAGATCGCCGAGTTGCGCCATGGCGATGCCGCGCAGCGCGAGCGAAGACGGGTCGTCGCGCAGTGCGACCTGATTCAGCGCGCCAAGTGGATCACCCGCTGCGAGCGCACGCGCCGCGGCCGAGACTAGCGAGTCCATGGTCTATTCGAATCCCGCCACACTTGTCACTCCCATCGATCAGAAGCCCGGTACTAATCTAGCACGACCGCCAACCCGTACGTCGTGTCGACCACTGAGCGAACGGCGCAGGATACCCAAGGAGGGAAGTATGAATACGACACACACCACTGGAACACGTGCAGCGTGGCTTGCCGCGCGGATCGAGTTGCTCGAAGCGGAGAAGGCGCTGACGCGGCAGACCGACGCATTGGTGCGGCAGCGAATGGCGTTGCCCTGGGTTCGGATCGACAAGCCGTACCGGTTTGAGACCGAAGCAGGAATCGCCTCGCTGGCTGACCTCTTCAAAGGGCGCTCGCAACTGATGATCTACCACTTCATGTTCGGGCCGGACTACAAGGCGGGATGCCCATCGTGCTCGGCGATCGCGGACGGGTTCGACGGCGTTGTCACCCATCTGGCGAACCACGACGTTACTCTTTCGGCCGTATCGCGCGCGCCGCTTGAAAAGCTGCAGACGTACAAGCGCCGGATGGGGTGGACGTTCCCGTGGGCATCCTCGCAGGGCAGCGACTTCAACTTCGACTTCAACATTGCCTTCACCGATGCACAGCAGCGCGAAGGGAGCGTCGAATACAACTACCGCCGCGGCGGTCACGCGATGGACGCGGCGGAAGTCCCGGAAGCGGTCGCCCAGTTCGCGGCCACCTGCGGAACCGACGCGGCCACCTATACGCTAGACCGACCGGGCATCAGCACGTTCGTACTGGAGGACGGCGTGGTCTATCACACCTATTCCGCCTACGCGCGCGGTGTGGATGGTATCTGGAGCATGTATCAGTGGCTCGACCGCGCGCCCAAGGGGCGTAACGAGACTGGCGTCTGGTGGAAGCGCCACGACGAGTACGAGCAGCGCTGAGGCCCGCCATGAGCGACGTTGACGCAGCGAGGCGCTGGGGCATCTGCCGGCGCGCGGTTTCCGCGCAGGCCGCCAGGCTGGTTTTCCTTGGCATGGCGGCGCTTGTCTTCGCCGCCAGCGCGGCGGCGGCGATCGTCTGGTGCGCGTCCATGTCCACGATGGGCGACATGCCGATGCCTGGCGGCTGGACGATGTCGATGACGTGGATACGCATGTGCGGACAGAAGTGGCCGGGCGCCGCGGCGTCGTTCCTCGGCATGTGGGCCGTGATGATGACGGCGATGATGCTGCCATCCCTGACGCCCCTGCTGTGGCGCTACTATCAGGCGCTCGACGGGATGGGCGAGGCACGTCGCGCCCGGCTGACCGCGCTGGTGGGCGTGGGCTACTTCTTCGTGTGGAGCGCGCTCGGCACGGCGGTATTCCCGCTGGGCGCCGCGCTGGCGGCGCTCGAGATGCAACTGCCGGCGCTGGCGCGCGCGGTGCCTGCTGTCGCCGCCGTGACCGTCATGATCTGCGGAGCATTGCAGTTCACCACGTGGAAGGCACATCACCTTGCCTGCTGCCGTGACGCGTCGAGCTGGGACCGTACGCTGGCGAAACACGCCGGTACGGCCTGGCGGCACGGGCTGCGGCTTGGGCTTCGTTGCATCGCCTGCTGTGCGGGCTTGACGGCGGCTCTGCTCGTCACCGGGATCATGGACCTGCGCGCGATGGCCGCCGTGACGGCCGCCATCACCGCCGAACGTCTCGCGCCGCGCGGTGCGCGCGTTGCGCAGGTTGTTGGGATCGCGGTCGTTGGGGCGGGCTTGGTCATGCTTGCGCGAGCTGTCGGGATTCAATGATCGCCCGAATTGAAGGTGATTTTTTTCGAAGTTAGACTGTCCCGATGCTCACTGGACCCGCACTTTCATGCGACGGTTGCCGGCACACGATTTCGGTGCCGCGCGCCGTGCCGTGCGTATCGCGGAGGATCGTGGCGTGTCAGCAGAAGCCCGCGCATGCCGTGCAGCGACGCAGGGCCCCGCGCGAAAGTCGCGAAAGCGGGCACGGGTGACGCGCCGCGCCTCGTGCATCCGTCGACTGCTTCTGTGCGCCGGTGTCGGCGGCGCGGGCTGGCTGTTCGGTGTAGCGCTCGCGGTGGCACAGGACGCGAGCGTCGTCACCCTGTACGGCGTGCTGGATACCAGCCTGGAAGTCACCAACCCCGGATCCGGCTGGACGCCGCGTCTGGATTCCGGCGCCTATCGCGGTTCGCGGGTCGGGCTGCGCGGCAGCGAGCAACTCGGTGCGGACACCTATCTGGTGTTCACGCTGGAAAACGGCTTTAGCACCACCGATGGAACTTTGCAAACCCCCGGCGTTCTGTTCAACCGGCAGGCATGGATCGGCACACGCAGCACATGGGGAGAGGTACGCGTGGGCCGGCAATACTCGCCGCTGTACATACCGTTCAAGGGCGACCTCGACGCGTTCGGCGCGGGGACAATCGCCTCGGGACTGAACAACCTGTCGAAAATCACGCCCTATACGAATAACGCGCTCACTTATCTTTCACCGCTGATCGGCGGATTCGACGCCACCATCATGATGGCTACGCGTGATCCGTCGGAGAACGATGGCAACGGTAGCGACGGATACTTCGTCACCGCCGCCTATCAGATCGACGCACTCAGACTTTTATACGCTCGCCAGCAGACGCACGGCGCCGGCGCGCTGCGAGCGAATCTCGGTGGCGCGACCTATGCCATCGAGAGGGTCCGCGTATGGCTGGCCTTTTTCAATGGCGATGGCGGCACGCCGCTCTATCATGGCGAGGGCGGCTCGCTTTCAGCGCAATACACGTTTTCGCCGTACGCGCGTGCGTCGGTGGGTTACGCGCATGTGCGGGATCTGACCGGCTCGGGTGCAAGCGCGGATCAATTCAGCGCGGCGTTCGAATACGATATGTCGCGCACACTGCTGTTTTATTTCAGCGCGGCCTATCTGGCGAATCACGACGATGCCACCTTCACGCTACGCGGCGTCAACGTGATCGGACTGCCGGTGGCGTATCCCGGCGCGCCGGTCAAGGGTATGCAACTCGGACTGATCCAGCGTTTCTAGCCGGCGTTCCTGGCCTTCGTACAGCCCACGGCCGCCAAGGTTGGCAAGACGCTCAGGGTGTCACCAACTGGATGGCATCGGGATCGAATCCACCGAACCCGTCGCCAGTGCGAGTGCTGCCGCAGCCGACAGCGCACTGCTGTAACTATTCGCGTCCGCGTTCTTCGCGGCCAGCAGTTGATTCTGCGCCAGCAGCGCGTCGGTGATCGAACCGACGCCCTGGCGATAGGCGTCGAACGCGGCGTCGTAGGTCGTCTGCGCGGCGGCGAGCAGGTCTTTGGCGGCAGCCTGCGCGGAGAGACTCGTCTGCAGCGTGTTCTGGGCAGTGACGATTTGCCGGACCGCTTCTTCGCGGCTTCGGGCGAGGCGGGTGGATGCGCTGTCGGCATCGTTGCGTGCCTGGGCGAGTACCGCCGAGCGCAAGCCGCCGTCATACAGCGGAATCGTGACGCCGACGATCACGCTGCCGCCGTACCGGCTGCCATTCAGGTTGACGGTCGGCATCTGTTGGCCGATGGCCGGGACCGCGGAAATCGACGAGCTGCCGGTGTTGTAAGCGCCCGAAGCCGTGACGAACACCTTCGGCATGAATTCCGACTCGGCTGCCTTCACTCTCGCCAGGTTGACCCGCTCGGCCGCATACGCGCTCAGCACGTCCGGACGCCGGGCGATCGCGGTGGAGACGATCCGGTCGATCGAATCGCTCGTGGTTGCCGGCAGCGCGTGCGCAGGCATCTCGGCAATCGTGGGTTTGGACAGCGGAGAAATTCCCATCGCTGAGATCAGCGCCAGATAGCTATTGCTTTCGGCGCCTTGCGCCTCGACAAGGGCGAGCTTTGCCTGCGCCCGATTCTGGTTGGCCTGCGCCACTTCGATAACGGTGCCGATGCCGTGCCTGTAGCGCGACTTTGCGGCAGTGAGGATCGCGTCGGCATTGTCGAGGCCTTGCCGGGTCGTGGCGATGCGGGCGCGCGCAGCCTGATAAGCGTAGAACGCGATGCTGACGTCGAAGATCACCTGCTGGTGGACCGCGGTGAAGCCGATGTTCGCTATCGTCGACGCCTGCGACGCGGCCTCGACCCTTGCGGCACGTCCGCCAAAATCGAATAGCAGCCATTGCAACGCCACCACCGAGGTCGTGCCATGGCCGGAGCCAGTGATCGACGAATCGCCGGGCGACGCACCGCCGAGCGCGAGCGAACGCGAATCGCGTGCGCCCAGGTATTGCCCCATCGCGGCGACCGACAGTTGCGGAAGATAAGCGCTCTTCGCGATGCCGGCCGCGAGCGCCGCGTTGCGCGCGTCGTTCCACGCGATGCGGGTCAGCGGGTTCGCCGATTCCGCGAGGTCGATCAGTTCGGGCAGGTCGTATGCATGCGCCTGCTCCAGCGCCGGCGGAGGCGGCACGGCGGCGAGTGCGGGATTCGCGGGCAACTGATAGCCGCGTGACGCTGCCGCAGACGCACCTGATGCACCTGATGCAGCCAATGCCGACGGGCCGGGCACGATGGCGCCGGACGCGTCCGTCTGCGGTTGCCACGGACGGTCGGGGCTGTCCGGCGCCATGTCAAGCGACGACGTCGCGCATCCGGCCAGACTCGCCGCGGCCAGAATCGCCAGGGCGAATGGGGGGTTAAGCCCGCGCATGAGTCGTGAGTTCCTTCGCCGTGTCGTTGAACATGGCGTGTTCGAGTTGAGTGAGGCGTGCATTGCCGAGATCGAGCAATACGGTGCGGGTGGTGTCTGAAGCGGCATCGGCATTGACCGGCGCATCCGGCGCGGCCGCTTGTGTTGCCGCAGCGGCGCCGGTTCCGGCGGCCTGCGGCGGTCGATTGTTCGTCAGGCGTTCGAGCCAACTGTGAATCGCGGTGTCGCCCGGCCGTCGTTCGGCGAGCAGGAACATCGGTCCTGTGAGCGCGTCGAGCCTGGCCAGCGCGCTGCGGCGCTCGGCGATCCACTGCGCATCCGGCCGAACCCACGATGGCTCGTAGTGCATTAGCGCGAGGTCCTGCTCGAGCGCGCCGCACTGGGCCATTGCGCTCGCGGCTTGCGCGCGTCGCGTGCCGGCATGGACCCGCGATGCCAGTCGCTCCCATTGCTGCTGCAGCGCGATGAGCGTGGTGTCGATCCGCGCAGCGACGCTGACTGGCCACACGCGCGTGAAGACCAGATAGACGACCACATTGCCGAGCAGGATGCCGATCGTTCGATCCCGTGCGACCGTCAGATCGTAGCCGGGCGACGCGCCCTGGATCACGCACATGAAAAACACCAATGCGATCTGGAATCCGGCATAAGCGATGCGTGGCGAACCGAACGCGATCCACGCAGATAGCCAGGCTCCGGCGAGCACGAGCCACATCAGGCCAATGACCGATGTCAGCTCCGGCGTCACGAATACAATCGCCGCGACACCCAGCAGCGCGCCGATGAGACACCCGAGTATGCGCAGCGTCATCTTCTCGACGGTCTCGGCGGTGGTGCCGAGCGACACCATGTAGACCGTGATGAAGCAGGTGTGAATACCCGGCCAGTTGATCTGCGAATAAAGCAGATAGCAGAACATCGCTGCCGCCGTGGTCTTCAGCGCATAGCGGACGTGTTCTGGATTACTGAATGCATCGGGCAGGAAGAACCCGCCGCGCTTGTCAGCGGCAGGCGGCGGGGTTTCGGTTTCCTCTGCATTCTCGACCACGGCGAAGCGGGTGATCGCATCGCGCAGATTCTCGACGACGATGCGCGCAAGCGGCGTGAGTTCTGTGACAGCTGGTAGGCTGAGTTCGATATCGACCGGGTAGCCGCCTGCCTCGAACATCATGGCCATGTTCTCCAGCGTCGCGGCGAGCGGCGCCGCGAACGCTGCAGGCAGCCGGGCCGACGGTTCGCGCGCCGCGAGATCGGCTGCGACCAGGATCGCCAGTGTCGACGCTACCGCTTGCCGCAACGCGGGGATGTCAGCCCGTGCCGAAGACCCATCGACGACGGAGAGCTTCAGCCATGTGCCGATCTGCGCATCGCCTTCGCGCAGGCACGCGCCGAGTGCGTCGCGTGTTGCATCGGGCGCGGCGAGGCTCCCGGCTGCAAGCCGCAGGCGCTTCGCCAGTTCGCGGCCAGCGAGCCGGCGCGGCGAGGGCGCGAACACGAGGTTGACGCAGATCGAAACGCCGATCGGAATGGCGACCATCACCCAGGTGTAAAGCAGCGCGCGCGTGGCCACTTCGCCAAACGGCACGCTGCCGAGTTCGTCGAGCGCAAAGCCGACGATCATCGCGAGGATGGCGCCCACCGGCCGCAGCTTGCTCGCCGATGTCGCGAACAGCAGGCCGAAGGACAGCACCGTAATGCAGGCCACCCGCCAGACGGGATTGTCGAGCGCGAACATGGCCACGACGAGCACGAGTCCGATGACCAACGTGACCAGCACCAGCAGCGCCGTGCTGAGCACCACGCTCATCACCCGGTCGGGCCGGTTCAGGAAGAACACCACATAGGCGGAGATGGCCGCTTCCGGTGTGCCGTAGGCGCTCGTCACGAACACCGTCAATGCGCAGATCAGCGCGATGCGGGTCGCCATCGCCGCTCGCCCCGGATAGGGGGCAAGCAGCTTCAGGATGTCAGCGGGGCCCGGTCGGGCGAGATCACCGGCAGGCTGCGCCATGCCGGACCTCGACAATCGCACTCGCACCAATGCGGACCAGACGGGCGGCCGGTTCGTCGAGACGCACGCGCACCGGGAAGCGTTGCGCGACGCGCACCCAGTTCACGGACTGCTGGACGATCGGCAACGTGCGCGGAAGATTGATCCGGTCCGAATCGGCGATCCCCGCGCTGATGCCGATCACCTTGCCGTGCATGGCCTGGTTTCGATCGATCATCGAATAGACAGTCGCGCAATCGCCAGGCTGAATGTGCGCAAGCGCCGTCTCGCGGAAGTTCGCGACGGCGAACCATTCGTCCGCGTGCACGAGCGTGAAGATCGACTGATTCGGCGCCACGGTCTCACCCGCCAGAACCGATAACCCGGTGACGAAGCCATTATGCGGCGCGCGCACGACCGTGTCGTCGAGACTGTGCTGCGCGAGTGCAAGCGCCGCCTCGCGCGCATGCACGATGGCGATGGCGTCCGCCTCGTCGCCGATCGTCTGCGCGCTCGCATGCTTCTGCGCCTGCGCCTGCTTCAGCGACAACTCGGCATCGTGTTGCGCGACTTGTGCCTGATCCAGTTGCTGAGTGGGGACGTAGCCCTTCGCCGCGAGCGGCGTGAGTCGCCGCACCGTGCGCGACGCCAGCTCGTAGTTATGGGCTGCCTTGCCGGTCTGGTCGTCGGCGATGACCGCATTCGCGCGTTCGCCGACGATCGTCTTGCGTCGCGTGGTGAGCGCCGCGCGAGCCAGTTCGAGATCAGCCTGGGTCTGCGCTACAAGGAGACGATACGGAGCAGGGTCGATCTCGAACAGCACGTCGCCTTTGGCGACCCGCTGGTTCTCTTCCACCGCGAGTCTGACGATCCTGCCACCGACCGGCGACGCGACGTGCACGACGTCGGCGTCGATCGTCGCGTCGTCCGTTGACGGAAAGCGGGTCGTCCGGTCATAGGCGTAGTAGATCGCGGCGACGCCGAGCGCGACGATGATGCATGCGATCACGCGGCCTTTCAGAGAGGCGTTGCGCAAGCCGGCGATTTTCATAAGAGCTGTCCTGTTCCCGCAAGCCAGAAGAGTACGGCGACCGTCAGGCCGAGGGCCACACAGACGGAGAGCTGAAACGGGACGATCCGCACCCACCCTGTGGATACGAATATCCGGTGCGCGATAAGCGCGCCGACGAACCCGAGCAACGCGCTGAGTAACCAGAGCGGAAAATATGCGCCAAAGATTTCATACGAGGGTGCGCCGCGCAGCGTACATCCCTGCAAGCACAGACCCGGCGCTGCGATGGCCGGAACATGCCGCGCGCGATGCACGATAGAGTCGCAGGCGCTTCTTCGATTTGAATTGAGCGGCATGAGGACGCGGCGAGGTTGGGTTAGCACGTTATGGAGGCAACGAAACCATGGGCACTTTACCAGCGCAGTAGTTTCATTTCGACTTTTTCAATCCGAGCATCGCTTCGGGAAAGTTGCACGCGCGGCAGGCGGGTCGTTTGCATCTGGCGACGGCATGTCTGGGAGTGCATGGACGTTTGCCGTCATGTCCGCGTAGGGGCGGGTAGCGGAAGCCGCTTCGACAAATCAGAAACCGGCTGTTTCGGGCTATTCGAAAATAGCTGGCTGACCGGTTTCTTATTGATATTAGTAATATCAAACAGATTAAGTTACATTGCTTTCATTCATTTTATTTCGTCATATAAATCAAAGATTTGTCTTTTCTGGAAAGTTGTAGGAAGAGACTCCCCGAATTTTCGCAATCGGAAAAATGGTTGAGGACGTTCGGTCCAAAATTTCCCGAAGTTCTTGCTTATCGCCTTTGCGTCAACGACGTTACACGAGTGAAACGTTTATAATTCCTCTGCTGAAAACTTTTGCTGTAAGTAATACCGGTTTTATTCGCAACTGTGCGCCGAACAAGTAAGAGTTGCACGAATGGCAACTGCGCGGTTGTTGCACGATTGGAACGAGACGCGCCGTCTGAATAGTCTGTTTCCGGTTCTGAACGGCGCTGCTGGCTTGCGTCGGCGAATGCCCGGGATGTGGGTCATCAGTAGCAAGGAGGAATAGAGACCTGATCGATCTATCAGGCATCCTCATTTTTTCATTGCACGTCCTGAGCCGTAATCTGTTTGTCACCGGGCGATTCGCCTGGCAGTCGGCGCCAGCGTTCCCGGATGCCCGCGGGTCATCCACTTCGTCGGATTCATGGAGCTTCGTCAAGCGAACCCCATGCGCCAGCTAGTAAGTATTGCGTAATATTTATTTACCGACCGTTGCCAGGCCGGAGTGTTGTTCGCATTTCCGTCTGGCGACGATCGGCGCACGTTCGAGCGCCTAACGGTATCTGCCAGCGGATACGGGCGCAGCGGCAGCGTCAGCTTCGTCAGCAATGAACGCAATCATCGCGTTCGCCGGTTCACCTCTCTCTGTACTCAACAACGCCAAAGCGGGACGGCTTTGCTCGATCTTGCTGAATCCTCGGGGATAACCTGCTTTTTAGCGATACATACGGACAATGACGAGAAATTTGAAATTACTGGGGGTTGCGGCAGCAACGGTGTTCGCATCGTTTGGTGCGGAAAACGCGCAGGCCCAGGCAAGCACCATCACCGTAGCGGGACTGCAATACAAGTTGTGCGGACAAGAGTATGGCAATTGCTCATTCCTCGGGACAGCCTCGGTGGTGTTCGGTGCGGTTCCGCCCAACGCGCCATCGGTCATGTTGACGGCGCCGCAGACCTTTAGCAACGGCGTGGGTTGTTACGTCGGCGCGGTTTCTCAGACAGATCCTGCATTCGGCTACGGCAAATCGTGCTGGGTCAGGGCGGTCGCCAGCGGCCCGACGCCAACGCCGACGCCAACGCCAACGCCAACGCCGACGCCAACGCCGACGCCAACACCGACACCGACGCCAACACCGACGCCAACACCGACGCCAACACCGACGCCAACACCGACACCGACGCCAACACCGACGCCAACACCGACACCGACGCCAACACCGACGCCAACGCCAACGCCAACGCCAACGCCATCACCGGCACCCGGCAGTTCGACCCTCTCGTGCAGCACGCCGACGCAAACATCCGGCGGAAACGCGAATGGCTTGATCAGCGCCGACACGCCCACCGCCGACGGCCTGCGCGTGTTCCAGAACAACGCACCGTTCAAGCTCGCGATTACGACGAACGCACCGAGCGCCGACACGGTCGTCTGGTCCGTAGCGGACTCGAATGGCGCGATCAAGGCGCAAGGCAGCTTCGCGGTTAAAGCCGGTGCGCAAACCAGCACGATTCCCTGCACGTCGACATGGTCCGGCTATGGCGCACTCACCGCGACGCTGCGCTCGAACGGCGGCACGTTGCCGACGAGCGGTACGCGTCCGCAGGGTATCGCGACGTTCGGCGTGCTACCGAACCTGGCTTCGGCACTGGGCACTGTCACGTACGCACATCAGGACCAGCACCGCTTCGGTATGCAGGGTTTCAACGGCAACATTGCGGCGCTGCATGATCTGGGAATTTCCTGGACGATCGACGACCGCCAGGTGTCGGCCATGGAACCCAATGGTCCCAACACCTACACGCCAAGCGTGAATGACCTCGATCCGTTCTATAAGGCCAATCCTGATCAGATGCGTATCGTGCGCCTGGACGGGCTGCCTGCGTGGGATTCGAAGACCGGCCAGTTCAACGACAGCTATTACGCGCCGTCGAACATGCCTGAATTCCAGAGCTTCATGGCCAAGGTCGGTACCGATACGAGCCTGATCCGTGCGGCAAACTACCCGAACCAGCAAAAGAACTACTACCAGGTAACGTGGGAACCGAGCCTCGGCTGGGCGGATAGCGACGCGAACTTCGTCGCCATGTACAAGGCTGCGTATCAGGGCATCCATTCGACCGATCCGAATGCGGTCGTGATGGGCACCGGTAACCCGTTCCCTTCGAATTGCGACACTTGTACGACCGGCTATCTGCAGAAGTTCGGTGCACTGGGCTTGTGGAACTACATCGACGCGGTCTCAACGCACGGTTACTGGAATGCCGGCACCTTCCCGTCGCATCCGCCTGAATTGCAGGACTCGGATCCGAATCCTGCGAACCAGGCCAACGCGCTCGACAACCAGATGACGCAGTTGCGTTCGGTGATGCAGGCGGGCAAGCCGAACATGAAGCTGTTCTTCACCGAAGCAGGTACGAGCTACGATCCGGGTATCAAATACGGCGCCACGGGGCCGTCGCAGAACCAGTTGTTCGCTCATGCCGCGGTCGGCGTACGTTCGCACATCATTGTGCTCGGCGGTGGTGCGCAGATGACGACGCTGTTCTACGGTTCCGACTATCCGGGCGAAGTCGGATACGGCACGTTCTTCGACCTGAATGACGCACAAGGCGCGTACGGTGCATCGAACCTCTCGCCGAAGCCCGAAGCAATGGCCTTCGCCACGATGACACGAGTCCTCGACGGTACGAATACGTTGGGCCGCGTCACGGGTGCGCCGTCCGGAACCTTTGTGTATGCGTTCCAGCAACTCGGCAACGGCAAGGTCGTGACTGCTGCGTGGACCCACAGCAATGCTCAGTGGCCGGCGAGCAACGGTCTGTATAGCCAGACCTACTCGACCAGCTATTCGCTTCAGGTGGATGGCGCGGGTACGTCGGGCAACGTGACGAAGATCGATGGATACGGCAATACCAGCACCGTTGCCTATACCAACGGCAAAGTCACGCTGACCCTCACCGAGGTGCCGCAGTACATCGTGTCGAACAACGCGACGGTTGCCAAGGCCAATTCGACCGTTCCGGTCGGCTACACGGGCCAGTAAGCACGCAAGACGATTGACGCGCCGCTTGACGGATGTGGCGGCGCGTCGATAGAACTACCGGTCCGTCACTGCATCGCACCCGGGTCAATCTCAATCCGCTGCGGCCGCCAGCACCAACGCGCCGATCCCTTCGAGCGCTTTCATCAACTCGGCGGGCGCGCCATGCCGTGCCTGCAGATAGCTCGTTGCGTTATACGAGAGTTGAACCTCGCCGTCGGCGTCCTGCCACACCAGCACCTTGAGCGGCAGATCAAGCGCCGCCTTCGGCACGGCTTGCATAAGCGGCGTCCCGGCCAGCGGATTGCCGAACACCAGCAACTGCGACGGTTGCATAGCCAGCCCGACGCGCCGCGCATCCTCCGCGAAATTAATGCGGGCGAACAGCGTGAGGTGTTTTGCTTCGATCAGCAATGCGAGTTTGTCGGCGGCTTCTTCGACCGTATGGTGCGAGAGCACCGTGACGATGCCGTCATCTGCGGTTTGAGCGGACATGAATTTCTCCGGGAATCGCCACGTCGAAGGCGAATATGAGCGCAACCCGGTGCACCGATCACTCGCGGCGTACGTATCGTTAGCGAACCGGTTTGCCTGCCGAGTTTAACGCCGGGCTAAAAAGCGCGCTCTATTGCTCTGGCCGGGGAGACCATCCCGCACTCAACCTTCTACATCAGGCATTCCAGCAACGAGGCCGATGAACGTTCGGCCCGAGCGCGTCTCGCAACCGCAGGTAACATACTCCCATTGGATGCAGCAGTTCCACGACAAGCATCGCGTTCTGACTGGACGAGGTATGTGATGGGCAACGACTCTTCGGGCAATTCCAACGAGCTGTCATCAGGCGGCAGCCGCTACCACCAGGTCTATCCCACCCTGGATGAAAGCCAGATGGCGATACTGGAGCGCTATGGCGAGCGGCGCAAGCTGAAAGCCGGCGACACACTCTACACAGAAGGCGACCGGCACGTCCCGATGTTCGCCGTCGTCTCCGGCACGATCGAGGCCTCCAGAGCGTCCATTAGCGGCCCGCAGAAGAAGGGTGAGCACGGACCCGGGTGTTTCACCGGCGAGGTCGGCACACTTGCTGGCCGGGCTGCGGCGGCATCGGCACACGCGATTTCGGATTGCGAGGTCATCGTGATCGACGAGGAATCGCTGCGCTCGCTCGTGATCGCTGAAGCGGAATTGAGCGAAACGATCATGCGGGCCTTCATTCTGCGTCGCGTCGCTTTCATCCAGGGCCAGCACGGCGGCGTGATCGTGATCGGCAGTACAGCCTCGGCGCGCACACTTCATCTGCGCCATTTCCTGAGCCGCAATGGGCAGCCCGCGGCCTACTTCGATATCGTCGACCATCCCGAAACGAAAGAACTCCTGGCACGTTACGAGTTGACGGAAGCCGACATTCCGGTGGTGATCACGTTGCAGGGCGCGGTACTCAGGCAACCCACCCACCGGGCCGTGGCCGATGCCATCGGCCTGAGCCCGGACCGGCTGGACGGCGAACGCTTCGACCTCGTCGTGGTGGGCGCGGGACCGGCGGGCCTGGCCGCCGCGGTGTATGCCGCGTCGGAGGGTTTGAACGTGGCAGTGCTGGATGCCAAAGCGCCGGGCGGGCAGGCCGGCACGAGTTCGAAGATCGAAAATTACTTTGGGTTTCCCACCGGCATATCAGGGCAGGCGTTGGCGGGCCGCGGCCTGTCGCAATGCCGCAAGTTCGGGGCCGAAGTGGGCGTGCCCATTGAAGCATTGCAGATCGACTGCACCGATACGTCCTCGTTTCACATCGGCCTCAATCACGAAGAGAGCGTGTACGCGCGCGCCGTGGTCATTGCTACCGGCGCGCGCTACCGCAAGCCGTCTCTTGCGCGTCTGGAGCATTTCGAGGGTCGCGGTGTCTACTACAGCGCGACCTTCATGGAAGTCGGCTTCTGCAAAAACCAGCCGTTGATCGTGGTGGGCGGCGGCAATTCAGCCGGGCAGGCCGCAGTGTTCCTCGCGAGATTCGCGCAGCACGTGCATGTCGTGATTCGCGGCGACGGACTCAGCGCGAGCATGTCGAACTACCTGATCAGGCGCATTAACGCAGCAGCCAACATCACGCTTCACACGCGGACACAGATCGTCGAGTTGTGCGGCGAATCCAGACTCGAGTCGATCAAATGGGATTGTCAGGGGCGGATCGAACCCAGGCCGATCCAGCATGTATTCCTGTTTCTCGGCGCGCAGCCCAGTACCGGCTGGCTTGGCGACTGCGTCGCGCTGGACAAGGATGGCTTCGTGCTGACCGGCGGCGACACGAGCGGCAGATGGGAGGCAGACCGGCCGCCGCACTTTCTGGAGACCAGCCGTCCCGGCGTTTTTGCGGCCGGCGATGTGCGCAGTGGCTCCGTTAAGAGGGTGGCCGCGGCCGTCGGGGAAGGGGCGGCCGCCATTCAGGCGGTTCACCAGTATCTGGCCCGGCTTGCCTGACGCATTGTGTGATGTCCGCGTGTTCACATGACAGGAACCGACGACGGTTAGCTTACAACCATATTACACTGACGTATTGTGTTGCGTAATAATTGAGGGGCACAATGGTAACGATCCACTAACGTCAAAAATGTGCAGGTCATGGCTTTCAGCGAACCAAGGTCTCCATTTTTCAAGTGGCTCGTTTCCTCCGCTCAGGAGCTGAGCGCCGGTAATCGGCAAATTCTGCTCGCCAATCTGTTCACGCGAACCGCATCGATCGTATTCGCGTCGATTTGCGAAATCAGTGTCTGCGCAACCGCCTACTATCTCCAGCCCAACGCGCTGTATGCCGCGTGGGGCAGCGCCGTCATCGCACTGCTGGCGGCTCGCCTCGTATTGATCTGGCTATGTTGCAGTCGCAGTGCGCGCAACCTGCCGACACCTACATCAGCCTTCCTGTTCGCCAGCATTCTGTGGAGCGCGCTGTTCGGTTTCGGCAGCCTGCTGTGCAATATCAGTGGAAACCAGACACTTTTCCTGCTCGGCAACGTTTGTGCGGTTGGTGTGGTCGGCGGACTGGCCGGACGTAACGCAGGCACGCCGCGGCTCGTCCTCATCCAGATCACTTTTATTCTGAGTCTGCTGGGCCTGGGGGCGGCGCTTTCGCCCGGCTCCGGCAAGCTCGTGTTGCTGTTTCAGGCGCCATTTTGCGCCGCGGGATTTTTCACGGTTGCGCTGCGCAGCAATCGCGACACCGTCGCGCTGTTGCTGGCGCGCGAAACGAGCCATCGTCTCGCCGGGCACGACAGCCTCACCGGCTTGCCCAATCGCGCGGGCATCAACGAAATCCTGCTGGAGCGCACCGGCGCGCATCCCAGGCGCCAGGACCGGTCGTTCGCCGTTCTGCTGATCGATCTCGACGGCTTCAAAGCCATCAATGACAGCCTCGGCCATGCCGCTGGCGACAAGATCCTCCAGGAAGCGGCGACTCGCTTATGCGAAGTGTTACCGGGCGGAGAGTTCGTCGGACGTCTGGCCGGCGATGAGTTCGTCGCGATCTGCGACTGCTCCGGGCCGGCCGCCGACATCCATGGGTTGGCGGACCGAATCGTGAAAACGCTCGCACGTCCTTTTGCATTGAGCGAAGCGCTCGTGCATATCGGCGCGAGCGTTGGCGTTTCCTTGTACCCCGAGCATGCGAGCAGCGGGCCGCAATTGCTGATTTGCGCGGACCGCGCGCTGTACGCGGTGAAACGAAGCGGCAAAAGTGCTTTCGCCGTGTTCGATGCCGAGCGGCACGCTTCGGACGAAAGTCTGAGTCTGCTACGCAGCGACCTGGAAGGCGCACTGCGTTCTTTCAATGGGCTGCGGATGGAGTATCAGCCCATCATTGATCTGAGCAACGGCGCGGTCGCGGGCCGGGAAGCACTGCTGCGCTGGACGCACCCGACGCGCGGCGAGTTGTCTCCCGGCTTCTTCATTCCCACCGCCGAACGCACCGGGCTGATCCTCGCGCTGGGCGAGTGGGCATTGCGGCAGTCATGCCGGGAAGCGACGACGTGGCGCGACGCGGCCACGGTCGCCGTCAATGTGTCGCCGGTGCAATTGCGGGAGGAGTCGTTCGCGTCGACCGTCTCGGCCATCCTTCGTGAGACGGGCCTGCCGCCCGCGCGGCTGAACATCGAGGTCACGGAAACGGTGCTGCTGAGCGACGATACCGTCACCCGGCGCAACGTCTCGACGCTTCGCGCGCTGGGAATCGGTCTGGCGCTCGACGACTTCGGAACCGGCTTTTCAACCATGTCGACGCTGATTCGCTTTTCGTTCGACAAGCTCAAGATCGACAGTTCGTTCGTCAGGGAGTCCGTGCATCGGCGGGAATCCGCAGCGGTGGTGCGCGGAATCGTGGCGCTGGCGCGGGAAATCGGCCTGCCGACCACGGCGGAAGGCATCGAGACGCAAGAGCAACTGGACTTCGTGCGCCATTGCGGATGCACTCATGCGCAAGGCTTTCTTCTCGGCAAGCCGGAACGGGGCGACGCGATTCCACGCTGCGAAGAAAAGCTGGTCGAATGCGGTGTCGATAAAGGTCAGTCGAGCGATTGAGCGGCGCGTCGCGGACTGCCGCCGAAGCGCGCCCCGCGGCACGGAAGGGATCATGCTGCATTCGAACAGTTCCCGTGCAGCATCGATCTGCCTGAACGGAGCCGTTCTGGTTCGGGCTACGGATTGTCTTTCGAGATCTTTTGACTTTGTACGCCGAGACCCGCCATCAATCCCTGCTGGCGAAAGACAAACGCGTAGACATCCTCCATGACGCGGACACAAAGCAAAAATATTCAATTGGACCAAGGTCCAATATGCGCGCAACCGGATGGGGCTAATCTTGACGATGTGGCCGGCAAAGCCGTGCTGGTGCCCGCCACCCCAGGAGACAGCCATGAAAGTGTTGTTCATGTTGATTGGCATTGCGCTGTCGTCGAGCGTATTCGCGGAATGCGCCACGAATGGGCGCGGCGCGACCGAGTGCAATAACGGGCAAGCGGCTGGCGGCTACAACGCGAATACCGGCAATGCATGGAAGGCGCAAAAAAATCAGAACGGCGTGGCGACGACTACGACGAGCAAAGGCGGCGAGGCCAAGACCAGGAACGGTAAGGGCGTATATAAGAGCCCAAGTGGAAAGACCTGCTATCGTAGTGCAAACAGTGAGGGCTGTAACTGAATGGCGCGCGGCGAGGCCGTCAGACCGGTGCTGGTTTCTTCACTGAAATAACGCGTTTATGACACGTCACATATTAGGTGATCGAATTTTTCAACCCCCGGCGCGCGACATTGGAGCCGGGTCCGTAACATCGCGCGGGAAAATGTGCGCAAAATATGCCTGAATTGACATTTACATGTTCTTCCTTACGTACTAGGATTGAATTTGCCGGTGGGAAAGTTATTGCGCTGCATTTTTTGCCGGTATGTCCTCAGGCGAGTAACGCCGACATGCAGCGCGTGTCTTCGTTAATCCGTTAACTGGTTGATTGGACGACGAGCCAGCTTTGAAAGCCTGGCCGCAATAACAAGCCCAAGTGGAAGAAGACCTGGTCACACGTCCTCATTCAGCCCAAATTTTGGCAGCCTATCTCGCGGTGCCGACTCTTCAAAAAAGGCAGTTCGGTCATGAGTATCGTCATGCCAGCGATTGTCATTTTGCAGGCTGCAATCATTCTGTGGCTGCTGTTGCGCATATCGCGTCATGGCACACTGGCGCTATTCACTAGTCTCAAAGCGCCAGATATCGAAGCGGGTTATCCCGGGTGCGTAACGGCAAAGGGATGCGCGACGATTTCAACTCTTGCGGCAATGGCAGATAAAGCAGAGCCGCAAGATTCTTCAATCAATCTCCGCCGTTCAGCGTTTGCGCATAACGAGCACCGTCACGCGGCAGTGGAGGCGTTCCGCATACCGGCAGATACAGATCATTTCCTGTTGCGTGCGAAACGGCCTTTTACGGAAAAACTGCGCACAATGGCGTCCGCGAGGCAAACTCGCAGGAAAACCTACGACGCGGTTGCGCGCGCGCCACTTTCGCAGGAGCCAGACGTTGGCGCGCTTGAACAGGTCAGTGGTGAGCACTATTTTCGTGAAGCACTCGCGTCGCTGCCGTTGGCGATACTGATGCTCGACGAGCGTGGCCTGATGGCGATGGTGAATCCGCAAGCCGACAGGCTATTCGGTTACGAGCGCGATGAACTGGTCGGAAAGCCAGTGGAACTGCTGGTTGATGCATTGCGTTTTGACAGCGATGCGCCGCTCTGGGCCGATCCGTTCGCCATCCTGAAACTACGCGATGCCCTGCCGCTGGACGACCTCAACGCACGGCGCAAGGACGGCACCGAGTTTCGTGTCGAGATCGACTTGAATGCATTTCACTTCGACGGTCAAAACGTCACGCTCGCCTTCGTGATCGACATAACAGAGCGCTGCGAGCTACGCCGTCAGCGCCAGGATCTTGCGCATCTGACGCGGGTATCCACCATGGGGCAACTGGCTTCGTCGCTCGCCCACGAGTTGAATCAGCCGCTCACCGCGATTCTGAGCAATGTGCAGGCCGCCCAGCGGTTCATGACAGCCGATCCGATCGATCTGGCCGAACTGCGCGATATTCTCAACGATATTGTCCAGGATGATTACCGCGCGAGCGAAGTGATCCGGCGCATTCGCGCAGTCGTCAAGAAAGGCGATATCGACATGACGTCGCTCGATCTCGCCAGTGTCATGCGCGATGTGTTCGTTCTGGTACACAGCGACGCGATCGTGCGCGGAACGCGCGTGACACTCGATATCGACGCATACGTTGCCGCGGGTAACGCGGCGACAGGGTTCAATTGCAGCAGGTGATGCTCAATCTGTTGCTGAACGCGTTCGACGCGATGAACGACATCCCGCCCGCCGACCGCGCGGTATTCGTCACGCTCAAATCGGCGGACCACGGCATGGTGTTGGTGGCGGTGCGCGATCGGGGCCATGGCTTGACCGCCGACAAGCTGGACAAGATCTTTAAGCCGTTCTTTACATCGAAACCCCAGGGGCTCGGATTGGGATTGTCGATTAGCCGTTCGATTATCGACATGCACCGCGGGCGGCTCTGGGCCGAAAATAACGACGATCGAGGCGCGACATTTTACGTGGCATTGCCGACAGGCAATGCGACGTAAGAGGATAAGTCGCGATAGAAGGCCATGACTGATTCTGATCCGTTTTCCGATTCGCTCGTATTCGTCGTCGACGACGACGATTCCGTGCGCCGCGCGTTGGCGCGCCTGATCCACTCCGCGGGCTATCGGGTGGAAGCGTTCGGCAATGCCGTGCGTTTCTCGAGCGGCTGCGCGAGGTCACGTCGCCAGCCTGCCTGGTGCTCGACGTGCAATTGCCTGATCTGGACGGTCTGAAATTGCAGCGCGAGCTCAATGCGGAATTGCCGATCATCTTCATCACCGGCCACGGCGATATCGCAATGACCGGCGGGTGCGATGAAAGCCGGCGCGACGGATTTTCTGGCGAAGCCGGTGAACGACACCGATCTGCTCTGCGCGATCAAAGCGGCATTCGAACGTGTCGCGCAAACGCACGCGGTGCGCTGCGAACTGAATGCGATCCGTGGCCGTCTGGACAGGCTCACGCCGCGCGAGCGTGAAGTCATGGCGCTTGTCGTGACAGGCCGTCTGAACAAGCAGGTGGCCGGCGAACTCGGCACGGTCGAAAAGACTATCAAGGCTCATCGCGCGCGTGTGATGGCCAAGATGGAAGTCACCTCGTTCGCTCAGCTTGTCCGTGTCGCGGACAAGATCGGGATCGGCGACGCGGGCGACATGCGCATGCCAGGCTGACGGTTCGCCGCGGATTAGCCGGATGGCCGCCATGCATGAAAGGCGGTCCGGGCGCATGCAGTGCCACTCGCAGTCCACACGGGACCAAGGTCCAATACCAGCGAGCCCGTTCGCCTCGTAGGCTGTCGTTTGGGGGAGTGCGCTTAACCTGTGCACTCCCGGACACCGGACTACTCTCAATGGGAAAACTCAAACCATTCGTTGTCGTCGTCGATGACGACGAGTCGGTGAGCCGGGCGATCAAGCGACTGCTGCGCTCCATCGGGATCGCCGCTGAAACGTTCGCCAGCGGCGACGCGTTTCTCGAGGCGCTTGCTTCGATGCCGTCGTACCGGCCTGATTGCGTCATTCTCGACGTGCAGATGCCCGGGCTCAATGGACTCGAAGTTCAACGGCGTCTGTCGGGTCAAGGCATACCCGTCATCTTCATCACCGCGCACGACGAGTTCGGCGTGCGCGAGCACGCGCTCGCCAGCGGCGCGGTGGCCTATCTGCGCAAGCCGTTCAACGACGAGCTGTTCGTCAAGACTGTGCGCGCCGCGCTCGACGACGTGCCACCTGCCTGATGCGATCGTACTGACCTGTACCGCATATTCGTGCGTTATGGGACCAAAGGCCAATTGCTATCGATCGACGCGAAATCCAATAATTGACTCAACCGAAAACGCTCGCCGACAGCAGCCTCGACTAGGTGCCATGCGCCCGAATGCGCGGGGCGACGGCTTGCCAACAGGAACATCGAATGGGAATCCGACCATGCTTCCGATCATGCGACGGTTGACGGGTTTGCTTGCGCTCGTGCTGGGTTGTTCTGCGTTTGCGCAGCAGCCCATCATTTACCCGGCCAAAGGACAGAGCGCCAGCCGGCAGCAGTCCGATACAGCCGAATGCCAGCTGTGGGCGAAGCAGACCACGGGCGTCGATCCGGTCGCACTCGCGCAACAGGGTGCCGACCAGCCTGGCGCACCGCCGCCGCAAGGCGAGCGTCTGAGAGGCGCCGCGGGTGGCGCGGCGGTCGGCGCGGCGGTCGGCGCGGTGGCAGGCGACGCCGGCAAGGGCGCGGCGATCGGTGCGGTCACCGGTACGGCGGCGGGCGGCGTGCGGTCGCGGCGCGCGCAGCAGAACGCCGCGGCGCAAACCCAGGCTTCCCAGCAGCAAACCTCACAGGCATTGACCACCTACAACCGCGCCGTCGGGGCCTGCATGACCGGCCGCGGCTATACGGTCCAGTAAAGATCGCGGGTAGCAGGAGAGAGGCTTCCATGAACAGGCAAGGCATACGTTTCGCGCTTGCGGCTGCGGTGCTGGTGGGCGGGCTCGGCTCGGCCGTCTGGTCGGCCACGGCGTCGGCCGTGCCCGTCGACGGCAGCAGGCCGCTCCTGTGCGCCACCATCGATGCTCACGCTTGCGATCCTGGCGAGCTCTGTCTGCGTGCATTGCCCGCCGCGCTCGGCGCACCGCAATTCCTGCGCATCGACTTCGCGAAGAAGACCGTGGTCGGGCCGGAGCGCACCACGGCGATTCGCTTCATGGACATCGGACCCGACCAGATTCTGATGCAGGGCATCGAGCTCGGTTACGCATGGACGATCGCGCTCGACAAGGCAGCCGGTTCGATGACGCTGACCCTCGTCAATCATGAAGACACGCTGGTGCTGTTCGGCGCCTGCACTGCCACGTAGCCGCAACGGGGTAATCCCATGAAACCTGCAAGGCACGCGATGTCCACGCCATGTCAGGCGCCGAATCGCAACGACGTCCCGGTCAGCGCGCGTGGTTTTTTGCTGCTGGCCGCACTTGCGCTGTGTCTGGTTGCCTGTCACAAGCCGGCGACTGTGCCGAGCGCCGGTGCGATCGAGGTCACCGTGATGCAGGTGAAACAAAGCGACACGCCGGTCGATTTCGAATTCACCGCGCAGACGCAGAGTTCGCGCGAAGTCGAGATTCGCGCGCGCGTGGACGGCTTTCTCGACAAGCGTCTCTACACCGAAGGTGACAGATGGTGCACGCCGGACAGACGCTCTTTCTGATGGACCCCAAGCCGTTCGAAGCGGCGCTGCAAACGGCCAAAGGCCAGCTTGCGCAGCAGCAGGCGCGCTCTGACTGTCACGAAGGCGAATCTCGCGCGGGTGATTCCGCTCGCCACGCAGAACGCCTTGAGCCAGAAGGATCTCGACGACGCGACCGGCAATGAAAAGCAGGCCGAAGCCGCGGTGATCGCCGCGCAGGGCGAGGTGCAGACCGCGAACTGAACCTGAGCTATACGACGATCAAGTCGCCGCTCACGGGCTTGTCGAGCTTCGCGAGACAACAGGACGGCAGCTATGTGACCGCCACCGCGATCGGGCCTGCTGACCTATGTCTACCAACTCGATCCGATGTGGGTGAACTTCAGCATTTCGGAAAACGAGTTGTTGAGGTACCGCGAGGAGGTCGCGAAAGGCCGTCTGCTCGTTTCCGCCCAATCGACGACTTCGATGTTATCGGTCGTTCTGGCGGACGGCACGGAGTTTCCGAACCGCGGCCATATCAGTTTCACCAATCCTGCCTTCAGCACTCAGACCGGCACGTTCCTCGTGCGGGCGTCGTTCGCCAATCCGAAAGGCATCCTGCGTCCCGGCCAGTTCGTGCGGGCGCGCGTGTCCGGCGCGTCGCGGCCGAACGCGATCCTCGTGCCGCAACGCGCGGTATTGCAGGGCGCGAAGAGCCACTTCGTGTGGGTGGTCGATAACGATTCGAAGGCGCATCAGCGCGTGGTGGAAGTGGGCGAGTGGCATGGCGACGACTGGTTCATCACCGAGGGCTTGCAAGCCGGGCGAGCGGGTGGTGGTCGACGGCGCGATCCGCGTGTCCGCCGACACGCCGCTGAAGATCGTCGCGGCGCCGGCCGCGCCCGCTGCGCTCAACGCGCCGGCCAGGCGGCGAAAGCAGTTCGAAGGAGCATCCGGCCGCCACGACCGCCACCGACTGCCGCGCAGTAAGGGGACCTCGATATGAACATCTCCCACTTCTGCATCGACCGGCCGATCTTCGCGTCGGTCATCTCGATCGTCATCACGCTCGGCGGCGCGGTGGCGATGTTGAATCTGCCGATCGCGCAGTATCCCGACATCACGCCGCCGCAGATCACGATCTCCGCCACCTACCCGGGCGCCAGCGCCGACGTGGTGGCCAACAACGTGGCCGCGCCGATCGAGCAGCAGGTCAACGGCGCGGACAACATGATCTACATGAACTCGTCGAGTTCATCGACCGGCAACTGACGCTCAACGCTTACTTCCAGATCGGCACCAATCCGGAGCTGGCGCAGGTCGACGTGCAGAACCGCGTGAACCTGGCGCTGCCGCAATTGCCGTCGTCGGTGCAGTCGCAGGGCATTCAGGTGCAGAAGAAGTCGTCGGCGTTCATGATGGTGATCGCGATCTATTCGCCGACCGAGCGTTACGACGCGACCTATATCGCCAACTACGCGAACATCTACGTGCTCGATGCGCTCAAGCGCATACCGGGCGCGAATCAGTCGAGCATCTTCGGCACGCCGGACTACGCGATGCGTATCTGGCTGAAGCCCGACCGCATGGCGCAACTCGGCATCACGGCGGGCGACGTGCAGAGGGCGGTCGCCAACCAGAACCAGCAGTTCGCGGTGGGCAGCCTCGGGCAGTCGCCGACCGGCGCGCCGGTCGAGCAGTCATTCGCGGTGACCACCACCGGCCGCCTGAGCGATCCCGCGGAGTTCGACAACATCATCATCCGCGCGGCCAACGGCGACGCCGCGATCGTGCGGCTCAAGGACATCGGCCGCGCCGAGCTGGGCCAGAAAGATTATTCGATCCGCAGCCGCTTCCAGGGCAAGCCGGCCACGGTCATCGCGGTGTACCAGCAGCCAGGCGCCAACGCGCTCGACGTGTCGAAGCAGGTGCGCGCGACGCTCGCGGAGATGAAGAAGACCTTTCCGGAAGGCCTCGAATACAGCATTGCGATGGATACGACCGAGTTCACGCGGGCGTCGATCTCGGATGTGGTGCACACGTTCTTCGAAGCCCTCGTGCTGGTCGTGATCGTGGTGTTCGTGTTCCTGCAGAGCCTGCGCGCGACGCTGATTCCGGTGCTCGCGGTGCCGGTGTCGATCATCGGCACCTTCATGGGGATGCTCGCGCTCGGCTTCTCGATCAACATGCTGACGCTGTTCGGCATGGTGCTCGCGATCGGCATCGTGGTGGACGACGCGATCGTCGTGATCGAGAACGTCGAACGGAACATGACCGTGCACAAGCTGAGTCCGAAAGACGCGGCCAAGCGCGCGATGGACGAGGTGGCGGGCCCGGTCGTCGCGATCGTGCTGGTGCTGTGCGCGGTGTTCGTGCCGGTGGCCTTCCTCGCCGGCATTACGGGACAGTTGTACAAGCAGTTCGCCATCACCATCGCGATCTCGGTGGTGTTGTCCGGGGCTGGTTGCGTTGACGCTGTCGCCGGCGCTGGCCGCATTGCTGCTCAAGCCGGGGCATCACGAAAAGAAAGGCTTCTTCAAGTGGTTCGACCGCAGTTTCGCGAAGATGACGGACCACTACACGTCCGCCGTCAAGCTGGTGATCAAGCGCTTCGTGGTCGCGCTGCTGCTGTTCGTGGGCATGATCGCGCTGGCGGTCGTCATGATGCGTTCGATTCCGACCTCGTTCCTGCCGCCTGAGGATCAGGGCTACCTGCTCGGCGCGGTCATCATGCCGGACGCCGCGAGTCTCGATCGCACCGGCGACGTGTCGCAGCACGTCACCGATTACTTCATGAAGCAGCCGGCGGTGAGCAGCGTGACGATCGTCGACGGCTTCAGCCTGCTCGACAGTCAGAACAAGAACAACGCAGGGACGTTTTTCATCGGTTTCAAGAGCTTCGACGAGCGCTACAAGTTCGCCAACATCAGGACACAGAATGCGCGAGCCGTGCTGATCGATGCCTACGAGACATCTTTCGCAGGTCAAGGAGGGCATCATCCTGCCGGTCAATCCACCGTCGATTCCAGGGCTCGGCACGACCGGCGGCACCGAGATGTGGATTCAGAGCAAGGGCGACGCGACCATCGCGCAGCTTGCCGGCGTGGTGGACGATTTCATTGCCAAGGCGAAAAAGCGGCCGGAACTGGCGCGCGTCACGTCGACCTTCAATGCGCTCGTCGCAGCAGTTGCTGGTCAACGTCGACCGCGACAAGTCGGAGACGCTCGGCGTGCCGATCGAGGAGGTGTATAGCGCGATGCAGACGATGTTCGGCTCGCTGTACGTCTCGCAGTTCAATCGTTCGAGCCGGCTGTGGCAGGTCATCCTGCAGGCCGAACCGTCGTACCGCATGACGCCGCAGGATCTGAACCAGATTTACGTGCGCAGCAAGACCAACAGCATGGTGCCGCTCAAGGCGGTGGTGACCTCGAAGTACGTCACCGGACCGGATCTGGTCACGCGCTTCAACAATTTCCCGGCAGTGAAGATCACGGCCAACGGCGCGCCCGGCTATAGCTCCGGGCAGGTCATCAGCGCGCTGGAGGAGGTCGCCGACGAAGTGATGCCGACGGGCTACGGCGTCGGCTGGAGCGGCGAGGCTTACGAGGCGCGGCAGGCGGGCAGCACCTCGGGACTGGTGTTCGTGTTTGGCCTCGTCATGGTGTTCCTGATTCTCGCCGCGCAATACGAGAAGTGGAGCCTGCCGTTCGGCGTGCTGATGGCGGTGCCGTTCGCGCTGTTCGGCGCACTGCTCGCGATCCTGTTGCGCGGCCTCGAAAACGACGTGTACTTCCAGATCGGCTTGACGATGCTGGTCGCGCTCGCCGCCAAGAACGCGATCCTGATCTTCGAGTTCGCGGTGATCAATCGCGAGTCGGGCGAGTCGGTGTACGACTCCGCGGTCACGGCGGCAAGCGAGCGGCTGCGGCCGATCGTGATGACCTCGCTCGCGTTCATTCTCGGTTGCGTGCCGCTCGCCATCGCGCGCGGCGCGTCGGCCAACAGCCGGCATTCGATCGGCACGGGCGTGATCGGCGGCATGCTCGGCGCAACGGTGATCGCGGTGTTCTTCATTCCGATGTTCTTCTACGTGCTCGAAACGATGTCGGAAAAGAGCGGCGGCAAGAAGACGCCGGGCGCGAGCGGCGGGCCGAGCCGGCGACGCCACGCCCGTGCCGGTCAAGCCCGCGGGCTCCGGCGGTCCGACGGTCACGCCGTCCGCGCAACGTGAGGACGACTGACATGCGAGGCATCGCGTTCCGCGCTGCGTCTGGCCCCTGTCCTGTTGCTGGCGATGGGGCTGGGCGGCTGCCTGTTCGGCCCGGACTATGTGCGCCCGAACGTGGCGACGCCGGCGACGTTATCGCTTCGAAACCGGCGAAGCCGCCGAGGTCGCCAATACGCCGTGGTGGGAACAGTTTCAGGACCCGGTGCTGAACGATCTGATCCTTGCCGCGCTTGCCGACAACAAGGACGTGAAGATCGCGGCGGCGCGCGTCGACCAGTTCCTCGGCCAGTTCGTGACCACGCGCTCGGCGCTGTTTCCGCAGATCAACGCCGGCTTCGACGCGTCCCGTCAGCGCGCTTCGCCAGCTCGGACCGACGCCGCATGCCGGCGGGCGTGAGTCCCGGTCTTCAACGAGTTCCAGGCGACGCTGCTGGTGTCGTGGGAAATCGACCTCTTCGGACGCGTGCGGCGCGAGACCGAATCGGCGCGCGCGAGCCTGCTGGCAAGCGAGGAGGGCCGCCGCGCGACGATCCTCTCGCTGGTCGCGTCGGTGGCCACCGTCTTACATCAATCTGCGCGATCTCGACCAGCAACTGACGATCGCCAAGGCGACGACCGACAGCCGGGCGGGATCCGTGAACGTCTTCCAGGCGCGTTTCTCGGGCGGCGACGTCTCGCAGATGGAACTCGCGCAGAGCCAGTCCGAATATGAGGCATCGCTCGCCACGATTCCGCAGCTCGAAACGCAGATCGCGCAACAGGAAGACGCGCTTGTCGGTGCTGCTCGGCCGCAACCCGGGCCCGATCCTGCGCGGGCGCGAACTGACCGAACTGGCGCTGCCCGCCGTGCCGGCAGGTCTGCCTTCCGATCTGCTCGAACGTCGTCCGGATCTGCTGCAGGCCGAGCAGAACCTGGTCGCCGCCAACGCGCTGATCGGCGCCGCGCGCGCGCTGTATTTTCCGCAGATTTCGCTGACGGGGTTGTTCGGCTCCACGAGCGGCCAGTTCTCGAAACTGTTCACCGGGCCGGCGCGGGTCTGGTCGTACGCCGGCTCGCTGACGGTGCCGATCTTTACGGCGGGCAGCATCAGCGGCCAGGTCAGCCAGGCGGAGGCGCAGCAGCAACAGGCGCTGATCCAGTATCAGCAGGCGATCCAGACGGCGTTCCAGGAAGTCGACGATGCGCTCATCGCGCTGCAGAAGTCGCGCGAGCAACTGGTCGTGCAGGGGCGCCAGGTGGATGCGTTGCGCACTTATGCACGGCTCGCGCGGCTGCGTTTCGAAGGCGGCTATACGAGCTACATCGAGGTACTCGACGCCGAGCGCAGCCTGTTTAACGCGCAGCTCACCTACACGCAGACCAACGGCCTGGTGTTCAAGTCGCTGATCGGTCTCTACAAGGCGATGGGCGGCGGCTGGGTTGTGCAGGCCGAGGCAATGACGGGACGCGTGATGGGGCAGGGGGCGGTGGCAAACGTGGCCGATCAGTCGGCAACGCCGCCGGCGAGTTCGTCGCCGCCGCCGCCCGCCACGGAGCAGCCTAAATGACCCCTCCCCTGACAAGCGCGGCGACTCCGACAACCCTCGTCGCCTGTCACGAATGCGACCTGCTGCAGCGCGAGTCCGCGCTGCCTGCGGAGGGCACGCTGCGCTGTTGCCGCTGCCATGCGGAGCTGTATCGGGCGCATCCGGACAGCATCGACCGGGCACTCGCCTTTACGCTCACCTCGGTCGTGCTGTTCGCCATCGGCAACGTCTATCCGATTGTCGGCCTCGCGGTGAACGGCGATCTCGTCGAGACGACGCTGCTCGGTGCGTGTCGCGTGCTGTACAAGGACGGCATGTGGCCGATTGCCGGCCTCGTGCTCGCCACGACCTTTCTGATGCCGTTGTTGCAGATGGCGGCCATGGTATATCTGCTGGTGCCGTTGCGATTGAACCGGCGACCCTATCACGCCGACCTCATGTTCCGCCTCATGCGTCTCGCGCAGCCGTGGGGCATGACCGAGGTGCTGATCCTCGGCATGCTGGTGGCGCTGGTCAAACTGGCGCACATCGCGAGCGTGGTGCCCGGCGTCGCGCTGTGGTCGTTCGGCGCGCTCATGCTGTTGCTGGCCGCCGCCGGCTCCGCATTCGATCCGCGCGCACTCTGGCAGCGCATGGGCAGCATGGACGAGACCGCCTCGGCGACGGAGGTGTCAGCCGCCGCGGCGGCGCATACCGCGCTGCGTTGCGGCTTGCTGAGCTGTCACAGCTGCGGCCTGCTGGTGAAGTCGGACGCTCACGGCGCAAGCTGTCCGCGCTGCGGTGGGCACCTGCATCCACGCAAACCGGAAAGTATCGCGCGTACCTGGGCCTTTCTGATTGCCGCCATCGTGCTGTATATCCCGGCGAATGCGCTCCCGGTGATGAACACGAGCTCGCTGTTCGGTTCGGAGAAGGACACGATCCTGAGCGGGGTTGTCTATCTTTGGACGTCGGGGTCATGGCTGCTTGCCGTGGTCGTATTCATTGCCAGCATCGCGGTGCCGATGCTGAAAATCCTGGCGATCATGTATCTGGTCATTTCCACCCAACGGCGCTCGGTCGCGCTCGTGCAGCAACGTACCCGCATCTATCGACTGGTGGAACTGGTGGGGCGCTGGTCGATGCTCGATATCTACGTCATCACCATTCTGGTCGCGCTCGTGCAGTTCAATGCGCTCGCCACGATTCAGGCGGGGCCGGCTGCGGTCGCGTTCGGTTCAGTGGTCGTACTGACGATGTTCGCGGCGATGTCGTTTGACCCGCGCCTGATCTGGGACGCGACGGAGGATCGCCATGTCTAGTCCTCCGGGACCGCCTGAGCTGCCAGAGGCCGTGGCGGCGCCGCGCTCGCGCTGGCGCGTGCAGGTGGTGTGGCTGGTGCCGCTGATCGCGGTGCTGATCGGCGGCTGGCTCGCGGTGAAGGCGATTCTCGATCAGGGGCCGACCGTCACCATCAGTTTCGAAACCGGCGACGGGCTTGAGGCAGGCAAGACCAAGCTCAAGTTCAAGGACGTGGATATCGGGGTTGTGAAGAGCGTGACGTTGGCAAGCAATCATCGCAGTGTCATTGCCACTGCCGAGCTTTCGAAAGACGCCACGAGTCTGCTGGTGGACGACACGCGCTTCTGGGTGGTGCGCCCGCGGATTTCCGGCGGCACGGTATCGGGAATCGGCACCTTGATATCCGGCTCGTTCGTCGGCATGGATGTGGGCAGTTCGAACAAAGCCCGGCGCAACTATGTCGGGCTCGAAGTGCCACCCGTATTCGCGAGTGGCGTACCGGGGCGGGAGTTCATCCTGAAGGGCGACGACATGGGGTCGCTCGATATCGGCTCGCCGATCTATTTCAGACGGCTGCAGGTCGGCCAGGTCACCTCTTACAAGCTCGATCCGAACGGTAAAGGCGTGACGATGCATGTGTTCGTCAACGCGCCCTACGACAAGTACGTGCTGAACGATACGCGCTTCTGGCAGGCGAGCGGTATCGACGTTTCGCTCGACACCAGTGGCGTCAAGATCAATACACAGTCGCTGGTGGCGATTCTGATCGGCGGACTCGCTTTCCAGACGCCCGACGACGCAGACGATCTGGCCGAAGCCAATGCCGACACCGAGTTCGCGCTGTTCTCCGGCAAGGCCGAGGCCATGAAGCGGCACGACCGGTTCGTCGATAACTACGTGATGAACTTCAAGGAGTCCGTTCGTGGTTTGTCGGTGGGTGCACCGGTCGATTTTCTCGGCATCATAGTCGGTGAGGTGTCGGGGATTCACACGAGCTTCGATCCGGTCACCAAGCAGTTCAGCATTCCGGTCGACATCAAACTGTATCCCGAGCGCTTCACGTCCCGCTTCGTTTCGGGCGGCGCCGGCGGCCGGGTCTCCAGCGACCGGCAGAAACTTGCGCAAGCGCTGCTGGATCACGGCCTGCGTGGCCAGTTGCGAACCGGCAACCTGCTGACCGGGCAGCTTTACATCGCGCTCGCATTCTTCCCGAACGCGCCTAAGGCAACCATGGATTGGAGCGTGAATCCGCCCATGATACCCACCGTGCCGGGCGGACTGCAATCGCTGCAGGAATCGGTGACGAATCTGATCGCCAAGCTGAACAAGATCCCCTTCGAGGCGATCGGCAAGGACGCGCATCAGACGCTGCGCGATGCGGACGCACTGCTCAAGCGGCTCGACTCCGAAGTCGCGCCGCAGGCAACCCAGACCCTGGTGGCCGCGAAGTCCGCGCTCGACTCGGCGAATAACGCGCTGCAACCCGACTCGGCGCTGTCGCAGAGCACCGACGATGCCATGAAGGAGCTGGCGCGCACCGCGGCGGCCTTCCGTGCGCTGGCGGACTATCTGGAACGCCATCCAGAGGCGCTGATCCGGGGCAAGGTGGAGGACAAGAAATGATGCGCCGATCCCTAAGCATCGCCGTCACGGTAGTGCTTGCCGTGCTGTGCGGTTGCGCGTCGTCCCCGAAGTCGGACTTCTATACGCTGAGTCCGCAGGCGCCGCAGGCGAGCGGTGCTTCCGGCGCCCCGATCACGGTACTGATCGGGAGCGTGACGGTGCCCGAACTCGTCGACCGGCCACAGATCGTGGTTCGCACCAGTGACAACAAAGTCGAGATCGACGAATTCGCGCGCTGGGCGGAGCCGTTGAAAGCCCAGATTCCGAGCGTGGTGCGCGCCGATCTCGCGCGGCTGCTCGACAGCGCGTTCGTGTCCACCCACCCGATGGGCAGCGATCTGGCGGCGGCCTACCGCGTGCAACTCGATGTCCAGCGCTTCGATGCCACGCTCGGCGACGCGGCCACGGTCGACGTGTTGTGGTCGGTCGCTCCACCCGGGAAGCTGCCGCTCATGAGCGGGCGAAGCAGGATCCGCACGCCTTGCGCGGGCGCCGGCTTCGACGCGGTGGTGGCAGCGTACAGCACGGCGCTCGGCGCGGTGAGCCGCGACATTGCCGCCGCGATCCGGCCGGAGGCGCCCTGATCCACGCGCATCGATGGGACCGCGCCCGCGCCGGCACGGCGGGCGGGGCCTCGTGGCGAAACGGCTCGGGCCATGGAGAGTGATCGTGAAAAGCGTGCAGACCTTTTATCGCGGCGTGGCTGTGCTGTGTGCCGTGCTGACGGCGCCGGCCGTCGCGCTCGCGCAATCCGCGGTGGCGGGGCTGATCGAACAGCAGCACTGCATGTTCTGTCACACCACCGACGGGGCCGATCTTGCACCTTCGTTTTCGCAGATCGCGCAACGCTACCGCACGTCGGCGGGAGCGAGCGTGATGCTCGAAAAGAAGCTGGTGGCCGGCGGAAAACCACACTGGGGCGACATCACCATGCCGGCTGCGGACCCGGTGCCGCAGCTTACTGATGACGAAGCGCATACGCTCGTTCAATGGGTGCTGAGCCGCTGACGCCTAACCTGCGGCATGCGCGTCGAGGCCGGGCCGGCCGTCGCGGGCCGAGGACGAGGCCGCGCTAGCCAATCGCCTGGCCGGTTGGCTGGTGGGCATGGGGCCCAAAAAAATCTTCCTGAACTTGCCGGGGCCCAACACGCGGGCCAGCTCGGCGAGCACGCAGTAGTTCGCGATGAGCGTCACCAGCAGGATCTGAATGGCGCAGAACTGCGGCCAGTTGATTTCGGCGATCAGTTTATGGTTGGCCGCCATCAGACCGGGCGCTTCCTTCCAGTAGTCGTACAGCCGCTCAAGATAGTGGATGAATAGCGCGACCAGCGCGTAGATCAAGGTCCGCCAACTGGCATTCCATATCAGCGGCTTCTCGGGAAAGCGGTTGACGAACGGCAGCAGGTTGGCCAGCAGCACCGATTTGCCGAGAATCAGCGCGGCGATGGTTACGGAGGCCGATGTCGGCAGCTCGATACCGGTTCCGCGGGTCATCAGCGTGCGAACGATCACGACGATGTGCAGGATCACGAAGAAGAAGATTGTGGGCGGCAGCATTTCCAGGAATTCGTGCTTGATCGTGGCGGTCAGTTTGCTCATGCTCGTCTCCCGTCGTGTCTGGCTTCGCTAGCATCTACTTGAGTTGAACGGCGCGCAAGATTCGCCTGCGGATTTACGGGCAGGATTGGCGATTTGTCTGATCACTGATCGCAACCCCGAGCGAAGCCGGACGCCGTGCCATTTGCGATCGACTAGGGCGAGTATTGGCGTGTGAAAAAACGCCTGCTTGTCGTCGTGCCCCGGTTGACGCAACGCTGCGGGGACGTGCGCATCGGCGCGCGAGCCGCATCCAGCAAGCGATTCCTCTGACGTGAACGGTTCGGACAAAGGTTTCTTACGGTCCGAAATAATCAGGCGTCGAAATTGGGCCGTGACGGAGCGCTTTCCGAAGCGAGCGGCTCATAAATCTTCCGTCAACCCGCCCAATGCGGGCCAGCGAACATAGCTGCGCAATCGGTATCGTTCTCATTCCCACGACAAACCGGGCGCGCCTACGGCGCACCGTCTCACGATTGCAACAAACCGGACAGCCGCCTGTAAGAGCTACTTTCCATGCCCTGCCTCCGGAATATTTGACCGAAGTATTCGTCAAACCATTGCGGGTTGGTGCTGGCGAGGGTTTTCCATGCAGTGGTGACGTTGGGTTCGGCATCCCACATTCGTCGCCATAGCGTTCCCGGCCGTCTCAAGCGCGATTCATCACGCCATCCGAAGCTCTCCGCGAAGTGGGCTTCGGATCGCACAACCACGTCCAGCAAGGCTTTGAGGGCCCCTGGCACGGCCGTTGCAATAAGGGAGTCACATAACGAAACACGTTGCGGCCGGCAAGCAGCAAACAGGTAGTGGCAGCAAGAGAAAAGCCGGCAGCAACAGCAGTCTTCGTGAATCGCGTCGGGGATGCCAACGCGTTTTACGGGGTGCGGCGGGGTCAACGAAGAACGGATGTCGATAAAAGCCGGCACGAGTGATCGATATGAGGTATCGGCCACTCGCGATCGGGATGACGTGAAGCGATGACCTCGCCACTTTTTCCGTCTAACTGGACGGACCTGAACGCTGCTTCGACGCACCTGGTTTCAGGTAGTCGCAGGTGGCAAAAGCCGCAGTCCACTTTCACTCTACGGGGGTTAGCATGAAGAACACGATCCAACAATTTCTGCGCGAAGAAGACGGTGTTGCAGCAATCGAATATGGCCTGCTGGCTGCGCTGATCGCGGTGGGGATTATCACCGCGGCGAACACGTTGGGCGGGAACATCTCCACTCTCTTCACCAATATCGGGGCCAAGCTCTCTGGCACGGCGATCCCGGCCTGATCGCTGCGAACAGAAGTGAGTGGTGAGTCCGGTCGTCTGCTTTATCTCATCAAGCATGGTGAGGTAAAGCGACGGCTGGCTCGATCCCGAACGGCGTCGATCCTGACAACGGAGCGTGCGATGAACGGTGTGCCCTTTCCCATTGGACCGTGCGTGTTGGCGCTCGTCATGATCGCGGCGTTGTCGGATCTGCAGACGCGGAGGATTCCGAACTGGCTCGTTGCCACGGCGCTGGTCGTCGCGCTGCCGGTGCAGGTGGTGCTTTATGGGGCAGCCGAAGGGATGCAAATGTGGTTGGCTGGTTGTCTGACGGGTGGCCTGCTGCTCCTGCCGGGTTATCTGATGCGGTTGATGGGTGCGGGCGATGTGAAATTGATGGCCGCTGTTGGTGCGTTTTGCGGCGCATACGGCGCGCTCGAAATTGGACTGGCGACCTTTGCGATTGGTGGCGCGCTGTCGCTGGTGGTGTTGCTCAGGCGGCGCCAGATGTTGACGGGATTGTTTGGAGCCGCCTCCCTGCTGGTCGAAACTGCCGTGCCCGGTCGCGGCATGACGCAGCGACGCAGCGGTCTCGCACACGGTTCGATCGGAACCATACCGTATGGCGTAGCGATAGCAATAGGCAGCACGGTCGTGTTGTTCGCGAGCGTATGACGAAGTAGAACAGAAAAGATACAGCGCACGGTTCTGACCAGCCGTCGCGCAAACACGATTCACCTGGAAAGCGCCTTCACAGGAAGGCCAACCAGATTCGGGGGATGTGATGAGAATAACGATCGAGCCGGCCAGGCTTCCGGCCGCACGCGGGTTAGACCGTCGCGCAATGACCGGCGGTCAGTCAATCGACCTGCTGATGCTGGCGATCATCCAGCAGGCGCAACGCAAGCTCAGCGAACAGGCGCGGCGCGAACCGCTGCCCACCCTCTCGCATCTCGATTGCGCGGCAGCGGTCCAACAGAACGCCATTGCGCCGATGCCACCGCACCCCGTCGAATTCAACTGATACGCCGTCTTCGGATGCTGTAGCTCCATTCTCATAGCGTCGTCGATCGACGACAGGATGCAGGGGAACGAAATGAACAACGCCCGCGCTTTAATCATGCTGCTGATCGCGACGGTTGCCGGCCTGACCGCGGTGGTCTTCGCGGCGCGCTGGATGACATCGCAGACCTCGAGCGCGACGACTAAGGTCGTCGTGGCCGTGTCGGATATCAATCTGGGTCAACGCATCTCGCCTGATTTCCTCAAGGTCGCGGACTGGCCGTCGAACAGCGTGCCGCCGGGTGCGTTCTCCGACATGCAGAAGCTCGACGGCCGCGTGCTGAAGGAAAGCCTGTTGCACGGCGAGCCGATCCTGGAGGCGAAGCTCTCGCCGGTCGGCACGCTCGGCGGTTTGTCGGCGGTGATCAACGAAGGCAAGCGCGCGATCACGGTGCGTGTGAACGATGTGATCGGCGTCGCCGGCTTCGCGTTGCCGGGCAACTACGTCGACATCATCGTCAATACACAGAAAGACAACAAAGACCCGACCACGCAGCGTGACCAGAACATCTCGAAGATCGTGCTCGAAAAGATTCTCGTGCTGGCGGTCGCGCAGGAAGTCGGGCGCGACGAAACCAAACCTAAGGTCGTCGATGCGGTGACCCTCGAAGTGTCGCCCGAGCAGGCCGAGAAGATCGATCTGGCACGCAGCATCGGCACGCTTTCCCTGGTGTTGCGCAATCAGGTCGATCCACAGGCGACCGATACGGTCGGCGCCACCAAGGCGTCGCTGCTGAAGATGCCGGCGGCCGCACCGGCGGCACCTGTACCTGCACCGGCAGCACACACCGTACGGAAGGTGGCGGCGCGGGCGCCGGGCAACTGCGTGCGAGTGCTGGACGGTGCAGATTCAAGACAAGAATGCTTCTGACAGGCTCAGCCTGCAAGCCGGGACAAACGGCGCCATTACGGGGGTAGGACATGAAGGCCAAACCGAACCATCGCGCGCATGCGGCGAGTGCCCCGCACGTCACGCAACCCAGGGCCCGGTTGCGAATCGCCCAGGCGAGCGCTTGCGGATTGATCGGCACCTGCCTGTGGGCGCTGCCCGCCGCGCAGGCTGCCGGGCAGAACGTGCCGGCGTTGCCGGACACGCCGCTCACCGTCGCGGCCGGCAGCCCGGTGCATCTGACCATCGGCGTGAGCGGCAGCGGCGCGCCCAGCAACGGCTCGTCGCAAGCCGGCAGAGGGCCGAACTGCACAGGTCCGGTCGCTGATCATACGTCGGTGCAGATTCCGGTCGGCAAGTCGACCATGGTCGATCTGCGCGAGCCGGTGCGTACCCGCACGGTCGGCAATCCGTCGATCGTGCAGGCCATGCTGGTGTCGCCGACTACCCTCTATCTGCTCGGCTCCGATGTCGGCACGACCAACATGATCGTGCAGGGCAAGAGCGGCTCGTGCACGATCATCGACGTGAACGTCGGCGCAGATCCCGCCGGCCTGCAACAGACCCTCGCGGCACTGATGCCCGAAGAAACCGGCGTGCACGTGAAGGCCGCGGCCGACACGCTGGTACTGACCGGCGTGGTATCGGATTCAGTGAAGGCCGAACGCATCGTCGAACTCGCGCGCGCGTTCGTGGCGCGGCCTACCACGGCCGTGCCGAGCGCCGCGCCTGCGGCTGGGCCGCTGCCGATCGGCGGCGCGCGCGTAGCCATTCAGCCGCCGCCGTCGTTGGGAAGCGGCAACTCGGAGCGCATCATCAACATGATGCATATCGCCGCGCCTCAGCAGGTGATGCTGGAGGTGAAGGTTGCCGAAGTGTCGAAGACGCTGATCGATCAACTGGGCATGGCGGCCAACATCAATGGCGGCATTGGCAGCTGGAGTTTTGGCTTGCTGGCGAACTATCTGTCCGGTGGCCTCAGTGCCATCACGGCGTCGAAGGCCAACAACTCGCCGCTCAAGCTTGCGATCGATGCCCAGAAAACGGACCAGCTCGTGAAGATCCTCGCCGAGCCGAACCTGATGGCGATCAGCGGCCAGGAAGCGAGTTTCCTCGCGGGCGGCAAGGTCTACATTCCGGTGCCGCAAAGCAACGGCGCGAATGGCACGACGATCGTGCTGCAGGAAGAGCAATACGGCGTCGGCCTGACTTTTACGCCGACTGTGCTCGAAGGCGGCCGCATCAACCTGAAGGTCGCGCCGGAAGTATCGGAACTGTCGCAGACCGGCGTCGTAGTGAGCGCCGCCAACTCCAACAACACCACGATCCTGCCGCTGATCACAACCCGCCGCGCTTCCACCACGCTGCAGGTGTACGACGGCCAGAGCTTCGCGATTGGCGGTCTGCTCAAAAGCAACGTAACCGGCACGCTGAAGGGCGTGCCGGGAGCCGGCGAGTTGCCCGTGCTCGGCGCGCTGTTTCGCAGCACGAGTTACGAACAGGACAAGACCGAACTGGTGTTCGTCGTCACGCCGCGCCTCGCCAAGCCGCTGCCGCAGAACTATCCGCTGCCGACCGACGGTTTCGGCGACGCGAGCGAAGGCGACGTCTATCTGACCGGCAACATGGAAGGCAAGAAGCGCGCGGCGCCTGCGGCCGGAGCATCAGCGGCCGCTACAGCGACGTCGCCCGTGCTGGCTGCACCGACACTGCCGTCGCAACCGGCGCCTGCCCCTGAGCGCAATCCGGTACCGGTATCCGGACCCGCCAGAGTACCGGCGCCGGGCGACGATCACGGCACGCCCGATTCGCAGCCGCTCACGTCCACGAAACCCAACGAGCCGCCGCATAGCGAACCGGTCCCCGCCGCGGCAGTGGTCAGCGCGGCGCTCCCGGCGGACGCCGACTCACACGCGGCGCGGTGATCCAGGCGCGTATCCAACGGTTATTCGGAGATCGACATGAAAACCCTTCCCAACCTGATCCGTCTCGCGCTGTGCGCAGGCGTGACGACGACGCTCGCCGGGTGCCTTACCTCGACACCCCACTGGGACGCGACCTTCGGCGATTCGGTCAATCAGATCAAGGCCATGCAGACACTCAATCCAGGCGCCTCTGCCAATACCGATCCGGTGGCGGGCATCGACGGTCCGGCGGCGGCAGCGGCGCAGAAGGGCTACGCCAAATCGTTCACCGCGCCGACGCCACCGAGCAATATGTTCACGATCGGCGTCGGCGCGGGCAGTAGTTACTGAAACAGGTCCTGCAATAGCAGCTTGCAGGGTCAGCGGAGACTTGAAATGATCGACATCCTCCTGATTTCGTCCAGCGCGGAACGCTCGGCGCACATCGGCGCGCGGCTCGAAGAAAGCGGCGTCCCGTACCGGCTGCGCACGGTGCACGGCGAGGCGCGCCAATTGCGCGCGCATGCGGCGGCGATCAAGACCGCGGATCTGTTGATCGTCGACGACGTCGATCTGTCGGCGCGCGAACTGAGCGGCTTCGAGGAGGTACTCGCACAGGCGGATCTGCATTGCATGCTGGTCACGCCCGCGCCGTCGACCAGCCTGCTGATGGCTGCGATGCGGGTGGGCGTGCGTCATGTGTTGTCATGGCCGCTGGATGAACGCGAAATCGTCGATGCGCTCACGCACGTCGCCACCAAGAAAAACGCAGGGTTGCGTCGCGAAGGGCGCGTGGTATCGGTGAGTTCATGCAAGGGCGGCAGCGGTACCACGCTGATCGCGGTGAATCTTGCCTACACGCTCGCCGCGCAGCGCAACAAGCGCGTATTGCTGATCGACCTGAACCAGCAGTTTTCCGACGCGAGCCTGCTGGTGGCCGATAAGGCGCCTCCGGCGACGCTCGCCGATCTGTGCTCGCAGATCGACCGGCTCGATGCCGCGTTTTTCGAGGCCTGCGTGATGCACGTTCACGCGAATCTGGACGTGCTGGCCGGCGCCGGCGATCCGGTCAAAGCGGCCGATCTGCGCCCCGCACATCTCGAACGGATGTTCGCGCTGGTGCGTGAGCAATACGACGCGGTCATCGTCGATGCCGGACAGAGCATCAACCCACTGGCGATTCATGTGCTCGATCACAGCGACTCCATCTGCATGGTGGTGCGGCAGAACATCCTTTACCTGCACTCGGGACGCCGCATGCTCGATATTTTCAAGGAGCTGGGCTATCCGGCCAGTAAGGTGCGCGTGGTCGTGAACCAGTACGACAAGAATGCCCCGATCAGCTTGCCGACGCTCGAAGAGACGCTTGGCGCGAAGGTCGCGCACCAGTTACCGCGCGACGAAAAACACGCCAACGACGCGCTCAACCATGGCATCCCGGTCGTCACGTCGGCCAAGGGCAGTGCGCTCGCGCAAGGGATCGTCACGCTTGCCGAGACGTTGTGGCCGATCGCCGCCGCGCCGCGCAAAGGCGTGCTGAGCCGCCTCTTTACGGCTCGGCCGCGTCCCCTTCAACAGTTGAAGACTGAACACTGACCGGCGAACGGCAACGGAGACCACCATGTCATTGCGCGAACAGATGTCGATCCAGAACGGATTTATGCCGGCGGATACGGCGGGCGCCGCGGCGGCAGGCGTCGCCGCCGAGAGCCTTGCGGCACGGCGCGCGTACCAGCAGCTCAAGATGAATATTCACCAAACGATCATCGAGCGCGTCGAACTGGACAAGCTGCAGCGCCTCTCTCCAGAACAGGTCAAGCGCGAACTGGCGCAACTCGTCGAACGTATTGTTGAGGAAGACAAGATTCCGATGAACGAGCTGGAGCGCCGCCGGCTCGCGCAGGACGTGCATGACGAGATGGTCGGACTCGGGCCGCTCGAACCGCTGCTCAACGATCCGACTATTTCCGACATTCTGGTCAACACGTCGCAACACGTGTACGTCGAACGGCGCGGCCGCCTCGAACACACCGACGTGACCTTCTACGACGATGCGCATCTGATGAAGATCATCGAGCGGATCGTCTCGCGGGTGGGCCGCCGCATCGACGAATCGACGCCGATGGTCGACGCGCGCCTGCCGGACGGCTCGCGCGTCAACGCGATCATTCCGCCGTCGGCGATCGACGGCCCGCTGGTGTCGATTCGCCGTTTCGCGGTGAATCCGCTGACCGTGACTGACATGGTGAACAACCAGAGCTTCACGCCGCCGATGGCGCAACTGCTGGAAGCGCTGATCAAGTCGAAGCTCAACGTGCTGATTTCGGGCGGCACGGGTAGCGGCAAGACAACCTTGCTGAATCTGCTATCCGGCTTCATTCCGGGCGATGAGCGGGTCGTCACGATTGAAGACGCGGCGGAACTGCAACTGCGTCAGCAACACGTGCTACGCCTCGAAACGCGGCCGCCGAATATTGAAGGCAAGGGCGAAATCTCGCAGCGCTCGCTGGTGCGCAACGCGCTGCGGATGCGGCCCGACCGCATCGTGCTGGGCGAAGTGCGGGGCGCCGAAGCGCTCGACATGCTGCACGCGATGAACACCGGCCACGAAGGTTCGATGGCGACGCTGCACGCGAATACGCCACGCGATGCGTTGACGCGGCTGGAGAACATGGTCGGCATGGCCGGCCTGACGATGCCGATCAAGGCGATCCGCCAGCAGATCGCCTCGGCGATCACCGTGGTCGTGCAGGCGTCGCGGCTCACGGACGGCCGCCGCAAGTTGATGAGCATTCAGGAAATCACCGGCATGGAGGGCGACATCATCAACATGCAGGAGATCTTTACGTTCAAGCGCACCGGTATCGACGAGAACGGCATGATCAAAGGTTACTTCTGCGCAACCGGTGTGCGTCCGAAATTCTGCGACCGGCTGGCCGGCTTTGGCATCACGCTGCCTGATCAGATGTTCGATCCCGCGAGGCGTCTGGAAGTATGAGCACACGACGCGAAGCGCATAGTTCGCGTCGTCCAAGGAGTCGAGCATGAATACATCGTTTATCGGTTTCGCGGTTCTGGCGTTTCTGGCGATCGTGCTGCTGATCGAGAGCCTCTATCTGTTCTGGAGCAGCCGTCACGGCCCTGTCGTCAAGCGCATGGACGAGCGCATCCGCGCGTTGTCCGCCGGCGGCAATGTAAGCGCGGAGCAGTTATCGATTCTGAAGCAGCGCATGCTGAGCGATTCGCCGCTGATCACGCGGCTTCTGCAGGTTTTGCCGCGCGTGCATGCGCTCGACCGGCAACTGCAGCAGTCGGGACTGACGTGGTCTGTTGCGCGCTTTGTGACCTATACGCTGCTGTCTGCGCTCACAGGGTTGTTCATCGGAATTGTGCTGCACGCGCCATGGACGGTGATGTTCGCGCTCGCCGGCGCGAGCGCGCTGTTGCCGCTGATGATCCTGCGCCACAAGCGCGGCAAGCGTGTGCTGCACCTCGAACGCCAACTGCCGGACGCAGCCGATCTGATCAGCCGTGCGCTGCGCGCCGGACATTCGTTTCCGGCTGCGCTCGGAATGGTCGGCGAAGAACTCCCCAATCCGCTTGGCGGGGAGTTCGCACTGGCGTTTGACGAGATTAACTACGGCGTGTCGATGAACGACGCACTGCTGAACATGGTGAGCCGCGTGCCGGTGGACGATCTGCGCTATTTCGTGATCGCCGTGCTGATCCAGCGCGAGGCGGGTGGCAACCTTGCGGAGATTCTCGGCAGCATCAGCAGCATCATTCGCGAGCGCCTGAAGCTGCTCGGCAAGGTGCGGGTGCTGTCGGCGGAGGGGCGGCTGTCGGCGTTGATTCTTGCGGTGTTGCCGTTTGCTGTCATGGGGGTACTGTCCGTGATCAACCCGGGATATATCAAGGTGTTCTGGAGCGATCCACTCGGCATGCGTCTTGCCGTGTATTCGCTCACGATGATGCTGTTTGGCATCTTGTGGATGCGCAAGCTGATACGCATCCGGGTGTAGCCGCGAGACCGGACAGACCGATTTCAATCCAGTACACCAGGCAACAACGAATCGAGGAGGGCGGGCCAACCCGCAGACCATGAGGACCGAACAGATCGTCGTGCTGTGCCTGATGTTTCTCATTGTGTTCGGCGCCATGCTGAAAGCGATGATGCTGCTGCGGCCCGACCCGTTGCAGCGGCGTATCGATCGCGTCGGCACGCCCACCTCCCTCGACGAGTCCGGCTCGGGCGAACAGAAGACATGGGTCGAAGCCGTCGCGAAGGTGTCTCACCATGTCGCCAAACTTTCCTTGCCGAAAGAGGATTGGGACAAGTCGGCGCTCCGGCTGCGGTTTGCCAACGCAGGCATCCGCAATCCGTCCGCCGCGGCGCTTTATTTCGCCGCGAAGACCGTGTTGGCGCTGGTGTTGCCGACGATCGCCCTGATTTTTTGCGGCGCTCTCTTCACCCCTGAGCGGCGCATGTTGCTGCTGCTCGCGGTGCTCGCCGCGTCGGCACTCGGCTTCTATCTGCCGAATGCGGTCCTTTCACGCATGATCGAACGCCGGCAACGCAAGCTGTTCGAAGATCTGCCCGACGCGCTCGATCTGATGACGGTGTGTGTGGAGGCCGGCCTTGGTCTCGACGCGGCCATGATGCGCGTCACGCAAGAAATCGGTGTAAGGAGCCACGCGCTGAAGGACGAATTCGAACTGGTTCTGCTCGAACTCCGCGCAGGTTCGGGGCGCGACAAGGCGCTGCGCAATCTGTCGCTGCGCACCGGCGTCGAAGACATCGACACGCTTGCAGCGATGCTGATTCAGGCCGATCGCTTCGGCACCAGCGTCGGCGATTCGCTGCGGGTTTATACAGACAACCTGCGTACCAAACGTCGCATGCGCGCCGAAGAGAAGGCTGCCAAGATCGCGCTCAAGTTACTGTTTCCGCTGATGTTCTTTATCTTTCCCGCGTTGATTACCGTGTTGATCGGTCCGGCAGCAATCCAGGTGGTGCGTCATCTGCTGCCGACGATGAGCGCCATTTAGGCCGGTCAGACATCATGCCGGCCTTGTCTCTACCGGGGGGAACCATGTTCGAGTCCAATCCGTTTCCTGTTCTGTGGCACTTCGCGCGCGAATGGTGGTTCGCCTATGAGATCGTGCTGGCGCTGTTTATCGTAGGCACGCTGCTCGAGAGGCGCTGGCCGGTGGAGCATCTGCAATCCCGAGCGGCTACCCGTTTGAACCTTGCTTACTCGGCCATCTCTACGGCTTTCGGCCGGGCCACGCGGCCGTTGACGGCGGCCGCATCGGTCTGGACTGTCAATCTGCTGGGCGGCGGCCTGATTGTGTTGCCTGCGCACGGCTGGGGCGTGGTCGTATCGGTTCTTGTTGTGGTGCTCACGTTCGACCTGCTCGAATACTGGTTTCATCGTCTGCAGCATGCGTGGCCGCTGCTGTGGCGCATGCATTCGTTGCATCACAGTGCCGAGTCCTTCAACGTCACCGTCACCACGCGGCATTACTGGTTTGAAGCGGTGCTTAGGGGCTGTTTGATCTATCCGCTCGTAGGCGTTCTGTTCAAGGCCGAGCCGGCGGTCATGGGCGTAGCCGCCCTGGTGTTTTTGCCGGGAAATTTTTTTGCGCACCTGAACCTGCGCATTAACCTTGGCCGCTTCGTTACGTGGGTCAACAACCCGCAATATCACCGGCTGCATCACTCGCGCCGAACTGAACACTTCGACAGAAACTTCACGCAACTGCTGCCGCTGTGGGACCGTCTGTTCGGCACGATGTGGGTGCCGGCGCCGCACGAGTGGCCGCAAACCGGCCTCAATGACGATGCCGAACCCGCAACGGTACTGGAAACGCTGTATTGGCCACTGCGCAAGCGCACGGCAGACGAACCCGCTGCCGCAACGCAGCACGCGGCCGAGTGACGGTCCGTCAGACGCGGCCTGTAATCCATAACGAGGAGGCGATATGAATGCTGCTCGCCCGCAATTGACTCAAGCGCCAAAGCGAACGCTTAAACAGCGTGGCGTCGTCACGGTTGAGTTTGCGCTGCTTGCACCGCTGCTATTTCTGCTGCTGTGCATTGCGATGGACATGGGGATTGCGCTGTGGGTCAACCTGACGATGCAATACGCGGTGCGGGAAGGCGCGCGTTACGCGGTGACCGGGCAAAGCAATCTTGATCCAAACGCGACCAACCAGCAGCGTTATCTGGCAATCGTGCAGGAGATCAAGGACAGTTCCATGGGTCTCTACACACTTGTCTCGCCGAGTTACGTGATCACCATCAACGGTGCGACCCAAACCTACAACACGCAGACGAGTTACGGAACGGGCATGTTCGGCAATCCTGGCGATATCGTGGTGCTGCAGATCAATTGCATCTGGCCGCTCTTGACACCACTGGTCAGCCCGTTCTTCGCCGGCGGCAAATATACCTTCAGCGTCGCGACGACGATGCGCAATGAGGGCTTCTAACATGAAAACAAAGCCGTGGAGGAAGAGCCGCCGCAAGGCCGCCGGTATCGTCAGCGTGGAACTGGCGCTGTTGCTGCCGATGCTCGTTGCCTTGGCGGTGCCCGTCATCGACGTCGCGCGCAACATTCAGGCGCAGATGATTCTGATAAACGTCAGCCGCGAAGGGGCAAACCTGTCGTCACGCGCGTCGCTGACGTATCCGATGCAGACCATCATGACGTCGCTCACTGCGACGACGCCTCCGCTGGACATGAACGCGAACGGCATGATCTATATCACCGAGATCATGGGCAACAATAGCTGCGACGCCAACGGCAACAACTGCACCGGGGTGGTGGTCGCGCAGTATCGCTGGACCGGCGGCAACTACTTTCCGGCAAGCCAACTGTGGAACTGCGGCGGCAGCGGCGGCACGAGCACAAGTTGGGCCACCGACGGCACAGGCAGTTGCAGCGGCTTGCCGGCGCCCGGCAACACGTCGCCGGTGGTGAATCTGTTGCAAGGCAAACTATCGTCGGGGCAAATCGCGTACGCGGTCGAGGCGTTTTATCAGCAAACGCCGTTGATCGGATCGCTGAATCTGGGTGGAGGCGTGACGACGCCGGCGCTGTCGCCGAATCTATATGCGATGACGGTGTTCTGATTCAAAATAAAAGCAGGTCGGGGGATGCAATGAAAACAGCAGCACATAAACATCAGAAAGGCTCGATCAGTATCCTTGTCGCGGTGTCGCTGGTCGCGCTGCTGGGCATTGTTGGCCTCGCGATCGATTCGGGCCTCGGCTACATGATCAGGGCGCGGCTCGACGCCGCCACCGATGGCGCGGTAGTCGCCGCGGGCCAGGCCGTTACGCGCGGCAACAATCAGTCGGAGCAGACCACCAATGCGACGCAGGCCGCCAACGCGTTTTTTGCGGCCAACTATCCGGCCGGCTTTCTCGGCTCGACAGCGACGGCCAGCACGCCTTCAGTTGTGTTCGATAACAAGGGGACCGTGACGATCAATATGTCGGCGCAGGCTCAGGTGCCGGTCACCTTCATGCAGACGCTTGGCTTCAAGGTGCTGAACGTCAGCGCATCTTCGCAGGCGATCCGCAAGACGCTCGACATGGCGTTTGTAATCGATACGACTTCGTCGATGAGCGATTCGGCGACGCAAAAAGCCGTGCGTGCCGGTGCGGCAAATTTCCTCAATAATTTCGACATCACGAACGACCGCGTGGCATTAATGCACTTCGCTGCCGGCACGGTGGTTGACGTACCGTTCAAGAATAGCGACGCCCGCGGTTTTGATCGCTCGGCCATGACGGATGACATAAAAAACTACACGTTCAACGGGAACACGAACTCTTCGGAAGCGATGTGGAATGCAAGGTGGCAGTTGAATCATGTCATCACGCAGCCATCCAGCCAGCGCGTCATTGTGTTTTTTTCGGATGGTGCGCCGAACAGCTTCTCATCGACTTTCCCGATGACGAGTGCGGGATCGTCGTGTACCAAGCCGCTTGGAACGCTCATGACGAGCGACACCCCGCCGAAGAACGCAAAGTCGGCGCAAAGCAATCCTGGCGGGTTGGACAGTATGAGCGCCCAGGCGCAGCAGCTATCTGGATCGTGCTACTCGAGTACAGCCGCGAATATCGATCACTTGCCGGACACGTACAACGCACACGCCGCGTCGGAGCCCGCCGTGACATTTCCGATCGTCACGAGCACGCCGCGCGTCGTGACCAGGGACATGAACGGCGCGACTTACCAGACCCGCTATATAAACGTCAATCGAGCGTCGCGCAACCTGCTCGAAGCGATGGCCGCTCAGGCACGTGCTGAAGGGATTTATGTTTTCGCACTCGGATATGGTCCTTACCTGACAGGCGGCACGGGGTGGGACAACGAGCCTGGCGAAGATGTTCTGAAATGCATCGCGAACGTACCGGATGCCTTACCTCGCTGCTACAACCCGAAACAACCCGTAGGCGTCTACTGTTACGCCGCGACTCCGACGGACCTCGCACCGTGCTATGCGCAACTGGCATCGCAAATCCTCCGCATTTCGCAGTGAGCGCACCATGACAACGACTATAACTTTGAGGGACCACACCATGACGGGCAACGATTCCCTGACAGCCGTTGCGCCACACGCTGCCGGACAGGACGCTGGCGGCTGGCGTGAAGCGCTGGTCGAAGTCGCATCGCGCGTCGCGGCGGTCCTGATGCTTGGCGGGTTCGCCTTCGCCGCGGTGATGCAATGGCGCGCCGCGCCCACGCGCATCACATTGCTTCTGCTCGTGGTGTCCGCGTTCGTGACAGTGGGTCTGTCGCTGGTCACGCGCGTGCCGGTCAAACGCGATTGGCGGCCGTTCGCGTTCATCTGCGCGATGGGTGGTACGTACTACTATCTCGCGGTGCGGCTCACACCGGGCACGCACCTGATCCCCGAGACCGCCGGTGCGTGCCTGCAGGTGCTGGGGATTTTCTGGCAACTGTTCGCGAAGGCTTCACTGCGCCGCTCGTTCGGCATCCTGCCGGCCAATCGCGGCGTGGTTTCGCGCGGTGCGTACCGGTTCGTGCGGCACCCGATGTATCTCGGCTACTTCATCACGGACATCGGCTTCCTGCTGACGAACTTCGGCTTGCAGAATTTGATCGTGTACGCCTGCCAGTTCGCGTTGCAGGTCGCGCGCATCGTGCGCGAGGAGCAGTTGCTGTCGGCCGACGAAAGCTATCGCACGTACAAGGGGAAGGTGCACTACCGCGTGATTCCCGGCGTGTTCTGAGCGGGGGGCGCACAATGGTTCGCGGCACCTGAGCCAGCCACCGACGCCAGGCTGGGCGGCTGGGCGGCTGAGCGGTTAAGCGTGCCGTATTGACCGGGAAATCACATGTTTGCGTCGAGTCCGTTTCCTGAACTGCTGGATCACGCGAGCCACTGGCTGGGCGGCTATGCGCTCGCACTGGTGATGATGGCCGTGGGCGCGATGCTGGAGCGACGCTGGCCGGCCCAGTTATTGCAATCGCGCGCCGGGATGCGTTTTAACGTCGTCTACGCGGCGCTGTATCTGGCGCTAGTGGAAGCCATGCGGCCACTGATGGCGGTGGCCAGCGTCGCGATCGTCAATGCGCTTGGCGGCGGCCGGATCGTGCTGGCCTCGCGGGGATGGAGCGCGTTAGCCTCCGTCATCATCGTGCTACTGACGCTCGATCTGCTCGAATATGCGTTTCACCGCGTGCAGCATGCATGGCCCGTACTGTGGAAGCTGCATTCGCTGCACCACAGCGCCACCGAGTTCAATATCACGGTGACGCACCGGCATCACTGGTTCGAAATACTGATCAGGGGCTGTCTGCTTTATCCGATGGTCGGCGTGATTTTCAAGGTCGAGCCGTGGATCGTCGGCGTAACCACGCTCATTTTCATGTTCGGCAATCACTTCGCGCATATGAACCTGCACATCGACCTGGGCCGCTTCACGACGTGGGTCAACAATCCGCAATTCCATCGCCTGCACCACTCGAAGCGTTCCGAGCATGTCGACCGCAATTTCGCGCAATTTCTGCCGCTGTGGGACCATCTGTTCGGCACGTTGTGGGTGCCGGCGAAGCACGAATGGCCGGCCACTGGTCTGCATGACGACGCGCAACCGCACTCGCTGCTCGACGCGCTGAGCTGGCCACTACGCGCGCATGCAGGGCGGGTTCCAGGTCAGCCTCGCGCCGCGCACCGCTTTGCCACCCAACAGGCAAACGATCGCAGTCGCCACGACGGGCACGCATAACGGCAGATATGCGGCGCTCCAATCGACGGCAGCGCTGTAGATATTAGGTATTTGCTGGCAACTGTGCGCGAAGGCTTTGCTGCGTCGCTCGTTCGGCGTTTTGCCGGCCAATCGATGCGTCGTATCGTCCGGGAAGAACAACTCCTGTCAGCCGACAAAAGCTATCGGACATACAAGAGCCGCGTACGCTACCGCATGATTCCATGGATATTCTGAGCAAACACCGTCTCAGTTCGCCGGCGCGCCGACCCTCGCGCCGCGCACCGCCTTCCCCCCCAGCACGCAGACAATCAACGCGGCCATGACGAGCACGCACAGCGCGACGCGCAGTCCGAGCCAGCCCGCGCCCAGGCCGATCAGCGGCGGCCCGACCAGGAAGCCCGCATAGCCGGCCGTGGCCGCCATCGACACACCGGTGGCCGGCGTGACAGTCGAGCGGCCTGCCGCGCTGAAAATCACCGGCACGATATTCGCGAGGCCAAGGCCGACCATGGCGAACCCCACGCAAGCGGTCAGCACCGTCGGAACGCTCAGCACCAGCGCGAGGCCGGCGACCGCAATCAGCCCACCCAGCCCGACGACCTTGCTCGAGCCGAAGCGGCGAACCGAGACGTCGCCAACCACGCGACAGGCCGCCATCGAAAACGCAAACGCGGAATAACCGATCGCGGCGACGCTCGCCTCGGCGGTCAGGGCCGAGCGCAGATACACGGCGCTCCAGTCGGCCACCGCGCCTTCCACCAGCATGCACAGGAACGCGAGCATCGCGAGTTTCATCACGCCCGAACTGGGCAATACGAATCCATTCCCGGATTGCTCCGGACGTGGACCCACATCGCGCAACGCGAGCACGGCGGCTGCGAATATCAGCACGGCGATGAACGCGTCCGGCAGCACGAGGCCGCCTATGACGCCGACGCCGCCCTTCTGAAGCAGCGCGCCCGACGCGGCGCCGAGCAGGCCGCCCGCGCTCCACGCCGCGTGAAACGACGACATGATCGGCGCTTTCCACTGCGTTTCGATTGTGCTCGCGTGTCCGTTCATGGACACATCGAGCGCGCCGTTCGCCGCGCCGAGCGCGAACAACACGACGCATAGCCACGCCAGATCCGGCGCGAACGCAGGCAGCGGCAGCGTCATGACAAACGCAGCGCCAAGCAGCGCGGTGGCGCGGCCGCTTCCAAACCGCGGCGCGAGTTGACCCGCGAGCGGCATCGCGACGATGGCGCCCAACGCAAAGGCGAACAGGGCAATACCAAGCGAGGCGTCGCCGAGCGCCAGGCTTTCCTTGATACGCGGCACTTCGACCGCCCATGCGCCGATCCCGAAGCCATTGGCGAGGAACACGGCGATTGTCGCGATACGCTCGTTGACCGGCTTCATGACGACGCCACCATGACGTTGTCGCAGACCGCTTCGAGGCTCGCGCGCCGTTCGTCGGACAGGCCGGCTTCGACAAACAGATAATCCACCGCGGATGCGGGAGCGACCAGGAACGGTGCCGCGGTCATCAGCTTTTCCGTCGTCACCGCGATAGCGATCTGACTGCTCGCCTGCACCATGGCCCGTTTGAGTTCGGCGTCCTCGGCGTCGAACGCGGCGACGCCCTCAGTTGGATCGAGGGCGCACGCACCGAGGAAACACAGATCGGCTTTGATCTGCTGGATCTGCAGCAAGGCCGTCGCGCCGGTGGAACCCGCCGTGCGCGGACCAATACGACCGCCGATCAGAATGACCTCGAATCCAGGACGATCCAGCAGGCTTGCACAGGCTTGCGGCGAGTTCGTCACGACGGTGAGATTCGCGTTGTCCGGCAGCGCGGCCGCGATGGCGACGTTGGTCGATCCGGCGTCCAGCAGGATGATCTGTTTCGGCTTGACGATCGACGCCGCAACGGCTGCCAGGCAGGCTTTGCGGTCCACGGCCTCAAGCATGCGGGTGGCCGCGCTGACGTTGGACGGGGAGGTGAGCAGGGCGCCGCCGTAGACACGCTTGCAATGGCCTTGGCTGGCCAGCTCGCGCAAGTGACGGCGCACCGTGTGTTCCGATGTCTGGAGCTCGGCCGCCAGCTCCGAGGCGAGGACGCGGCCGTGCTTGCGCAGCCGCTCCAGAATCAGCCGCTCGCGCTCGTCGGGTAGGAGTCCGTCTGCTGCATCCTGTCGGGTTCGTTGCATAGCTCAGTCTTGCTCGGTTGGTAAGCGATCATAAACGAGCAAAATGTATCGTAAACGAGCGTAATATGCAATCGCGTTCGCCGAGGCTTTGTAACGGAATGATCGATCGGCTCCAAAACATCCGGCCGATCGACCCAATCGACCACCGCCATCGCCCGCCCACGCTAGCGGTTACGCGCCCATTGCGCCAGCACCGCGCACACCACCAGCAACGAACCGGTGACGAAAAACACCGAATGCAGGCCGAGATGGACGGCGATCACGCCGCCGATAATCGGACCGACCACCTGTCCGCTGAATTGCGCAGACTGTAGATAGCCGAGCATCTGGCCAGTTTTGCTTTCCTCCACCGCATGTCGCGCGAGTTTGGCGATCGCAGGCAGAAGCCCGGCGAGCGTCATGCCCATCAGCGCGCGCAGGCCCGCCAGTTGCCACCATTCGTGAACGAACGCCTGCGGCACCATCACAAGGCCGGTCAACACCAGACACGCGACGATGACATTCCAGCTGCCAACCCGATCAGCCAATGCGCCGAGGCGCGCGGCAGTCAGCATGCTGCCGAAGGCGGAGCAGGCCATCACCAGACCCGCCACCCGCGTCAGATGCGCGGAGGGCACACCGAGACTGCCGACATAGACCGTAATGACCGGCTCGATTGACATATTGGCGAGCAGCACCATCATCGCGGTCAGCAGCAGCGCACCGATCACCGGATAGTTGGTGCGATGCGTGGTCGCCGGCGCGCCGCCGGCGGGACGCCGGGCTGCTTCAGTCGCCGGATTGAAATCCTCTTTCACTACGAAAATGGTGAGCAGGGCAGCCACGGCAATCATGGCGCCGCCGGCGAAGAAGGTGCCGCGAATCCCGATCCATCCCGGCAGGAATCCGCCGACCAGCGGTCCGATCAGGTTGCCGGCGAGTGCGCCGGTCGAGAGCACACCCAGGGCCCAGCCAGCGCGTTCGCGCGGCGCCTGAGTCCCCACCATCACCGTCGACGCCGACGAGTAGCCGCCCACCAGCCCGGCCAGCAGGCGCAGGCCGACGAGTTGATGGACGTTGTGCGCAACGCCGATCAACGACATCACCACCGCCATGCCGATGGCCGCGCGCACCAGCATCGGCTTGCGGCCGTAACGATCGGCGAGACGGCCCCACACGGGCGCGGTGACGGCCGTGCCGAGAAACGTCGCACCGAACGCGATCCCCGACCACTGGATGACGGAGGCCTGCGAGTGCACGCCGAGTTGCTGGACATAGAGCGGCAGGAACGGCAGCAGCATGCTCAGGCTGACAAGCGTCGTGAACGAGCCGAACACGCACACCGCCAGATTGCGGCGCCAGTATTGTTCGTGTCGCGCGGCGTAATCGAGGCCGCTCGTCTCCTGACCGGTTCCCAAACCGAGCGGCGGGTGCGCGCTCATATTGCCTGCTCCTCGACCGCCGACGCATGCAGCTGAGCGGTTGCTTCGGCGAGTTCACGGACCAGCGTGGCGACCAGTTCCGCAGCCGGCAGGGCTCTTGCCAGCGGCGCGCCCTGGCCCGCCCACTGCACGGCGAAATCGGTATTGCCGCGCGCCCGCGCCGCGGCGTTGAGCGCCTTGGCGGCGTCGTAGGCGATCGGGTAATCGGGCAGGGCGGGGGCGTCCGTCGAGCCGACGTCTGTGTGTGTCCGGTTGATCAGTCCGCGTGCCGGGCGGCCTGAGATCGCCGCAGTGACGCCGGTGTGGTGGGCGCGCTGGCTGATCAACGCGGTGCGGTAGGCGTCATCGGCGCCCGATTCCGCGGAGAGCAGGAACGCCGTGCCCATCTGCACGGCGGAGGCGCCCAGCAGCAAGGCGCTCGCGATGCCCTCGCCATCCATGATGCCGCCCGCCGCGATGACCGGCAGCGCCGATTGCTTCGCGATCAGACGGACCAGCGCGAACGTGCCGATCATCGCGTCCTCGCTGGGATCGAATACGCCGCGGTGGCCGCCGGCTTCCGCGCCTTGCGCCACGATCGCGTCGAGCCCGGCCTGCTCGATCAGCGTGGCCTCGTGTGGCGTGGTCGCGCATCCGAACAGCACAATGCCGGCGCGATGCAGCGCACGAATCCATTCTTCAGGCGGCAACCCGAAGTGAAAGCTGACGACCGCCGGACGTTCTTCGATCAGCACCTGCAGCAGCGCTTCGTCGATTGTGAAGCTGCGATAAATCTCCCTGATCGACGCAGGTGGCTCGGCACCGAACTCGGCGAACAGCGGTTGCAGGTGCGCGAGCCACGCGGCCTCGCGAAGCGGATCGCTGTGTGCCGGCTGGTGGCAGAACACGTTGACGTTGAACGGCTTGCTGGTGAGCGCGCGCGTGGCGGCGATCCGTTCGCGCGCCTCTTGCGCGGTGCTCGAACCCAGGCCGATCGAGCCGAGCGCGCCTGTATTGGAGACGGCGGCCGCCATCGCGGGCGTCGAGATGCCCGCCATCGGCGCCTGAATGATCGGAATTTGCACGCCGAGCGTGCGCAGAAGCCGCTGGTTGGGGATCATGGGGTTCTCGCAGTTGATGGGTGGATCGAATCAGACGGACACGTTGGCGAGACGGCGGTCGTGCGCCCGTTCTCGATGAAATCAGTCTAGATCGAACCACCTGAAGAGAGAATCAACGCGCCCCGGCAGACATTCTTCCGCTAAACGATTTAATCGCCCTTGGTCACACACTGGAGTTGTATGAGGTGCTCGCGCAGGCGCGGCGCCGCGAAGTCGACGAAGGCGCGCACTTTGGGCACCGCGAGGCGCCCATGCGGGGTCAGCAGATGCACCGGCAGCGGCGCATGTTCGTTGTCGCCCAGGATGATCTTGAGCGAACCGCACCTGACCTGTTCGGCGACGTGATAGGAAAACATGCGGGTCACGCCATGTCCCGCGACGGCGGAAGCCACCGCGGCCTGGATGCTGTTGACGATGAACCGGGGCGTGAACTGCACGACGCGCGCGATGGTCGAGCCGCGCGGCGGTGGGAAGCTCCACGAATCCAGGCCGAAATGCGTCATCGAGATGATCTGATGCTGGGCCAGATCGGCCGGCTCCGCGATCGGCGGGTGCTTCGCCAGATAGTCCGGCGCGGCGGCGACGACCCGCCGTACCTCGCCCACCGGGATCGCCACGAGCGTCGAGTCCGGCAGATGCGCGATGCGCAGCGCCACGTCCATGCCTTCGTCGATCAGGCTCACCGGGCGGTCGAGCATGTGCAGGCGGACCGAGACGCTCGGGTAGCGGTCGATGAAGTCGTCGATGATCGAGCGCAGCATGTCTTGCCCGGCCGCGACGGGCGCAGTGATCGTGAGCAGCCCGCGCGGCGCGGACCGTTCGCTGGCGATCAGCAGATCGGCTTCCTCGAGGTCGGTGAGAATGCGCCGGCAGGCGGCGGCATAGCGTTCGCCGGCCTCGCTCAGTTTGATCGTGCGGGTCGTGCGATGCAGCAGGGCCGTGCCGACATGTTCCTCGAGGAACGCGATGGCCCGGCTGACCGCGGCAGGCGAGCGGCCGAGCCGGCGGCTCGCGCCGGCCAGGCTCCCTTCGTCCAGAGTCGCGACGAATACCTTCATTGCGTCGATCCGGTCCATGTTGCTTTATCCAGGCTTTGGTTGAGCGCTTATGCCGTTGGCGCGGAGCGCATGCGCGTCCGCGATCATCTCTGCATGACGGCGGGTGGAACATGTCGCAAATCGAATCGAACAGCCACGCGATGCCAAGGGGCACGCGGAATTGCGCGTGGAAATGGGCCTGAATTGCGCCAAGGGAGGGCCTTTTATGTCGGCTTCAGGTTACCGGAAATGCTCTGTGCAGGGAAATGAGGTATCGATCCGCTGCAGGGGCAATGGGTTGAAGTCCTATTTCATGTGTGCACGGATCGGCGGTGCGAGTGCCCGGAAAATGCGTCGGCATTGGCAAATAAATTTGACGGCGGTGGACTCGCGGCTGCCGAGCTTCGCGAGAAACCGGGGTCGCGTCCGCCGCATCGTTAACGACTGCGGCATGGTGGGCGTGCCGGTGGTTTCGATGGCATTATCGGAGTCCCTTCCCACCGCACAAGGAGCGCATGCCATGGCGACTTACATTGTTTTCACGCGAGAAAGCACCCAGGATCAGGGCGAACTCGACATGTACATGAAAAAAGTCGGCGAGACCTTCAAGGGTCATCCGATCAAGCTCCTCGCGGCCTACGGACCTCAGGAGGTGCTCGAAGGCGACGCACCGGAGGGCGTCGTCATCGTGGAGTTTCCATCCGCGGAGGCCGCGCACGCGTGGTATGACGGTCCCGCGTATCAGGAGGTTGTTCAGCATCGTTTCAAGGGCTCGCGTTATCGCGCAGTTCTCGTCGAAGGCGTCGAACGGAAGTAAGCGACACGTGGGCATCGAAGCGCCCGCGCGGCCCTTTCATGCCCTGCAGCCCGCCACTGGCACCGCTTCGAGTGGCGTTCTCGTCACGCTAGAATTGCGCGTTCGCCTGGCCTCTGCGCCAGGAGACGGCAGCCTCCGCCCGGAGGCGTGTAAACTGCTGACTTTTTTTCGACTCCGGTGGTATGGTGCAAGCCCCGCAGCGCACCGCTTCAGGCGGTCCGACACTTATTCGCTTACTGGCTCGCCTGACGGACGCCGACGTTGCCGAATCCAGAGAATCGCTCTCGGACCGGTTGAGCCATTGGCTCGGCTGGACCGATGCGATTGCGCTGTCCTCGGCGCTGAATGGCAACGTGGGGGCCGGCCATCCGGGGGCCGGCCATCCTCCCACCGCCAACGCGCGAGCCAAAGCTCACCCGGAAGAGGAGGAATGCGCCCGGGTGCGCACCTCGCTGACGCATGCGATCACCGGCGACAACGCCTTGGGCGGTGCGCGGCGGCGCGGCGGCGCGGTGTATGCGGCCCCGCGTGACGACGCCACGCAGGGAGCGGTCGATTACGCGGTGTTTCGTCAGCGCTATCTCACGTTGCAGCAGTCGATGGAGACCGCCATTGGCGATCTGCGCGGCCGCCTGCGGGGCGTGCTGGCGACGCGGGCTCCGGCCATGAAGCGGCTTGCGGTACTCGATGCGGTCATGGAGCGCGCGCTGAATTCGCGCGAACAGAGCCTGCTGGCCAGCGTGCCCGGAGTGCTCGCCGGACACTTCGAGCGTTTGCGCGAGGCCGCGCAGGCGGCGCAGGCCAACGCCGAGACCAACGCCGAGACCAACGCCGAGTCCAACGCCGCGCCCAACGCAGGCGCGAACGCCTCGGCGGCCGCTGCCACGGTCAAGCCAGGCGCATGGCTCGACGTGTTCCGCAAGGACATGCAAAGCGTGTTGCTTGCCGAACTGGAGGTTCGTTTTCAACCGGTCGAAGGGTTGCTCGCTGCCCTTCGCACCCGCTAACCGGGACGCTATGTCCAGATATCTGAATCTCGTTGTTTTTCTGGCCGGTCTGGCCGCTGTTTGCTGGATCGGAGCCGGTTACATCGCCTCGAATCCGTTGGCGCTGGCCGTCACGATGCTGATTGGCGCGTGCTACCTGACGGGCGCGCTCGAACTGCGCCGCTACAGCCAGGCGACTGCCACGCTCGGGCACGCAGTCACGGGCCTGTCCGGACCGCCGCCCGGCCTCGGCAACTGGCTCGACTCATTCGATCCCAGCCTGCGCAATGCCGTGCGTCTGCGCATCGAAGGTGAGCGCGTGGCCTTGCCAGGGCCGGCGCTCACGCCGTATCTGGTCGGCCTGCTCGTGTTGCTGGGCATGCTCGGCACGCTGCTGGGCATGGTGGCGACCCTGCGCGGCACCGGCATGGCGCTGGAGAGCGCAACGGACCTGCAGGCGATCCGCGATTCGCTGGCCGCACCGGTCAAGGGATTGGGATTTGCGTTCGGCACCTCGATTGCCGGGGTGGCCACCTCGGCCATGCTGGGGCTGCTGTCCGCGTTGTGCCGGCGCGAGCGGATCGAGGCGGCGCAGGCGCTCGACGTAAAGATCGCGACGAGCTTGCGCATCTACTCGCAGACCCATCAGCGCGAGGAAAGCTTCAGGCTCCTGCAGCGGCAGGCCGAGGTGATGCCCACCCTGGTCGACCGGCTGCAGACGATGATGACCGCGATCGAACAACAGAGCGCGGCCTTGAGCGCGCGGCAGATCGCGAGCCAGGACGCCTTCCACGGCAAGACCGAGGCTGCCTACACGCGTCTCGCTTCGTCGGTCGAGCAGTCGTTGAAGGACAGCGTCGCCGAAAGCGCGCGCGTGGCCGGCGCGGCGCTGCAGCCGGTCATGGAGGCCACGATGGCGGGTCTCGCGCGCGAGAGCGCGGCCTTGCACGAAACCGTCACGCAGGCGGTGCAGCGGCAACTGGACGGGTTGTCGGGCGGTTTCGAGGCGACCACCACGACCGTCGCCGGATCTGGAGCGAGGCGCTGGCAGAGCACCAGCGATCGAGCGAGGCGCAGACCCAGCATCTGCGCGGCGCGCTGGATCAATTCACCGCAACCTTCGAACAACGCTCGGCCAGTCTGCTGGAAGGCGTCTCCGCGCGCCTCGACACGACGGCGGGCAGCGTGTCGGAAGCCTGGAACCAGGCGCTGTCGCGGCAGGAGAGCGCCAGCGAGAAGCTCGCGGCTCACCACCAGCAGGCGCTGACAGCGGCCGCGGCGACCTTCGAGCAGCACTCGGCGTCGCTGCTGCGCGGTGTCGGATCAGTCGCATGCGGACTTGCAGGCGCAACTGGCCTCGCGCGACCAGCAACGGCTGGCGGCCTGGACCGAGGCGCTCGGCTCGATGGCCGCGACGCTGAGCAAGGAGTGGGAGCAGGCGGGCGCGCGCACCGCGAGCCGGCAGCAGGACATCTGCGACGACGCTCGCGCAGACCGCGCGCGACATTTCGGCCCAGACCCAGGCGCACGCCAGCGACACGATCGCCGAGATCGCGCCGGCTCGTGCAGGCCGCGTCGGAAGCGCCGAGGGCCGCGGCCGAAGTCGTCGGCGAACTGCGCCAGAAGCTCTCCGACAGCATGGTCCGCGACACCGCGATGCTGGAAGAGCGCAGCCGTCTGCTGGCCACGCTGGAAACGCTGCTCGACGCCGTGAACCATGCCTCCACCGAGCAGCGCACAGCGGTCGACGCGCTGGTGGCGACGTCGGCGGATCTGCTGGATCGGGTCGGCACCCGCTTCACCGAGCAAGGTCGAGGCCGAGACCGGCAAGCTGGGCACCGATCGCCGCGCAGGTCACGGGCAGCGCCGTCGAGGTGGCGAGCCTCGGCGAAGCATTCGGCGTGGCCGTGCAGGTGTTCGGCGAGTCGAACGACAAGCTGGTCGCCCATCTGCAGCGCATCGAAGCCGCGCTCGACAAATCCCTCGCGCGCAGCGACGAACAGCTTGCCTACTACGTGGCGCAGGCACGCGAAGTCATCGACCTGAGCATGATGTCGCAGAAGCAGATTGTCGAGGAGCTGCAACTGCTTGCCGATCAGCAGGCATCCGCGGGAGCGGAAGCGGCATGAGCGAGGACATCGACGGCGGCGCGGAATCGACCGCGCCGATCTGGCCGGTCTTCGGCGATCTGATGTCCGTGCTGCTGGGCGCGTTCGTGCTGATCCTCGTCAGCGTGATCGGCGTGCAGCTGGAACTCTCGACCCGGCTGGAGCAGGAGGTCAAGCAGCGGCAGATGGAAACGCAGCGCCGCAAGACCCTCGAGCAGGCGCTGGCCGGGCCGCTTGGCGGCGGGTCGGGTGACGCTGGTCAACGGGCGCATCGGCATCAGCGGCAGCGTGCTGTTCGCGCTCAACTCCGATCAGTTGCAGCCCGAAGGCCGGGATGTGCTGAAGAGCCTCGCCGGGCCGCTGTCCGCTTATCTCAAGTCCCGCGACGAGATCCTGATGGTGAGCGGCTTTACCGACGACCGCCAGGTGCGCGACAGCAACCGCCGGTTCGCCGACAACTGGGAACTGTCGGCCCAGCGCGCGTTGACGGTGACCCGTGCGCTGATCGAGGCGGGCGTGCCGTCCTCGTCGGTATTCGCCGCCGCGTTCGGCTCCGAGCAGCCCGTCAGTTCGAACGCCGACGACAAAGGCCGGGCCAAAAACCGCCGTGTGGAGTTGTCGCCCGTCCCACGCCCCTCGACCACCCCGGTGAAGCCCCTTGAGTAGCGGCGCGATACCCGCCGCCCGGGCGACGCTCGACGCGTGGCGCGAGCGCGGCGCCGATCGGCTGGACCCCATGCGCTTCCGGTTTATCGAGGCGCTGGACCGGCGCGCGGTCGCGCATAGCGGCGAAGCACGACGCATCCTGGACGACAGGTTGTCCGCACTCCTCGACGCCTATGCCGGCGATCTCGAACGCGCCGAAGCCGATACGGGCAATGCGGGCGGCGCGGTGTCGCCAGCCGAACCGGCGCGCTCTGCGCTGGCCGGCTTGATCGATACCCTGGCCGGCCCCGCGCACGAGAGCGACGAGGCCTCCAAAGCGGGCCACGCCGAACGTCGCACGCGTACCTATCCGGAACTGGAGTGGCTCCCGCACTTCAGGGAAATCTGGTCGAAACTCAGCGCCGAGCAACAGGTTCGGCAGTCGCTGGAGCAGGTGCCCGGAAATGCCGGTCCGCTCAATTCGAGTAGCCTCGTACATCGGTCGCTTGCGCTGATGCGCGAGTTGTCGCCAGGATACCTCCAGCAGTTTCTGTCATACGTCGATGCCTTGTCGTGGATAGAGCAGATCAACGGCGGCGCGAGCGCAGCGGGTAAAGATGCGCCTCGCGTCACGAGCGCAAAGAAGAGCGCGCGGAGCAAATCGCGCTAGCGGCGGCGGGCGCGTGTCCCACGCTAACAACGAGCCGTTCGCGCATGACTTACCGCGTTGCGCGCAGACGTTCCGCTCGACCCGTCAAGCGTCGATTAAGAGACGGGAACACCCTCATTTCGCGCCCTTATATCCCGTCCGGTTCGCGTACCCTGCGTGGTACAGGCTCTCCTGTACCGCCACTGACTCCCGCTACGACACCGCCCGATTCACATGCCGACGCGCGCATCTTCCATAGCCGACCTCAACCAGCGGGCCGCCGCACTCTGTTCAGCCGGACAATTCGAGCAGGCGTGGTCGATGGTGACACCGCTGCTCGAGTCGCAAATCGGCGTAGCGGACGACGTTCTGGCCGACACGCTGAACATCGCCGGCGCCTGCGCACTTGCGCTGGGACGGCCTGCGGATGCGGAGAACTATTGGCGCGGATGTCTGCGTGCCAAGCCGGATTACGCCGAGGTGTACAACAGCCTCGGCATGCTGCTCAAATCGCTCGGGCGCTTCTCGGCGGCCAAGTCGATCTACCGGACGCTGGTCACACGACACCCTGAGCTGGCCGAGGCTCACAACAATCTCGGCACTGTGCTCTACGGTCTCGGCTACAGGCAGGAGGCCGAGGCGGCGTATCGCGAGGCGCTGGCCATCCGTCCCGACTATGCCGAGGCTCACTACAACCGCGCCATCGCGTTACACGACCTGGGCCGTCCGCACGAAGCAGAGGCGGCTTACCGCCATGCGCTGAAAGGTCTTCCCGGCCACGCCGAAGCGCATAACAACCTCGGCAACGTGCTGCTGGAACTCGGCCGTCCCGATGAGGCCGATGCCGCGTACCGGCAGGCGCTGACGATCCGGCCGGCCTATCCCGAGGCGCTCAATAATCTCGGAGGTGTGCTTAAGGCAGCGGGCCGGCTGGCCGAAGCCGAGCTGGCGTGCCGGCTTGCCGTGACGATTCGCGCCGACTATGCCGACGCACACCTGAACCTCGGCGCGATACTCACCGATCTGAAGCGTTTGCCTGAAGCGGAGGCCGCCTGCCGGCAGGCAATCGCATGCCGCGCGGACTATGCGCAAGGGCACTACAACCTGGGCATCGTGCTGTCGAACCTCGACCGGCTGCCCGAGGCCGAGGCCGCCTACCGGGAAACGATCCGTCTGCGTCCCGACATCGTGCACGCGCACAACAACCTCGGCTGTGTGCTGCGTCTGCTCGACCGCTTGCCCGACGCAGTGCTGGCCTTCGGCAATGCGCTTGCCATCTGCCCGGCGCTTCCCGAGGCGCACTACAACCTCGGCAGCATACTGGCGCAGCTCGGTCGCCCGGCGGAGGCCGAAGCCGCGTACCGCCGCGCGCTCACCTTGCGTGAAGACTACGTGGAGGCCCGCTTCGGCCTGGCGGTGCTGCTGCTGGGCACGGGGCGCTTCGAAGAGGGATGGCGACTGTACGAGTGCCGCTACCAGCAGCCCGATTTCGTTCATCGCCGCACCCAGTCCATGCTGGCGTGCCCGCAGTGGCAAGGCGGCGCGCTGGCGGGCAAGTCCCTGCTGGTGTGGCAGGAAGACGGACTCGGCGACATGCTCCAGTTCAGCCGCTACTTCGCGTTGCTCAAGGCGCAGGGCGCCGTGCATATCGCCTTCGCCTGCATGCCCGCGCTGCACAGGCTGATGGCCTGCGTCGACGGTGTCGACGCGGTGTTCGAGCATGACGCGGCACAAGCGCGCTCGTCGGAATACGACTGCTGGACCAGCCTGTTGAGCGCGCCCCTGCATCTGCATACGACGATAGACACGATCCCGCCCGCAACGCGCCTCGTGGCCACGCCGGCGCTGGTCGAGCGGTGGCGTGGCGTGCTGCAGACGCTGCCGCCCGGTCGCAGAATCGGTCTCGTCTGGAAGGGCAATGCGAAACACCATAACGACGCGAACCGCTCGATCCCTTCGCTGGCCACGTTGGCGCCTCTGTGGAGCGTGCCGGGCCTGAGCTTCGTGAGCCTGCAAAAAGGCCAGGGCGAAGACGAGGCTGATTGCCCGCCCGCCGCCCAGCCGCTGCTCGCACTCGGATCGAAGGTGACGGATTTCGCCGACAGCGCCGCGATCGTCGAACAGCTTGATCTGGTGATTTGCGTCGACACGTCCGTCGCGCATCTGGCCGCGTCGCTGGGCAAGCCGTGCTGGGTGTTGCTGCCGGAAAAAGATATCGACTGGCGCTGGCTGCGCGAACGCAGCGATACGCCGTGGTATCCGCACACGCTACGTCTGTTTCGACGGGCGCGCGGCGAGGATTGGACAGTCGCCGTCGAGCGGGTGCGGCAGGCTTGCGTCGCGCGATTTTCCGCCGGGCCCGGTCTCGAACGCTAGCGCGCGACGCGGAACGCCTTTGGACAGGCGCCCGCGCGTGGCTTTTTGCGTCAGCGTGGCTGCTTCGTGTTTTGTGCAGCTTCGGCGCGTAGACGCTCTTCCTGGGCGCGCAGTTCGGGCGTGAGCTCGGCGCCGAAATCATCCGCTCCGAACACCTGACGAATTTCGATCTCGGAATCGCTTTCCATCGGATTGGGGCAGCGCCTGACCCATTCGATCGCCTCCTCCATGGATTTGACCTCCCATAGCCAGAATCCGGCGACGAGTTCCTTGGTCTCCGCGAACGGTCCGTCGATCACGGTCCGCTGGCTACCCGAGAACCGCACCCGTTTGCCGCGCGCGCTCGGGTGCAAACCTTCGCCCGAGAGCATCACGCCTGCCTTGACGAGTTCTTCGTTGAACTTGCCCATGGCCTCGAGCAAAGCCGTGTCGGGCATTTTGCCGGCCTCTGATTCGCTGGTAGCCTTTACCATCACCATGACGCGCATTTTTACTTCTCCTTGAAAGAGTGGTGGGAACCGCACGACTCCGAAGTCGAGCCGGATTTATCGGCGCCTCTCACACTACGACGAACCGGCATAGCTGAAATCGACATCGCGAACCCCGCCCCATGGAAAATCTGCTCAAAAAACTCGACCTCACTTCGCTGCGGCTGTTCGTGGCCGTCTGCCAGGAGCAGAACATCGCACGCGCGGCGGAACGCGAGTTTATCGCGTCGTCCGCGGTGAGCCGGCGCATCGCCGAGATCGAAACGATGATCGGCCTGCCGGTGATTCAGCGCCAGTCGCGTGGCATTACCGTGACGCCGGTCGGCGAGACGGTGCTGCGCTATGCGCTGGCGATCATCGGCAATATCGAACAGATGAGCGCCGAGCTGTCGCGTTTTTCGTCGGGCGTGAAGGGGCGCGTGCGGGTGGTCGCGAATCTGTCGTCGATCGTCCAGTTCCTGCCGGAAGATGTGGCCGCGTTCGGCCGCGCGTTTCCTGAAGTCTCGATCGAACTGGAAGAGGAAAACAGTGCGGACGTGCTGCGTATCGTCGACGAGCACGGCGCCGATTTCGGCATCTGCAATGTGGTAGCCGGCAGCGAAGCCTTCGAGCAGGTGCCGTATCGCGAAGACCGGCTGGCGGTGCTGGTGCCGGGCGGCCATCGTTACGCCGATCTCTCCCGCGTGAGCTTCGGGCAACTGCTCGACGATAGCTTTGTCGGCCTGCGCAGCGAGAGCGCGTTGACGCAACTTCTGACGCAGCAGGCCGCCAGGGCCGGCCAGCACCTCGATGTGAAGATTCGCGTGAGCAGTCTCGATGCGCTGTGCCGGATGGTCCATGCAGGTCTCGGCATCGCGATCGTGCCCGAGCAGGTCGGGCTGCTTTATGTGAATGCGCTGGACGTACGCCTGCTTTCGTTGACTGACGACTGGGCCGTGAGGCGGTTGGTGATGATCTTCAAGGCCCGCGATCAGTTGACGGCGAGCGCGGCGGCCCTGGTCGGTTTTTTAGGCAAGGGCGGCGTGAAATCTGCTGCGTGAGTGGCATGAACGGCGTGTGCGGCTCATAGGCCGGCCACGCCAAAAACGCTGGATAACAACTGGCGGATATTCGCAGGCTATATAGAAACGGGCTGCCCGGCGGCTTGCGCCGCTCATCGCCAAACGAGACGTCTGCGTTGCTGCACCGGCACTTCGGCATTGCCCTTGCACGCCGTATAGTGGCTGCAAGGAGAACGCATATGAGCGATACGATTCGTCTGGACGGCCGCGTGCTGTACCTGTCACAGGACCCGGCAGTGATCGAGGCGCAACTGGCCGGTGAGAATGTCACGCGCGCCACGGCCGGTCCGCTGCGCGAAAACGTCTCCACCGACGAGATCACGCCGGTCACGGTCATGCTCACCTACGACGAACGCCTCGGCCAGTATCCCTATGTCGGCTTCAAAGCGGGCGAGTGCATGCCGATCGGCCGCAACGCGATCAGGGACGGCGGCTTCCAGGTGACGGTGGCGGGCAAGCGTTACGGCAAGGGCTCCTCGCGCGAGTCGAGTCCGCTGGCGGAATTGTCCGCGGGCATCCGGCTGATCGTCGCGGAGAGTTTCGAGCGGATCTATCAGCAGAACTGCGACAACATCGGCATTCTCACCACTACCGATTTCTCCGTGCTCGATCGTCTGATTGCCGGCGAGGCGGTGCCGATCGACGAATTTCTCAAAGGCCGCGACGCGCTCACGCAGCAGATCATCGCAGCGGCGGCCTGCTCGCGTACAGCAAGTTCGCGGACTGGCCGGCGCCGCGCGTGCGCGACGCCGCAACGGCACAGAGCGCCGGGCCGAAGACGCTGGTCGAGAAAATCATCGAGCGGCATCTGCATCCCGGCATTGAAAGCGCGCAACGCGGCGACGGCGTGTTTATCGCGGCCGACTGGCGCTTCAGCCACGACTATTTCACCGGCATGTGCGCGCATCTGATGCATCGCGCGTTCGGCAAGCCCGCGCCGCTGCATGCGCCGGATCACATCATCGCGTTTCAGGATCATCTGGTGCTCGCCGCGCAGAGCGTGCCGCACGTGCGCGACGGCTTGCTGCCGGGCGTCGCCAATCTGATGGAAGGCCACACGTCGTTTGCGCGCGACTACCCGGTGCGCTCGCATGGCGCGCTCGACGGCTTGCCGGGTTCCGAAGGTATTTGCCACGCGCTGATGGCCGAGCAATACGCGTTGCCGGGGCAGGTTGCGTGCGGCACCGATTCGCATACGCCGCATTCCGGCGCGCTCGGCTGCCTCGCATTCGGTGCGGGCGCAACGGAAATCGCCAATAGCTGGGTGACGGGTTACGTGCGCTGCAAGGTGCCGGAGACCTTGCGCATCGAAATCGACGGCAGCTTGCGCGACGGCGTGACGGCGAAGGACGTCGTGCTGCATCTGCTGCAGATGGACGCGATCCGCTCGGGCGGCGCGATCGGGCTCGTGTTCGAATACGGCGGCGCGGCCGTGCGCGCGATGTCGATCGACGAACGCGCCACACTGACCAACATGGTCGCGGAACTGGGCGGCTTCACCGGCATCGTCGAGCCTGACGAACGCACCGTGGCGTTTCTGAAGGAGCGGCGCGGCGTGGATTTCACCCTTGAAAACTGGATGAAAAGCGATCCGGGCGCGCCCTGTCGCGACACGATCCGCATCGACGCCACGGCCATCGAGCCGATGCTCGCGCGTCCCGGCGACCCTGGCAACGGCGTGCCGGCGCCGCAACTCGAGCAGGACGTCGCGATCGATATCGCGTATGGCGGCTCATGCACGGCGGGCAAGCGCGAAGACTTCGACTTCTATCACGAGGTGTTGCGCTGGGGCGTGGAGCAGGGCATGCGGGTGCCCGACGGCACGCGGCTCTTCCTGCAGTTCGGCACGATGGCGGTGCGCGCGTATTGCGAGCAGCAAGGTTATTTGCCGGTCTTCGAGCGGGCCGGCGTGACGCTCGTGATGCCCGGTTGCGGCTCGTGCGCGAATTGCGGGCCGGGGCAGTCGTCCAAAGCGGATGAGGTGACGATCAGCGCGATCAACCGCAATTTCCCCGGCCGCTCGGGGCCGGGCAACGTGTGGCTCGCGAGTCCTTATACGGTGGCGGCGAGCGCGTTGGCCGGAAAAATCACCACCTTCGAGCAGCTGAAGCGCGCAGGCGGCTAGAATGCTGGCCGGACCTTCGGGCCGGCGTCGGAATGCGCGTTGCGCGCGCAGGGCACGAGAGGCCGGCACAAGACCGGCCCCAGCGGGCACGATCCTGCATCGTCCGCATCAGTCCGCATCATCAGGAGACACACAATATGGCATCCCTCGATCAAGGCGGGTCCGTCGCACGTAACGCCGCGTCTTCGGCATCCGCCGCTGCCTCGACGGCCACGCCGCTCGACGCCGGCAGCATCTCCGCGCGCCTCGACCGCCTGCCGGCGACACGCACCGTCTGGAAGCTGGTGGTGCTGCTGAGCCTCGGCTTCTTCTTCGAACTGTACGACCTGCTGTATTCCGGCTATGTCGCGCCGGGCCTCGTCAAAAGTGGCTTGCTGACGGCGACGACGCACGGCCTGTTCGGCTCGACCGGCGTGGCGAGTTTCATCGCGGCGTTGTTCAGCGGGCTGTTCATCGGCACGATCGCGTGCGGCTTTCTGGCGGACCGCTTCGGGCGCCGTGCGGTATTCACTTACTCGCTGCTGTGGTACACGGTGGCGAACGTCATCATGGCGTTTCAGGACACGGCGACGGGGCTGAATTTCTGGCGCTTCGTGGCGGGGATCGGCATCGGCGTCGAACTGGTGACGATCGGCACGTATATCTCCGAGCTGGTGCCCAAGCAGATTCGCGGCCGCGCATTCGCCTGCGAGCAGGCCGTGGGTTTCACGGCGGTGCCGGTGGTCGCGTTTCTGTCGTATCTGCTGGTGCCGCGCACGCCGTTCGGCATCGACGGCTGGCGTTGGGTCGTGCTGATCGGCGCGCACGGTGCGCTGTTTGTCTGGTGGATCCGGCGTGCATTGCCGGAGAGCCCACGCTGGCTCGCGCAACAAGGCCGTCTTGTCGAAGCCGATCGCGTGATGAGTGAACTCGAAGCGAAGGTGCGGCGCGACTACGGCCGCGAGTTGCCGCCGCCCGCACCCGCCATGCCGGTTGCGCCGCGTGGCAGTTTCCGCGATATGTGGGTGCCGCCGTATCGCAGCCGCACGCTGATGATGACCGTCTTCAACATTTTCCAGACGGTTGGTTTTTACGGTTTCGCGAACTGGGTGCCGACGTTGCTCATCAAGCAGGGCATCACGATCACCACGAGCCTGATGTACTCGAGCGTGATTGCGCTGGCTGCTCCTGTCGGACCGATCATTGGCCTCTTCATCGGCGATCGCTTTGAGCGGAAGACTGTGATTGTCGTGATGGCGGCTGTGAATATCGTCTGCGGGCTGTGGTTCAGCCAGGCGTCGGGCGCGGTGTTGCTGGTGAGTCTCGGCGTCTGCCTGACGCTCGCGGGCAATATCATTTCGTACAGCTACCACGCGTACCAAACGGAGTTGTTTCCGACCAGCATCCGTGCACGGGCCGTGGGTTTCGTTTATTCGTGGAGCCGTTTCTCGGCGATTTTCACGGCCTTTCTGATTGCGGCGGTGTTGAAGCACTTCGGCACCACTGGCGTGTTCGTGTTCATTGCCGGTGCGATGCTGATCGTGATGCTGGCGATTGGCTTGATGGGGCCGCGCACGAAGGGTATCGAATTGGAGAAAATATCCCAATAGCCTGCAGACTCAGGGTGATCATGAGTCACTGCTTTTCAATGCCCGGAAGCAACGCGTCGCATCTGGAAGGTGCGCTTGTCATAAGCTAAGCTCACTCATACCGCGTTCGAGCAAGTCGGACTGCGGTAGGCGTGTGTGGATCAGCACTCGAAGGTATCATCCGACTTTAAGCAGATTGGGCGTGCCAATTCGTCGAACATTCCGATGCATATGTTTAGGCATCCCTGTTCGCCACGCTCACGTCACCAGGATGCCCGTTGGCCGCAATTGCCTGGGAGTTGGCTAGTTCAGCAGGTCTGCAAAAATGAGTCGGCATATTGGGGAATTACCCTTGGTAGGGGTAATTAAGGAGGAGAAATGGCTGATCGAAAAGTCGTTCTCAGGAGGGCGTTCGACGCCGCTCAGCAACTCCTCGATCCAGATCCGCCCTGGGGTGAAGTTCTGAATACTGCGCGATATCTGGTCGGCGCGGATAGCGGGACGCTTATCGTCTTTGACAATCAGAGCCGGCTGGTTAACCTCACAGCTGTCGGTTTCACTGAGAGCTGTTCTCGCGACTACAACTCCTATTTCTATAGCCACGACGTTCTGGAGCGGGACTCCCGTTCCGCGCCGGCCGGCACCTGGCTTGATACCGGCCAGATGTATAGCCATTGCCAATTGCAGCGGACTGAGTTTCATGCTGACTTCATGAAGAAGCACGGCATGGCGCAGATTTCGGTTCTGGTAATCGAGGCCAGCCCGTTTTTCCGAGCGGCTATCGGGTTCCAGCGGTCCACGGTCGATCCCGCTGTGGTCGCGCGGCTGACAACGGGAGATGCCGCCCGATACTTTCGAAAACTTCGCGAGTTGCTTGCGCTTCGTCAGCGGCAATTACTTAACGGACTCCTCGCTGTCGAGACCGCTTTCTCCGCTCTGGATGAAGCCATCTGCCTCGTATCGGTCGACGGAACTGTCGTTAGAACATCGGCGGATGTTCAACAGTTTTTTAACCATGAAATCGGCTTTCTTCTTCGCAGAGGCGTTCTCTCGCATCAAGACCCGAAAATACAGGCGCGGTTTGCAAGTGCCCTGCATGATTGTTCGGAAGACGGACGTCCGCGGCGGGTTGTGATCCCGGCCGGCTGGGGGAGAACGGCGGTTGCGGACATTGGCGTCGCTACGAAATTTTTTGGTGTCGTGCCCAAGGCGGTCCTTTTTGTGCGGCTTGTTCGAAGGAGCGCGTTTGCGAGTCCCAACGTAGACGAGTTGCAATCTGTATTCGGCATCACGCCGGCAGAGGCCAAGGTGCTGGCGGAACTTGCCGCCGGTCATAGCGTGGCGGAAATCGCGGCATTGAGGCGTGCTTCAGAGCAGACAGTCCGCAAGCAGGTTTCATCGTTGATGAAAAAGATGGAGTGCAATCGCCAATCCGAGTTGGTGAAGCTTGCGCTGATGGTCTAAAAGCGAGCGGCCCCCAAACCAGCTTATCAGCGTCGTAAAAGGCGCGCATACACAATTTGCGGTATGCGGCTTGCCGCGGACTCGCTTACGCTTGCCTTAACGAAACATGGCGTGGCGTAAGAATGAGTTCGATCCTCTGGTCATCGATTCCGGTCGTGCCGCCGGTATCGGCCATCGCACCTACTTTACTGGACGCCCGCGACCGCTGGTCGCTTCCGAGTTCAAGAGTCGCCTTTCGATCGCAAAGTTTGACTATGGAGACCGCGAATAGCGCGCTTCCATCGTGTCCTCAATGAGTACGGATTCTTTAACGGATGCAGACATCTGACGCAAGCCGCTGATCGTCAGCGTGCTTTTTCGCAGGACGGTCAATCTTTGATGGGTTAATCCACGAGCCAGTCGTCGAACTGTACCCGTAACGATAAGTCGCGCGTTTTCCGCCTGCGGGCCGGACAAACAAAAGCAAGGAGACACAATATGAATATCCTTTACCGTTTGAATAAGGCCAGGCTCCCCGGTTGCCGCGGGATTGTTCGAGCAGTACTGCTGGCGGCTGTGTGCGCTGCGTCGGCCGACGGCTTCGCGCAAGCGAACCTTACGTTGAACTTCGATGCACTGCCTGACGGAGCGAGCGTTACCAACCAGTACTCGGGCGTAACCGTTTCCGGAGCGACTGCTCTTAGGGCCTCCAATGCCGGTGTACCTGCCCATTCCGGAGCGAACGTTGCGTATGCGGGAAACGGATTGATGAGCTTCGCGCTCGGCAGTTCAGTTGGAAATGTCAAAAAGGCGAGCGCCTATGTGACGGGGCCGACGAACGTAGGACTATTTGCCTATGACAGTGCAAATAACCTGCTGGGCTCGTCGGTTATGTCATCGAACGGCACTAACGTGCTGCTCTCTTTTACTTCCAGCGGCACTGCCATTGCAAGACTTGACATCCATGATGGCGGTGCGAGCTTTTTCGTCGATGACGTCGCGTTCACTGGTTCCTCGCAGTACTCCCTCAAAAATCTCAGCCTTGGCCTTTCCGGTGGCGCGGTGCAGCCACAAGGCATCAACGGGCAGGGCCAGGTGGCTGGTATAGCCGCTGATCCGAATGGCAATCCGCGCGCCTTCTTCTATAACGGCACATCGATTCAGGACATCGGCACGCTGGGCGGAAAGTACGCCGCCGCTGCCGCAATGAATTCCTCCGGACAGGTCGTCGGCAACTCCGGGATTGCCAATGGGACCATGCACGCCGTCTCCTGGACAACCGGCGCAGGGATGGTTGATCTCGGTTCGCTTGGCGGAGGGGTTGCGTCTGCGAACGCCGTGAACGGATCGGGAACTGTTGTCGGTGTCGCCAACCTCACCTTGCTCAAATACCATGCCTTCGCGTGGTCCCCAGGCGCCGGCATGACCGACCTCGGTACCTTAGGCGGACCCCTCTCATACGCTTCAGACATAAACAGCGCCGGCCAGATCGTCGGATATGCGACGGTCCCGGCCGGTTGGCCACACGCATTCGTGCGTAGCGGATCCGTGATGACCGATCTGGGTGTTCTACCCGGCGCCCAGTTTTCTTACGCGACGCGAATTAACGATGCGGGGCAGGTGATCGGCGGAGCCGCATTCGCGAACGGCCGCGTCGCCGCGTTTTCGTGGACGCCGGCTAACGGCATGGTGAACATCGGCACGTCAGGCAGCAAGCTCACCGTCGCGAACGACGTTAACCAGGCCGGTCAGGTGGTGGGAGCGTCCAGTGATTCAAAGGGGAATGCGCGGGCGTTCCTCTGGGCGGGTGGCGCGGCGACCGACCTCGGTACGCTGGGCGGGAAAACATCGTCCGCAAGCGCGATTAGCGGCGCTGGGCAGGTTGTTGGTACAGCGGACACGGCAAACGGAGACCGACATGCGTTCGTGTGGAATCAGGGCGAGGGAATGATCGACCTGAACAGCCGCATGCAATCGGCGCCTGCCGGACTGATACTGACTGGCGCACTTGCGATCTCCGACCACGGCGAAATTGTCGCGACGTCTAATGCCGGCCTGATCCTGATCGGTGGCAAGTCGACCGCGCCAGTAGTCGGACCGATCGTTCCAGGTGTTCGCGCAACGGTGGGCGCGGCGGTGGGCTTCAAAGCCGCCTTCACCGATGCCGACAGCAGCGACTCACACTCGGCAACGTGGTCGTGGGGCGATGGCGGTCTGCCACAGGCCGCGACCATCACGGAAAGCGCGGGTGCGGGCACGGCGACCGGCACACACGCGTTCAGCAAGCCGGGGATCTACCCGGTTAGCGTGAAGGTAACGGACACGAACGGCCAGGTTGCGCAAGTCAGCACCGAGGTCGTCGTGACGAAGAAATAGTAACTTGATCGACCCGCGAGGCGCACGCGTTTCCTTGCGGACGACAGGCGGTGAGGTGACTCGATCCAACTAGAATCTTCGTCAACCAAGCAGAGAACGCCTGATTTACCTCGTTATCATCAGGCGATTCCGTGCAGTTGCCAGCGCTCCTTTTGCGGGACGCTCAGCCGAGCAATACCGAGCTACCCTTCTCGGCGTACGCGTGCAGCAAATGATGGGCAATGGCGAACGGCTTGGGCGCCGATAGCCCGTCCGCATGCGTTCCCGCGAGCATCGCCGCAACCTCCTCGCGCGAGAACCAGCGGGCGTCTTCGAGTTCGTGCATATCGACGACGATGTCGGTATCGCTCGCCTGCGCAAAGCAGCCGATCATCAGCGATGAAGGAAACGGCCACGGCTGCGACGCGAAGTAGACAACCTGTTCACACTTCAGGCGAGCCTCTTCCATCACTTCGCGGCGCACGGCGTCTTCCGCGGTCTCGCCGGGCTCAACGAAGCCAGCAAGCGCCGAATACATCCCGGGGGAAAAGTGGCGCTGGCGTCCGAGCAGACATCGCTCGCCGTCTATTACCAGCATGATCACGACTGGATCCACCCGGGGAAAATGGCGTGCGCCGCAAACATCGCAGATGCGTTGCCAGCCGGCCATCGTGACGCGGCTGGCGGAGCCGCAGTTTGCGCAGAACGAGTGGCGGCGATGCCAGTCGAGCATCGACTTCGCCTCGGCCAGTATGCCGAGTGTTCCCGCAGCGACGAGGTCTTGCAGCGCGAGCGAGCGAACATCGATGCGCTCATAGCCGGTGCCGGGCGATGGATTTTCTGGTGCAAGGTTGAGCGCGTAGCCGAGCGCGAAGCGCCCGCTGCCGTCGGTGTCTTCGCCGAGGAAGACGCTATGAAGCGGTTGGCCGAAGGCGGCGGTCTCGCTGGAGACGAACCACGGGTCAAGCTCGCTGCCTCGCTTGAGCAAGGGGACGTCGCCGTCGAAGACGAGAAAGCGCGCGGCCGGGTCGCTGCGTAGACGCTCGCAGAAGGCGAGGTCGTCCCGCTTGTCGGAGTGGCGGTTGAGCGGATTGAAGTTAAAGCCGATGGATGCGGAAGGGACGGTCATCGCGGTCGTTGACGTATGGGCGAGAGGATCCACAAGTATGCACGGGGTTCAGCCCTGTTGCTTGCCGGGGTTCAGTTGGCGCCTCAACAGTGCGCACCTGGTCGTTCGAAGCACGCGGGGCGATGTGCACATCGACGTGGCCGCTTGACGTGTTGCTGGCCTTGAAGTGTCTGTCCAGTCGACGAAGAAATACGGTTCGTCGTCATCGATGACGAAACCCTCGCCAAATACCCACTTCGAGGACACCGTGCCTCGTAGCGGAATCGGTCCATGACCTTCAAATCTCCCCGGTGTCTCGACAACCCTCCCAAATGGGGGGTGCAACAAATCCACGTTATCGACACAGTTAGATCACGGACACGACTACGTGGCCGAATACAAATACAGTCGCCCTTGGGTCGGCAACATAGGAGGAGATTGCAATGCTGAAAAATTGGTGGTATTGCGCGGGTTGGGACTACGAGTTGAGCCTGGGAAAAGACGCCATTCTGGCGCGGCGTATTGCTGGCGAGTCGATTGTCCTTTATCGAAAGCCGGACGGGGGTGTCGTAGCCATGGAGGATCGCTGCTGCCATCGTCAAACAGCACTTTCCTGCGGGCGCAAGGAAGGCGACTCGCTACGCTGCATGTATCACGGCTGGAAGTTCGGGCCGGACGGCCGGTGTGTTGAGATTCCCGGACAGGAGTCTATTCCGCAACAAGCACGTGTCCGATCGTTCCCCGTGGTCGAGAAAGACAACTGGATCTGGATCTGGATGGGGGATCCGATAAAAGCGGACCCCGCCCTGATCTGCTTCGCGGTTGGACCTGGTGATCCGGCATGGAACATCAAGACATCGCAACTCCGGGTTGATGCGAACTATCGTCAGGAAATAGCGAACCTAAGCGATTTATCGCATGTGGCATGGGTGCATGACGAGACGTTCGGCGGAACAAACGCGTGGTCGACAGTCAAGAGTGAGCACACCCTCCGGCGACGAGGTCTCGATACTGTAACGTGGTTACGAGGTGTACCGGCTGTGCGATTTGTTCAACACCTGTTTCCCGCGGGGACGTTGGTCGACATGTGCTTTGATGTCCAAATGAGCTTGCCATGTAACTTCATCATGCATCTGCAGATCTTCAGTGCCGGGAGCAATACGGAAGGCCCTTCCGACGGACAACTGCTTCTGGACACATACAGTTGCCAAGCGGTTACCCCACGTGACGAAGACTCCGTGGACTACTACTACTCGTGGGGCGCGAGCCGCGCTACCGACAGTCCAGGCATGACCGATCTCCTGCACGAGATCGTGGAAGTCGCCTTTCTTGAGGACAAGAAAATCCTCGAAGCCCAGCATCAACGCATGAAGGAAAAGCCTGACTTCGCGACGGTCGACTACGTACACGACGCGGGCCCCGGCAAGTTGCTCTGGTTGCTCGATAAGTTCTTAAAGGAAGAAGCGGCCGTCGAGCCGGCAAGTATGCTCGAGGCGTGAATGCGACACATCGCTTCAGCGCGCGAAGATCGGCCAGAACGAGGACGAGCCCGTCGCCTGGAAAGGTCGGGCACAACGAAATCTGAACTGTCGTCAACCTGTCCGCTGACCCTACTTTAGGAAACCGATGTCTGCGCGAAGATGCGGTGACCCGTTGGCCGCAAGATAAGCCGAGTGTGCTTTTTCCGTCGATCAGAAAGAAACGCGCAAGTCCAGATCAAGGAAATGACTCGCTGCCTGCCGTCGTCGGCGCCTAACAACACAACTTGCCATTTACCGATCATGAGTCAAATTGCCGTTAGGGTCACAGAAAGAAGGATAGAGGCCGAGGATGTCGTCAGTCTTGAATTGACTCATATTGAAGGACAGCTACTGCCAGCGTTCAGCGCCGGATCGCATATTGATGTTCTTGTTCGCGAGGGCATCGTCCGTCAGTACTCTCTTTGCAACGATCCAGCGGAGCGCCATCGTTATGTGATCGGCGTGCTGCGGGACTCGAACTCGCGTGGTGGTTCAGTCGCAGTTCACGATGACGTGGTGGAGGGGACAATACTGCACATCAGTGAACCAAAAAATCACTTCGCGTTAAAACCCGCGAGACGTTTCCTATTGTTCGCGGGTGGAATTGGGGTAACACCTATCCTGTGCATGGTTGAACAGCTTGCAAAGATCGGGGCTGATTTTGAAATGCACTACTGCACACGGTCAATAGAGCGAACTGCATTCCATCAGCGCATCATCGAATCCGATTATTCGGACAAGGTAAGTTTTCATTTCGATGACGGACCAGGCGAGCAACGAATGAAGCTTCCGGAGTTAGTTGATCGTCCTGACCCAGATACAACGTTATATGTATGCGGTCCTGGCGGATTCATCGATTTCGTGACCAGGACTGCAGAGAGTCTTGGATGGAAAAATGAACAGATCATTTTTGAACGTTTCGGGGCACTGACACAGTCTTCCGCGAGCGATGCCGCTTTCGATGTCAAGGTGGCCAGTAGCGGAAAAATTATCACCGTTGCCAGCGATAAAACCATTATTGCTGCTCTCGCAGAACATGGTGTTGACGTCCCCGTGTCATGTCAACAAGGCGTATGCGGAACTTGCGTTACGCGCGTTCTCGATGGAACGCCTCATCATCGGGATCTGTATTTCACTGATGACGAGCGTGCGAAGAACGACCAGATGACGCTGTGCTGCTCACGCTCCAGGAGTGGAATGTTAGTACTTGATCTTTAGTACCAGTCTGTCACGCCTAGCTCGCGATACCGTACTTTCCGAGCTTGAAAACGTCGAGCAAAGCGCAATTCCTCGGGTATTTTCCCGCGTGGAACACGACCTCTCGCGCCTCGCATATTTAAGCTCTGATGGGTAAGTCAGGAATGGGGGGCAGTATTCCAGTTAACAGGCATCAAGATTTTCCTGAATTCTGTAACACCAGTGTTTCGAAGCGGATGTCATAAACAAAATAAACGTTCGGATAACGAAATCAGGAGACGTCAATGAAGATGGTAGAAGGCTGCAAATTCAGGTCATTTTTGGGTGCGGCATTGCTTTTATCCTGCGTTTCGGTACAGGCGCAGAGCAATGTCACACTCTACGGGGTCGTCGACGGCGGACTTATCTACACCAGCAAGACACTCAACCCGGCGACCGGACAGAATAGTGGCCGAACATTCGCGATGAACGACAGTGGCATCACTTCTTCGCGATTCGGTCTCAAGGGCACCGAAGACCTTGGTGGGGGCCTGAAAGTGAACTTCAATCTCGAAAGCGGCATCGATATCGCCAACGGCGGCTTCTCGGACTCAAACGGAAACTTATTCGGTCGACAAGCCTGGCTTGCGCTAGATGGAAAGTTTGGGACGGTCACGGCGGGGTTGCAATACTCACCGTTCTTTATTGCATTAATCGAGTCGGACCCGCGCTTCTTTACGCAGTTCGGAAGCGGCCTTGTGAATCTTATCGGTAGCGTCGGCGGTACCTCGGCGTTCACTTCGAATGCGCTCTCCTATACCAGCCCTAACATCGCCGGATTTATGGGAGAAGTGCTGGTCGCGTTGGGTGGCGCAGCCGGCAATTTTCAGGCGGGCCGACAGTATTCCGCGAGCCTGACATACCAAGGCGCTGCTTTGATGGTGAATGCGTCCATTTTTGACGGGAACAGTGGCGGCACAGTTCAGACGCCGATTCCGACTACCGTGGCCTTCGAAGGTCGAACATTTGGTGCTGCGTACAATTTTGGCCCTGTGACCGCTCGGGCGTCGTTCACCAACTATAAGGTGGCCGGGTCGTTCAATAGTAATGTTTTCGGAGCGGGGCTCGATAGCTACGTGCTGCCGGCGCTCGATATCAACGGCGGCGTCTGGGTGACGAGCGACCGCAATCATACGGCCAACCATTCGCTAATGGTTGCCCTTGGTACGCAGTATTTCCTGTCGAAAGCGACCTCGCTCTATGCTCAAGTTGGCGTGGTGAACAACCACGGTGCAATGAACACAGGTCTATCTGTAGCCCCCTTCAGCGCTTTGCACGGAGTCGGCGGCACAACAACCGGGGTGGGCGCAGGGATAGAACACATGTTCTAAACGGTTCGCCTGGGTCTGTCAGACTGTCTCGCCTTCACGCAGCGGAGCAGTCATTTTGCGTATCCATGTCGATGCCTTAGCGGAATAGCGTCTATGCCACCAATCGGCCGATTCTCGGGAAAAAATGGATACAATTCGTCCCACGAACGGAAAATGAGCCAGCCCTCAGTGTATTCGAGCTACGTGTGGTGTCAGCACCGTACTTTCGCACGACACTCCTAAGCGTGGCGTGATAGCCGACGGGGTCGTCTTTTCAGATGGGCTGACCAACTAAGGACACGGATATGCGCCTGGCAGATCAATTGAGTGAATTCCATGCCCAGTCTGCCGAAAGATTCTCTGGCGTGCAATGCTGAAGGCGCAAGGCGAGCGGCCGCTAGAGACAATAAATACGAAACTTCGTCCACCGCGACAGCGGCGGGAACTCCTTAAGCGCGAGCGTCTTTCAGCAGACATCGAAGCGAGTGCAGGGCGGCGGCTCGTCCTTGTCTCGGCGCCTGCTGGATATGGAAAGACCAGCGTGCTTGTACAGCTCTTTGGGGCCTTGAGCGCCCAAAAACATCACGTTGGCTGGATGAGCATCGACGTGCAGGACAATGATATTGTCAGATTCGTTTCGCACCTGGTGGAGGCGACGCGCCGGACGGGGGTGATGATTTCCAATCACACAGTAAGCCTGCTTACTTCTGAAATCGAGGCAGGTGGACCCCCCTTTGCAAGTCTGCGGAAGGCATTGCTTAACGAGTTCTCTTTCCTCGACGTCGATCTGTTTCTCTTCTTCGATGATTTTCACCTGATAAAAGATCCGGGAATCCTTGATCTTATTAGTGAGCTGTTGCTTGCCCCAATCGAGCATCTGCATTTCGTCATGTCAGCGAGGGAGCAACTCGCCTTACCTGTCGCACGGTTAAGGGCACTTGGTGAGGTGCAGGAGTTCGACGCGGCGATGCTGAAATTCTCCAGCGACGAAGCCATGGCGTTCATAGGCGAGAGGATTGGTTTTTCGCTTACGAAAATCCAGATGGAACACCTGTGGGCAAGAACTGAAGGATGGATAGCCAGCCTTCAGATGGTCACGATTGCCATGCAAGGCCTGTCCGACGCTGAGGCGTTCCTGAGAGATTTTTCGGGGGCGGACCGAAGCATTGCGGACTTCCTTGTTGAAGAGGTGTTGAATCGTCAAACCGAAGAGATTCAACGATTTCTGCTCGCGACTTCTATTCTTGATCGCTTTAACGCAGATTTGTGCAATGCCGTGCTGGAGCGTCGCGATAGTAGCTCGTTAATAGACAACATAGAGGATTCGAATCTATTTGTCTTTTCGCTTGATCGCGAACGCAATTGGTATCGATACCACGGTCTATTCGCAGACCTTCTACGCAAACGGCTAGTTGACCGCTTTCCCGATGAAGCCGCAAACTACAATCGACGCGCGTGTAATTGGCTTGCCGGGAACGGGTATATTGCAGACGCAATAGGGCATGCCTTTGCCGCAAGGGAAGTCGCGCGGGCGGGCGCTTTGATTGACAAAATCAGTCCGATTCTTCTGGCGAACGGTCAGACGACCACGCTTCGCCGTTTCGCAGAACGGCTACCTGATGAGCTTGCCAAAGACCTGCCACGACTTCAACTTGAGCTTGCGTGGGAGAACACGATTCTTTGGCGCTTCGACGAGGCACGCCACACACTGAAGGACGTCCGCAATAAACTGGCCAATAAAGTGTCAGGATCGCAGATCTACGACGAAGAGGACCTTTTCGGTGAAGAGGCAGAGCTTTTTCGAATGAAACTCGCGCATCGGGAATTCATGCTTGATGTGTTTACGGACAATGTCGAGCATTCACTTCCAGCGGCGAAGTTATGGATTGCGGAATTTGGCGACCGTGACCCGTTCATGGCGAGTTCGGTAGGCGGCATCTTAATGATGCTCAATAGGGAAACCTACCAATGCGAACATACTCAAGCACATGCGCAGGAGTTGCGGAACCGGTTTATCGAGGCGAATGCTATCTATGGAACTGTGTTTTTGGACACCGTGGTTGGAAGCATTCATTTTGCGAGAGGCGAACTCCAACTGGCGGAACAAGCTTATCTACAGTCACGGGCCGACGCTGTGCGGATTCAAAGCGAAAGTTCGACACTCGCGGCAATGCCGTCAGCGCAGCTCGCGCAGTTGCTTTATGAAAAGAACAATCTCGCGGATGCGCGTCGGCTTATCGAAAACCTCAACGGGCATCCGTCTAATTTCAGGTTCGTCGATTCGGTAATCGCCGGGTACATTACAGCCGCGCGGCTTGCTCGAGCCGACGATAGGATAGACAAAGCGCACCAAACGCTCGACGCCGCAACTCGAATCGCAGATCGATACACTTTGCCGAGATTGCATGCCCATGTTTTGGCAGAGCGCGTGTCACTATTCATTTCTGGCGGACTATGTCGGGATGCCGAACGATTGATACAGGATCCTCGCTATAAGGGCGTGGCAGCGGCGATCTCGTTTTCCGGACATGTCGCTACGGCAAAGGAATGCTTCGCCATAGCGACGGCTCGAATCGCTTCCGAACGAGGCGAGACGAGCCACGCACTAAAAATACTACGCCGCTGGTTAAATTGGACACGAGATCGACAATGTCTCCGATCGAGCATACGTCTCGCTGTGCCACTCGCGTGTCTACTTTATCGTAGCGGCGACAAGCTGGCCGCGCGACGTACGATGATCGATGCGCTGCGGTGGGGTGCGCCCGGTGGCTTTACGCGAAGCTTTCTCGATGAAGGACCGGCAGTTGTCGCTATTCTGGATGAACTCGCAGACTTGCCCGCAGAAGGTGAGGTATTTTCGCACGCATACCTCAAACATCTTTTGTCTGCATGTGGGCGGAAGATCGACGAGAAAAAAGCAGCGCCAGGTATTCAGGTTCAACAGCGCGAAGCAGCGAATGCGAGAGGCTTATCTGAAAGGGAGATCGAAATTCTCCGATTGACTGCGGCAAATCTTGTGTCATCGGAGATTGCTGCAGCGCTGGGCCTCGCCGAGAGCACCGTCAAGTGGTATTGGAAGCGTATTTTTGAGAAGCTTGGCGTGCACCGACGATCCTTGGCAGTACGCGTCGCCCGGATGCATGGCCTGATAGCGTAGGCGATCTTCGACACGCAGTCGGAACTTTCAATCCTGCGATTTCGAGCATAGGCCTTCTGGGAGCCGCGTCCCTTGACGAAGTAAGCGATCCAATCGTTAAGCAGGGGCGCAGGGACCAGCCATTGCTGCTGGCGCCCGACACGCCCGCCGACGGTCAACCTGCGTGATGAGGAACGGCCACCCGCGGAGCCCGTGACCGTTCGCCCGCGATGCCCGCCTGCCGCTCCTCCAGGGAGGCGACGGGCGATAGTTCCTGGCAGGTGGGTGAATGCGTACTGCCGGCCAACGGGAGCCATTCGACTGCGCCGCTTCGATCGTCGACAATCGGGCGACGACAAATCCATTGGAAGGGCAAGCGCGCAATCCCGCACACCAAACTGATATTCCTGCGCGGTGAGCAATCATATCTCGTGATTGGCGAGCCAGACACTGGCCGCCTGCGAACCGCTCGGGGGCGGCCTGGTGACTGTGCGGGCTCGTTAATGAAGAGCCGACTCCGTCAACTCATCGACTCCCCGTCGCGTCCGCACGGCCGTCGCCCTTCTTCAAATCCGTAGGCCGAGTATGTGCCCAGGCTCAGGCATTCATCCCACCATCCACCGTAAGATTCGCGCCGGTAATGTAAGAGGCCTCCGGGCCGGCGACGAAAGCTACCATTGCGGCGATCTCCTCAACGCGCCCATAGCGACCGAGTACTGTGGCCGCCTTCTGCGGCACCGCCCAGTCGCCTGAGGCGGGATTCAGGTCTGTATCGACCGGCCCCGGCTGGACGTTGTTCACCGTGATGCCCCGACCTCCCAACTCTCGAGACAGCGCCTGAGTGAACATCCTGATGGCTGCCTTCGTGGCCGCGTAGGGCACCAGCCCGGGCGCGATGGCACGCTCGCCCACGGCCGAACCGATCATGATGATGCGGCCACTATCACCCAGGTGCTTCAGCGCAGCCTTGGTCGTAGCAAACACACCGCGGATGTTGATGTCGATCACTCGATCCATCTCCTCCAGTGTCGTGTCTTCGAACGGTTTCGGAATGGCCGTGCCGGCATTGTTCACCAGTACATCCAGCCGGCCGAAGGTTGCAAAAGTTTTTTCGACCGCGGCTTCGACCGCTTTGACGTCGGTAGCATCCGCCTGGATCGCAATAGCCTTTCCGCCATTGAGTTCAATCTCTTTGACTACGGCCGAAGCCGCGCTGGCGTCCTTCGCATATGTAAAGGCCACCCGCGCTCCATCCGCGGCGAGACGCTTCGCGATTGCCGCACCGATGCCGCGTGAACCGCCGGTTACGAGCGCCACTTTTTGAGCTAACTTAGACATGAGATTTCCTAGGGTTTCCGTGCGCGGTTCGCCGCGTCACTAATCCAGTTAATGATCGACTGTTGTCGCTGTCCGGACCATGTTCCAAAGAGCTATTGGCGCGTAGAGGCAACGGTTCATGCCCTCTGGCTGAGGGCCTCGTGCTGTTCGGGCTAGGTGACAGTCATGTCAATCTCCATGAAAGGGCGAGCGTCGTGCGTGCGATGGTGAGCGACTGCGGGCGCTCAGTTGTCGGTCGAAACGGCTGACTGCTCTTCGATCGCATCCACGCGGTCCGGATAGAACGCGAGGTGATTGCGGATCCGTGCGACGGCCTCGTACGGGTTCTCGTAGGTCCAAACGACGTTGACCGCGCGCTCTCCGCCATCCGGAATCGAGAAGTACGCGCAATCGCCCTTATACGGGCAGTAGGTCGCGTGGTCGGTGCGCTCGAGCAACGTCATGTCAATATCTTTTCGCGGGACGTAGACGACTGCCGGGTAGTGGGCCTCGCGCAGCGTCAACGCATCCTGCGTATCGACGATGACCTTTCCGGCCACCGTGACCACCACCCGCGACGGATTGCGTTCGATGGTGATCGGATGATCCTTGCCCGGAATCTTCACTGGCCGTTCGGCGGGAGTGGTGTTGCTGACCATGGATTTCTCCTTGAGTTGGCGCTACAGGGTCTAGTGGTTGTCATTTCAATCGTCCTCCCGGATGTTTCACATCAATATGGATGCCTGATTAAATGGGCTTCTCGAAGACACTGGAAACGGGTGTTAATCAGGTGGGTCTAGAGTTTCGAGCCACCGTCGACGCGCAGCGTTTCACCGGTAATCCAGCGTGCTGCGTCCGAGGCGAGAAACGCAACCGCACCGCCGATGTCGTCCGGTTGCGCGACGCGCTTTAACGCCTGCATGCCGAGCGTTAGCTCGCGTCCCGCGTCGGTCTTCGTGAAGTTCGACATGTCGGTTTCAACGACACCGGGCGCGACTGCATTGACGCGAATCCCGCGTTCACCCAGTGCCGAAGCAAAATGCTTGACGAGTGTATCGACCGCCCCCTTGGTCGCCGCGTATGCGGGGAGCTTGCCGACCGCGGCATGCGCCGCGAGTGACGAAAGCAGGACAACGCTGCTGCCTTTGCACATCACGGGCAGTAACTGCTGCACGAGGAAATAGGGCGCACGCACATTCACGGCGAACAGGTCGTCGAAATCGTCGATGGTCGTGTCCTCGATGCTTGCGGCCTTTGAAATGCCGGCGTTTGCCACCAGAATGTCCAGACGATGGCCGACGACAGCGCGTACGCGTTTTGCGAGCGTATGCGGGCCGTCTGCGTCGCGCAGATCGGCGGCGATTTTCTGGGCGTTGCCGCCGGCCGCACGGATTTCGGCGACGACAGCATCCGCCGCCTTTTCCCCGCTGCTGTAGTGAACGAGCACTTGTGCACCTGCTTTTGCGAGTGCGAGCGCACTGGCGCGGCCGATGCCGCGTGAGGCGCCCGTGACGAGCGCGGTCTTTCCGGCGAGGTGGCTCATGACAGTTCTCCTGATCGCTGTGGGTTGGGCGTCAGCCCGCCGTCTTGCCACCGTCGACGGTGACGATCTGCCCCGTCACGAACGACGCTGCATCCGATGCGAGAAACAGGATCGCGCGGGCGATATCGTCAGGCTGGCCGACACGCCCCAACGGCACCGTGGAAACGAGTGCCGCCTTGCGCTCGGCTGCGCCGGTGAAGCGGTCGAGCATCGGGGTGTCGGTTGGTCCCGGCGCGACCGCGTTGACGCGTACGCCTGACGCAGCGACTTCGAGCGCAGCGGACTTCGTCATGCCTTCGACAGCGTGCTTGCTGCCGGCGTAGACCGACGCGTAAGCCGCGCCTTGATGGCCATACGTCGACGACACGTTGACGATGCTGCCGTGCTTCTGCGCCTGCATCACGCGTAGTTCGTGCTTCATGCTCAGCAGCGTGCCGAGCACGTTGGTGTCAAAGGTCGCGGCGTAACTTTCCGCCGTCTGGTCAATGACAGAACCGGGTTCTCCCTCCGTGCCGGCATTGTTGACGGCAACATCGATGCGGCCAAAGCGGGCGACGGCCTGATCGACGAGGCCGCGAACATCATCATCGTTACGGACATCGGCGCGAACAAAGAAGGCGTCTGCGCCGAGTCCGCGAAGTTCGGCTTCGAGCGCTTTGCCTTCGGCTTCACGGCGGCCGGAAATGACGAGATGCGCGCCACTGTCCGCGAAGGCCAGTGCCGTGGCACGGCCGATGCCTGTTAGCGCACCGGTAATCACAACGACTGGGCGGTCCATTTCAGGTTCTCCTACGATATAGATGAGAGGTATGGGGTGAAGGCGGGTGCCGGTCCGTTGTGGGTTGCTGGTAGGCGCCGTGTCGTCCCCTGTTCGCTAATCTAGTGGCCGATTGCGTAAAACAAAAAGACTTTGTAGGCTGGGGGGCATGCCCGTGAGGCATGGGGAACAGGCGAGGAGCATATGGAACTTCGACATCTGCGGTACTTCATTGCCGTCGCGGAGACGGGCAGCCTCACGGTTGCGGCCGAACAGCGTCTGCACACGTCGCAGCCCTCTCTGAGCCGACAGATCCGCGATCTGGAAGATGAGGTTCGCGCGGAACTGTTCAGCCGAAGTGCGCGCGGTGTCGAACTGACTGCATCGGGCAAGGCTTTCCTCGACCACGCGCGGCTGGCGCTCGCCCAGGTCGACGCCGCGACCGAGGCTGCGCGCCGCGCCGCGCAGCCGGCGAAACAGACCTTCGCGCTCGGCTTTCAGACCGGCGAGGAAATAACCTGGCTGTCGCGAGCCATGCAGGTTCTACGCGATGAATTGCCGAATATCGACGTCACCGTATCGAGCAGCTACTCGCCGGACCTCGCCGATGCGCTGGCGCGTGGCCGGCTCGATCTTGCGTTTCTGCGGGCCGAACCCGGATTCGATCTCGACTATCGCGTAGTCAGCAGGGAGAAGCTCATTGTGCTGATGCCGAGCGACCACCGGCTGACCGCACGAACAGCGATCCGGCCGGAGGATCTCGTCGGCGAGACGTTCATCATGGCGTCGAACAAGGCGAGGGTGCTGCACGACGTGATCGAGCGGTATCTGCAACAGAGCGGGGTCGATATCACGCCCGGCCACGGCGTCGACAATCTCGCGATGGCGATGTCGCTCGTGGCGTCCACGCGTGGGCTGGCGTTGATGCCGGAGTACGCGATCAATCTGCTGCCATGGTCGGTCGTCAGCCGGCCCCTTGAGGGCGATGCACCGACGGTTGATCTCGTCATTGGCTACAGCAGGTCGAACACCTCTCCAGTCCTGAAGCTCTTTCTTTCCAGAGCGGAAGAGCTCGCGGCACCGTTCACTACACGATCCGCATGATGAGAAGCCCGAGGTAGTGCCCTCATGCCTGGCGAATGCGTATCCTGCCCTCGCCGGGACGCCGCACGTTGTCCGATTGTCATTCGTTAGCGGACATAGTGGCACTGGTATCGATCGACTCTTACGGGTCGCGTGCCGCCGATCGCCGTCAGCCAGTGACCGGCCATGAACCGTCGTTCGCGGTCGCATGACGAAGGTCTGTTGATGAGCGGCACCGCGTCTTTCGGCGAAGAGAACACGAGCGCAGTCGCTTGTGCGGCCCGCACTGCGGCGGCGCACAGCAGCACGCTTTTCGCGTGGCTTGCGGCGACGCCTGCGCCTTGTGCGAATGCGCAAGGGCGACACAGACGATCCCATGTGTCAGTTGCCTGCGCCATGTCGACGAGCGGCTCCGATCGGCATGATCAAGCATGCCTGGAGCCACGATCAGTTATTTGGGAACGTGATCTTGAAGATCTGTGCTCCGAAACCTCGCGTACCGGCATATAGATTGCCACTACTGTCGGTGACCAGCGACGTAATAAAGTCCGTCGTATTCGTGAATGGATACGAAACGACGCTGCCACCGCTGGCAATCCGGTAGATCACCAGATTACCCGACGCGTAGATATTTCCCGCCTTGTCGACGGCGATCGAGCCTGTCCTCGGCAACTTGCTGGCGATCGTTGTGGTTGTGCCGTCCGGTGCGATTTTTCGAACGGTATCGACACTCCTTACGTACAGGTTGTCGTTGCTGTCGATTGCAAGGTCGAAAGATCTAGCCGGAGCGCCGCGAGACGCATGGGTCGTAGTTTGCGAATCTCGGGGACCACCTTGGCGGCGAGCAGCTCAATCATCCCAGCGATTTTTTCAAATGGCATGCCGCCGATATCGATCTGCACGACGAGCCTGTCCATGCCCGTGAGTTCGTGAAGCAAAGCAATCTTGTCGACGATTTCGGCGGGACTTCCGACCAATGGCCCGCTGTCTGTCGTAATGGATCGATTGAAATCCTCGCGCGGGACTCTCGGTCGCGGCAACTTCGAAGGGGTTGATTCGGACCAGTACTGACTATAGTGGGGATAGAAGTTGTCGCGCGCTGCCTGTGATGTCCCGGCAATGTGAAGATGTCCATTGACCGCGACGCGCAACGTTTCAGCATGCCCGGCATCTTGTCCGACGGCGCGATAAAGTTCTGCCATTTGGCCCGCTCTGCCATAGGGGCCGCCTAGCACGGCAAGAGCCATAGGCAAGCCGAGACGGCCGGCACGAATGGCACTTTCCGGAGAGCCGCCTACCCCGATCCAGAGCGGAATGGTGGGTTGCAGAGCGCGCGGCGCAATCTCTGCATCATTCAAGGGCGCCCGGAAGCGACCCTGCCAGGTCACGCGCTCGGACTTGTTCAGCAGGTCAAACAGCGCCAGCTTTTCGTCGAACAAGGCTTCGTAATCGTGAAGCTCGTAGCTAAACAGTGGGAACGGCTCAGTGAAAACGCCGCGCCCCGCAATAATTTCTGCGCGGCCGTTCGAGACCAGATCGAGCGTGGCGAATTCTTCGTACACCCGCACGGGGTCCGCCGTGCTGAGCACGGTGACGGCGCTGGTGAGACGAATGGTGCTCGTCGAGGCGGCGATCGCAGCCAGAATGACAGGCGGCGCCGAGACGGCAAAATCGAGCCGGTGATGTTCTCCCACTCCGAAGATGTCCAGGCCCGCCTGCTCGGCAAGTTTCGCCGCCGCAATGGTCTCTTTGATCCGGGTATGGGCATCGACTCGTCGACCATTGGGGCCAACGGAGGACAGGTCTGACAGCGAGTAAAGTCCAATCTGCATCTTGAGTCCTTGAAAATTCAATAGCCGATGATTCGGTGGCCCAGGCAGGTTGTTGCGCTGGTCATCGGTTTGCAATCGTTGCCTGCGTGACTGCGTTGACCGTGCCGGTTACCTGTGGCGTGAACTGCACGAAGTTGCCGCTGATGCCCGAGGCGGCGCTCGGCGTCGCACGCCTTTACATCGAGCGGCTCGCCACTCAGTGCCCACCCGCGCCCGCTGCGGCCTTTGCGCCGGCTTTGCTGGGTTTGGTGATCCAGATGAGCGGAATGATCGCGATGAAGACCACCGCCGAAAGCCAGAACACATCGTTCAGGCCAAGCATCGCCGCCTGCGCGTTCAATTGCGTTTCGAAGAGCGCCTGGGCTTTCAGGACACTCACGTGCAGCGTCGTTTGAATCTGGGCCAGCGCCTGCACGTAGTTCGGGTTGTTCACGCTGGTCTGCTCGGCGAGCCGCGCATGGTGCTGGATAATCCGGTCGTTCCAGACGGTGTTCATGATCGAGGTGCCCGCGGCGCCGGCAAAGATCCGTGCGAAGCTCGACAGACCCGCGGCCGCCGGAATCTTCTCGGGTGGCAAGCCCGACAGGATGATCGCCGTGAGCGGCGTGAAAAACAGCGCCACCGGAATGCCCTGCAGCAGCGTCGGCAGAACGAGCGTGTAGGGGTCGACGCTCGTCGTGTACCACGAGCGCATGAGGAACACGCCGGCAAAGCCGAGGAAGGCGAGCGTCGCCAGCACCCGTATGTCCGATTTCGGCATGATCTTGCCCATTACCGGCGCAAGAAAGATGGCGAGGATACCGAGCGGCGCAACGATAAAGCCTGCATCGACAGCCGGGTAGCCTAGGTATTCCTGAATCCACGTGGGCAGGATCACGAGGTTGGAAAAGTAGAGCCCGTACCCGATCGATATCGCGACCGTGCCGCCCAGGAAGTTGCGTCCCTTGAACAGACGCAGATCGACAATCGGCTTGGCCTCGGTCAGCTCCCAGATCAGGAAGAACAGGAGCGCGATGACCACGACGATCGTAAGCATCCAGATCACCGGCGAACTGAACCAGTCGAGGTCCTTGCCCTTGTCGAGCAAAACCTGCAGGCAGCCTACCCAAACGATCAGCGACATGAGTCCGACCTTGTCGACCGGCAGTTTGCGCGACGGCGTTTCACGCTTGCGATAGAGCGCCCAGATCACCGCGGCGGCGAACAGACCGACGGGTACGTTGACGTAGAAGATCCACGACCAGTTGTAGTTGTCCGTGATCCAGCCGCCGAGAGCCGGGCCGGCGACCGGCCCGACCGTTGCGGTCATGGCCCACAGCGACAGCGCACTCGAACTTTTGGCCCGCGGAAACGAACTGAGCAGAAGCGCCTGCGAGAGCGGCACCATCGGCCCCGCCACCGCGCCTTGAATGACCCGCGCCACCAGCAGAAAGGGCAGGTTCGGCGCGAGACCGCATACCGCGGACGCCAACACGAACAGCAGAATCGCGGCGATAAAAAGCTTCACCTGTCCGACCCGCTGCGTGAGCCAGCCGGTCAGCGGAATCGACACCGCGTTGGCGGCGGCAAACAGCGTGATGACCCACGTGCCTTCGTCCACCGACACGCCGAGGTCGCCGGACATGGTCGGAATGGCGACGTTGGCGATCGACGAGTCCAGCACATTCATGAAGGTGGCGAGAGCCACCGCGAATGTGCCGAGTGCGAACTGCCAGCCAGTCAATGGCGCAGGCGCGCTCGCGTTGTTTGGCGGCGTCATGGTGCGTCCTTCAGGAGGTTTGATGGCGGCTGCCGTCAAACCGTCGCCATGTATCTGATGGGTCAGATACATGCTTAAAAAAATGGCTCATTTGAAAACGCCACGGCAACCCGTGCGTGGCGTTTTCTCTGACCTTACGCAGCAGCGATCGCTTCGCGTGCGCCGGCCAGTGCTGCGCTAGCCACGTCCGGGCCCATGGCGAGGCCTTCGGCGTAGATGAAGTTCACATCGGTCATGCCGAGGAAGCCAAGGAAGGTCTGCAGATACGGCGTGTGGGTGTCGTCCTGGGTACCGACATACTGGCCGCCGCGTGCCGTCACAACGAACACCTTCTTACCCGTGACGAAACCTTCCGAACCGTTGGCCGTGTACTGAAACGAGATGCCGGCGCGCGAGATGAAGTCGAAGTAGGTTTTCAGTTGCGACGAGATGCCGAAGTTGTACATCGGCGCGCCGATCACAATGATGTCGGCCGCTTGCAGTTCGGCGATCAGTGCCTCGCTGCGCGCGGAGATCGCCGCTTGTTCCGGGGTCCGCTGATCAGCGGGCGTGAAAAACGCGCTGAGGATCGTATCGTCGAGGTGGGGCAGAGGCTCAGCTTGCAGATTACGGACGACGAGTTGCGCGCCCGGATTCGATTGTTGCAGCTTCCCGGTCAGCTCGTTGAGGAGCAGGGTCGAGGTCGCGCCTTGCGAGCGCGCTGCGGAGTTGATTTGAAGGATCGTGGTCATGATGAGCCGGAAGGGTAGTGGACTGCGGAATTGAGAGGCTACCCATGTCCGGCTTGCTGCGGTAGAGCCGTGCCGGGCGAATCTGTGTCGCCGAATTGGCAACGCCGCTGGCAGGTCAGGTCTTCAATCCAATCGTGCTGTCGCAGGGCGTCCGTCGAGATCGCAAGCTTACTGTCGGCCATGACCGCCGAAATGTTCGATCAACATCTCGATGAGCACGCGCACTTTGCGGGGTGGATGCGCGCCGGGAGGGCGGACCGCGTAGATGCCGGCCTCGGGTACGGGGAATCTGCGCATGATCGGAACGAGCGCGCCGGAGGCCACATAGTCGTCCGTCAGAAAGTCGGGGAGTGACGTGATACCCAGTCCGGCGACCGCGGCAGCGACCAGCGCCTGGCCGTTGTTAGCGGTGAATCGCCCGCGCGGATTGACCGTCATTACGTTGCCGTCGTCAATGAATCGCCATGTTTCGGCATGTTGGCAGACCGCTTCATGGTTCATGATTTCATCCGGCGATTGGGGCTCTCCATGTGTCCGGATATAAGAGGGGCTAGCCACCAGCTTGGCGAAAATCGGACCGATGCGGCGTGCGATCAGATTGGAATCCGCAAGGTGGCCGATGCGGATGGCTGCGTCGACTCCTTCGTTGACCACGTCGACGAAATGATCGCTGAAGGAGGTTTGAAGCTGCAGAAGCGGATGTCGTTGTGCCAGATCGGCGAGCAACGGCGCAAGGTGGGTTGCGCCGAACGATACGGGCGCCGCAATCCTGAGGCGTCCGCGCAGCTCGCCCATCGGCAGGATGGTTTCGCGCGCCAGATCCAGTTCGGCACAGATGCGTGCTGCGTATTCACGGAACGTGGCACCGCCTTCGGTTAGCGTGGCGCCGCGTGTGGTGCGCGACACGAGTTGAACACCCAGTTCACTCTCCAGCCGTGCGAGTCTGCGACTAACGACCGATTTTGAAAGGCCCAGTCGCCGCGCGGCGGGTGTAAGACCGCCAGCGTCGGCCACCTCGACGAACGTTTGCAGATCTTCTATATCAAGCATGTTCGTTCTCGTGTATTTGCTCAAAAGGCCTTGCATGCAACAAATCGCTTCACGAGTCACGCGAACCCCGCGCGTTAATTCAGTTTTGGCGATCAATGCGTTGTCACACTCCCGGTCGGCGGTGGTCCTTCCGCTGCCCGGTCAAATCGGCCCTCGATTCTATCGTTCAGTATTCTTTTCCAGATATATTTGATTGCCTCGATGCTTCGGTTGACTCCAGATCATCCTTGCTCCAGCCGCCGCCGAGCGCGCGAATCAGATCGACATTCGCGTCCAGTTGCTGCGTGCGAAGCGCGATGACGCTGCGTTCCGATTCGAGTGCGGCAGACTGCGCCGAGACCACGTCCAGATAGCTGACCGCACCACGCCGATAGAGCGAGAGCGACAGGTTGACCGACGTATCCGCTGCGCTGGCTGCGTCCTGCTGCTGATTCGTTGCGACAGCCAGATCGGAGAGCAGAGAAAGGTTGTCTTCCACCTGCCGGAATGAGACCAATACCACGCTCCGGTAGCGTTCGCCCGCCTCTGACGTCGCCGCCTTCGCGGACTCCACCTGTGCATGCCGCTTGCCGCCATCAAAGAGGTAGACGGCAAGCGATGGCCCGATCGCCCAAAAGGAACTGGGCGCGCTGAGCAGATCCCCGAGCACTGAGCTTTGTACGCCGCCCGCCGCGCTGAGCGTCAGTGTCGGAAAGTACGCGGCACGCGCAACGCCAATCCGTGCATTGGCCTCCGCTACGCGCCGCTCGGCGGCGGCAACATCCGGTCGCCTTTGTAGCAGCGCCGATGGCACACCGATCGGGACCACGGGCAATCGAATGGGATGGGTACTCGGCTCAATGCGGAAGTCCGATGGCGATGCGCCAACCAGCACGGCGATCGCGTGCTCCAGCAGCGCCCGCCTGGCTCTGACCTGGGTCAGCTCGGACTCGGTGGCCGATAGCTGGTTGCTTGCACGCGCCACATCGAGCCCCGACACTATTCCACCGCCATGCCGCCTGCGAGTCAGATCGAGTGCCTTCTGATAGGCCTCGTTAGTACCCTCGATTAACTGGATCTGCTGATCGAGGCCGCGCATGTCGATGTAGCTGCGGGCCAGTTCGATTTCGAGGCTCAACTGGGTGGACGCCAGATCGGCTTTCGACGCCTGGCCCTCGTCCTTGCTTGCAGCAACCGAATCGCGCACGCGTCCCCAAAGGTCGACTTCATAGTCGACCGCAACGCCCAGCGTGGCCGAGTTGTAGTCGGCCGGCGCAGTGGCGTTGCGCAACGGCCTCGTGTCCGACTCGCGGTCACGCTGGATATTGCCGGCAGCACCTACCTGGGGATAGAGCTGCGAGCTGACCTCCCCGATATACGCCTCGGCCTGCGCGTAGTGGAAAAACGCGGCGCGCAGGTCGGGGTTATTCGCCACCAGGCGCTGCTCGAGGTCATTGAGTCCCGGCTCCTGGTAGAGTTTCCACCAGCCCGCGCGGTCAAGCTGGTCAGCCGGGCTGGCCGCGCTCCAGGGTCCCTGGGTCTGGTACTGCGCCGCGATGGGACTCTCCGGGACCTCGTAGTGCGGCGCGAGTGAGCACCCGGCAAGCGCCACAGCCAACGCACTCACCGCTGGGACCAGGCTTCGGCACTTAGCCATGGTGTGCAGCCTTGGCCCCGGGCTTGTTCACCTGAACATGGTCACCGTCGACCAGACCATCGGGCGGCGTGTCGATTACGCGGTCAGTTGCAGCCAATCCCGAGCCGATATCCACCGCGTTGCCCAGGTCCTGGAGGATCGCCACGGACCTGAAGCGAACCGCATCGTGGCCATCGACGGTTGCGAGCCGCAGCCCCTGGTTGTCGAATATCAGCGCGCTGGCTGGCACCCGTAATGCACCGGCACGTGCCGGCAGCGCAAAGTGAAGATTCACGAAACTGCCCGGGAGCAGCAGATGGCCGGAGTTATCGACCAGCAACTGGACGAGCGTGGTTCCCGAGGCGGCATTGACCGAGTAGGCCAGACCCACGACCGCGGCCGCAAAGCTCTTGCCGGCATACTCAGGCACAGTGAAGGTGGCGCTTCCACCCGGTTTGATCATCGGTGCATATTCTTGCGGCACATGCACATACAGACGCAGCTTATCCACGCTCGATACGGAAAAGAGCTGCGCACCGGTGCTGCCGCCGGCATTGATCAAGGCGCCGATGTCGGTGTCGCGCGCGGTGATCACGCCGTCGAACGGCGCGACGATTCGGGCGAAACTCTTGGTCGCAACCAGCCGGTCGAGATTAGCCTGAGCCGCCACGACGCGGGCCTGCTTCGCCACGTAATCCTGTGTGCGGTCATCGACTTCCTGGTGGGACACGGAATCGGAATCCAGAAGCGCCTGCCAGCGGTCGGCCGTTGTCTTTGCCAGGGCGGCATTCGCTTTCGCGCTGGCAAGGTCGGCCTTCGCCTGATTCAACTGCTGGTCGAGTTCCGGCGTATCGATCACAGCGAGCTCTTCACCTGCTTTCACCGGCGCGCCGATATCGACGCGCCACGATTTCAGATACCCGCTAACGCGCGCATAGATGGGCGCGCTCTCGAAAGCCTCCAGTCGGCCTGGCAGCGCCAGCAAGGCGCCCGGTGCTTCCCTGACGGGCACCACGACATTCACGGACGGTATCGCCTGCGTCTCCGTCCAGTCCTTGAGCTGACGGTCGTGCTTCACGCGAAGGGTGATGCCGGCAACGACGATGATGATGGCGAGCACGCCACCGACAATCGCTACGAGGGAAAGCTGGCGTTGCGGCAGCGCCGCACGCGGTGTGGGCTCATACGACATGGATCGAATCTCCCAAGATCGGTGCGGGCGAAGTGCCATCCGGACGCGAATGGAATATGCAAAAGACGGCCGGCACGAGGAACAGCGTGGCGACGGTCGCGAACAGCAGTCCGCCTATCACCGCGCGACCCAGCGGTGCGTTCTGTTCTCCGCCTTCGCCGAGTGCCAGCGCCATCGGCGCCATGCCGATGATCATCGAGAGCGCTGTCATCAGGACGGGACGAAAGCGCGTGGCGCCGGCCTCGAGTGCTGCCTTGAACGCGTCGCCGTGTTCGGCCAGACGTTCGCGGCAAAAACTCACCACCAGAATGGAGTTGGCCGTTGCGACGCCCATGCACATGATGGCGCCCGTCAGGGCGGGAACCGACAGGGTGGTGTCGGTGGCGAACAGCATCCATACGATGCCGGCCAGCGCGCCCGGCAACGCGGTGACGATCACCAGCGGATCGATCCACGACTGGAAGTTGATCACGATGAGCAGGTAGATCAGCACCACTGCGCCGAGTAGCCCGAAGAGCAGGTCGCCGAACGCGCTGTTCATGGTCTGGACCTGGCCGAGCAGGACCACCTTTGCGCCCTTCGGCAAGCCCTTGGCATTAGCGGAAACGATCTCGCGGATGCCTGCGGCAACCGCACCGAGATCACGACCCTGGGTGGTGGCGAAGATCTCCACCATCGGCTGGACGTTGTAGTCGCTGACGACTTCGTTGCTGGCGGTGCGATGGACAGTGGCCACGCCCGCGAGGATCTGTCCTTCGTTGGCCACGCTGGCGCCGGTGCCGGTGATGGGCAGATTCATCAGGGACGGCAGCGAATCGAGACCGTATTGCGGCGTCTGCACGACAATTGGATATTCCACGCCGTTGGCCTGATTCAGCCAGTACGTCGGGGCGATCTGACCGGATCCCGCGAGGTGCACGACCAGACTGTTGGTGACATCGCGTTCGGTGATGCCCTGAAGCTGGGCATGGACACGGTCGACGTCGATATTGAGTTGGGGATTGGCCTGCGATTGCTCGATGCGGGCGTCGACAATGCCGGGAATATGCCGGATCTGACGCAGCATCAGATTCGCGTAGGCAAAGTCGGCCGGCAGGTTCCTGCCGCGAATCTGCAGGTCGATCGGCGCAGGCGAGCCGAAGTTCAGAATCTGACCGACGATGTCCGCGGGCGGAAACGAGAATGTGACGCCTGGAAACTCTCGCGGCAACTGTTCGCGTAACTTGAGAACGTAATCAGCGGTAGGGTGATGACCTTCCTTCAGCGAGATCTGGATATCGCCGTCCTGCGAGCCAATCGTACCGGTGTTGTTGTAGGCGGTATTGATGGAACTGGTCGACAGCCCCATGTTGTCGACGACGGTGCCGAGCTCGGATTTTGGAATCGTCGCCCGCACGCGGTTTTCCACATCGGCGAAAATCTCAGCCGTCGTCTCGATGCGCGTGCCGACCGGCGCCCGCACATGCAACAGGATCTGGCCGGCATCGACATCCGGGAAGAAGTTGCGCCCGAGAAACGGCACCAGCGCGAACGAGAGCACAACGAAGCCGAAGAAGCCGATGACAAAGATACGACGATGCTTCAATAGCAGTTCGAGTATCCCGCTGTAGTTCAAACGGATACGCTCGAAACCCCGCTCGAAGCCGCGCTGAAACCGCACCAGCGGGTTCGAGGACGCGCGCTGCGGCTGCTTGTCGCCGTGTTTCTCATCGTGTTCGTCACCCTGTCCCTCGCCGGGTTCGTGATCCGGTGCATGGGGCTTGAGCAGGTATTTGGCCATCGTCGGCACAAGGGTGCGCGACAGGATGAACGACGAGATCATCGCGAAGATCACCGCTTCGGCCATCGGTACGAACAGGAATCCCGCCACGCCGCCGAGGAAAAACATCGGCACGAACACGATGCAGATGCACAGCAGCGAAACGAAGGCCGGCGTGACGATCTGTGCGGCGCCATCGAGAATGGCAGGCTCGACTTCCTTGCCCTGCTCCAGATGCCAGTTGATGTTCTCGATAGTCACGGTGGCATCGTCGACGAGAATCCCTACCGCGAGCGCGAGGCCACCGAGCGTCATGATGTTCAGCGTCTCTCCCAGGGCGGCCAGGATTGAAATCGAACCTAGAATCGCGAGCGGAATGGACGTGGCGATAATGACGGTCGAGCGCCAGCTGCCCAGGAACAGCAGGATCATGACGCTCGTCAGCATGGCGGCGATGACCCCTTCACGAGCGACGCCCGTAATGGCCGAGCGAACGAATAGCGACTGGTCGCCAATCGGATCGATCTGAAGGTTGTCCGGCAAAGAGGATTTTGCGTCGGCGGCTTTTTGCCGGATCCCGGCGATGATGGCGAGGGTGGATGCCGCGCCGTTCTTGAACACGGTGAGCAGCACCGAACGCTTGCCTTCCACGTGGACAATGTTCGGTTGTGGCGGAGCGCCATCGGTCACGTCGGCGATGTCGCGCATATAAACGGTGGTGCCGTTGGCCGATTTGACGGGCATGTCGCCAATCGCGGCGATCGTCGACGGTGCGTCGTTCAACTGCAACGTGTACTCGTAGTTGCCGATCTTCTCGGTGCCTACGGGCGTGATGAGATTCTGTGCCGCTAACGCGGCCTGAACGTCCTCGGCCGACAGTCCGCGGGCCTGGAGTTCAGATGGTTTAACGTTGATCTGAACCTGCCGGGTTTTGCCGCCAAATGGAAACGGAATGGCGGCACCGGCTACCGACGTCAGCATCGGCCGTAGCTGATTCAACCCCAGGTCCGCCAGATTCTGCTCGGAGAGTCCTTTTCCAGAAAGGGCAAGCTGAATGACAGGAACAGTGGAGGCGTTGTAATTGAGAACAAATGGCGGCGTCTCTCCCGGCGGCAACTGTTTCAGGATTTCCTGGGATATCGAAGTGACCTGCGCATTCGCCGTCGCGATGCTGGTGCCGGGCTGGAAGAAGATCTTGACGACACCATAGCCGTTAAGCGAGGTGCCTTCGATATGTTCAACGCCGTTCACCGTCGTGGTCAACACCCGCTGGAACGGCGCCATGATGCGCCCTTCCATCTGATCGGGCGACAGGCCCGTGTACTGCCACACCACGCTGACAACCGGGATATCGATGGCGGGAAAGATATCCGTCGGTGTTCGAAGGGCGGCCAGAGGACCGACGATAAGAATAAAGATAGCCAGAACAACGAACGTATAAGGCCTTTGCAGGGCGATGCGGACGATGGCGATCATAAGAGTCTCGCTTTTCCGAAGCCCGCAGCGAACCCGCCACGGCGCCTTCCGGCTGACGGTTTCCCTACGCCTTGGCTCAATCTGGCTTCGATGGGATGCTGCCCGATTTGATCGGCGCGTCAGAATGCTGGGTATGCAGCGCCCCTGTGGTGCGAGGCGCGGCGACCCAGTGGATGGCGGCAGCGACCAACCCGAGCGCAATACCAAAGGCGACGATGCCGTCCCACCCGAAGCGGTTCATCAGCCAACCGCTGACAACCGTGCCGATGGCGCCGCCGAAGAACGTGGCCGTCATGTAAAGGCTGTTGATGCGGCCTTGTGCTTTCGGATCGACGGCGAAGGCGCGCGTCTGGTTGGAGACCAGTCCGGCCTGCACACCGATATCGAGCACGATCACGCCGATCACGAGCAAAGTCATCGACGAGTTCGCGCCGGCGAGCAGCAGGTAGGCGAGCGTGACGATGCCGATACTGAGCCCGACGACGTGGCGGGTGCCGCGCCGGTCGGAGAGATGACCGCCGAGTGACGCGGCAAACGCGCCGGCCGCGCCGATGATGCCGAAGCCGCCCGCCCACGCACTGCCAAGGTGCCACGGACCGCTGGCAAGGAGCGCGGCCAGGTTGACCCAGAAGGCGTTGAAACAGGCCCACAACAACGCCTGGATAATCATCGACTCGCGAATCGGCCGATGATTTCGCGCCAGTGGCCAGAGCGACGCGAGCAGGCGGCCGTAGGATAGATCCGTGGAGGGCACACCGCGCGGCAGCAGCGTGGCCGCAGCAATCCAGACTGGTACCATGAACGCTGCTTCCATCCCATAGACGGCACGCCAGCCATAAGCCGCGCCGACCACACCGGCGATCGTGCGACCGATCAGAATACCGACCATAATGCCGCTGACGACTGTGCCGACCGAACGCCCGCGCTGATGCGGCGGCGACATGACAGCCGCGAAGGGCACCAGTTGCTGCGGCACGCAACTGACCATGCCAAGGCCAAAGGAAGCCGGGATCAATGCCCAGATGCCGGGCGCGAATGCCGCGGCCAGACCAAAAACGAAGGCGAAGGCGATCTGCGCGAGCACCAGCTTGCGCCGGTCGAAGCGGTCGCCGGCCGGCAACAGCAATGCAAGCCCGGTCGAGAAACCGAGCAGCGCCGCGGCGGCGACGAGATCGACCGTGGCCAGGTCAACCCCCATGCCTGCCTTGATCAACGGCAGGATCGGCTGGATGCAATAGACGTTGGTGATCACAGCACCGGCGATGATCGCCATCATGACGATCTTGCTGCGCGACACTGACGCGGGTGCAGATGGATTAACGGGGGTGGTGGGCTGGCCGCTCACGGCATTCTCCTTTCCCTTCGATCTCGTCGGGGCGTGCAGCGACATGCTGCGATGCCGGATTCGATTCGTGTTAACGAACACCCGGTCGTATCCCGATGTGACTCGAAACGAATCGCGCCAGTGCGGTTTGTACCTTCACCGAAGAAAGAAAAGGTTTGAGCAGGCGTACAGAACCATACTTCGAAGCGGGGCGACAGACCATACACACAAGGGATGTCCGGCAGGCGCTCTTCGGTTGCCAGACGCCATACCAAGGTATGACGCCTGGATGTACCCGGGCTGCATGGCGCGAGCAGTCCGCTCGCATCGACAACTTCCAGACTCGTCTTCGATTCAAACGGATACGCCTATGCGTCGTGTAAGGGGATGTATTGCACGCCTCATCTGGTCGTCTCTTTGTATTCGAAGCTGTGTGAAAACACATGTTGAATGAGGCAGGCCGATAAAACGAAGCGGTGCATTGGTGTCTTCGGTCGGCACTGCGCTGAGCATGAAAGTGGTGAGCAGTGAAGCGCAAACCAACGCGGATCCGGAACAGGCTGCCTGAAAGATAAGGCGCGTGGTGAGTCTACGCAAATCGTCCATACATGTGACGTTCTGGCAGCTGTTTTCTATCGCCATTTACCTGGTACTGTATAACGAAAGGAAGCCCCACCGAATTACTCGGCCCCACGTCTGCTAGACTGAATCCACTCGCAATCCAGGCCGCCGATCCTGGCTGGTTTTCGGGCGAACCAGAACTTATCCAACCTCACGACGGGTCGTTGCGTGTTAGCGGAGTCGGAAGATGAACTCATCATCCTGGCGCAGCGGTAATGGCGAAACCAGCTCCGAGGTGTTGTGGGAAGACAATGAACGCGTTTTGCGCAGAAGATGGCGCGATGGTCTCGACGGAGGCCGGTACACGGTCCTCGAAGTGACGCCGGTCGCGAAGCACCCGACACTCGGCACGCTCAATCGTCTTGCACACGAATATGAACTGAAGGACGACCTCAACGAGGCCTGGGCGGCGCTGCCGCTCGAACTCGTGCGAGAACGCGGCGAGATCATGCTCGTGCTGAAAGATCCGGGTGGAGAACCGCTTGCCCGCCTGATCGGCCAGCCTTTGGGAATTGAAACATTCATGCGCCTCGCTGCCGCATTAGCGTCCGCGCTTGCCCGGTTGCACGAATGTAGTCTCATCCATAAGGATATTAAACCGGTCAACATCCTCGCGGATTGCGTCACGGGCCGGGCATGGCTGATGGGTTTTGGCATTGCTTCGCGCCGCCCTCGTGAGCAGCAGCCACCCGAACCGCCTGAATCGATCGCTGGATCGCTTCCCTATATGGCGCCCGAGCAGACCGGTCGCATGAATCGCTCGATCGACTCCAGAAGCGACCTTTATTCGCTTGGGGTCACGCTCTACGAACTGTTCACCGGCAGTCTGCCGTTTTCTGCAGCCAGTCCCATGGAGTGGGTGCACAGTCATATCGCCAGGAAGCCAGTGCCGCCGCATGAGCGCTCTGAGAATGTGCCGATTCCCGTCTCTGCGATCGTGATGAAGCTGCTTGCCAAGACCGCCGAGGACAGGTATCAGACGGCGGTCGGTGTCGAAAGCGATCTGCGCCGTTGTCTGACTGAATGGGAGAAACTGCGTCGCTTCGAGGCATTTCTGCTTGGCAAGTGGGATACGCCGGACAGGTTGCTCATTCCAGAAAAGCTGTATGGGCGAACCGCCGAAACTGAAACTCTGCTCGCCTCTTTCAATCGCGTGGTCAAGAACGGTACGCCCGAATTGGTGCTGGTTTCTGGTTATTCCGGGGTCGGCAAGTCTTCGGTGGTTAACGAGTTGCATAAGGCACTTGTTCCGCTAAACGGCCTTTTCGCCTCAGGCAAATTCGATCAATACAAGCGCGATATTCCTTACGCGACGTTGGCACAAGCCTTTCAAAGTCTGATACACCCTCTTCTCAGCACAAGCGAAGGCAAGTTTAAGGATTGGCGCAATGCCATCCAGGAGGCTCTCGGCCCGAACGCACGGCTTATTTTCGACCTGGTGCCGGAGCTGAAGCTCATTCTCGGAGAACAACCACCCGTTCCGGTCCTTCCGCCGCAAGATTCGCAGCGTCGCTTTCAACTGGTCTTTCGCCGCTTCATCAGCGTATTCGCAAGACCAGAGCATCCGCTGGCTCTCTTCCTCGACGATCTGCAATGGCTCGACGCGGCGACACTCGATTTGCTCGAGAACCTTCTGACGCAACAGGATGTACGACACCTGCTGTTGATCGGCGCCTATCGGGATAACGAGGTGGACCTTGCGCATCCGCTGATCCGCAAACTGGAAGCCATCCGCCGGGCCGGCGCACAAGTGCAGGAAATCGTACTCGCCCCGCTGGCCCGTAAGGACCTGGAGCAGTTGACCGGCGACTCCCTGCGCTGCGAGCCACAGCGCACAGCGTCGCTGGCGCAACTGTTGCACGAAAAGACCGAAGGCAACCCGTTCTTTGCCATTCAATTCCTGTCGTCGCTTGCGGATGAGGCGCTTGTCGACTTCGACCATCGCAAAGCGCAATGGAGATGGGATATCAAACGGATCCACGCGAAGGGTTACACGGATAACGTCGTGGATCTGATGGTCGCCAAGCTCAGTCGTCTGCCGATCGAAACCCAGGCGGTGTTACAGCAGCTTGCCTGTCTCGGCGATAGCGCCAGCGTCGCTGTGCTCTCGATGGTATGCGAGGCGTCGGAGGATGAGACGCGCAATAAGCTGCGGGAGGCCGTGAGATCCGGGCTCGTTCTCCAGTTCGATAACGCGTATCGATTCCTGCACGATCGGGTCCGCGAGGGGGCGTACTCTTTCATCCCTGAAAACTTGCGCGCCGCAACCCATCTGAAAGTCGGAAGGTTGCTTGCGGCGCACACGCTGCCGGAGAATCGGGAGGAAGCGATCTTCGAGATCGTGAACCAGCTCAATCGCGGTGCCGCGCTGGTGACGTCGGCCGAAGAGCGGCAACAGATTGCTGAACTCAACCTGGTTGCGGGACAGCGCGCCAAACACTCAACAGCCTATGAGTCGGCGCTGTCTTACCTCATGGCTGGTCGTGCCATCCTGCCCGAGGACTGCTGGGAACGGCACCACGCACTGACCTTTGCACTCGATTTTCACCGCGCCGAGTGCGAGTTCCTGACCGGTGCGCTGGCGCAAGCTGAGGAACGGCTTTCAATCCTGTCTGCCCACGCCACCCGGCTCGTCGACGTCGCCGCGGTTACCCAACTGCGGGAAGAGCTTTTCACGACCGTCGGCCGGAGCAACCGCGCCATCGAGGTTTGCCTCGAATATCTCCGGCACGTCGGTGTGTACTGGTCAGTAGACCCGACGCCCGAGGAAATCCGTCAGGAATACGAGCAACTGTGGCGTCAGGTCTCAGATCGTCCGATCCAGGACCTCATCGATCTCCCCATGATGAGCGATCCCGAGTGGCGTGCAACCATGGATGTCCTTGCCGCGGTCGTATCGCCTGCCTTGTTTACGAACGCAAATCTGCTCTGCCTTGTTGTCTGCCGGATGGCGAATCTCAGTCTGGAATATGGCAATTGTGATGCATCCTGCTTTGCATACGCTTGGCTCGGGATGATCCTGGGCGCGTATTTCGGCGACTATCAGAACGCGTTCCGCTTCGGCAAGCTCGGCCTGGATCTGGTGGAACAGCGCGGACTCCGTCGCTTCGAGGCCCGTGTGTACCTGATATTCGGTCATCGCGTCATGCCGTGGACGCAGCCCATACGCGCCGGTCGACCATTGGTGCTACGTGCCATCGATGCAGCGAACAAACTGGGTGATCTGACTTTTGGCGCATATGGCCGCGATAACCTGGTTACCAACCTCGTCGCCTGCGGAGACCCTCTTGCCGACGTGCAGCGCGAGGCCGAAGCCGGACTTGACTTCGCACGCCGGGCGCGCTTTGGCCTGGTCGTAGACCGCCTCACCTCCCAGATCAGGCTCATCAAAACCCTGCGTGGACTCACTCCGGACTTCGCTTCCTTCAACGATTCCGAGTTCGACGAAGCTCGCTTCGAGCAGCATCTGGAGAGTGAACCGCAACTGGCGATGGCCGGCTGCTGGTACTGGATCCGCAAGCTGCAAGCGCGCTTTTTCGCGGGAGACTATGCATCGGCTATCGCGGCGGCCGCAAGCGCCGCGCGTCTTCTCTGGACGTCACCGTCATTCTTCGAGGTGGCTGAATACCATCTCTACGCCGCGTTAGCACATGCTGCGATGGTTGACTTAGCTGTGGCGTCGACCGCGGAACGCACCCAGCACCTCGAGGCCTTAGCCGCTCATTATCGCCAGCTCCGCGAGTGGTCCGAAGCGTGCCCGGAAAACTTTGCGAATCGTACGGCGCTGGTTGCCGCTGAGATTGCACGCCTCGAACGCCGCGAATTCGACGCCGAGCAGCTATACGAACAGGCCATCCGCTCAGCCCGCGCCAACGGCTTTGTCCACAACGAGGCACTCGCCAACGAAGTCGCCGCGCGATTTTACGCGGCGCATGGCTTTGAAAAGATTGCCCGCGTCTATTTGCAGGATGCCTGTCACGGATATCTCCGCTGGGGTGCCGATGGCAAGGTCAGACAGCTTGAGCGGCAATTTCCACGACTTGAAGATGATCTACGTGTGGCCGGGTCCACTATCACGATTGGTGCGTCGGTCGAGAATCTCGAGCTCGCGACCTTGATCAAGGTCTCACAAACCGTCTCGAGCGAGATCGTCCTTGATAGCCTGATCGATACACTGATGCGCACCGCCATCGAGCAGGCTGGCGCCGAGAGAGGTGTCCTCATCGTACCGGGCGAAGGTGGACTGCGGCTCGAAGCGCAAGCTACGGTCAGTGGGGAAACAGTCCGCGTTCATGTGTGCGATCAGCCGCTGATTGCCGGCACGCTACCTGAATCGGTGCTCCACTATGTGATGCGGACTCAGGAAAGCGTCATGCTCGATGACGCGGCTGCTCAATCTTCATTCGCCGCCGATCCGTACATTCAGCGGTGCAGGTCTCGCTCCATACTCCTGCTCCCCCTGTTGGCTCAGGCAAAGCTCATCGGCGCACTTTATCTCGAGAACAGTCTCGCACCGGGCGTCTTTGGACCTGCACGCGTCGCAGTATTGAAGCTGCTCGCCTCACAGGCTGCGATCGCCCTGGAGAATGCCCGTTTGTATCAGGATCTCGCCGAACGCGAGGCCAAGATCCGGCGGCTGGTCGACGCGAACATCGTTGGCATTTGCATTTACGACCTCGAAGGCCGGATTCTCGAGGCCAACGACGCGTTCCTGCACATTGTGCGATATGAACGCGACGATCTTGGAGCGGGCCGTATCCACTGGACCAATCTGACTCCCAGGGAACGGCCTGAGCGCGACAGGCAGGAATGGCTACCTGAGCTGCTCGCCATGGGTACGCTTAAGCCGTTTGAGAGAGAGTGCCTTCGGAAGGACGGCAGCCGCGTGCCGGTATTGATTGGGGCGGCAAGCTTCGAGGAAAAGACACACCAGGGCGTTGCGTTCCTGTTCGACTTAAGTGATCGCAAGCGTGCGGAAGCGGTGGCACGAGAGAGCGAGCAGCGTTACCGCGAGGTGCAAATGGAACTTGCGCATGCGAACCGGGCCTCCACCATGGGCCAACTGGCGGCCTCGATTGCGCATGAAGTCAAGCAGCCAATTACTGCGGTTGCGGGGAACGCCTCGGGCGCCTTGCGCTGGCTCGGTGCACGGCCGCCCAATTTGCGCGAGGCGCTGCAAGCACTGGAGAGAATCAGAAGTGACGCGATGAGGGCGGGCGAAATCGTTGACCGCATTCGTAGTTTCATCAGGAAGGCGCCCCCCCGCAATGAAAGCGTAGACATAAAAGAAGCACTCGGTGAAGTCATTGAACTAACGCGTGGAGAAGCCGCCAAGCACGGCGTCTCGGTACGGGCCCTGTTCGCTGAGAATTTACCGCTCATTCGCGGCGACCGCGTCCAGTTGCAACAGGTCATGCTTAACCTGATCATCAACGCCATTGAGGCAATGAGCACGACCAGTGAGGGACCGCGCGACTTACGGATAGATACGGTCGCGGATGCATCGAAGGGCATCGTCGTTGCGATCTCGGATTCCGGTCCGGGCCTGCCTGCGGAGGGACTCGAGCGCCTGTTCGATCCGTTTTATTCGACCAAGGCCAGCGGTCTGGGTATGGGCTTATCGATATGCGGCTCGATCGTCGAGGCGCACGGGGGAAGCCTCTCGGCAAGGCCGAATGCACCTCGAGGCGCCGTCTTTCAGTTCACTCTCGCTGATCGACTAAGGGCCGTCACTTGAATCTGGCGCTGCCGCCAAGGTTCGCCGTGCGGCGCTGAAACCAGACGCCTTTATGTAACAGCCTCCGCTATTGGCGCTAGCGATGGCGATCGTCGGCATTCAAAATGTTGCATGGGCTAGAGGCAAAACACAAACTGTGAGCGGCCGCTTTAGAACGTCGCGAGTGTCCCTAAGGGGGCGGCTTGAGTCGGCCGCGTCGGGCACAGTTTGTTAAGCGTCGAACAACGCTGAACACGATATGTTGGTCGCATCAGGCAGTGGCCGGCAAGCTCCAGCCAATCTGCGACCGCCTGCCACTGTCCGCTCCTGGACTGGCTGGTGACGCTGAATCAGTTCGCCGCGAAGCTTGGTGCGCTTCGAAAAGCGATGGTCTTAATAAGCTAAACTGCGCTAGACCTGACTAACGGGAGTAAGTCGTGTGCGTTCGGTACGCAGTGTGGCAGCTTCCAGTCGCGCGGACAAATGGCGAGGTAGCTTGACAATGCCTGTGCTCCAGGTACGCCGGTCCTGTCGCGCATCATGGGCGTGCGCCGCTCTGGCGTTCGCCGTGCTGCCTTGCCTGTCGAATGCGCAGACCGAGCCGGGGCAATTGACGAGCAATACTGTGATCGGCGGCAACGTGAAGCAACATGCCAACGCCGTGCTCGCGATCATGACCTACACGACAGTCCCCGACGTTACGACCAGTAACCTGTCGGTCAATAGCGGCACCACCGGCAATCCCGGTTTCGGTCAGACGCAGTTGGGCGGCGGCTTCACCATCAGTAAATCCTTCCCGTTGTACGTGGAGGGCACGCTCGCCTACAGCCGTTACGATCCAATCTTTATCGCTACGGATGGTTCGCAGCAGCGTGCAGTCCCGACAAAATGGAACACTTTCAGTGGCACGGTCGGCGTCGGCTGGGATTTCCGGATCACGGATGAACTGGCGTTCCGTCCGATCCTGAATGGTACGATTGGACGTGTCTCGAGCGATCTGAAGGTGGGGCAGACACTCTTCAATCACATCACTGACCGCAACCTGCAGTTCCTCGAGAATGGTTCGCTGGACGCGTACGGGTACGGTGGCTCACTCATGCTCGACTACGAGCACTACCGCGAAAACTACGAAATCGATGCCGAATTGCGGGCCACCGATATCTACCTGCGCAGCTTCGGCGGTTCTTCGGAGGCCGTTCAGGGATCGGCCATGGCGCAGCAAGTGAGCCTGTGGACACGTTGGCGAGCGCCGACTGGCTGGCACGCGCTGGACCGGCCGGTCCGCTATGTGCTGGAAGCCGCTTATTCGCACTATTTTGGCGACAGCGCCGGCGTGCTGGGGTTCAACGACCTCACGTCGTTGGGAGTCGGCCTTGAACTCGATAGCAGCAAGTATCCCGTCATCATCACGCGCACGCGCGCGATGGTGCGATACGTGTTCGGACACAACGTGCATGGCGTGTCGTTCGGGTTTGCAATGAGTTTCTAGCGCTTCCGGACCGCCGGTCCCCAGATTCTGGTTCTTGGGCGGCACTTTGCTGGCCTTGTCTGGTCGAGGTGTCAGACGCTTCGCGCCTGACCAAACGATTGCGTATCGGCTCGCCAACCAACTGTGGACACCACTCGACGCTCAAGCGATTCCTTGCGCTTTTCTTCAGAGTTCGCGATGAAGTCAGCCAGTTCGCGCTCCAAGGCGGAATCCTTGGCGCCCGGTTTCCACGTCGCGGTTCCGTGCCGCCGGCGCGTGGTCCGGGCAAGTGCCAACGCGGCCATCGCAGCTTTCGCACATTCGTATTCAACCTGGCTACAAAGGTCGATCGGCTCGCCGAATTCGCGGAACGCTTCTACATACTCACGAGCGGCGTACACCGTTGCCGGGTACTCACGCAGCTCGGAGATCACCTTGCGGCTCAGGACGTGCCACTGAAGTTTGTCAGGATAGGCAAAGACGGGGAGGCACACGCCTTTGCTGACTTCGAGGCTCACCGGAGAGACCAGTTCCGATACCGCCCAGGCAGCCTTATGCATCATCGTCCGGCAGGTTCGGGCGTAGCTTTCCAGCGATAACGCAAGCTCCAATGCAGTCTCGCGTCGCCGACGCTTGCGCTCCTTGGCGTCTCTTGCCGAGATCCACGCGAGCGTTATGACAGAGCCGACTGCTCCTGACGCCAGCGCCAGAATCATAGGAGTGTTCCAGTCGAATCGCTGGAGATATTCAAGCCATTCTTGCCGCATACGATGCGCCTCGGAGAAAGAGGTGCACAGAGTATAAGCAATCGTTTGCGAGTATTCAGAGCAAAAAATACGCTGTGTGTTTTTGCCACAAACGCTTCGATGGGGCGCTGCACATCTTGACAGTCCGTGCCGAACCAGGCATTCGCCGGCCCGGCGCGTCGACGACCTTATTGGCCCGGCGGCTCGGCCGCACCAAGTTGCACCATCAACCCGAGCGTGTCCATGATGATTCGGCTCTCCTTGATCCTGCCCTCCTGCACGCGGTCGATGACCATACCCCAGACGCATACCGGACGCCCGGTGGCGGACACGCCGAGAAACTCTCCTTTATGCGTGCCCGTCCATTCGAAACGTGTCAGCACGCGGTCTGCGTCAGAAAGTTGCTCCTCGATGCGCCAGTGCATATCTGGAAACGCTGCGCGCATGCCGCGCAGTACGTCCTTGAGGCCTGCGACACCGGGGCCCTGGCCAGGGAACGGGACCTGCTCCACCATATCTTCCCAGAAGAACTTGTCAGTGGCATCAATACGCCCCTGGTTCAGAACCTCTTCAATAAATCCGCGAACGATACCGCTGATCTCATCCATGTGAGGGTCTCCGGGCAACAGTTGGGGCGACAAATGCGCCGGCATTTTTTCGAAACGCTACGTAAGGCTAACCGAAACGACTACAGACCTGGCAAACATCCGCCGGAGAAGATTTCGCAGTAGTTAAACACGCGCTCAGAACAATTGCGTCTGACCGCTCATCAACGTCGTGAAATCATCGCGCAGCATCGGCAAGATCGCGTCGGCAACGGGCTGCAACTGCCGCGTCAGATAGTGTTCGTAATCGATAGCCGAGCGCAGCGTTTCCAGCGGCTCCGGACCGGCCACCGTCATCACATAGCTGATCCAGCCGCCGTTCTGATACTGCAGCGGCCGGCCCTGCTGGCGATTGAATTCGTCGGCCACGCGCGCCGCGCGCACATGCGGCGGCACGTTGCGTTCATATTCGCCAAGCGGTCTGCGTAAGCGCTTGCGGTACACGAGCTGGTCGTCCAGCTTGCCTTCCAGCGTATCGCGCACATAGTCGCGCACATAATCCTGATACGGCTGCTGTTTGAAAATGCGCAGATAAAGCTCCTGCTGAAACTGCTGCGCAAGCGGCGTCCAGTCGGTGCGCACCGTTTCGAGCCCTTTGTAGACGACTTCTTCGCTGCCGTCCGGCAACACTGTCAGTCCCGCATAGCGTTTCTTGCTGCCTTCTTCCGCGCCGCGCACGGTCGGCATGAAAAAGCGCCGGTAATGCCGTTCGAATTGCAACTCGAGCGCGCTTTCGAGTGCGAAACGCTCCTGCAGATTCTGTCGCCACCAGGCGTTGATATGCTCGACTAGCCCCCGGCCGATGCGGCTCGCGTCCTCTTCACTGTGCGCGTGCTTGAGCCATACGAAGGTCGAATCCGTGTCGCCGTAAATGACTTCGTAGCCCTCGGCCTGAATCAGCTTGCGCGTGGTGTGCATGATTTCATGGCCGCGCATGGTGATCGATGAGGCGAGACGCGGATCGAAGAAACGGCAGCCGGTGGAGCCCAGTACGCCGTAAAAGGCATTCATGATGATCTTCAAGGCCTGCGAAAGCGGTTTGTTGTGCTCGCGCTTGGCGGTTTCGCGTCCTTGCCAGACCTGGCCGACAATCGACGGCAAACAGTGGCGCGTGCGCGAGAAACGCGCACCGAGAAAGCCCGGGACGGGTTGCTCGTCGCCGGGATTCTGCATGCCTTCCACGAGACCCACGGGGTCGATCAGAAATGTGCGGATGATCGATGGATACAGGCTTTTGTAGTCGAGCACCAGCACGGAATCGTACAGGCCGGGCCGCGAGTCCATCACGAATCCGCCGGGGCTCGCGGCGCCGGCCACATCGCCCAGATTTGGCGCGACGTAGCCTTGCCGATGCATGCGCGGCATGTACAGGTGAGTGAATGCCGCGACCGATCCACCGCTGCGGTCGGCTGGCAGCCCGGTGACCGACGCGCGTTCCAGCAGGAACGGCAGCAACTCGGTCTTCGCAAAGATGCGCGTGACGAGCTCGCAGTCTTTCAGGTTGTACTTCGCGAGCGCGGGCTTGTCCTCGTCGAAACGGCGCTGGATTTCGTCCATGCGCTGATACGGATTGTCGATGGCCTTGCCTTCGCCCAGCACCGAGCGCGACACGTGTTCGAGACTGAATGACGGAAAACTCCACGTCGCGGAGCGCAGCGCCTCGATACCGTCGATGATCAAACGTCCCGCCGCGCCGGCGAAAAAATGATTCTTCGTGATGCCGTGTTCGCGCCATTCCATCACTGCGCCGCCGCGGCCGATGCGCAGAGGCACGCGATACTGTTCGGCGTGCTGCTGCAACACACGCAGATCGAATTGCACGAGATTCCAGCCGATGATCGCATCGGGATCGTGGCGCTCGATCCACGTATTGAGCTTCTCGAGCAACTGTGCGCGCGTTTCGCAGTATTCGAGCGCGAAGTCGAGTTCGCCGGCCTCGCCATTGGGCGGTCCGAGCATATAGACCTGACGCTGGCCGCAACCTTCGAGCGCGATCGAATACAGCTCTGCGTGCGCGCTGGTTTCAATGTCGAGCGATACGAGCTTCAACGGCGGACGATAGCCCGTTGCCGGTTTCAACTCGCTGTTCAGAAGCGGTCCACCGTGGCGGAACTCGCCGCCGAACCACACCGGCGCGGTGATGAAACGCTCCATCATGTAGCGTTCGGGCGGAAAGATGTCGGCTTCGTACACATCGACGCCGCCTTGCTTCAAACGCTTCTCGAACCCGGTTAATTGCCGGTATTGCGGGCAGTAAAGCCCCATCACCGGCCGACGCTGGAAGTCGCACAATTCGAGCGGACGCAGATCGAGCGGCGCCTCGCGGCGCAGAATCGTTGCGGCGCGCTCAGCCTGCTCGGCCGGGATAAACGCCACTGACGGCTGAGGGCGCAGGCGAACGTGACGGGGCCCGCCGTCAGTTGCCAGCCAGAAATCGACTTCCGTGCCGGCGGGCGTGTCCCGCCAATGCCGGGTCAAGATGAAACCCTGTTCAAGCTCAGTCAAACTGCCACCTCTAAACGGCCATGTTCATCGCCTTGCGCAATTTTACCGTTATGCGTGCGTGGGCGCGGTCATGAGCACGGCCGTGAGCGTGGCGATGCAAGCTGGATGCAGCCGCGCCGCGTAGTCTGTATGATCGTTTTGCAGCGCATCATTCGGTGCGGACCATGCGCCGGTCAGTCTATCAACAACGGAGTGAATGAAATGACTTTGGGTAAGTTTGTTGTCGTGGTCGCCGTTGCAGCAACCAGCCTGGGTGCAGAGGCGCAAGTCGCCGGCACGCAGCCCCTGAGCGTCACGGTGGAGCAATCCAACGCGCTCCTGAGCGGCTGGAGCGCGAAGAAAAGCATTCTCGGCAAGACGGTGTACAACGATCAGAACGAGAAGATTGGTTCGATCCGCGATCTGGTGATCGCACCGGATGGATCGCTGTCGGCCGCGATCGTTTCCACGGGTGGCTTTCTCGGCGTGGCGTCGCATGACGTAGCCGTACCGATCGCCGCGCTCGATATCCGCGCGGGGAATTTCTATCTGGCCGGAGCGACGAAAGACGCGCTGAAGGCGACGCCGGAGTTTCAGTACAGCAAGGTACAGGCGCCGCCGAAGCCTAAAAAGCTGACCGGGCAGTAACGCCTGTGATCCGTTGAATCGCCGGTAGCGCTGCTTCAACCGCGCTTGCCGGTGTCGCGACAACAGGCAAGCGGCGCGTGCAGTACGAATTGTTTAACAGCACCTTTCGTATTCGTCGCGCCGCGCTCGTGTTTGCCGCGTCGAGTGCGGCATGCCGCATCAGACCTCTCAGACCTCTCAGGCTTCCAGCGCGAGCGTGGCGAAGCTGCCGAGCCAGTGCTCGCCCATATAGTCGCCGGCCACGTGAGCCAGTGCGCTTGCGAGGTGGCGCTCAGCCGAATCGAACAGCACGGTGCGGCGTGCGTCGCCTGCGGGCAGGGCGCGTGCCAGTGAACGCTGACACCACGCGCGGCTCAGGTTCAGGCCGTCGAGGTGAGCAATCTTGCCGTCGGTGCGATCGGCCACGGTCACCGGTTCGAACAGGGTGGCGGGCTTCTTCGCACCGAGATTGGGCAAAAAGCGGCCAAACCATTCGACGAACTGCGCGGACGGCAACACCCGCCGCATCAGTTCCGCTTCCATGAGCGAGGGCGAGAGGAATTCATCGCCGGCGGGCTCCCATGCCTGACACGCCACGTCGTTCAGAAACCAGCGCTCCGCCGTATTGACCACCAGAGCCTCAAGCGATTCGCGCGAGGTTTGACGCGCGAAATCGAGCGTGAGCGCCAGCGCGAACGCCATATTGAAGTGCGTTCCCACGCGCAACGGGTAGGTCGCCTTCGGCAAAAAATCTTCGAATCGTTCGACGAAGGTCTCGGTGAGTGGCGCAAAAGTTTTCGACCAGCGCGCGGCTTGGGAGAGTTTGAGCGACTCGAGTTGCGCGCTGAGCGCGAGCAGCCACGCCCACCCATACGGACGTTCGAAACCGCGATTGTGCGGCAGATCGAGATACGCCCGTTCGCCCGCCACGTTCGCTTCGGTGAAATGCTCGTCGACCACCGCGACGATGCGTTCCGCTTCGGGCAGATCAGGAAAGCGATCGAGCAGATGCAGGATCAGCCAGTAGCCGTGCACGCACGAATGCCAGTCGTAGCTGCCGTAGAAAATCGGATGCAGCGCGCGCGGGCCCTGTACGTCTTGCGGGCCGGCGAGCGAGTGGGTCAGCTTGTTCGGATACTCGCGCGTGAGGTGAGCCAGCGCGAGATTGGCGAATTTGGACGCCAGTGCGGGAGTAAGTTGAGCCGTCATCGGGCACCTCGTCGAATGCGGAATACGCAGAGAAATAGCAGTATGGTATTGACCACCGGCAATAGTAAAGTGGTCGGCCATTGCAGGGTTGGCCGGAACCGGCGATCAATGCGAGTGGAAGCGCGAGCGCGCGGCACCCGTCACGAAGTGCAGGGGATGTTATCGGGTTAACGCGAGGGATGCAAAAGGCGGAGCGGGAAAGACCCGCCCCCACGTGGGGCGACGCAGCGTAACCGCATCGCAGGACGCGCGGGATCACGCAGCGGTTTCAATAATGGCTGCGTCCCCACAGCGTTGCAGGTGCATCGAGCAGATGACGCACGCCCGCGCGGTCAAATGCGCGATCCGCAGCCGCCGACACGCGCTCGAGTATGTCCGCTTCGTCGACCGACAGCACCCGATAGTCCTCCATCAGAATCCTGCCGCCGACCATCGTCATGCACACGTCGGCGGCATTCGCGAAGCAGGTGACGCGATGAACGGGCATGTTCAATGGCATGAGATGCGGCTTGTACAGGTCGATCAGAATGATGTCGGCCTGCTTGCCCACTTCCAGCGATCCCAGCTCGTCGTCGAGCGAAAGTGCTTTGGCCGCATCGATCGTGACCATTTCGAGCACCTTTCCGTGCGGCAGGACGCCCGGGTCACGAAAATGACGACGGTGATAGTGCATGCATTGCCACATATGGCGGAACATGTCGTAACCGCGATCGGGCGCCGCGCCATCCGAGCCGATCGCCACCGTCACGCCGGCGTCGATGAGTTCCGGCACAGGGCAGCGTCCGATGATCGACATGATCGCGCTCGGGTTGTGCACGATCGAGGCGCCTGTCTCGACGCACGCCGCAATGTCCGCGGCGGTGAGATCGATGGCGTGCGACATGAACGACCTGGCGTTCAGCAATCCCAGCTCGCGGTGCGCGAAATCCAGCGTGCCGGCGCGATGACCATCCTGGGTGAAGCTTAGACCGCGCTCGCGAGCCAACGCCATGTAGCGCGCGGCCTCACGCCGGAAGACCTGTTCGTACGCGGCGTGCTCGGGATAATGCTCCGGTGCGTAGACGGGCAGCGTCAGCGCAATCTGAATGCGGGCGTTGGCGTCGCCATGGCATGCATCGACGATGTCTTTGCAAACCTCGTACATCTGTGCGAAATCGATCTCGCGGGTCACGCTGCCGTTTGCGCCATGCCGGGTGTAGACGCGCGGTTCGGGCGGACGCGAAGGCCCAACCGCGACAATCGAGCGGGTGCCTGTTCTGACCACCGCATCGCAGTGACGCCGCGCATACACCGGATCGTCGACGCGCATGATCGAATCGCCGCCGCCTAGCAGCGACACGCCTGTCGTCACGCCCGCCTTGAGCCGTTCCAGGGCCGCGAGATGCGACTCCATTTCCCAGAACGTTTCGTCCGATGCGCGCGTATAGATCGCCTCGCATGCCGCCGACCATGCGTCGCCGTTCGCGCCGCCGATCGTCCTGAGCATGGCGTGCCCGGCATGGGCATGTGCGTCGATCAGACCCGGCAGCACGGCTTTGCGGCGCGCGTCGATCACGCGGTCCGCCTGGTATCGTTGCACAAGTGCGCCAGTCTCTCCGACGGCGACGATGCGATCGCCCTTGATGGCTACAGCGCCGTCGTCGATGACGCGGCGCGCAGGATCGACCGTGATGACGCAGCCGTGCTCGATCAGGACATCGACCTGTTGCTTATCGTTCATATGCGGACTCTTCTTGTGGGGGCTCGCGCGCAGTTACGCCGCGTCGACCAGTGCGCCGTTGCGCGCGACGATGCGACCGTTGGCCATCACCAGCTTGCGCGCGGGCCGCGCCACCACGGCATGCGCGACGGATTCCGCATCGACCAGCACGAGGTCCGCGCGCGCGCCGGCGCGCAGCCCGTAGTCGGCGAAACCACACCCTTGCGCGGCGGCATCGCTCACACAGTCGAATGCGACCGCGAGGTCGTCGTCGCGCCGCAAGTCGTAGCGCATGCCGATCAGCATGGCGCGTTCGAGCATGTCCGGCACACCGTACGGCGACCACGTATCGCGAATGCCATCGTTGCCGCCAAAAATCGTGACGCCTTTGTCCCTGCAAATCTTCAGCGGGGGCACCGGGCGAGACGCCGGCGCGCTGGTCAGCAGCGCCACACGCAGATGCGCGATCCGCTCGAGCAGCACGTCGCGTTCGCGCTCCGGCAGTGCGCCGAGGCAGAACGCGTGACTGACGACAACCTGGCCCTGCATGCCCATCGTCTCGACGCGATCGAGCAGCAATTTCAGCGTGAATGCGCCGATTTCACCCGGCTCGTGCAGATGGATATCGATCGGCTTGCGGTAGCGTTCGGCCAGCGCGAAGGTCGCGTTCAGCGACGCGACGGGATCGCCGTCGATCACGGCAGGGTCGAGCGCGCCGAGTACGTCGGCGCCTTCGGCGAGCGCGCTGCCGAGCAGTTCGACGGTGCCCGGACGGATCAGCATCCCCGACTGGGGAAACGCGACGATCTGCATGTCCAGCACATCACGCAGGGTCTGCCGCGTGCTGAGCACGCCCTCGATGTAACGCAGCTGCGCATCGGTGTCGACGTCGACATGGGTGCGCAGGCGCGTCGTACCCGCCTGCACGAATGCGCGCGCGAGCGCGAGCGACTGGCTGGCCGAATCGTGTCCCGATGTGCTGCGCCATGAGCGCTCGTTGTTGATGCGGTCGACCAGCGTGGGTCCGACCTCGTTGCGATACCACGAGCGGCCCCAGTGGCTTTTGTCGAGGTGCGTGTGCCCTTCGACGAAACCCGGCAGCAGCAGCGTGCCGCCGCCGTCTTCGAGCACGGCGCCAGGTTGTGCTTCGACTTGCGGCCCGAGCGCCGCGATGCGGCCGTCGGCGATCGAGACGCAAACCTGTTGGCCGTCGGCCAGCCGCACGTTGGAAAGATGAAGAGAGCGAGTCATAGAGGTCATGCCGATTCGACGGAAGTAGCGAAACGGGCCCGCAGCGCACGCTGCGCGGTGCTGATCGCGATGAACACCAGCGCATTGGCGAACAGCGCGACGAGGCCCGTGTTGATGGAAGTGAAGGCGATGGGCGCGGCGGGGAAAACCGCGGCCAGCGTCATGCCGCGCCAGTTCACCAGCGCCAGCACGATCGCGCCCGCAAAGATGCCGCCGAATGCCGCTTCCCGGGTACCGAACGGACGCTTCAGGAAACTCGAGGCGAGCATGGGCAACAATTGCGTCAGCAGGCTCGACGAGAAGATCGCGAGTGCGACGAAGTTTGAGCCGCCATGCAGCACGAAATAGACGACGACCAGCGTGAACAGCGGCAACGCAATTCGCGCGACGCGCGCGACCTCCCGGTCGCTCGCCTGTGGTGCGAACCCTTCGCGATAGATGTTGCGTGCAATCATCGTCGACGCATTGAGCATGATCAATGAGCCCGGCACCAGTGCCGTGAGCAGACCCGCGCCGCCGACAATCCCGACGAACCACGAGGGGAAAGTCTGCTTGACGAGCCGCAACAGCGCGAGATCGGTCTGCGCGCCTTCGAGTCCGTGCACGGTCAGCACCGCGGCGAAGCCGACGAGGAACAGGAACGCGATCAGCACCTGGTAGATCGGCATCAGCATGGTGTTCTTGCGCAGTGCCGACGCGTCGCGCGCCACGTAGACGGCAGTGAAGCCGTGCGGGTACAGGTAGTAGCCGAGCGAGGTCAGCAGCAGCGTTGAGTTGTACCAGCTCAGATTGAAGCCGCGCTCCGGCATGCGCAGCAGTTCCGGATGCACAGCGTCGATGCGCGCGAACATTTCGCCGAAGCCGCCAAAGTAGTGTAGCGGCAAATAGGTGCCGAGAAAAATCGCGAGACCGAGGATCAGCACATCCTTGAAAATCGCAATGCTAGCCGAACCGTGGATGCCCGAGACGCTCATGTACAGGACCATCAGGGTCGCGCTGATCCAGATGGCCGTGTCCTGCGAAATCTGGCCGTACGACATCTCGGAGACGATAATGCCGAGGCCGCGTAACTGGATGATCAGTAGCGACACCATCGCGAACACGGCCACCACCGACACCAGCACGCCGATGGCGCGGCTGTCGTACTTCGACGCGAAATAATCGGCGAACGACACCAGGCCATGTTCCTTCGCGTAGCGCCAGATAACCGGCAGCATCCAGTAACCGAGTACGTACGCGAGGCAGCCGTACGACAGGATGTAGAACGCCGGCACGCCCTTGCTATAGGTCCAGCCGCTTGCGCCGAGAAAGGAAAAAGTCGAGAAAGCCTCGCCCGCCATCAGCAGGAAAGTGAGCAGCGAGCCGAAGCCACGCCCGCCGACGGCCCATTGCTCCAGGCTGAGCGTCTTGCCGCGACGTGCATGCAGGCCGACCGCCAGCGCGAAGACGGCGAACAGGACGATGATGATCAATGCGGGATTCATTGCCGGCCTCCTGCGGGGTCGCTCGCGTGTGCGGCCTCGTCGCGAGTGTCGAGGCAATAGATGAAGGCGAGGATGCCGGCCGTGGCGGCCATCCAGAACAGATTCCACACGAGCAGAAACGGCAGGCCGAACAGAAGCGGCGTAGCGGCGGCGAGTGTGCCGCCCGAATAGATGCCGATGAACGGCAGCGCGGCTAGCAGAATGCGAAGTTTCATTTGATACCTCCCTCTGCCGATGCCCGCGAGCGGCATCCTCCAGCCGCACTCAACAGTGACTTCTTCATGCTTGTCTCCGGATAGTTGTCTAGTCATCCCAGCTCTTCTGCGTGATGTTAGCCATCTTGCCGGGCATTCAAAAATTAAATGTTTGAATGCCTGCCAGTGTGAAATCGAATACTTCCGGGGTGGGCATAGGGTGTGATCCGCCGCAGCCCGCATACGATTGCCAGCCTGGCTGATGCGTGATAGAAGTCAGCGTCCGCATTCAAAGATCAAATAGTTCGATGAAACGCAACGCCAAAGCACGTGCACCGTTGTTCGATCTGGATCTGCTGAGGGCCATCGTAATGGTGGCCGATTGCGGCACTTTCACGGCGGCTTCCGCGCGGCTTCATTCCACGCAGTCCACGGTAAGCCAGAAAGTGCGGCGCCTGGAGGAGATGGCAGGACACAAGCTGCTCGAGCGGGGCAGCCGCGACGTGAGTCCGACCGATGCCGGCGAAACGCTGCTCGCCTACGCGCGCCGGATGCTTGCGCTGAACGATGAAATGATCGAGGCGCTGTCGGGCGCGACAGTGGGCCTGACGGTCCGGCTGGGCGTACCGGAAGATTTCGTCGGCGGGCCGACAACCCATATGCTCGCCGCGTTCAATCGCAAGCATCCGCAGGTGAAGCTGGAAGTGACCAGCGGATTGAGCCGCGATCTGGGCAACAGCTACGATCGCGGCGAGCTCGATCTGATCATCGTGAAGCAGCGGCGCAACAGCCGCGAGTCAGTTGCGTGCTGGCCCGAGCAGTTGCGGTGGATCGACAGTGCGAAGAATCCTTCGATCCAGCTCGATCCGATTCCGATTGTCGCGTTCCCGCCGCGCGGGCTCTACCGTGACGACATGACCCACGCGATCGAAGAACTTGGACGCCGCTGGCGTATGAGTTTCATCAGTTCGAGTCTGAGCGGAATTCAGGCTGCGGTTGCCGATGGTCTCGGCATCAGCCTGCTTCCCGCGCGTGCGGTGACGGCGGATCACGTCGTGCTGACGCCGAAAAGCGGGCTGCCCGCCATCGAAACGATGGATATCGCGCTTCTTCATCGGCCGACGGCCGATGCCGTCGTCAAGGAACTCGCGCGCGCGTTGGCACGTATGCTGGGGCCGCAGCGTCGGTGAGACACAGCTACCCTCAAAACAACTCGCGAATCCGGTGATACATCATCCCGAGTTCCAGCGCCGGCCCGCGCAAGGCCGGGCCGCCCGGAAAGCGCGCATGCCGCAGCTGGGCGAACAGATCGAACGCCGCTGTCTCGCCGGCCATCGCCTTCGCAATGACCCGCCCGGCAATGCCGGTCAGCGCCACACCGTGCCCTGAAAAGCCTTGTACATAGAAGTAGTTTGGATCGATCGAGCCGAAATCCGGCGCGCGATTGCGCGTCACATCGACAAAACCGCCCCACGCATAATCGATTCGCACGTCCGCCAGTTGCGGGAACACGCCGATCATGCGCTTGCGAATCTCTTCGCCAAGTTGCGCGGGCGAGGCGCCGGTGGAACTGGCGCGTCCGCCAAACAGCACACGATGGTCGGCGGACAGGCGGAAGTAGTCGAGGAAGAAGTTGTTGTCGCAGATCGCCTCACGTCCCGCGATCAGCGCGTCAGCGCGTGCTTTGCCGAGCGGTTCCGTGGCAACGATGTACGAGGCGATCGGCGCGATGCGGGCGGCCACGTTGGCCGGCAACACGTCGCCGATCGTCGCGTTGCCGCACGCGGCGACGAAGCGGCAGCGCACTTCGCCGCTCGCCGTGCGTACGATGGGTTGCGCGCCGCGCACGACTTCGATTACCGGCGAATGGGCGAACAACCGTGCGCCTTCACGACGCGCGGCATCGGCGAGACCGAGGCAGTATTTGAGCGGATGCAGGTGGCCGGAAAACGGGTCGTAGACGCCGGCGAGATAGCGCTTCGACGCAACCCGTGCGCGGACCTCGTCGGTATCGAGCCAGCTCAGTTTCGTGTAGCCCCAGCGTTGCGAGGCCGAGTCCATCCAGGCACGCAGATCCGGCACGCGCTTCGGTTTGGTCGCGACCGTCAGATAGCCCGCGGTGAAATCGCAATCGATGCCGTGGCGTTCGATACGTTCGCGCACCAGGGCCACGCCGTCCACCGACATGGCCCACGCGGCGCGTGCGCCGTCGAGACCGAGCTGCTGCTCGATGATCTCGTCTTTCGCGAAACCCACCAGTGTCTGCCCGCCGTTGCGGCCCGATGCGCCCCAGCCCGGCCGGTGCGCGTCGAGCACGACCACCGACAAACCGCGCGCCCGGCATTCCAGCGCCACCGACAAACCCGAGAAGCCCGCGCCGATCACACACACGTCGGTATCCAGCGTGCCTTCGAGCATCGGATCGTCGACGGGCGGGCGCACCGCACTCGCTTCATAGTAGGAGTTCGCGATCAGCGCGTCAGCGCGGCGGTCAAGCGTATTGAAGCCAGGAGTGGGCGCGTTCATCAAAGCAGGTCCTTCATTCGATACCAGGCCATCGCAAGCACGAGGGCAGGGGTGCGCAGTGTAGCGCCGCCGGGGAAATCGCGGTGACGAATCTTGCCGAACAGATCGAAACGCGACGCCTGGCCATTGATCGCCTCGGCGATCAGTTTGCCGGCCAGCCCGGTGGTGTTCACGCCGTGTCCCGAGAAGCCCTGGGCGAAATACATCGTAGGTGACAGGCGTCCAAAATGCGGTGCGCGATTCATCGTGATGTCGACAAAACCGCCCCACGCATAGTCGATTCTGACATCGTCGAGTTGCGGGAAAGTCTTCAGCATATCGCGGCGCATCGCTTCGCCGAGGTTGCGCGGCGCGAAGGTCGAATAGCTGACCTTGCCGCCCCACAGCAGGCGATGATCCGGCGACGGCCGGAAGTAATCGAGCACGAAACGGCTGTCGCACACGGCGGCTTTCGCGGGCATCAGCGCTTCGGCGCGGTCGGGGTCGAGCGGTTCGGTGGCGATCACGTAGGTGCCGACCGGCATGATCTTGCGGGCAAGATTCGGCGCCAGCTTGCCGAGATAGGTATTGCAGGCGAGTACGACGAATTGCGCGTGGACTCTGCCGCGTGCGGTTTCCACCACATGACGGCCATTTTCCTCGCGCAGCGCGGTGACGCAGCTGTCTTCGTAAATCCGTGCACCGGCGGCGCGCGCCGCACGCGCGAGGCCGAGCGTGTAATTCAACGGATGCAGATGGCCGCTATCCGCGTCGAACAAGCCGCCCAGATAGCGCGACGACTGCACATAGGCGTTCAGGCCGTCCGTGTCGACATACTGAAAGCGCTCGTAGCCGAAGCGCCGTTGCGCTTCATCGCGCCATTTTTGCAGCGTGTCCGTATCGCGCGGCTTGTTCGCCGCAGTCAGATAACCGATCGTCAGATCGCAGTCGATCTGATGTTTTTCAACGCGCGTCTTGACGATATCCAGCGTTTCGAGCCCCATGTCCCAAACACGCTTCACGTCGTCCGCGGGCATGAAATTCGCGAATGTATCGATATCGCAGGCAAAGCCGCCGATCAGCTGGCCACCGTTGCGGCCGCTTGCGGCCCATCCTACTTTCGATGCTTCGAGCACCGCGACCGAATGGCCGCGTTCAGCCAGGTTCAGCGCGGTCGAGATGCCCGTGAGGCCGGCGCCGATCACGCAGGCGTCGACACTCAGCGTGTCTTCGAGCGGCGGATGGCGGGTGCTGTCGTTGGCGGTGGCGGCGTAATACGAGGCAACGTGAGGCTGGTTCGAGAATGCGAGCATAGGCAGGGCACACACAAGAGACCCGGACGCGTGGTCCCCGGTAAAGCAGGACCACGCGTTCGAGCGGTACGGATTAGAACGAGTAGATGAACTGCGTCGCGAGCAGGTCGTTGGACTTGCCATACGAACCGTCGTTCTTCAGGAACACCTGTTTGTTCGCCCAGTCATGGCGATATTCAACCTTGACCGTGATCTGCTGGGTCGGATAGAACAGCAGATCGAGCGAGACGTCCTGGCGGGTGGCGCCCTTGCATTCGAAGCCAAGACCGCCGTTGGCCTGCGAATTGGCGAGGCAATCCGCGCCGATGCCGAAGCCGTTGGCGGTGTCCATGCCATTGCCATTCAACGCGATGCCGCCACCGCCGCCGCCATTCTTGCTGTCGACGAGCAGGTCATAGCGGACCGTCGCGCCCATGCGGCCCACCACCGGCAGCGTGAACTTGCGGTGCGCGAGCAGCGAGAGGCCGTACCACTGCGCCTGGCCGCCGTTGTACGCGCCGTTCTGCTGCTGGCCGTAGTCGAGTTCGGCGTTGTACTGCAAGTCGGCGAGCGTGTAGGTCAGGTCGGCTTCGGTGAAGAAGAAAGTGCCGCCCGCGCTCGGCGACTGGCCGCCTACGCCGTAGCGGATCACGCCATTGGCGTCAGGCCCGCTCGGCAAGGTCTGGCGGCCGATATTGAAGGAGCCGCCCACATCGAGCGCGCTGGACCACGTGTAGTCGACCCGCGACGTGAAGGTCGGAATCTTGTTGCTGGTGGTGATCGGGTCTCCCAGCGAGTTGGTGCCGATCTGCGTCGTCGCGCCATACGTGCGGTACTGCTCGTTGCCGAGGAAGAACTTCCACGCCCAGTTGCCCGCCGTGTAGTTCGCGCCGGCCCCGATGTAGCTGCCAGGATCCGAGAAGTCGTACAGCAGGTTGTGCGTGAGCGTGAGCATCTGGTTCGACTGCTGGACTTCGTAGCCGCCGAAGCTCGGAATCAAACCCGCAACGAAGGTTGTGCTCGCCGTGATCGGTACATTGACCACTGCCGTATTCAGGATGTTGTTGCCGATATCCCCATGCGAGTTCTGCAGCAGCGTAATGCCGTTGCCGCGGTTCGGCATCAGGGTGATCTCGGCCGACGACGCCATCGGGCCGACACCGAAGGTCTTCTTGATGTCGAGGTACAGATCGCCAAACGTGCTGTTGAAGTAGGTGTACGCGCTTTCGTGGTTCGCGAACAGGAACGACGAGCTGCTCTGCGCGCGGTTATATATATAGGTCGGATCGATATAGCCTGTGACCGACAATCCCGCGATCGGCCCGGTCTGCGCCGCATCTTCCAGCGAGTCGACCTTCAATTGCTGATTGGCGATCTGCTGCTTCATCGCCGTGACGTCGTCGTTGGTCAGCGTGGCCTGCGCGCGGCCGTAGTCCGGCGACGAGATGTCGAGCGGCGCCGATACCACCGCCGGGGCAGGGGCGGGCGTAGCCGCCACCGCTTTAGGTTTTGACGCTACCTCCGAACGCAGCTGCTTCACCTCCTTTTGCAGCGCGTTGAGCTGGGCCTGCAGCGCCTTGATCTGGTCGCTGGTGGTATCCGCCATGGCAAAGCCCGGCAGACTCCCCGCCACCAACAGACAGATGAGCTTCATTCTCATGCAAAATTCTCCTTATTAGTCGTATTGCAATGGGCTTCTTATGCGCGAGCCGTATCGAGCGCTTTCCGTACGGCGGCTGGTTGTGGTGCTGAGGGCAAGGGGGCGGCGGCTTCGGCCAGTGCAAAGGCCATCTGCATGTCGCGGTTGCGCTTGCGCTCGCGGACCTGCATCCAGCGATTGACGGCGATCACGCCGATCGTCACCGTGGTGATGAAGATCGTGGCGAGCGCGTTCATTTCCGGATTCAGACCGAGACGCACGCGCGAGAACACGACAAGCGGCAAGGTGGTCGAGCCCGGGCCGGAAAGAAACGCGGAGAGCACGAGGTCGTCGAAAGACAGCGTGAACGACAGCAGCCAGCCCGACATCAGCGCCTGCGAGATCAACGGCAACGTGATCAGGAAGAACACCTTGAACGGTGTCGCGCCCAGATCGAGTGCGGCTTCTTCGAGCGACTTGTTCAGTTCCTTCACCCGCGACTGCACGATGATCGCCACGTAAGAAACGCACAGCATCACGTGGCCGATCCAGATCGTGAAGAGCCCACGGCCCTTCGGCCAGCCGAGCATCTGTTCGAGCGCGACGAATAGCAGCAGCAGCGAGATGCCCTGAATCACTTCGGGAATCACGAGCGGCGCATTGATCATGCCGGCGAACAGCGTGAAGCCGCGAAAGCGTCCGAAGCGCGCGAGCACGAAACCCGCCCACGTTCCGATCACGACCGAGGCGCACGCGGTCAGCAGGCCGATCTTGAGCGAAAGCCACGCGGCGTTGAGCAATTCGCCGTCCTGCAGCAGCGCGCCGTACCATTTCAGCGAAAAGCCGGACCAGACCGTGACGAGCTTCGATTCGTTGAACGAATACACCACGAGGCTGATGATCGGGATGTACAGAAACAGAAACCCGAAGGTCAGTACGCCCCTGGACAGCGTTTTATTTGGCTTGATCATTTCGCGCCCTCCAGTTCCTTGACCTGGTAGTACTGGAACACGGCCATCGGCACGAGCAGCAGCAGAACCATGGCGACGGTGACAGCGGATGCCATCGGCCAGTCCATATCGTTGAAGAATTCATCCCACATCACGCGGCCGATCATCAGCGTATCGGCGCCGCCGAGCAGTTCAGGGATCACGTACTCGCCCACCGCCGGAATGAACACCAGCAGGCTGCCGGCGATGATGCCGTTCTTCGACAGCGGCAAGGTGATGCGCGTGAAGGCGGTCCACGGTTTGCAGCCGAGGTCGTAGGCGGCTTCGAGCAGCGTCAGATCCATCTTCACGAGGTGCGCATACAACGGCATCACCATGAACGGCAGGTACGAATAGACCATGCCGATATAGACGCCGATATCGGTGTGATAAAGGCGCAATGGCGAATGGATCATGCCGACCGCCATCAGCGTGTGATTGAGCAGACCGTCGTCCTTCAGGATGCCGATCCATGCATACACGCGGATCAGGAATGACGTCCAGAACGGCAGCATTACGCCCATCATCAGCAGGTTGCGCTTCGTCGGCTCCGAGCGTGCGATGTAGTACGCAATCGGATAGCCGATCAGCAAACAGAAGAAGGTCGATACCGCGGCCATCTTCAACGAACTGATGTAAGTCGCGACGTACAGGTCGTCCTGCAGCAGGAACGCATAGTGGCTAAGCTGCATCGCGAAGTGCACCATGCCGTCCTTGACCGTCACGAGATCCGTGTACGGCGGAATGCCCAGCCGCAGATCGGCGAAACTGATCTTCAGAACCAGCACGAACGGCAACGCGAAGAACACCGTGAGCCAGAGGAACGGCACGCCGATCACGGTCGAACGGCCCGAAGGCATCAGCAGCGCAAGGCGCGTTTTCAGCGAGCCGAGCAGACGGCTGCTGGACGCCGCACCGAGCGCCGTGGGGGAGGTGGTAGCGGGATTTCTCATTGCGTCAGCACCACGCCGCTTGCCGGCGACCAGTAGACGAACACGTCGTCGTTATAGGAGGGCGCACCTTCGCTCATCAGGTGCGAGCTGGAGAGATTCGACACCACCGTCTTGCCGCTCGGCAAACGGACGTGATAGAGCGAATAGCTGCCCATGTACGCGACATCGGAGACCACGCCGCGCGCCCAGTTGTGCGGCGCCGATGGCCTGTCGAGCGATACCTTGATGCGTTCCGGACGCACCGAGATGCCCACCGGCATGCCGAGCGGTCCGGTAATGCCGTGGCTCACGTAAATAGGCGTTTCGAGTTCTTCGCTTTCGACGAAGATGTGGTCCGGTTCATCCGCCACGACCGTGCCCTCGAACAGATTGGTCGAGCCGATGAACTCCGCCGAGAAGCGGCTATTCGGAAACTCGTACACCTGGCTCGGCGAACCAATCTGCACGATGCGGCCTTCGCTCATCACCGCGAGGCGGCCGGCCATCGTCATGGCTTCTTCCTGGTCGTGCGTGACCATCACGCAGGTCACGTCGACTTTCTCGATGATGTTGACCAGTTCGAGCTGGGTCTTCTGGCGGATTTTTTTATCGAGCGCCGACATCGGCTCGTCGAGCAGCAGCAGCTTGGGGCGCTTCACGAGCGAGCGGGCCAGCGCCACACGCTGCTGCTGGCCGCCCGAAAGCTGATGCGGCTTGCGCTGCGCGTATTTGCTCATCTGCACGAGATGGAGCGCATCGGCGACGCGCTCCTTGATCTCGTTCTTCGGCGTGCCCTCCTGCTTGAGACCGAAGGCGATATTCGCTTCGACGCTCATGTGCGGGAACAGCGCATACGACTGGAACATCATGTTGACCGGCCGTTTATACGGCGGCATCGCGGCGAGATCTTCGCCGTCGACGAAAATACGCCCGGAGCTCACCGTCTCGAGGCCTGCAAGCATGCGCAAAAGCGTGGACTTGCCGCAGCCGGAACTGCCGAGCAGGGCGAACAGTTCGTTCTTCGCGATGCTGAGGTTGACGTTATCGACAGCGGTGCTGTCGCCGAATTTCTTCACGACATTTTCGATGCGGACAAACTCGTCCGATTTCGTTTTTGTCGTCGCTGCGGGGCGGGCCATCTGGGTGGCGCCGGCTGCGCTATTTAAGGTCGTCGATTTCATGATGTAACCATTCCTTGCGGATCGCGGGCGCAAGTGTCTCCCTACGAGGCGCGGGAAGCGGCTCGCAAGTGCGCTGCGATCGGGAAACATGGGACTGCGCGGGTGTGACTTCTAACGCGCAGGCTGACTACCGTTGCTGCTATTGATGCGCTCAGGGTTCGAGCGATCCCTGAGCGCGGGATCGATATTTATCTATATATGGCTGGATTAATGGCCGGTTTTAAGCTGCGCCCAAAGACGGTTTTCAAGGCGCAGAATGTCGGTCGGCATCGGCTTCATCAGCGTCATCTTGCTCAACACGTCGTCGCCCGGATAAACGGTTTTGTCCTGTGCGACCGCCGGTGTCACAAATTGGCGCGCGGCCTTGTTCGCCGTCGGGTAGAACACTTCATTGGTGATCGCGGCATTGACCTTCGGGTCGGAAATGTAGTTGATCCATTTCATCGCGGCTTCGGGATGCGGCGCGTCTTTCGGGATCACCATCACGTCGAACCACAGCAGACCGCCTTCCTTCACGTTGGAGAATTTGACCTGGTACGAACGCTTGGCTTCCTCGGTGCGGCGGCTTGCGATGCCGACGTCGCCCGACCAGCCCACGGCGACGCACACGTCGTTATTGGCGAGGTCGTTGATGTAGCCCGACGAGTTGAATTGGGTGATATACGGGCGGACTTTTTTCAGCACTTCGAACGCGGCCTGGTAGTCGGCGGGGTTCGTGCTGTTCGGGTCCTTGTGCATGTATTGCAGCGTGGCGGCGAATACGTCGACGGCCTGGTCGAGGAACGATACGCCGCAGCCTTTCAGCTTTGAGAGATTGGCCGGATCGAACACGAGCGCCCAGCTATCCACCGGTGCATTGGCGCCGAGCGCTTTCTGCACAGCCTGCACGTTGTAGCCGATCCCGTCGGTGCCGTAGGCCCAGGGCACACCGTACTGGTTGCCTGGATCCGCGTCGCCGATCATCTTCATCAACACGGGGTCGAGATTCGAGAGGTTCGGCAACTTCGACTTATCGAGCTTCTGGTACACGCCCGCCTGAATCTGCTTGGCCATATAGTTCGACGTCGGCACCACGACGTCATAGCCGGAGCTGCCCGCGAGCAGTTTGGCCTGCAACGTGTCGTCGCTATCGTAGTTGTCGTACTTGACCTTGATGCCGTCCTGCTTTTCGAAGTTCGGAATCGTATCCTTCGCGATGTAGTCCGACCAGTTGTACACGTTCAGTTCCGTGTCGGCCGCCAGGGCCGGCGTAACCGACAGCGCCGCAAAGCCGGTGAAGGCGAGAAGCGCGGCCCCCGCGACCGCATGACGAAGATGATTAACGCTCATGGTTTTTTCCCTTGATGTGAAGAACCGGCATGAGCGTGGTTTGTGGGTATGCTCATGCCGGAACGAACTGCCGTTACGAAATTCCGAGTTGTTGTGCAGTCGCGTCGACGGCGTTTTTCGCCTTCGAAACGATTTCGTCGATTTCCAGCTTCGTAATCACGAGCGGCGGCGACAGCAGCATCCGGTCACCGGTCGCGCGCATGATGAGGTTGCCGTTGAAGCAGAAGTCGCGGCAGATCGTGCCGACGTCACCGCCATTGGCGAAACGCTTGCGCGTTTTCGGGTCTTCCGCGAGTTGCAAACCGGCCACCAGGCCCGTACCGGCAATTTCGCCGATGAGCGGATGATTCGCGAAGGTATCGCGCAGCTTCTTCTGGAAGTACGGACCCGTATCCGTCTTGACCCGCTCGACGATCTTTTCGTCGCGCAGCAACTTGAGGTTGGCTAGCGCGACAGCGGCGGCCACCGGATGCCCGGAATAGGTGAGGCCGTGATTGAAGTCGCCGTTCTCGATGATCGCTTTCGCCACGCGGTCATGCAGGCCGACCGCGCCCATCGGCACATAGCCGCTCGTCAGACCCTTGGCCAGCGTGATCAGGTCCGGCTCGAAACCGAAGTGCTGATGCGCGAACCATTCGCCGGTGCGGCCGAACCCGCCGATCACTTCGTCGGCAACCAGCAGGATGTCGTACTTGCGGCAGATGCGCTGGATTTCCGGCCAATACGTCGAGGCCGGGAAGATCACGCCGCCCGCTCCCTGGAAAGGCTCACCGATAAACGCCGCGACATTGTCCGCGCCGATTTCGAGAATTTTCGCTTCCAGTTGCTGCGCACGGGCCAGCGCGAATTCCTCGGGCGTCAGGTTGCCTTCTGCTTCGCCGAAGAAGTACGGCTGGTCGATATGAACGATGTTCTCGACTTTCGAAGGCATCTGCTCGTGCATGTAGCCCATACCGCCGAGCGTGCCGCCCGCGATGGTCGAGCCGTGATAGCCGTTCTTGCGCGAGATGATGAACTTCTTCGCGTGCTTGCCTTGCGTCGCCCAGTATTGATGGACGATGCGCAGCACGGTGTCGTTGCCTTCCGAACCGCTGTTGCAATAGAAGAAGTGATTGAACGGTTCCGGCGCCAGTTCCGCGAGCATGGCCGACAGCTCGATCACCGGCGGGTGTGTGGTCTTGAAGAAGGTGTTGTAGAAGGGCAGTTCCTGCATTTGCCGGTACGCGGAGTCGGCCAGTTCCTTGCGGCCATAACCGACGTTCACGCACCACAAACCGGCCATGCCGTCGATGATCTTGTTGCCATCCGAGTCCCACAGGTACACGCCTTGCGCCTTGACGATCACGCGGCTGCCGGCGCGATTGAGCGAACCCATATCGGAGAACGGATGAATATGGTGCGCGGCGTCGAGCGCGCGGTATTCGGCGGTGCTGCGTTGCGGCTGGGCGGCCTGTGCGCTCGCGGCTGCGCTGGATTGCGCGGCCGGTTGCACGTATGCGACTTCTTCTGTTCTGTAGCTCATACTTCCTCCAGTGTTTTTGCGTTTGCCTTAGACGTGCAGCAGCAAATGCCTGCGTTCCCACGAACTGATCACGCGGAAGAACGCTTCATATTCGGTTTCCTTCAGCGCGAGGTACGCCTTGACGAACTTCTCGCCGAGCACTTCGGCGATCGGTTCGCATGCGCCCATCAGCGTCAGGCCTTCTTCGAGATTGCGCGGCAACTGATACGGCAATTCGTAACCGTCGCTGAGCAGCGGCTCGGTGGCTTCGAGCTTTTGCGTCATGCCGAGATAACCCGCTGCGAGCGTGGCGGCAATCGCCAGATACGGATTGCAGTCCACGCCCGGAATGCGGTTCTCGATGCGGCGCGCCGCCGGGCCCGAATGCGGAATCCGGAAACCCACCGTGCGGTTGTCGTAACCCCATGCCACGTTGATCGGTGCGGCCATGAAGCGCGACAGGCGGCGGTACGAGTTGATATACGGCGCGAAGATCGGCATCAGCGCCGGCGTGTATTTCTGCAGACCCGCGATATAGCCGGTGAAAAGCGATGTCGGCTTGCCGTCCGGACCCGTGAACAGGTTCTGGCCGGTTTCTTCGTCGACGAGACTCTGGTGCATGTGCATCGCCGAACCCGGCTCGCCTTCCATCGGCTTGGCCATGAAAGTCGCGTACATCTTGTGACGCAGCGCGGCTTCACGCACCGTGCGCTTGAACAGGAACACGCTGTCGGCGAGCTTGAGCGGGTCGCCGTGCATGAAGTTGATTTCCATCTGCGCGGCGCCGACCTCATGAATCAGCGTGTCGACTTCCAGTTCCTGCACCTCGCAGTACTCGTAGATGTCTTCGAACAGCGGATCGAACTCATTGACGGCTTCGATCGAATACGCCTGACGTCCGGTCTCCGGACGGCCGGTCCGGCCGATCGGCGGCTGCAGCGGCAGATCGGGGTCCTTGTTCATGTCGACCAGATAGAACTCGAGCTCGGGCGCAATCACTGGCTTCCAGCCTTTGGCCTTATAGAGTTCGAGTACACGACGCAACACGCGGCGCGGCGAGATCGCCACCGGTGTGCCGTCGAAGTGAACACAATCGTGGATCACCTGCGCGGTTGGGTCGACGGCCCACGGAATCATGCGGATGGTGCTGGCGTCGGGAACGCAGACCATGTCCGGGTCGGTGACGCCGGTGAGCGTGCCGTCTTGCGGATAGTCCCCTGTGACGGTCTGGATCATCACCGCCTGCGGCAAGCGCATGGATTCGCCGGATTCGAACTTGCTGCGCGGAATGATCTTGCCGCGTGCGATCCCGGCCATGTCCGGGATGATTGCTTCGATTTCGGTGACGCGGTTCTGTTTCAGGAATTCGTCGATTTCATGCATGATTGTTCTCTCTGTTTTGGTGCGCGACCGGCTCAGGCATGCGTGGCAGCGGCGGATGCCGCGCCATAGCCGGCCTTGGTGCGCATTCGTTCGCGGCAGGCTTCGCCGAAGGCGCGAAAGATCGCGGTAGACAGCGCGTCGCTGGCATGCTTCCACTCCGGGTGCCACTGCACACCCAGCGCGAAAGCGCGCGCATCTTTCACGCTGACCGCTTCGATCAATCCGTCCGGCGCCGTGGCTTCGGGCACGAGTCCCACGCCTGGCCGCTCGACGCCCTGGCCGTGCAATGAATTCACACGCGCTTCATTCGTACCGCCCGCCAGACGCTGCAACAAGCCGCCTTGCGTGAGGTTGAGCGAATGCGACGGTGCGTATTGCACGTCGAGAGCGTCTTCCTTGTTCTCGCGATGGTCGTTCAAGCCCGCCACCGCGTGAACGCTTTGATGCAACGTCCCGCCGAACACCACGTTCATTTCCTGGAAGCCGCGGCATACCGCCAGCACCGGTACGCCGGCATCGATCGCCGCGCGCAATAGCGGCAGCGTCGTCGCATCGCGTGCGGCGTCGTGCAACGTGCCCGGCGCGCTGGCATGGCCGCCGTAACGGTGCGGCTCGACATTCGAATAGCTGCCGGTAAACAGCAGGCCATCGACGGTGGCCAGGATGTCCGTTGCGGACTGCCGCTCGCCGAGCGCCGGCAACAGCATTGCCAGCGCCTGTGAGCCGTCCACGATAGCGGTGATGTACTTTTCACCGACCACATGCGACGGGTGGACTCCCGCCATCGTTCTGTCGGCGCTGATGCCGACCAGGGGTTTTGTTCGCATAACGAATAGACGTGTGTGTTCCCCGCGGGACGCGGCATGAACAACGTTAAGCACGGCGCGACACGACTCCGCAGCCGGACGCAAAGCGCCAGACCGCTAGGTAGTGCAGGCGGTTACCGTCAACGGAACGCGCCGCGCGTGGCAATGAGATAGGTCGTTCGATTCAATCCGCTGCGATGCGCAATCAATCTGATCCGCATGAAGCGCGCAGACGGCAGACAGCACCGCACCTGCACGAACGCACGGCTCAAACGAGCGTGATCATGCAAACCCGCGCAAACCCACGCAACGGACCAATCGAACGACGGAAAAGGGGGAGGCGCTACGGCAGTAGCGAGGCGACTTCGTCCGTGCGCACGGCAATGAAGGCGCGCGCGGAGATGGAGTTGTGACGTCGAACTGAACGGCGGGACAGGATCGTGAAGACGGACAGAAAGCGGCGGAACGCAAGGCTGCCGCTGCTGCCGTCGGCGATGGCGCCGTCAGCGCGAAGACAACTCGCCTGACTACGATTCCATCTCACCAAAGGGCCTCGGACTCTCACGATTACACTCGACTAGCGACGTTGAAAGTATTGAACGCTTGCTCGAAAAACGCACGGGGCGTTTAAAGAAACATGACGCTGGGATGATCGCCTCTGACCGGTGCGAACCAGGTTCGCTGCGTCGCAAAACAGCTTTTCGTGCTTCGTGACGTCGGCATGACGATCGCCTAAGAACCATCGTATACGAGCCAATAACGCCGTCAAATCATTTTTATAAAAGATTTATCAGGGCTTTCCCGAGGGCGTAGGCTGAATCCCACCGGCTGGGAATGTTCGTTGCGATGTTCACATTTCGGAATCCTTTCAGGGTTTTCCCCAGCGGCGAAACAATTAAAGTGATTAGAATATTCAACACTCGCACAAGGCGCATTGTCCCGGTCCGAGTGTCCCGATCACTTTCCTATGTCAGAGAATCCAGCGATGTCTATAGAAGTAGCGACCCGCCTGCAGTACATCCGCAAGAAACACGGTTTGTCGCAGCGTGAGCTGGCAAAAAGGGCGGGGGTGACCAACGGTACGATCTCGTTGATCGAGCAGAATCGCGTGAGTCCGTCGGTCGGCTCGCTGAAGAAGCTGCTCGAATGCATACCCATGAGTCTTGCCGAATTCTTCACCTTCGAGGTCGAAGTGGAGCGCTCGGTGGTGTCGCGCCGCGCGGACATGCCGAACCTCGGCAACGAGTCGATCGAATTCTATCTGGCGGGCTCGAGCGTGAAGGATCGCAACATGGGCATCCTGCGCGAGGTTTATCAGCCGCTCTCGGATACGGGGCCGGAGATGCTGGAGCACGAGGGGCACGAGGGCGGCGTGATCGTCAGCGGTCAGATCGAACTGACGGTGGACGGCACCACGTGGCTGCTCGATCCCGGCGACAGCTATTACTTCGAAAGCCGCCTGCCGCACCGTTTTCGCAATCCCAGCGCGGAGCATCTTTGCGAGATCGTGTCGGCCAATTCGCCGGCCACTTTCTAAACACTCCGCGTCAACGCGCCGCGACGCAGTTCGAACTGCAGGTAGTCGATGCCGGTGGGCGTCGGGCGCATAACAATGAGGCATCCTGATGGACAAGAAATCTCTCGCTTTCTGGCAAGACAAGGCCGCTACGCTTTCAATCGAAGGCCGCGCATTTATCGACGGCGAGTATTGCAACGCCGCCAGCGGCCGCACGTTCGAGTGCCTGAGCCCGATCGACGGCAAGCTGCTCGCGAGGGTTGCCGATAGCGGCGCGGCGGACGTCGACGCAGCCGTGGCAGCCGCACGCCGGGCATTCGACGCCGGCGTGTGGTCGGGCCTCAATCCGCGCAAGCGCAAGGCGATTCTGTTGCGTTGGGCCGCATCGATCCGTGAGCATCTCGACGAACTCTCACTGCTGGAGACACTGGATGCCGGCAAGCCAATCGCCGACACTACCACGGTGGACGTGCCGGGCGCGGCGTATTGCGTCGAATGGTTCGCTGAGGCGATCGACAAGGTCGGCGGCGAAGTCGCGCCCGCCGATCATCATCTGGTGGGACTCGTCACACGCGAGCCGATCGGCGTGGTCGCCGCCGTGGTGCCATGGAATTTCCCGATTCTGATGGCGTCGTGGAAGTTCGGTCCGGCGCTCGCTGCGGGCAACAGCGTGGTCCTCAAGCCTTCGGAGAAGTCGCCGCTCACCGCGATTCGCCTCGCGCAGCTCGCGCTGGACGCGGGCATTCCCGCCGGCGTGTTCAACGTGGTGCCGGGCGCGGGCGAGCCGGGCAAGCTGCTGGCGCTGCATCAGGACGTCGACTGCCTCGCCTTTACCGGCTCGACTAATGTCGGCAAGCTGATCATGCAATACGCCGGCCAATCGAACCTGAAGCGTGTGTGGCTCGAACTCGGCGGCAAGTCGCCGAACATCGTGATGCCCGATTGCCCCGATCTCGACCGTGCAGCGAATGCAGCCGCGGGGGCGATTTTCTACAACATGGGCGAAATGTGCACCGCCGGTTCGCGTCTGCTCGTGCATAAGGACATCAAGGAGGTGTTCCTCGACAAGCTGCTCGCCGCCGCGCGCAGCTATACGCCGGGCAATCCGTTGGACCCGAACACCTCGATGGGTGCGATCGTCGACAGCGTGCAGCTCGAACGCGTGCTCGGTTATATCGAAGCGGGCCGCGCCGAAGCGAAACTGCTGCTCGGCGGCTCGCGTGTGAAGGAGGAGACCGGCGGCTTCTATATCGAGCCGACCATCTTCGAGATTCCCGCCGCTGGTGCGAGGGTGGCGCGTGAGGAAATCTTCGGACCGGTGTTGTCGGTGATCACGTTCGAGACGGTTGAAGAAGCGATCAGGATTGCCAATGACAGCGAGTATGGACTCGCCGCCGCCGTCTGGACCTCGAATCTCACGACCGCGCACGAGGTGTCGCGCAAGCTGCGCGCCGGCACTGTCTGGGTCAATTGCTATGACGAGGGCGGGGATATGAATTTCCCGTTCGGTGGGTATAAGCAGTCTGGCAACGGCCGTGATAAGTCATTGCATGCACTGGAAAAGTACACCGAGTTGAAGTCCACGCTTGTGCGGCTGCGCTAGAGGATTCGCTATGTCAGCGCGGCGGCGTGCGTCCAGGGCGTCGTCGCGTTTCCAATGAATCCGGGACCGGACGTAGCGCGCTTCAACAGGAAGCGTTGCGGGCTACGCCGGTATGGTTATCAGGTCATCCGTGACTGAACTCGTTTGTGGCGACGGCGCGATTCGGAGTCCGTTGCTTTATGGCTCATTGGTCGAAAACACCTACGCGGGTGCGCTGTCGTGGTTTCCGGCGTGCCGCTCGATCTGGCCACCACGTTCCGCCCGGGAGCGAGCCTTGGCCCGGCCGCCAAAGAGTGTGGGCCGCGTCGCCGTTTGCGTGACGGTGAAATCATGTTTATGTGCATGCTGTACATGGTTTTTGTGGTTGACGTAGGGGTTTCTTGTTTGCCTGCGGTGTTGGCCTTTCCTTGTTTTGTTATTGGTCTATTAGCGTTCGCCCCTGTGCGGGGCAGGCACTTACTTTCTTTGCCGCCGCAAAGAAAGTAAGCAAAGAAAGCGGCTCACACCGCCAATTCTTAAATGGGTCCCCTGGCTTGGAGGGTATCGTGGCTCCGTAGAGATTGATCCCGCGCACCTTCACACCCAAGTGACCAAGCCGTCATCCTTCCGGCGGCGCTACGCGCGCCGCGGCGGTACTTCATCAAACCACCCGCCGCACTTTATGCATGCGGTTTGCCCGCCGCCGCGGCTCGCAGAGGCATATCCTGCTGAATTGCTGAATTGCTGAATTGCTGAATTGCTGAATTGCTGAATTGCTGAATTGCTGAATTGCTGAATTGCTGACTTGCCAGCGCCGACGCAGTACTTCGCAAAACTACCGGCGTTTTCGGCGCCTCGCCGAGGCGAAGCCGATGGCTCCCACCGCACACAAACGAAGTACCCGGTTTCCCTGGTGTACCCAACCGCGACGCACGTAGTGCGGAGTGGGAGCGGATGACGGCTGTGTCACAGACACTAATGGACCACGGTGTGATCCGTTAATCGGACCACAGTCCCCTCCAAGCCAGGGGACCCACTTAGATGTTAGCGGTTTGAGCCCGCTTTCTTTGCTTACTTTCTTTGCGGCGGCAAAGAAAGTGAGTGCGCCCCCGCATAGGGGGAACGCTAATAAACCATCAAGCAAACAAGGAAAGGCCCATAAATCCAGCCCAACACCAACGCCGTAGGCACTGCTACCACTCCGATTGCTACAATCAGCCAGACAGCCAGCACACTGGAGACACCAAATGCCAATCTTTCCGCCAATCAGCCGCTACCCCGTGCCCGAGCCGAACGAATGGCCGGCCGACATCCGCGCCCGCATCCTCGAAGTACAGGAAAAAGCCGGCTTCGTCCCAAACGTATTCCTCACACTCGCACATCGCCCGGATGAATTCCGCGCGTTTTTCGCCTATCACGATGCGCTCATGCTGAAAGAGGGTGGCCTCACCAAAGCCGAGCGCGAAATGATCGTAGTCGCCACCAGCGCGGTAAACGAGTGCCTGTATTGCGTAATCGCCCACGGCGCAATTCTCCGCATTTACGAAAAGGCGCCATTGCTCGCGGACCAGGTGGCCGTGAATCATCGCAAGGCGGATATCACCGCCCGTCAGAAAGCGATGCTCGACTTCGCGCTGAAGGTCTGTCGCGCATCCGGCAGCGTCGACGATACTGATTTTCAAACGCTGCGCGAGCACGGCTTTTCCGACGAAGACGTCTGGGACATCGCAGCGATCACCGCGTTCTTCGGCTTGTCGAACCGGATGGCGAATGTCATCTCCATGCGTCCGAACGACGAGTTCTATCTGATGGGACGCGTGCCGAAAGCCGCGGCCGATGCGCCGAAAAAGTAGCACCGGCATTTGCCGCAAGGCTCGGATCGCGAGCACCCGCGTACGGTGTCGTTCGCCGTGGCGCTTATGCGCTCGCCGGTTCGGGCCGCAGTGCCGGCGTGCTCACGCTCGTGTCGTCGATCGGGAAGTGCAGCATCGCGGCGGCGAGGCCGGCCACGACCGTCGCTTCCCATAGCAGCGAATAGGAGCCGGTCAGGTCGAACACCAGGCCGCCGAGCCATGCACCGAGGAACGAGCCGATTTGATGGCTCAGAAAGCAGACGCCGAACAGGCTGCCAAGGTGGCGTGTGCCGAATACCTTGGCCACGAGTCCGCTTGTCAGCGGCACGGTGCCAAGCCAGGTGAGGCCCATCACGGCAGCGAAGATGACGACCGAAGTGGGCGTTTTCGGCAGCAGGAAGAACGCGCCGATCGTCACGCTGCGCACGAGGTAGAGCCAGCCAAGCACACGATGCTGGCGGAACCGGCCGCCCAGCCAGCCGCATCCCCAACTGCCCGCCATGTTGAAGAGGCCAATCAGCGCGAGCGCCGTGGCGCCGAGGCCGACGGGCATATGGCACAGCGACAGATATTCAGGCAGATGGGTGGCAATGAAGGCGAGCTGGAAACCACAAGTGAAAAAGCCAAGCGTCAGCAGCCGATACCCGCGATGCCGGACCGCCTGCGCCAGCACCGTGCGAAGCGACGTGGCGGGCGGCGGCGCGATGGCCACGCCGACCGTCGCGCGGCGGTCGAGCATCATGCCAAGCGGCGCGATCAGCAGCATCAGGAAGGCCAGCACGAAGAGCGACGTGGCGATTCCCGAGCTGAGGCGAATGCCTTGCACGAGCGGAATCATCAGAACTTGCCCCGCGGAGCCGCCCGCGCTGACGAGGCCCATCGCCATGCTGCGCTTTTCCGGCGACGCAACACGGCCGACCGCGGGCAACACCACGCCAAACGTCGTGCAACTTACACCGATGCCGACCAGCAGCCCCATGCCGACAATCAGCATCGCGCCAGACGGCGCCACGGCGGCGAGGCCCAGTCCGGCAGCAAAGGTTGTCGCGCCGAATGCGACCACCGGCGCCGAACCGTAGCGGTCGGCGGCGGCGCCCGCGAAGGGTTGCGCGAACCCCCACACGAGGTTGTGCAGCGCGATCGCGAAGGCGATCAGCGTGACCGGCAGGCCACGGTCGAACGAAAATGGCCCGATGAAAAGACCGAAGGTCTGCCGGATTCCCATCGCGGCGCTCAGAATCAACGCGCCGGAGAAGATGACGAGCGTCGTCTGGTTGAAGGCGGGGGCGAAGCGATTGCTGTTGGCGGTGGACATGGTTCTGATCTCCTTGGACACGATGGTCGCAGCGAGCGTCAGAAGCGGCAAAGGAAAAGATTTTGACGACAGGTGAGCGGGGCTCACCTGTCGGGTTGCGCGCCGCGGATCAGCGGCTGGCGCTGCGAGTGCTCGTGTCGGCGGCGGCAGAGGGTGTATCGACGTGTTCAGCTTCGCCAAGCAGCCAGCGCTTGAACTCGAACAGTTCCGGGCGATGTTCGGCGTTTTCCGCGCTCACCAGCCAGTAAGCCGTGCTCGCGGCAACCGTGCGTGCACAGACTTCAATCAGAGCGCCGCTGTCGAGATCGCGATCCACCAGCGGCCGTCGGCCGAGCGCGACGCCGAGACCCATGCTGGCGGCTTCGAAGGCGAGCTGGATCGTGTCCACGCGCAACCCGTCCGACACGTCGATGCCGCTGGTGCCGGTCGCGTCGAACCACGCCTGCCAGTCTTCGCTCGCGGCATTCACGTGAATCAGCGTCGCGTGACGCAGATCGAAGCTGCCGTGCCCGTCTCGCAGACCGTCGCGATAGCCGGGGCTGCACACCGGCACGAGTTGCTCGCCGAATAACCGCGTCCAGGCGGCACCCGCGACCGGCGCGCGGCTCATGCGAATTGCGAAATCGAAACCGTCGACAGGAAAACCGACCTGACGGTGCGAGGTATCCACCGTCACGTTCGCATTTGGCCAGCGCGCGCGAAAGCCCTGCAGGCGCGGCAACAGCCAGCGCGAGGCAAGCGTGGGCGCGCAACTCAGCGCGATGGGGCGATTCGCCCGGTGATTCGGCAGGCGCTGCGTGCCGATGGCGATCAGCGAAAATGCCTCGGATACGTACGACAGATAATCGGCGCCCGTCGCGGTAAGCGAAATGCCGCGCGGCTCGCGCGCAAACAGTTCGACGCCGAGCGCCTGCTCCAGCCCGACAATTCCATGACTGATCGCGCTGGGTGTGACGCTCAGTTCGGCAGCGGCGAGCTTGAAACTCTGATGCCTGCCGGCGGCCTCGAAGAAGCGAAGCGCGGGCAAAGGTGGCAGACGAAGCGGCATGGCAAATCCCCAGAGGCGGCGCGGCAGGCGCCGTGACGGTGCAACAGGCGCGCCGGTGCGCTTGTTGCTCATCGAAGAAAGCATACCTTGCAATGGGGTTTCGGCGATGGCCGGGGTTGGCGTGAACACCGTCACCGGCCGCCCGAAAGAATTCGACGAGTGTGTCGCCGGCGTGTCGATTTGCCGGCTTGCCGTTCGTCGTATTGATAGCAAGGGCAGATCTACGCTCGCCGCCACGGTGCGCTTTTTATCCTGCCCTTTTCCTTTACCGTGAAGGAGATTGCTGATGACTGACATAGACCCATCCGCACAGACGCTCAAGCCGGCCCGCTTGCTGGCTGAATCGCCCAGCCGGTTTCCAGGCGAGAGCGCTGAATATCGTCGCGCGCGCAACGATCTGCTGGCCGAGGAAATCGAGTTGCGGCGTCATATCGAACGGGTGGCCGCGCAGCGCCGCGCGTTGCCGCCGGGCGGCCTCGTGCCTCAGGACTACCGCTTCGAGAGCGAAGCGGGCGCGGTGACGTTGTCGCAGATGTTCGGCGCGCACGATACCCTGGTCACCTACAACTGGATGTTCGGCCCGCGGCGCACGCGGCCCTGTCCAATGTGCGCCTCGCTGCTGAGCGCGTATGACGGCGAAATGCCCGACATCCTGCAACGCGTGGCATTCGCGGTGATCGGCCGCGCGCCAATCGAGAAACTGGTCGCGTTCAAGAAAGAGCGGGGTTGGCGGCATCTGCGGATCTACTCGTCGGGCGGCAACACCTTCAACCGCGATTACGCGGCCGAAGATCCCGAAGGTGACGATCACCCCGCTTTCAACGTCTTCACGCGCTCCGGCGATATAGTGCGGCATTTCTGGGCCGAGGAGATGGGGCCATCGACTGCGGACCCCGGTCAGGACCCGCGTGGCGCGCCCGACGTGATGCCGATCTGGACGATCCTCGACATGACGCCCGGCGGTCGCGGTAGCGACTGGTATCCGAAGCTGGAGTACGGCGACGCGCCGCGTTAGCGGAAATCTCCTGCGCCGGTTAAAGCAAGAGTAAATGTGTTTGTAAAGAGCGGTAAATACGCCCGCCACGACCGGCTATTAAGTCATTTGTGCAGCATGAATTTGCGTGGGGCGAATAGTCCTGGGCCTGGAGATAAGCCGGAAAGCGCCCCGTAAGCCGGCGAGATTTCGACCCCAACGCCGCCTGGCGGGGCCGCATACCGTATGCGGCCGACAAGATCCCTGTTGTATTGGGGCAATATTTTATTGTTTTTAACCTGCCCGTTCTTTATCGCTGAAGGCGGGTCCATACAGAATGCGCAATCTTTGCGATTCACCATAACATAATGAAAAAGGCCGCTTTGCGCGGGCATTCTTCACGCTAAATCACTGAAATTGCAACGGATTGTGATCAACCGCGCGCGCCTGAAAAGCATGAGAAAGACCTAAGCGCGCGATTCTTATGGCAGTTTGCGACAAAAAAACGTCAAAATGCCGCTGCGCGGGTGATACAAGGCTTACACCCAAGGTTTGCGTGAATGCGCGCCAATGCGTTAGTGTGTCGGTCCCGGCGCAACAGATGTGGCGCCGGTTCCATGATTACCATACGGGATGTGCTATGAACAAACAGGAACTGATTGATGCAGTCGCCGCAGCGACGGGCGAAAGCAAAGCGGCCACCGGCCAAACCATCGACGCTATTGTCGACGCGGTAACTGCAGCAGTGGTGGGCGGCGATACGGTGCAACTGGTCGGTTTCGGTTCTTTCTCGACCGGCGCGCGCGCAGCACGCGTGGGCCGCAATCCGTCGACGGGCGCCGAGATCCAGATCGCGGCCGCGAAGACGGTGAAGTTCACCGCCGGCAAGGCATTCAAGGAAGCCGTCAACGCGTCGTAATGCAACGCGCCTCACGCTGGAGCATCGGCTGCCGCCTGCAGGCGCGGCGAGCGATGCAACAGGCGTGAGTAAAAACGCGCAGCCCAACCGCGACGAGGTGACAAATCGACGGTTGGTGCGGCGCGTGCGATGCTTAAGCCGTGCTGTGCGGCTTCTGTTTTTGCGTCATGCACGCTCGCGCCCGGTTGCTGCGCGAAGCCGTGCAGGCCGCGATGGCGCGATCAGCCCGCGCGTCGTTTGCGGGTCGCTTCGGCGAGGGTGTCGAGCACCGGTTCGGTTTGCGCCCAGCTTACGCAGGCATCCGTAATCGAGACGCCATAGCGCAGCGGTACACCGGCTTTCAGATCCTGACGGCCTTCTTCCAGATGACTTTCGAGCATGACGCCGATAATGCGGCGCTCGCGTTGCGACAGTTGCTGCGCCAGATCCTGCACCACATCCAGTTGACGCAAGTGCGACTTGCCCGAATTCGCATGCGAACAGTCGATCATGACCTGCTCGCGCAGACCCGCTGAGTTGAGCGCCGCACAGGTGGCTTCGACCGATGCGTTGTCGTAATTAGGCCCTTTCTTGCCGCCGCGCAGGATCACATGGGCGTCGTCATTGCCGCGTGTTTCGAAGATTGCCGCCATGCCCATTTTCGTCATGCCCATGAACGCGTGACTTGCGCGCGCGGCGACGATCGCGTCCGCCGCGATTTGCACGCCGCCGTCCGTGCCGTTCTTGAAGCCGATCGGGCAGCTCAGCCCGGATGCCAGTTGCCGATGACTCTGACTTTCCGTCGTGCGCGCGCCGATCGCACCCCACGCGATCAGGTCCGCGATGTATTGCGGACTGAGCAGGTCGAGAAATTCGGTCGCGGTGGGCAAGCCGAGGCCGTTGATGTCTAGCAGCAATTGCCTTGCAAGACGCAGACCTTCGTTGATGCGGTAACTGCCGTCGAGGCGCGGATCGTTGATATAGCCTTTCCAGCCGACCGTCGTGCGCGGTTTTTCGAAGTAGACCCGCATCACGACCAGCAGATCGTTTTTGTAGGTGTCGGCGGCGACCTTGAGCTTGCGCGCGTATTCGATTGCCTGATCGTGATCGTGAATGGAGCAGGGGCCGACGATCATCACGAGCCGGTCGTCGCGGCCGTGCAGAATGTCGGCGATTTCCACGCGGGTTTTCTCGACGAGTGTTTGCACCGCTGCCGGCACCGGCAACTCGTCCTGCAGCAGGGCGGGGGAAATCAGCGGACGTACCGCGCCGATGCGAACGTCGTCGATACGCGTGGTGTCCTGGGTGGCGTCGGCCGAGCCCACTTCCTGGTCGTGTAGAGGATTGTCTATGGCGCTCAAAATATTCTCCCGGACCTTGGGTGTTGAGATGGCCTCACGGCCTGATTGGCTGAGTGTCGCTGAGTGTGGATGCGGATGCTGATTAGCTGCCGGGATTATGACACTCGGCGCGATGTTGCCGGTATGGGGGTTGTCAGAGACGTTTGATCAGTGCCATGGCCGCTGCCGGGTTGCGTTCCTTGAAGCCGCTGATGACGTAGAGGTAGACCTCGCGCGCGGTGGCTTGCGCGGGGGCTGCCGCCGATGTTTGCAGATCGTCCGGCGTGATGCCGGCGGCGAGTTGTCGGGCGCGCTCGGCCCAACTGTCGAGTGCTTTGGTCGAGTAGCCTTTGGCCTGTTTGTCGGTGGTGCCCATGATGCGGGCATATACGAATGGCGCTGTGATGTCCGCGATTTGCGGATAGTCGCTGTCGCCGGCGAGCACGATGGCGACTTTGTATTTTCTTGCCAGCGCGATGAATTCCGGCGTCTGGAAGGTTTCATTGCGGACTTCGACTGCGTGCTTCAGCTTTTGTCCTTCGATGCTGGGCGGCAGCAGTTTCAGGAAAGCTTCGAAGTCTTCGGGGTCGAATTTTTTTGTGGCTGCGAATTGCCAGTTAATCGGGCCTAGCTTTTGTTTTAGCAGCAGTACGCCGCTGGCGAAGAAGCGCTCGATGGTTTCGCTGGCATCGGCCAGAATTTTTCTGTTGGTGGCGTAGCGGGGGGCTTTCAGCGAGAAGACGAAATCTTCCGGGGTTTCCTGATACCACTTTTCGTAGCTTTCGGGCTTTTGCAAGCCGTAGAACGTCCCATTAATTTCTATGGTCGACAGCTGGCGGCTCGCGTATTCGAGCTCGCGCTTTTGCGTCAGATCCGGTGGATAAAACACGCCGCGCCATGGGGCATAGGTCCAGCCTCCAATGCCGACCCGGATTCGCGGTTTCGTGCGCGTTGCCATACGTGGTTTTCCTCGTTGTTCTGGTTTGCCTCGCGGCGCCCCGTTGTCGATTCCAACGTTGACAGCATACTTTGCGTCCATGCACGCGTGACCTGCAAGTCGCAGTTACATCCGTCTTGCCAATGATAACGGACAACAGCTGCCAGTCTGCCAGCGGTAGCCTACTCGACCGTGCGTAGCTGGTAATGGAGGGGCGGGGCATTGTGGACAACGACCCGGCGCCGTGAGGCCTGGCCCGAGCCGAGCCGAGCCGAGCCGAGCCGGGAAGGGAGGGGAGGGGAGGTAAAGCCTGCAAGCGTGGACGCGGGAGCTGGAAGGGCCCGGGTGGTGTGGTTAGTGGCAGTGAATCCGGAGGCGCGATTGTTCCCGCCGGCAAGTATTGGACCTTCGTCCCATACGTCGCGCCCGCCTGGCTGGGCTATCCTTCATTTGGAACGGCAGTGCCGCACACTCCGGATCGCGACTCTTTCGATTACAACCATCCGACAAATGCAATCCGATCGTCCTATTCATGAAGGGGCTGCCGGCGGGGCGACGCGATGGTTGCGTTGGCTGCCAGGTCTGGCGATGCTCAAGACGTATCGGGGCAGCTGGCTACCCAACGATCTGGCTGCCGGACTGGTGCTCACCACGATGCTGGTACCCGTCGGTATCGCATATGCCGAGGCGTCAGGCGTTCCAGGCGTCTATGGCCTCTACGCGACGATCGTTCCGTTGCTGGCGTATGCCGTCTTTGGTCCCAGCCGGATTCTGGTGCTCGGTCCGGACTCCGCACTTGCCGCGCCAATTCTTGCCGTCGTCATCGCTACCGCGGGCAGCGATCCCTCGCGCGCGATAGCGACGGCCAGCATGATGGCGATCGTCTCCGGGCTGTTCTGCATCGTGATGGGGCTTCTGCGGCTCGGCTTCATCACGGAACTACTCTCCAAGCCCATCCGGTACGGCTACATGAACGGCATTGCGCTGACGGTCCTGATCAGCCAGTTGCCGAAACTTTTTGCCATCTCGTTTGATGATCGGGGACCGTTGCGGGATCTGCTGGCGCTTGGAACGGCCATCGGTGCGGGCAAAGCCAACTGGTACAGCTTCGCCGTGGGCGCGGGAAGCCTTGTGCTGATTTTGTTGCTCAAGCGTTTCGAAAAAGTGCCGGGCATCCTGATCGCCGTCGTTCTCGCGACGCTAAGCGTCATCGCATTCGGGTTGGACAGCGTCGGCGTCAAGGTACTCGGCAAGATCCCGCAAGGCCTTCCATCGTTTGCATTACCATGGGTCGGCGACGCCGATCTCGTCAAGATTCTGCTTGGCGGCTGCGCGGTCGCGCTGATCTCGTTTGCGGATACCAGCGTGTTGTCACGAACCTTCGCTGCGCGTTTTCATATGCGCGTGGACCCGAACCAGGAGATGATCGGCTTGGGGGCGGCCAATCTGGCCGCAGGTTTTTTTCAGGGTTTTCCGATCAGCAGCAGTTCTTCGCGCACACCCGTGGCCGAAGCAGCGGGCGCCAGAACGCAGGTGACGGGCGTGGTCGGCGCGGTGGCGGTAGCGGTGCTCCTGATCGCTGCACCGAATCTGATGCGGTATCTGCCCAATAGCGCACTGGCCGCCGTTGTCATTGCCGCCGCCCTCGGCCTGTTCGAATTTACGGATCTCAGGCGCATCTATCGAATCCAGCAATGGGAGTTCTGGCTCTCCGTTGTCTGCTTCGCAGGCGTCGCCGTTTTCGGTGCGATTCCCGGTATCTGCATTGCAATCGTGATTGCGGTCATCGAGTTTCTCTGGGATGGCTGGCGTCCCCATTACGCCATTCTCGGGCGTGTGGAAGATCTGCGCGGCTACCATGACATCAAGCGCTATCCACATGCCACGCGGATTCCGGGGCTGCTGCTGTTTCGCTGGGACGCGCCGTTGTTCTTTGCAAATGCCGAGCTTTTCCAGGAATGCCTGCTGAAAGCCGTCGATGAGTCATCGACACCCGTGCGCAGGATCGTAGTGGCCGCTGAACCCGTAACCAGTATCGACGTGACCTCAGCGGACATGTTACGGGAACTGATTCGAATACTGGGCGAGCGCGATATCGCATTGCACTTCGCCGAAATGAAAGACCCGGTGCGCGACAAGCTCGGACGTTTCGAAATGTTGGACATCGTCGGCGATGAGCGATTCCATCCTACCGTGGGCAGCGCAGTCGACGATTACGTCGACCAGCACTGAGCGCGATCGCTCGTCCGCTAGCGCGCGATCGTATGAAGACAGCGAACACGGGCTGGATTCGCTGGTATAGCTTGACGAGCTACCTGAGATCACCGCTGTGGACGGTGCCGCTCATTGCAGTTGTGGTCTATGCCGTGGTCGAACCGCTGACTGAAGTGCTGGGCAGATGGATGATCAGAGAAGGGATGCTCGATTCGAAAACCGGCTTACTCGGGCTGTCCATGACTGGGACGCCGTCGTTCGGCGGTGACATCGTTTCCGCAGGCCCGGCGGGAACCTGGAAAGGCTGGTGGCCGAAGCACGGCGCACTAACGCCGTCATCGAACTCGTGGCGCAAGTCGGTGATTTCATCGCGGGTGCAGCGTTACGTCTCGAACAAGAAGGTCCGCTCAATGACAGACTGAAACCGCACGATCAATTGTCGCAACTCAACGTACTTGTGCAGCTTGAACACCCGATGACATACCCGATCGTCCACCAGCAGGTCACGGCCGGGGCACTGGTATTGAGCGGCTGGTGCTTCGACTTCGCGACTGGCGACATGTATGCCTATGAGCGCACGAGCCGCGCATTCGAAGTCATCGACCGCGCGAACAGCCGTCCGCGACCAACAGGTTTCCGAGCAGAAGGGCACGAGCGGATTGCATCTGACCTTGACTGTGGTCTGCACGTCCCCACATGATATGGCCGCGGGTCTCTTCCGGAGGTTCGATGGCTTACATCCGCGCAAGGATCATTTCCGGGAACTTCATGTTCACGCCTGCGTTGAAAGAACGAAGTGCGCTTGCAGGTCAATCGACGTGTTGAGGCTTGTTATGTCCAGTCGTCTGCTTCAAGCCGCGCTTTTGAGCGCCGTATTCATAAGTTCGCCGTCGTGGGCGGATGCGCCTCCTTTTGTGAACGCCAGTACTCAATGGCAATTCGCGCTGACGCCTTATATCTGGTTGCCGAGCGTCGACGGGTCGCTACGTTTTTCGTTGCCGGGCGACGGCGAAGCCGATGCATCGACTGGTCCGTATAACTATTGGCAGAACCTCCGATTCGCCGCGATGCTGCAGGGCGAGGCGCGTAAGGGCAACTGGAGCATCTTCGCCGACGCAATCTATCTGGACTTCGGAAATCACTCCACTTCCGTGCAGACAAAGGGCAGTGGTGTTCTCGAGCGCCAGTCAGAGGGCAGCGGCGAAACCAGCTTCAAGGGTGGACTGTTTCAGTTGGGTGGCGGCTACACGATCGTACAGCTGCCGCGGGTGACACTCGATGCCGTTACCGGCATCCGCTATCTTGCCGTACGTAGTTCGCTCGACGCGACGCTCCAGGCTACTATTGGAGGCCCCGGACCGAATTTCAACCCGGCAATTCACGTGTCGCAGAACGCGGATATCTATGACGGTTTTGCGGGCGTGCGCGGTCGTGTGTCGCTGACTGACGACGGCCGATGGTACGTTCCGTTCTACCTCGATGTGGGCACCGGCACATCAGACTTTACGTGGCAGGCAATGTCGGGTATCGCGTACGCCATGAAGTGGGGAGACGTCACCCTGTCATATCGCTATCTCGCGTTCTACGGTTCCGGCGATCAACTCGTTCAATCGCTGCGTTTTAAGGGGCCAGCCTTGAGCGTAACGTTTCGATTCTAGGTTCGATCCAGAACGATCTGGGGAATCTCTTTGGCGTATGGCCTCGTGTTCCACCGCAGCCAGCCGGTTTTGGAAGCCACTCCCAGCGACGGTGATCGCAAGAAGCAATTCCGTGGCTACTGCTGCATCGACGGGCAGCTTGCACGCCGAGAAGAGTCATCTGCACCCAGCAACAACGTGACGTCATTATTGAAAGCGCAGTCGACATGTTCTTCGGCTTTTACTTGATCACGCCGTTGTCAACTAGCCGCGCTTCCGTCCAACACCGATTTGCATCAGGTCGTCACCGATGATGAGTTGGCCGGAAAAATTGCGCTGCGCCCGCATCAGGTTTGCGCGCGGGGCGTGGCCCGGTGCGATGTGCGAGAGCACCAGCGTTTTCGCACCGGCTGCTTCCGCCACCTTGCCGACGTCGTCAATGGACGTATGTGAGCTCAGCAGATGCTGCTTGAACGCGACTTCCTTCTCGCCGACGGGAGGCGGAAAATGCGCATCGACCCAGGTCGTGTCGATGACTTCGTGGACCAGGACGTCCGTGTTTCGCGCGAGCCTTATCAGGTTGTCGCATGGCGACGTGTCGCCAGAAAACACAACGGAGCCATCGTCCGTGTCGAAGCGGAATGCAAAAGCCGGCCAGATAGGAAAGTAATTCACCAGCGTCGCGGTGACACGAACCCGTTCATCCTCATGGACAAGGAACGGCTCCATCTTCGGAACTCGAGTCTCGTTGGGGCTCTTGAAGCCATTTACCGGCGGGATGACGATGTCATGGACTTGCATCAATGTGCGCAGGTCCGGTCGGTGTGCGTCGCGTAGTCGGTCGGTAATATCAAGCGCATAGGCCTGATAGAGGTAGTTGGTCATATCGACCGTGCCAGGCGTCGGGTTGTCCGGATTGACGACGGGCGGAGGCGCGGAGACCTTTTGCCCCGGGATGTTGAAAATCGGCTCCATCTGTCCGCGCCGGCCTGGGCCGTAAATCTCGACTGGTTGTTTCACTCCCGTTAGACCGTCGTACCAACCGTACAGAAACAGGTTGAAGTAGTCGATGGTGTGGTCCGAGTGAAGATGTGTGAGGAAAATGCCGCGCAGGTTTTCCATGCCAGTCATGCCGGACACTGTATTGATAGGACCGAGTTCGGCCTGCTTATAGCGCTTGCCGACGCCATCGCCGCAGTCGACTACATAGACCGCGTCGCCGACGACCAGTGCAGAAGAGATGCCTTCCCGGTCGCAGTTTGGCCACCCGACAGGGCCTCCCGCTGTGCCCAAAAGCACGAGCCGCGTGTCATGGCTTTGCGCCTTGTCGCGGGCCTCCGCCATCGACTGATTGCGCTGGTCGACTTCGGCCGCACTGGCCGGAACACCCATGAGAAGCGGCAAACCGGCTCCCGCCAGTTTCCAGCCTGCGCCGAGAAAGCCGCGCCGCGACATACCCAATTCGAGGGCTTTACCAATGCAATCACACATCTTTGTCTGCCTCAGATGTTTGAACGTGCGCAGTCACACCGCGCAGAACGCGGTGAGCTGGCTTTACTTTTTTGGGGAAACATCCGGAGCGTGGGAGATGCCCCGACGTGTCTTCAGTGAGATTCGGCGTGCACGCTGAACGTCAGTTGAGCGAGCAGTTCGGTGCGTCGCGTGGCGCGGTAAGGCGTGTATTGCAGGACCTGAAGGACCGAGGCCTGATTACGCAGACGGTCGGTAGCGGCACGTTTGTGCTCCCCGGCGCTGCGAAAGCGTTGCCAGCACAGGAAATCATCATCGACGAGATATCCGAGACGCAGACCAGTCCCGCTGAGCTTATGGAAGCGCGGCTTCTCATTGAACCATTGATGCCGAAGCTGATTGCGCGCAACGCCACGTCTTCCGACTTCGCGCGGATGATGGAGTGCATCGAGCGCTCAGAAGCCGCGCAGACCGTCGAAGAGTTCGAGCATTGGGACGGCGAACTGCACCGTACTTTTGCGCTGGCCACTCACAACTCGTTTTTTCTCAAAGTGCTTGAACTGACCAATCGAGTTCGCGAACAGGGCGAATGGGGTCGACTCAAGCGCCACTCGCTCACGCCCGAGCGCCGCAAGGAATACGAGGCACAGCACAGGGCGATCGTTGAAGCATTGCGTGACCGTGATGCTGAGCAGGCTGGCCAGGTTTTGACCGGGCACCTGCGTCAGATTCAACACAACTTGTTCGGGATTTGATGGTCGCATTCATGCCAGCACGCTGACACAGGTGGTGCGCGCCATGCCTCATGCTCGAGCGATGGCGAGTTCCTTGAATTGAGTGGGGACAGTGATCGCTTTTTGACATCGGCGGATAGCCGCGCCGAGCGTCGGCCCGCGCGATTCTTCCTGCTTCGGCCGCATCCGGCCGATCGTCACCCATAATTCGTCAACGATCTGCGTCGCACAGCGGTGACAGAACTGAAGAGTCGGAGTCAGCTTTCCAGAGTGCATGAGAACGGCTTCGCGACATGGAACGACCGTCCGTTCAGCTCACCTTCTGGTGTGGGGCTGCCTCGGTCGTCTCGTTTTCTACGCGTCTTTTAGCCAGGGCATTTCCACGGGTGACACCACCAACTGTCGGGACTCGCGCTTCAGTTCGAAGATGAACCCGACCAGGATCATGGAGTCGGCATAGGGGATCGGGAATACATGAGGATTTTCCACAGCACGCAACTCACGTGTGGGCGTGTTTGCCGTCGCCGCGGCGTTTTCGCGGACGCTTTCCAGTTCGTCGGCCATTGCTTGCCCACTCACTTTCACGACGCGACTACGCAGGTCGCTGAAGGGCTCGATGCGCGCCCCGTCTTCGTTGTATTCGGGCACTTCGTAGATGAACCAGGACATTTGCCTCTCCAGAGAAAAGGGCCACCATTCTAACAGTGGGCGAAATCGGCTATCGAGCGAATCACGCACAATGCGCAGGTAGCCCTCTTGAGTCTTCGGAGAAAGCATGACGCATGCGCATGTCGTCGGTTATACGCTGACGCAGGGGGCTGACACCCGGTTGATTGGAGGTCATGATGCAGTTCCGTTTGAAGAACGAGGCGGATTGCCTCGACCTCCAACATACGGAACTGCGCGCCGGACTTCTCTGAATCCCTTACGCCTGGCCGTAGCCCCCTATCGCGCGAGCGGTTTCATTCTTCGACCCTCAACGGCCAGTCGCGCTGCGCGCTCTCACTGGCAGAAAACTGACCGGTCCGTACGTTCAAGTGGCATTTTCCGGAACAACTATTCGACTTAGCCGCCGCTGGCCGGTCGCCACACCGACGGCGACTTAAGCCAACAAGGTGCTGGCGCCTCCGTCGTCATGGTGTTTCTCGCCCGCGGTCCGCGTGGGAGTCCGTTGTTTTGCGAGGAGAAAAGTTGAGCACGCTTGGTGAGGAACCGGAAGCCTGGTACCTCATCGATCGTGAACAAGAAATCGGTCGTAATGCCCTCAGAAAGAATGCTCACGCTCACAACAATCCGTCGAGTTGAGGCGGAACGGTCGGCATCGGGGCACCGCAGATAAAGTCACCGGAAGCAAATTCAAAGAGGCCCCTCGTTGGCGGGGCCTTGAGCTACGAAATCACCGTGTTTCCGTTAGTACGTCACAGAAGCCCCACTGCCAGTAAAACTGTGCTGGGTAGGAGCGTCATTTGCATAGTCGCCAACGGCCTGGATGATGTTCACGATCTGCTGCGGCAACCTGCCGCCGCTGACGGCGGTCATTGCAGTACGATCCATCTCAACGGCTACGGGGAGGTCTTTGATTACCAGCGTGTTCATTTCGATGCTCCAAGGGTAAATTAGTCAGTCAGGAATGTCAGAGCCTGTTTTGAGGGTGTCGCCACTCCTCGGTGAGAATCAATGCAAAGTGCATGCCAAACGGTGGCGCCGCGGTAAGTGATCACGCAACTAGTTGAAAATATTGAATTTTTAATGGTGGCCAGTGCGAATTGGTAGGCAGACGTGCGCGCTGCGGCCGGTGGGTTGAATCCAACTCTCCGTCTGGCGCTGTTGGTTAGATCGCGACACATGCGGTCCGCCTACGTATCTCGTGTTTGTACGATGTCCCCGAGGCTTGGAATCCGATCGAAGCCTGACAGACAACGAGTCTGTCGCGGACAGTCTCGCTTTCCTGCTGGACTCTGTGGCCTGCGATGGAGAAACTGCGCTCAGGCTCCTTCGTACCGGCGCTTTTGAAATCACTTTCCTTGGCGAGAACCTGCCCGACATAAAGGGCAGTGCTGTCGCATGGTCGCTGAGGGAAACGCCGATTCGCTCCGCGGCTTTCCTCGTTTCAATGACGGGAGACGCTGTCAGTCAGGGAGACATTGCCCGGCTCTTCGATGTCTATTTGCAGAAGCCGTTCTCCTGCGAGGCACTCACGCAGGTCATCGAAGACGCTCGCTGCAGCAGCGATGCGAACACTCGCCAGGCCGCCTGGACTAACTGGTGTCGACGGAAGCGCACACAACCCATAGTCGGAGGTTCAACGGCAAGGCTCTTCCGGGTCACGGAGCAATGCGAGCGGCAGCTTTCAACATGAAAGCGACTTTTGAATGTCTGCCCGAGTGAGCGGGCGACCGGCTAAACATGGCCTAACTGAGTCCAATGGTGAGCGCCCCAGTTTGAGGAGCAGTGAATGACTGCCTACGTCAATGTCGAATGAGTCTTGTCGACCCTTGACGGACGAACGTCGCCCCGGCCACGGACGGGTGCTTCCGAGGTTCAACGGTCATTTGATCCGCCGGTTCGGAGAGTGCTCGGCGAATTCGGCCGTTCGAGCCTTTTCGAAAGTACTCTTTTTTTTAGCGGATGCTTTCGACAAGTGATGGATTCGAAAGTAACTTGCAAGGGCGATGCTCTATACCGTGGTTAGACGCCAACTGAGCAAGAAGATGGGCAAGTTCAGCGATTACGAATATAGGAAACACCCCGGGTTCGATATGAATACCTTCAAGGGCGCGAACCAGTCCATCCCGATGAAGACAGTTGTGATCCACTGCTTTGACCCTCAGGCGGTCGAGATTCCACAGGCCGTCGCCGAGTATTTTGGGGACGAGGTTTGCCCGGGAGATGAAACCGTGCTTAGTAATGCGATTGCTCACGAAGTCACGCAGCCATTGACGGCGATGATGGCCAATGCCGCTGCGGGCTTGCGCTGGCTTGATCGTGCGACGCCCGATCTCGATGAGGCGAAGACAGCGTTTAACCAGATCGTTGCTGACGGCCAGCGCGTGGCAGCGGTAATCGAAAGAGTTCAGGCAATCTTCAGGAAGGGCGATCTGAACACGCACGCGTTCAACACCAACGAGCTCGTCCGGGAAGCCATAAAGTTGGTGAAAGATTCATTGCATCGCGCGAGAGAAGAGTGACGGCTTGGAACAGAAAGCACTGAATATTTGCCGGCCAGATTCTTCATGACCCTGGACACACTGCAAGTACAAGTAAATCGGGAGAATATATCCACGCCATTGCTCGTCCTGAGACGGTCTCCTCTTTGAGTTTGCAAACCGCCGCTCGTAGGGTGAGTGTTTCTTGTAAATTCGGTTGCTGTCATCCGATCTACCGTTGCGAACGTCACCTGTTGGCCGCTCTCTGCCTGGTGCCGAACCTCCCCGGTTGCCCGATTCCCGCACCTACGACAACTGTAATGCACGAAAGCTGGCACTCAATTGCGGCCGGGCTCAATCCGCCTTAACCTGTCATTAAGCCCTCAACCTGGAATCGCTTGATGCAAGCACATCCTTTGCGCCTCCATCCCGGCGACGATCTGCGTGCCACCCTCGAAGACCTGCTGTCTCAGGTCAAATTGCAAGCGGCCTTTGTGATCCAGGGCATCGGGAGCCTCAGCGTTGCCCAACTGCGATTTGCCGGAGATAAGGATCTGACTGAGCTGCGTAACGATCTGGAAATCCTGACGCTCGCCGGGTCCATAGCATCTAATGGAGCGCATCTGCACATGTCGGTTGCCGATCCGCGCGGTCGAGTGTTCGGGGGGCACATTGGATACGGTTGCACGGTCCGTACAACAGCGGAGATATTGCTGGCGCTTCTTCCTGAACATCGCTTCTCTCGGGAGCACGACTTAAGTTCAGGGTTCATGGAACTGGTGATACGGAATGAACCACCCATGAAATAGGCTCGACGTATACGTCCGGACGGCGTTGACGAATGAGGATTTTCGACCCCGAGCCGACCTTCGACGCGCGCAAGAGCAAATGACCGAAATCAGGCCCTCACCGCCTTTCGCGAACGCACCTAGACGCGTGCTCTGCCGCTCGACCATCCTGTGGCACCATCAAGCGCCAACGGCGTACTACCTCGCGTCCTTTTACTCATCAGCAATGCGTGAGCACGCACTCATTCAGCGTCGAGAATATACGCGCAGGCGCGCAGGGAATTCGTGTTTGCTCGCCTGTGCGTCACAACGGCACGGCCTATACGCGCAGATTTGGCCGTTGAAAAAACCTCTCGCTAGCTGTTGGGTAAATGCGCCTGGGCGAGCGCGATTGATGACCTATAGATTCATCGTTTCGTCGAGGAGACGGGTCGGCCACAAGCCGCGGCGGGGATGTTTCGAAATCCAGACGATTCAATTTTGGATCATCTCGAACCAGCAAAGCACTCTGTGACAGACGAGGGCGTGGCCATATGAGCGCATCACGTTAGCCCGGATGGTCGAAGCCGAATTGCCCCTCAAATGCCGGCGCCTGATCCGCATGGGCACGAAAAGGGCGGCGGGACGGACCAAAGACAGAGTCCACAGCAAGATTGCAGGTCAGCACGGAGGTAGGCGGATGATTCGAGGCTTGCGCAACGGGGAAACGCCCAGGTTGCATCCCAATGGAGGTGGGGATGAAAGCATTGGTATTCCGCGGTCCGGGCTAGAAGGCGCTCGAAGACAAGCCGGAACCGGCAATCGCGAAGCCGACGGATGCGATTGTGCGCATCACGAAGACGACGATCTGTGGCACAGACCTGCACATTCTGAAAGGCGTCGTCCCGCGAGTGCGACCCGGCACGACGCTGGGTCATGAGGGCGTCGGCGTCATCGAAGCCGTCGGCAGCGCCGTGTCCAACTTCATGGTCGGTGACCTGGTACTGATCTCATGCATCAGTTCTTACGGAAACTGTGAATTCTGCCGACGTCAGCTGTATTCCCATTGCACGACGGGCGGGTGGCAGCTTGGGCATCTCATTGACGGTACGCAGGCCGAGAAGGTCCTCATCTCTCATGCCAATTCAAGCCTTTATCACATGCCCGCCGGCCCAGATCATCGTCATCGATCTCGACGACAACTGGCTAGAGGTCGCGAAGCAGTTCGGTGCGACAGACCTCGTCAACAGCGGCGCGGGAGATGCCGTCGACCAGGTCATGGCGCTGACAGTTAACCGCGGTGTGGATGTGTCTATCGAGGCAGTCGGTCTTCCCGCGACGTTTGCCATCTGTGAGTCCATCGTCGGCGCAGGCGGGACGATCGCGAACATAGGGGCACGAAGGTGGACCTGCATCTCGAGCGGCTCTGCTCACACGACATCACATTGACAACCGGCCTTGTGGATACGTACACCACGCCCATGCTGCTTTCAACTGTTGAGTCGAAACGTCTTGAACCGAAGAAGCTGGTCACGCACCGCTACACGCTGGACCGGATTATGGATGCGTACGATACGTTCTCGGATGCGGGGCATTCGCAGGCCTTGAAAGTTGTCATCTCGAACCAGGGCGGGTAGATAAAAAGCGGCATGGACAAGCGGCTCTGGTTACCCCGGTGCGGGACCTGGGCCGCAGCGTCACTACCGAATCTTTCCGGTGAAAATCTCCATGACTCAGGATGCCAAGTTCCGCAGTTTCGGTATGTGCGAGATGAAGCCCAGCCAACCAGAGAAAAACCGGCGCACACAGTCGACCGGTCCAGCGGAAATCCTCCACTTGTAATCGAGAACCACGAAGCCGCTCATACACCAATTTGATTTTGGCCCCTGGGGTAGCCTTATCTTGACCTAAACGTGGTGCCGGATAAGAGCGTTGATATCATTTATCTCGCTCTCTGCGCAAAGTAATTCATCAACGCTTCATACGAACGCGGGCGTAATGTCATGCCACAGTTTGGCCACGGCGGCAAAGAAAGTGAGTGCCGCCCCGCATAGGGGGAACGCTAAGACCAACAAGAATAGAAAAGACAAACCCAAAAAAACCAAACCAAAACAATCCAACCCCCGAAGACAAACCAAAAAAACCACCGCCAAAAGGTAAAAACCCACCCTTCGGGCACAACATTTGCAAACCCCACCGCCGCAGGCAAAAAACCACCATACGTTATGCTCCACGCTCCAACCAAAAAACTGTTTAAAACTTTAGAGAATCACCGTTGAATTCCATCCTCCTCTCCTGGGGCATTGCCGCAGCCGCCACCGCCGGAGTCATCACCCGGCCGTTCAACTGGCCGGAAGCCATCTGGGCCGCCGCCGGCGCGCTCTTACTGGTAGCGCTCGGCCTCTTGCCAGTCGACCTGGCAATCCACGCCATCGGCAAAGGCACCGACGTCTACCTGTTCCTGTTCGGCATGATGCTGCTCTCGGAAGTCGGCCGCCGCGAAGGACTCTTCGACTGGGTCGCCGTGCTGGCTGTCAACCACGCAAACGGTTCGCCCCGAAAACTCTTCCTGCTGGTCTATCTGGTCGGCGTGGTCATCACGGCCTTCCTCTCCAATGACGCCGCCGCAGTCGTCCTCACACCAGCCGTTTTCGCCGCCGCAAAAAAAGCCAGAACGCATCCGCTGCCGTTGCTGTTCGTCTGCGCATTCATCGCGAACGCCGCCAGCTTCGTGCTGCCAATCTCGAATCCAGCCAACCTCGTGCTCTACGGCAACCACACGCCCGCGCTCGGCGCGTGGCTGATGCGCTTTACGCTGCCTTCGCTATTGTCGATCGCGGCCACCTATGCGCTGTTGCGCTGGACCCAGCGCGAAGCACTCGCCGGCGCCTGCGAGGCCAATCTCGAACCGCTGGCGTTGTCGTCGAGCGGTCGCGTGGCCCTTGCCGGCATCGCGGTGACGGCCGTCGCATTGCTGACGGTCTCCGCATTCGATGTCCCGCTCGGTCTGCCCACCGCGATTCTCGGCGCGCTGACCGCCGTGCTTGTGCTGATCCTGGAGCGCAAGTCTCCGTTACCGATGGTCAAGGAAATCTCGTGGAGCGTGCTGCCACTAGTTGCGGCGCTGTTTGTGCTGGTCGAGATGCTCGACCACACGGGCGTCATCACCACACTGGCCAACGCGACGCTCCACGCGACGCGACACAGCGAACTGGCAACGGCTGCGTCGGCCGGCGGCATCGTCGCCATTGCCAGCAATCTGATGAACAATCTGCCAGCCGGTCTGATCGCGAGTTCGACGGTGATGCAGGCGCACAGTCCCGAGCGCGTGATCGACGCACTCCTGATCGGCGTCGATCTTGGTCCGAATCTGTCCATCACCGGCTCGCTGGCTACGATCCTCTGGCTCAACGCGATTCGCCGCGAAGGCGAAGACGTGAGCTTCATGAAGTTTCTGAAAGTGGGCGCGGTCGTGATGCTGCCGGCGCTCGCGCTGGCGCTCGCCGCGCGGCTTCTGACCGGTTGATCGGCGGCAGCACTGCGTGAACGCGAGCAAGGCGCGAGGGGGCCGCGCGTGAACCTTATCGCCGGATGCTTCGGCCGTGGGTCAGCGCCGCGTGCCGTTCGAACGCATCGGTGACGCCGCGGCCGCTTCCTCAGCCTGTTCCAGCAAACGCAGCGTGGTTTCGAGTCGCGCAATGCGCGCCTGCTGGGTTGGCATCAAACGCGAACGGGACAGCATTTCGAGGCGATTGCGCCAATACGACAGCGGAATGCGATCGTAGATCGAAATCAGCCTGAACACGCGTTCGAGATGGGCGATCTCTTTGTCGAAGTTCTGATAGCTCATCTGACGTTCCAGAAAAATAGATGTATTCACAACAAGATGGCGCATCACAGACAAACGCGCCCGGCGCTGAATCCGAGCAAGACGCGTTCCGCGCTCAGCTGATGAATGGTTTTCTGGCAGGCCTGATTTGTCCGACCTATGCTTGCGGTCCAGTTCGAACACTTATCCGACGGCCGGGGTCCGCCCTTGTTCGACCTCTTCCAACGGATGCGCCGGTTTGTCGAACGATTCCTCAGGACAACAGGAATTCACCAGGCGTTCTTGCTTACGCCGTGTCCTATGCTGCTTCAACGGCCTTTGTTGTAATCAACCCATTGGATAGGGACACGCCAGACGCGAACTTCGCGTCCGGCCTGTCTGCGGGGACGCGGCGTATCAACGAGTCGGCCGTCGGCAGTTCCGGCAAGCGCAGTACGGTCGGCGTGTCGGGCGCCGTTAGCGCGGCACCATCATGACGGGCTGCGCATAGGTGACAACGGGGGCGGGCACGACGGCGTAATTCGTGGGCGCAGGAACCACAACGGTTGTGTAGAGTGGCGCGGGGTTGGTTTGCGTCACAGGCGTCGGCGCGGCAGAGGGTGCGGCCACCGGCACCGCGACCGGTACGGCAACCGGCGGGGGCGTCACCACGTAAGCCGGTTGGACGGGCGTGTAGTAATAGACCGGGCGGGGCGGCGGCGCGTAGACCACGGGGGCGGACATATACACGACGACCCGGGCGAACGAAGTCGACGAGCAGGTCAGACCGATGGCAGCAAAAGTAGAGGCGCAGACGTGACGAATACTCACTTGAAACTCCTGAAACGTTGAGCGGCGCGGGGCGTCTTCTGGTGAAGAAGCAGGCCGGGTGGTCCGGATTGCCTGGGGGCGCTGCCGAACCGTTGGGGCGCTTGTGGCGCCGACAGACGAACGATACGCAAGCCGTGCTCGAAACGGCAGCGCAGACTTATTTCATTCAATGTCATGCCCGAGCGGGCGATCCGCCACGAACGCGACGAGCGTCAGTTTGGAGCGTTTGCTGCATACCGTGGCGGCACCAGCCGTCGTCATGTCTGGAGCGCTCCCGGCCTTAACCCGACGCCATGACATATCTCGACATGATTCTGAAATTGCCAACTCGCGCCGCATCAACAAGAATTCGGCCTGTCATCGAACGGATCGCGGCAAGTTGCAGGCGACGCACGATGGCCTGATCGAAGGAGTCCGTCATGAAAAAATTGTTCGCCATCGTCCTGCTGTGCTGTGCATCCACCGTCACGTTCGCCCAGTCCGCCGCGCCGCAGGCCGGCAATCCGCAGCGCATGCAGCGCATGGAACAGCAACTGCAAGCGCGCTTTTCGAGCGCGAATACCACGCACGACGGCAAGCTCACCATGGCACAGGCCGCCTCGGGCATGCCGATGGTCGCCAAGCATTTCGATGAGATCGATACGCAGAAGGCGGGCTACATCACGATGGCGCAGATCGAAGCATTCATGCAGGAACGCGGGGCAGCGCACTGAGCCGCGAGGCCATCGGCGGGATCGTAGCGAGTCACCTATCGAACCCACTACCGGCCTTTGGCACGCCCGAGCGCGCGATGAAACCTGCCACGTCCCACCGCCTGTGCGTCGTCTGCGCGTTGATCGCGTCGATGAGCACGGCGCTGACAGGTTGCATGACGGTCGGACCGGATTTCAAACAGCCGGACGCGACGGTTGAAAACCAGTGGCTCGAAAGTTTGCCGCACGAGGCGCAGGCCGCGCCCGCAGCCGAGGCGGCCTGGTGGACGGCGTTCAACGACCCGGTGCTGAGCGCGCTGGAACAGCGTGCGTATGAACGCAATCTGTCGCTGCAGGCGACGGGTTTGCATATCTTCAAGGCGCGCGCACAACTCGCCACCAGCGCGGAGAATCTGCTGCCGCAGTCAGGCAGTGTTTCGGTCGGGGCGAGTCACATCAACACGAGCGGCGTCGGGCCGATTCCGCCGGCCCATCTGTGGGCTGAGCATCTGCGGGTGAACGCCGGCTGGGAGATCGATTTCTGGGGCAAATATCGCCGCCAGATCGAATCGGATCGTGCACAATTGCGCGTATCCGAGGCGGCCTACGACAACGCGCTCGTGTCGCTATTCGCCGACGTCGCCAACGCATATATCGATCTGCGCGCGCTCGATCAGCGCATCGCGGTGGCCCAGCAGAATCTGAAGGCCGTGCAGCAGAGTCTCACGCTGACTCAGGCGCGCTACAAACGCGGCGCGTCGAGCCAGCTCGACGTCGAACAGGCCGCCACGCTGGTGGCCGAAACCGAGGCGCAGATTCCGGCGCTGATCAAGGCGCGTGCGCAAGACCGCGACACGCTTGCGGTGCTGCTCGCCGATCCCCCTGACGCGGTCGAAGCACAACTCAAAGGCACGACTGCGATTCCGGTGCCGCCCACGCAGATCGACGTCGGCATTCCCGCCGATCTGCTGCGCCGCCGTCCCGATGTGCGTCAGGCCGCGCTCAACGCAGCAGCGCAATCGGCGCTGATCGGCGCGAACAAGGCGAAACTGTATCCGTCGCTGTCGTTGACGGGCCTGTTCGGACTGTCGTCGGGCGAACAGCATGGCATCGGCCTGACCCAATGGGGCAGCAAGACGATCGGGCTTTTTTCGGCAGGCGTCACGCTGCCGATTTTCGATCGCGGCCAGCTGAAAAACGCCGTGCGCATCCAGGACGCGACCTTCCAGGAGGCCGTGCTCGATTATCAGAACACCGTGCTGGAAGCACAGCGAGAAGTGGAAGATGCAATCGCCGGACTACGCACCTCGCTCGATGCGCTGGCCGCGTCGGCGCGTGCGTCCGATGCGTCGCAACGCGCGCTGAAGCTCGCCGACCTGCAGTATCGCGCGGGCTCGGTCACCTACGACACAGTGCTCGATTCATCGCGCTCGGCACTGCGCGACGGCGACACGCTCGCGCAGAATCAGGGACTCGCGTCGATCGCGGTGGTGTCGCTGTATCGCGCGCTTGGCGGCGGCTGGGAAGTGGCGAAGGGGCAGCAGGTAGTGAGCGAGCAGATTGCCGAACAGATGGCGCAGCGCACGGACTGGGGCCGGTTGCTGAACCCGCCGGCGAATTCCGCGCTGGCGCGCACGAGCGGAGACCAGCTTGAGAACAGCAAATAAATATCGCGGGGCAGGACTGTGCATCGTATTCGTCGTGGCACTGGCGGCGTGCCGCGACGGCAACGCGCCGGCTCAGACTTCGTCATTGCCGCAAGTGAGCGTAACGCGGCCGGTGCCGCGCGAGGTGCGCGAGCAACTCGATCTGAGCGGCACGGTTGCGCCTTCCGCGACAGTCACGCTGGTGGCGCGCGTGCAAGGCGAGCTGAGGGCCATCGGTTTCGCCGACGGCGCTTCCGTCAAACAAGGGCAAGTGCTGTTTCGCATCGAGCCGGATACCTATCGCGCGCAACTCACTTACGACCAGGCCGCGCTCGAGAACGCCGAGCAGGAATTGACGCGGCAGAAGCAGCTCACGGCCGATAACGCGACCTCCGAATCGTCGCTGCAAAAAGCGCAGACCACACGCGACCAGTCCCTCGCCAAACGCGACATGTCACGCATCAACCTCGCCTATACGGAGATCCGCGCACCGTTCGCCGGGCGCATCGGCGCGCGTGCATTCGATGTCGGCAATCTCGTGGGCGGATCCGATTCCGCGAAGCTCGCCACGCTCGATCGCATTCAGCCGGTATACGTCAATTTCACGCTGAACGAACGCGACGCGAACCGCATGGGTCTGTTCACGCAGCCGCCGCGCACGGTGCGCGTCAATGTGCTCGGCGCGCCGCCGGGGCAGGGTGAGGACGCCGCGCTCGAGTTTGTCGATACGCGCGTCGATTCGAACAGCGGGGCGCTCAAGTTGCGTGCGGACATCGCCAATCAGGATTCGCATCTGATCCCGGGCATGTCGGTCGAAGTGCATATTCCAGCCGGCGCGCCGCACAAGGTGCTGCTGGTGCCGGACACCGCTTTGCTGCGCGATCAGGCGGGGGCGTCGGTGCTGATCGTCGATGCCGCGGGTGTGATCGAAAAACGTCCGATCGCAACCGGCGGTTTGTACGATTCCCTGCGGGCGGTGACCGCCGGGCTCAGCGCGAGCGATCAGGTGGTGACCGGCGGGGCACTGGCGGTCACGCCGGGCGCGAAGGTGCAGGTGGTGGCCTCGCTCGCGCAGGGCCAGTCATGATCCGCTTCTTCGTTGAGCGTCCGGTTCTCGCGAATGTGATCGCGTTGATCGTCATGCTGCTCGGCGCCGTCGCGCTGATCAACCTGCCGGTCGCGCAGTATCCGCCAATCACGCCGCCGACCGTGCAGGTGGTCGCGCGCTTTCCGGGCGCGAGCGCCGCGACATTGATCAACCGCGTGGCGCTGCCGATCGAAACCCAGGTGAACGGCGTGGAGAACGCCTTATACATGCAGTCGACCAGCACCAACGACGGCACCTACACGCTCACGGTGACCTTCGCCGTGGGCACCGATGTCGATAAAGCCCAGGTGCTGGTGCAGAACCGTGTGTCCGCCGCTACCGCGCTGCTGCCGCAAGCGGTGCAGCAGCAGGGCGTGACCGTGCGCAAACGCTCCACCGCGATCCTGCAGTTGTACACGCTGCAATCGCCGGATCCGAAATACGATTCGCTGTTTCTCAGCAACTACGCGGTGATCTATCTGCGCGATACGCTGGCGCGCCTGCCGGGTGTCGGCGACGTCACCGTGTTCGGCACCGGCCAGTACAGCATGCGCGTCTGGCTCGATCCGCAGAAACTGAGCGAGCGCAGCCTGAGCGCCGCGGACGTGATGCAGGCGATCCAGAGCCAGAGCCGGGACGTGAGCGCGGGCCAACTCGGCTCGGAGCCGAATGCAGGCGGTCAGGCGTTCCAGCTCACCGTGACGCTGCAAGGCGCGCTCGTGGATCCGCACGAGTTCGACGACATCATCGTCAAGGCCGATCCAAACGACGGCGGGCATTTTGTGCGGATTCGCGATGTGGGCCACACCGAGCTGGGTTCGTCGAGCTACGGCCAGTTCTTCAATCTCGACGGCAAACCCGCGGCAGGCATTGCCATCTACCAGTTGCCGGAAGCCAACGCGCTGGACGTCGGCAACGCGGTAAAGGCGACCATGGCGCGCATGGCGAAAAACATGCCGAAGGGCGTCAGCTATCAGTTGCCGTTCGATACGACGACCTTCGTGCGGCAGTCGGTGATCGACGTGTACAAGACGCTGTTCGAAGCCGCCTTGCTGGTGCTCGCTGTCATCCTGCTGTTTCTGCAGAACTGGCGCGCCATGCTGGTGCCCGCCACGACGATTCCGGTGACCATCATCGGCACGTTCGGCGCGATCTATATGCTCGGCTTTTCGATCAATCTGCTGACGCTGTTCGCGATCGTGCTGGCAATCGGCATCGTGGTGGACGATGCGATCGTGGTGGTCGAAGGCATCACACAGCACATCGAGCAGGGCAAGACGCCGAAGCAGGCCGCCATCGACGCAATGCACGAATTGCTCGGCCCGATCATCGGCATCACGCTCGTACTGGTCTCGGTGTTTCTGCCGTCGGCATTTCTCGGCGGCGTGACGGGCCAGATGTACCGGCAGTTCGCTCTCGTGGTGGTGGCGACCACGGTGATCAGCGCGATCAATGCCGTGACGCTCAAGCCGGTGCAAAGCGTACGCTGGTTGCGGCATGCGCGGCCCGGCAAGCCGAACATCGTGTACCGCGTGTTCGACAGGGGCTATGCGCGTGTCGAAAAAGGCTACGTGAGGGTCGTCGCGTGGTTCGTGCAACGCTGCGGGCTGGCGTTTGCGATCGCTCTGGTACTCGGCGCGGCGTCGGCCTTTTTGCTCACCCGCGTGCCCACCAGCTTCATTCCACTCGAAGACCAGGGCTATATGCTGATCGCGGCGCAACTCGCCGACGCGGCCTCGCTCGGGCGCACCCGCGAGGCGAGCACGCAGATCGAAAAGCGTATCGGCGCGATTCCGGGCGTGAGCCATGTGGTGTCGATCGGCGGTATTTCGCCGCTCGATAACAACGCCTCGTTGGCGAATTCCGCGCTGATTTACGTGACGCTCGACGACTGGAGCAAACGCGGCAAAGGCGAGGATCTGCGCTCGCTGTATATGCGTATGAATAGCGAACTCGCGAAGCTGCCCGACATCCGTTCGGTGGTGATCGTGCCGCCGCCGATCCAGGGCCTCGGCAATAGCGGCGGCGTGCAGATGCAGGTCATGCTCACGGACGGCTCGCTGAACTATCGGCGTTTGCAGGACGCGACCGATGCGCTGATCGCGGGCGTGTCGAAGCGGCCTGAATTGCAGCGCGTGTTCAGCCCGTTTCGCGCCTCGGTGCCAACCGTCGAACTGACGCTCGATCGCGCCAAGGCGGAGTCGCTGCAAGTGCCGGTTGGCAACGTGTTCGATCTGCTGCAAGACTATGTCGGCTCGAGCTACGTGAACCAGTTTACGACTTTCAACCATACGTTCCCGGTATTCGTGCAGGCCGACGGCGCATTTCGCCGCGAAACCGACGACATTCGCCGCCTGCAGATCCGCAGCAACAGCGGCCACATGGTGGAGCTCGGCACCTTCATGGATGCGCATACGAGTGTCGGCCCGGCGGTGGCGACGCTGTACAACCTCGCACCCGCCGCGGCCATCAACGGCAATCCGGCGAATGGCTACAGCACCGGTGACGCGATCGCCGCGTTCGAACAGGAAGCCGCGCGCATTCTGCCGGCCGGCATCGGCTACGAATGGACGGCGATGTCGTATCAGGAGAAGCTGGTTGGAAATTCGGCGTACTGGGTGTTCGCGGTGGGCGTGTTGCTGGTGTTCTGCGTGCTCGCCGCGCAATACGAAAGCTGGCTGCTGCCGGTCGCGGTCGTGCTCGCGGTGCCGCTCGCCTTACTCGGCACGGCCGGCACGCTCGCCATGCTGGGCGCCGCCAACAATCTGTACACCCAGATCGGCCTCGTGCTGCTGATCGCGCTCTCGGCGAAGAACGCGATTCTGATCGTCGAGTTCGCGCGGCATCTGCGCGCGCAGGGCGTGGGCATTGCCGAGGCCGCGGTCGAAGCGGCGCGTCTGCGGTTCAGGCCGATCATGATGACCTCGTTCGCGTTCATACTCGGCGTGGTGCCGCTCGTGATCGCTACCGGCGCGAGCGCGAGCGCGCGCCGTTCGCTTGGGATTGCGGTATTTTCGGGGATGCTGGCGTCCACCTGCATTGCCGTGCTGTTCATTCCGTCGTTCTACGTGCTGTTGCAGCGCCTGGCCGAACGACACGCGGCGCGCCATGCGCCACCCGATGCCTGACTTTAGAGGAGCTTTCGCATGGACCGCCCGGCGAAAATCATCGTGCTCGACGACGAAGCCGAACTGCGCAACATGCTGCAACGTTTTTTGCGTGGTCATGGCTTCGACGTGCGAGTCGCCGAAGACAGCAAACGGCTCGACCGTTACCTCGAACGCGAGCCCTTCGATCTGCTGGTGCTCGATCTGATGATCGCCGAAGAGGACGGCCTTGCCATCTGCGCACGCCTGCGCGCGCAGGGTCAGACTTTGCCGATCCTGATGCTGACCGCGAAGGGCGATCCGCTCGACAAGGTGATCGGCCTCGAAACCGGCGCCGACGATTACCTCGCCAAGCCTTTCCTGCCGCGCGAACTGGTGGCGCGGATCAACGCGCTGCTGCGGCGCCAGAAGATGGCGTCCGGCGATGTGACGGTGACTTCGGAGAGCGTGCGTTTCGGCGACTTCAGCCTCGATGTCGGCAAGCAGCAGCTGTCGCGCGGCGACACGTTGCTGGAAATTCATTCGGCGCAGATGCTGCTGCTGGTGGCGCTGGCTTCGTCGCCGAACCGCCCGGTGAGCCGTGACAATCTTCTCGCGCGCGCCCGCGGCCGCGACCATGACGCGCTCGATCGCAGTATCGACGTGCAGGTGCTGCGCTTGCGGCAGATCGTCGAAGACGATCCGTCGAAGCCGCGCTTCATCAAGACTGTGTGGGGCGTCGGCTACATGCTGATTGCGGACGTCGACTCATGACGCGCTCGTTACTGCAAAGATTGCTGCCGAAAACGCTGCTCGCGCGCAATATCGCGTTGCTGATCGTGCTCGTGATGTCGAGCCAGGTTTGTGCGCTCGGCATTTTGCTGCACTACGTGCAGCGGCCGCGGGTCGAACGCGCAGCCGCGGTGTTCGCCACCTATGTGACCACGCTCGATCAACTGCTTGCAGCTACGCCTGCCGATGCGCGCGCCGGTTTGACAGCACGGCTCGACGCGCATGCGCAACTACCCGACGCGGTCACCGAGGAGCCGCCGCAGAGTCTGCTGCGCGCCTATCGCACGTATCAGCGCAATGTGTTTCTCGAGAGTCTGCGCGCGCATCTGCCCGCCGATATGCCGGCACGCTGGCAATCCGTCGGCGGCCAACGGCTGTGGATTCGCATGCATGCAAGCGTCGCCGTGCCGGGCGCCGCTGCGCCGCAAGGGCCGTACTGGATCGCGCTGCCCATTCCAGAGGATGCCCAGGGCAATGGACTCGACGCGGCGATCCTGCTCTCGCTCGCGCTCGGTGCGCTGGCGGCGCTGACCGGCTACGCGATCCAGCGCCACCTCAACCGGCCGCTTCAGCAATTGACGAACGCGGCTCGCCGCGTCAGCGCCGGCGAAACGCCTGCGCCGTTAAGCACCGACGGTCCCACGGAAATCGCCGCGGTGAGCAGCGCCTTCAACCAGATGACGCTCGCCTTGCAGCAAGCCGACGCGACGCGCGCGCTGATGCTGGCAGGCATCTCGCACGACATCCGTACGCCGCTGACCAAACTGCGCCTGTCGATGGCGATGGCGATGCCCGACGGCAGCGACAGCAGCTTCGTGGTCGCCGCCGAATCGTACCTTGATCAGATCGAAACGATCCTGCAGCAATTCATGGACTACGCCGGCAGCGGCGAGCGCGAGGCCGCGGAGCCCGGCGATCTGAATGCGCTGATCGAACGGCTCGCCGGCGATTTCGCGGGATTGGGACATATGTTCGACTTGTCGCTCGCGCGTTTGCCGGTCGTCGCGTATCGGCCGATCAGCATGATGCGGCTGCTGATGAACCTGATGCAGAACGCGGTCGTGTACGGCGGCACGGGGCTCGCGGTGCGAAGCTGGGCCACCGCCGAGGCGGTGTATGTGGCGGTCGGCGATCGCGGCAAGGGTTTGTCGGCGCAGGAACTGGAGCAGCTGAAGGCGCCGTTTCAGCGCGGCCGCAATGCGCGATCGCATAGCGGCGGTACCGGGCTAGGGCTCGCGATCGTCGAACGGATCGCGCGGCTGCATGGCGGCAGCTTGCAGTTTCGCGCGCGCGAGGGCGGTGGCCTGGAAGTTTGGGTGGTGTTGCCGCACGAGGCGAGCTGAAACGGCGTCTGCCGGATTCAGCCTGCTCACTTCCTGTCGAGCCAGGCGTCGAGGCCAACGCGGAACGCCACGCCCGCGATAACCGGCACGGTCAGCATCAGGATGATGCCGAAATTGGGGATCTGATCGCCGTACATGATGGGTTCGTAGAGCACTACGACCGCGACAATCGCAAACACCAGGACGCCGACGGCGACCATCATCAGGTTGCGCACCACAATTCGTGGCCCCCGGGTTTTTGCCTCGCCCGGCGTGGCGCCGGCGGCGGGGACTTTATCGTGTTGGGCAGGCATGGTGGTTCTCGTAGCGGAAAGGGGCGCGGCAGTGAATCGAGGTCTGGCCGGCACGCATGATCGGCATCATACCCAAGGCGCAAACGCCGCGCATGTCACGCTGCGCCAAGCAGCGAGCCTGCGATCACGATGGCCAGCACGAGTGCGGCAATCGCACTGAAGCGGTAGTCGCGTTGATGCAGGAACATCCCTATCATCAATATAAGCCGCATTATCGGCAGCAGGATGAAAAGCGCAATCCCGGCGATGACGATGTGTGTGCCGACCGCCGCCGCATGGACGTCGCTGCGCGCGCCGCCAGCTGACAATCCGGTTTCAATGCCGGTTTCAATGCCGGTTGCAATGCCGTTTGCAATGCGAATTGCGATACCGATCGCAATCGTGCTCGCGGCGACCCACGTGCCGTGCTGCAGAAGCCTGGCCAGCCAGTGTTCCAGCCGCGATATGGGCGCGTTCACGTGGCTCATGCCGAAGCTCCGAAAAGGTGGACGCCGAACGCCTCCAGCAGCATCTGCACCGCGAGCGCCGCCAGCACCACGACAAAGAGCACGCGTAGCTTCTCGCTCGGTACACGCATCAGCACGCGGGCGCCGAGCAACGCGCCGACAACCGATCCCAACGCCACCGGCCCGGCAATCGCGCTGACGATCTCGCCGCGCATGAAGTAGGCGCCCGCGCTGCCGGCCGCGGTCACGCAGATCATGAAATTGGAGGTGGCGGACGAGACCTTGATCGGCAGGCGCAGCGCGGTATCCATGGCCGGAATCTTGAGCACGCCGCTGCCGATGCCGAGTAAGGCCGAAATCAGTCCGGCGCCGTACATCAGCGACATGCCGAGCGGCACGCGCTGCACGCGATAGTGAACGTCGCGGCCGAGCGCGTAATCGGGGTAGCTCGCATCCAGACGCAACGCGGCACTCCAGCAATGCAGGCTCGCCGCGCGTGCGCTCTGGCCATGCATCGGGTCGGCGCGCCGCGCGAGCATCTGCTGGGCCGACACTAGCAGGACAATTGCGAAGATGAAGAACAGCACGGGCACTGGAATTAGCCCGCTCAGCAGCACACCGGATAGCGCGCCCAGCGTGGTCGCGGTTTCCAGAACGACCGCGAGCCGGACATTGGTCAGGCGTGCGCGCAGGAACGGTGCGGCGCCGCCACACGAACAGGCAATAACGGAAACGATGCTGGCGCCGATCGCCACGTGAATATCGACGTGACCGAACATCGTCAGAATGGGCACGATGAAAATGCCGCTCGCCATGCCGAGCATGCCGCCCAGTGCGCTTGCCCCGAGCGCGACGGCAAACAGCCACAGCGTGAAGCTGAAATCCATCGCGGTGCCCGCGCCGTTCATCGACGGTGCGGCTTGCGCCGGGCGAGACGCGTGACGAACTGGATCTGGTCGCCACGGTAGTACAGCTTTTCATAGTCGACCGGACGGTGTTCGTCGCAATACGAAGTTCGCTCGACCAGAAAGATCGGGCTGCCTGGCTTGATCTCCAGGGCCTGCGCGATCGTTTCGTCGGCTGATATGGCTTCGAGGCGGTACTCCGCTTCCAGCAGCGGAATGCCGTACTTCTCTTCCAGCAACGAAAAGATCGGCTCGACCTCCAGATCGTTTTCGATGATCTTCTCGCCGATGTCTTTCGGCAGCCAGGTTTCATCGAACGACAAAGGCGTGCCGTCGGCGATGCGTACGCGCTGAATATGCACGACCGGCGTACCGGGTTCGAGCGCAAGCTTGGTAGCCACGGCTTCGCTGGCGTTCTCTGTCTGTTTGTTGATGAGGCGCGCGGTGGGATGGCGGCCGTGCGCGCGCATATCCTCGACAAAACCGCTCAGTTCCGTGAGTTCCTGAGTGAGGCGCGGCTGCGTGACGAAGGTGCCCTTGCCACGGCGGATTTCGATCAATCCGCGCGTGATCAGGTTCTGCACCGTTTTTTGCAGGGTGGTCCGGCTGATGCCAAAACTTGCCAGCAGGCTGGCCTCATTGGGCAACTGCGCGCCGGGCGGATAAGTGCCGTCGGCGATCCGGGCGGCGAGCACCGCTTCCACCTGCGCGTAGAGGGGAAGCTGGGTATTGCGATCAGTATCCATCGAGACATCATGACGTCATGATGTCTCGATGTCAAGCGCGCGGACACCGGCGGGGGCAGCGGGGTCCGACTACTCCTTGGCGGGTTTTTCTTCCTCGGGTGCGCTTTTCTTCGCGGTCATGCTGCGAACCCGCTTCACCAGATCGCGCGAACTGGCGCGCACGGTGCGAACGAGCGCGACATCGCTGCGCATCTGCTCGAACGTATAGCGCCGCACGAGTTGTCCGCCGAAGCCGGCGAGGAACTGGAGAATGCCTGCTGTCGAGACGCCGTCGAAATCGAGTTCGAGCTTGCGATCGCGGGCAACTTTCATTGCTTGCCAGATCAGCAGCGCGACCGCGCCGCTGTGCGCGGTGGCCTGGCGCGTCGTCAGAAAATAGTAGACGTTGGACTTGTCCCACACGAGTGCGGTCGCGGCGTTCAACGTGCCGTCGCTGTCGAAACTGCCGAGTATGGTTCCGGCGTTGTTACGCAGGATCTCGGCCAGCAGCCGCCGCATGATCGTCGAGCCGTAGACGTTATCCAGCTCACGTGTGGCGAGATTGGAATCGTAGAAGTCGGCGAACGTCTCGACGCTCGTGATCTCCTGCACCGAGAATCGCTCGGAGGAGCGCCGGACGCGGTTACGCGTATTCCAGCGCAGTCCCTTCCAGACGGATTCCTCATCGGCGCCCACGGGCATTTTGAGCGTGAATCCAACCGACACTTTAAATCCGTGCAACGAGAACGCGGTTGCTTCAGCTTCCGATACAAGCGGATGCGCGATCTGCAGAAAGTGCGCGCACTCGGGAAGCTGCGCGATCAGCTTGCGCGTGACGTCGACACGATGAACCCATTCGGGGTCGCCTGAATCGGCGGGCTGCCGTTTGATCACCGGTCCGAGCGTTCGGGTGAGTGGCGGCAAATACGAAACACGCCAGAAGCCCTTTTTGGTCAACGTGTAGGGCATCTCGCCGATAACCTCGTCGCCGTTCTTCACGACGGCCGTATGCCAATCGTCACCTGCGGTGGCATTGAGCCACCACGGTTCGTGAAAAACCGAGCGTTCCGTCAGCCCGACGGATGCAGCCGGAATGTGCCCTGATTTCGAGGACTCGTCGAGTGCCGGCTTGCCGGTTTTCGGCTTAAGGGGAGCAGGCACTGACACCACGGGAATACGGTCTCTATTCATGACGCTGGGTTCCTCTTACGTTGCCGACACCGACGCCAGAGGTTAGAAGAATACGACCCAATGCGACCGTGCGGCAGCGTACACTGCACCGGCGTTGCCAACCGACCCCCTGCGCGCTTGCGCACAGGTCGCCTGTGCAGGGCAATGCCAGACGCTGCCCGAGGAATCCTGGGTGCCTTGCGAACGGTTACCTTGACGGTGCAGCCGCGGGCTGGAGCGGCGGTACGACGGCTGCATCGCCCAGAATGTTCATCAGCGTGCGGGCGTTGCGCTGCCCCTGATCTTCGAAGCAGTTATTGAAAATCACGTGGGTTCGGCCGGCTCGCGTGGCGATGGCGCGGATTGAAGCGGACAGTTCGGTCAATTCGTCGTCGTTGTAGTCGTAATCGAAGCGATCGGCTGCGGTGGCCGCGCCGGTGGCGCTCCAGGTCTCCGTATTTCGGCCATGCAGACGCACCATGGCGAGTTGTGGATTCGTCGCTTCCCACACCGTATGCACGCGATTCGTCACATCTGGCGGCGCGTCGACGATGACATGCACGAGGCCGCGTTCACGCAGAAAATCCAGCGTCCAGGCCGCATGTTCCTCCTTGAACCATGACTGATTGCGAAACTCGGCGGCCATGACGTAATTCGCCATGCGCGCGCGGCATTCTTCGACCAGCGCGAGGCCGTCCGGCGCGCGCGTGATCCACGGCGCGAACTGGAACAGCACCGCGCCGAGGCGGCCGGTCAGACGCAGAGGTTCGAGCGCTTCGAGGTAGCGGCGCCATAATTCGTCGCGGATCTCAGCAGGCATGTCGCGGTAATGGACGTTCTTCTTGCGTGGACCCGTGATGCCTTCGGGCAGCGCCATCGCGATGTCCTTGGGCAAGGCGTCCGGCGCAGTCTGATGGCCGGTGAAGAGCCGAAACGATTTGAAATTGAACGTGAAGCTGTCGGGCGTGCGTTCGACCCACAACTGCGCATTGGCTGCCGACGGCATCGCGTAGTAAGCCGAATCGACTTCCACCAATGGAAACTGCGACGCGTAAAAACGCAGCCGCGCTTCGGCGCTGCTGCTGCCGCGCGGGTAAAAGCGCTTGCACGCGATCAGCGTTTTGTCGGTCCAGCCGGCGGTGCCGCATCGAATATCCATCGGCGCACTCGTGTGGGTTTGGTTGCGTGGGTGAGGCGCTAGGATGCGGCTTCGGTGTGGTCGAGCCACTCCGCGAGTTCGCGCCGCAATTGCGCGATGTCGAGCGGCTTGCCGAGCAGCCGGGCGCCGGGAATCGCGGCGCCGATCTGCGCGTTCGGGCCGTAGCCCGAGACCACCAGCACACGGATATCCGGCTGTACACGCTGCACCGCGCGCGCCAGTTCGTCGCCCGGCATGCCGGGCAAGGTGAGATCCGTGAACAGCACGTCATAGCGTTGTGCCGGCACGAGCGCCAGTGCTTCTTCGGCGCTCGCGACCGCCGTGCAATCCAGGCCGAGTGCCGCGAGCAGATCGCCGAGGGCTTCGCGCGAATCCGTGTCGTCTTCCACCAGCAGCACGCGAGCCGGCGTGCCGGGCGCACGGGATACGGTCGCTTCAGCGGCACTGGCGGAGTCGTAGGCAGCGGACGGCACGCAGGCGGCAATCTGCCCATCCGGTAAGCCGACGACCCCCGCGCGCAACACGCTGCGCACCATGCGGGCCAGATCGTCGCGCCGATAAGGTTTGGAGAGCAGCGTGATGCCGGCGTCGAGCTTGCCGTGATGAACGATTTCGTCGCGCGTGTAGCCCGAGGTGAAAAGTGTCGGCACGGCCGGCGAGCGCGCCGCGGCACGCTGTGCCACTTCCACGCTTTTCACCTGGCCTGGCATCACCACGTCGGTGAACAGCAGATCGATTGATACGTCGCTGTCGATCAATTCGAGCGCCGCGTCGCCGTTCGACGCGGTCAGCACCTTGTAGCCGAGTTGCGCGAGCATTTCGACGGCGGTCAGGCGCACATCGGCATCGTCTTCGACGACGAGAATCGTCTCACCGCCGCCGGCCGGCGCCGAGGTTTGATCGACCGCCTCGAGCGTTTCCGGCTCGCAGCAGCGCGGGAAAAATAGCGAGACCGTCGTGCCGCGGCCCTCGACGCTATCGATCACCGTATGACCGCCGCTTTGTTTGACGAAGCCGAACACCATGCTCAGACCGAGGCCGGTGCCATGGCCATCGGGCTTGGTTGTGAAGAACGGTTCGAAGGCACGCCGCAGCACCTCGGGCGGCATGCCGGCGCCCGTGTCGGTCACGGAAAACATCACGTAATCGCCCGGCGAGAGCTCCGGCGTGCTGCTGCACGATGCGGTGTCCAGCGTGCGATTGGACGCGCGGATCGTGAGCGTGCCATCGGCTTGCATGGCGTCGCGGGCATTGATCGCAAGATTGAGCAGCGCGTTTTCGAGTTGATTGCGATCGGCCTGCACGTTCCAGAGATCGTTGTTCAGAACCGTTTCGACCCTGACGGTTTCGCCGAGCGCGCGATGCAGCATCTCGCTCATGCCGGCGAGCAGGCGGCGCGGATTCAGCACGGTGGGCGAGAGCGGCTGGCGGCGCGCGAAAGCGAGCAGGTGTCCGGCCAGCTTGGCGCCGCGTTTGACGGCGTCGGTTGCCGCGCGCAGGCGCCGCTGCGCGACCGGGTTGTCGCCGGCATCGGCCGCGAGCATCTGCAGGTTGCCGTTGATCACCTGCAGCACGTTGTTGAAGTCGTGCGCGACGCCGCCGGTGAGACCGCCGATCGCTTCCATCTTCTGTGCCTGGCGCAGCTGTTCTTCCGCGAGCGCGCGCGCCGCGATGGCGTCGGCGACCCGCTGTTCGAGCGTTTCGGTCAACTGGCGCAGCGATTGTTCAGCGATCTTGCGTTCGTGGATATCGATCAGTACACCGGGAAAGCGCGTCGGCTCGCCCTGGCCGTCGAATTCGCACCGGCCATTCGCCTGCACCCAGAGATACTCGCCGTCGGCCCGGCGAATCCGGTATTCCGCGCGGAACGGCTGGCCGGTGCGTTTCGCCTCGAGGGTCAGCCGTTCGATCAACGGCTGGTCGTCCGGATGCATCATTTGCATGGCAGCGCTGCGCGTCACGCCTTTGGCGGCTTCTTCGATCGAGAAGGAGAAGGTCCGTGCAAAACGTTCGTCGCCGGTGACGGTGTCCGTGCCGACGTCGAGCACCCATGTGCCGAGCACCGCGCCGGTATTGAGTGCGAGTTGCAGGCGCTCGTTGGTCTCGTTCAGTTCCGCTTCGGCGCGTTGCCGCCAGCGGTCGGTGAGGACGCGCGCCGTGGTTTCGACGACGATCGCGAGTACGCCCGCGGGTGCGCCGCTATCGTCCGCAACCGGGCTGTAGTAGAGGTCCATCCAGACCTCTTCGGGCTTGCCGTCGCGCAGCAGGACCAGTTCCTTGTCGCGGTACGAGAGGGTGCCGCCGGCGAGGCACGTGAGCATCACGTGGCGGTTGAATTCGGCGACTTCCGGCCAGCCGTGTTCGACCGGACAGCCGAGGAGATAGGGATGCCGTCCGCCGGCGAAGACCGCATAGGCATCGTTGTAGATCATGTAGCCGGGTTTTCCCCAGAGCAGCACAAGGGGCACGGGTGAGGCGAGCACGAACTGGACGATGGCGGCCAGACTACGTGGCCAGAATTCGATCGGGCCGAGGTCAGTGGCGGCCCAGTCGAAGGCGCTGATGCGGCGCGCCATTTCCCCGTTCCAGCCGGGGCAGCCGTGGTCTTGTGCCGGGAAGGGCATTCCTGCGCTCCGTTTTATGGGTCGTGGGGCTTGTGCCCCATGTGCCCCATATCTCCATGTGCCGCGTGTGGCGCGTGCGCCGCGTGCGCCGCGCTATGGCCGCTGGGCCCGGCTGGGGCGGTTAGCGTAGGCTACAACGGTTTTGATGTTTCATGGATTAACTTGAGGGTGGTTGTTTCCCTACGGGTGGGGTTTTCTTTGCTGGGGTTTTGGCCTTTCCTTGCTTTGTTAATGGTCTATTAGCGTTCGCCCCTATGCGGGGCGGCACTCACTTTCTTTGCCGCCGCAAAGAAAGTAAGCAAAGAAAGCGGGCTCAAACCGCTAACTCCTGAGAAACAATCAGGATAACGTCGGTTTTCAGGCCGTTGGCGCAGCCGGAGTGATCTGGAAACCGAGGGCGTTGGCGCGGCGCCTGAGGGCGTCAATGCTGCGCTGACGCTGCAGCTCTTCATAGTGCTGCTGGCCCTGGTCGACGAAGGCTTCGCCACGCGTGAGCATGAAGTACACCATGCGGGCGAGCTTATGGGCGACCGCGGTATTCGCACGCGGCTTGTCCATGCGTGAGCAGAGCCGGCGGTAGAACGCGCCGAGCGCCGAGTCATTACGCGAGAGGCTCATGGCCGCCAGCTTGAGCGCCTGGCGCACCCGGTTGGTGGAACGCCGGGTGCGGGCGCTGAGCACCTTGCCGCCACTGACCTTGGTGCCCGGACACAGTCCCAGCCACGAACAGAAGTGCTTGACGTTGGCAAAGCGGCTCAGGTCCGGGCCGATCTCCGAGAGTATCGTCATTACCGTGGTGACCGCCAGACCGTTGATGCGCGTCAGGTCGACGCCCGCCCAGCGCGCGAGCGCGGTACGCGCGTCAAACCGCGGGGTGTTCTTGTGGCGCTTCTTGTCCGGCCCGGCCAGTTCCACGTCGTGACGCCCTAACGGTACCAGCAGCGCCTCGGTCTTCGCGTCGCACTCGAGCACCCGCAGGGCCAGGCTGTCGACCATCGCCAGGGCCTGCCCGAGCACGAACAGGTGCTCCTCGCGCCAGTTGCCCGTCAGCGCCCGCTCGATGTCGCGCTCGCTGGCCTTGACGCGGCCGTTGCGGTGCCGGGCCAGCACCTTGGGGTCACGCTCGCCGGCCACAATCGCCCGCACGATCGCCTGCCCGGTCATGCCCATCACGTCGGTGAGCACCTCGGCAAGCTGGAGGTTCATCTGCACCAGCGCCTTCTGCATGCGCAGCACCCAGCTGGCCTGTTCGGCCAGCAGTACCTCGCGCTGACGTACCACCGCACGCACCACGCAGACCTCGTCGCCCGGGCGCCAGGCCGCGCGCAGCAGCCCCAGGCTCATCAGCTTCTGCAGCCACTGGCAATCCTGCACGTCGCTCTTGCGTCCCGGTACGTACTTCATCTGCCGCGCGTCGACCAGCCATACCGCGAGTCCGCGCCGCTCGAGCACCTCGTACACCGGGATCCAGTACACGCCCGTCGATTCGAGCGCCACCGTGTCGACCCCGCACGCCAGCAGCCAGTCGGCCATCGCGTTCAGGTCATCGGTCATCGCCCCGAATTCACGCACCGGCTCGTCATCCGCCTGTCGGGGCACCGCCACCCAGTGGCTGGAGCCGCCCACATCGATCCCCGCTGCGTTCGGGAACACCTCGTCTTCTTCTCGCTTGCGCATCGCCATCGCCTGCTCCAGAATCGTCCGTGAACGGCAGCGCCATGGGAATCGTCGAAATTGACTCGATCTCCTGAACGGGATGCGGCTCGCGCCGCTCACCACTGTCGCCGACGAATCCCGGACCATGCTCTTAAGCGGGCTCACTCCACGGCGGGCATGCCGCGAGCGCGCACCATTGGTCTGTCGGTCATCGCGGCGCTGCCGCTCACCGGTATACCTCATCTCCGTTTCTCCGCCAACGCCGGGCCCGGCACGGGGCTGGAATGCTCTTAAGCGGCTCCCCTGGCTTGGAGGGTATCGTGGCCCCGTAGAGATCAAGCCTGCGCACCTCCCGGCCGGAGTGACAACGCCGTCATGCTTCCGGCGGCGCTGCGCGCGCCGACGCGGTACTTCACAAAACCAATTGGTGTGTTCGGCGCCTCGCCGAGGCGAAGCCGAGGGCTCCCACCGAGAAGCGAATCACCACTGGTTTCCCTGGTGGACCCGTCCGCGACGCACGTAGTGCGGAGTGGGAGCGGATGACGGCTGTGTCACTGGCGGTTATTAACCGAGGTGTGATTCGTTAATCGGGCCACTGGTCCGTCCAAGCCAGGGGAGCCGCTTAAGAATTGGCGGTTTGAGCCCGCTTTCTTTGCTTACTTTCTTTGCGGCGGCAAAGAAAGTGAGTGCCGCCCCGCATAGGGGCAACGCTAATAGACCAATATAAAAATAAATGCAGAAAGAGTTTGAACGCAGATATTAAAAAACCAGAAAACCCGGAATAAAACCGAAACCAGAATCACCGCAACCCCAAGCCCCGCAGGGAAAAATCACATTTACTCCACAAAACGCCAAAAAACCCCAACAACAGAAAAAACAGCATGTAATGCAAAAAACAACACATTTTTCCACTTAACTCCAACATCAAAAAACCACCCCATCCCCAATACCACGAATAAATAAAAATTCCGCTATAGTCGCCATTTTCCAGCCGCCAGCCGGCCAAAAAAGAACACCAATTACGGCCGTCACCAGGAGTAAACAAAAAATCATGAACGCCCGCGAACCCGCATTCGTCCCCGTTTCCCGCAGCGCGCGCCTGCGCCAGATGCTGATTAGCAGCGAACTCGAATTCATGATGGAGGCCCACAACGGTCTCTCCGCCCGCATCGTCCGCGAAGCAGGCTTTAAAGCCATCTGGGGCTCGGGCCTCGCGATCTCCGCGCAATACGGCGTGCGCGACAACAACGAAGCAAGCTGGACGCAAGTCGTCGACACGCTCGAATTCATGGCCGACGCCAGCGATCTGCCCATCCTCCTCGACGGCGATACGGGCTACGGCAACTTCAACAACGTGCGTCGCCTCGTGCGCAAACTCGAACAACGCGGCATCGCCGGCGTCTGTATCGAAGACAAGCAGTTCCCCAAAACCAATAGCTTCATCAATGGCGAAGCGCAGCCGCTCGCCGATATGGACGAGTTCTGCGGCAAGATCAAAGCCGGTAAAGACTCACAGTCCGATGAAAATTTCTCCATCGTCGCCCGCGTCGAAGCGCTCATCGCCGGCTGGGGCATGGACGAAGCGCTGCGCCGCGCTGAAGCCTATCGGCAAGCCGGCGCGGACGCGATCCTGATTCACTCGAAACTCTCGCGCCCCGACGAAATCCTCGAATTCGCCCGCGAATGGGCCGGCCGCGGCCCGCTCGTCATCGTGCCGACCAAGTACTACAGCACGCCCACCGAAGTGTTCCGCGAAGCCGGTATCAGCACGGTGATCTGGGCGAATCATCTGATCCGCGCGGCCACCTCGGCCATGCAGGCAGTCGCGAAGGAAATTCATACGAGCGAAACACTCGTCAACGTCGAAGACAGCATCGCGGCCGTCAACGAAATCTTTCGTCTGCAGGACGCCGACGAATACTCGGAAGCGGAAGACCGCTATCTGTCGAGCGGCCGTGCCGCCGGCGCCGCGGTTGTGCTCGCCGCCAGCCGCGGCACGGGGCTCGAAGCGGTCACCGAAGATCGTCCGAAAGTCATGCTGCCGATCGCCGGCAAGCCGCTCCTGCGCTGGCTGGTCGATGCGTTCAAGAAGCAGGGCGTCAACGACATCACCGTGGTCGGCGGATATCGCGCCGATGCGATCGACACGGCCGGCATCAAGCTGGTCGTCAACGAACGTCACGCGCAAACCGGCGAACTCGCGTCGCTCGCCTGCGCGATCGACAAGGTCGCGGGCGACACGGTGGTCTCATACGGCGATCTGCTGTTCCGCAGCTACATCCTGCGCGATCTGGTCGAAAGCGAAGCGGCATTCAGCGTGGTGGTCGATTCGTCGCTGACCGATGCGGAAAACGCCAGCGTGCGCGATTTCGCCTGGTGCTCGGCAGCCGACGATCGCGGTCTGTTCGGCAACAAGGTCACGCTGCGTCACGTGTCGAGCGGGCAGGCGGCATCGTCGGCCATCGCATCGCACGCACCGCACGGCCGTTGGGTGGGTCTGCTGAATGTGCGCGGTGAAGGGCGCGAGCGTCTGCAAGCGGTGCTGGCCACGTTGCAGGTGCGCCCGGATTTCGATTCGCTCGATATGCCCGCGCTGCTGAACGCGCTGATCGAAGCCGGCGAATCGATCGAAGTGCAATACGTGCACGGCCACTGGCGCGGCGTGAACGATCTGGACGACTTCCGTCGCGCCGGCGATTTCGCCCACGCGCAAACGCCGTTCACCGCAGCCGTCGGCAGCCAGGCGCAGGACGCAGCCAGCGGAGCCGCGCAATGATCGAGGCAGCACAGTTCGTCGAGGCGGCGCGCGAGCGCGGCTTCGACTGGTATGCAGGCGTGCCGTGTTCGTATTTGACGCCGTTCATCAATTACGTGCTGCAGGACGAATCGCTGCACTACGTGTCGGCGGCCAATGAGGGCGACGCCGTCGCGTTGATCGCGGGTGTCACGCTCGGCGCGCAGAACGGCCGGCGCGGCATCACGATGATGCAGAACTCGGGGCTCGGCAACGCAGTGAGCCCGCTGACATCGCTCACATGGACGTTCCGTCTGCCGCAATTGCTGATCGTCACGTGGCGCGGCCAGCCCGGCGTTGCCGACGAACCGCAGCACGCGCTGATGGGCCCTGTCACGCCCGCCATGCTCGACACGATGGAAATCCCGTGGGAAACCTTTCCGACCGAAGCCGACGCGATCGGCCCGGCGCTGGATCGCGCCATCGCTCACATGGATGAAACCGGCCGCCCGTATGCACTCGTGATGCAAAAGGGCAGCGTCGCGCCTTATGAGTTGAAGGCAAGTGCGGCGGGTGCGCGCCGTGTGCCGGCCACGCCGCGTTCGCAATTCACAAACGTGGCGGCCAATGAATTGGCTTCGCGCCACGACGCATTGCAGAAAGTGATCGCGCGCACGCCGCTGGAATCGACGGTGGTGCTCGCGTCGACCGGATTCTGCGGCCGCGAACTCTATGCCATCGACGACCGGCCGAACCAGTTGTACATGGTCGGCTCGATGGGTTGCGTGACGCCGTTCGCGCTGGGTCTTGCCCTCGCGCGTCCCGATCTGCAGGTGGTCGCGCTCGACGGCGACGGCGCCGCGCTGATGCGCATGGGCGCGTTCGCCACGCTCGGCGCGTACGGTGCGTCGAACCTCACGCACGTTCTGCTCGATAACGGCGCGCACGATTCAACCGGCGGCCAGGCGACCGTGTCGGCGCAGGTGTCGTTTGCCGGTGTCGCCGCTGCTTGCGGTTACGCATCGGCAGTGGAAAGCGACGACCTGAACGTGATCGACGAATTGTTCGACGCGGCGCCGCTCGACGGTCCGCGCTTCGCCCGTCTCGCGATCCGCCGCGGCACGCCTGACGGTTTGCCGCGTCCCACCATCACCCCGCCCGATGTGAAGACGCGCCTGATGCGCCACATCGGCGCCACGCAAGGAGTGCGCTAATGCTGCTGCTCAATCCCGGCCCGGTGACGCTCACCGAACGCGTCCGCAACAGCCTGTTGCAAACCGATCTGTGCCATCGCGAAAGCGAATTTTTCGACTTGCAGGAAGAGGCGCGCACGCGTCTGGTGGATCTCTACGGACTCGACACGGGTGAATGGCAAGCGGTGCTGATGACCGGTTCCGGCACCGCGGCGGTGGAAAGTATGACCGCCGCCCTCGTGCCGCAGAACGGCAAACTGCTGGTGATCGAAAACGGTGTGTACGGCGAGCGCATTTCGCAGATCGCCACGCAATACGGCATCGCGCATGAATCGCTCAAGCATGACTGGATGGAGGCGCCGGATCTCGTGAAAGTGGCCGAACGTCTCGACGCGGACAAAGCGTTCACGCACGTCGCGGTGATTCATCACGAAACGACGACCGGCCGGCTGAACGATCTGCAGGCGCTCGGCGCAGTGTGCCGCGCGCGCGGGCTGCGTCTGCTGGTGGATGGCGTGAGCAGTTTCGGCGCGGAAGCGATCGATTTCGCCGACGCGAGCCTCGACGCTGTCGCCGCGACCGCCAACAAATGTTTGCATGGCGTGCCGGGCGCGTCGTTCGTGCTGGTGCGGCGCGCGGCGCTCGAGCAGGCGGCGAGCCGCACGTATTACCTGGACCTCGGGCGCCTTGCGCGCCTGCAGGATCAGCGCAATACGCCGTTTACGCCGTCAGTGCATGCGTATTACGCGCTCGTCGAAGCGCTGCGCGAACTCGCCGATGAAGGCGGCTGGCGTGCGCGTCATGCGCGTTATGCCGCGCTCGCCGAGCAGGCTCGCGCGGGTCTGGCCGAGCGGGGTATCGGCAGCGTGTTGCCGCCGGAGCAATCGTCGGTGGTATTGCGCGCGTACCGGTTGCCGCAAGGCGTGCCGTATCCGCAATTGCACGACGCGCTGAAGGCGCGCGGCTTCGTCATCTACGCGGGGCAGGGCGGGCTTTCGGCGGAACTATTCCGCATCTCGACAATGGGAAATATCCACGCCGCGGATATCGACCGCCTGCTGCAAGGCTTCACCGAACTGACCCGCTAAAACGGGCGCGGGCGCGGCCGGCTTCGCGCTACACGCGGTTCGCCCGAAGACTTACCCGGGACCTCTTCCGGGGGCAGAACCCTGGTCTGAACCGGCTCTCACACCGGGTCTTTGTCCGGCGGTCCATCGGGCCGCTGCGGCTCCTCGTTGTGATGACCCGGCGACGGCGGCACCAGCGGATCGCCCTCCGGGTCGCGAGTGGGATCCGCGTGCGGATCGGGAATCGGACTGGTATGCATGTCGTAGCTCATGGCATCACCCTTGAGTGGAGAAGGAAGCCGATACGGCCATTGGCGCTCGGCCACACGCCGGCCGTTCCCTTCAAGCGTAGGCCATTCAGCACGCGCCGCACCCCTTACTTTTTCGCGCGGCGGCTCACGCTGAGTTGCCAATAAGTTTCGGCGGCAAAAATGTCGTCGTAGTTGCCCGCGCCGAATGCGCGCAACTGGCTCTGGTAAGCGTTCACCGCTTCACGTTTGAGCAGCGTCTGGCGCTGGACATCGATCTTATGGCTGGCGCTCGGATGGGCCGGTGTCGCGACAATGCCCCGTTTCTCGAGGTCCGCGAAGCGCGCCTCGAGCACGCCCGGCGCGCGACGATGAATCGCCTCCGCGTAGCCGAACCACGTGAGATGCGAGAGCCGGGGCAGTATTTCGCAGCAGGCCTGAAACACCCGTTCGTGGTCGGGATGAACCAGACCGAGCGGCATCAGCAAGGTGTTGGCCGTCGAGCGGTAGATGATTTCTTCGAGTGCCGCCGCCATCCGGCTGATCGACGGCGAATCGAAATACTGCTCGTCGCGAAACGGCATGCGCAGTGGAATCGCGTCGAGCACCTCGAGCGCGCGATCGTCCTCGAGGGTGCGTGAGTGGATGGCCTGATGCGCGTCGGTGAAACCGGACCTTCGATCCCATTCGGTATGCATTTCCTGCTCGGGCGATGCAGCAAATACAGTGCAGACGGCGGCGTCGGGATGCGCGGCGAGCAATGCGCCGCAACTGAAAACGGCGTCGTCGAAATGGGGCGAGACGATAAAGAGGCGCGGGCTGGTTTCGCTCATGGATCGTAGAGTGGTGTCGGAATGCGCGGGCCGGGTTCTGCGCGCGGGTGCTGCACGAGAATCGCGGCGTCACATCAGCTTAGGCGGAATCGGCGCGATTTGCGCGGCCGTCGTGGGTGTGCAAATCGCATGCCTGGCCGCACGGCCGAACGCCGTGACGAGCGTCGTCACGATATCCTCGCGCAGCCGTGCATCGGCGGTTCTCAGTGCATAAGACGGATGCCAGCTCGGCACGATCAGGCGCCCACCGTGGGCGATGGTCTGGCCGAGATATTCGGACAGATTGATGTGCGGACCCGTCAACGCCTTCAGGGCGGTCGCGCCGAGCGTGACGACCACGCGCGGCGCGATCCGCGTCAATTCTTCTTCGAGCCAGTATTCGCACGCTTCTACTTCGCGCCAGGCGGGGGTGCGGTGGACCCGCTGCTGGTCGAAGATTTCCCACTTGTAGTGCTTGACGGCGCAGGTCAGATACAGCGCCGTGCGCTCGAGGCCGGCGCGTGCAAGCACGGCGTCCAGCAGTTGGCCGGCGGCTCCCGTGAAGGGCTCGCCGTGCTGGTTCTCGAATTCGCCGGGCTGCTCGCCGAGCACCATGATCGCGGCATGCGCCGGCCCCGTGCCCGCGACCGCCTGCTTCGCGTTGCGCCAAAGCGCGCAGCGCCGGCAGGTGGCAAGCGGCCCGGTGGGCTCGCGCAGGGGCGGTGTCACCGCTGAATACTCGATGGGCGGTGCGTCGGGAACGGTCACGGCGGCGCTTTGCGCGCCGAGACGGCTGCGCGCGCGCGCAAGGTGCGCGGGCAGGGGCGGACCGGCGGGCGGCATTTTCCAGTAGCGCAACGGCACCGGACACGGTTCGGCATTCAAGGTGCTGGCGTAATACGCGAGCCAGAGCGCTTCTGTGGGCTCGCTGGTGATGGCTTCGCCGGTCATGGTGCTCGCGGATAGGGCTTCCTCGCATGCCTCTGTCACGGGCCGGCCGATACGCAACAGCATGCCGTTCCAGAAGGCTGCGCCGTGCGGCGTTGCCAGCATCCACGTGGAATCGCCCATGGGTGTGGCGAACCGCGCGGCGGCGCGCTCCAGCACGTCATGATGCGGCTCGTACCAGCCGACGAATTCCGGCAGCCCCATCGACGGATCGCGCCGCCTGAACAGCGTGAGTATCAACAGATCGCCGGTTTCGTGTTCGATGGCCTGGATGCGCTGATCCAGCAGCGCGCCGTCCGGGTCGGTGAGATCGAGGACGTGGCGCTCGCCGTGCGTCCAGCGCCACAGGATGCGATAGAGCAGCGCCCAGCGGTCGGGCGCCCGGAAGCACGCGGCCGTTTTTAGCCGGGCGAGCAGGTCGCGGGGAATGGCCGAAGCGGCGGCAGAGGCTGCCGCGTTGGCCATTCCAATGGTGCCCGGATCATCACGGCCGGCCGCCGTTTGCCCTTCGAACTCGACCCATTCGATCTGTGACGGCTCGACGCCTTGCCGCAGCAGCGCTCGCGCAGCACGTCGCCAGGCGGCAAAAAACGGTTCGATCGAGATGTGTTCCACGCTGACAATTCACGCGCTCAAAATACTGTATGGATATACAGTATGCGCCCGAACCCCTGGCTGGATCAAGCCTGCCGGCTTGCAGGCGCCGCGTTCGCGTTAGAGCGCGCGCAGGTCGTCGGGCGTGTCCACGTCGCGCAGAATGCCGGCGTCGTCGACATCCAGCCGCACCACGTGCGGTGACATCAGCAGCGTGCGCGCGCCGGTGTCGCCGTCGAGCGACATCAGCGCGTCACGGTGTTCGATGCCGAAGCCGACCGGATGCCCACGCTGACCGAGGTAAAACGGCGCGACGAGCGAGGCGCCGCCGTCCAGCGAACGCGCTACGGCTTCAAGCGTCGCGTTGGCGATGCGCGGCATGTCGGCGAGCGCGACGATCCAGCCTTCGGCGTCGCCGCTGGCCTCGACGCCGGCGGCGAGGCTCGCGCCCATGCCGCGCTCGGCGCCCGCGGCGAATATCACTTCGCAACCGGTGTCGTTCAGAAGGCGCGCGAGCGCGTCCGAGCCGGGCCGCACCACGGCCACCACGCGCGAGACCACTCGCAGCAGCCGGTGCGCGGCTTCATGCGCGACCGGTGTGCCGTCGGGCATGCGCGCGAGCAGTTTGTTGTGCAGGCCCTCCGGGTCGAAGCGCGAGCCGAAGCCGGCGGCGAGCAACACGCCAGTGGCAAGCGATGCGTAAGCCATGGGCGGGCACCGGTAGAAAAGGATGAGGACGATTGTGCGATGCAACGCAGCGCCAGGCAAGCGCCAATGCATACGCCAACGCATTCGACTCTCGAACCTTTCAAACCGCTATCCCGCCCATCACCTTGTCGAGCGTCAACGGCAGATCGCGCACGCGCACACCGGTCGCGTGATACACCGCGTTCGCAATCGCCGCCGGCACCCCCGTAATACCGATTTCGCCGATGCCGCGCACGCCGAGCGAATTAATGTGCGGATCGGGCTGGTCGAGGAAGGTGATATCGAACGAGCCGATGTCGGCATTCACCGGCACGTGGTACTCCGCGAGATTCGCGTTGGTGAAACGGCCATAGCGCACATCGAGCAAGGTCTCTTCCTGCAGCGCCGCGCCGATGCCCCACACGATGCCGCCCAGCATCTGGCTGCGCGCGGTTTTCTGATTCAGCACCCGGCCCACGTCATATACGGCGACCACGCGTGGCACGCGAATCGTGCCGAGATCGGCGTCGACGTGCACTTCGACGAACACCGCGCCGAACGAGTGAAACGAGTACTGCTGTTTCTCGCTGCCGGGTTTGACCGTCGAGGTGGCTTCGATCGGCTTGCCGCCTGCGCGCGCGATGATAGCCGCCGCCGGATCGCGCTTCGCCGGTTGCAAGCGGCTCGTCACCCAGCCGTTTTCGACGGTGATGTCGTCGAGCGCGCTGCCGTACACGGGGGAGGCCTCGTCGGCGAGTGCAAGCGCAATCAGCTGGCTGCGCGCCTGGCTCGCGGCATCGCGTACCGCCGGCGAGACGCTCGCCGCCGATTGCGAGCCGCCCGATCCCGGCGCTTTCGGCAGCGACGAGTCGCCCAGCGCGAAGTGGATGTTTGCCGGCGCGAAGCCGAGCGCATCGGCGGCGACCTGGGTCATCACCGTATAGGTGCCGGTGCCGAGGTCCTGCGTGCCGGAGGCGACCATGGCGGTGCCGTCGGGCAGAATCCGCGCGATCGCCGCTGCTTCGCTGCGATTGGCCGGATAGGTTGCGCTCGCCATGCCCATGCCGATCAGCGTGTTACCGGTGCGCATCGAACGTGGCGCGGCGGCGCGCCGCGACCAGCCGAATTTTTCCGCGCCGATCCGGTAGCACTCGCGTAAGGCCTTGCTCGACCACGGCTTGTTTTCCTGCGGATCGGCCTCGGCGTAATTCTTCAGCCGCAGCGCGAGCGGGTCCATCTTCAACGCGGCCGCGAGTTCGTCCATGGCCGATTCGATGGCGAACGAACCGGTCGCCTCGCCCGGCGCACGCGTGAAGGTCGGCGTGCCGACATTCATCGGCACGATCCGGTGCGTGGTGATCTGATTGGGCACGGTGTATAGCATGCGCGTGACCATGCAGCAGGTCTCGGTCCAGTCTTCGATCATCGAGGTGTGGGAAACGCTGTCGTGGCGCATCGCGGTCAGCGTGCCGTCGCGCCGCGCGGCGAGCACGAAATGCTGCTCGGTGCGCGGCCTCGCGCCGACCGGGCCGAACATCTGCGGCCGCTCCAGCACGAGGCGCACCGGACGCCCGGTCTGTTTCGCGGCCATCGCGCACAGGGACACATGCGACCACGACGAACCCTTGCAACCGAAGCCGCCGCCGATAAACGGCGAAATCACGCGCACGTCGGCGGGCGACATGCCGAACGTTTTGGCGACTGCCTGCGCCGCGCCGGTAACGCCTTGCGTCGAATCGTAGAGCGTGAGTTGCGGCCCGTCCCAGCGCGCCAGGGTGGCGTGCGGCTCCATCGGGTTGTGATGCTCGATCGGCGTGGTGTAGACGGTATCCACCTGCACGGTGCCGCTCTGCATGCCGTCTTCGAAGCTGCCGCGTTGCGTGTCGGTGGTGCGGCCTTGCGGCTTGTCCGGGGCGTGTCCATTCGGTTTGGCCTGGGCGAAATCGAGCGTCGCGGCGCTGGCCTGGTAGGCGATGCGCAACTGGCGTGCAGCATCGGTGGCATGCTCCAGCGTATCGGCGACCACTACCGCGACCGGTTCGTTGTTATAGTGAACCTGGTTGTCCTGCAGCAGCGACAGGCGGCGGCCGGCGGGCGGCGCGAGCACCGGCTTGCCGCCGTTCGGCAGACGCGGTGCGTTCTGATACGTCATCACCAGCAGCACGCCGGGCAGCGCCTGCGCGCGGCTCGCGTCGATCGAGGCAATCGTGCCGCGCGCAATCGTGCTGGTGACGAGCACCGCATGCGCGAGCCGCGCTTCGGGAAACTCGGCGGCATAGCGCGCCTCGCCGGTGACTTTGAGCTGACCGTCGATACGGTCGTACGGTTGACCGATCAGATTCATGCGACACCTCCCGCGCGACCCGCGGCCTGGTTGACGGCGCGCACGATCGCGCGCTGCGCGAGTTGCACCTTGAAACGGTTGTCGTGCTGCGGCCTTGCATCGCGTAACGCAGCGGCGGCCGCATTTTGCAACGCCGCTTGCGTGAGCGGCTGACCGTTGAGCATCCGCTCCGCGGCGCTTGCGCGCCACGGCTTGTGCGCCACGCCGCCCAACGCGATGCGCGCGAGCGTGACGCGCTCGCCGTCCATCTGCAAAGCTGCAGCGACCGAAACCAGCGCGAATGCGTAACTGGCGCGGTCACGCACTTTCAGATAGTGGGCGTTCGCACTGAATAAAGGCGGCGGCAGATCGACAGCGGTGATCAGTTCGCCAGGCTGCAAGGTGGTGTCGATATCAGGCCGGTCACCCGGCAGCCGGTGAAAATCGGCAATTGGAATGGCGCGCTCACCCGCCGGACCATTTACGCGCACCACGGCATCGAGTGCGGCCAGCGCGACGCTCATGTCAGACGGGTTCACCGCGATGCACTGCGAACTCGCGCCGAGAATCGCATGCATGCGATTGTGGCCCTCGAGCGCGGCGCAACCGCTGCCCGGCAGGCGCTTGTTGCACTGCGTGAAGGCGGTGTCGTAGAAGTAACCGCAGCGGGTACGCTGCAACAGATTGCCGCCGACAGTCGCCATATTGCGCAGTTGCGGCGACGCGCCGGCCAGCAACGCCTGTGACAGCAACGGGTATTGCTCACGCACCAGCGCGTGATTGGCCGCATCGCTATTGCGCACCAATGCGCCGATGCGGATGCCGCCGTCGGGCAGGGTCGTGACGGAATCGAGTCCGCTGATGTGCGTGATATCGATCAGCCGCATGGGCCGCGCCACGCCACCTTTCATCAGATCGAGCAGATTGGTGCCGCCGCCGATGAATACCGCCCCCGGTTGCTGCGCCGCGCGCACGGCGCCGGCGACATCGACGGCGCGTTCGTAAGAGATCGCATCCATGGTGGTCGCTCCGTCAGGCGTTGCCGTTGTTGTTGCTATCGCTGCCACCGCCGTCATGCGTCGCGCGCACGGCGGCGACGATGTTCGCGTATGCGCCGCAGCGGCAAATATTGCCGCTCATGCGTTCGCGGATTTCGTCGTCGGATAGTTGCGGCGGGCGGCGGCGCACGTCGGCTGTCACGGTGCTGGCCGTGCCGTTGCGGAATTCGTTCAGCAGGGCAGTCGCGGAACACAACTGCCCGGGCGTACAGTAGCCGCACTGGAACGCGTCGTGTTCGATGAAGGCCCGCTGAAGCGGGCTTAACGCAGCGTTGGTGGCGAGCCCTTCGACCGTGGTGATCGCTTCGCCTTCGTGCATGACGGCGAGCGTCAGACACGAGTTGATGCGACGGCCGTCGGCGAGCACGGTGCAGGCGCCGCACTGGCCGCGATCGCAACCTTTCTTCGTGCCCATCAGGCCGGCATACTCGCGCAGCGCATCGAGCAGGGTCACGCGCGGCTCGAGTTGCAGCGTATAAGCGCGGCCGTTGACGCTCAACGTGATGGGGCGCGGCGGCACCGGCGCACGCGCTTCGGTGGGCGGCAGCGCGGCGGGGGTTGGCGTTTGCGCCCGCAGATGCGGGGCCGCGCCGACCGTAGCGGCAGCGGCAGCCGATTGCAGAAAACGGCGACGCGAGGGTTGGAGTGGCGGGGCGGCGGGCCCGCCGCCTGAACCGGGACGATTGCTATTCGTAGACATGACGCTCTGTTCGCTCCATTGAAAGGTCAATGCAGGCTGGCGGCGTATTCACAGGGAATGCGTCGCGGTATGGCAAGTCATTCAGCAATTTCGATGCCGTTGCGAGCGCAACGGCATGTGACCGCGCCGCGTGTGCCGCAGCCGCGCGTGTCAACCACGGACGTTGCGCTTAACGAACAGGAAAGTAAATATGCGGGAGGGCAGTCTTTGCCCGTGTAAAACGAAAGACTGTTTTGTGCGCTGTGACGAGTCCGCGCGGAGCAGATCTGATAACTCGTTGTGTCATTCCCCGATCCGGTCGTTATCGAGTCGCGTGGATAGTGCTGCTTACTTGGACTACTAACCGTTACCACTGTGCCACAAATCGCGGTTTTCTTTTCTCAAAGCGCGCTTGTTATCCCCTGTGCGTTGATGTAGGAAGACCCGTTCCCACATTTCATACGCACGCGCGTACGACCCGGGCAGCATCTATGTTTACGCGACCCATACAAAAGTATGGCTCACGCAGCGGGTGCCGGATGCGGCGCCACGTCCATGGGATGATCGATCGAGGCGTATCGGCACCCGCAAAACCGGCCGTGGATGCGATCCGATATACGGCGGTATGAGTGCCACACGCCTAATTAGAGGCGATGCCACCCGTTCGTACAATGGTTTTGGGGGGCTGCGACGTCTACCTTGGTCTTATGGCGAGCGAGGCTGCCTCGCTCGCAACTGACCGGGAGGCCGAGTCGTGAATGCAAAGCAATTGGCAGATTCGGTGACCAGTTTGCGCGACGACGCTTTTCTTTCGGAACCACGCTGGATTCAGACCGATGCAAACACAGTGAATGCGCTCTCCGAGCGAGTGTTCAAAGCACTCGTACTTTTCGTCTGCGGGTGGTCGCTCATTGAAACCCCGCTGGAGCTGGGTGTGTCCGGCGTTCAGGCCGGGCTGCTCGCCTTGCTCGTGTCCAAGCTCGTGGTGGTCGGCACAGGCATTGCCGCCGTCGCCAGAACACGCTTCGCGCGCGAAGTCTTTGGCTTTATCTGTGTGGCGAGCATACTCGCCATCGCACCAGCACTACCGATGGAATTCAACCAGTCATTCGCGATTGCGATGTTCTCGACGATTGAGTGTTTCAGCAAGGCCGCATGCGTGATCGCATTCGGCTTTGCATCATCGCGCGAAAAGCAGGCGCGGCAACGGTAGAGCCCCGGGTCCCGATCGTGCAGACATCCGGTTGCGTGTCGACGCGGTTGTTTGATGAGGTGGATATGTCTTACGTATTGCACAACTGGATTTTTGTAGGCAGTAACGCTTACGACGAGTACACGTTCGTCCCCTGGCTCAACAAGAATGTGTATCGGCGGACAGTGGACCTGTGCCGTGTTTGCCTGCAGTGACCCCCCGCCGTGCCAGCCCGCGCGCATGGCCGCGTGGTTCGCACGGCGTCTTTCATGCGGTCTTGCCAGCTTCATGAATATCGCGTCTTTCAGGACTTGCTTATCCCAAGGTATGACGAGGGCGGACGATGAGATGAATCACACATCCACTCGAACGACTGGTGATGATGCGTGGGTTTGGATATCTTTCCATAACACACAGCGACAGCCAGCCTCGAACGCATGAGCCCAGGTGTACGCGCTCAGCGCACTTAAGGTGTTCGCGCCGGCCTCGCGCCCGTGCAGCGAAAGTGCAACGTTATCTTTCGTGAGGAGCAGGACAATGCTTGCTAGCCACATCGATCCATGGATCCAGACGATACAGCTTCTGTCATGCGGATCGCAATTCCCGGATGCCAATGATGAGATGCCGTTCAAGACAAGACGCTGCGCGTCCTTCGGCAATGACGCGGTTCTCGGTACGGGCCCCTCGCTGCATCTGGTGGTCAGTCTCATCGAGCGGACCAGCGCGTCGTCGGTCACGATTGCGTGGCGCGACGCGACGAGCTGTTTCTACGGCGCGCAGATCTGGCGGGCCGCGCGGGCAAAGGCCTCGGGGGTCTGCGCAATGACCGGTGAGCGGATAAAAAGGGGCGATCGGATCTTTCATCCGCGTCAGTCCAAGCCCGCGCCAGTGAACGCCAAAGCGATGATTCTTGCGACGGCGATCGACGCCGTGGAACTGGCCTCTGCGTAGCGGTGAGCGCTGGTTCGCTGTGGGAAACAGCGACTGCTGCCGGTGTGTGGCGGGGTTCTGCTGATAAGTAAAGGTATACGTTAGAGCGCACCTTAAAATAGGGGCGGTGCGCAATGTGTGGCTATAACCGCGAGCATTGCTTAATATACGTGAAGTGTCGGCGAAAGCTTTTCCGCAATGAGACTTCTCGAAGATCAGGCGATGAAAAACAGCAACGCTGGAACGGGCAGTGAATCGTTACCGGACGCCGTTGTTTATGTGGTCGACGACGACGAATCGATTCGAGGGGCGCTGACCTCTTTGCTCATGTCGGTCGGAATTCATGTGCGCGCATTCGAATCGGCGGACGACTTTCTCGCCGCTGAGATGCCGGACGTGCCGAGTTGTCTTGTTCTTGACGTTCGCCTGCGAGGTGCGAGCGGCTTGACGCTGCAACAGGAGCCATTTAAAGAAAGCGTTCGCTTGCCGGTCATTTTTCTGACCGGACACGGCGACATCGAGATGTCCGTCAAGGCGATGAAGGCGGGTGCTTTCGATTTCATGACAAAGCCGTTCAAGGACCAGGATCTGATCGATACGATCGCGGCCGCCCTGAAAAGGGATAGCGAGGCGAGGCGCCAGGAAAGGATCGTTGCGGACATCCGTCAAACTTACGACTTGCTTACCGCTCGTGAGCGGGAGGTCATCAGATTGGTGGCCGACGGGCTATTGAACAAGCAGATCGCCGACCGCCTGTGTCTCAGCGAGGTGACGGTCAAGATCCATCGAGCTCAGGCCATGCACAAGCTGAACGCACGTTCAGTGCCCGACGTCGTTCGGAAATTGCAGCAGGTGGTGCCGGTGCACGACGTCGCCAGATAGCGTTTTCCTGGGGCATAGTCGGGCAAATTGGGCAGCGCCGCGGTCCGTCCCGACTAATACGAACTGCTGCAAAAATCATTCGAAGGTCTTATTGCCGCTTCGTCGGCGGCTTGGTAATTTGTCTAAAGGATTCAGCCGTTTCTGCATCCTTTGGCCTTCGAACCTGAGATGAGAACAAAACCCTCTTCGGCAGTGATTGGGGTTGTGGACGACGACGAATCTGTCCGGTTGGCGACGACCAGCTTGCTGCGTTCAGTAAACTGGAAGGTGATTGCCTATCCGTCTGCGAACGACCTTCTGATCGACTCTCGCCGGTCGAAACTGAGCCTTATCGTCGCCGATATCCACATGCCCGGCATGGACGGCTTTGCGCTGTTTGAGTCCGTCGCGCTATGGAATCGGCCGGTCCCGGTCATTTTCATCACCGCCTACGCAACGCAAGACCTGCTCGACAGATCTAATTCTGTCGGCGCGGCCGGCTTTTTCTCAAAGCCACTAGACGACGCGCGACTGCTCGCGCTGATTGATCAGATACTGGCAAAAAAGCCGAAGTCCTCGCCTTCCGCCTGATCGTCGCGGGCCTCTTCAACGCGTTGAAACCAGCTTGAAGCATCCGAACGTATTAGACGAACATGCGACTGCACAACGCATAACACCACATTGGACGATAGGATCGGGCGGCGTTCACGCTTACTCTTCAATCGTCGGCCGAAGGTCAATACGACTCTGTCTTTTCTGGCTGCGCCCCGGACAGCGTAGCGAGCTACCGCAAGCATGCATCGTGGGCTGCGCGCGTAGACGGGTCTTGGGATTTCGTCGTCTTTGACAGCGCTAAATGGCTGGATACTTTCTTCGTGAATTTGCCAGTGAGGTGCGAGATGGATCAGCTTTACATGTTGCGGGCATTCGTCGCGGCGGCGCGATATCAGAGCTTTAGCAAAGCGGCGGAGTCGCTGAATGTGACTACCGGGTCAATCTCGAAAGCGATCGCCAAGCTCGAAGGGTGCATCCAGACGAGGGTTCTGCTCAGGACAACGAGGTCCGTTTCACTGACCGAAGCAGCCCAGCCGTACTATCTGATTTGCTGCCGTTTGCTGGAAGAACTCGATGAAGCAAACCGCCGCATTTCGCAGGAGCATGAAGTCGACGGCGGCAGGCTGCGGCTCGTCGTGCACCCGATGCTGGTGAGCGAGACGTTCTCCCGCCTGGTGCGGGGCTATCATGCCATTGCTCCCAATGTGAGTCTGGTTGTTTCCGTTCAGGACGGCGCGGCGAATCTGTATGACGGACGCTTCGATATCGCGATTCTTCCGCCTCATCTTGTGGAGCAATCCGCCGTGATTCGCCGGACGCTGTCCAGATCGCCGCGCATCCTGGTCGCATCGCCCGCTTATCTGGCGCAATACGGTACGCCCGAGACCGCCTCGAAGCTTGCCAGTCACTTTCTCCTCGTCGACCCCGAGTCGAGAAAAAAGAACGCGGATTTCATCGATCTGCTCGAGGGAGGCCGGCGAGTGAGCGTGTCTCCCATGTCGTCGATGGACGGTAACGAAGTACTGCTGCGGGCGGCGGCACTCACCGGGACCGGCATCGCTACGTTGCCTGAAACCATGGTTCGCGAAGATATCGACATGGGACAGCTCGTGCATATCTTGCCCGAGTGCACGACATCGGATAGCAACGTTGAAATATGTCTTTTCTATTCGCACCGGGAACTGCTTCCCGCGAGGCTCAGGACGTTCGTCGATTTCTGTGCCGAGTTCTTCAGAGCGCCGGCCCGGCATAGCGCCCACGAGGTGGTGACCGTTTTGCAGCCGAGGACCTGTCAGGAAGACTACGCAGTGATGTCATGATGGTTTTTCCGGCGCCTACTCGCGTGTGCCTAACCCTTGTCCGGATGCGATACGTTACCTTGCACAGGCAAGGTGAACTGAAAGGTGGCGCCCGTCGGCGAGTTCGACGTCACCCATAGACTTCCTCCGTGACTTTCGACGATAGTGCGGCAGATCGGCAGCCCCATTCCCAGGCCATTGGGTTTGGTCGTGAAAAATGCTTCGAAGACGCTTTCCGGAGTTCCGGCGTCGAGGCCTGGTCCGGAATCCTGCACGGTAACGCAGAGTTCGTCGGCTTCGCTCTTGGCGGTTCGAATCAAGAGTGTTCGCTCGCCGACCTGCGTTGCGCTCATTGCTTCAATGGCGTTGATCATCAGATTGAGCAGCACCTGCTGCAGTTGCACCCGATCGCCGTGTATCTGCGGCAGTCCGTCAGCCAGTTCTACAACGAGTTCGACCTCGTGTTTGTCGGCTTCTCCTCGCATGAATCCGATCAACTCAAGAATCGTTTCATTGAGATCCAGGCCGTCTTTTCGCCGCGGCTCCTTTTTAAAGAAGGCGCGAGTCCGGTCGACGATGTTATTGGCGCGGACGCTATCCGAGGCAATCCGGTTGAGCGCCTGACGCACTTCGTCGAGATTGGGCGGCCGGGCCGTCAGCCAGCGCAAGGCGGCACTGGCGTAAGTGGCCATGGCCGTGATGGGCTGCTTCACTTCATGGGCAATGGATGCCGTGAGCTGTCCCATCGTCGCGACGCGATTCGAATGCGCCAACACCATCTGGAGTTCGAGATAGCGTCGTTCGCTGTCGCGCACTTCCTGTTGCGCGCGCTTCTGGTCGGTCAAGTCGAGTATGAAGGCTACGCCCTGGTCCTGGCGCTCACCAAATGCCGCCGCGCCGACCAGGACTGGCACCCGGCTGCCGTCCTTGCGGACGTATTCTTTCTCAAACGGTTTGGCGCTGCCGGTGGCCTTCAATTCGGCTTTGGCCTGTTCGTCGCGGCTACGCCACTCGGGCGGCGTCAGATCGGGCCACCGGATAATTCCTGAGAGAAGATCGTCCCGGCTGTAATCCACAATGCGCAAAAAGGCATCGTTGGCTTCGCTGACCTGGCCTTGAAAATCCCAGATGTGGATCCCGATGATGTTGGAATCGACCAGGCGCCGAACCTTTGCCTCGCGTTCCTGAAGATCGGCATAAAGACGGGTGTTCTCCAGCGAAATCGCCGCTTGTGACGCCAGCAAGTCGAGCAGTGCGGAGCGGCGTGCTGTGAAAACGTGCGAAGTGGCCGTGTTCTCGAGATAAAGCAGGCCGCCAAGTTTGCCCTGTCTAACGAGGGGCAGGCAGAATACAGACCGGGTCGCCCCGCGCGACAGATAGGTGTCTTCAGAGAATGGATGGGACGCCATGGCATCGTCGATGATGACGCTCTTTTGCGTGTGAATCACGTAACGCAGAAGGGCGGCAGGCACCGTTGAATCGGCAACCGGTTCCCGATTCAACTCGATTCCGTTGCCGTTCATGCGCGCCTCCGCCTCGATCCGGTAGCCGTCCGGTTGCTGCGGCACGATGAGCAGGCCCCGATCGGCGCCTGCGGTTTGCAGCGCAATTGTCATCAGGCGCTCAAGCAGGCCGCTCAGCTCGATCTCGCTCGAAAGGGCTTGAGACGCCTTGAGCAGCGTCGCGGCGTCGAATTGCCGCCAATCGAAGCTGAGTGTCGACGTAGGTTTGTTGCCGTTCTGATCGGCGAGGTGGGGGAATTGTTCGTCGAGTTGCGCGACTTTGCCTTCCGCGCCCCAGAGCACAAAGCAACGACGTGCGTTGCGCAAATACGCATCGGCGCTCGTCCTGAGACCGCCGCCCAGATAGAAGCGACCGGCAAGTTCGTTGGCAATCCCTTCGTGGTGTAGAAAACCGTTTTCACGAGCGGAGTGGACCGCCTGTTCGTAGAGGCGCATGGCGTCAAGATCGCGACCGGCGAGGCGTGCGAGCTCCGCGCGGACAAGCGCGTAGCGGTTCTGATAGTTCTCCGGGCCAGTGCTCGGCCCACATTTCGAACTTCTTGAGTTTCGCGGCGAGAATCTGCCCGTAGGCCTGCTGCTGTGCCGCGGACGCTTCCGGATAAAGCGCCGTCAAGGTGAGTACATGAAAGAAGTGGTAGGTCGCTTCGATCGACAGTGCCATGACAGAACTGAGGACCGCCTCCGCTTGCTCCGCGGCCTTCAATGCGTCGGCGTACCGGCCATCAAGGAAGGCAAGCATCAGCTTGATGATGTGATAGACGCCGATAGCGCAGCCGAAGTTTGACTTGATGATTGCCTCGAAGCAGGTTGCTTCGTCAAACGTGTCATCGCTCAGCTGCAACCTTTCGGTCGTCTTGCCACGGAGGCTGGCGACAAATTGCTGCTCGATCCGGATCAGATCGTGAACCGCGTCGTTGTGGCTGTCACGCGCGAGGGCGGCGTACTTTTCCGATAGTGTCTGCACGTCCTCGAGAACACCTCCTTTCTCGATCGCCTGCCAGACCGCGTTGAATGCGAGGTTGCCTGCAAAAACGACGTCGCCCACTTCCAGGCACGCAGCGGTCGCCCGTTCGAGAACCGGCAGATTGGTCGCAATGTGACAGCGCCAGAAATTGACATGGCTGCCGTACAGGTGAAGCAGCTTTCCATACAGGCGCCGATTGCCGAACTTTTCATTCAGCTGTAGCGACATTTCTGAAAATTGCACCGCGGCGGGGATGTCGCCGATGCGGGAGACCAGCATCAACGCGTAATTGCCGTAAGCAAAGCTTGAGTAGTCGGTATTGCCGTGCTGCAGCGAGAGGTTGACCGCCTTGAGCGTGAAGAGCGGGTAGAACATGGGCCGCGCGGCAAAAGCACAGGGCATTGCTTCAACGAGAAGGTTGATGATTGCCCGGTTTGCAGGATCCGCCGCCACCGGCGCGTCAACCAGTTCGCCGATGGGACGCGCGCCTTGGTTGAGGGGAATGTCCCGCAACGCGTCGTCGACGGCCGCCCGGATGTCCTGATCGTTCTCGGGAAAGACGATGCCGAAATCGCGCAGCGCAGCGAGCGCGACAGCGAAGCTTTCGTCATATTTACCGGCGAGCTGATAAAGCTCCATGAGCAGGCTGAAGACCTTCGCACGATCGAGATTGGAGCGCGACCTGGCGAGGATCATGTCGGCCAGCGCGTCAGCTTTCGCAAAATCGCCCGCCAGATACTCGCATTCAGAGAGCGCCAGATAGAGGTCGAACGTGCTCTCGTAATGCTGCGTCCACGCGTCGGACGACAGCAGCGCGACGCCCTGCGCGAGACAACTGCGGGCGGCGGCGTAGGCCGTCGAATTCATCGCGCGCTTGCCCGCGATGAGGTTCAGTGCAACGGTCTGCTCACGCTCTGTCTCGCTCTCGATCAGCGCCGCGCCGCGATTGAGGTGGTTGACGATGTCGAAGATGGTTTCCTCAAGCGCTTCTGGCGCGGTGCGCAACGCCAGCGCCCGGCCGATCCGCAGATGAGCGGCGGCGCGCTCGTCTGCGGGGATGAGTGCATAAGCGGCCTCCTGCACGCGATCGTGGGCGAATTCATAGGCGTCGCCCACGCGAAACACGAGGCCCGTGCGCACGGCTTCCCACAGGTTCGCGTGCATCGTCTCCTCCGATCCGCCCTGAACCCACGTCAGTGCGGCGACTTCGGCAACATCGCCGAGGCAGGCCAACTGCCCCAACGCATCGCGTGTCGGACGAGGCAGCCGGCTCAGCTTCGCCGCCATCAGATCGGCGATGTTCTCGGTGAAGCCCTTCGCATGAATGCGCGGCAGATCCCAGCGCCACGCTGCGGCGCCGTAGTCGAATGTGAGCAGGTTCTCGTCGGCGAGCGCCGTTAGAAACTGGATCACGAAGAATGGATTGCCGCCGGTCTTCTCGTGCACCAGTTGCGCGAGCGGTACAGCCGTCGCGCGGTCGCAGTGAAGCGAATCAGCTACCAGTTGCGTGACGCTATCCGGCATGAGCGGCGCGAGCACGATCTGCTGCACCTTTCCTTCGGCGTGGCGGATCGACTCGAGCGTGCGTGCAAACGGGTGCGACGCATCTACTTCGTTGTCCCGATAGGCGCCGACCAGCACAACGTGTTTTACGTCCGGATGCGTGACGAGATGCGCGAGCAGGTCGAGCGTCGCCGTATCGACCCATTGCAGATCGTCGATGAACAGCGCGAGCGGATGCTCGGGCCGCGCGAACACGCCGAGAAAACGCCGAAATACGATCTGGAAGCGGTTTTGCGCTTCCTGCGGCGGAGAGGACCGGCGCGGGTGGCTGCTCGCCGATGATGAGCGCAAGCTCGGGGATCAGATTCACCATCACCTGAGCGTTGGGCCCGAGCGCCTCGACCAGTGCGTGCCGCCACGGCTCGAGCTCCGCGTCGCTCTTGCTCAGCAGGTTGCGCACGAGCGACTGGAAGGCTTGCGCAAATGGCACGTAAGGAATGTCACGCTTGTATTGGTCGAACTTACCGGACGCGAACAGGCCGCGTGGCGGCACCAGCACCCTGTGCAGTTCGTTGACGACCGACGACTTGCCAATGCCCGCATAGCCGGAAATAAGCACGAGTTCGGCTGCCGGCGCCGGCCACGATACGATCGAACGCTGCAACCAGCGCTTCGATCTGGGCCTCGCGTCCGTACAGTTTTTCGGGGATCAGCAGACGGTCGGAAGCGTCGTGCGTACCCAGCGGGAACGGGTCGACGCGGCGGTGCGCCTCCCATGCCACGAGGCACGACCGGAGGTCAGCCTCGACACCCGCGGCGGTCTGGTAACGGTCCTCAGCGGCCTTGGCGAGCAGCTTCAGAACGATGCCGTCGACCGGCTCCGGAATACCGTCGACGCGCTCGCCCGGCGGTGTCGGCCTGCGCGCGATGTGGCAATGAATCCATTCCATCGCGTCCGATGCAGTGAACGGCAGCGAACCGGTGAGCATCTCGTACAGTGTGACGCCGAGCGAGTAGAGATCGCTGCGGGCGTCGATCGAGCGGTTCATGCGCCCGGTCTGTTCGGGCGCCATGTAGGCGAAAGTCCCCGCAACGATCTCCGGCGGCGCGGGCGGCTGGCGTTCGTGCGGCAGTTGGGAGGCAATGCCGAAGCCGGTGAGCCGCACGTTGCCGTTGCCGTCGACGAGCACATTGGCCGGCTTGATGTCCTTGTGGACGAGGCCGCACCGATGAACGTGGCCGATAGTTCTCGCGAGATTGACGGCGATGCGCAGGAAGCGCGTGAGTTCGAGCGGCCGGCCGAGACGTGCGGTTCAGGGGCTCGCCGCCGTTGTCGTCGAGCACGAGCATCGGCGGTACCCGGCGTCGATCGAGCGCGAGAGGCTGCGCCGCCCAGCTGGCGTCGAGCATCGGCGCCAGACTGTACTCGTGCTCGAGGCGTGTAATGCTTTGCGAAGCCGTTCGCGTGGCGACCAGTGCGAGCACCGAATTGGGATGACTGGGTCTTCGGGCGCGATACAGAGAGAAGTCGCCGTCTTCGTGCAGCGGCTCCAACTCATATCCGGTGAGATCCACAATTCACTCCCTTGTCCCGCTGTGAACTCAATCCGACAATGATTTTCCGCGCTTCTCGCCTTTTTGGCTATTGTTCGTGCCGCCAGTAAACAGCGTTTTCTGAACAATAGTCTCGTGCCGGGCTGATCAAAAACATATGCGCCCGAGCGACTCCTATTCGATGCGCCGGGCAGACGCGATTTGTCCCAGATAGTGAGTTTTTTAGCGCGGCGGGTGAATGCCGCTAATCGATCATTCGAACTCTTAAATGGATTGAGTTGTATTAGTGGCCTGATGCTCGCGCAGTCCCCGGGAGTAAGACTTTGGCAGCGATGCCTAATGGGCAACAATACATGACAATGTTGAGTGAGTGCATGGCATAGTGCGATTGTTTTTTTAATTATCAGGAGAATTGCGGTGGCAACACTCGAACAAATCCAGGCAAAACTAAAGAAGCTACAGGCACAAGCCGAAGTGATGCTTGCCAAAAAAGCACAAATTGCTGTGGACCAGATCCGTGCGTTGATGCTGGAGCATGGTTTGACGATCGCGGACATTGAGCCCACCGCAAAGGCCGGGAATATCGGCAACGCGAAAGCCCGCGCGTCCAAGGGCAACGTGAGGACTGTCCGGAGCGTGCAGACCAAAAACGCACCGAAGTATCGGCATCCCGAGACAGGTGCGGCCTGGAGCGGGCGAGGGCGTGCGCCTGCATGGTTGGGCGCAAATCGCTCCAGATTCCTGATAGAAAAAGAGTAGCGCCTTGTAGTGGAAGGTGGTTCCGGCGACGTCGCGCAAGCTGAAGATTTCGCGCGCGGCAACGGTAGCCCGTTAATCCATCAATCCATGAAACCTGGCAGGGGCGCGTCGACAATCCGGCACGTAAAAGCTACCGGAAACATGGGCCCACAGTCGTTAAACTATGATGGACTGTGGGCCATTCAAACCTCAGACGGCCGGAGTCGAGGTTCAATGCCGAAGTGTCGATGAGCAGTAGCTCATCGGCTCGCGCATGGTCTTGCGTCCAATGCAGCAAGGCGAGGCGGGTTGGCGGCCAATCCACAGTCAACCAGCTGGCAGGCTCTCCTTTGATCGCGCCGAATATAGGGGTGAATCGTGAGCTCGACGACGGCGGAAGATGCTGATAGTCCGTGGCATGCGGGAGAGGTGCAGCTTCAGCGAGCCGCCGGCGTCGTCGAGCGGATGCATGAGGCTGGGCGGCACGTGATACGTGAGTTCATGCCAGACCAGCATCGAGCATTTTTTTCCCGGCTTCCGTTCATTGTTCTCGGTGCGGTGGATTGCAGTGGCGACGTGTGGGCGACGGTGCTCGCCGGCACGCCGGGATTTCTGCAGTCTCCTACCGAGCGCGTGCTGCGCGTGGGTGCGGCTTTGGATGCGTCCGATCCCGCAGCGGCCTGCTTTGAAGATGGCGCGGCGATCGGCCTGCTGGGCATTGAGTTGCATACGCGCAGGCGCAATCGCCTGAATGGCACGTTGACTGGCACCACCGCGGCGGGGTTCGCCGTCGCGGTCAAACAAAGCTTTGGGAACTGCCCGCAATACATTCAGTTGCGCGATTTCGAGTTCGTCCGCGAGCCCGCGAGCTCACCGGCTTCAGAGGCCGTTCACCTGGAACAGATGTCTGAGCGGGTGCGGACAATCATTTCAAATGCCGACACATTCTTTGTCGCCTCGTATGTCGACGATGACGGCCGCCGCCAGGTCGATGTATCGCATCGTGGCGGAAAAGCGGGATTCGTGCGCATCGGTGAAGACGGACTGCTAACTATTCCAGACTTCGCCGGCAACATGTTTTTTGCCACGCTTGGCAACTTTGTCATCAATCCGCGCGCAGGGCTCGTATTCGTCGATTTCGAAACAGGCGACCTGGTGCAGCTTGCGGGAGAGGCGCGCGTCGATCTGCAGTCGCCTGAAATTGCGGCATTTCAGGCTGCGGAGCGTCTGTGGTATTTCAAGCCGCGCCAGATCGTTTTCCGGGCCGGCGCGTTGCCGTTGCGCTGGATATTTCAGGCGAACGGCTGGTCTCCCAACTCACTGATGACCGGTAGTTGGGATCAGGCGGCGAGTCGTCTGAAAGCGCGGGAGCTCGCTCATGCCTGGCGATTGCTCAGAGTGACGAAGATAGTGGATGAGAGTTCTGTCATTCGCTCGTTCTACCTTGAGCCGACGGACGATGCGGGCCTGATGCCGTACGCAGCAGGTCAACATCTGCCGATCCGGGTTACCCTGCCAGGTGACAGCAAACCTGTGATTCGAACTTATACCCTGTCGTCGGCGCCGGCCGACGCACAGTACAGGATCAGCGTCAGGCGGCAAGGTCCTGTCTCCGGCTTTCTGCACGAGACTGTGCACATTGGCAGCGTGATCGAAACGCGTGCGCCGGCGGGGCAGTTCACGGTCGACGCCCTCGAAAGCCGCCCCGTGGTGCTGCTTGCTGCCGGTGTCGGCGTGACACCCATGCTCGCGATGTTGCGGCATATCGTCTACGAAGGTTTGCGCAAGCGAAGGGTTCGGCCAACCTGGTTTTATCATTCCGCGCGTGCGTTGCCGGAGCGAGCGTTTACGACGGAGATCGATCAACTGGCGGCCAGCGCTAAAGGTGCGGTGCACGTAGTGCGTACACTGACAGATACCGCGGGCGCCACGACAGGTACGGATTTTGACTACGCCGGGCGGCTGGATGTGGCACACCTGTGCGACACGCTGCCCTTTAACGATTACGATTTTTATATGTGTGGTCCGGCCGGGTTCATGCAATCGCTATACGACGGGTTGCGCAAACTGAACGTAGCGGACACGCGTATTCATGCTGAAGCATTCGGGCCGTCCGCACTGCAGCGCAGGAAAGACGCGAACGTAGCCCCCGAAATCGTGCGCCTGCCAGCGGATGAACCAACGCCTGTCGTCTTTGTGAGTTCCGGCGTGGATGCGCAATGGAGTCCGCAGAGTGGCTCATTACTCGATCTGGCGCAGGCGCGCGGATTGTCGCCGGAGTTCGGTTGCCGCGGCGGAAGCTGCGGAACGTGCCGTACCCGGATCGTGGAGGGCACGGTGGCTTATCCGGTGCCGCCCGAGTTCAAGCCGGCGGATGACGAGGTGCTGATCTGCTGTGCCGTACCTGCGAAGGGCGAGGGCGGGAAGCCTGACCGGTTGCTGCTTGAGCTCTGAAACACATCGATTCCGCCGAATCGAAGCGCCTTGACAAGCATTGGGTTCCAACTATCGTTTCAAGAAGCTGCCTACGCTGAAGATGCAGGTTCAAGGCGTGGCAGAGGATTGGATTAATACGATCCGATTCAGGTACTTCGATTCACGATGCGAATGGAGCGCGCATATGTTCAGGATCCTCGTCGCTATTCTTTGTCCGCTCGCTGTGTTGGCATCGGTCAGCGATTCTTCTGCCTCTTCAAATAGTCCCGCCGATACAACGCCGAACCATGTTCGATATCGGACGGTGATGGTCAACGGACTATCGATCTTCTATCGGGAAGCGGGACGTCCAGGTGCGCCGACGCTCCTGTTGCTGCATGGGTTTCCGTCCTCATCGCGGATGTTCGATCCGCTCTTTGCACGGCTCGCGGATCGTTATCATCTGATCGCACCGGACTATCCAGGCTTTGGCCATAGCGACGCGCCGGCGCCGAAGGATTTCGCCTATACATTCGATCACCTGGCCTCGGTTATGGATCAATTTGCGAAGGCGGTTGGCATCGACCGATATGCTCTATATATGCAGGACTATGGAGGCCCGGTCGGGTTCCGGCTCGCCATCGCTCATCCGGAGCGCGTGACGGCACTCGTGATCCAGAATGCCGTCGCGCACGAAGACGGCCTCGGGCCACTCTGGGAAAAGCGTCGCGCCTTCTGGGCCGACCGGCGCGCGAACGAGGCGGGATTGGTGGAAAACCTGATGTCGTTCAATGCGGCGAAGCTGCGGCATCTCGGATCCAGTCCGAATGTCGAACTCTATGACCCGGACCTATGGACCGACGAATATGCATTCCTGAGCCGGCCGGGTGAGAGGGAAATCCAGAGTGATCTGTTCTACGACTACCGCACGAATGTTGCGTCATATCCCGCGTGGCAGGCGTGGTTGCGTCAGGTCCAACCGCCGACACTTGTCGTATGGGGGCGTTACGACCCCTCGTTTGAGGTAGCCGAAGCTGAAGCCTATCGGCGTGATCTTCCGAAATCGGAGATTCACGTTCTCGATGCCGGACACTTCGCACTCGATGAGAAGGCAGATCAGGTGGCGACGCTGATACGCAAATTCATGAGCACACACCACATTCCGGCGCATTAATCGACGCTAACCCAGTGTGGGCGGACCTATCTCTTTTTGTGATATCCCTATCATCACAAACCGCGCCTGCGATCTGGAAACATTGCTACTCTTATTCCCGCGTGATGCGTCAACAATCCCCATGTGTAAGACGCCATCAGGCGATTAGAGCATGGAAGCCTCGAAGGAACGCGATCTTTATCGTGGTAGCACCGAGGCACGGTACAACTGTCCACGTCCTGCGCGAGTTGTAACGTCGTCCGTAGTCGAGTAGGTCTGCATGAATGTGCAACATATGAAGCTGTGACGGTCCACGTTGCTTGAATTTCATCATCCGTGATGTCCGGAGCAATTGCATGTCTGTTTCCGGATGTGCCAGTGAGGTAGAAAATGGACCAGCTTTACATGTTGCGAGCTTTCGTTGCGGCTGCGCGCCATCAAAGCTTTAGCAAGGCCGCCGCATCGTTGGGCGTGACCACGGGCTCGATCTCGAAGGCGATCGCCAAGCTCGAAGCAAGCATCCAGACGCGGGTTCTGCATCGAACTACGCGGTCTGTATCGTTGACGGAAGCGGCGCAACCGTATTATCTGAGTTGTTGCCGTTTGCTCGAAGATCTGGATGAAGCAAACCGTCGTGTAAAGCGGGAGCGTGAAGTCGACAGTGGGCGGCTAAGACTCGCCGTTCATCCGATGCTGGTGAGCGAAACGTTTTCGCGGCTGGTGCGGGACTATCATGCCGCAGCCCCAAACGTGAATCTGATGATCTCGGTTCAGGAAGACACCGTCAATCTCTATGACGGCCGATTCGACATCGCTATTCTCCCGCCGCATCTGGTGGAACAATCCGCCGTGATTCGCCGCACGCTGTCGAGGTCGTCACGCGTCCTTGTTGCAACGCCTGCCTATCTTGAACAATTCGGAGTGCCCCAGGCCGCGTCGGAACTCACCGATCATTTTCTGCTTCTGGCGCCTGCCTCGAGACAGAAGGACTCGGGCATGATCGATGTGCAGGAGGACGGCCGTACGGTCACCGTCATCCCGATGTCGTCGATGGACGGAAACGAGGTGCTGCTTCGGGCGGCGGCGCTTACGGGAACGGGCATAGCCATTTTGCCGGAAGCCATGGTCCGTGAGGACATCGCGGAAGGGTATCTGACGCACGTGCTGCCGAATTGCTCTACGTCCGAAGGCACGGTCGAGATCTGTCTGTTCTACTCGCACCGCGAGTTACTTCCGGCCAGGCTGAGAACATTCGTGGACTTTTGCGTCGACTTCTTTGCTCAACAGGGCGGCACAGCCTTCGACGAAGCGCGAGCCGTATTGAGTCGCATGGACCATCAAGACAGCGAACCGCTGACCACAGCCTGAGTGTCAGGCACGCATGCATCACCGCCGCCGGGTCATCCGGCGGTGCCGACCAGGCAAGCGAGCCGCTTCACGCCGCTGCAAGACCATTGTTGATCAGATAGATGGCACACGAGAAGGTGAAGATGGACATCACCGTGCTGATCAGAATTGAAGTGGCAGCCTCGCTCCGGTACGCGCCTGCTTCGTTAGCGAACATCGCGGGTATGGTCGCTGAGGGCAGCGCACAAAGCAGGATCATCTGTTGCGCGTAGAGGCCCTTGACGGAAAGGACGATGGTTGCTGCGATCATCAGTGCAGGATGAAAAAGCAGTTTCAGGCCCAGATTGATCCACACTTCGCTTGAGAGCTTCAATTTCACCGAAGACATGATGAGTCCGAGGCACATCAGCGAAACACCGGGTGTAGCCTTTCCGAGAAGATTCAGCGAATCCGCCAGCAAGGGTGGAAGCTTGATCGCGAACAGGGAACACAGGATGCCGATTGCCGGAGCCCACATGAGCGGCCGCCGCACGGCAGTCGAAATGCTTGAAACAAATGCCTTGGCCCCGCTTCCTTCGCCACTCGCGACCGTGAGAAGCATGGTCGTCAGCGGGATCATGATAAGACTAGCAATCAGGTTGAGGACCAGCACGGAATACAGGCTACTGGGCCCAAACATGGCCTGCAGAATGGGGATGCCCATAAACGCGCCGTCGGGGTATCCACACACAAATCCTTTCAGCGTCGCCGCTTTGAGTTCGCGATAGCGATACCATCCGATGCCGAATGCGAGGGCGTACATGCCCATCAATCCAATGAAAGTGGCGACGACAAACCGGACGTCGAACAATTGGGAGCGCGGCGTGTCGGCCATGCCGGCCAGCAGAAGGGCGGGAAAAATCCAGTTGAGAACCAGCCGGCTGATCAGAAGACTGTCCGCATGGTTGAGCTTGCCGCGTTTGCCGGCAATAAACCCGAGAGCAATGATAAACGCGACGGGAAATATCGGCCCTACAATTCGACCCAGCATGACGTTGACACTCCTTGGGGATCACCTGTGTGCCCGTCAGACGGTAGTTGGGCCGGTGCGCTTTGCCAGTCTCCTGGTGGGGTTGCACCGTCTCTCGGCGGCGCTCACGAATTCATTGTTTTTTACGTCAGCCGATATCGCCGAATCACATCGGCATCAGGTTCGAGACCGAGGCCCGGACCCTGGGGAACGGTGATTGACCCGTTGGTGGGGATGATGGCGTCTCCATAGAGCTGCGCCTCGAGATCGAAATAGCGCCATTCGACCAGCGCGCCGGGGCCGCCCAGCGCGGCGCTCGCATGCACGCTGGCGAGCAGGCCCGGACCGTCGTAGAAGGTATGAACCATGACGGTGACGTTGTGGGCGTTGGCCAGTGCGTAGACCTTTTTCAACTCGGTCAGGCCGCCCATTTTCGCGGGACTCGGCTGGATGAAGTCAACCGAGCGTGCTTCGAGCAGATGCTGGAAATCCATCAGGGTGGACGCGTTCTCGCCCGCGGCAACGGGAATGCCGCCTTCCTGGCGCACGCGCGCGAGCCCCGAATAGTTTTCCGGCGGCCAGACGGGCTCTTCGAGCCAGCGCAGGTTGAAGGGGCGCAACTGGCTGGCCATGTCGAGTGCTTCGCGCACGGACCACGGGCAGTTGACGTCGAGCGTGATATCGATGTCGTCGCCAGCGGCTTCGCGAGCGGCACGTACGCAGTCGAGGTCGATCTCGTGCAGCTTGAGATGGCGAAAGCCGCTCCTGAGCGCACGGCCGACGTTCTCGCGCACAAGCGCCGGGTCCGAGTAGCGGATGAGGCTGGCGTAGCAGGGCAGCGAGAGCGCGTCGCTGCCGCCGAGGAGCTGGTAGACGGGTTGGTTCGCGACCTTGCCGGCGATGTCCCAGAGCGCGATATCGATGGCGGAGAGCCCGTAGATGAACGCGCCGCTGCGCCCGAAGATATGCAACTTCTTCTGCATGTCGAGCATGAGCTTTTCGAGCTGCGTGGCATCGCGTCCGATCACCAGCGGGGCGAGAATGGAGTCGATCGCCACCTTGACGGCGGGGATGGCGGTAAAGCCGAAGGTTTCACCCCAACCGACCACGCCGGTATCGGTGGTGACCTTGACGATCAGCGAGTCTACGGTTTGCAGACCCGCGCCGCCCCATGCGCCCGCGGCGGACTGGCCACCCGCGGTGAAGGGAATTCGCAGTGGGATGGACTCTATGCTGGCAATCTTCACGATGACTCTTCCTGATAGTCTGGTCTGATGCCGGGCGATGGTTACGCCTCGACGTTTCGACTTTTAAGCATCAGGAACCCAAATGGAATTCTGGATCCCTAACCGATTAATTCGGAAAACCTCGTGGGAGGTTTCTCGCAAAACGTCCCAATACCGCTTGGCTGAAGTGATCGATGCTCGCCTCGTCCGTCACGTAGCGCTAGTTTGCGGAAAAGGCCGGCAGCACAATACTGCCCAGTTCCTCGAGGATTTCCGTGTACGGGCGAGGTGTGACCTTGGGATTCAGCGCAACGTGATTGACTCCGGCGTCCCTCGCCTGCTCGAGGAAATCGCGGAGCGCACGGCTGCCAATGGCAAATCCGCCTCGAATCCGCTTGAAGGGGTAGTTGGGCGTGGGATGAAGATAAAGAAAGCCGCCGAAAGCGAGTGGTTTGAAGGCGTTCTCACCAGACGCGTGCCGTACCACGTCTTGCCAATCACTTCCAAAGCTGGCTAGACCATCAGGATCGGGAACGAAACCGAGGAAGCCGTCCATGTTCTCGCCGATCCACGACAGCGTCTGTTGGGAACGCCCGACCGCAATCGCGGGCGTGCGGCCGTATGGCGGCTTTGGAAGCATGTCCAGGGCACCGGAGGACTGGCCGAAGTCGCGCGAAGTGAAGTGTGGGAACGCACGTTCGCTCACGTTTCGATAGACGGCGAACGCCTCTCTGAACCTGTCGCCGCGCGTTTCGAAATCGATACCGAAGACCGGATATTCGGAAGGGCGGTCACCGGAAGACATGCCGGCTATCAAACGTCCTTCGGTCAGGTGATCGAGCGAGTTAAGCTGCTTTGCGAGCATCAGAGGTTCGCGCATCGGCAGAACGATGCCTGCCGTGCCCAGCGTGATCGTGCGTGTCACGGCGGCCAGATGAGTAAGATAGATAAGCGGGTCGAAGATCTGGCCGACGTCGCCATAAGCGGGGTCATAAAATGGAATGTCGCGCGCCCACAATGCGGCAACCCCAAGATCTTCCGCCCGCCGCGCCATGGCGATGTGATCGCGCATTGTAGGCTGCGGCGAATCCGGATGGGTTTCGAGCGGCAGGATAAGACCCACCGTCAGTTCGCGTTGGCGAAACACACGCCTGTAGCCCGGATGAAAGTCGAAACGGACGGCGCTCGTGGCCGAACTTTCATAGACGAGGGCGGTTGACATATCCATGGCACTTCCTTGAGGCTTTGCACGAGGGTAGATCGTTATCGGTCTGGAAGCCCTCATGATGGCCTGCCCTGATAACCAGGAGCAGGCCAGATAACTATCGCGTCATCTACTTAAGACCGCGCTGCTTTCGATATTCATCGGTCGGAAGCCCACCCCAGCCCCAGTTTTCCGTTTCGACCTCTTCGATGACCACAAACGTCGCTTCGAGAGGCTTATTCAGGACATTGAGCAACAGCTCACTGACGCCCTTGATGAGTTGAGCCTTTTCTTCGGCTGTCACTGAATCATTGCCGGGTTTGCTACCCTCGCGGGTAACCTGGATCGTGACGATTGGCATGGCGCTATCCTGTTTCTAGGGATGAAAAGTCACCGGCTTGCCGCACGGGGAAGCCTTAGTGGCCGGCACTCTGGCCGCCGTCGACGTGCAGGATTTCGCCCGTGATGAACGGGGCGGAATCGAGAAACAGGATCGCGTTGACGATATCGCTCATCTCGCCCATGTGGCCCATCGGATGAAGGGCGCCCAGCGCTGCGTGGGTTTCCGGCGCATGCATCGGCGACTTGATGATCCCCGGCGAAACTGCATTCGCACGAATACCGCGCTTGGCGTATTCAATCGCCAGCGACCTTGTCGCGGCGTTCAGTCCGCCCTTGGTCAGGGAGGCCAGCACGGAAGGCACGCCATCGATTGCATGGTCGGCAAGCGTCGTGCTCACGCTAACCACATGGCCGCTCGAATGCTTTTCCATTTCGGCGATGGCCAGTTGCGTAACGTAATAGAAGCCCGCCACATTCACATTCATCACCGCGGCGTAGTCTTCGGCGGTGTACTGGGTAAAGGGCTTTGCGATGAAGATGCCCGCGTTGTTCACCAGCGTGTCGATCCGGCCAAACTTTGCAACGCCTTCGGAAATGACACGCTTGGCGGTGGCCGGGTCGCCAATGTCGCCGGCAACGGTCAGAATGTTCGAATCGTCCGATGGTTTGATCGAACGTGCCGTTGCGACGATGCGGTAGTCGAGCTTGCGAAATGCCTTTACCACCTCGGCGCCGATGCCTTGCGATGCGCCGGTAACAACAACAACCTTTTGTGACGTGCTCATGCTTAACCTCGAGAATGGGTTGATTCGGTTTCAGGCGCCGATCGGGCGACGGCTCCGATAGAGGCTAAATGTAGGCGCATTGAACGAGGTTTCGAATACCCGCGCGGGAGAAACAGTCTTGCGCAGCGAGAACAAATGAACATTTTGCTGCAGGGCTTGCTGGGTAGCCTTCGCGCAGCGCTTGCCTGCGTGTCGGAGGCGGAAAAAGCACGGCTGCGGAGTCCTCGCCAGCGGCTTTCATAACGTCAATGCCTGAGATGCGGTGTCCTGGATGGAAACAAGTAGTGAATTTCATTCCTGCGAGGAAAATGAGCGCTTCTCTCACGACCGTCCAGGAATCCAGGCTTGCTCACACGCGGTTTCAGGACATTCGGCAAACAGGATCAGCCGATTTCGATGCATGACGCAGTGGGCAGCGTATGCGCGCATCGTTGAAATGAGGCACCATTTGGTGCCGCCTATGGCGCGCCACCATTTGCAAATACTTCCGATAGGGTCGGTGAGGCCGGTATGGACACCTTGCGCAACATGAAAATCTTTGTCGAAGTTGTCGAGGCAAAGAGCTTTACCGCAGCTGCACATCAGCTGGATGCGACGACAGGCTATATTTCCCGGTCGATTTCCGAACTCGAGTCTCACCTGCGTACGCGCCTGCTGAACCGGACGACTCGGCGTATCGCGTTGACGGAGGCTGGCGAGCGCTATCTTCAGCGGTGTTACCGGATCATGGCTGAGGTTGAAGAAGCCGAAGCAGAGGCGTCGGACGCACATGCGAAGCCGGTGGGAACGCTTCGGGTTCATGCCATGTCGAGCCTCGGTCAAACCTATTTGATCCCGGCGATCGCCGCCTATCAGGAACGCTATCCCGCCGTTACCGTTGAGTTGACGCTCTCCCAGAACGTCCCCGATCTGATCGAGGACGGCTACGACGTGGCATTGCGCGTCGCGTCGAATTCGCTTCCCGACTCGGCCTACATCTCGCATCGGTTGGGGAAGCTATACAGTGTTCTGTGCGCCTCACCCGCGTATCTGGAGATGCACGGCACCCCTGAGACGGTCGAAGATCTATCGCACCATACCTGTCTGCAGGTTGCGATTCCAGTGTTCCCGGCGGATCGCTGGTTGCTGGAAGGCTTGAGCGGTGAACATGAATTCCGCTTGCCGGATGTGCGGTTCAAGGTGAATGTCCCCGACGCCATGGCCGCTGCAGTGCAGGAAGGCATGGGAATCGGTGCATTACCTACGTTCGCCGTCAGGTCTTTGCTCCTGTCCGGCGCGCTTGTGCGAGTCTTGCCGGAATATCATCTGCAAACGCTGAACGTTTTTGCGGTCTATGCATCACGGCATTATCTCGATGCCAAAATCAGGACCTGGATTGAGTTCTTGCGCGAATGGATGAGTGTCGTCCTGAGTACCGACGCTGAGACGGTTAGAGGCGCGCCGAATCGGCAGGAATTGACGGCAGGAATGCGTGAAGCCACCAGTGGCCTGGACGCAGCATGAAAGCGCTGAGTTAGCCGAAACAATCAACATCTGTGACCCCCGATATGACAATCACGTTGCACACATGGAACACCCCGAACGGTCGCAAGATCAGCATTGCGCTCGAAGAGATGGCGCTGCCTTATACCGTCAAAACGGTGAACATTCTTGCGGGCGAGCAGCATGATCCTGAGTTCTTGCGGATCAGCCCCAATAACCGCATCCCCGCGATCGTGGATAGCGACGGTCCAGGCGGGCAGCCGATCAGCGTATTCGAGTCCGGCGCCATTCTGCTTTATCTCGCTGAGAAGACCGGCAAGTTCATGCCTGAGGGTTTGAGAGAGCGAGTTCCTGTCCTCGAGTGGCTGATGTGGCAGATGGGGGGCTTCGGCCCGATGCCGGGACAGGTCCATCATTTCCGCGGAGTCGAGGCGGAAGAAGACCGGCGCTACGGGTTGAACCGTTACTCCACCGAAACGCGGCGACTGTATTCCGTTCTCGAGCGCCGGCTTGCGTCGACCGAGTTTGTTGCAGGTGACATTTCAATCGCCGATTTCGCGGTACTCGGCTGGGCGTGGCGGCACGAACGTCATCTGATCTCGCTCGACGAATTCCCCGCGGTCAAGCGTTGGTACGACCTGATGTGCGCCCGTCCGGCTGTTCAGCGTGGACTGTCAGTGAAGCTCGACGACATAAAGGAGTAGCGGCCGCCGCGCCCTGTTTGCGAGGGCGCGGATCAGGCGAAGCATGCCAGCGCTGCGATAATCAGCGCCGCAGCCGCGGCCATGAGCGGCTGGTTGAAAGACTGGGTGTGGGCGAACAGCTGATTGGCGGCCAATGGCCCGAGAATTTGACCGATTCCATAGGCCGCGGTCAGCGTCCCCATGATGTTGAATCTGACGTGATGCGCGACGCGCTTTGCCGCCGGCATGACGATGGTCACCGCTCCCATAAAAGTGCCGCCAACCAGAACCGCGCTGCCGAGAAATGCCAGTGCCGATGGATTGACGACAGGAAGGATCACGCCCACCGCCTGCACAACAAGATTGCTTGCCATGGCAGCGCGACTGCCCAGCTTGTGATGTAGCCAATGCCAGAGGAAGCACGACGGGGCGGCCCCCAGGCCAAATGCGGCCCAGACGTGAACCGGGTTGGTGTGCTGAAGAGCGTTCCTGACGAGAAGCGGGAGATACGTCGCCGTCACGACATAGCCGAAGCCGGCGAGTCCGTAAACCAGGATCAGAATCCACGGTCCGATTGTGGACCGCGCCGTTGTGGTCGATTCAATGCTTGCGTGGTGTTGCGCAGCCTGCATGCCGGCGTTGCCGGTCACCTTCGACCATGCAAGCGAAGAGAGAATCAGGGCGGCGAGCGCGAGCAGCATCCAGAGCCCTGCGGTGCTCAAGCCAGTGGTGCCGCCGAACGCGATCAACTCGGCCGAGACGACAATGCCGAATCCGACTCCTGCATACAGAACCGGCGCGCCGTGGTGATAGCCGACAATGTGGAACAGCCAGATCGACGCGGCAACCATGGAAACGGCGCTCAGGGCGCCGGCGACAAATCTGTCGGCAACAACAAATCCAGCGCCAAGGTGAAGCGAGAGCAGCGCAAGGCACACTAGCGTGCCGAGCATCGACAACTGACAGAGCCGCGCGGCGTGCCGATGGTCAAGGCGACTGACGATCAATGCTCCAACCAGATAGCCCGCATAGTTGGCCGAGGCGGCGAGAGAACCACCTGCCACGCTGATCACCGCTTCCTTCACCATCAACGGATACATGCCGGTAAAGGAGAAACGGCCGAAGCCCATTCCCACAGCAAGGATCAGCGCGCCGGCGAGTGTCTCCAGAATTGGAGCACTGTCGATCTGTGTCACCGTTTTGTCCATTTTGTTACTCCCGTTGTCAGGCGCCTCGTTCGCGCCGCGTCGGCGAACTGGCGTGTTATTCATCGTGCCGGGCCGTTGCGTGATTCGAGACTCACGAATAGCTTCTCAGCGTCGCCGCCCCGGATCGCGGGCCCGAAGCTCATCTCTTTGTCTGCGGGCCGCTCGGGCAGGGATAATCGCCCGGAGGGCGAAATAGAACAATGCGCGCCCGGTCAACATTCTGTTTACTCGTCGCGATGCTTGCGCAGCGGCACGGTTCCATCCATGCCGGCTCATGGAGATTCTTTCTCCGCAAGAAAAGGACAGTTGACCGATGTCCAACGCCAATCTCTTCCCTTGCACAAGTAAAGTACCAACGTGCGGGCCGCCTGACGGTCTTTTTTCGCCTTGACGTGACAGGTTGAAGCAAGCTCCCGGACCGAGGCTGCACAGCACGGCGAAGCTTGGTGCTGGTTCCCCGGCACGCTCATAGGGTCTTCAGCAGAGGTGAGGCCCGTTCTACGATTTCGGAGAGTTCAGTACGATGAGCAAGACTATTGAGCGGGTATTCCTGATTACAGGTGTCAGCTCCGGCTTCGGCCGGGCGTTTGCAGAGGCCGCATTGGCTGCCGGAAACACGGTGATAGGGACGGTCAGAAGCGAGTCCGCAAAGACAGAGTTCGAGGGTTTGCACGCGCATCTTGCTCACGGCGTAGTGCTCGATATAACGGATTTTTCGAAAATCGATGAAACCATCAGAAGCGTGACGGAACACGTTGGAGCGGTCGACGTTCTCGTGAACAACGCCGGATACGGTCACGAAGGAACGCTTGAGGAATCGCCACTCGATGATCTGCTGCAGCAGTTCAATGTCAACGTGTTCGGCGCTGTGGCCATGATCAAGTCGGTGCTTCCGTCGATGCGTGTGCGACGCACGGGGCACATCATCAATATCACGTCGATGGCAGGCCTGGTTACGTTCCCCGGCATCACTTACTACTGCGGCAGCAAGTTCGCGCTGGAGGGAATATCGGAAGCGCTGGAGAAGGAAGTACGCGGCTTCGGAATCAAGGTAACGGCTGTTGCACCTGGCGCGTTCCGAACCGACTGGGCCGGCCGGTCGATGGTGCGCACGGAGCGTTCCATCCGCGACTACGATCCGGTATTTGACCCCATTCGCCGGGCGCGCAAGGCGAAAGACGGCAGACAGACCGGCGATCCGGCAAAAGCGGCGCAGGTCTTGCTGAAGATCGTCGACGCGGAAAACCCTCCCGTGCATCTCGTGCTGGGCGATGATGCGCTCACCCTCGTTCGGCAAAAAATGACCGCTCTCAACGCTGAAATCGACGCGTGGGAATCCGTATCGGGATCGACCGGATTTGCGTGACCGGCCACGGCCTTCTGCCGCTAAATCTCCGCTGGACATCGTCAGGGCGGGAAACCGCCCGCGAATGTTTCCCGGAGATAGGCGATAAAAAGTCCGACGGCTCGCGGCACGTGCGGCGTGTACGGCCGGACGATATACAGTTGTTCGGCGAAGCTGCCCACGGGGCGCCAATCGGGTAAAAGAACCATCAGTTTTCCCGCTCGAATCGCCGCTTGCGCCGTGAAATCAGGCAGGAGCGCGATACCCAGATCATCGAGCGCCGCGTCTCGCAGAGCTTCGCTATTGTTCGCGGAGAATGGCCCGTTGACCGTAATAGAAATCGGATCGACGTTGGTCTTGCGCGCTGTTTTCCGCTCGAACGACCAGATGCCGGACCCTAAGGGGCGAGGGTAGAACAGGCAATCGTGCGACGAAAGATCCGCGGGCGACGCCGGTTGACCTCGGCGTTTCAGGTACGTTCGGGTCGCGACGATAACCGGGCGCGTGTCGCAAAGCTTCCATGCCACGTGCGTCTCAGGCGCCTGGACGCTATGCCTGATCGCAAGATCGAAGCCTTCGGTGGCAATTGAGGCAAGACGGTCGGAAACTTCCAGTTGTACCCGAACCTCAGGATTGGCGCGCAGAAACGCCGACATTTTCGGCACCAGTTGCTGCCGCACGAATGCCACCGGTGCGGTTACCCGGATCAGGCCACGTGCCACACCCGCCATTTCCCGGACGGTGGAGAAGCTGGTCGCAATATGTTCGTAATCCAGACGAGTGCTATCGACAAGACGCTGGCCCGCTTCAGTGAAGCGCACACTGCGCGTGGTGCGCTGCACCAGTGCGACACCCGTGGCGCGCTCCAGTTCGGCGATACGCTGGCTCATCGCTGCCTTGCTGACGCCAAGGCGAGCCGCCGCCGCTGTGTACGTGCCATGTTCCGCGAGAACCGTCAGCCAGTGCAGATGGGTCCACAGGCCTTCAACCTTTCGTGTATCCATACGTCTATTGTTCACCCTGGAAAACAATCATTTCAATCTTAGCGTCTTTGCAGACTCGGCGGAGGTTCCTAAACTTCACTCGTTGCCAATCAATCAAGTGGAGTCGAGATGCAAGCATTTAACGATACTGCGGATGTTACACATTTCATCGGCGGTGAAGCTGTGCGCGGAGTCGGCGCGCGGACTCAGGCGATCTTCAACCCTGCAACCGGCGAGACGCCACGACGCCTTTTGCTCGGCGAAATCGCTGACGTGGATGCCGCCGTTGCGAGCGCAAAGGCTGCGTTTCCGAAGTGGAGCAACACGCCGCCGATCCGCCGCGCACGGGTTATGCTGCGCTTCCTCGAACTGATGAACCGGCATCGCGATGAACTGGCCGCGATCATCACCGCGGAACACGGAAAGGTTTTCTCCGATGCTCAAGGTGAAGTGTCGCGCGGGATCGATGTCATCGAATTCGCCTGCGGTATTCCTCAACTGCTGAAGGGCGACTACACGGAGCAGGTTTCCACAGGAATGGATAACTGGACGACGCGTCAGGCACTTGGCGTGGTCGCCGGCATTACCCCGTTCAACTTTCCGTGCATGGTGCCGTGCTGGATGTTCCCGGTTGCGATTGCCGCGGGTAATGCTTTCATTCTGAAGCCGAGTGAGCGTGATCCCTCCGCGTCGCTGTTCATGGCAAGGCTTTTGAAGGAAGCCGGCTTGCCCGACGGTATCTTCAATGTGGTTCAGGGCGATAAGGTCGCTGTCGACGCACTGCTGGCGCATCCTGATGTGAAGGCCGTCAGCTTCGTCGGATCGACGCCGATCGCCAACTACATCTACGAGACCGGGGCACGGAACGGCAAGCGCGTGCAGGCTCTGGGCGGTGCGAAGAATCACATGGTGATCATGCCCGATGCCGATATCGATCAGGCTGTCGATGCGCTGGTCGGGGCGGGCTATGGCTCGGCCGGCGAACGGTGCATGGCGATCTCCGTTGCCGTTCTCGTGGGCGACGTCGCTGACAGGATCATTCCGCAAGCTTGCCGAGCGGGCGCGCAGCCTGATCGTGAAGAACGGCATGGAAGCGGATGCCGAAATGGGGCCGATCGTCACGCGGCAGGCGCTCGAGCGCATTGAGAACTACATCGGGATTGGCCTCGAAGAGGGCGCAAAGCTGATTGTGGATGGCCGCGGTCTGAAAGTGGACGGCCACGAAGGCGGATTCTTTACGGGCGGTACGCTTTTCGACAACGTCACGCCGGAGATGAGAATCTACAAGGAAGAGATCTTCGGGCCGGTTCTGAGTTGCGTTCGCGTCAAGGATTTCAGCGAGGCGGTCGATCTGATCAACGCTCACGAGTTTGGCAATGGCGTTGCCTGCTACACGCGCGATGGCCACATTGCTCGCGAATTCGGGCGCCGTATCGAGGTGGGCATGGTCGGGATCAACGTGCCTATTCCGGTGCCGATGGCCTGGCATGGTTTCGGGGGCTGGAAGCGCAGCCTGTTCGGCGACACGCACGCCTACGGGGAAGAAGGGGTCCGGTTCTACACGAAGCAGAAATCAATCATGCAACGCTGGCCGGAAAGCACCGAAAAAGGGGCTGAATTCGCAATGCCGACGGCCAGATAAATTGCCGTCATTGCCTGAATGATTGAACGGGCGCCGCATGCAGTACGATGCGGCGCTCGCGTTTCGTCGGCGATCCTGAATGTCGAAGTGCGGGTTATTCTGTCGCCGCAATGGGCCAGGCAGGGAATGCTTCACCGCGCTGCATCGACCTTGGTTACACGGTGTAAAGACTGAATTGATGCGCGCTGCGTTTGCGATGTGGCGGCTACCGCTTATAGTCCGTGCACGACGTGCTTTCCGTCGGGGCATCGGATGGATTCATGTCATCCTGTCTGAGATGCACCGGAGCGTTCGGCAAGTTGAAAAGGGCGTATGCCGTTTTCTTGCATGGTTGATGACTGAATTGGAAAAGTGATGAAACTTATATTTGTGGGTGATCCGATGTGCTCCTGGTGCTACGGCTTCGGCAAGGAGATGACGTCGATTGTCGAGAGCATGCCCGAACTTGAAGTACAGATCGTGCTCGGAGGCATGGGTGCAGGTTCAACCCAGGTGCTGGATGATGCAGGCAAGCAGTTCCGTCTGACGCACTGGGCACGTGTCGAGCAGATGAGCGGTGCGGAATTTAACCGCGATGCGTTAATGGCGCGGAAAAACTTCGTGTACGACACGGAGCCGATCTGCCGCGCGGTGGTTACCGCACGGGTGATGGCGCCCTCGGTTGACCTGTTGAGCGTGTTCCGTGCATTCCAGCGAGCGTTCTATGTTGATGGACTCGACACGACCGACGGCAAGGTGTTGGCAGAAGTCGGCGCCGCGGCGTTGCGATCCGCCGGCATTGACACCGATGCAGAGGCATTTTTCACACGCTGGTCCTCGGCTGAAGTCATCCAGGCAACTCGCGCAGATTTCGCGCTGACTCAGAATTTAGGTGTCACGGGTTTCCCGACGCTGTTGGTCGAGCAGAACGGCAAACTCGGCCGTATTGGTTCGGGTTTCATGCCCGCGGAGCAGGTTAAGCAGACTCTCTCGCGTCTGGCTGCCTGACCGCGCAAAGCCTGCGCCATTCCCGGCTTTTTCCGGGAATGGCGTAGTGCGAGCAATTTATTCCCGGGCGGCAATGATGGCCGCTCGCGGCATTGGAATCGGCCCCGGGCGCACCGTGACGTGTCGTTGAACCGATATGCATGGCGTACCGACCGCCGGGCGATCGGGACACCTTTCAGCGTGGACCCGCCCACTGTTTTCCCTGTCCGGCATTTGACGGTTTTCCACCGTGGAAACAGAGTTTTGCCCGCCCGCCCGTTGACCTGACGTTCGCTCAGACTGAACATTCCCCTCAGAAGTATTCTTGATCGAGAATCTGACTGAGGGCGAAATGGATTTCTCATCGCTAGAAATATTCTGTGCCGTTGCGACGGAGCAAAGCGTCACTCGGGCGGCTCATAGTCTGGCACGCGTACAGTCGAACGTGACCACGCGAGTCCAGCAGCTCGAGGATGAACTGCAGGTCAAGCTCTTTTCAAGGAGCGGCCGGCGGATGACGCTGACCCCCAGCGGGCGAACAATGCTAGAGTACGCCCAACGTCTGCTGTCGCTTGCCGAAGAAGCGCGTTCAGCAATGAACCCGGAAAATATGGCCGGCCCGCTGCGCGTTGGTGCGATGGAAAGTACTGCAGCCGCGCGCCTCCCGGCCCTTCTGTCCGGATACCACACCATGTGGCCACAGGTCGAACTCCAGATTGCCATCGGCACGTCCCGCTCGCTAGCCGAAGACGTGGAAGGGGGACGTCTCGACTGTGCGTTCGTAGCCGATACCCATATCCCCGATACACCGGACCGAGACGACAGGATTGCCGGCCGTCGGCTCAGCGCAACGCTTGCGTACCATGAGAATATGATTCTGGTGCTGCCGCCCAATCACCCAGCGGTGAAAGGGCCTGGCGAGCTCAGGGTTAAAACCTTGGCTGCGTTTCCTGATGGCTGCACTTATCGAAACGTATTGGAACGCTGGTTATCCCCAGGGGATTTCAACAGTAATAGCCACTGGAAGGTGATGGAGCTTGCCTCCTACCATGCCATTCTCGCTTGCGTCGCGGCGGGTTCCTGTTTCGCGCTCTGTCCGGAATCGATACTGGATCTGCAGCGAACTCCAATGGACGTCCGTACGCAGGAGATTGCCACTGTCGACACCTATCTCGTTGCACGAGCTGGGTACAGCAGCGGACCATACAGAGAGTTGCTCAAATTTTTGCCAGGCCGCGAGTGAGTTCGACCTGGTGAGTGGCAACGCGTCATCACGCCGCCGGGCGAGCGGCAATTCTATGTCCTTGAAAGACCATGCAGCGTCAATTTGAAGATCTTCTTCTGGGTAGTATCGAACTTTTCTGCCTTGCAGCCGAATTGGGAAGCTTCACTGTCGCAGCCAATGCGGCCAGCGTGACGCCAGCCGCGGTCAGTCGTTCGGTCGCCCGGCTTGAAAAACGCCTCGGCGCGCGATTATTCGTCCGGACAACCCGGCAGATCCGCCTGACGGACCTGGGAAAGAGATACTTCGAACAATGCCGGGCGGCACTCAGCCAGCTGGCCGACGCGGAGCGCGAAGCGACGGGGCAGCAGACTACGCCTGCCGGTGTTCTCAGGCTCAGCATGCCTACGCCGTACGGTCACTATCGCGTCCTGCCGCTCCTGGCGGAGTTTCGCGCGCGATATCCCGAAGTGACGTTGGAAATGCACCTGAGCAACCGCAACATCGACTTCGCGGATGAAGGGTTTGACCTCGCGATCCGAGGGCGCGCGCCACGCGATTCTGGCCTTATCGCGCGAAAACTCGAAGACTCGGAACTGGTGGTCGTGGCGACACCCGCCTATCTGCGCGCCGCGGGAAAGCTCGAGACTCCTGACGATCTGATCAACCACGACTGCATCCAGTTTGAACTGCCGAGTACAGGCCGCAATATTCCGTGGCAGTTCAACCAGAACGGCGAGGCCATCGAGATCACAACACGCGGCGGTTATGGATCTTCAGGCGATGTGCTCGCGGGTGTGACACTGGCGCGCAACGGTGCGGGCGTATTTCAAACCTATCGATTCATTGTCGAAAAGGACCTTGCCAACGGCACGCTCACCGAAGTGCTGACGCCATATGGCGGCTGCTCGCGGCCATTTATTCTGCTTTACCCGCATGGCCGGCATCTTTCGTCGCGCGTGCGAAGCTTTGTGGACTTTCTGATGGAGAAGTTGGGCCAATAGAAGGTCTGTCGGAAATTGATTGCGCAATAAATGCTATTTGAAGAGGACGGAACATGACTAACCAGACTGACAATCACGCGTTGTTGCGTTTGCTTGGAATCGAAGCGCCCATCATTCAGGCCCCGATGGCCGGCGTAAATACCCCCGCGCTGGCCGCGGCCGTATCCAATGCAGGCGGCCTGGGTTCTCTGGGTGTCGGAGCAATGAATGCGGCAGGCGCTCGCAAGGTGATCAGGGAAACGCGTGCTTTGACGGCCAAGCCGTTTAACATCAACGTTTTCTGTCATCGCCCCGCGACGGCCGATCAGGCGGTTAACCGACAGTGGCTGGACTGGCTTGCTCCACGGTTCGAACAATTCGGCGCAGTGCCGCCGGCGTCGCTATCCGAGATCTACACCAGCTTCGTCGCCGACCCGGCGATGCTCGAGGTTTTCCTCGAGGAGAAGCCGGCGGTTGTCAGTTTCCACTTCGGCTTGCCGTCGCCTGAAACGATTGACGCGTTGAAGAAGGCCGGGATCAGGCTTCTGGCCTCTGCGACAAATCTCAATGAAGCTGCCGAGATCGCGGCGGCGGATATCGATGCCATTGTTGCGCAAGGTATTGAGGCCGGCGGCCATCGCGGTGTCTTTGATCCTGAAGCGCCAGACGATCAGTTGGGGACGTTCGCCCTCACGCGGCTGCTGGCTAAAGAATTCCAGCTGCCCGTCATTGCGGCCGGAGGCATCATGGATGGCGCGGGAATCGCGGCGGCACTGGCGCTCGGCGCTCAGGCCGCCCAGCTTGGAACGGCCTTCGTTGCGTGCCCGGAAACCTCGATCGATGAAGGCTATCGCCGCGCACTGCTCGGTGACCCTGCTCGACACACAAGCTTTACGGCGGCAATCTCCGGACGGACGGCGAGAAGTATGAACAACCGGTTCACGGATCTCGGCAACGATTCGCAATCGCCCGAACCGCCGGCGTATCCCATTGCCTATGACGCGGGGAAGGCACTGCATGCCGCCGCCAAAGCCAAGGGCGAATTCGGCTACGGTGCTCATTGGGCGGGTCAGGCAGCAGCGCTCGCCAGGCCCTTGCCGGCCGCAGAGCTTTTTTCTCAACTGGTGAGCGAGTTGAATGAAAGCGTGCGGCAACTGCAACGGTTTGCAGGCTAGGAATCTGAACGCCGGTGGCTACCCGTGCGCCGCACGCTCCGCTGACGGCGCCGACCCGGTTATCCCGGGTCGGCTCAGGGCAATCATGATGCGCTGTGGTGGCTCGATTTGGCGGATTGTCAGGCCGCGGCGAGTCCGCCATCGATGAGGTAGATCGAAGCGGAAAAGGTGACGATCGACAGAACGGTGCTGATCAGAATGGAGGTGGCCGCCTCGCTTCGGTACGCGCCTGCTTCGTTCGCAAACATCGCGGGTATCGTAGCCGACGGAAGTGCGCAAAGCAGGATCATCTGTTGCACATAAAGTCCTTTAACGGAAAGGACAAACGCTGCAGCGACCATGAGCGCGGGATGCAGCAGCAACTTGAGTCCGGTATTCACCCAGACCTCGCGTGAAAGTTTCAGTTTCACGGAAGACATGATGAGTCCGAGACACAGCAGCGATACACCGGGCGTTGCTTTGCCGAGAAGGTTGAGGGAATCAGCCATGATAGGCGGGAGCTTGATGGCGAGCAGTGAGCAAAGAATCCCGATCGCGGGAGCCCACATGAGCGGCCGGCGGACTGCCGCCGAGATGCTGTCGACAAACGCCTTTGTCCCACTTCCCTTGCCGCTTGCGATAGTAAGAAGCATGGTGGTGAGCGGGATCATGATGAGGCTCGCAATCAGGTTGAGCACGAGCACCGAATAGAGACTTCCTGGGCCAAACATGGTCTGCAGAATAGGAATGCCCATGAACGCGGCGTCTGGATATCCGCAGACGAAGCCCTTGAGCGTTGCCGCTTTGAGTTCGCGATATCGATACCATCCAAGCGCAAATGCCGTCGCGTACATTCCCATAATGCCGATTAACGTTGCGGCGACAAACCGGAAATCGAGCAGCTGTGAGCGTGGCGTGCTGGCCATGCCGGCAAGCAGAAGGGCGGGGAAAATCCAGTTGAGAACCAGCCGGCTGATCAGAAGACTGTCTGAGTGATTCAGCTTGCCTCGTTTTCCGGCCAGATACCCAAGAACGATAACAAAAGCGACGGGCAGTATGGGCCCTACGATTCGATCCAGCATGAGTTTGACATCCTAATTGTTGATGGTGCGCGGCTACTTGGCGAGCGCGTCGTTCCGGGGCAGTTTTACCCGTGTGAAACCCACGACAAAAAGCCATTCAGGGTAAAGACGCACCCCGGTCGATCGTGCCGGGGCATGTCATGGAGGTCGAAGGGCAGCGCGTATTCACGCCGGAGGCGAGGCCGCCGGCTAGCGGCGCTTCGACCTGCGTGGCGCTGAACTCACGCCAGCCGATATCGCCGAATCACATCGGCATCAGGTTCGAGACCGAGGCCGGGTCCCTGAGGAACGGTGATTGCGCCGTTGGTGGGGATGATGGCGTCTCCATAGAGCTGCGCCTCGAGATCGAAATAGCGCCATTCGACCAGCGCGCCGGGGCCGCCCAGAGCGGCGCTCGCATGCACGCTGGCGAGCAGGCCCGGACCGTCGTAGAAGGTATGAACCATGACGGTGACGTTGTGGGCGTTGGCCAGTGCGTAGACCTTTTTCAACTCGGTCAGGCCGCCCATTTTCGCGGGACTCGGCTGGATGAAGTCAACCGAGCGTGCTTCGAGCAGATGCTGGAAATCCATCAGGGTGGACGCGTTCTCGCCCGCGGCAACGGGAATGCCGCCTTCCTGGCGCACGCGCGCGAGCCCCGAATAGTTTTCCGGCGGCCAGACGGGCTCTTCGAGCCAGCGCAGGTTGAAGGGGCGCAGCTGGCTGGCCATGTCGAGTGCTTCGCGCACGGACCACGGGCAGTTGACGTCGAGCGTGATATCGATGTCGTCGCCGGCGGCTTCGCGAGCGGCACGTACGCAGTCGAGGTCGATCTCGTGCAGCTTGAGATGGCGAAAGCCGCTCCTGAGCGCACGGCCGACGTTCTCGCGCACAAGCGCCGGGTCCGAGTAGCGGATGAGGCTGGCGTAGCAGGGCAGCGAGAGCGCGTCGCTGCCGCCGAGGAGCTGGTAGACGGGCTGGTTCGCGACCTTGCCGGCGATGTCCCAGAGCGCGATATCGATGGCGGAGAGCCCATAGATGAACGCGCCGCTGCGCCCGAAGATATGCAACTTCTTCTGCATGTCGAGCATGAGCTTTTCGAGCTGCGTGGCATCGCGTCCGATCACCAGCGGGGCGAGGACGGAGTCGATCGCCACCTTGACGGCGGGGATGGCGGTAAAGCCGAAGGTTTCACCCCAACCGACCACGCCGGTATCGGTGGTGACCTTGACGATCAGCGAGTCTACGGTTTGCAGACCCGCGCCGCCCCATGCGCCCGCGGCGGACTGGCCACCCGCGGTGAAGGGAATTCGCAGTGGGATGGACTCTATGCTGGCAATCTTCACGATGACTTTCCTAATAGTCTCAACGGATGTCCTGGTTCGCCACGTATCGGCGGCGAACGACGGTGCCGACCGTCTGCGGATAACGGATGATATTAGACATCCTGTTGTCCTTCAACTGAACAACATGTTCTTTTAGCTATCGTTTACCCTTGAGAGACGGCAGATGATCGCTTGAATGTTAATAGGCGGGGCGCTCACAAATGCGCAGGAAGGCTTCTGGACGCCGCTTCACGCTCCTCCTCATCCTTTGTGACCTTAAAAAGTCGCAACGAACCGGCCCCTAATAACAGAATCTCTTGTTGGACAACAGTGCACGCATTCATACGGCACGGATATAGAATGTCGTGGCAAGTGGCCTTACTAAACAGAGATTGTTGACATGAGTGAGTTGAACGTCCGCCCGGTACAGCGTCGCCCGCATCTTGCGGAGCACATCACGCGCGCCCTGACCGATGAAATCGTTTCAGGGCGCTTGCAACCCGGCGATCGCCTGCCGACAGAGCATTACCTGTCGGAGAATTTTGGTGTCAGCAGAAACGTCATTCGAGAGGCGATAGCGAGTCTGCGTGTCCAGGGGCTCATCGAGTCGCGCCAGGGAGTGGGCGCCTTCGTGACGATGAGCGCAAGCGATCCGGCTCCCAGAGTTTCCGTCAACCTGTTGCAGGGTGACCCCACCATCCGCAATATGTTCGAGGTTCGCGCCGCGCTTGAAAGCCAGGCTGCCGGACTTGCGGCCACCAATATGACGCCGCGGCAGCTTGCCGCGATCCAGTCCGCAGTGGAGCGCATGCGGGACCAGGACGCGCCCACGGCCGACACGGTGAGCGCCGATCTGGACTTTCATCGCGGCGTGGCTGCTGCCTCTGGCAATGAGTATCTGGCAATCATGATCGGGACCGTTCTGGAGCCGATGCGATTGCTGATCGCCGCGGCTTTCTCCCGTCCTGGTCCCGTGTTCGGGAAAATGCCGAACGCGGCAAGGCAGGAGCACGAGGGAATCCTTCAGTCTTTGATCGAGAAAAACCCCACTGCCGCCCGCGAGTTGATGGGGCGGCATATTGTCAATGCGGCCTCGCGCTTCGGCTATGAAATTACGCTAGTTTGAGCGCGATCCTTCATTCCGGGGGGATGGGCCGGCACCTTTGATACAGAAGAGGGTTGTGCGAGTTCGGGTTCATACCGTGGACTCGCACAGAGGTTTTTTTCAGTCGGCCTGGACACGGGGATCAAAGTCAAACTCGAGTCTGATCCCGCCCGGTTCGTACACCATCGTATGTCGCTTGGGGCCCGCACCCAGGTCTTCCGGTGCAAACTCCACGGCCACGCCTGGCCATGCGGAAACCTTGGCGAAGATCTCTGCCAGTGCATCCTGGCTGCCGACGCGGAAGGCGACATGATGTAGACCGACGTTTGTTTTCCGGTCGAAATTGATGCCGTTTTCCTTATTCTTCAGTTCCCAGAGCGTCAGCATGATGCGACCGTCGGAGACAAACGCTGCGGGGTAGTCGGGTTTCTCGCCGACTTGAGTCCAACCCAGGCAGTTGATGAAAAAGTCTCGGGTCTCGGCAAGATTGCTGACGGTAAGTCCAAGATGATCGATTCCGAGCGTGAGTGGTTTGCCGTTCATTCTCAAGTCTCCTTCCAAAATGATGAAGTGCCGCTATAAGCGGATGATTGTCGACGAACGCGGATAGACCCGCTCGCGTTGTTTGTTCAGCGTAGCAAACGGGGTGTCGGTTTAGCGAGGCCAAACCTGTCGTTCGGCGACGACAAGATCTGGAGGATTGTTGCGCGTTGGCCAACGCGGTGTTGTCAGCTGCGTACTCGACTGCTCCGCAGCGGAATTTATAGTTTAATTCGTACTGTGTGCGGGAGTGCCGACACGTCGGTGCACATGCGCGCGTCCGGGTCGTTGAAACCATCATAGGGCAATTCCCGGCGCATCTATGCGACGGTGCTGCGCAAGCTCATTCCCAACCTCTCGCATCGCGCTCAGGCCAGTGGTTGCGGAGTGTCGGATCACACAGGAAGCTGAACAGTAGATTTGCGAATTCGGTCGTATGTAGCGGTTATCGCGCTGTTACCGCTTTAATAAACGTAGGTAAATTGAAATGCCGTTTGTCACGATTGCAGGACATCAACTGCACTATCAGGTATCGGGTACAGGGTTTCCGGTACTGCTTGGACATAGCTATTTGTGGGATTCGTCGATGTGGGCGCCGCAAATAAAAGAGTTGTCGCGTGTTTGCCAGGTCATCACGCCGGACTTGTGGGGTCATGGGCAGTCGGGACCGCTTCCCGAAAACACACATACTCTTGGCGATCTCGCGGCTCACGCGAGCGGACTTCTCGACGCGCTTGGCATTGAACAATGCGCAGTGGTCGGTCTTTCCGTTGGTGGCATGTGGGGAGCGGAACTCGCTTTGCGTGACCCTGAACGCGTACGTTCCCTTGTCATGATGGATACGGACATGGGTGCGGAGCCCGATACGACTCGCAACCGCTATTTCCAGATGCTCGATACGATTGAGTCGCTGGGCCGCATTCCGCCCCCCATGATCGACGCCATCGTGCCGTTGTTTTTCAGGCCAGGCGCGGCACTCGATGGAGAGGCGCCCGCAGCGTTTCGACGTGCGTTGGAGATCCTGTCCTCAACGCAATTGCTGCGCTCGATTGTTCCGCTGGGAAGGCTTATCTTTGGTCGGCCCGATGCGCTGTCGCGTCTCGCAGGTCTGGATGCCGATCGCACGCTCCTGATGTGCGGCGCGTTGGACTTTACCCGCACGCCCGCCGAAACAGTCAGGATGGCGGAAATCATCGGCTGCCCGCATATGCTCATACCCGAAGCGGGTCACATCTCGAACCTGGAGAATCCGTCCTTTGTGACCGATACATTGCTTCGATGGCTCGAAAAGCATATCCCGGTAGGCGTGCGGTGATACACGAATTGATCGCGACTGACGAGCGGTGTCTGATTGCACGACTCGTCGGTCGTCATTGCGTCACGGCACGCTAGTACATGCTGACGTGTACGCCGCTGGCCGAAAGCGCCGCCGGGGTATTTGCCTTAATTCGCTTTGGCCAGCAATTCGCGTATTTTGGCTTCCGTCTTTGCATAGTCGCCCTCGCCAAAGTGGCTGTAGACGATCCGGCCTTGCTTGTCGAACAGGTAGACGGCGGGCCAGTATTGATTGTTGAACGCATTCCACGTGGCGTTCTGATTATCCAGGGCGACAGGGTAACGAATGCCGAGGCGGTTGACGGCCGCACTAACGTTTTTTGCGTCGCGTTCGAACGGATACTCCGGCGTGTGAACGCCGATCACCGTGAGGCCCTGATTCCTGTACTTCTGGTCCCAGTCCTTGACATAGGGAAGCGTGTTGAGGCAGTTGACGCAGGAATAGGTCCAGAAATCCACGAGTACGACCTTTCCACGCGTTTGCTGCAATGTCAGCGGTTCGCTATTGAGCCATTTTTCTATGCCGACGATTTGCGGGTTCGCGGGTATATCGGTTGAGGCGCTGGCGATTTCGAAGCCGCGGGAAGCCGAAGTCGTAGCGACTATTCCCACGACGGCCAAGGCGGCAATCGCGATGAAAGTTCTAATCCACGTGTACATGAAAGTCCTTGGGGAAATGGGCAATGAATGGCGGCAACGAGCAGTTCGCGCAAGCTCGCGTTGCGGCGTTTGACATGACTCCATTGCAATGCCCGCATGTATCTGGGATATGTCGGCAGCCCTGCGGATATGTATTGCTTTGTATCGTGGAGACCTTGAGATACAAAGCGACACAAACGCACGTATCGACCAAGCACGACGACACATGTCTCCATGTTGATCTAGCCTCAGGATCCGTCGGTCTGAGCGAACATCGTCATGCGGCGCAGAATCCACTCGAGCAATTCATGCGCGGCAGCAACGAGCGGGCGCCCTGACTTCACCAGTACTCTGGCCTTGGTTCCATGAAGCAGGGGATGATCTATCGGCACGGTAACGAGCTCACCCGCGGCGATTTCTCTGTAAGCCGCGAATTCCCCGGTCAACGTCATGCAATTCCTGGCCGCGACGAAGCGCTTCAGCGCAGTGAGCGAATTGGTTGTCAGCGTCGGACGTATCTTGATGTTCTCCGCGAACTCCAGCATCTTCACCGCGTGCCCAATTCCAAAGGTGGCGGGCATCAAGGCCAGCGGATAACCCAGCAGATCGTCGACGCTTGCACGTCCCCCTCTCACAGCGAGCGGGTGATCGGGCCGGACTAACAGAACAATGGGCTGGGACGAACTCGCGCGGTACTCGATACGCGGATGTGGCGGCGGGTTGTACGCGAGACCGATGTGCGCGCGACTTTCAGCCACTTCATTCAGGACATCGTCGACGGGGAGGGTGTCCAGCACGATATCCAGCTTTGGATATTGAGCGCAAAACGAATTGATCACCTCGTCGACGAGGGTGTCTACGTAGCCCTCGCTAACGGCCAGTTGCACCCGGCCTTGCTGAAGGCCTTGCAAAGCATGCAGTCGGTCTTCCAGTTTCTCTTGCTGTGAGCGGTAGCCTCGCCAGAATTCGAGCAGATGTGCCGCCGCCTCGGTGGGCTTGACCCCGCGGGATTGCCGTTCGAACAGCGCCGTTCCGAGTTCGTCTTCCAGCAGCTTGATTTGCCGGGTAATCACGGACGGCGAGGTATTGAGGCTGTCCGCGGCGCCGCGGATGGTTCCGTGGGTCAGCACCTCATGGAAATAGCGCAGGCGCTGCTGATTGATTTCCCGCATGTTGCGTGTCCTTGCCAGTATCGTTGCTCGCAAAACAACGATATGTGAACTTTGTTGCTGTTGCTAGATTTATTTGCGCTTGCGACCATCCATGTACCCGAAAGTCCGAACGATACGTCAAATATTGGAGACAGGCATGGCAGCAACTCAGACCGCGACAATCGGGGACGATATTCCCCGCCTTTACGACAAGCTCAACTGGCGGCTGCTGCCGTTTCTTCTTGCCTGTTACCTGTTTGCCTACCTTGATCGGGTCAATGTCGGCTTTGCAAAGCTGCAGATGCAGAGTGACCTTGGCCTGTCCGATGCCGCTTACGGGGTCGGCGCGGGCATATTCTTTCTGGGCTATGTACTGTTCGAGATACCCAGCAACCTGATGCTGCCGCGGGTCGGCGCGCGCAAAACGTTCTGCCGGATTCTGGTGCTGTGGGGCATCACCTCCGCGTGCATGCTGTTCGTGCGCAATGTTCCGATGTTTTACGGCATGCGATTCCTGCTGGGCATTTTCGAAGCGGGCTTTGCGCCGGGCATGATCTATTACCTGTCTTGCTGGTATGGACCGTCGCGCATGGCGCGCGCGATTGCGATCGTGTTTCTCGCAGGACCCATCGGCGGCATAGTGGGTGGCCCGGTTTCGGCCTGGCTGATGACTTCGCTTGCCGGCAAGGCCGGGCTCGCCGGCTGGCAATGGATGTTCCTTGCGGAAGGCTTGCCCTGTATCGTGCTCGGCATTCTCACGCTGTTTCTTCTGTCAAACAGGCCTGCAGAAGCTCGCTGGCTGAGCGATGACGAAAAGCGCTTGCTTGAATCGGAAATTGGCGTTGCTTCGGCGCGAGATCACTCGTTTGCAGCGGTTGCGCGCAACCCGAAGGTTTATCTGCTTGCCTGCGCCTATTTCTGCATCATCGCGTCTATCTACGCGATCAGCTTCTGGCTTCCGACTATCATCAAGGCACAAGGCGTCAACGATACGATCCGGCTGGGATGGTATACGGCGATCCCCTATGTCGGAGCCGCCTTTGGAATGTATTTCATCGGACGCCGATCGGATGCGCGCGGTGAAAGACGCTATCACAGCGCTGTGCCGGCGATACTCGCGGCGGTGTTGCTTGCTTCGTCGGCACTGGCGGACGGCAATCTCGTTGCATCGCTGATATTGCTGACTCTCGCCACGTCGGCGCTCTGGATGGCATATACGGTGTTTTGGGCGATCCCTTCCGAGTTCATCAAGGGCAAAGCGGCCGCCGGCGGCATTGCGCTCATCAACACGATCGGACTATCCGGCGGATTCTGGGGACCGGCCATTATCGGCTGGGCGAAAACAGCGACCGGCAGCATGCATTCCGGCCTGCTCATTGTTGCCTGTCTTTCACTATGCGCGTCCGCATTGTTGATCACGAATAAATTACCCGCTAAATGACGGAGCGGCGTGTATGCCGATCCCTTGCCACTTAATGTGCCGGGTTCCCGATCGGGGCCGGCGTAAACGGAGAAATTGAAATGCTATTGCACTTATCGACATGGGCCGAAATCGGCCAGTATCTGGAGCGCAGCCGGACCATCGTGGTTCCGATCGGTTCGAACGAGCAGCATGGGCCCACCGGGTTGTTGGGTACTGATTGGCTTTGCCCGGAGATTATTGCGCAGGAAGCTCAGAAGACAGCCGATATCCTGATTGCGCCGACATTCAACATCGGCATGGCGCAGCATCACCTGGGGTTTCCGGGGACCATCTCGCTGCGCCCGTCCACTTTCATTGCTGCGATTGGCGACTGGACGCGCTCGCTCGCCGTTCACGGATTCGAAAAAATTCTGTTCCTGAACGGGCACGGCGGCAATATCGCGTCGATCGAAGCTGCCTTCTCCGAGATCTATGCAGAGGCGAGTTTCGCTAAACGTCGTTCCGGGTTTGCGCTCAAGTTGTGCAACTGGTGGGATCTCGAAGGTGTTGGCGAACTGGCGCGTGACCAATTCCCTACGGGCCACGGTATCCATGCCACGCCCTCCGAGATTGCAATTACTCAATGGGCGTTGCCGGGATCCATCAAGACAGCCAGCTACACGCCGCAGATCGCCCCTTCCGGTCCGATCCGCGAAGCCCTTGAATTCCGCGCACGCTACCCGGATGGGCGAATGGGTTCAGACCCGGGCCAGGCGACGCAGGAGAAAGGCGGCGCACTCGTGAAGCTCGCGGCGCAGAGTCTGATTCATGAGCTGGATGCATTCAGTCGCGAAAGCGTGCCGGACTGAGGGCGAAGATCAGACGTCATGGCTTCCGGCACAGGGCGTCTATCGAATTTCCATGTGGCCGACTCGCGATATGAACATCCGAGCCGGCCCTCGGATTTGTTTTCGTATTGTTTCCATCGGATCACAAAATAATTTTAATCAGGGTGATATGGATAACAATGCGTTCCCGCCGATTGTGAGTTCTCGTTTCAGATGAAAAATTAGGCATGGAAACTATTTCGCCATATAACGCGAACCGGCTTTCCTTGTTAGAAATCGGTATTTGCGGTCATGCAATGCCGCTGGCTACAATGGCCGCCCATTTCTCAATTCTGTACCCCAGTGCAAGTTAGCGTACACGAGCAGTCCCAGCGCAAATCTCATCCAGCGGACCCAGACTGCAATGCGATATCCGCACCTGACAGTCCTCTTCCTTCTTCTCGCAAGGATGTGATTCTCGAGTTTCGGAACGTCAGCAAGGTCTACGGCGGTCACGCTAGCAGCCACGCTATATCCGCCGTCCAGGATTTCAGTCTTTCTGTCGCGCGCGGTGAAGTTCTTTGCCTGATGGGAAACTCGGGAAGTGGAAAGTCGACGCTTCTGCGGCATGTCAATCGCCTGATTGAACCCAGTAGCGGCGAATTGTTCGTGAATGGCGAAAGCATCAGTGCCTTGTCTGCTCGCGATCTCAGGCAATTCCGCTCGCAGCGCATAGGCATGGTGTTTCAGCACTTCGGGTTGTTGCCTCATCGGAATGTGCGTGACAACGTTGCCTTTCCTCTCGAACTGCGTGGCGAGCCGGAGACGGTGCGCCACGCTGAAGCCGAGCGGCAATTGCAGGCGGTTGGTTTGAGCGCCTGGGCAGACCGTTATCCAGCGGAGTTATCCGGCGGCATGCAGCAACGCGTGGGATTGGCCCGAGCATTGGTCATCCGCCCCGAAATACTATTACTCGACGAGCCGTTCAGCGCTCTCGACCCGACTATTCGGCGGGAACTGCAGACACATTTCCTGCGCATCGCGCGGGAACGCAACATTACCGTCATTCTGGTGACACACGATCCGGCCGAAGCGTTGCGCGTGGGTGACCGCATCGCGGTCATGCGCGGCGGCCAACTGGTCCAGGTGGGTACGCGCGAAGATTTATTGGAGCGTCCAGTAGACACCGGCGTAGCGGAGTTCTTTTCCGATAACCAGAGCTTCGATCTATCCCGGCCTCCTTCTGAAGAAGTAGCGGCCGGGGCGAGTTCGTACAGGATGCCGAAAGAGGATCCGCTCGGGCGAAGCCGGTTGGGGCGGTTGCTGCTTGGTCCCGTCGCGCTCGCGGGACGGGGACGTGAGGGCCTGTTCTGGATGGGCATGGCTGCGGAAATGGGAGCCGTTGCGGCATTTTTCACCGCGTGGCGCGCTGCGAGCTTTCCGGCAAGCGCAACTTCAGCCGCAGTGTGGCTGGCTGTTCGAGTACTTTGCGCGTGGGCCGCTGGACGCGGTGCGGAAACCGCACGGCGCGCATGGATACCGCAGCTTCTGTTGTTGCTCGTCATGCAGGGCTTCATCGCCTGGCGTGCGATCGTGGGCGATAGCGGGCCACTCGTGCATTTCCCGGAGAATCGCGACGCAATGTTGTTCCTTGCGAGCGCCATCGACAGATTGATCGCGTGGTCGCAGGTGACATTCGAAGGCGCATTCGTGGGTGTCATATTTACAGTGCGCAGCGTTATCGAGAGCATCCAGAGCGTACTCGACTGGCTGCCATGGCCTGTCCCCGCGGGTGCCCTGGTGTTTGTCGCGTGGCGTTCATCAGGCGTGGCGTTAGCTGTCACGAGTGCGGCGGCACTCGTTTATCTCGGGGCATTTGGCTTTTGGGAGCGAACGATTGCCACGCTTGCGCTTGTCGGGTCTTCCGTATTTCTATCATTGCTGATCGGACTTCCAACCGGCGTCCTGCTGGCCAGACGGCCTTTCGTTCAACGCCTGGTTTCGCCATTGCTTGACGTGATGCAGACTCTGCCGACATTCGTCTACCTGATTCCCGCAGTCGCGTTTTTTTCCGTTGGGAAGACGCCCGCAGTCATCGCCACGGTGATTTTCGCATTGCCCCCCATGATCCGTCTTACAGCGTTGGGAATACGGGAAGTGCCGAAAGCATCAATCGAGGCCGCCGTTGCGCACGGAGCGACCCCGTGGCAGACCTTGACCAAGGTCGAACTGCCGCTCGCATCGGGATCGTTGCTGTTGGGGATTAACCAGACCATTGTGATGAGCCTGTCAATGGTCGTTGTGGCCGCACTCATCGGTGCCGATGGACTCGGCTATGACGTAATGACAGCACTGAGAAACATCAGGGGAGGGGAAGGCATGCTCGCGGGTTTCGCGATCGTATTCTGCGCGCTGATTCCCGACCGCATCATTCAGTCGACCCTGAAGAAGAGACACAAACTATCAAATCCAGGATGAATATCTACATGCGCAAGTTCGTTTCAAAATTTGTCGGCGCCGCTGCGGTAGCAGTTGCGCTCGTTCCAGCCGGTACGGCGGTGGCCAGGGAAAAAGTCGTTATCGGGGAGCAGAACTGGACCGGCGCGATTGCCATTGAACACATTCTTGGCGAGGTCATCACAACCCGGCTCGACGGAGACGTGTCCTATCTTGCCGGCGATGTTCCTGTGCTATTCGCGGCCGCCGCGAAAGGCGATGGTTCGGTTGACGTATTGACTGATATATGGCTTCCAAACAACTCGGCATCGTGGGCCAAATACGTGACCGGCGGCTCCCATTCTCTCGTGCCGAACAAGCACCCGTACACGGGGGTCCAGGGGTTCTATGTGCCTGGCTATATCCAGGACAAATACGGTGTGAAATCGGTCTACGATTTGCGCAAGCCGGAAGTGGCGAAACTGTTTGCTCCTTTGGGCGGCGGAAAAGCTCAATTGCTGGTCGGGCCGGCCGGTTGGGAGTCGACTTATATCGGCCAGGTCAAGGCCAAGGACTATGGTTTCTCGGGCAACTTCGATACGGTATCCACAGAAGCCTCCGTGACCTATGCCAAGGTGGATGCATCCTATAAGGCGCGACGTGGCGTGGTCTTTTACGCCTATACGCCAGACTGGATTTTTGCCGCCTATGATCTGCGTCGTCTCGACGAACCCGCGTTCGACGGCTACGCGCAGGACAACAAAAAAAGTGATCCGCTGTACAAGGCAAACGGATGCTGGAAGTTTGTCAGCCCGACCGTCGACAGTGACTGGCTGAACAAGAGTCAGATCACGTGCGCTTACCCCGATGCCAAGGTCTACGTGCTGGCCTCGAGTGCATTGCAAAAGCGTGCACCGAAGATAGCTGCCTTCCTTGCCAATGTCGAGATCGATCCGAAAGCGCTAAACGATCTCATTCTGAAGATTGAGAAAGACAAGCAGCCCGCGGACGTGGCGGCGAAAGCGTGGGTGAGCGCGAACCGTTCGACAGTCGATAAGTGGCTTTCTGATGCGAGCAAGCCGGCTGGCTCGTCTAACTAATTAGCGTGGCCGCGGTGTGGCCGAGGTCATTGAGAAGCGCACAGGAGAATTGGGAATGAGTGAAACAGAACAGGCTTTCTTTGGGGCAGGGTGCTTCTGGGGGGCGGAGGCTGCCTTCCGGAAACTGCCGGGCGTGATCGATACGCGGGTTGGGTACGCAGCGGAGAATTCCCCGAACGCTACGCGGATCGAGGTTGTCCGCGTGGAATTTTCGCCGGCAAAGCTGTCGTTCGAATTGTTGACCGAGCACTTCTGGGGTCTGCACGATCCTACGTCGGTCGATCGGCAAGGAGCAGACGTCGGCACGAAATACCGCTCGGCGATCTTCACGACTTCGATCCAGCAAACGGATGCCGCCCGCGAGGCCATTGCAAAACTCGACAGATCGGGTCGATTCTCCCGTCCAGTCGCTACCGTGGTTTTGTCGCTGGGGCAATTCGACATGGCGAGCGACGAAGATCAAAGGTATCTCGAACGCAACGGTCTGGCCAGTTGTGGGCTGTGACGCCCGGATCGCAAGGCCGCCGGGCTGCGGTGTCCGTCGTTGTTGACCGATAAGAAAAGGTGGGTGGGGCTCTTTGCCATCGTTTGAGTAACCAATCACCCGGGTCCGGATTAGAGTGGAACTCATGCATCGATCTGCTGATGGATAGTGGCGCTCGCGATGCAGGTGTCGACCCTGGCACCGGACCCCTTTTCGTTCCTCAAAAGCTCGGTTATCGGGAGTTCAATTGTGAAGAAGATTCCCCTTGCGGCGGCAATATCAACGGCACTATTCGCGTCAATCTCCCACGCGCAGTCATCCGTCACGCTCTACGGCATACTCGACGCCGGCATCATGTACACCAACAACGTTTCGAAGGGCGGTTCGTCGGGTGCGTTGATACAGGCAACGAGCGGGAACATTAACGGTACCCGGTTCGGTCTGCGCGGCGCGGAAGATCTGGGCGGTGGCCTCAAGGCGATTTTCGTGCTGGAAAACGGCTTCAATATCCAGAACGGCAAACTCGGCCAGGACAACCGGCTGTTCGGACGTCAGGCATATGTTGGACTGAGCAGTGCGCAATTCGGTACGGTCTCGCTCGGCCGTCAGTACGATTTCATGACCGACTTCGTCACGCCGTTGACCGGAGTAGCCGGGACCTTCGGCGACACCGGCTTCATTCATCCGTTTGATAATGATAACCTTGACCACTCGGTGCGTTTGAGTAATGTGGTGAAGTACACGAGCGGCAACTATGCAGGCCTCGTGGTCGGTGGTCTCTATGCGTTCTCGAATAGTACTGAATTTGCGGTCAACCGCGCTTACAGCGCCGGTGCAAGCTATCAGTACGGGCCGTTCCGTTTTGCTGCTGCTTATCTGCAGATCAACGGGTCAGCTGGAACCACTTCGAGCAGTTCCGGCGCAGTGGATGTCAACGAGTCGTCGTCAAATGGCACAGGCGGTTTCCAGGTCGGCTCTGATGTTCAACGCACATTCGGCGCGGCGCTGAACTACGCTTTTGGTCCGGCCGTGGTCGGCTTTGCATACACGCACAGTCAGTTCCAGGGTACGAATTCGTTTGGTTTGACCAACGGCTCCGTCCATTTCGACAACTACGAACTGAACGCCAAATATGCACTGACACCCGCAGTGAGCCTCGGAGTGAGCGACACTTATACCGATGCTCACGTGAGCGGCACCACGACGTACGGTTCGGATCCGAAGTGGAATCAGATCAACTTGCAGACGGTCTACAAGTTTTCAAAGCGAACGGATGTCTACGCGGAAGCCATGTATCAGCACGTGACGGGCAAGAACTATGTGGCCTTTATCAACACCGCCGGCGGTGCGTCCGGGACCGGCAATCAGGTGGTGGCCACGGTTGGAATGCGTACGCGGTTCTAGATCCATTTGAGCGGATCGGCGGCTCCGTTCGCCACCCCTCGCTGATTCGTCGGAGATGGCTGATCGGAGCACGCCCACGGAACCGCACACTACCGGTTGATCGAGCGCGGTTGTTGCCGAGTTTTCTCTGATTGCTGCGAAGCGTCCATCATTGCAGTTGGTATTTTTCGCGAACCAGGTGGCCGATGCCCATGCGATCGAGGATGCTCATCGGGCAGAGGATGGTCACGCGAACCGTACCGGGAAGCCGGCTGATTTCGATTGAGCCAGTGATCGTCGCGCGATTGAGTACTTCTTCATAAGGCAGGCCCGTGACCGTGGCAGCCCGGCGCAGGCCGTTTTCGGTGGCCGCATTGAGATTGACGCCGCTTCCGATAAAGGTGATCGGGCCACTTTCTTCGACTTCGGGCTGACCCCAACGCGCGGCAAGCTCCTGAACTTTCTGCCGTTGTTCGAGGCTCATCGGCCGTGCCATGGGCGGCAGATCGTCAACGTTTTGCAGCAGGATCGGCCCGTCGATTGTCAGGTTCTTGATCACCTCCACGGTCAACTCCGTTTCGCCCGACACGTCGGTCGCATGTCCCGCGATCTCACCATTGCCCTGCTGGGCATGCATGTCGCCCATATAAACGCCGGCACCCGGCACTTTCACGGGGCAAATGAGAATGCAGCCCTCACGCACGGAATTGGTGTCCATATGACCATCGGTCTTCGCGGCGTGCAATTCCTCGGTCGTCATGCTATAGCGATGCGGTGCGCCGACCAGATACTGGCCAAAGTCGGCACAATTGTGCGAATCGGGTAGATCGCGAGCGGGCGTGGTCCCGATGTTGCCAAGGAACGGCCGCATATGGGCCGCGACACCGGGCATATCGGCGCGAGCGAGAGACAGAATCGAGTGTTGCGCGGCCAGTTCGGGAAGCGCCGACATTTGCGGCGCCTTACCTGCCAACTGGTCCGCTACTTTCTGGTTGACGGTGAGACTGACCAGGTTTTCCTGATCCAGTACGATCACATAGCCGTGCGCGAAACGGAATGCGTTCACTTCCGCGCCGCAGTGATCGCAGCGAATAGCTTCCGCACCGATACCCTCGACGTGACTGGCCGGATGTTCCGTGCCGCACGCGTTGCAGAACTTGGCGACGAACGGGTCACCGTGATACCGGCCCTCAACGAATTGCATCACGCCTGACGAGGTTGCAACGGACGTGACACGCATACGTTCAATCTTCAGCGCAACCGCGTCGCCGATTTCCGCGCCGGCGATTGCCACCGGCTGAGTGACCTCATGGCCGCCCTGAAAGGCCGGTGTGATCATCGGCCCCCAGCATCCGGGCGGCGTTCCGGTAATCAGCGTGCCACCGTCGGCGAGCGGGCCGAGCATTGGCTGGCTGGGTCCCAGAAGTCCGTTCGTATAGCTGTCGACCCGAAGCCGCTTCACCGGCGGTTGAGCTGTGGTCGTGTCGGCCGGAATGGTTGTCATTGAGTATCTCCGTGTTCAGTTGTGGGGTTGTAAAAACGGCAAGTTGAATCATTGGCCATGTGCGCCACTTGCCTTTTTGCGTGCGAGTTCAGCAACGGCGTCTTTGAACGCCTTGAACGCCTCTCGCGGAAGGTTGTGCCCGGCATGAATGACAACGCGCTCGGCTTATTCGACACCGACGACCAGTTCGCTGCTCAGCCAGCCGGCGAGCAATGTGCCTGCGCGTGCCACCCCGTTCTCGTCACCCAGGCGATCGACAAGCATGTCACATAGGTTTGCGAAGCTCCCGTCGTCCCGAAGTAGATGAAGCGCCGTGAACTCGAGCATGTCGACCTGCTTAAGCCACGTGGTGTAGCTCCGGCGCCAGACGATCAGGCCGCAGGGTTCAGCGAGCATTTCGCTCTCGGGCGGCGGGACTTGCTCTCGCATTGCCGACCAGATCTGCTCGGCGTTGGTCGTGGCAACCCGGCTCGCGAATGACGGTGTGAGGCGTATGTGGGCGCTGTCCCAGTCGACGCCCGAGAGAACTTCGGGGGATAACGGCTCGGCGTCACGTGCGACGAACGCTTCTGAAAGCGCGCTTTCGATCCACGCCAGTTCGTGGATGTCGGGATTGTCTGGAAACAGCACGCGCAGGGTTTCGTCGAAATCGTCGGCATAAGCGTCGAGCGTCCACGCGTGGGGCGGATGTCCGTTGATATGAGTAATCGCGGTACGCAGGAATGCCTCTTCTCCCAGCCATGTTCGAAGCTGCGGAAAGGACTCTTCGAGGCAGCCTATGAGCTGAGCACGGAAGTTGTTCTGATAGACGGACAGTCCCGCCACGGTGCTGACGCCCATCCGTTGCGCAGCGTCGGGTGACGCCGTCGTGATCCAGGTTCGGAAGTCTCGTTGCAGATCGGCCAGTGTCATGCCGCCTCCATCATGCAGTCGCGCGAAACTGGGGCGCCCAGTCTTCTTGCAATCGACAACTCGTCCAGAAGTTCGGCCAAGGGCGGAATGTCCGCATCGCGCTCGATCATCGTTGCGACCGGTCCGAGGATAGAAGCCGCTTTGGCGTAAAGGGTCCAGACATCCTCGCATACGGAATTGTCGTGAGTGTCGATCAACAGTTCGCTGCCCTGGCTGTGGCCGGCGAGATGAATCTGTCGTACCCGCTCGGCGGGAATGCCATTGAGAAAGGCAGTTGTGTCGAAGCCATGGTTGGTCGCGCTGACGAAAACATTGTTGATATCGAGCAGCAGATAACAGCCGGTGCGCTTCGACATAGCCGAGATGAACTCCCATTCGGTCATGGACGCATCATTGAACGCGAGATAGCTGGACGGGTTCTCAAGGAGAATGGGGCGCCCGAGCGTATCCTGGGCCAATGCAATGTTCGCGCAGACTATATCCAGCGCTTCCCTGGTATAAGGGATGGGCAGCAGGTCATGCGAATTGAAACGTTCGATACGGGACCAGCTCAGATGATCGGAGACGAATAACGGCTCGATCTCGTCGACCAGCGCTTTCAGGCGGCGCAGATAATTGCGGTCAAGTCCGTCCGCCGATCCGACCGACATTGAAACACCATGAAGCGCCACCGGGTGCCGTTCACGCACCTGCCGAAGGATATGACGGGGTTGCCCGCCTTCGACCATAAAATTCTCAGAGATCACCTCGACGAAATCGACCGGGACGTTGGTCTCGAGGAATTCTCGATAGTGTTCTTTGCGCAGGCCGAGGCCATAACCGGAAAAGAGTGGAACGGAAGCGGACATAGTGTGTACTCAGCCAGATAGCGGGACCTGACTGGCCCGACCGCTATCGGCCGGGCCAGCCAGGTGCTTATTTCGGTTCGGTCAGCGAGCCGCCGGCCGCGATGCACTCGGTCGGTGTCTTCACTACGACACCTTTGCCTTTGCAGTCGTTAAGGCCCTTGCAGTCGTTCTTTGCCGTTGCGCAAAGCGCTTGCCCCTTACAGCTGTTGACGCCATAGCAACGCCCTGGTTGTTCCGCGCCGGCAGCGTTTGCGGGATTCGCGATCGACGCGGTTGCCAGTGCGATGAGTGCGGCTGCGGCAGCGAAGCTGGCGCGGGATTTGAGGCTGTTGGTCATGATTTCTCCGATGTTGATCAGGGTGGTGGGTGCTCATTGAATTCGCGCGGGCGCCCGTTCGATGCAACGGGCAACCCGACGCTTATCTGGAACCGAGTGCTGCGGCTTCGATTACATTTGCCACGGCCTCGGGCTGGGAGATATAAACGGCATGGCTCGCCTTGACTTCAGTGACCTTCGAGCCAGCGCGTTTGGACATCCAGCGTTGCAGATCCGGGCTCAAGGCGCGGTCGTCAGTTGCGACGACGGCATAGCTAGGTTTGTCGTGCCATGCGACCACCGATGCGGTCGCGTTGAATGCGGCCCTGGTCGCCGGAACTTGCGACATGGCCATGAAGTTGGTTCGATTCGAGATCAGATCGCCGGCAAAATCTGCGCCGAACTTTGCCGGATCGAAGACCAGATGGCCGTCCTGCGTCGCATGGACGTCGTTGGTGGGTTCAGGCACGGAACTCTCAAGTTGCGCAACGCTCTCGCCGACTTCCGGCTGCAATGCCGCGACGTACACGAGCGCCTTGACCTTGGATTGCGCGCCGGCGGCGGAAATGACGGCGCCGCCATAGCCGTCTGCTACGAGAATGACGGGACCGTCCTGTGCATCAATGACATTGCGCGTGGCCGTCACGTCTGCATCGAGCGTCGTGAGCGGCTCCTGAACGATGGTCACGTTATAGCCTTTCAGATGGAGCGTGTCGTGCACGACACGCCATCCCGATCCGTCGACGAATGCGCCGTGGACAACGACAATATTCTTGACGCCGGCCGGTGCAGCCGGAGCGGCCGCCGAGGCGAGTACCGGCGCTGCCAGCGTCATCGCTGCAATTGCCAGTCTGGAAAGTGTTCGCATAGCATTTCTCCTGAGGCATAAGCCTCATGTTGTGATGTGATGTAATCTGGACCGTGCGAGGTCGGTTTGTCGCCTTGATTACCTGGCTGCACGTGCCGGCGCTTCAGACGAGGACTATCGAAACGAGCCTCAACCTTTGCGGCGCAGAATCTGGTCGAGAGACCAGGCCCCGCCACCTTTGGCGATAAGCGGTATCAGCAAGCCGGCCCAGCTAAGATGCGTCGACCAGGCGTCTGGATAGACAAATATCTCTATCACCGCAGTCATGCCCAGCAACGCCGCTGCTGCTGGCCGCGTGAACAGACCGAGCACCAGCAGGATTGGGAAGAGATGCTCCGAATACGCGGCAAGGTGGGCGGCGAGCTCGGGTGAAATAAGCGGCAATGCGTATTCCGAACGAAACAGCTCGTAAGTTGAAGACTTGACTGTTAGCAGGCCTTCAACTTTCGTTCGACCAGAAAGAAAAAATACCGCGGCAATCCCGAGTCGAGCGATAAGCAGGAGCAATGGGTCCGGCAGGCAACGCGCCAGCCATGCCGCGGGACTCGAATGGAGCGTCGACGCGGCGGCGCCGGTGGATCGCTCGGCTTTGTGCGTGACAGACTGCATCACGACGTCGCCTTCAGGGAGCCATATCCCTTCGGAGTCTTGATTTGCGTGCAGGTGCCTTTGTCGACAAGCACAAAGGCGCTGCCTTGATAGTCGACTTTGGAGGTGCCCGCGCAGGAGGTGCCAGCGCCAGCTGCACAGTCGTTCTTGCCGGCTAGCGACACGCCAAAGCACTTTTCCTGCGGGGTTTTTTGCTGCTCAGATGCCGCATGAGCGCCAGTTGAAAGGACGGTGAGCGAAAGCGCAAAGGCGGCAGCGAGGGTGGCACGTGTGCTGTTCATGATTATCTCCGTTGAAAATGGGTAAGCGACCGAGGACGCGCGCTCCAGCGTTGCGGTAGTCCTGCTTCTGATCGAACTGACTTCTATATCGTATGCGATTGAAGCGTGTGCGAGATAATAACCGAGTGATTTCTGTTGTCAAGCCACTGCTAGCGGTTTGGATCAGGAGTCGGGTCGCGGATCACTGGGACGGCCTTATGCGCGGCAGTGCGTGCTGCGACAGTCGATGCACAGTCTGGGACCTGAATTCAATGTGCCCGGGGCGTGGAGCGGGCGATTAATGGCGATGCGGGGAAAGCGCTGATTGTTTCTACGTACATCCAGAACGGCATTAATTGTTCCAATCAGGAAACAATGCTGCGGGCCACGTCGATCGTTGAAAAGGTAGTCGGGCAGATGGAATAAATATTCGGGCACTCGTTGCGCCGCGAGAAGTCTGTCGGGAAAACTGATGGAATTCCGGGCGACAGAACCGACTGGTTATCTGATGGATCGATAGCCCTATGCAATACCTTCGCTTGATATTAGATTTAAAGAGTGCGAATTTGTACCCTTGGTTGAGGATCGAATCAGAGACAGATGCGAGTGTCGCCGCAAAGAATAAATATAAGGGGCGAACCGAATGGCCGCGCAATGTCTTTTCGGCGGCGCTGGAACGACAGGTTCCTGCATCAATCGGTCAGGAGATTGTCGGCGAGCCGCGTTGGTTGCACGGGCGGTTCTCAATCTACTGCGACAACCCGTTATCCGTTGATGGCCGTTCCGCATTTTCAAAAGACATATTGGAGAGACACATCGAAATGAGTACATCTACCACTGCGCAGCGGATCGGAACGTTTGCTTTCGACGCGAGCGCCAGCCACCTCACGCCGCACACGAGGGCGGTGTTCAAGCGAAACATACTCGACAGTCTCGGCTGCGCGATTGCAGCCCTGCCGGGCAAGCCGTTCAAGGCGTTGCGTGAGCAGTTCGACGAATATCGCGGCTCAGGATCGTGTTCGTTGATCGGAGGCGGTACGAGTTCTCCCGATCAGGCTGCGCTATACAACTCGGGTCTGGTTCGGTACGTCGATCTTCTCGATAGCTACATGTCTCCCGGCGGTCTCTGCCACCCGAGCGACAACTTTGGTGCGATTCTGGCAGCGGCTGAGCACGCGTCGGCAAGTGGTGAGGAATTCATGCTTGCGCTAGCGGTGGCCTATGAAATCGGATGTCGAATTACCGCGATCGTCCCTGTCATGGCGAAGGGCTTCAATCACGCTATTCAACTGGCTGTATCAGCCGCAGCGGGTTCGGGCAAGCTGTTCGGTCTCGATGCCGACCAGATCGCACATGCGATCGCCATTGCCACGATCGACAATATATCGCTGGCATGCGTGCACTCCGAGCCGGTTTCTCAGTGGAAGGGCTTCTCTCCCGGCATCACCGGCATGAGAGCCGTCTATTCCGCGTCGTTGGCCAAGCGCGGATTCACCGGCCCGCTTCGCCTTTTTGAGGGGCCGAACGGGTTGGAGCGAATGTTTGACCAGCCACTCTACGTGGATTGGTCCGATCAACGGCTGGAGGTCGTTCACCAGACGGTGATGAAGAAATTCTGTTCGCTGATTCATGGTCAACCCGTTCTCGAAGCAACGCTTGAATTAAAGCGCAAGCACGGCCTCGCCAGCGAAGATGTTGAAGAAGTGCAATGTGACATCTTTCAGTCCGGATTCGACATTGCTGGCGGCGGTAGCTTCGGTTCGAAAGACAACCCGCAGACCAAAGAGCAGGCCGATTACAACCTCAAGTATCTGATTGCCGCAGCGCTGCTCGACGATCAGGTGGGACCCGCCCAACTCGAACCCGAGCGCGTGCAGGCTGCCGATGCGCACATGCTGCTCAGGAAGGTAACGGTGCGGCCGGATGCCGGGTTCTCATCGCAGTATCCGGGCGCGTTGAACGTCAGAGTGACGATCAGGTGCAAGGATGGCCGCGTGTTGACGAAAACAAATGTCGGCTTCGAGGGTGGCCTGGAGAATCCGTTCACGTGGGACCGCACCGTTGAGAAGTTCAACTGGCTGAGCGAACAGTATGCGGACGAAGCGCTTCGAGGCCAGATCATCGAGTTGGTCTCGAAGCTGGAAGAGCACCCAATTTCGGAGTTGATGAAACTTCTGGCGAAGGTGAGTCCAGAACCTCGTTTCCCGGCGATACACCCGGGGATTCAATAATCCATAAAGGTCCTTGGGAGAAATATATGGCCCTTATTTCATGTGACATGCGTTTCGGTAGAACAGATGAGCAAAAGCGGCAACTTGCAGCTGGCCTGCTTCGAGTGGTTAGCGCCGCGACTGGTGAAACCAGGAATGATATTTTCCTTGTCATTCGTGAAGGACGCGGAATCAACTTCGTTGAACACGGTGAACACCTCCCTGAGTATGTCGAGGGCGCAGCAAACGACAAAGAACTGATCGAACGCCTCAAATAGGAAAGCTGGAGAAATATCATGCCTTTCATCGAATGCCATATCACGGCTGGTCTGACGCAGAAGCGTCGTGAACAACTCATCCGCGACATTATCCAGGTCACCCACGACTCGATCGGTTCAGATCCGAAGATCATCAACGTGATCCTGCACGAACATCCGGCAGGAAATATCAGTATCTCCAGCCGGATCAACGGTGAGGATTTCGTGAGTTCGAAGCTCTCGTAGACTGCAACTCCGCAGGTCTGACGTTTGTTTTTTTTACTTCGCCGGGCGTCAAGCCCGGCGTTTGTGTTTATGTTTATGCTTCGTGCACGGTTGCCGTGCAGCCGAACTACTGCTTCAACATAACCCTTGAGACTACGTACTGAGACTGTCCGGCACTTGCCGAAAGAGTGAGAGACACGCCACGAGTAGCGTTGGCTGCCAGCGCATGCCCGGTAGCGAAGGTGCGCCTTCACGTCAACATTGTTCATCTGGAAACGATCGGGCGGCACTGTTGCCGGTAAGTGCGCAATCCCACTTTAGTGTACGATGGAAGTCGAACTTGGAGCGGTGCCAGAATGAGCCTCGGCCATCGTCGATTCTGCCAGGCTGATTGCGCCGTTTCTATACTGCTGGATTGCGGTGCGCGTTTCGCGTCACGCTCCAGGAGAAACAGCTAGTGCACTCGCCGCGCCTCTTGTCGGGAGAGTGCAGGGAATACTTTTCAAGGTTTTGGTCATTCGTAAAGGTGCAAGCATGGACGTTGCCGACCTCAAGGTATTTGAGGCAGTTGCTCGCCACGGAAGTATGAATCGTGCTGCTACTGAGCTACATACCGTCCAGTCCAACGTGACTGCCCGAATTCGATCTTTGGAACGGGAAGTCGGCGTCGCGCTCTTTCAACGGCATGTGCGTGGTGTCAGTATGACTCCCGCCGGACAACGCATGCTTCCTTACGCTGCTCGCATCGCGAAGCTGGTCGCGGACGCCAGGGTCGCCGCACTGGACGACGGTGCGCCTGGCGGCACGCTGACCTTGGGAACGCTCGAGACGACTGCGGCGCTGCGGCTTTCTCCCATACTGAGCCACTTCGCAAGAACGTACCCCCAGGTCCGTCTATCCCTGACCACCGGCACGAGTTGCAGCCTCGCGAACGACGTTGTTGAATGCCGGCTCGATGGGGCGTTTGTAGCGGGACCGCTGGATCATCCGGATCTTCATACCGAGACGGTGTTCCGGGAAGAGTTGGTGTTGGTTGGGCCACGCACGATGCGCTCGCTCGAAACGCTTAAATCGACACCGGATCTCAAGACTATCGTTTTCCGTCTGGGTTGCTCGTATCGCCAGCGGCTCGATACCTTGCTGACGGAGATGGGTGTGCAGACAGCCATACCGCTTGAATTTGGCTCGATGGACGCGATTATCGCTTGCGTCGCAGCCGGTATCGGTGTCACGTTGCTGCCTCGAGGTGTCGTCTCGGCAGCTGCGGAACAAGACCTCGTTTCTATTCACGCGATTGCTCCTGAAAAGGCGCAAGTGGAGACGCTTTTCGTTCGGCGGCATGACGCTTACGTTTCGAGCGCCATGTCGGCGTTCGTCGACGTTGCCCGCTCCCAGCTTGAATCCATCATGGCCGCAGCGTAAACCGCGGCTAGTTTCTTCTACTGATAAAAGGCTCTGGACGATCCCTGCGGAGAATCCATTTGTAGCCTCTTCCGTAAAGATACATTTACCCTGGGGTAAATAAACTAGGCCCATTCCGGGCAGACCGGCGATCTATAATAAATTCCAAGTTAAATCAAGCCGGTACATGCGAAATGGAAGACAGCACGAACGCCCTCGCTGGGTCAGGACAGGGCGCTGAAAGAGCTACATACGCAGCGCGCAACGCGCAGTATTGGCAAAGAAATCTGATCATCTGTGTGTTCGGGTCGTTCACGACACTTGTGAGCCTGAGCATGTTGCTTCCATTTCTTCCTCTCTACGTACAACAGCTGGGCGTGACTTCGACCTCCGCAATTGTGCAATGGTCTGGGGTCGCATACGGCGTAACGTTCCTGGGAACAGCCGCGACCGCTCCGATCTGGGGCCAGTTAGCTGATCGTTATGGACGCAAGCCCATGCTAATTCGGGCTGCGGTTGGCATGGCAGTCGTCATGTCGACAATCGGATTGGCACATAACGTGTACGAACTCGTTGCACTGCGATTTGCCGCGGGCCTGATTGGAGGATATGCGTCAGCCTCTATCGTGATGATTGGCACTCAGGTGCCACCCGAGCGTGCAGGGTGGGCGCTCGGTGTGCTGTCCACAGGTGTGCTTGCCGGAAATCTGGTGGGGCCGTTGATCGGCGGCGTGCTGCCGAACCTGATTGGCATTCGCGGCTCCTTTTTTGCAGGCGGCGGGATGATTGCCGTCGCGGCCATCCTGACGGTAACACTTGTTCGGGAGGACTTTAGTAAGCGGCCCGAAGCCAGAACGAAGCAGGTTCAATCGACCGGCGCGGCGGCGAAGCGCAATTACGCGGTGCTTGCGGCACTACTCGTGACGGCAATGATGGTATTGCTGTCGAATATGTCGATCGAGCCGATCATTACTGTCTATATCGCGGAGTTGGGCGTCGCGCATAACAGGCTCGCCACGGTAGCCGGTATTGTGATGGCATGTTCCGCATTTGGCAGCATGATCATGGCCGCCCGGCTTGGCGCGCTGGCAGATCGGATAGGCGGTTGGAACGTGATTATCGGCTGTCTTGTTGCTACAGCGCTCGTTATGATTCCGCAGGCCTTTGTCAGGGAATGGTGGCAATTGGCAGCGTTACGCGGGGTGATGGGAATGACGCTGGCGGGTCTGTTGCCGTCAATCGCCAAACTCGTCCGCAGTACGGTGCACGAGCAGCGATCCGGGAGGATGCTGGGTTATCTGCAGTCGGCTCAATACGCCGGTCAGGTCGTCGGCCCGCTTATCGGTGGGGCAATCGGCGTCCATTTCGGCATGCGCTATGTATTCTTCGTAACCGGTGCACTGCTCATTGCTTGTGCCGTGCTTGGCCGATGGGCGCAGTATAAGCCGGTGTCAGTGGCGGCACTGTAGTTGATCCGGCCGCCGGCCGCGCAGGGAGATCCAGAGCGAATCCGGAGATAGGGGATGTTTGGTACCGCAGGAGCAATTGTGTTGTGATCTGGCGGCCGTTTATCAAACCGGCGTTCATTCCTAGAATGGCATCATGTCGCTGCAATCCTGCAGCCCAATCAAGTTCAGGATGCCATCATGAAAGTCTTTCTCCAGGCAGTCGCCGTAGCCGCCGTGCTTTCGGCTCCCATTGTTTCCTTCGCGCAAGGCACAACCGAACTCTCGCGAGCTCAGGTTCGTGCGGAACTCGCTCAATTGGAGCGCGCTGGATACCACGTAGGCGACGGCGACAATACCCAGTATCCCCGCCAAATCCAGGAGGCTGAAGCGCGAGTCGCGGCGCAACAGGCGGCTGCGGCGTCGTACGGCGGGGTCAGTGCCGGCTCGTCCGAGGCAGGGGCGCCAACGCATGTCGAGGCCAAGAAGTAAGCACAGACAGCTTGTCAGTTTTGTTGGCGGCTTGCTTACTGCATGGCTCACAATTCTGACTATCAGCACATCCGTGGCCAGGGCGCATCGGGTCCGATGCGCCGCCGTCTCCAGCTTGAGTCCATCGGCGACATGGGGAAGACCTTCAAAGAACTTGACATCGCCTGACGTTTGATGGAATATATATCGCATGCGATGAAAGCGCACACGAGAAAATAGCAGGTTCAATTCAAATCTACGGAGTAGGTCATGACTCAACTCGAAAAGGTCCTGTACACAGGCAAAACACACACGTCGTCAGGCGGCCGTAACGGCACGTCGCGTAGCTCGGATGGCCGTCTGGATATCAAGCTGTCTTCTCCAGGCTCGTCGGGCGACGGTACCAATCCGGAGCAGTTGTTCGCCGCCGGCTGGTCGGCTTGCTTTATCGGTGCGATGGGATTGGCGGCCGGCAAGATGAAGGTCGCGCTTCCAGATGACCTGTCTGTTGACGCGGAAGTGGACCTGGGTACAACCGAAGGCGCGTATTTACTTCAGGCCCGGCTCAATGTCAGTTTGCCTGGGGTTGAGCCTGAGGTGGCTCGGGCTCTCGTCGACGCGGCGCATCAGACCTGCCCGTATTCCAAGGCGACACGGGGAAACATCAACGTCACCATTAACCTGGTCTAGTAACACCACAACTGCGCCTCGTGCCCCTGAGTCCATTAGATAGGGCGCCCGGCTACTTTCCTGTTTTAATAATTTTTCGGAGCATTCCATGAATATCAAAGTTATCGCCGCACTTGTCGTCGCCCTTTCCGCATCTATCGCTGCCCCTGCTTTTGCGAGCGGATACGGCCCGGCGCCCTTTTATAAGCCTCTGGTCGGCGCACCCGCATCGCAGCGCGGTCAAAGCTCGCAAACGGTCGTGGCTGAACGCAGCGACGCTGACGTCTCGCAGCAAGGCTACGGTGGTGTGAGCGCCGGGACCACGCAAACCGGCAGCCGCGTGGCCGTGACGAATCAAGCAGATCTCTTCATGCACCATTGAACCTCATGCCGATTATTGACCGCGCTCCACGATCCGGTTGCCCGGTCAATAAACGGGGGGTTCGCTGACGGCGGCATCGCTCCGGCAGCGTGGGTTACCTCGATGTGTGCCTCGAGAAGGCGGGAGGTTTGGCTGGATTTAGCCGCAGTCGATTATTTTGTGCGCAGGCGTTCGGAAACTTTGGCGACACCCGCTGCCGCACATACTTCGTCTTTATCTCCACCGGGTGCCCCGCCAATTCCGAGTGCACCGACCATTTCGCCGTTGACCTTGAATGCGACTGCGCCAGGAAGCGCCATGACGTTGTGTACGGTAGCCAGCTGGGGTGCGAATGGACTTGTCTTCATCAACTCAAAGAATCCGCTTGACCGGTCAAAGCTGAATTCCGGTCCCAGGGTGACCACCGTGAAGGCTTTGCGAAAACTGGATTCGCCGGTGTGCACTGTGGCTTGATCACCGCGCAGCACGACCTGCGGTATGCCATCCATGTCGACTACCGTAGCTGTCACCCAGTAATGTTTGGCCTCGCAAACGCGGATTGCTTCTTTGGCAGCATCAATTGCGACATCGAGAGGCAACGAATAGTGAGGAGTCAGCGGTTGCGACTCCTGCGCATGTGCAAACGTAGACATCGCAGAGGCGACACAAAGTGATGCTGCGATAAGTGAAAATCTCATTAGTGCTCCGTACGGCGTCTCAATGGAGTCGCGAATTCGCCGGATACGCTCGGACGGAAAGATAGAGCCTTCTGCGTCGCAAGTCATGTGGTCCGGCTGATCCTGACCTGGAACCTCAACTGTAGACTTCGCACTTGATGGCGAGAACTGACGCGCAGGAAAATGACTTGTTCCTGGCTCGCAAAAGAAAGCGGATCGCCGGAGTGCATAGGCAATCGGCCGAAGCGTGCCTGTACGACACGCGATCCGGAGTTCAGTGTTTTTAGTTAGCGATATTGACGGTGCGGCGAAGATGCCTCGTGAGGTGTTCGCGCCATTGCAACGCGATATTACTCGGTGCCTTCGACGATCCTGAAGTCTCGCTCAGCGGCATCGCCGAGAACCTTCAACGCCGCCTGGTAGTCTTCGCTTTCGAAAGTGGATACAGCCTGCTGAAGACTGTCGAATTCCGTTAGAACAGTGCGTTCGACAAGGCCTGCTTCGTGCGCAAATTTTGCTACGCCGCGAGCCAGAATACGTCCGCCGCCATTGGAAATTGCCGGCGTGGCCAATTTTGAATACTCAACAAGTTGCTCCGGCTTCAGCACCTTGCGATACGACACTACCCAATAAGCTTTTGCCATCATTGTCCTCATCGTTGTGAGCGGTGCCTTCGTTGCAAACGAGGCTACCAGTACGGCATTTCATCGAACGAGCCGCGTTTCATTGCCTGCGTACAGCATAGCAAGAAAAGTCGAAGACGGCTCGCCGCCGCCGGCACCCACAGATACCTTCTGCCCCAAAAATTATGGAGCGCCAGCAAGGGAGTGTTCCAGGCTGCCTCGATAGGCAAACAAGCTGGGTAAGCCACCGGTCATCAGGAACAGGACCGTTTGGCCCTGCCTGAAGCGACCGCCTCGGATTTCCTTGATTAGTCCGGCAAATGCCTTGCCGCTGTAAACCGGGTCGAGCAGGAGGCCCTCGAGTGAGGCGATTAGTCCAAGCGCTTCATGCATGGCCTCGGTGGGCAGGCCGTAACCTCCTCCGAGTTGATCGCCGTATAGCGTAATGGCTTCGTCGGGCACCGTGAGTGCCGGATCAAGCAGTGCGACCGTTTGCCGGGTCTTTTCCAAAGTGGTCGTGCGAGCCTTCTCTAACTCGGCGAGGACCGTGAATCCGGTTATCGCGCTGGTTGGCCTGCCCATCACAATCGACCCGGACACGAGGCCCGCTTGCATGCCGCCGCTGCCGTTCGCTACGACGATATGGTCAAAGTCGAGTCGCTGGGTCTCGGCCTGATCGAATATCTCAACCGCGCAGTCAACGTAACCCAGGCAGCCTGCCGGGCTGGAGCCGCCAAGAGGACAGACATAGACGTTGCGTCCTTCAGACCGCAAGATTGCGGCGCGATTTTCTGCGTACTCAAGTGCGTTGACGTTGCCTGGAATATCGTGAATACGAGCACCGAACAGCTGATTGAGCAGCACATTCCCGCTATTGACGTAATCGTCATCTTCGATAGGGACGAGGCGGGACAGCACAACCTCGCATTTCATGCCGACTCGCGCCGCCGCAGCAGCAGTCAGTCGTGCGTGATTTGACTGCCGGCCGCCCACCGTGATGATAGTGTCCGCGCCGAGAGCCTCGGCCTCGCCAATCAGAAATTCGAGTTTCCGGAGTTTGTTTCCGCCACCGCCGAGACCGTCCAGGTCTTCGCGCTTGACAAAAATTTCCGCACCGCCCAGTTTCTGGCTCAGTCGCGCAAGATGCTGGATCGGCGACGGCCCTCCACGCAATGAAGTGCGGGGAAATCGTGAAAGATCTGGCCTCAGTTGCACCATTGGACATTCCTCATTCTGGTTGTGGTCTCCACCAATATGCGCAGATGGGCCGACTGTTTCTCTGCAGCGTTATTCGTTTCCGGGAAATTCGCATCCGTTCGGCTTGAGTCGAATCCCCTTGCGCAAGTTCTTCCAGGGCAGGTCCGCTGGGTCGGCCGCCATCGGCCCGGGCGCTTTTGCAATCAGCACGCTCGAGGCGATCGGTCCGAAGTCCGCCCGGAAATGGACAGAGCTTTTGTTCACGAGAATCCGCATATCTTCGGGTACGATGCCCGCCATTCTGTACAGATTCCGGTCGTTCATCGGCGCCTTTGTCGAACTGACGACGACCCGAACATCATCGATCCGCAAGCATGCAGTTGGTCCTACGTCGATTTGCGTTCCGGTCATCATTGGACCTTCCAGCACGCAACGTCCGTCCGAGAGGCGCTCCACCTCGAAGGTGCCGTGAAACGGAGAATCGCCGGGCACACCCGACTGGCCGCCGAGCGTCACCGATATCGCGCTGCCTTCCCCCGCTGCGTGCGCCTGTTGGGCAACCGCGGGATCCCAGATGAGCCCGATCGCGGCCCCTCTGGCGTTGTGCCGGACCAGTGCGCGCAACATGCCGGTGGTATTGGAGTCGGCCCCGCCGTGCGGGTTGTCCTGTGTATCCGCGATAATCACAGGCCGTGTGGCGAAGACCGAGAGACCCTTCGCCGCCAGCACCGCATCGTCAGGCGAAAGGAAGGGTACTTCCCACGCACTTTCCTGCTGCACGATCAGATCGTACAAGGAGGCAACGGCTGCTTCTGCCGCTTTCGCGTTCGTGGCGTAGCACCAGACCATGGGTCCGCAACCGGGGAAATCCGCAGCCGGAAAACCCGGCGTAAAAGAGATCGAAAGAACCTCGCCAGTTTCGAGTGTCCTGAGTGCCTCGTAGACGCCGCGCGCGGGGTCGAGAAGTGTGCACATCGCGTTGACGGGTATCAGAAACGGTATCTTTCGATAGGCGACGCTCACGGCATCGGTCCCGGTCAGCAGCGCGTCGAGCAGATCTGCCGCTGATCCGCCGGTATCCGCCATGTCGATGTGAGGATAGGTTCGATAGGCGACTAGCGCGCTTGCATTCTCCAGCATCCGCTCGGTAACGTTCGCGTGAAGATCCAGTGACGCAACGACAGGAACCGCCGGACCCACCAGGCTCCGAATCCGGGCAAGAAGTTCTCCCTCGCCGTCGTCGACATGTTCCGCAACCATGGCGCCGTGCAAGTCGAGATAGATTGCGTCAAAGTCTTCCTGCTGCACGGCCTCGATGATTTCTCCCGCAATCCGCTCGAACGCCGCTCTGGTAACGTGAGCGGATGGACTTGCCGCCGCCCAGATGATCGGTATGAGTGCGTGACCGTGGGCTTCCATCTGTTTGATGAACCCGCCGATTGGAATGTTGATCTCTCTAAGCTTCAGGACATCGGCGCCACGTGCCATGGCGGGGAAGCCTTCTCCACGAACGAAGTTTTCATAGTCCGCGTTTGAGGGGGCAAACGTATTCGTCTCGTGCTGAAATCCGGCGATCAGTATTTTCATGTATTGGAATGTCAAAACTGTCTGGGAAGCGACTTTGCACCGGTGTTTTCTTGTATCGCCAGTCGCTTCCATCTTTGCTACATGGTCGATGGTGAGCGAGGCGTCAATTCACTTCGACGTTCATTTCGATCTCAACGCACGAGCCAAGCGGAAGCTGCGCCACGCCGAATGCCGAGCGAGCATGCTTACCGCTCTCGCCGAATACATCGGCGATCAGTTCCGATGCGCCGTTCGTGACAAGATGCTGCTCGATGAAATCGGGTGTCGAATTAACCAGGCTGACAATTTTCACAATTTTTGTGACACGATTCAGATCACCGACGTGGGCATGAAGGGTCGCCAGCAGCTGAATCGCTACCGAACGCGCAGCGGCACGTCCCTCGTCGGTCGTCATTGTCGCGCCGAGTTTTCCCACCCAAACCTTATCGTCTTTTTTTGCAATATGGCCTGAGAGGTAGATCGTGTTGCCGGTCTGCATACTCATCACGTATGCAGCCGCAGGTGCACCTGCGGCGGGCAATTCGATGCCAAGTTTTTTCAGGTTTGCGTAAACGTCTTGCTGAGCCATGAAATGGTCCTTGCCTGGGAATGAATAGAGCGCGAGCCTCAGTGGAAGCTATCATCCGCGTGATACTCGATGAGATGGCCTCGGCATGATCTGACCGCACTGCATATGCGGTAAATGCCGGAGTGATCTTCGCGTTGCGTTTGCGGACAATGTTCTGCCATCAAACAGGATCGAGCAAGAGCACCTTGGTTCACACATGGTTGCTCTGCGGGCAACGCAATCAGGCGACGATGCGAGGGGAGGTGGCAAAAAAAGACCCCACCCAATATTGCAGCAGGTGGGGTAACAGGGTCGGTTAGAGACGTTAAAGGCAGGGTGAAGAGACGTCCACAAACTTCGGCGTATGTCTTCAGGTTACCAACCTCCAGAGCAGCAGCAAAGCCAACCATGGGAAACAGAGATTTTCCCGCAAGGAAAGCAGGCACGGCTTGCTCGCGACGGCTACGCGATACCTTGCTGCGCTATTCAAGTGCGGAAGCCGGGCCAAAGAACTCGTAGTGCGTCTGGATCGCGGGGACGCCAATCGACTTCAGATGCTTCTTTACAGCCTTCATGAATGCTATTGGTCCGAGGAAATAGACGTCGATGTCTCGTGTCTCCGGCAGCCATTCCTTAAGTCGCGCCTCGTCGAGATATCCGATGCCGTGTGCGTGCGCGTCGCCGTCGCGCTGCTGCTCGTAGCAATAGAAGCGCTTCAGTTGCGCATGTCGTGCCGCAAGTGCGTCAATCGCGTTGCGGAACGCATGCACGCCGCCATGGCGGGCCGAGTGAATGAAGTGCACCGGGCGCTTGGTATCCAAGTGCAGCCTGCAGCATGGCGAGTGTCGGCGTGATCCCAACGCCGCCGCTGATCAGCACGAGCGGTTTGTCGCTATTTTTTTCGAGTTTGAAATCACCTGACGGCGCGAACAACTCCAACGTATCGTTTTCGTTGATGTGCGTATGGAGATGATTCGACACTTTGCCGTTTGGCTCACGTTTGACGCTGATCCGGTAGTCGCGGCCATTCGCCATGGCCGAAAGCGAATAGTTACGGCGCACTTCCTCTCCGTCGATGACCAGCCGGACGCCGATGTACTGGCCCGGATGAAACGCCAGCAACTCGCCGCCGTCGTCGGGGCGCAAATAGAACGACGTGATCTCATCGCTTTCGCGGACTTTGCGAGCGACCCGGAACGTACCGGGTGCCGCGCCAGCCGCCGGGAGCGCGCTTCGCGCGCGGCGTAGATCTGTTCTTCGAGACCGATCAGCAGATCGGCAAGTTGCTGGTATGCTGCGGCCCACGCTTCGATCACGGCATCGGTCGCGATTTCCGCGCCGAGCACTTCGCGGATCGATCTGAGCAAACATTGTCCGACGATCGGATAATGCTCCGGGAGGATGTTCAGCGCGACGTGCTTGTTGATGATCTGCGAGACAAGGCCGCCGAGCTGTTCGAGCTGATCGATATGGCGCGCGTACATCAGCACGCCGTTGGCGAGCGCGCGTTGCTGCGCGCCGCTCGCCTGATTCGCCTGGTTGAATAGCGGGCGCACTTCGGGATGTTCGCTGATCAGCATCTTGTAGAAGTGCGTGGTGAGCGCTTCGCCGCCGCTTTCGAGAAGGGGCACGGTTGCTTTGACGATGGCACGATGTTCGGCGGAGAGCATGGGGAAGATCCTCGTATCAATGGGTGTTCAGCCGGACTGCGGTCGTGAACCTCTATATCCACGTTCCGTGCCACCTGTTAAACCCATTTAAATCAACGAAGCAGATATCAGAATGGTTCATTCGACCCTGGTCATATCGACTCCGCATGAGGTCGGTTTGACTGCACGAGGCGTGCTCGAGGTGCTGACGCCGCTGATGCAGGATCTCTCGAGCGACCTGCCTGACAGTGAACGCTATCGGCGGCTTCTGAGCAGTCTGCGCGCCCTGTTTCCCGGCGATGCGGCCGCGCTGTTGCGGCTGGATGGCGACACGCTGGTTCCGCTCGCGATCGACGGTTTAAGCAGCGATACCCTGGGGCGGCGTTTTCGCGTGGAAGACCATCCGCGCTTCGCCCAACTGCTGTCTCGCGCGGAGCCGACGAGGTTTGCGAGCGACTCCGACTTGCCCGATCCGTACGATGGCCTGGTGCAAGGCGTTGACGGGAAGCTCGAAGTCCACGACTGTCTGGGCTGTCCGCTCTTCATCGGCGGGCGGCCGTGGGGGCTGCTCACGCTCGATGCATTAGATCCGGCACAGCTTCGACACGGTCGACATGCCTTCGCTTGCAGGCGTTTCTCAGTCTGGCCGCGGCGACCGTGAGCGTCGTCGAGCGTATCGATGCGCTTGCGCGCACAAGCGAGGAAGAGCGGCGCCGAGCCGAGGCCTATCGGCAGGCGAGCGGACAGAGCCGACGCGAAATGATCGGCAGTAGTGAGCCTCATCAGAATCTCATCGACGAGCTCAAGATGGTCGCCGGCAGCGATCTGACGGTGCTCATTACCGGCGAGACGGGCGTCGGTAAGGAACTCGTGGCGAACGCGATTCACGCGCTGTCGGCGCGGGCGAACAAGCCGCTGATCAGCCTGAACTGCGCCGCGTTGCCGGACACGCTGGTGGAAAGCGAATTGTTCGGTCATGTGCGCGGGGCGTTTTCCGGCGCTCGTCAGACCGGCGCGGCAAGTTCGAACTGGCTGATGGCGGCACGCTTTTTCTCGATGAGGTTGGCGAGTTGCCGCTCGCCGTGCAGGCGAAATTGCTGCGCGTGCTGCAGAACGGTCAGTTGCAGCGGATCGGCTCGGATAGCGAGCACCAGGTGGACGTCCGGTTGATCGCGGCGACGAATCGCGATCTCGCCGAGGAAGTGCGAGCGGGCCGCTTCCGCGCGGACTTCTATCATCGGCTGAGCGTTTATCCGCTGCGTGTGCCGCCGTTGCGCGAGCGCGGGCCGGACGTGCTGTTGCTGGCCGGCTTTTTCCTTGAGGAGAACCGCGCGCGGCTGGGCTTGTTGAGCCTGCGTCTTTCCGCCGACGCGCAAACGGCGCTGCTGCGCTACCGCGTGGCCCGGCAATGTGCGCGAGCTGGAGCATCTGATCGGACGCAGTGCGCTTAAGGCACGCGCCGCCAATCGCGAGGGGCGGCCGCATCCTGACGCTGTCGGCAGCAGATTTTGCGCTGGCGGATACATCGGTTGAGCCCGTCGGCGCGAACCTCGTGGCGGGCTCGGAGATTGCGGAACGGGATTTTCGCCGTGCCGTCACTGCCTTCGAGCGAAACATATTGCTCGAGGCGTTAGATCGGCACAACCGCAATTGGGCCGCAGTTGCGCGCGAACTCGGTCTGGATCGCGCTAATCTGAACCGGCTGGCCAAACGTCTTGGCCTTAAGTAGGGACGGCGCCGGCGTTCGCCCAGCAGTTCGGT